>NZ_JAHPZL010000004.1:53869-382426 GCF_019331795.1 Austwickia sp. TVS 96-490-7B
GGCACTGGAACCGTCTATCCGTATAGCCCCTTCTGAAAATCCCCCCGAGCCTCCCCCATGGCCAGTGTCAGCATTCTTGGCAGAATTAAGCCTGCCACCCCCTCCGCCGCCCCATGCTTTGATTTTTAGTTTGTCCACACCTGTCGGAACCGTAAATTGCTCAGGTGATCCAGGATCGAGGTAAGAGAACACTTGGCAATGGCTATAGCCTGCATCTGGAGTGCACGCTGGCGCCCCGCCGGCCTGCGCCAGGGGCACCCCCGAGAATGACGCAGCTGCAAGGCAGGCCACTGATAGGCCTATCAGTTTGGTTGACCGCATAGCGCGATCCAGTCTGCTCACCATTTCACCAAGTTAAGGCTTACCTTGGCATATCAAAAACCTCGTTCCATCTATCATAGGTACTATCTAATCAACCCCAAGATCATCAAGTCATACGTCTGACTTTATGCCGCCAGCCCGATGAGGACACCACTTCTGTCCAAGATCAGTCGGATTCTGGCATCAATGCAGTACCGACTGATATGTAAAAACAAGCCTGTGACCTTAACCGGACACCACTCTTGCTGACCTCCCCGTCATTAATGACCAGTCCGGAGGTGCGGTTTCACATGCTCATTCCGGGACGGTTTTGGGTCCATGACGTCAGACTTGGCATCTGGAGTTTCTCAGGTGCCGGTGGTGGCTGGCCCCCTGATGTCAGGTGTTACCGTGACGGCGGACTGCCCTTGGCAGTCTGCCGACCGTGCAGCGAAGCCGGTGTGAATCCGGCGCTGTCCCGCAACGGTGATGTCCGTCCCTGCCCGGGTCGGCTCAGTCCGGTCGCCTGACGGTGTGGCTTTCCCCAGTCCTCGAGGCAAGGACGACCGGGTCTGGTCCGGCTTCCACCGGGCCGCTCAGGTACGCCATGCCTCCTGTCCCCACCCACGAGGAGCAGCCATGGCTGACCAGTCGCCCACCCAGTCCCACCTCGACGACGCTGAGCGTTCAGTCGCTCACAATTACGCCCCGCTTCCTGTGGTCCTGCAACACGGCTCCGGGGTGTGGGTCACCGATGTGGAGGGACGGCGCTACCTGGATGCCCTCGCCGGATATTCGGCGTTGAACTTTGGGCATGGCCATCCGGGGATCATCGGGGCAGCGCAGCAGCAGCTCGCCACGTTGACGTTGACGAGCCGGGCGTTCCATTCCGACCGGCTAGGTGGGTTCTGCCGTGACCTGGCCGCATTGTGTGGCAAAGACATGGTGCTTCCGATGAACACGGGCGCGGAGGCCGTGGAGAGCGCGATCAAGGTGGCCCGGAAGTGGGGGGTGGAGCGTCGCGGCGTCCCCCAGGATCAGGCGACGATCATCGTGATGGACGGCAACTTCCACGGCCGGACCACGACGATCGTGAGCTTCTCCACTGACCCGGTCGCTCGGGACGGGTTCGGTCCGTTCACCCCTGGGTTCACGGTGGTCCCGTACGGCGACGTCGCGGCGGTGGAGGCAGCCATCGACGACACCACCGTGGCGGTGCTGGTCGAGCCCATCCAGGGTGAGGGCGGTGTGGTGATCCCGCCAGCGGAGTTCTTGCCAGGCCTGCGCCGTCTGTGCACGGACCGTCAGGTGTTGATGATCGCTGATGAGATTCAGTCCGGTTTGGGCCGAACCGGCCGGACTTTCGCCTGTGACCACGCCGATGTGGTGCCGGACGTGTATCTGTTGGGGAAGGCGCTGGGCGGTGGTGTGCTGCCAGTGTCGGCGGTGGTCGCTGACCGTGACGTGTTGGGGGTGCTCACCCCAGGTACGCATGGTTCGACGTTCGGCGGCAACCCGTTGGCGGCTGCGGTGGGGCAGGCTGTCGTGGACCTGCTCGCTCCCGGCGACATCCAGGAGCATGTGCAGGCGGTGGAACCGGTGCTGCGTGACGGCTTGGAGGCACTGATCGGTCACGGAGTGACCGGGGTGCGAGTGCGCGGTTTGTGGGCTGGCGTCGACATCGATCCGGGGTTGATGACCGGCAAGCAGGCGTGCCTGCGATTGGCGGAGCGGGGTGTGCTGGTCAAGGAGACGCATGGGTCAACCATCCGGATCGCGCCGCCGCTGATCGTCACTGCGGACGAGGTCCAGGTGATTGTCGACGCGCTCGCGGAGATGTTGGACGAGGCCCAGTTGGCAGCGTAAGTCGCTGATCGAGGTGAGTTGTCGCCGCGATCAGGCCGAGGTGCGGGGTGTGTTGCCGTCGCCTCGGCGGGTCGCGGCGACGACCCGGTAGTAGGCGTAGATGTCAGTGAGGACAAGGATCACGACGGCGCCGGTGAGCACCGCGAGAGACATGGGGATGGTGCCGCCGTCCAGGTAGGACACGGTCTGTGCGAGCACTGCCCCACCGAGGATGATGAGGTGTTTCATCAGCTGTCTGCGGGTTGCGCCGGTCGCGTCGATCGGGACCGTAGCGACGTGGACGCGGGGGCTGCCGAATTCTTCGCGGAGAGGACGTCCGCTGGTCTGGGCATACCCGGTGATCTCGTGGAGGTGCCGCCGGATGTCGCGCTCGGAGTGTCCGGCTTGCCGGAGCAGCACGGTGGTCTCCTGCCGCCAGGCTTGGTCCGTGGCGGCAGTGACAGCGGCCGGTGAGGTGGCGGCTTGCGAGGGTCGGTAGATGGCGATGATGCGAGCTGCAAGATAGCTGACCAGGGCGTATCCCAGCGTCATGGTCAGTAAGCTCTGGGTTTCCACAGTGCCCAGGCGCACTGTTTCGGTGCCGACGATCAGCACTGCGGTAGCGATGCTTCCGGTCAGGCCGACGAGGCTGGCCAGGGCCGCGGCGACGCTACGACGCCATCGTCGTAACGCTGCCCGGTGGATGGCGATGACCGAGAAGATCACCATCGACAACACCAGGGGCAGCAGGATCACCCCGGGGGTGAGTGCTGCCTGAGGTGGGGCTGGCCACAGGTGCAACAGCTGGGCCACGGTGAAAAGAAAAGACAGCGCCGCTGCCCATCCCAGGACGAGCGGGAGATTGCCGAGGACAACGATGTCGTCCTCGGGCTTCCAGACGTCAGCGCCATCCTCAGTCCAGTCGGCGACCTGTCGGGTGGCCCAGTCACGGGCCGGACCGAAATGGATGTCAGCGGGTTGACCGGCCGTCTGGAGTTCCGTGGCGGCATCGGCCAATGCGGCATTCCGGTGGATGTCATCAATGTCGGCGAGCACGAAAGCGAGCAGCGCTGCGTGCGCCCAAGGCCGGTCGGTGGGGTCGAATCGGTCCAGGATCTCGGAGGAAGCGCTCATGGTTGGTGTCCTGTGGAATCGTCGGTGACCTGGTGCAGCGTGGAGATGAAGTCGTTCCACAGGGCGAGTTCTCCGCGGAGGCGGGCCTGGCCGTGCGGGGTGATGGCGTATCGCTTCCGGCCCGGACCGCTGCGGGGTTCTTCCCAGGTGAAGGTGATGTGCCCGTGGTTTTCGAGCCGGGTGAGGACGGGGTAGATCGATCCACCGCGGAGGTCACCGAATCCGGCTTCTTTGAGGTGGCGGGCAAGGGCATAGCCGTGTTGCGGCTGAGCGTGGACGAGTCCGAGGATCGCGAGGTCCAGGACAGCACGCACCCAGGGCAGTGGGTAGGGCTGGGGTGATTCGTCGGGTGGGTGCTGTCCCGTCATGCACTAAGTATGACTTGTATCTAGATACGGCGCAGGGTGTTTCAGGAGTGGTCGACGTACAGGTCGCGGAGCGGACGGTGACGGACCGCAGCGGGGAGGGTGAGGAGGATCACCAAGCCCACTGCACCGATAGTCAAGCCGGACAACACCCAGAAGGCAGGTGAATGCTGCAAGCCGATCCCGGCGAGCAGGGCGTACCCGATGTGGTAGCCGCCGTGGACACCGACGGCTGACCAGAGACTGCGGGTGCGGATCACGAGAGCACCAGCGAGAATCGCGAATCCGAATGGCGGCAGGAGATAGATGAACCGTTCGGTGAGGGAGTTTTGTCCCCCTTGGGAGGTGAGGTGAGGCAGCGCGAAGCAGAACGCGTTGAGGAGGACGGCGGGGACCACCGCCATCTGGATGCTGGTGAGGAGGTAGCCGCGCCAAAGGAGTTCTTCACCGATGCCTTGAAGGACGAAGGCGTGCAGGAAGGCCAGGACGAGCAGGGCCCCTAGGGGTGCCCCCTCGTCGGTGACTGCGTTGAGGGGAATCCACCCCATCCGGTGACCCCAAGCCAGGGCGGCACCCATCGGCGCGATAGTGAGCAGCATGGCGAGAGTGAGGTGTGCGAGGTCGAGGGGGCGGGCACGCCAGCCGATGGCGCCCAGGCTGGGGCGGCGGTCGACGTAACGGGTGAGCAGGTGTGCGATGAGGAGGTAGCTGAGGAGGGTAAGGACGCAGAACAGCGTTTTGGCGGCGAGATAGGTGAAGAGGTGATCGCTGTGCAACCAGGTGCTGACGGGGTGGATCAAGGCCAGTGGGACAGGTAAGGTCACTGCCAGGAACATGCCAGCCACCGTGAGCAGCACTCGCGCCCAGGGTGGGACACGTGGTGTGGCGTCAAGGGTCGACCGGCCAGAGGTGACCCCGACTATGTGGCTGGATTCCGCTGTTCCAGAGTCTTTTTCCATGAAGTCATGATGTTCCCGCGGTGGTCCTTGACTCGATCAGGAAGCCCCCCTGAAACACCCCTGATGTCCCCTGAGCCTCACCCCGGGCGGCCCGGCCACCGTCGACTCCCGGTGTGGGATACCAAACTTCCTCGACAGCGGTCCTAGGCTTTCACCGGCTGACCCTGTCCTCGACCCCTACGGAGCTTGACCATGCCGCCGCAGATCAAAAAGGTGCTGATCTGGGTTTTCTGGATCTTCGTCGTCTACGCGGTGTTCACCTCACCTGATCGGGCGGCCAACATCCTGCGCACTGCCTGGGAGATCATCATCAACGGCTTCCAAAACCTGGGGGTCTTCTTCGATCGGCTGCTGGGTCGCTGAGATGGCCCACGACGACTGGGTGGAGCCGCCACGCTTCGCCGAGCGTTATCTGGTGAACGGCGAGCATTGCGTGGTCGCGACCAGACGGCATTGGGTGACCTTGGTGGAGCCGTGGGCGTCCGTCGCGGCAGCATTCATGGTGGTCTCCTGGATCACCATGAACGTCGACCCGCGGATCGCTCGGCCAGTGGATTTCCTGTGGTGGTTGTGGTTTGCCGTGGTGGGTCGAGCGGCGTACCGCAGTTGGGATCGCTCACGGACCTGGTTCATCGCCACCGACCGCCGCTTGCTGCTCATTTACGGCATCCTGGTGCGCCGCGTCGCGATGATGCCGTTGATGCGGGTCACTGACATGAGTTATCGGCGGAGCACCTTGGGGTGGCTGTTGGGCTACGGCACATTCGTCCTGGAAAGCGCGGGCCAACAGCAAGCGTTGCGGGACATCACGTTTGTGCCACACCCAGACGTGTCTTACCGGCGGATCGTGGCGCAGATCTTCCACCGTGACGGCGATGACGAGGAAGAGTCGGCCGAGGAGTTCGACGACGAATTCGACGAGATGTACGACGAATTCGATGTGATCGAGGATCGCCCGTCGCGGGGTCGAGGAGATCCGACATCGTCTTTAGCGATGAGCGAGGAAGAGTCCGACCAGTGGCGAGACCGGCTTGCCAGGACACGCACCTCACCTGGCCGGTCGCCATCAGCACGGACGCACCAACCCGGGGTGCAGGAGTGGCCTGAGCAGCGCCGGTTTAGTTGGTTTGGTCGGCGAGCGCAGGGTCGGGCGAATCCGCCGGAACGTGACGGAGAGTCGTTGTATCGCAGCGAAGGTCGCTGATTTGGGCTGTGGTGTGTCAGATCAGGGGTGTGCGCCGGGGACGCCTGCGCCAGGAGGTGGCAGATCCGGATGGTCACTGTGGGGTGCCTGCGCAGCGTCGGCTTCCGCGGCGGCGCGGGCGATCTCTTCGGCACGTTCGGTGTCGTGGCGACGCCGTTCCTCCGGGGTGTAAACATCGCGTGGTGAGAGCAACTGGTAGAACCCCAGGGCGTTGCCCCAGTTGTCGGAGAAATTCACAAAACTGACGACGTCTGGGACGACCACGACTTCTCCGACTGGGACGGATCCGCCAGCGAGTCGCCCGACAGCTGTGTCAATGTCGCCGACTTCCAACCGGACTCGGGCGTTGTTAGCTCCGGGCCGGTCGTGACCGGTGGACAGTTGCAGCCACGCTCCGGGTGAGATCTGCCATTCGAGGAAGTCGTCGAGGGGTGCCGTGTCCGGTCCGTGCCCAAAGACCAAGGTGTAGAAGTCCAGCACCTCGGTGAAGTCCCCGGCGTTCAGGGCGATGGTCATGCCGCGCACGTCCGCCATGGTCGACAGCCTAGGTCACTGGAGGGCGCTGACCCGGCAGATGCGTTAGATGGGTTTGCCCATGCCGCAAGGGTGTTGCTGGTGGTGGCGGTGGGATGGATCTGTTGGTGGGAGGGGCTCAGGTGCCCTGGGTGCGGTGACGACTGGAGGGGGTACGCGTCATGTCGCCCGAGGAGGATCGTTGTCGATGTCGGTGGGTGAGGTCACGCACATCGTGGTGATCACGGTGGGTGTGCTCGCCGTGTGTTGGGGGGTGGGTCGGTACGCCGCCGCAGTGGTGGCGACCCGGTCTGTGGTCAACGGCATTCGGCTGGATTTGGCGATGCCACCGGCATGGGCGTTGGACGTGGCTGAAGCCCAGTTCGAGGTGGCCCGGTGGCACCCGATCGAAGGGGACGGGTCAGTGAACCGTCAACACGTGTCGGCGTCGTACCCTGCGGTGTCGGTGGAAGCGGTGCCCGGCGGGGCCGCCGCGGACGGGACGATCTGGGCGGGTGGCGACGGCTGTCTCTCAGGGGGCAGCGAAGTGCACATCTGGCTGTCGGGCTGGACGGTGCGGGCCGGGGTGGTGCGTCATGCGTCGGTGGCGTGCGCGCAGATGCGTTTGGTCAGCGAGGTATTGCGCACTGCGGATCGGTCGTACGTCGCCAGTTCCTAAGGAAGGTGGACGATTGTCCTGGGAGAGCACCATCACGGTGGACGGATGGCAGGTCATTGCGTTTTCAGTAGACCGAAAGCTCACCCAAGCCTTCCACTCGGCGCCCAGTATCCGCCATTTAGCGCAGCCATACCGCATCAAACCTAGTAGCCTGCCATTCACCCCATGTGAGCTCGATTACGTTCACTCACACCCCTCTCATCGGACGGCACCACCCCCGCACGTCCCCCCGAGAGCCAGAGACGAGCTGCCGTTCGGACCGGACCGCCGTTCGGATCACGTTCGCAGCACATCCAACCGCCACATCACAGGTGGCGCCATCGGAACAGCGGCGTCACCGCCCACTGCGACATAGGCCTTTACCGACCTTTCCGAGGGAGTTGTGAGCATGAGTGTCCTGCGAACCAAAACGATCGAGCAATCGATCGCCGAAACCGACGAGTCCGAATATCAACTCAAAAAACGCCTCACCGCCGTCGACCTGACCATCTTCGGCATCGGCGTCATCATCGGCGCCGGTATCTTCACCCTCACCGGCAAAGCCGCCCACGCCTACGCCGGACCAGCCATCGTCATCAGCTTCACCCTCGCTGCGATCGCTTGCGGCCTCGCAGCTCTCTGTTACGCCGAATTCGCCTCCACCGTCCCCGTGTCCGGGTCGGCGTACACCTTCTCCTATGCCACCCTCGGCGAAATCGTCGCCTGGATCATCGGCTGGGACCTGCTGCTGGAAATGATGCTCGGCTCCAGCGTCGTCGCCCAGGGCTGGTCGGCGTACTTCCAAGTCTTCCTCGCCCGTTTCGGGATCACCTTGCCCGAAGCGCTCGCTGGTCCTCCCACTGGGCATGGCGGGATGTTTGACCTGCCGGCGTTCATCTTGGTGGGTGTGTTGACGGCGTTGATCGCCTACGGCATCAAAGAATCCATGCGGGTCAACCTGGTGTTGGTCGCCATCAAACTGTTCATCGTGTTTTTCGTGATCATCGCGGGGATCGGTTTCATCAACACTGCGAACTACTCGCCGTTCATCCCTGACCCGCAACCCGCCGGGAACGTCGGCGGCAGCATCTGGACTGCGCCGATCGTGCAGGGCGTTTTTGGTTTCAACCCGACGACGTACGGCTGGGGCGGGATCGTCGCTGGCGCGTCGCTGGTGTTCTTCGCGTACATCGGCTTTGACGTGGTGGCCACCACCGCGGAAGAAGCAAAAAACCCGCAACGTGACCTGCCGATCGGCATCATCGCGTCCCTGGTGATCTGCACGGTGCTCTACATCGCAGTCGCGCTGGTCATCACCGGCATGGTGCAGTACGACCACATCTCCCCCAAGGCTGCGTTGGCCACCGCGTTCGAATCGGTCGGCAAACCCGGGTATGCGACGTTGATCGCGGCCGGAGCAGTCGCGGGTCTGTGCACCGTCGTGATGACGTTGATGATCGGCGCGACCCGCGTGCTCTTTGCGATGTGCCGGGACTGGCTGCTGCCCAAGTCGTGGGGCACCACCAACCCACAGACCGGTACGCCGGTGAAGATCACCCTCGCGGTGGGCGTGCTGTGTGCGTTCATGGCGGCGCTGTCGCCGTGGGATCTGGAGCAGATGGTCAATATCGGCACGTTGGCGGCGTTCACTCTGGTGTCTTTCGCAGTGCCGGTGCTGCGAAAGCGTCGCCCCGACCTGAAGCGATCATTCAAGGTGCCCGGTAACCCGGTGTTGCCATGGCTGGCGGGGTTGGCGTCGATTTACTTGATGTTGAACCTGTCATTGGAGACATGGCTGCGCTTCATGATCTGGATGGCGATTGGTTTTGTCATCTACTTCACGTATAGCCGCCATAACTCTCGCCTGGCAAAACACGCCCACTCCGCAGAATATGACGATGCCAGCGCGCATGAACACCACGGTGGTAACCCCGCTGTGGGTGGTGACTTCTGACCCGTCGACAACCGTGCGGGACGACCCTGCTCGTGACCTAACGGCCACCCCTCATCGGTGAGTTCGGGTCCCTGCCTTAAGAGTTCACCTAGGCAGGGGCCCGTCGTCGTGTCGAGACGCTGATGGTGGGGGCAGCCAGCGCGGGCCAGGGATGGTGGAGGCACCGAGGAGGTGACGTCGAGATGTCAGAGGCCTTGTGGTGACCTGGTCAAAGGGAGCCGCAACATTGTCGACACGGTGACCTGCGTCGTATTGATGAACGATGAAAGATCACATCAACTGACGATGATTGCTGCCCAAATTGGTCGATCGTCCTGTAAGCTGGCGGCGCCGCCTTCGCCAGGGGCGGCATCTGGCGGTGACGCGCCAGGGATGACCGTCGAGACCCCCATCCGTTTTCGGGTGGGGGTCTCGATGTTGTGGCGCGTTTTCAGCGCAGCCACGTGATGAGCAGACGATGCGGGGGCGACTTAGCGCAGGTGATCCGGGTGGATTTCGCTGGGGCGTGAACGGCCCGGCGGTGGCGGCACGGCAGATCCCCCACCCGGCATTGCGGATGGGGGATCTGCCGCACCTGAGGCTCCCTGGGACCTCTGCGGACCAGGTGGTGTCCGGTGTCCTGGCGTCCGAGGAGCGACGGCACCGTCCTCGTCCGGGTGCAGGTCTTCATGACGACGGCCCGCCGCAAGTCGCTGTTGCCGGCTTGCGGCGGGCCGTGCTGGTCATGTCCGGTGACCGGGGGTCACGGCAGGACGGTCAGCCCAGGATGTAACTGTCGAGCGCCAGGTACTGACCGGGCGCGTTGCGGGTGATGATCTTGATGGTGACGGGTGCACCGGTGGCTGGGAGGTTCAGGTGCCGCACCATCTGCTGGAACTTCGTGGGGTCGGCACCCTTGGTGGTGAAGTCAGCCCAGTTCCGGCCGTTGACCTGGATAGTGCCAGAGCCACCCTTGGCGAAGACCGCCGCATACAGGTCGAAGGTCTTCGTGTTGGCGGGGACCGTCATCGTGGCGGTGCCACTGAACCCGATCAGCGCGGACTTGCCGAAGTACGGCAGGTTGAGGTTGCGCAGGTCCTTCCACGATCCAGTGAAAGTGACGCCCTGGCTAGTCAGGTCGGTCATCTTGGACCACTGGTTCGGGAAGGTCAGGTCGTATGTCGCGGCGTCAGACATGCCACCCTTGTCGTCGATCGCCACAGCACTGATCCGCCACTTGCTGCCCAGACCGGCGAAGAACTTCGCGGTGGTGTCAGTGGTGTTGGTCATCCAGTTGACGACCGGGCCGAGGGTGCCATCTTCGTTGATCTTCTGGAAGGTCACCGTGTAGGCCTTGGCGTCTTTCGCTGTCCACGACACCACAGCAGTGGGACGAGTCGCGTTGTCGACCCACGCGGTGGAGATCACTGGCTTGTCGATGACTGCTGATGCGTAATCAAGTTTCCACTCGGTCTTCGCACCAGCAGCGATCGTGTAGCCAGACATCGCTTTCGCGGTGATCGTCAACGTTGCCTTGCCCGCGGTGCTCTGCGGCAGGTTGAACTTCGCCGGGTCAAACTTCACCCCGTCGACGTAATAGTCGACACCTGAGCTACCAACGATCGTGTAGGTGTCTTTGTCTGTGCCGGGCAGGTTGACCTGGGTTGGCGCTGCCGGGGTCACCACAGTGCCATCAGTAAACCCGTTGATGAACGTCGCGGTGGATTTGTTGGCCGAATCCGCATCAGCGTTGCTGAAGGCATAGCCTGCCTGGGCGGTAGCAATCACTTTCACCGTGACGCCAGCGGCCACTTTCACCGTGGAGACACCATTGGTGTAGGTGAAGGCAATCGGGGAACCTGTGTACGTCTTGCCACCGTCAGTGCTGGTGTCGTACTTGTAGTCGACTCCCAAAGTCTGCGACACCTTGATTTCGTCCTGGACACCGGTGCCGTTGTTATCGGTAAAGACCGGAGCAGGGGCGGCGATCAGGGTGCCCGCGGTGACTGTCTTCGTCCAGGGTTCCACCAGGTTGGAGTACGACGCAGGAAGCGCCCAACCAGCTGCTGGGGTCGGCGTGAAAACGAACTTCACATCGCCGCCATCACTGCTGGGGAGATTCAGCTTCGACACCCAGTCTGTCCGCTTAACCGTTTGCCCCCACAGGTTATTATCATTGATTTTTGCGGTGATATCGACAGCGCCAGCTCCATTGACTGAAGCAGTCACTCCGCTGACCCCATAACTGACGCCAGGCGTTGCTGTGGGGAAAGTGATACTGTCATCCAATCCGCTACCATCATTGTAGGTAGGAATTGCTGGTGTGACGATCTGCAAAGCCGTGTAATTACTGGGGGATCCAAAGTAAACCGGCCCCATGCTATCTGCAGACATGGCCGAAGTGATTCCTTTATCAGTATAGAGAGACGTCACTTTGGCAAACTTGCCCGTCTTGGGGTCAGCCAGCGCAACAGCGATAACCAGTTGATCACCTGCAGCGACTGGGGTGGTCACCTGAACAGGAGAGCCAGCTCCGAGCACATGCCATTGTCCACTGTTTGGACCTACGTTATATCCGCCAAGAGTAGAATCGGGCTGCACACCAGCTGATGGGATCTGCGATTTCCACGTATAGAAGTAATTGACTCCAGGCACCGCCGGAACAGTGACGGTGTCGCTGGCCGTTCCAGTCTGATCCACCCACGTTGTCTTCAGCGGATCGAGGGTGATCATGTTGAGTTGCGGTACCACCACATCAAAGATTTTATAAGTCACGCCATCCGGGCTGAATGACTTCCCAGCTGTCGCAATAGCCCAGAACCTCTTGGTTGTCCCCCTATCAGAGCTGGTGAGGGAATATTGAGTCGTTGTGTCACCCAAATTATTTGTAGCTTTTGCCACATCAACAGATGTAACAGTGGCATCAGTGACATGCCAAGCGAAGTCCACGCCGGATTGATTGAATTCAATCTTCGAGATATCACTTGCAACCACGGGAGAAACTGGTGCAGGAATAAGAGTAGTTCCATTTGTCACGAATGACCACAGCATGTTAGATGGACTGAGCATGAAGTTAGCAGATACTGGGACTGCTTTAACCGTCACCGTGGTCCCCGTGGTAGTGACATCCAGTTGCGTGCCGGCAGTGGTGGCACTGAATGCTGATTTAGTAAAAGTACGTGTCCCACCCCCGTCGGTGACTTCCCAATTCACACCCTCAGTATAGAAGAGATGTAGAGTACCACCGCTCGTAGCAGGCGGGGCCGCATTAGTAATAGTGGGCTCTTTAACTTTTCCAGTAAATACCGGGGATGGGTTCGATGGATCAGGGTTTGCCGCAGTGGTTGAATCTGCCGTGATTGAACATTTTGTATTGGTGAGGGTGCTTGCCCCTGCAGTGATTGCCGCCTGCTCAACATTTCCTTTGTAAATCCGGAACGTCGATTTCAGCAAGCCAGCAGTTTCACCACCTCCAGTAGTGGTTGCATAAATATCAGGCAGTGTCGACAGGTCGATGACCGCACTTGTGTCCGCGTCATCAGGCGCGTAGGTCAGGGGGCGCATCGTCGTGCCACCATCAGGAGAATACTGTGTGTAAGTCTTGTCTGGAAGTTTCAGAATATCCGCGGTGCCACAGCCATTAACCAGCGTCGGAGTAAGAACAGCAGCAGCGTGTGCTGGTATCCCAGCCAAACCGACTGCGGCCAGGGCGAGTGTTGTTGAAGCGGTGAGGACGCGCTTGCCAGAGATAGGAGACAAGGTGATCTCTTTTCAGACATGTCCTGGACAGACGTACTGCACAGGACGGCCAGGGATGACGGCAACGACTATGCCGTTCTTTGCCAAGATTTGGAAGTCCTGGAGCTAGTTTCGACCTGTTCTCTCAGATGGTGATACGGACATTTGTCCAGATCAGTCGACCGTATTTATTAACGTATTTATATCGTGAGTTCACAGCCACCACAGTGGTTTTAGGAGCCGTCGCGTTCTCCCTTTTGGTGCCCCTGAACATTGACGTCACAGCAGCATCCACAGGCCGCTGACAGCACTCACGCACCGTGTGTCGGACGATCGCCACACATGTCACGAGCTCTTCGCGGACAGACGACTCATATCCGCTCCGATCCGGCCGATGAGTGCGCTGAACGAACAATCACGACAGCCACCCCACAGTCAGCCCCCACCCCATCGGAGAGGAATCATGGACGACATCCGCCACACCGACAGCACGTCGATCGACCTAGACCTGCCGTGTGCGCGCGACGAACTCCTCCACGCACTCGCGCTATCTGGCTCCGTGCAGTGGGGAATCACCAGCGGGCAGCTGCTCCGTCCTCTGTCGACGGGCCGGCCCAATGGGCGTGCCACCCGCACACCCCGTTCCGCCTGACCCCACCCTGCACCGGCATCACCACGACAAAAGGCGGGGGATCGACGTGATCGTCGATCCCCCGCCTTCATGTCATCACTTGCGCCAGCAAGCAGATCAGTAGGGGTGATACATCCCTGTGTCCTTCACCACCCGGGAGGACACCGCCAAATCATGCCAGCCACGATCCCGCCCTGCGGAATCAAAAAATGGTGAGAAGATACCGACGATGATGGTTCCGCACAGCTGCCACACCACAACTCGCAGCACCGCAGGCCAAAAACCGATTGGCTGCTGAGTTGTCTCACTGATCACACGAAGCCCGCAAAGCTGCTTACCCCAGGTGCGGCCCCTCACCCCATTGCCATAACCGTAGTAGCCACAGTTCATCACAAAAGCCAGGGGATAGGTTAAAAACGTCGCTAAGCCGGCGAGGTTGGGGTCAACGCTGATGAGGATTATCACCGTCACAACCATCAACAGCAGCATGGGTATAAACATCACAAGTGAGTCGACAATCGACGCTAGGATGCGCATTCCTCGCGGTGCCGTCTCATACCCTCCAGCCTGACCGTAACTCGACATCCAGGGTGCTGCAGCCCCAGAAGCGCCGTACCCGGGAGCGCTGCCGTATCCACCATCTTGCGGTGCCCCGTAGGGGCCCACCGGCTGGCCATAAGCACCCGGCTGCTGCCCAAACGCACCAACGGGTGCCCCACCCTGAGGCGGGTTGCCGTACTGCTGCTGCGGCGCGGCGCCGTACTGCCCTTGGAAAGGTGCCTGTGGCGGCTGCCCCTGCTGCTGCCCCCACGAACCAGCAGGGTTCCCACCCTGCCCGTAGTACTCCTGTTGTCCTTGCCCCTGCGGGGCACCGTACGTCGGCCGGGGCGGCATCCCATACGGAGGCACCTCACCGCTTTGCGGTCCAGCACCGTGACCTTCGACAGGGCCACCAGGCATGTTGCTCATCCACATCTCCCCATACATGTCGGCGTCTGCCGCATCGTCAGCTGAGGACTCCAGTATCCTCGGTCCGCTCGTTTGATGGTTCCAGACCCCACAACAAACGTCACAAACCGCCTCTCACCAGCCGATTCGTTGCTGGGCCAACCCAACCGGTAGCATGTCTATCTGTCAGGCAGGGCCTGGCAAAGATCAAAAATGCGCCCGTAGCTCAACGGATAGAGCATCTGACTACGGATCAGAAGGTTGGGGGTTCGAATCCCTCCGGGCGCGCTCTGTGTTGAGACAGAACAAGAGACCTCGTACTGCGGCTTTCGCGTACGGGGTCTTTTGCTACCCCCTGCCCCTCATCACTACCATCCCCGCGCTCCCCCACATCCGCGAGCCACATCACACCTCACCACGCACCACTGCACACCCCACCAAACCCGCCCACGGGCGGCCCTACGCGACCAACACCCCGCCCATGGGCGACTTCCCTGACACAAAACCCCAGGACACACCCCACCAAACCCGCCCACGGGCGACTTCGGGGGTAAAAGACCCCGCCCATGGGAGGCCCTGAGCGCAGAGACCAGCAGAGCAAGCTGCGCGGGTTCCCTGTTGAGCGCTTAGCGAAGTGGAAGCGAAGATTGCAGCTCTGGGTAGGGTCGATGGCGACGCGGCAGTCGCTATCGAGGAAGGGAGCGTTGCTCGTCTCCTTACTTTCATCGTCGTATCCGTCACAAAGCGACATCTTCGCGGCGCCTCAATACGTCGCCGAGCTCAGACACGGTCCGAACCTCGACTGCACCTCTGACCAGTAACAGCAAATAGATAGAAAACCTCTGGGGATCCCAGCTGAACTATCTAAGGAAGAGACGGCGTAATGAGAATTCTCATCATTGGGGGGAGCGTGTTTCTTGGACGGGCTGTCGCAGAGACTGCCCTTCGGATGCACCATGAAGTTCTCGTGCTGAATCGTGGGCTTAGCCGCCCGAACGCGCATGGCGTTGTAGCCATTGTTGGTGACCGAAACGAGACTGAAACTCTCGCGCGAGCACGAGCTAATGGGCCGTTCGATCTGGTGGTCGACACATCGGGTTTTGAGCCAGAGACCGTCGCACTGTCTGGAAGGATGCTGGCCGACATCTGCAATCACTATGTGTTCATCTCGTCCGTCAGTGCGTTTGCCGACTGGCCAGCGCAGCCCGTGTCGGAACTATCCCCACTCTTGCCGTTCTCCAAAGATGAGCGCAGCTACGGCTCCTCCAAAGCAGAATGCGAGCGCATCCTCAGGGCCCAGTTTGGACCTCGCCTCTCGGTGCTTTATCCGGGAGTTCTCATCGGTCCCAACGAGAACGTCGGACGGTTGCTATGGTGGCTGGATCGCTTTGCCAAGGGAGGGAGCGTTATCCGTCCCAAGCTGGATGTGCCGATCTCACCTATTGATGCGCGTGACGTCGCAGATTTTGTACTTACGCTTGCCGCCAGGTCCTCCGCTGGAAAGGGATACGTGGTGTCGGGTGTGAGCGCGGAAAGGACGCTCGACGACCTCCTAAGCATCTGCGCGACCGTGACCAACACCACAGCTAGGTCCGTTAGCGTCGAGGATGAAATCTTGCTCTCACATGAGGTCGAGCCCTGGTCGGAATTGCCTTTTTGGGCTCCCCGAGGCGTAGGAGCAGATGGCATCTGGTCCACTGACTGTTCCGCCGCGCTTCGCGCGGGGCTACGTCTTCGACCGCTCTCTGACACGGTCGCCGACACGTGGTCTTGGATGCAGTCCATCGGGGCGGTGAACCACGTAGATCGGTTTTCTGCCCTCAAGGAAGGAGTCGGACTTTCTGCAGATAAGGAATCGCGAATCTTCGCAGCACTTTTTCATTGAATGCCTAGGGAATATTGGACTGCATCCTTGCGAATACGGATGTCCATCTCAACCTGGATCCTCTTGCCTTCACCCAGGCAGAAGGACAAGGTAAGTTAGATTTTTTAGGCTTATTGACGCTCATCATTTACGCACCCCAAATCACGACCTTCCCGTTTACGACAAAAAAATCAGCGTCCACATTTAGGCCTGCACTGTCGTAATTACTTCGCGCCCCACTTGCTGGAGCGATGAGCCGCGTAACCCACTCGTCTCACCTCATAGGGCCTGTTCCAGTTGATTCCAGGTTATCTCGAAGTCCAAATCTTCGAGATGTCTAAATCTGAGGATCATCCTTCTCGACGACGAAAGAGGTCCGCGATAGATACAGAACATCTTTGATTGAATGGGGGCACTGCAATCGAGATAGCACCATCCAGCCATAAGCAATAGATGCAGGGCAACTTTGATACAGACGTGCGGGTTATTGCTCTTCATCTCCCATAGCCAACATGCGAAGCTTTTTAAGGCTCTTGGAGTTGAATTAGCTATTGACCAGATTCTCGCTTCAACAGTCAAGCGCACCGTGCCCATCGAGGAGCCGAACCTCGGCGTCGGCATCGCATTGGCTTCACGGGTCAGCTCGCTGCGTGACGCACACCTGCGAGTGCAAGTGAGGGACGCAGCTCCGTCACGGAGTCCCATAGGTGAGAGCACTCGGTCGCGGGGAGACCCCCAGAGCCTTGCCAACATGCTGTTGACCCCAAGGCCTTCTCCATCCGAGGAATCAGCGACCTCAGGGCGGGGACGACTATCACCGTTCTCCAGCAAGTAGCGCTCTGTGTTGAGACAGAACAAGAGACCTCGTACTGCGGCTTTCGCGTACGGGGTCTTTTGCTACCCCCTGCCCCTCATCACTACCATCCCCACGCTCCCCCACATCCGCTAGCCGCACCACATCACACCTCACCACGCACCACTGCACACCCCACCAAACCCGCCCATGGGCGACTTCGGGCGTAAAAGACCCGCCCATGGGCGACTTTCCTGACACGAAACCCCAGGACACACCCCACCAAACCCGCCCACGGGCGACTTGGGGCGAAAAAGACCCCGCCCATGGGCGACTTTCCTGACACGAAACCCCAGGACACACCCCACCAAACCCGCCCACGGGCGGCTTGGGGTGAGAAGCCCGCCATTTAATTCGGAGTCAGCCAGGAAAAAGATTTACGGCAGACGACTTTGACCAATGTGGAGCATCTGGCTGACGCGACACCCCTGGCTGGCTCATCCTGGAGTAAGGATCTCGCCTAGGCCCACGCTAAGAAACACCACCCCAAGGTACGGCGCACAGTCCCATGGCGCCGACGTCGGCACACACTCATCAGACATAAGGTGCCGACAAGGCGTCAGAAAAAGCCACGGTCACATCAGGAACATACATACGTGTATGTATCCCCCATATCGGACATATTGACGCCTGTCCGCCCCCACCTTCATAAGGTGTTACTTACCTTGGTTGATGGTGCCCAGGCAAACCCCTGGGGTTGTGAGTTACTCCTCACAAAACATCGTGTCGTGGATCTTGAATCCCTCCCGACCCCCGGTACTACGGTGAAACCAGAGCTCCGTCATCAACTCATCAACGGGGGTCGAGGTGGCGTCGGCGCCAGCGGATTGTCGCCACTCCCCTGGGCCGAGGTGGCGGGTTCGAGCGGATAGCAACGCTCTGGTGGCCGTGTGCGGCTCAGCCCGGCAGCGACTGCCTGAGTGTGACCACACCACACGAAGGGATTGTTGAGGCGATGACCGACATGATGACGCCGACCAAGGGCGGAACAGCCCATGAGGACCTGGCTGCCTGGGTTGAGGAGATCGCCTCGTTGACGCTGCCGGACGAGATCGTCTGGGTCAACGGTTCAGAGGCGGAGCGGGACCACTTGAATCAGGCTCTCGTCGACTCGGGCACGTTTGTCCGGTTGAACGACGCCGCCAAACCCAACAGTTTCTGGTGCGCTTCGGACCCCAGCGATGTGGCTCGGGTGGAGGACCGCACCTACATTTGCTCAGTCGACGAAAAGGACTGCGGCTTCACTAACAACTGGATGGCTCCCGAGAAAATGAAGGAGACCATGACCGAGTTGTACCGGGGGTGCATGCGTGGGCGCACCATGTATGTGATCCCGTTTGTGATGGGGCATCTGGATGCCGACGAGCCAAAGTATGGCGTGGAAATCACCGACAGCGCCTATGTTGTGGTGAACATGCGCATCATGGCGCGGATCGGTACCGCGGTCTTGGACCGCATGGAAATGACTCGCGCACCGTTCGTGAAATGCCTGCACTCGGTCGGCGCCCCGCTCGAACCCGGCCAGCAGGACGTCCCGTGGCCGTGCAGCAGCACAAAGTACATTTCACACTTCCCGGAGTCCCGAGAGATTTGGAGCTTCGGGTCGGGGTACGGCGGCAACGCTCTGCTCGGTAAGAAGTGTTATGCGCTGCGGATCGCCTCAGTCTTGGCCCGTGATGAGGGCTGGATGGCTGAGCACATGTTGATCCTGAAGTTGACCAGCCCTCAGGGCAAGACCTATTACATTGCTGGCGCTTTCCCCAGCGCCTGTGGCAAGACCAACCTGGCCATGTTGGAGCCGACGATCCCTGGCTGGAAAGCTGAGATGGTCGGCGACGACATCGCGTGGATGCGGTTCGGCAAGGACGGCCGACTGTACGCCGTCAACCCCGAATTTGGCCTGTTTGGGGTGGCACCGGGCACCGGGTATGGCACGAACGCCAACGCGATGCGCACCATCGAGAAGGGCAACTCGGTCTTTACGAATGTGGCCCGCACCGATGATGGTGACATCTGGTGGGAGGGCATGACTGACGAGAAGCCAGCGCACCTGACCGACTGGAAGGGTCGGGAATGGACGCCGGAATCTGCGGAGAAGTCATCGCACCCGAACTCACGGTTCACCACCCCGGCAAAGCAGTGCCCGATGCTCGCCGCGGAGTACGACGAACCGAATGGCGTCCCGATCGACGCGATCCTGTTTGGTGGCCGTCGGGCCACCACAGTGCCGCTGGTGTATGAATCGCGAGACTGGAACCACGGCACATTCATTGGCTCGACGTTGTCCTCGGAGACCACGGCCGCTGCGGCCGGTGCAGTCGGCGTCGTACGGCGTGACCCGATGGCGATGTTGCCCTTCATCGGCTACAACGCCGGTGACTATGTGCACCACTGGATTGAGATGGGCCGCCGCGGTGGGGACCAGATGCCGCGAATCTTCCAGGTCAACTGGTTCCGCAAGGACGACGAGGGGCACTTCGTCTGGCCGGGCTTCGGCGACAACATCCGGGTGCTGAAGTGGGTTGTGGACCGCCTTGAAGGCACCGTTGAGGGCGTGCAGACCCCGGTGGGTCTGATGCCGCGTCCAGAGGAGTTGGACTGCACGGGTCTGTCATTGACCCCAGATCAGGTCGCCACCGCAGTCGCATACGACGAAGCCGGGTGGAAGGCCGAGATCCCGATGATTGAGGAGTGGTATGCGAAGTTCGGTGACGCGCTCCCGAAGGAGCTGCGGGCTGAACTGGACGGGTTGAAGAAGCGCGTCGGCTGATCCGGGTGACGTCGCCGTCACGGTAGGTCCCGGTGGGCCGGTCATCTCCACGGAGGTGACCGGCCCCGGTCGTGACTGCCGGCCCCGGTCGTGACTGCCGGCCCCGGTCGTGACTGCCGGCCCCGGTCGTGGCTGCCATATCTGGGTGTGACAGGTCGGCCTGGAGGTGGCGGCGTGGACAGTGGGGCACCTGCATGTCACTGGTGGTGCCATGATGGGGCGGTGTGTGCGGAGCAGAGGTGGCAGGTGTGACGGCGCAGTTCCACGTCGACCTTCGAGGCATCGTCGATCTGCTCAGTCATCATCTCTATTCGAGTCCGCGGGTTTACCTGCGTGAACTGATACAAAACGGAGTCGACGCGATCGAAGCGCGACGGCGTCTCCCCGGCAGAGGTGGCGCCTCGACGGGCCGGATCGTCATCACTCCCGCTGATGTCGCCGAGGACGGCTGCCTCCACATCACTGACGACGGGGTCGGGCTGACCCCCGACGACATCGAACAGTGCCTCGCCACGATCGGTGCGTCGTCAAAACGCACCACCGACGGGATGCGTCGGGAAGGGTTTATGGGGCAGTTCGGCATCGGTTTGCTGTCTTGTTTTCTGGTGGCCGACACCATTGAGCTGACCACCCGACATGTCGACGGTGGACCGACCTGGCGGTGGCGGGGCGAATCCACCGGCGTCTATCACGTCGATGAAGCCGACATCCCGCAGGATCAGCCGGGAAGCACGGTGCGGTTGCAGCCGCGCCCGTCGGCGGCGCATCTGCTGCGCACCGCTGAAGTGACTCTTTTGGTGAGCCAGTTCGCGGCGTTCTTGCCTATCGACATCGTGGTCAACACTGCCGACGGGCCAGAGCATCTCGCGGAGCGTCGTTTCCCGTGGGAAAAGGCCGTAGACGGGGCGAGTTTGCCCTCGGTCGCGAGGCGCGCCTCCGGGGTGGACCTGTGCCAGGAACTCTTCGGTTTCGTCCCCTTGCACGCCGTGGAAATCGCTGACGTCCAGACCGGTGTTCGCGGCATGGCCTATGTGATGCCGTTCGCGGGGGGTCAGCGCGGCACTCACCGGGTCTATGCACGTCACATGCTGGTCAGCGACTCGTGCCCGGAGATCCTCCCGGACTGGGCGGTGTTTGTCCGAGCGGTGCTCGACACCGAAAATGTGCGGTTGACCGCCGGACGCGAGTCGTTGTATGCCGACGCAACCCTTGCCGGGGTGCGCGAACGGTTAGGCGCGCAGATCCTCGGCTGGTTGACCCGGACCGCGCAAACCGATCCGGCTCGGATCCGCTCGTTCCTCGACGTCCACGAAGTGACGTTGAAACGGTTGGCGACTCAGGACGACGACCTGTTGTCGGCAGTGGTGCCTTGGCTCGCTTTCGAATCGACGTTGGGTCCGGTGAGCCTGCCGGAGTTCGCCCACGGCCAACCTGTCATCCGATACGCCGCGTCTGTGGAGGACTTCCGGCAGTTGGCTCCGTTCGCGGCAGCGCAGGGCACCTCAGTGGTCAATGCTGGCTACGCCTTTGAAGGGGCGCTGCTGCGCCGGTTCGCTGAAGTCAACGGCGTCGACACCCAAGCGTTGACCCCGGCAGCGGTGATGGCTGATCTGACGGCCCCGGATGCTGACGAGGAGGCGTCGTACCTGCCGCTGTTGGATCTCGCCCAGCGAGCGCTGGACCGGTCCGGCTGTGAAGTGGTGGTGCGTTCTTTCGAACCGGCATCGATGCCAGCGGTGGTGCTGGCCGGTCGGGCTACTCGGGCGGCTGCTCGCCGTCGGGAAACTCTCGACGAATCCGACGGGGTGTGGGCTGATCTGTTGCGGGGGTTGGGGGAAGGGGAGCGACGTCCGCAGTTCGTCTTGAACATAGCGAATCCGAGTATCCAGGCGTTGCGGGACCGGCAGGACGACGAGGTGTGCACCACTGCGGTGGAAGCCTTGTATGCCCACGCCTTGGTGAGCGGACATCACCGGCTGCGTCCTTTTGACACCGCCCTCATGGCACGGGCCCTGCCCTGCCTCATCGATCGCGCTCTGCGCGTCCAGGAGTGAGCATGACCAGCACAGCAGACGTCGACCGGTTGTTGCGGGCCGTCGAAGGACTTCCCCACGGCGTGGATCGAGTGCGCGCCGCCGAAGAAGCGGTCACTGCCGCCGATGACAGCGGTGATTTCCTGGCTCGCGTTCACGCCCGGTATGCCCTGCACACGGCGTACGTCTTTGGGTCGCCTTCACCGCAAGAGTTCACCGTCGCAGCATGGTTGACTCGCGCTCTCGAACAACCTGAGGTGCCTCTCCCTGACGACCTGCGGCACAGTCTGTTATGGAATCTCAAGTTCGTGCTCTCTCGGCTGCGTCACACCAGCTCGGTCCCTTTGGATGTGCTGCTCGGGTTGTACGACGACATCGAACAACGCCTTGCTGCCGACGGATTCCGCCACGCCACTGCTGTCAATCGGGCCCTGCTGCAATGTGACATCGGCACCCCCGATGATGTGGCTGCCGCGACCGCAGTCATGCACACCACCCCGCGTGACGAGCTCTCCGACTGCCCTGCCTGCTCTGGCGCCTCCGAATGTGCCCTCGCGGTGGCTGTCGGGGACACCGACGGCGCCCTCACTGCGCTTCTGCCCACGCTCAATGGCACGCTGCTCTGCCAGGACGAACCAGCGTTCTCCCAGGCAGTGGCTCTAGATCTGCTGATGCGCGCTGGCCGGACCGACGAAGCCGTCGCCGCGCATGTCGCGTCATGGCGTGAACTTCGGGAACGACAAGCCTTGTCTTCTGGGATGATTCGCCACCTCGTGTGGCTCGCCCGCACCGGCCGCCCTGAACGAGCCTGGCGGCTGCTCGGGCCGCGCCTGTGCTGGATTGAAGACATCGAATCCGACTTGGAACGTATGGAAATGGCTGCCGGATCTGCGGCGGTCATCGAAGCTGGGCGCGCCGCCGGGGTGGTCCCTGACCGTGTCGGCGGCGAAGACAGTGACCTGCTCGCCGCCGAACTGCGCGAGATCTCCGGATCATTGGCGGCGGCTTTCGACGCCCGTAATGGCACCACCAATGTGTCCCGGCGGTTGGCGGCGCTGGTTGATCTCACGCCGTACGACGACGCAGTGGAACTCCCCACCGACATTGGTAGCGCCGTCGACGCAGCCACCCGACTGATCGCCCGCGGTGACCTCACGACGGACGCCCATGCGGTCCCGGATGCGCTGCCCGACGGGGTGATATCTTGGCGGGCTCAGGTCGAACACGCCATTGAGGTGTTCGACCCGGTGGCCTCCCACCTGCTGACCGCTTGGCGTGACCACCGCGCGGACCAGCCAGCACCGACCACCCCCACCGAGTGGGCAGCCGCGGCGTACCTGGACCGTCGCGTCACCCCAGCTGCAGACAGCGAGGACCCCGCCGCTGAACGACGTACCTGGCTGGAACGGGCCCTGGACGAAGCCACTCACGGTGACGACGACGGCTTGGACGACCGGATTCGGGTGGATTTGGCGGCTTTGGACGCTGAAGAGGGCACCGGATCGTGGGATGCCGTGGTCGACCTGGTGCGTTCCATGCCTGCCGATGCCCCACAGAGCACGAACGCGATGACATCACTCGGTGACCACCCTGATTCGCAGGTCGCCACCGCATGGTTGGAACGGGCGGCCCAGGCCTTCGGCCGGGATGGTTCTCGGGGGTGGCAGGCGGTGACCTTAGCCCGAGCCGGTTGGCGCGCCCTGGACCACGACCCAGTGGCCGCAGAAAGCGACGCGCGTGTTTCCTTGTCGCTCCTCGCTGACGTCGGTGCGCCCCGCCTCTCCCAGGTCCTCCCCTACCTGGTATTCGGGGTGGCCCGAGCCGTCCAAGGACGCCCCGACGAAGCCGTTGAACCGTTGACCTGCGCCATCGACCTATCTCGCGGCATGGGCGAGCCCGCGCCCGTCCCCGCGCTGATGGAGCTCTGCGCTGCTCTCGCTGCGATCGGTGACTGGCCGACCCTGCTCACTGTCGCTCGCCGCGGCGCCGGAGAATACGTCTCCCACGGCGAGATCACCTGGGCGCTGCGCAGTTACGTCGGCGTTGCTCTCCTGGAAATCGGTCGAGCCGAGGAAGCCGCAGCGCTCCTCGAAGATCTCCTCCCCGAGGTGCGAGCCCAAGGATCCACGACCGTGGCCCCCACCTGTCGCACCCTGGGACGTGCCCTCGAACGCATCGGCGACGCGGAAGCCGCCCGGCAGGCACACCTCCTCGCCGCGGAAGCTTTCGAAGAGGACCAGCGCTTCCAAGACGCTGCGCGAGCCTATCTGAGCGCCGCAGAACTCACCTGGGATGTGAGCACCGCCGACGAAGCCCTCCCCGGCTACGAACGCGCCGGAGAGCTGGCCTTCGACGCTGGCGACCTGGACACCTACGTCGGGGCACGTCGCGGCCGAGCTGCCGCGCTCGCCCAAGCCGACCTAGAAGGCGGACTCGCTGCGTTGACCGCATGCGTGGATGACGCCCGTCGGTTGGCAGCGGCACCACACTGCCGGTACGACGTCAACGCCGAGGCTCTCCGCGGCAGCCTCTTGCTGCAAGGAGCCCGGCTATGTCGGGCCCAAGGGCGATCAGCGCAAGCCGTGGACCTCGCGGTCGCGGCGCAACGCCACGCCACGCAGATCCCCGCCATGCAGTGGGAAGCCCAGGTGCTGCAGGCCTCCGGGTTGGCCGCGTTGGACCGTGCTGACGAAGCTGAACCCTTGCTGCGTCAGGTCCTCGACGCCGTCAACGACCCTGACCTGGTGTGGGTGCGCATTGAAGCGGCACGAGTATTGGCGATTCTGCTCGACGACACCGGCCGAGTAGAACAGGCCAATGCGATCTGGGAGCAGTACGGTCTGGGCGCACCGTGAACACCATGACGTGATCGGCTCAGCACCGCGACGAGGCACCATAGAATTCCATCAATAAAATCAGCAGAAATCATGCATTGAATGCGACACGGCACGATCTGACATGCCCTCAGGTAATGCAGCGACATGGGGCGTCATTTCCGGCACCATGAGGGGCGCTCATCGTCGCTGTCGGCCACGCCTGAGCGGACCTTCATGATGTACGGTGGGGGTCATGTATGCTGCTCCGCGCTCGGTGCGGCACCGCCTGCTCGATGTGCGATTCCTCTGGATCGCATTCCTCGGCGCACAAGTGCTGCTGACGCTCATCAATATTTACGGTACCAAGGTCAACCCCATCGGCGACATCAAGAATGTCTACATCGAATGGGCCAGGCAAGCACTTTCAGGGAATTTTCCTGGAGTCACTGTCGATTTCGTCTACCCCGTTTTTGCTATGGCGCCAGTGTTGCTCGCCGCGATCTTCGGTCTGGGGCGTTACATCCAGATGTGGTTCGTCATGGCGGTGCTCCTCAACTGCATCGGCATGGCCATCCTGCTCCGCGACGAGGAACCCTTCTCCCGTGACCGGCGCATCATGGCTGGCTGGGTCTGGACCCTGCTGACCTACTTCCTGGGACCGATCGCGCTGAGCCGCATCGACTCGATCACCGTCCCCATGGCCGTGGTCGCCGTGGTGTGGCTGTCGACCCGCCCCAGGACCGCCTCGGCCCTGCTCGCGCTCGCCACGTGGATCAAGATCTGGCCGGTCGCGGTGATCACGATCGCACTGGTCAGCACCACCTGGCGCAAGACCGTCTTCACCGTCGGAGCAGTGGTGTCGGCGATCTTAGTGGGCGCCTCGGCGATCTTCGGTGGCTTCCGGCCAGTTCTCAGCTTCGTCACTCAGCAGACTGGTCGCAGCATCCAGATCGAATCGACGTACGCAGTGCTTTATAACTGGGGTGCGGTGCTGCGCGTCCCAGGTTTCCGCAGCTATTACAACCGGCAAATCCTCACCGTCGAGGTCGCTGGTCCCGGGGTGAACTTCTGGGCGGCAGCATCCACCCCGATCCAGGCATTGGCCGCGTTCTTCGTGGTGGGAATCACCCTGCTGATCGTGCGGCAACGCCGCCCTGACATCCTCGCCCAACTCCTCCCGCTCGCGACATTAGGGCTGGTCCTGGCGCTCATCGTCTTCAACAAGGTCGGCTCGCCACAGTTCATGTGCTGGCTGGTCGCGCCCCTGCTGTTGGGCGTGTTGATGCGCACCGATGACTGGTTTCCGATCATGTTTGTCTGCGCCGGAGCCACACTGTTGACACAGCAGATTTACCCCTATTTCTACTCGTCGTTCTTCCCAGCGAGCGCCTGGTTGGTGTTTCTGCAGAGCGCGAAAATGGTGCTGTTGTTGATTGCTTTCTGCATGGTGTCGGTGCGGCTGGTCCGGTTGTATCGATCTGGGGTGCAGCCGGCGACAGCGGTGGTGGAATCGTCACCGGCGGCGGGACGCAGCGCCGCCGTAGAAGGGTGATTTCCGGGCAGTGAGGTGACCCCTCGCAGATGACTGAGTGAGCTCAGAGATAGGGGCGGATCGACCGGTCGGGTCGACCCGCCCCTATCTCATGTCGAACTGCTTTGAGGCCGAGGCAGCTGGCCGCCGCTCACTCGTGACGTCGCGAGTCCTGGAGTGGCGACAGCCCGTCGCATGGTGGTGACAGCCTGTCGGCTCGACTGATCTGCCGTTCACAGTCTCAGCACAGTGCGGACATAGCCAGCAACGCTAGATCCATCGTTCAATTACTTCATGAGCACTCCCACCCCATCGACGTTGACCCGCCCGGACGGTTCGGCGGTGCGGGTCCTGGTCGTCGACGACGAAGCCAACATCACCGAACTCCTGCGGATGGCCCTGCGCTACGAAGGCTGGGACGTCCAGACCGCAGCCACGGGCGTCGCCGCCGTCCGAGCCGCCAAGGAGTTCGCCCCCGACGCGGTCATTCTCGACATGATGCTGCCCGACTTCGACGGGATGGAAGTCCTCCGACGGATCCGCATCAAGGACCCCAACGTGCCGGTGCTCTTCCTCACCGCCAAAGACGCCGTCGAGGACCGGGTCGCTGGCCTCACTGCTGGCGGCGACGACTACGTCACCAAACCCTTCTCCCTCGAAGAAGTCGTCGCCCGACTCCGAGCGCTGTTACGCCGTACCGCCGTGACACACAGCGAATCCGGCTCGCTCCTGGTCGTCGGAGACCTGACCCTCGACGAAGACAGCCACGAGGTGACCCGAAGCGGCGTAGAGATTTCCCTGACCGCCACCGAATTCGAGCTGCTCCGCTATTTGATGCGCAACCCCAAACGAGTGCTGAGCAAAGCGCAAATCCTAGATCGCGTCTGGAACTACGACTTCGGTGGACAAGCGAACGTCGTCGAGCTCTATATCTCCTACCTGCGCAAAAAAATCGACGCGGGCCGCAGCCCGATGATCCACACCATGCGTGGCGTCGGATACGTCCTCAAACCCGCCACCTAATCCACTCACAGGCAGCGCCCTCCCACCACCTAATCCACAGCCTCGACACAGACCCACAACAGCCTCAGCTCCGGTGCACCCCTTGTCATGTGGTCATGAGTCGATGCGGACAAGAGATGCTGGAAGGTATGTCACTGCGTCGCAAACTGGTCGCCTCGATCGTGGCCCTGTTTATTCTGGTCACCATCACCACCGGGGTCGTCAGCCTCCTCGTGACCCGACATGCGCTATCCGTGCAGCTCGACCGCCGAGTCGCCCAAACCGTGACCCGCGCCGGGGACCCCGGCACCGCCCCCGCCCCGCCCCGACCCACCGCCGGAGAGCGCGGACTCGGACGCGGCATCGGCGGTGACTTCCTCTATCTCGCCTACCGCGACGACAAAATCCTCCGCTTCACCGCCTTCACCACCTCCGGCGACCTCGTCGACGCCACCAACAGCAACAACCAAGTCATCCACACCCTCCGCACCGCGCCACTCTCCGAACGCCCCAGCACCGTAGACCTCGGCCCAGAACTCGGCTCCTACCGCCTGGTGCGCGCCGAACGCCCCCACGGCGCCACCGTCATCACCGGGCTACCCCTGCAACCCATGGTCGACACCCTCGACAACATCATCCTGGTCACCGCACTGGTGGGAGGCGCCGGAATCCTCGTCCTCGCCGGCGGCACCGCAGCCCTCGTCCAAATCAACCTCCGCCCCCTCGACCGGGTCGCCGCGCTCGCCGATCGGGTCTCCCGCACTCCCCTGCACCAAGGCGAAGTGGACCTACCCGACCGGGTACCAGCCCGCGACACCGATCGACGGACAGAAGTGGGGCAAGTCGGCGCGGCCCTCAACGAACTCCTGGACCACGTCGGCGCGTCCCTGCACGCCCGATACGAAAGCGAAACCAAATTACGACGGTTCGTCGCCGACGCCAGTCACGAACTGCGCACTCCGCTGGCGTCAATCCGGGGGTACGCCGAACTATCCCGCCGAGAAAGCGAACCCGTCCCTGAAGGGATCAGACATGCCCTGAGTCGGATCGACTCCGAATCAGCCCGGATGGCACATCTCGTCGAAGATTTGCTCCTCCTAGCCCGCCTCGACGCCGGACGCCCCCTGGCCAGTGACACCGTCGACGTGACCCGACTGGTCATCGACACTGTCAGCGACGCCCGCGCCGCCGGTCCGGATCACCGATGGCAGATGTGCCTGCCCGAAGATGTCGTCGAAATCACCGGTGACGGATCACGCCTCACCCAAGTCGTGGTGAACCTCCTGGCCAACGCCCGCGTGCACACCCCCACCGGAACGACCGTGACGACGACAGTGCGCACCGAAGCCGACCACGCCGTCATCACGGTCGTCGACGACGGACCCGGAATCCCCGCCGACCTCCTTCCGCGCGTATTCACCCGATTCACCCGGGGCGACGAGTCCCGGGCCCGTCTCACTGAGACACCGGAAGAACGCACCGGAGCATCCACTGGCCTGGGACTATCCATCGTCGCCGCTGTCGTCGCCGCTCACCACGGCGATGTCCACGTCCACAGCACACCAGGGAACACTGTCTTTACGGTGCGACTCCCCCACGCCGTCACCGCTCCGTCGGAGGCACCGGACTGATCAAGACCGCTTTGCGCCGCCCATCTGGATACCCCATGGTCGCGGCAATCTGATGGTGCTTGTTGATCGCCCCCGCATCGACCAGTCGCGCATCGCCAGGCAACCGTCGGACCTGCACACTTCGGACAATCCCGCCGCGCCACAGAGCTGGGCCCTGCGGTGTCCGACCCACCACGACGTGATCTGCCGCGATATCCACCGGCACAAAACCTGACCCTGCTGCTGAGATTGTCGCCGTACGCGCCGCATCCCACGAGACCACGCTGTCACCGATACGCGCGATGATCATCTTTCCGTCAGGGGACGTCAGCAACCGCACCTCCGAACCCACTGCCGACGCAGGTATCCCGGCCGGCAAGGGCAAGGGCACCGGGGTCTGAGCACGGCCCGGCGCGACAAAGGGCTGCCACACCGTCGTGCCGCCCACCCGCACCTGCATCACACCGACCACAGTGCCGTCATCAGCTAATGCCGTGCCCCGGACCTGCATCCCGTCCTGTTCAGCTACCAACTCTCGGCTCTGCCCGCCCCCAGTGACGTTCGTCACCAGCGAGTGAGCAACTGTCATCTCTTTGGTCGTCAGCGCAGCGCCACGAGCGTTGAGCGCCACCGCGTCCACGCGACAACCAGACCCGGCCGGACACTCGTCCACGGTCTCGCTGAAATCATCCAGCGAAGACCACACCACACTCAGCTGCGAGACCTGCGAGTCTTCCCACGATCGACATTCCCCCACACCCATCACATTGCCCCGGGCGTTTGCCGCCACCGGACGCCAATTCTCTGGCTCACCACCAGGGCAGGTCTTCAGCAGGTTCAGTCGTGCACCGATTGTTCCTGGGCCAGTGAGGAAACCACCGGAGCCGTCATCGCCATGACCAGGAAGAGCCGGACCGATCCGCACCAACAACATCGAAGCGTCCGTGACATCCACGCCGGTAGTGACAGCAGCACGATCCATCCCTGGCAGCGAGATCAACGGCGTCACCCGGTAGAGCAGGTCACCGGTTTGTGGCGGCGGGACCGCCCCGCCAGCCCCGGTGGGTCTAGCCCCTGGAGCATCGACGGCTTGCGCGCCATCAATCATCACCAGCGGAGAGGACATCACGGACAAAGCCGTCGCGGCGATGAGGACACGACGGTAGGAACGAGGTCTCATCATGACTTTCTTCCTCGGGGGGGGAGGGCTCTCGCTGGAAATCGGAGTTGATGTCGCATCGAATGAGCCCACCGAACACATGAATCTAAAACCGTTCATTCCCTGGATAGGGAGTATGCGGAATCACGATCCCGTGCGGAAAGTAAATTTCCGTCCACCTCGAAGCCGTCTCGACATACCTGCCAGATTCGAGAGTCGGCACCATGCAGACATCTCGATGCCCGCTGTGGACCTGCCGCCCCGGCGCTCGCTACTGTCGCGACATATCGCCCATCGCCTCTACCATCTCGACATATCGCCCAGCACCTCTACCATCTCGACATATCGCCCAGCACCTCTACCATCTCGACATATCGCCCATCACGACGAAGCGGCCTGACATCGTGATGATGTCAGGCCGCTTTCGACAATGGCGGAGGCGGAGGGATTTGAACCCTCGATGGGGTTTAACCCCCAAACCCGCTTAGCAGGCGGGCGCCATAGACCGGACTAGGCGACGCCTCCACAGATTACCCACCACGAATCATCGCGGTCGGCAAGCTCAGGCAAGGCTACCGGGTCACCCGGACTGAACACAAAGTGGCACGACGACGACTCGTGTCACGCAGGTCACATCCGCTGAGCTGGTCCCGAGGCGCCTTTCTGCATCTGCTGCACCGTCAGACCTACACCACGCCCGGCCGACCACACAGCCATCGTCATGTCACCGTCCTGACCAGCCATGATGGCCTCAAGCCACGACGCGCCGGAGCGGCACTGTACGTCCGTCGGGGCAGCAACACCCCAGGCCACGACGCTGAGCAGCAACACCCCAGGCCACGACACGATGCAGCCGCCCCACGCCCCCCGTAAATATCTCAGCGACGCAGAGCTACCCGCCCCACCTCGACCTCCCCCGCCGAGCGCACCCCACAGAACGCACGAACGGCCCCCGGGGGTATCCCGGGGGCCGTTCGCGATTAACTGACGTCTATCGGCGTCAGGGAATCAGATGGGACGAACGTTGTCCGCCTGCGGACCCTTGGGGCCCTGCGTCACCTCGAACTCGACGCGCTGCGCCTCGTCGAGCGAACGGTAACCGTTCGTCTGGATCGCGGTGTAGTGAACAAAGACGTCGGGGCCGCCGCCGTCCTGAGCAATGAAACCGAAGCCCTTTTCGGCGTTGAACCACTTCACGGTGCCCTGAGCCATGCGAAAAACAACTCTCTGTTGAGGCCTGCGGCGCGTCACACTTCATGAGCGCCTGGCTGCTCCATCACCCCAACACGGGGACTGGCCCATCATCCCGAGAGCTCAATGAAGCTGTCCGGAGTGGAGGCTAGGGAAACCGCCGCGAGGAACTTGCTGTGCAACCAGGCTCACCGTAGCACGGCAGCAGCTTGCAGTGACAGGAGAATCCAACACTGATCGGATTCCCTGTGTCAGGGGTTCGACATGCCTATGTGGGTGACATCTTGGACGGTCGTCAGACTAAGCCTAAACCCCAGAAGGCTTCATGGCGAAGAGTGCAGGTCAGAGACCTGTCATCGTGAAGATTTCAGCGTTTTCAACAACTCCGAACCGTCCCGATCGGTTCAGCTCCGCGCTGAACCATCGCACCCACATGACCGGCGATGCACGATCTCACCAGCGAGTCGCAAAGTCTGCGGAGGCGCATCAGGCGTGTGCATGCGTCGTTCCAACAGCTGCACAGCCCGTGCTCCAATCGCAAACCACGGCTGCGCCAGGATCGTCATGGCCGGATCAGCGACCCCCGCCCAGGGCACCTCGTCAAAGGCCACCACCGCCAGATCCTGCGGGATGGACAGCCCCGCCGCCCTAGCTGCCCGCAATGTGCCCAGCGTGGCGCTGTGTCCCCCCGCAAAAACCGCTGTCGGAGGTTCAGCGGAGGCCAACATCGCCGCCACCGCTTTGCGCATGCCTTCTTCACCGGTGTTGTCATCAGAGACCAGCTCAGGGCACACCGGAATCCCCCGTCGCCGGTGCGCTTCGACGTACCCGGCTTGTCGTTCCTGCCAGGTCATAGTCTCTGGCCAGCCGCCGACAAAGGCGATCCGAGTGTGGCCGCGAGCCATGAGGTGCTCGACCAGACTGGTAGCAGCGCCCTGGTTTTCGACGCCGACCTGGTCAGCGCGGGCATCTTGGAGACGGTCCACCACCACGAAGGGCACATTGCGCTCCCGGAGACGCTTCAGCGTGCCCTCCTCCCACTGCCGAGTCGGGGCGATGAGCAAGCCGTCGACGTGGTGGGCCAGGAGGTTGGCGACGACTCTGGCCTCATGGACCGGGTCGTCGTGCGTGTCGACCAGCATCATCTGCAGGCCACGCCGAGACGCTTCTTCCTCCACTCCATCTGCGAGTTCACGCAGAGCCGGGTTGACCGATGGTGACATCGCCAAACCGATGGTGGAGGTCGATCCGGCCGCGAGGGATCCCGCCACCGGCCGATGCTGGAAGCCGAGACGATCCATGGTGGCTAGGACCAGTCGGCGCGTCTGCGCATTGACTGGTCGTGTGCCATTGACGACGTGCGAGACGGTGCTCACCGAGACCCCCGCCTCACGTGCAACCATCGTCATGGTGACTGTGGGCATATCCCTATCTTTGCGCAAACCAGGCACAGAGTCACTGGGTCGCAAGGCCCCAAAAAAGCACATCCCGCCATCGCGTCGGACCTGCCTTGTGCAGCAAGGATTCTGGTCAGGCGACTGTCTTCACGGTACGGACACCACCTCGGGCGTGTCTCACTCCCGCCGTATCATGAGGAGCCCCGACCAGCGGGCAGCGGCCACCACCGCACGCCACCGGCAGCCCCGGACACAGCGGAAGGAGACACCCATGGTGTCGCTCCAACCTGAGGACATGGGCGCGGTGATCAACCGACTGCGCCGCGCTCAAGGACAGCTCGGGGGCGTCCTAGCCATGATCGAAAACGGCCGCGAATGCGAAGACGTCGTGACCCAGCTCGCCGCCGTCAGCAAAGCGGTGGATCGTGCCGCGTTCAGCATCATCGCCACCACCCTGCGTCAGTGCGTGGACGCGGGCGACGCCGACAGCTTGGACTCCAAGCGTCTCGAGAAACTCTTCCTCTCCCTCGCGTGACGCTCCCCCGACGACGTATCGCAACGATCCTGGCCACAGCCTGCCTGCTGGCCGGGCAGCTCAGCTCGTGCGGCTGGGGTCCTCCCGACCTCCCCGCCGACTCCAGCAGCACCTCCAGCCCCCCCAGCGGGCTCGGCACCGCCACCCGCGCCGCTCGCACCCCAGGGCCACAGACCCCAGAGCTCACCCGCGCCTTTGAGGCCTTGCCCCAGGAACTACGGCACCGCGCCAGCATGGCTGTCCTGCGGGTAGGCACCGGCTCCACCGAGGAAACACTGCGATGGGGAGATCTCCCCGCCACGCCAGCCTGGTCCACCATCAAAGTGCCAATGGTGGTCGCGACCCGTGGACGAGACGCCGCCACAGCAACCCGCGCCATCACCGCCTCAGACAATGAGGCTGCCGCGAGCTTGTGGAAAGGACTCGGCGGAGGCAAAACAGCTGCTGAGGCCGTCCAGAACGAGCTACGCGCTGGCGGTGACCACAACACCATCGTTCAGGATCACGACGTCCGCCCGCCGTACACCCCGTACGGACAGACGGTATGGCGTGACGACGACGCCGTGCGCTACACCGCGTCACTCCCCTGCCGCGCCGACGCCGCTGCCGCCTACGACGCGATGAAACACATCATCACCGCCCACCGTTGGGGCTTGGGCAAGATCGACGCGCCCGCTTTCAAAGGCGGCTGGGGGCCGTCCTCTGACCACGGGTACGTCGTACGACAGATCGGCGTGGTGCCCGCTGCTGACGGCGGGCAGACCGCCGTGGCAGTGACCGTGCTGGCCCCTCAGGGATACGACCAAGGCGTCGCAGACATCACCACGCTGGCCCGGCTGCTCGCGGACCATCGGGATGAGTTGCCGTCCGGTCGATGTGCACCGGCGTCCACGTCACCGTCCAACGGGCCGTAGACTAGGCGACGCGCACGTCGGTCCACGCCGACGTGACATGCATGGAGGGCTCGCATAGTGGCCTAGTGCGGCGGTCTTGAAAACCGCTATGGGGTGACCCCCCATCGTGGGTTCGAATCCCACGCCCTCCGCCATTGACCCATGCCGACCCTGGTCAGGGCTGAGTGTCACCGCCCTCAGTTCAGGGCGGAGCCACCCACCGCGACGACATCTGAGCGCACAGCTCAGATGTCGTCGGCTTTCATTTCTGGTTTTTTGTTGGCCGTCATGATGGGGTTCCACGCACGCAGGAAGTTCTGCTTCGCCTGTGACGCCTTTGAGTTGGCCTGGGCTAATTCGCTGCTGTTATGGCAGACCGTGCCCGAGCGGGCCATGCGCACATAGATCTGGTCGGCTTCTGCTGATGCTTGCAGCGCTTCTTTCAGCTTGTCGCGGGCATCTTTGGCTCCGGGGAGATCAGCGAATGCGGTGTCTCCCATTTCGCCCAGCTTCGCTTGTTGTGCCATGCGCCCCTGCAGGGCTTCGGTCATCAGCTTGCTACCGCCCTCGCGGTCTCGTTTGCTGCAGTAGGTGTCGATGCCCTGCACCAATGTGGTGCGGGACCCCTTGCCAGCTTCCAACGCTTCCAGGACCGCTGCTCGAGCTGCCTGAGCCTTCGCTTCCGTCCCGGACGCACTCGTTTCCTTGTCTGTGGTGGGGACGGCAGGTGCCACCGACGGTGGATTTGGCACCGGCTCTGGCGCAGGGACTCCGTTGCCACTGTTGAGAGTCCACACCATTGCACCGATCCCCAGGACGCATAGAGCTGCCGCGCCCGCCACGATCGGCACGACCATTCCCCGCCGACGCCCCGACATTTCTTGCGCATCGGCATAGCGTCTCGCCGCCGTACGACTCCCAGTTTCCGGTTCGGCGGCTTCATGCCGGGCGCCGCCGCCTCGACGGGTCGGCGGTGCCTGCGGAGCGCTTTCCTCGGGGGCTTCCCACGGGTCGTCGTCATCCGGCCAGGCCGCGAACTGTTGCGACACGCCGTCACGTGACACCCCCCGGTACGTCGGGCGAGGCGGAGCGATTTTCGCCGTCGGAGCGGGGCCTCCCGCAGCTGCGGTGTCGAACTTCGCGGTGGCTGCTCCGGCATCACCGGCGGGGAACGGCGTATCGATCTTGGCGGTCGCTGCACCCCCGGCCATCCCGGCTGCGGCAGCGAGTTGCTCTGGCGTCAACGCTGGCGATGGACCCGGAGTGATGGGTGCCATCGCGGCCGTGGACAGCTCGACCGAACTCTCTCGTCGAGCGGCTGCACCAGCACTATCAACGCCGGTGATCGCGGCCCCACAGGACACGCAGAACCGGGCTTGAGACGGTAACTGCGCACCGCACTCGAGGCAGTAGCGGACCATGTGGATCTCCTCCCACCCGCCGAAAACTGCGGGTCAGCCTCGTAGCCTATCGACCATCCGGCAACGCCGACATCCCGGTCCAGGAAGGCCACCGCCATCTCGTGGCGAGACCAGGTCACTTGAATCGTCGAGAACACCTCGGATTCGACACCGAACTTCACGCCATGACAAGACATTCGGCGTCTAAGCTCGCGATCACCAAGAGGTCACGGACGACCCACGCTGCCACTCACCGATCCTAAGGAGAACAGGCCATGCGCGGACGCGTGATGTTGCTGACCGGGGCCGCGATCGGCTACGTCCTGGGGGCCAGGGCCGGACGAGGCCGGTACGAACAGATCAAAGAACACGCCGATGTCCTGTGGAACGACCCCCGGGTACAGGACAAAGTCGGCCAGGCGCACGAACTGGCCGTGGAAACCGCCACCAGCGCCGGACAAGCCGTCGTTGATGCCGCCAAGGACAAAGCCCCTGAGATTCGAGCCACCCTCGGGGATGTCGCCGACACCGCCCGGAACGCCGTCAGCTCGGTCATGCCCGGGCAGCGTGACGACGCCAGCGGCACCTCCGAAACCGCCCGAACCGATCCACCTTATGGCGGAACCACGTGGCCTGGCCCCGGTCCCACCGGCCCCTGAACCGCCGTCTCCTGCCAGCGCCACTCAGCGACAGGTGCTCGTCGAGAGGTCCTGGCCGCCCAACGCGGTGGTCAGGACCCGGTGCGCACTGCGGTCGTGGTGAATGACGCATCGACGCGCTCTCCCAACCACCCTTCGATCAACCAGCGGCCTGCCGCGAACCACGGCGGCAGGGTCACCTCACCGGCAGTCAAGGCCTCTCGTAGCTGGGTGCGGGTGAACCATCGCGCCGCCGCCACCTCGACCGGGTCGATCGTCAATGCTGGATCTTCGACCCGAGCGACCATAGCCACCATGACTTGCCCCGCTGCTGGCCACGGTTGGCTTCCCGCGTAGGACACGTCCACGGTCCGCAGCCCTAGCTCCTCAGCGACCTCACGGCGTACGGCGTCTTCCAACGACTCGGCGGCATCGACGAAACCGGCGGGGCATGACATCGCCACCGATGACGCGAACTGATGTCCTCGCACCAGACAGATCCGGTCTGCGTCGTCCAAGACCGCCATGATGACCACCGGATCAGTGCGTGGGTAAAACTCCGCCTCGCACGTCCCGCACACTCGCATCCACCCGGCGTGTCGCGGCTGAGTTGGCGCGCCGCATCGCGGGCAGAACGGATGAGTCGCATGCCAGCGCCCCAACGCCAAACCCACTGCGGCGGCATGGGCATCCACCACTGGCAGCGCACCGATCACGTCACGCCACGGGCGGGCCCCTGCCACCGGATCCGCAGACACCCGCACCCACCGCGCTGGATCACCGCCGCACCACACCACCAGGTCATCCCGCACCGATCCGGTGGGCTGCCACACCAGGCCGTCTCCGCCTGAGACGGTCACCAACTGACCTGACTCCGACACCTCCGTCACCACGGACGACGGGTCAGCCCACAGCGCTGCGAGGTCTTCTTCACGCCCCCGCAATTCACCGCGTCGATCCTGCCGGGACTGATGCAGCCACAGCTCACCAGCAGGGGCACAAGGCAGGGCAGATCGGCTCGCAGACACAGCTGTCAGCGTACGCGCGGCCTTGTCGGCGGATCATTCCGGCGTACCGGACCCGACTCCCCATCGGCGGGCCTGCGCGGCCGCCGCCGCCCGATTCGGCACTCCCAGCTTGGCGAGGATGTGCGACACATGCACGCTCGCCGTTTTGGTGCTGATGAACAGGCGCCGCCCGATCTGTCCGTTGGTCAATCCCGCTGCGACTAGCTGCAACACCTGCCGCTCTCGACGGGTCAACATCTCCGGCGAAGGCTCCGCGGCCGCGGGATCGCCCGGAGGGCCGGACGGGCCGGAGACCCCCAACTCCTGCAGCAACGGCTCCGCTCCCAAGGCGCGTGCTTCCCGTTCCGCTTGGGTTGCGACCTCTCGCGATACCGTCACGCATCCTGCCCGTCGTAATGCCGCAGCAAGAAACACCCGGGAACGCACCGTCTCGTAGGCATTGCCGTACGACTCGAATGCGGCGAGCGCGGCACGCCACGCTGCGACTTCTTGGTCGGCGTCGACCGGTCCGCCGTCTGCTGGGGGGATGCCGGGTGCGGCGATCATCACGGATCGTGCGCAGTCGGCTTCCATCCGGGCGGCCCATGCCCGGGTTTCGGCTCCGATGCGTTCGTCGCTGGCGGTGGTGATGGCTCGGGCTTTGGTGACGAGCCGGGCTATCTCGGGCAGCGCTCGGGAGCGGGTGTCTTCGGGTGATGCTGCAAGCGGCCCGGTGACTGCTCCGACGAGTACTGCGCTCAGTCGCACTAATGCTTGGCAGGAGGGTCCCCACATGCGTTCTAGCATCACGGCGCCTTGGCCTGCGACGTCGATGGCTGCGTTGACTCGCCCTTCCCTGCCGTACACCTCGATGCCGACGATCAGGCCGAGGAGGCAGGTCAGTCCGTCGTAGGTCCACCATCGGTCGAGGGAGCCGAGGTGTTCGCTGTCGATGTCTCCACGCGCGACGTGCACCCCCATGTGCGCGGCTTCGGCCATGGCTCGCGCCAGTTCTGGGGTGTGTGGGGGCACGGTGAGGATGTCGTCGGCGAGTGCCCATTCGCCGAGTTCGAAACTGTAGATGCCTTGGAGGACGCGGCATTCGACGGCCCAGGGGGTCCATTGGCGTCCGAGCCGTTCGGCGATGGCTCGGCCTTGGGCCATGAGGTCGCGGGCTCCACGGAGGTCGCCGCGGCGGTGGTAGACCCCGGCGAGGTTGTGGTGCACGCGGACTTGGATGGGGTCATCGCCGCCGGCGAGTTCGGCGCGGACAGCTTCGAGGTGGGCGCCCATCGCGTCGGTGTCTTGTTGGGCTTCGACGACGCGGGCGAGGATCGCGCGGGCTTCGCTGGCTTGCCGGGATAGGCCGTGTTCTTCGGTGATGCGGGCGATTTCGTCGGCTAGGGGTGCGGTTTCGGCGTATCTGCCGGTCTCGGTGAGGGCTTGGAGGCGTGCTTGGAGTACGCCGCCGCGGACTTCGGCGGGGGTGTGCTCGTCGAGGAGGGCGAGGGCTTCGTCGGTGAGGGCGACGGGGTCGCAGGGGACGTCGATTTCACGGCAGCGGAAGACCAGCAGGGAGAGCATGTAGGCGCGTTTGTCATGGTCTTGGCGGGGACCTGGGTGGTCGATGGCGTCGCGCAGGAGGTGGATGGCGCGTGGGACGTTGCCTGCGTGGACGCCGGCGAAGGCGGCTCGCAGAGTGATGTCGTCGCGCACGGGGTCGTCTGGGTCGGTCCAGGCGAGGGCGCGTTCGAGGTGGGCGAGGGCGTCGACGGGGCCACCGGCGGCGAGGGCGTCTTCGGCGGCGCGGCGTGATGCGGCGATCGCGGTGGCACGTTCACCGGCTTCGTAGGCGTGTCGGGCGAGGGTGGCGGCGGTGCCAAGGTCGGGGCGGTGGGTGAGGGTGTCGACGTAGGCGGAGTGCAGGCGGCGGCGTTGGGTGGGCAGCAGGTCGTCGTAGGCACTTTCGGCGAGGAGGGCGTGCCGGAAAGCGATGTCGTCTTCGGCGGTGCAGACGAGGATGTGATGGTCGGTGGCCTCATGGAGGGCCTGGTCGAGGGTGTGCGCGTCGAGTCCGGTGACGCAGCTGAGGAGTTCGCTGCTGACGCGGCGTCCGCCGACGGCCATGGCTTGGACGACGGTGCGGGCGGTCTGGCCGAGGTTTTCCACGCGGAGGCGCAGGACTCTGCCGAGGTCGCCGGTGAGTTCGTTGCCGCCGGCAATGAGTTCTTCGGCGAAGAAGGCGTTGCCGTCGGCACGGTCGACGATGTCAGCGACTGCGGCCCGGGAGGTGGGCGCACCGCCGGTGGCGTCGATGAGGGCGCGCATGTCGCGGGCGGGGAGACGTCCGAGGTGAATTCGGGTGACTTGAGGAAGGCGGGCCCACAGGCCGAGGGTTTCGTGCAGGGGGTGGCGTCGGTGCAGGTCGTCAGCTCGGTAGGAGGCGAGCAGACCGACTGGTCCGGTGAAGCCGCGCGTGAACAATACGGTGAGCAGGTCCCGGGTGGAGTTGTCGGCCCAGTGCACGTCTTCGACGACCACGAGCACGGGCCGGTGTGCGGCGACGGTTTCTAGCAGGGCGTGAACGGCGGTGGCGATGCGGCCGGGGTCAGGGACCGGGCTGGTGTCTTCGATGGGGTCGACGGCGGGGTGGTCTTCGACGGGGAGGAAGGGTGCCAGCGTGCGGTGGGTAGCCGCGACCTGCCGGACCATGTCGGGTTCGGCGGCAGTGAGATCGTCGAGGAGTTCGACGAGAGGGAGATAAGCCAGGTGGGGGCCGGTCACTCCCACGCAGTGGCCGACGGCCACGACGTGGCCTGCTTCCTGAGCTCGGGTGGCCAGGGCAGCGATGAGTCGGGTCTTGCCGATGCCTGCGTCCCCGGAGAGAACAGCGAGGCCAGTGGTGTGACCGCCGCCGGTCGCTGCGGCGAGACGATCAAGTTCGGTGAGACGTCCCACCAGCGGCCGGTCCGGGACGTACAAGGGCATACCCTGCATTATCAACCTGCGGACCGGCGCGGTGAGACGTGTCCGTTCAGTTGGCGCGTCGACGACCATCCAGCGGGTCGATCGGGCCGTAGCTGCCGAGGATTCGGCGTCCGATACTCAGCCCTGGGAGGAAGCCGCCGCGTCGGGTCTCGTCACGCCGAACATCGAGGGTGACGCGACGAGCAGGTCGCGTGGACCGCCAGGACAGTCCGGCATGGTCGTCGACGTAGCGCCAACGAATCTCTGCCGCGAGGGTCTGGGGGTCGGTCAGGGCGTACATCGCTACTGCCTTTCGTGGTGGATGTCACAGAATGCGTCAACCCTCACGATCCCGGTCTGAGGTAGGGGCCCACATCGGGTGTCCGCCTTACCTGAGGCAGGTACCTACCTCAGATCCTGGTCTGGTCAGATCCATAACGCAGGTTCGGCGTACAGATCATCCGGAAGCCCCAGGATGCGCTGCTGACCGCCAGGACGGGTCCGCGCCGGAACCCCGACTGCCACATGCTCGGCTGGAACGTCCTTGACCACCACCGAATTTGCGCCGATCTGCGCGCCAGCGCCGATCGTCACCGCGCCGAGCACTCGGGCACCAACACCGATCGTGACACCATCCTCCACCGTGGGATGACGTTTTCCAGCGGACAGGGTGCGACCCCCAAGAGTGACCGCGTGATACATCATCACGTCGTCACCGACCTCGGCGGTCTCGCCGATCACCACCCCCATGCCGTGATCGATAAAGAGTCGCCGCCCGATGGTCGCGCCCGGATGGATCTCAATGCCGGTGCGGGCCCGAGTCCATTGAGACAGCAACCGCGCTGGAAGGCGACCACGGTCATGACGCCACATCGAATGGGCCACCCGATGCGCCCAGAGCGCATGCAGGCCCGGACTCACCAATGCCATCTGCACGCGACCGGTCGCGGCAGGATCCCGGGCGATGGCCGCATCGAGGTCTTCAAGGACAGCACCAGCCATCCGTTTCACGGCATGCATCCACCGATGTCCCCGGCCCTGACCAGCCAGGGATCTCGGCTCAGGGTCGGCGACACCGACAGGCTGCGAGGCGGACATGGCTCAGTCAGTCAAGCCGTCGAACAGGACAGTGGACAGGTAGCGCTCGCCGGTGTCGCACAACATGGTGACGATGGTCTTCCCGGCGTTCTCCGGTCGCGCAGCGAGCTGGGCGGCGGCGGCAAGGTTAGCCCCGGAGGAAATACCGACCAGCAACCCTTCCTGGGTCGCTGCAGCCCGAGCATGAGCGACGGCGGTGTCAGCGTCGATACGCAGGATGTCGTCAACGATGTCGCGGTCGAGGTTGTCGGGCACAAAGTTCGCGCCGATGCCTTGGATCCGGTGCGGTCCCGCCTGACCGCCGGTGAGGATCGGGGACTCTGCGGGTTCAACTGCCACAACAGTGATGCCGGGGTCGTGGGCTTTCAACGTGGCGCCGACGCCAGAGACCGTCCCGCCGGTGCCGACCCCGGCCACGAAAATATCGACGGTGCCGTTCGTGTCAGCCCAGATTTCTTCACCGGTGGTCTCGCGATGGATCTGCGGATTGGCCGGGTTAGCGAACTGACTGGCCAGGATGGCATTGTCCCCTGCGGCGATCTGTTGGGCGCGCTCCACGGCGCCTTTCATCCCGGCAGCGCCCGGGGTGAGCTCCAAGTCGGCTCCGAAGGCCCGCAGCAGCGCTCGCCGTTCGGTGCTCATCGTCTCCGGCATGGTCAAGACGACGCGGTAGCCACGGGCGGCACCGACCATCGCCAACGCGATGCCCGTGTTGCCGCTGGTGGCTTCGACGACCGTGCCACCGGGGCGGAGTTCACCGGCGGCTTCGGCGGCGTCAATGATGGCCACGGCGATGCGGTCTTTGACTGACCCGGCAGGATTGACGAACTCGGCTTTGACCAGGACGGTCGCCGGGCCGTCGATCATGCGGTTGATCCGGATCAAGGGGGTGCCGCCCACGAGGGCGGTCACGTCGTCGTACACGGTCATGTTTCTCACCTGGGTGGGTCGTCGGGGTCGACGTGGGTGGCCGGTACGGCGGGGGACGTCGAGCTCTGTCAGCTGAATCAACAGTAGGTTGCTTATAGGTATTCCAACAAAATCTTATGGATCTGGTGGTGGTGCCGCCCCACCACCACAGCTTCACCGCAGACCGGCCACCCTCGACGATCCTCGCCAGGGAGAGCCAGGTCACAACGACGAGCACCCCGTCCCCCGCAGATCAGCTCCGTATCATCGCAGCATGTCAGCGCTGCAAGCCACGGCGATCCTGCTGTGCCTGATCGTCCCCACCATCGGTTGGAGTCTGCTGTTCTGGCGGATCTGGCAATACAGCCGAGTCTTCCGAATGGGCACAGCCGACCCCACCCGCACCGGACGCCCGATCCGCCGCACCTGGGTGCTGATCAAGGAATTCCTCGGCCACACCCGAATGGCCCGACTCCCTGTGGTTGCGGCAGCACACTGGGTGACTGCCGTGGGATTCCTCGTGCTGTTCTCTACCCTGGTTAACGCGTTCTTCCAACTGTTCTGGGCTGACTTCCGACTCCCCATCGTCGGGACTTTCTTCCCCTTCGAATGGATCATCGAAGGCCTGTGTGTCTTCGGTCTGGTCGGCATCCTCACCCTCGTCGGCATTCGGCAACGCCACAACCCGCGGTTCGCTAAAGGCGTCCACGGCCGCCGTAGCCGATTCTTCGGTTCGGTGAAATGGAAGGCCTACTACGTCGAAGCGACCATCGTCGCGGTGATGGTCCTGATCATCCTGCTGCGCTCCCTCGAAGCGCGGATGGTGCAGATACAGCACCCCGAGGAAAACATCGCCCTGCACTTCCCACTGACCGGTTGGGGCACCCTCTTCTGGAGCCACCTCGACCTGGCTCAGATCTATGAAGCGGTCTACATCTTCGCGATGCTCAAGATCCTGGTCAGCTTCGCCTGGATGATCGTGATCGCATTGAACCCCACTATGGGAGTCGCCTGGCACCGCTTCTTGGCGTTCGTCAACATCTGGTTCAAACGTGAGGCCTCTGGACGCACCGCGCTGGGAGCGCTCCGCCCGATCCTCACCCCCACCGGCGCCCCTGTCGGCCTGGCCGAGATCGATGCCATGGGCGACGAGAGCGCAGACGACAACACCCCCGCAGCGATACCGCGCTTGGGAGTCGGCGCGATTGAAGACTTCTCCTGGAAGTCCCTGCTCGACTTCACCAGTTGCACCGAATGCGGCCGCTGTCAGAGTCAATGCCCCGCCTGGAATACCGACAAGCCGCTGTCGCCAAAGCTGCTGACCATGACCCTGCGGGACCACGCTCACGCCAAAGCCCCCTGGATTCTGGCCACCGAGGACCAGCGCCACGACCTGCCAAAACACGTCAAACGTCTCGCGGAAATCCCGCTGGTCGGCGACACCGGCTATGAAGCGCCCTACCCGATCGGGGCCTACGACGCCCTTGGCCCGGACGCGATCATCGATACCGACGTGCTCTGGTCATGCACCTCCTGCGGGGCATGCGTCGAACAATGCCCCGTCGACATCGAACATGTCGACTCGATCATCGATTTACGCCGCCACCGTGTCCTCATCGAATCAGCGTTCCCCGCCGAGTTGTCCGGCCTCTTCAAAAACATGGAAAGCAAGGGCAACCCCTGGGGCATGTCCCCGCAAACGCGCCTCGACTGGACACAAGGGCTGCCCTTCGACGTACCCGTCGTCGGTCAACACGTCCACGACCTGACCGAAGTCGACTACCTCTTCTGGGTGGGCTGCGCAGGCGCCTACGAGGACCGCGCCAAAAAGACCACCCGCGCCGTCGCCGAACTGCTGCACCACGCTGGGGTCTCCTTCGCGGTGCTCGGCAACGGTGAATCATGCACGGGCGACTCAGCCCGACGCGCGGGCAACGAGATCCTCTTCCAGATGCTCGCTGCGCAAAACATCGCCACTCTCACCGCAGCCCAGGCCACCACGATCGTGGTGACCTGCGCCCACTGCTTCAACACACTGCGCAACGAATACCCCCAGTTGGGTGGTGATTTCGACGTGGTCCACCACACCCAACTGCTCAACCGGCTCGTCCGAGAAAAACGCCTCGTACCCACCGCCCGCCCCGAGGCAGCCGACACCTCTGGTGTCGCCTCCACCGGAAAAGACGTCACCTACCACGACCCCTGCTATCTGGGTCGGCACAACCACGTCTACAGCCCCCCACGCGAACTCATCGCCAGCCTGCCCGGAGTGCGCCACCACGAAATGGCCCGCTCACAGGAAACGTCGTTCTGCTGCGGTGCCGGTGGCGCACGCATGTGGATGGAAGAAAAACTCGGCTCTCGCATCAACGAGAACCGTACGGCGGAAGCCGTGGCCACCGGCGCTGACCGGATCGCTACCGGCTGCCCGTTCTGTCGAGTGATGATTTCTGACGGGCTGACCAGTCAACAAGAAACCGGCACCGCCCGTGCCGACGTCGAAGTGGTCGACGTGGCCCAGATGCTGCTCGCCGCCGTCCGTCCCCCAGCTGGAACCGCCCCCGCCACGATTTCCGAGGTCGCCCCTGAGGACACGCTCAACACGGAATCTCCAGCGCTGGATGACACGCCGTACGCCGATGACGTCGCGACCGTCCACGCCACAGCCAGTCCCCACCGAGCTGACGCCACCACCTGGGCCAGCCTGCGCACCCACCTCGACGGACGACGCACCATGCCCGCCTCCGAAGCCCTCGCCCTCCTGGGCATCGCCGCACCAGACACCCCCACAGCGGACACCACCACACCAGATGCCAGCAGCTCAGATGCCGCCGATACCCCCTCGACAACCCCAGCCCTTCCCCCCGAAGGGACGCCGTCCAGGGCAGTAGTCAGTGCCGACGCCACCACCTGGGCCAGCCTGCGCACCCACCTCGACGGACGACGCACCATGCCCGCCGCTGAGGCTCTGTCGCTGCTCGGTGTCACCGCGTCCACCGCCGTGCTGGACCCCACACCCCACCCCGAACCTCCCCCGGCAGCAGCACCTACCCCACCGACACCACAACCAGCCTCGCCCACATCAGCACCCGCCCCACCAGCAACCCGCAGCGAAGCCTTCACCGCCGACAGCAACGATTGGGCGCGCCTGCGAGATGCCCTCGGATCCCGCCGGACGATCCCCGCTACTGAGGCGATGCACATCCTGCGCACCCGCTGACCTCACCGACGAGACAGGGCCCCGGCTGTCACCGCGACAGCCGGGGCCCTCTCTCGTGGCGGAATGTGGTCGCTAAAGGGTCAGGTCTGACCCGCACATGCCGATGAGCGCTTGAGGAGTCCTTTAATGCACCAAAAGGACTCCATGTTTGCCACGCTGATCGTGCTGATATTTCCGCAGGAGCCCACTCTGAAGAACGCCGATGTATCACCCCTCCACGCCGCTGGTCATCTGCTCCTGGGAGCGATGACCCCAGCGGAGTGCATCCGCTTGCCACATCACGTCATCGCCTCGGGGGATAGTCCGACCAGAACGCGCCGGCGTGCGACGTTCTCAAGCACCGAGGAGCAGCATGCAGCAGCATGATCCACAGCAGGGCACCGCTGACAGCGCTGTGAAAACCCCATCCGCCAAGCCCACTGGACGCGACGGAGGCGGCGCCCGCATCGCTGGCGCAGTCCGCGGAGTCCTGCCCGGTCAGAGTGCCGCCGCCGAATCACTGACCGCAGACCCGTACGTCGCTCCATCCGTGAAGATCTCGCCGCTGGCGCTCGCCGCGGAAGGATATCCGGTCCCCACCGAAGCGGAGATCGCGGCCTTGTTTGACCGGTGGAACTCAGTGATGCAGAACTCTGACGCCAAAGCCGTTGACGCGCTCTACATGCCTGACGCCACGTTGCTGCCCAGTCTCTCGGAACATCTCTGCGAGAACGCTGAGGAACGTCTCGCCTATTACGAGATGTTCTTGGCCAAGAAGCCCTGGGTCTCGGTCATCGAACGTCACATCTATCGGGGCCATGGCATGGCTGTCGATGTGGGCCGTTACCGGTTGGAGTTCCAAGAAGAAGTTGAACGCCTGGAAGGGCGCTACAGCTTCGCGTATGTGTGGAACGGCGAGGAATGGGCGATTGTCAGCCACCATTCGTCGTTCGAACCGGACCTCACCATGGAGGAAGCCGAGGAGGAATCCGCCTAGGACGCCTCCCCGGCTCCGTTCACCGCTGACCTGTGTTATCAGAGGAGTTGGTTGGTGGGTCAACCGGCGCGATCGGCTCGTCTCGTTCGATCGGAGCCGCTGGGGCCACCGAGTCAGCTGGGTCGGCTGGCGCTGACTCGTCGGCGGTCGCTGCCCCGGCAAACTGGCTGCGATAGAGCTGCGCATAGGCGCCATCGAGCCCGAGCAGCTGCTCGTGGGAGCCGTGTTCGACGATCACGCCATCCTGCATCACCAGGATCACGTCAGCGTCACGGATCGTGGACAGTCGGTGTGCAATGACGAAGCTGGTGCGATCAGTGCGCAACGCTGCCATGGCGTGTTGCAGGAGCACCTCGGTGCGGGTATCCACCGAGCTGGTCGCCTCATCGAGGATCAACAGGCTCGGCGCACTCAGGAAGGCCCGGGCGATGGTGATGAGCTGCTTCTCCCCTGCCGAGATGTTGGAACCCTCATCGTCAAGGACCGTGTCATATCCATCAGGCAGGTGCGCGACAAAGCGATCGACGTACGTCGCCTCCGCTGCAGCGTGGATGTCCTCTTCGGTGGCGTCCGGCCTGCCGTAGGCGATGTTGTCCCGGATGGTGCCGTGGAAGAGCCAGGTGTCTTGCAATACCATCCCGATGCGCTGGCGCAGTTCGCGTCGAGGCATCGCAGCGATATCAACGCCATCCAAGGTGATCCGGCCACGATCCAACTCGTAGAACCGCATGATCAGGTTGACCATGGTGGTCTTCCCGGCACCGGTGGGTCCCACGATGGCCACGGTCTGTCCCGGCTCAACCGTCAATGACAGGTCGTGGATCAGCGGACGATCCGGCCGGTAGGAGAAGGCCACATCGTGGAACTCGATGCGTCCGTGCGGCTCTGGTCGGTCACCGAGGCGAGCCACCTCCGGGACTTGCTCGGGAGCGTCGAGCAGCTCAAACACTCGCTCAGCGGAGGCCACACCGCTCTGCAGCAGGTTCGCCATCGATGCAACCTGCGTCAACGGCTGAGTGAACTGCCGTGAGTACTGGATGAAGGCCTGCGCGTCACCCAGACTCAGGGCTCCATTCGCCACCCGCAGCCCACCAACGACGGCGACCAAGACAAACGACAGGTTCCCCACCAGGAACATCACCGGCATCATCAAGCCGCTGACAAACTGCGCGCCGAACGCGGCGTCATGCAAATCCTGATTGGTACGACGCATCCGCTCAGACACCTCGGCGCGCCGACCGAAGGCGGCCACTAATTCGTGACCGGTGTAGGCCTCCTCGACCAAGCCGTTTAACTCACCGGTGCGGGACCACTGAGCAATGAATTGCCGCTGGCTGCGTTTGCCAATGACCACAGTGACCAGCACCGACACCGGGATTGCGACCAGAGCAATCACCGTCAGCATCGGAGAGACCAGAAGCATCATCACCAGGATGCCGATGACGGTGAGCAGACTGTTCAATAACTGTCCGAAAGTCTGCTGCAAACTCTGCCCGAGGTTGTCAATGTCGTTGGTCACCCGCGACAACAACTCTCCGCGGGGCTGGGCGTCGAAATAGGACAACGGCAGCGAGTGCAACTTCTCCTCGACCTGCCCGCGCAGTCGACGCATCGTGGTGATCACCACATGGTTGATGAGACGACCGGCCGCCCACATCAGGACGGCGGCGACGGCGTACAGTCCCAGCACCAGCAGCAGGACGCGACCGACCTCGTCGAAGTCCACTCCCCGGCCAGGAATGACATCCATCGCTGACACCAGGTCAGCGAACGTGTTCTCCCCGCGGGCTCGCAACGCCGCCACCACCTGCTCCTTGGTGGTCCCGGCGGGCAGTCGGCGTCCGATCACCCCAGCAAATACCAGGTCAGTGGCATGACCGAGGACTTTAGGTCCGACAACGGACAGCGCCACGCTAGCCACAGACAACACGACCGCGGTGATCACGTGGACCCGAGAGGGCCGCAACAATCCGAGTAGGCGCCGACCTGACCCGGAGAAGTCCAACGACTTCTGCGCCAAAGCGCCTCCCATCGGGCCGCCCCCGCGAGCGCCGTGGGGGCGGCGGGTGGTGCTCATCGTGTGTCCGACGGGGGTTTTTTCGGTGCCGTGGGGGTGGCGTCCGTGTCGGCGTGTCGTGGCGGCCATCAGGCGGCGTCCTGGGCGCTGAGCTGGGAGGCCACGATTTCGGCGTACGTGGGGCATTGGGTGAGGAGTTCGGCGTGTCGGCCGAGTCCGACGACTCGGCCGGAGTCCAGGACGATGATGAGGTCGGCGTCGACGATGGTCGAGACGCGTTGGGCGACGACGATCATGGTTGCGTTGCGGATCGAGGGCCGTAGTGCGGCTCGGAGGCGCGCGTCGGTGGCCAGGTCAAGGGCGCTGAATGAGTCGTCGAAGAGGTAGACCGTGGGGCGCGCGACGATGGCGCGGGCGATGCACAGTCGTTGGCGTTGTCCGCCGGAGACATTCGTCCCTCCTTGGGCGATGGGTGCGTCGAGGCCGTCTTCCATGCCGCGCACGAACTCGTCGGCTTGGGCGATGCGTAGTGCCTGCCAGAGGTCATCGTCGGTGGCGTCGGGATTGCCGTAACGCAGGTTGGATGCGACGGTCCCGGAGAACAGGTAGGGCCGTTGGGGCACGATGGCGACGTCACGGGACAGTTCGTGGGGGTCGAGTTCGCGGACGTCGGTGCCGTCGAGTCGGACTGTCCCGCCGGTGGCGTCGAAGAGCCGGGGTAGCAGGTTGATCAGGGTGGTTTTGCCTGATCCGGTGCTGCCGATGACGGCGGTGACTGTGCCGGGGCGGGCGGTGAAGGTGACGTCGTGTAGGACGGGTGCTTCAGCGCCGGGGTAGGTGAATTCGACGTGGTCGAGTTCGACGAGTCCAGTGGGGTTGGTACGGCGTACCGGCTGTGCTGGGGGGATCACGGTGGAGTGGGTGTCGAGGACTTCGCCGATGCGGTCGGCGGCCACGGAGGCGCGCGGCACCATCGTGGCGACCATCGTCGCCATCATCACTGACATCAGGATTTGGATGAGGTAGCTCATGTAGGCGAAGAGCGACCCGACCGGCATGGCGCCGTCGTCGACGCGGTGGCCGCCGAACCAGATGACGGCGACGGTGGAAAGGTTCATGATCGCGATGACGATCGGGAACATCAGCACCATCAGTCGACCGACGCCGAGGCCGACCTCGGTGAGGGCGTCGTTGGCGACGGCGAATCGCCGGATTTCGTGGTCTTCGCGGACGAAAGCGCGGACCACGCGGATGCCGCTGATTTGCTCCCGGAGGATCCGGTTGACGGCGTCGATGCGGGTCTGCATCTGCCGGAAGAGGGGCACCATACGGCGTACGACGAGCAGGACGCTGATGGTCAGGAGCGGTACGGCGACGGCGACGAGCCAGGACAGGCCGACGTCTTCGCGTAACGCCATGATGATCCCGCCGATCATGGTGATGGGGGCGCCGACCAGGACGATGCAGCCCATCAGCACGAGTTGTTGCAATTGTTGGACGTCGTTCGTGGTGCGGGTGATCAGGGATGGCGCCCCGAAGTGGGCGACCTCGCGGGCGCTGAATGACATGACCTGTTCGAAGAGGCCGCTGCGCAGGTCTCGGCCCATGCCCATGGCGGCTCGTGCTCCGTTGCGGACGGCGGCGATCTGGCAGAGCGCTTGGCCGAGTGCGGCAGCGAGCATCCACATCGCTACCTTCCAGATGTGGTCGGTGTCGCCTTTGGCGACGCCGTTGTCGATGATGTCGGCGTTGAGGCTGGGGAGGTAGAGCGAGGCGATGGTGGCGAACAGTTGGAGGACGACCACGGCGGCGAGGAATCCTCGGTAGGGGCGCAGATGCCTGGTTAAGACAGTGGTCAGCATGGGGATCCCTTCGGCTGCGAGTCGTGGCTGCTCAGCAGTGATGTGCTCCGGTGGGTGTCGAGCGCTGTGATCTCGTCGGGCCGTTCGATGTCTGCCGCCCGTGGCAGGGCCCCGTCAAGCAGGATGTCGACGATCGCGTGAGGTGTCATCAGTTTTCCGTCGTTGATATGTGGGTGGCTCCCGGCGAACGACAGGAAGCGCAGGGCGTCGACGAGGATGTCGGGTGGCACCCTCAGGGTGTGCGCGTCCGCGCCAAGGACGTCGTAGAGGTGCTGCCGGATGTGGTGGGGGTCCAGGCAGTCGTGGTCGTCGGCGCTGGGGCAGCCGGGGTGTGGGCCGTGCTGGGGTGGACCCATCACTCCTAATGGGCCCAGGACGTCGAAGATCTCGGTGAATCTGTCGTTGAGGAGCTCTGCCAGCGCGTAGACGCGGTCTCGCAGGGGCAGGGTCCGGTCGATATGGCGGGTGCGTTCCCAGAACGGGGACGGGCAGGCTGTCGCGGAGATGATCGCGTCGAGGAGAGCTTCTTTGGTGGTGAAGGCCCGGAAGAGGGTGCCTTCGGCGATGCCGCTTTCGGTGGCGATCCGGCGGGTGGATGGCAGCGCTTGGTCGCGGCGGATCATCTGGGTGGCGGTGTGGACGATCAGGAGTCGTCGTTCCTCAGGGGGCAGCGGTCGGGCACGCCTTCCTGATTCCCGACCGGGCCCTGGCGTTGTGGTCGTTCCTGGCACAGTACGACGATAAAGTGAGTGAGCACTCACTCACAAAGCAATCCTCGCCACCCTTCCCACCAGCGTCGATCCAGACTGGGCGCCCTCCCCGAGACAATCCAGCGACAACCGCGCTCACCAACCTCTGTCACCCCCCAGCGTCACCTCGCTCACCAACCTGCCCGATTCAAGCGCATATGACGGTGTCGGAGCGGCCCCGCACGGCCGCCCCGACACGTCATCACTCACCCCGCAGCGAGATGGCTCCGGCCGCCCGAATCACAGATAGGCAGCAAGTTCCGAACGGGCCGTCAACGCCGCCAACGTCAGATCCTTCAACGGCAACTTATCGACCCCCAGGCACACTTTCGCCGCCTGGGTGAGCACCCGTACGTCGTACCGGCTCGGGAACACCTCAACAACTGGACGCTCCAGATCGAGCAAACCATAAACCGCCGTCATCGCCGTACGCACCGAATATTCCACCGTGAACACGCAGTCCCCGGGCACCTCCGCGTACTGACCCAAGAAGGCGAAGTTGCGGCTCCCTTCTGGGATCACCGCCGGTCGGTCACCCGCCACTCGCGGCATGAACTGCGACGTGATGTACGGCATCATCGCCGGGATGACATTGACGGTGTGCGCCAGGATCTCCTCCACCCGATCCTTCAGCCCCATGTGGAACAACAGCTCTGTGAACATTTCTCGGCCAGTGCATTCCGACAGTGTCTTCGGCACATAGTTGCCCGGCGCGTCCATATTCAAGCCGTAGGCCCACAACACCTTAACGTTCTCTGGCTGGTCAATGAAATGTGGATCCTTCGGGGACACCCAACTCATGAACCACGCCGAGTCGGTGATGGTAGTCAGACCACCCATCCCGGGGACGTTATTAGTCAATTCAGCCAAATACGGGAACAGCACATCATCGTCCTTCAATGTCACGGTGAAGGACAGCCACTTCGTCCGGTCGATGTCACCACAGAACACCTCCGGATGCCCAAATCGCGGCGACTTCGGCGCGATCCTCTCCCACACACTGAAACAGCCCTTGTCCTGCGAACGGTTCAACTCCGCCGGAGTATCCAGGTCACCGCGCGTGGTGTTCTGCGTCATCGAGCCATTGGTGAACAACACCAGGTCATCCGCGCCGACCTCGATCAGCTCCTCCGCGCCGTCCATCAGATAGTGGACCGCCGTGGCCGTCGTCGCGTCATCAGTGAAATCAATATCCGTGACCACCGCACCCAGCTGCACCTGCACGCCCTGGTCACGCAGCCAAGTCACCAACGGCAGAATCAACGAGTCATACTGATTGTATTCAGTGTGCAAGATGCCTTTGAGTTGGTTCATACCACCGATCAGATGCATGAACCGTTCCATGTACCGCTTCATTTCCACGACACTGTGCCACGTCTGGAAAGCAAACATCGACGCCCAGAAATACCAGAAGTTTGTCCGGAAGAAATCAGGGGTGAAAAACTCCTCAATCGAGGTGGCACCCAACGCTTCTTCTGTCGCCAGATGCAACCGTCCCAGCTGCATCGCCTGCGCAGTGGACAGCCCCAACGACGAGAAGTCCCCGACCGCACCCTGGTCATGCACAATGCGGCATCTCGACTCGATCGGCTCGATGAGATTCAACTCGCGGAACTCATCCAGCACCGACCGAGAAGGGTCAGTCAATGACGGCACCGACGCAAACAGGTCAGCGAAGCATTCGAAGTGCTCTTCGATCTCCCGACCGCCCCGAGCGGTGTATCCATGCTCCGCGTCACCAGCACCATCCATCGATCCACCCGTGCGATCCAGGGACTCCAGGACGTGAATGTTTTTTGCCGGCATATGCGCGTCACGGATCAAGAAAGCAGCCGCTGCCAGCGCCCCTATCCCCCCACCGAGAAGATAGGCGTGCCGCTCCTCGATGCCCTCAGGTGCCAAAGGCGTGACCTTGTCGTAGTTACCCATGTCGTATCACTCTCACCGGTCGTCGATGTCGGCGTATCTGCCGCTAAGACCACTGTTGATCGAGGTCTCAACCGGGGCAATGGACAAAGACCCGCCGATGTCTCATCACGGCACATCTGGACGAAAATGTGTCATCGCCGCACAGGCCAGCAGCGACCTCAGCCACCCCTGCATGGGGCGAGCTGTGGAAGCGTGCCACCGCGTCACCCGGTGATCACCAGGGCCCCTGCATCACCTTTCCGACGCGACCGGAAGCACAGGCGCGGCGTCGATTGTCCAAGACATGCCGGATCGTGCCATCCATCATCTCTTCGATACGACGACCCACGACCAGCGGCGATTCTTCTAACCCCCGAGACAACCAGTCCAAGAACTGGCCGAGCAGCGCAAAAGCAAAAAAAGATGCCACCTGACATCGGGTTTCTTCATCGACCGGATCGTCCCGACATAGGTCGTCGACAACTCCTCGAAGCAGTCGATTGAACACCCCACACAGGAAACGTTCTGATCTTTCCCGGCCCAGCGAATGATAGACGCTCAGGCAGAGCTCCGGGTTGTCAGCGGTGTAGGTCAAGACCCGATCCACCCCGGCCCGCCAGGTGGTGTGGCGGCAATACACCGGGAGGTCCTCGACGATCTCCATGCGGAAGAGATAGGTCAACAGGTCATAGACGTCAGCGAAATGGTGATAAAAGGTGTGCCTCGACACCCCACAGTCATCGGTGATCATGCGGACGGTGATCTTCGACAGCCGACGCGTCATCAGCAGCCGACGCAGCGAAGCGGCGAGCGCCCGCCGGGTCAGATCGACAGCCGCCATCTCTTCTCCCCTGAGCCACCTTGTGTGGCAAGACTATCCACAACAGATGGCCCGAGGTGGGCGCTTTCCCGGTAGCAGCGCTCCTACCAGGAGCTCTGCGATCACGCGCCCAGCAGGTGGTGGTCTTGCAACCATTGCCGGGCCACGCTTTGCGGGTCTTGTTTGTCAATGTCGACTTTGCCGAGCATGACCCGCAGGTCCTCGGTGTTCAAAGCGGCGGATACCCCGTTCAAAGCTGCCGTGACGGTGGGGTTCGCGGCGTCCTTTGCAACCAAGGGCACGATGTGCTGGGTCCCGAAGAGGTGTTTGTCATCGTCGAGGACCACAAAATCGTGGGCGCTGATCGCCGGGTCCGTGGTGAAGATGTTGGCAGCATCGATCTGGCCGTGTTTCAACGCCTGCACCACCGCCTGGCCGGTCAACGGCGTACGCACTCGGGAGAAGACGATCCCGTAGACCCCGGCCAGGCCTGGCAGACCTTGCGGGCGAGCTTTGAACTCGTCTGGGGCGCCCAGCACCATGTGGTCAGCGACAGCTGTGAGGTCGCTGACCGTGCGCAACCCTCGAGTGCGGGCGGTCTCCCGAGTGACGGTGATGGAGTCTTTGTCCTCGGCGGCGGATCGGTCCAGGACTGTCAGGTTGGGCGGTAGCGCCGCCCGCAATCCGTCAAGGACCCGATCAGGGTCGGTCTCGGCGGCATCCTTGCGGTAGAAGAAGGACAGCGCGCCGGTGTATTCCGGGACGACCTGCACCGACCCGTCCTGCATCCCTTTGAGATAGGCCTCTCGGGACCCGATCCGTAGTTTCGGTGCGGCATCGACTCCTTTGGCTTTCAAAGCGCCCACATATATTTCTGCCAGCAAGGCGCTTTCAGTGAAATCAGCTGATCCGACCAGGATCTGACCGGATCGCGCGGGAGGAGCGCCCTGGCCGGTCGGGGCGGCCGCGCCGGTAGCTAACGGATTATTAGTGGGTGATCCACATCCGGTGAGCGTGATGATCAGGATCAAAACGGCCGGGGTGCGACCTCGTCTCATGGACATGTCGTCCCTCATTTCGCGGTGGCGGAGATGTCAGTGCCCGGTCGGCTGCGGTGGCTGCCGCGCAGAGTGCGCAACCCCGGGGAGACCAGGACCACGGTGAGCACAGCCAGCAGGGCGTCCACGCCAAGCGCGAGCGCAGCGACGAGGATCGCGCCGCCTGCGACCATCGGGTAGTCGCCGATGGCGAGTCCTTCGGACAAATAGGCGCCAAGGCCCCCGGCGGAGACATAGGCGGCGATGGTGGCGGTGCCGATGACTTGAAGGGTTGCGCTGCGCAGCCCGGAGAGCAGGAGCGGAAGCGCGCAGGGCAGTTCGACTCCGAAGACGATTTGGGTGCGGGTCATCCCCATACCGTGGGCGGCGTCACGCACGGCTGGGTCGACGGCGTCGACTCCGGCGTACGTGCCGGCAAGAAGCGGCGGGACGGCGAGGAGGACGAGGACGATGAGGCTGGGCACGACGAAGGCGGCGCCACCGGGAAGGTTGGTGGACAGGAGGATTTGCATGACGAATAGCAGGCCGAGGCTGGGGACGGCACGTACGGCGTTAGTGGAGGTGATCAGCCAGCGGGCTCGGCCGGTGTGTCCGATCCACAGGCCGAGGGGTACGGCGATGAGCGTTGCGGCGGTCAGAGCGTAGAGGCAGTAGCTGAGGTGTTCGCCGAGGCGTAAGGGGATGCCGTCAGGGCCGGACCAGTGGGCGGGATCGGTGAGCCAGGCCCAGATGAGCGCGATCATCGGGGACCTCCGGCGGCGGCGTGGCTGGGACCTACCCGACGCCACGGGGTGGCTAGCCAAGTGAGAGCGACAATGGCGAGGTCAAAGAGCATCGCCAGGATCATGCAGGCGAGGATGCCGACGAGGAGTTCGTCGACGTAATAGCGCTGGTATCCCTCCGTGAGCAGGGTGCCGAGTTGCGACACCCCGATGAGGGAGGCCACTGAAACGATGCTGACGTTGCTGACAGAGGTGACGCGTAGTCCGGCGGCCAGGACGGGTACGGCGAGGGGCAGATCAACTTTGATCAGGCGTGCCCACCGGCCGTAGCCGAGAGCGGTGGCAGCGGCAGTCACATCGGGGGGCACAGAGGACAATCCGTCGTCAACGCTGCGGACCAGCAGCGCGACAGTGTAGACGGTCATCGCGACAATGACATTGATCGGGTCGAGAATCTTGGTGCCGAGGACCGCGGGGATCAGCACAAACAGGGCGAGGCTGGGCAGGGTGTAGAGCAGTCCGCTGCCGGTGAGCAAGAGGGGGCGGATCCAGCGAGGCCCGCTGTGGGCTGCCCATCCCAACGGGAGGGCCACAGCCAGTCCGAGAAGCAGGGGGGTCGCGGCGAGCCAGGCGTGTCGCGCGCTGAGGCTGAGGACCAGGTCGAGGTGTTCGAGGAGCCAACTCATGCTGGATCCTCAAGGGTGGCTACGCCGGAGGTGGGTACGCCGGTGACGGGCAACGCGGCTCGCGGGGAGTCCATGGCGGTGACAAGTTCGGCGACCCGAACGGTCCCGACAACGGCACCATCGTCATCAACGACGACACCGCGTCGCGACGGGGAGGACAGCGCCGCGTCAAGATAGGTGCGCAGCGGACCGTTACGGGTGGCGACAGTCCCCCCGAGGTCGAGGTCGTCGTGCAGGTCGGCGGCGCGCCGCCCGGGGGTGCCGTCATCTTCGGCCCAGCCCAGGGGGCGGTTGTGGTCGTCGACGACCAGCACCCACCCATCACGTCCGGCGTCGGTGAGGAGTTCGCCGAGGTGAACGGTGCGTTCAGGCACCGGAGTGATCACAGTAGGAGCCGGGACGAAGCCGAGTGCGCGGTAGCCACGGTCACGGCCGACGAATTCAGCGACGAAGTCGTCCGCTGGCGCGGCGAGCAGGGTCGCAGGGTCAGCGACTTGGGCCAGCCGTCCGCCCACTTTCAGCACGGCGATCTGGTCGCCCAGACGGATCGCTTCGTCGATGTCATGGGTCACAAACAGGATGGTTTTGCGAAGTTCTCGTTGCAGTTCAGACAGGTCAGCTTGGAGTTGGTCGCGTACGACGGGGTCAACGGCGCTAAAAGGTTCATCCATCAGCAGAACTGGTGGGTCAGCGGCCAGTGCCCGAGCCACACCGACCCGTTGTTGCTGACCGCCGGATAGCTGCGCCGGATATCGACGTGCTAGCGCCGGTTCCAAGCCGACACGTTCCAGAAGTTCGTGGGCGCGGACACGAGCCTGTGCTTTCGGCGTACCCAACAGCAGCGGGACGGTCATGACGTTACGTTCGACGGTGAGGTGCGGGAACAGCCCGCCATGCTGAATGACATAACCGATACCGCGTCGGAGGTGGGCAGTATCCATCGCGGCGACGTCCTCACCGCCAACAAGAATCCGCCCTTCGGTGGGGGCGATCATGCGGTTGACCATGCGCAGCGAGGTGGTTTTCCCGCATCCGGACGGACCAACCAGCACGGTGACGGTGCCTTCGGGGGCCGATAAGGTCAGGCCGTCGACGACGGGAGACCCTTCGCCGTATCGTTTGACGACCTGTTCGAAGCGGATCATCCCGCCACGCTAACGGGCCGGACCGACGTCGTTACGCTTTGGCTGCCGATGAAGGCGCGTCGCCCCCCAACCGGGAGACGTCGGTACGCCGAAAACCGACGTGAGCACGACTGGCGGTCGGTCCACGCTGGCCTTGGTAGTGGTTCCCGGACCGGGATGATCCGTAGGGATGCTCAGCCGGGGAGCTGAGCTGGAAGAAACACAGCTGGCCAATCCGCATCCCCGGCCACAATTTGATAGGCAAAGTCGCCACGTTGGACAGCTCCAATGTGACATGGCCGGTGAAGCCTGGATCGACGAATCCGGCAGTGGCGTGCGTGAGTAGCCCCAACCGCCCCAGACTGGATTTGCCTTCAACACGGGCGGCGACATCGTCGGGCAAAGTGACCTGCTCATAGGTGGACCCCAAGACAAACTCGCCCGGATGCAGCACGAATGGTTCATCCGCGTCGACCTCGACGAGTCGGGTCAGTTCAGGCTGGTCCTCCGCCGGATCAATGAACGGATATTTGTGATTGTCGAAGAGGCGAAACAGCCGGTCCAAACGGACATCGATGCTGGAGGGCTGCACCATCTGAGGGTCATACGGGTGCAAGACGACCCGTCCGGAATCGATCTGGGCGCGGATGTCACGGTCGGAGAGCAGCACCAGTCGAGACTAACGTCCTCATCCAGTGTCCCTGCGTGCCTGGCACTCGCCTGGCTGGGTTAGACTGTCACACAGCTTCGGGCCTTCCGGCACCTCAAAGGACACTTTGAGTCACGTTTGCGCAGGTCAAAGCAGTGCGAGTGTAGTTCAATGGTAGAACATCAGCTTCCCAAGCTGAACACGCGGGTTCGATTCCCGTCACTCGCTCCACCAAGAGAGCCACGGTCGACACCGTGGCTCTCTTTTTTGATCTTCAAGGATGGGCGCTCCACCTCTGCCACGATAGGGACAGACGAACCCGCGAGAGCCTCCGCCACAACAGGTACGACGCCGTTCGCTGGTCCCTGTCGGTACGTCGACCAACTGCTGGGACCCGCGAAACACCGGGGACCAAACCCGCCCACGGGCGACATTCCACCCACAAAACCCGCCCACGGGCGCATCCCCGCCGTAAAACCGCAGGACAACACCCACAAAATCCGCCCGCGGGCGCATCCCATCCAAAAAAACCCGCCCACGGGCGACATTCCATCCACAAAACCCCACGTCACTACACCCAAAACCCGCCCACGGGCGACACCTTCTTAGACCGACGAGGAGCGAGGTGACGATGCATCCCGTAGAACGACTTCATTCCGTGATATGGCGGGCGTGGCCTGGACTTTTTCAGGAGCGGCTTGGCGATTGGGTCATTCGCATCGGCCAAGGCTTCACTCAGCGGGCTAACAGCGCGCTACCGATAGGAGACCCAGGACTTCCCCTGGATCAGGCAGTTGCGAGGGTTGAGGAGATATACCATCACCAAGGGCTAACCCCGTCATTCCAGATCCCTTTTAACATCACCATGTCACAGTCCGCCGATTCGATGACATCAGAAGGAACCAAAATCTTAGGGTTATGGGAAAAATTCTCACCGCCAGCATCACAAAAGCCACTCGATCTGGTTCTCACTGAACGCCACTATGAAAAATCAACCCCAGTCATCATACAAACATTGAAGCCAGAGATTGATATTGACCCCCCTGCATGGCCTTCCGGATTCACTGCCGAATGGACAAGGACCCCAACCGCAGGATGGATCAGTCGATCAAAACCTCAGTTTCATACACATCCCTACGCATTGGCGGTCACCACGGCGCATCCTGCGATCTACCTCACACTCTGGCGTGGGCATCACGCCGTAGGGCATGGAAGAATAAGTATCATTGACGATTGGTACAACATCTCAGATCTTGAAGTAGCACCACATCTTCGAGGACGCGGCTTAGGGCAATCTATGCTGCGATTTCTCGCGCATCTAGGTGGACATAACGGCACCAATTTCGGCATCCTGCAAGTCGAAGCCTCTAATGTCCGTGCAGCAAGGTTATACCGGTCACTTGGCTGGCAAGACCAAGGTGGATATTATTTTCGCTCCCTAGATGCATAGTTGCCTCCAGGGTGACATCAGCTGCGCTAGTCATCGCTAAGAAAGCTCAAAGCAAGGAATATCCGCCACCCCCTCCACCGATTATTCTACGTCGGCTCCGACTCATTTAATGACACTATGGGCGACCGGGCAGGAAAGTACAGGACAGCTGTAATCACGGTCCAAGTGGCCGATAGCAATGCCCTTACTGTGGTGGTTGAAGACTCGATGACCACGACATCAGGAGTACCTACCACGATTGTCGCCCTCACGAACGACTGCGACTTCAATGGTCACACTATGTGTCGACCCCCAGCCTCGGCGCTTCCACTGCTGGAGGCAGGGTGGTGGCAAACCCGGACGTGATACTCGCTGAGTGAATTGTCATGATCTAGGGGCGCTATTCACGAGGGGTTTACCCCCTTGAGGAGAGTCAGGAAACCTACAGGTCACAGGCCCTTTCAGCGGGTGGGCCCTCTGACGTCTAATCGCTCGTGAATAACGCCCTAGGTTCACATTGACATATCCCCGTGGGGGATCTGCTGTGGTCAACGGTCAGCTCCTTCTTCCCACCGACATTCAGATCCCCGGGTTCACCGAACCAGCCTCCAGCAGTCGATCCCACTCCAGAAAGAGAGGTTGTCACGTTAATCATTCCTATGCTACGGCCAATGCTGGAGGTGCGTAACACTGCAGATTCTCCGACCTTCCATATTGGTCACCCATTGCCCTACATTCACCAAGTCATCACTAAGAGCAATGTCAGTGTCCGACAGACCGATGTGATAGATACGATGCCTGACCTGTCAGCGCTGGGAGGCACCAAGCACGACTCTGACGTTGCCCTAAAGAATCTCACCTCAATTCCGGGTAACTTGAGCTTCACTGCCAGATATGTCCCGACCGGGACTGACTGTGAAAGTGGCTTAATCACCACTACGGCGAGCGCTCACCAGCCGGCGCCAGGGGTGTTGGCCACGACGGAGGTTTGGGCTGGTGCTGGTCCGGTGCCTCTGACGCAGATCTCAGTTGTCCCGATGGCATGCCGTGGCACTGACCGTGACGGGGATGCGTGTGACTTAATGTGGAGCGTGGATTGTCGGGATTAGTCGACGACGTCCCCCATGGAGGATGAGATGAACGACCGTTGACGGGCCAAGAGCAAAGGCACGGCGGTCGCATGTATGGTCAGGTCAATAACAGGTTGTGCGGATTCTGCGCTGTCGTTGGCGACCTAAGTTGAGATAGTCAAGGACGTCCGGCTGGATTCCTGTGAGGCGAGCAAGGGTCCGGCATCCGCGCGGTGTTTCGTGGATACGCGAAACACCGGGGACCAAACCCGCCCGCGGGCGACATTGCATCCACAAAACCGCAGGACAACACCCAAAAAACCCGCCCACGGGGGCATCCCCGCCGTAAAACCCCAGGACAACTCCCACAAAACCCGCCCACGGGCGCATCCCCGCCGTAAAACCGCAGGACAACACCCACAAAACCCGCCCACGGGCGCATCCCCGCCGTAAAACCGCAGGACAACACCCACAAAACCCGCCCACGGGCGACATTCCATCCACAAAACCCGCCCGCGGGCGGGTTTTGGATGTGGGTTGGGACGAGAAGCGGATCATCCCACTGGTCAGTCAGACATCGCTCGGCCTTGTGGCAAGGTCAATTCGACGGTCGCGCCGCCCCATGCGTTGCGGTACGCCGTGATCTGCCCGTGGTGCCGGGTCACGATGGTCCGGCACAGTGCGAGCCCTAGGCCGGTGCCTTCTCGCATCGCGGTGCCATGGGAGGTTCGACCGAATGGCGCAAATACTGTTTCAGCGTCCTTGGCGTCGAGACCGATCCCTTTGTCTTCGACGTAAATCCGCACCCAGCCTGCTGGGTCGTCGTGGACGGCGCGGATCCGCACGTAGGGGTCTTCACCGTCGCGGGCGTATTTCACGGCGTTGCCGATGAGGTTGGCGAAGAGTTGTCTCAGCAGGGTCCGATCTGCTTGGACCCAGGCGTCAGCGAGGACATCGACTCGGGGACCGCGTGGGCCCCGCAGGTTCACTGCCGCGACTTCTCGGATCACCGCGCCTAGGTCGAGTTCTTCGACGCGGAGCACTCCTTCCCGACCCACCGTGTATGCCAGGTAATCGTCGATGACTTGTCTCATCCGTCGTCCGGCTTGCCGGGCCCGTGCTAACGGTTCGCGGGCTGCGGCGGGGTCGCCGTCGTCGACGTCCATCGCTGCTGATTCCAGCCACAGCGATACGGCGCCCAACGGGTTACGCAGGTCGTGGGCGACGACCCCGGCGAAGGTTTCTAATTCTTGTCGGCGCTGCCTGCTGGCGGTGACATCTTTGAGGAGGACCACCTGGTGGGCGTCCAGGGATTGCGGGGTGCGTGTCAAGGCCCGAGTGTGCACGGCCAAGGTGCGCCAGCCGCCAGCTCCGTCTGCGGTGGCCACTTCAGCGTCGAGGGCAGAGCCGTCAGGGGCCAAGGTGAGATCACCGTGATCTGTTGACGGCGCTCGCTGGAGGGGTGGCTGTTCCAGAGCGGTGATCTGTGCGTCGTTGAGGTCGGTGCCGTGGCTGCCGCGGACGTCGTACCGGCGTACCCATCCGGCGCTGGCATCCACACCGTGGCGGGGGGCTCCGAGGAGGGCACGCGCGGCAGGGTTGGACGAGACCACTCGGCCATGCCGGTCGGTGAGCAGGACCCCGTCGGTCATCGAGGAGACCACCACGTCGAGGATTGCACTCTGTGCTGCTGCTTGTCTGGTGGCGGCGAGCCCTTGGGTTTGGGTGTGGGCGTGACGTTCCCGGAACATGACGAGGGATACGCCGAGCATGGCGATGGCCATCGCTGTCACGGACAGCACGAGGAACCGGACGGCTTCTTCCAGGGACGACCCTTGCGGTTGGGATAGGCCGCCTAAGAGGGCGCCAATCATGACGAGCGCGATACATGCGATCCGGGGGGTCATCGTCACCCCAACCCACAGGGCTGGCAGCAGCATCAGCCAGGACAGTGGCAGCTCAGGGAAGCTCATCGCGAGGTGGATGCAGATCACTGACCCGACGAGGGCGACGGGCTGCCAGGTGGGAAAACGGACCGTCGTGTAGGTCTCCACGGGGGAGAGCAGGACGAAGCCGAGGAGTCCGCCGTATTCCAACGGGAGCATCCACACTGTCCCCCACCAGGCAAGGTCGGCGGTGGAGGCAGGCAACCATGCTGCGACGCCGGGCATGGCTCCGCCCAGCACTGCCGGGATCGATGAGACAAACACCAACCCGGTGAAGACGCAGACGTCGGCGGGTGTGTGCGGGAACCATCCGGGTTCGGCCCGCCACACCCGATATGCGAGGAGCAGCGCGAGGACACCGAACACATTCCAGCTCGCGACCCGGGCGACTTCGACTGGGTCGTGTCCGCAGATGAGCCCGGCGATGAGAACGATGAGCCAGGCCAGCGCGGAGATCCCGAGGAGCGTGCTGGTCGGGTTGGTGGTGCGGGTCTGCGGTGAATCATCACGGCCATACCACGACGCTTGACCGGGCCACAGCACGGTGAAGAGAGCGGCCGTGGCGACATGTGTGGGCCATGCCGCGGCCTGTCCCCCGTGGTGCTCGACGGTGAGGAAGCCGGCGACGACCACGAACCCGTAAGCGGTGTATGCGACAAGCGCCTGCGGGGTAGGTGCAGCAGGCCGGTACGTGCGCTGGCCCGTCATGGCACCTCCTGCGGAGCAGCGGGCAGGGTAAACCGGATGGAGGTGCTGCCCGCAGTGGTGTGTGTGTCGAAGCTGCCGCCGTATCTGCTGACGATCGCTTCGCACAGCGACAGTCCTAGCCCACTGGTCACCGACGCAGCGTGCAGGACCCGGTCAGGAGGTGCACTGTCAGAGGCGACGGTGACGACGGACCAGCCGGGTTCGCCGTCGTCACTGCGCACCCGTACGGCGACGTCCTGCGGAGTGTCATGTCCAGCGACCACTTCGCCGATGGCATAGGCGATGAGCTGATGCGCGAGGTGGTCAGCGACTCGCAGGATGTGGTCGGCCTGTAGGTCTACGGCTGGAACGATCCCGCCGGTGGCGGCCATACCGTCGACAACATCTCGCACGACGTCGGCAACGGCCACGTTGTGGGCGGGCACGGGGTCAGTGGATCCGACTGCGCGGACCAGATATTGCTGGATGGCGTCTTTCATTTCTTGGACGAATTCCACCCCGTGCGGCAGATCAGCGCTGAGGTCGGCCGTGGCGCTGGCCGTGGCGGTGGTGGCCTCAACAAGACGGCCATCCATCTGGTCAATCCAGGCATCCAACCGGTCCAGGGGGCTTTTCAGATCGACAGCCACTGACGCAGCGAACCATTCAAGTTCTCGTTGACGTCCGTGATCGTCGGTGACATCACGCAGCAGTAGCAACGTGGGTGCCCCCTCGGTGGAGTCAACTCGCCGGGCAGTGACGACCAGTCGTTTTCCGGTGAGTCCGGCGATCACGTCCACGGTGGGGCGTTGCCCGGGGGCAGGGTCGATGAGATCCATGAGCCGCGCCTCATCCCATCGTCCCTGGTCAGCGACCGGTCGCAGCTGCACAGCCCGGCACCATCCCACGTCAAGATGGTCGGATAGGGGCACACCGATCAGTCGGTGCACCGCAGCGTTACTGACCTGCACGACGCCCTCCCGATCGATGAGGACCACCGCATCGGTCATCGATTCCAAGACAGCGGTCAGCATCGCTTCACGGGCTGCTTCCCCGGCGGCACGCGCATCGGTGTGCGCCGTGGTCGCCGCTGATTGTTCCCGCAGGATCAGCAGCATCAACGTCACTGACGTCGTAAAAGCGATCAGTAAATCCACCACAGCCTGTGGCATCACCCATAGGTCAGCGCCGACGTCGGGATATTCGGCGTACGGCGTGACCGCCCAGATCACTGCCACGGCAAGGCCCCCGACAGCTGCCCACCGCACGGTGAGCACAGCTCCGGCGAGCACCGCCGGCACCACAAAAAGCCAGTCCAAAGGGTACGTCGGCGCGACATCGGGAGCTTCGACGCAGAACACGGCAACCAGCACAAACACCGGGATCCACAACGGATGCGGTCGCGGCAGGTCAGGAACATCCCGATGATGAATCAACGGCAAGACGCAGTGGCAGCCGACCGCGGACAGAGAAAACATCCAAAAGCCGTTCCACAGGTCAACTCTCAGGTCACCTGATCCGCCGAGCGGTGTGCCCGGATAGGCACCAGCGGCGGTAGCGACGCCCACCCCGACCGCGGTGCAGACCATCAGCCAGCTCACGTCGGCGAGAGTGCACGGCACCCATGGGCGGGCAGTGGTCCCAGGTGTGGTGCGTGCCGAGGTGTCATAGACATCGGTGTGGTCCGCCCGGTCGTGTCGAGGCGGGACACGTTGATATAGGTAGGCGCTGATCAAGGCGCCTACGACATTGGCCGCCGCTATCGGGACGACATCCCTCGCCTCCTGACCGACGGCGAGCGCGGCTGCGCCGAAGCCGGTGGCTGCGGCGATGGCTACGGCGGCGATGACCTGGTGAGGGGGCTGGCGGTCTTGCCACACCACTGTCACTGTCGCAAAGATCATTGCGGTGAAGAGCCAGTACGTCGATTGGCCGTGATCGTCGAGGCCATAGAAGCCTAGGGGTGCGCTGGCGGCGCCGAGGATCATGCTGACCGGGATCATCCACCAGACGTGGGTGGTGGGCAGCGGGGATCGGCTCGTGCCGGTCCAGGTCGGTGCCGACACGGCGGGACCGGTGGGGTTTCGCACGCGGGTCACCTCCCTCCCCGGCGCACCGGTTAACGGTAGACATCTGTGGTCCCTCGCGAGGTTGGCTGCGCGGGGGTCTGCGCTGCACGGCATGATGATGTTGCCAATGACGCACCGTGCCAACAGGATCGCTCGGATGGAGTCGTTCTGCCGGTGTTTCGCTCGGTGATCCGGCAACTGTCTCTTGTGGCACTGTCCTGATCGACGGGGCGCGGCGCAGTCTGAGCGTGATGGGCGATGATGTGGGTCAGCCGTCCAGGACAACTGACCTGCCCCCTAGAGGCAGTGATCCACGATGCTCACCGTACTGTGGTGTGAGTCACGTCCTGTCGGCGCATGTCGACCTGGGACGACCTCGATCGCCACTGAGAGGAGTGCCGCCGATGCAGGTCGAACGCCTCACCGACGTCGTCGCTTACCACATGGAGGGTCCCTGCTGGTGGCCCGGTTGGGGTGGGTTGCGTTTTGTGGACATGCTGGCCGGGGAGGTTCTACGGCTGGAGAAAGGCGGGCATGTGACCCGTCACAAAATGGGTCGGGTCGCTGCGTGTGTCCGTCCTCGGGTGAGCGGTGGCGCCGTCGTCGCGACCGAGCGGGGATTTGTCCTTGAGGACCCCAATGGCACCATCACGCCTCTCGCAGACGTGTGGCGCGACGAGTCGTTGCGGATGAACGAGGGTGGGTGCGCCCCTGACGGGAGTTTCTATGTCGGGCAGATGGCGTACGACAAAACACCTGGTGCCGCGTCGATGTACCGGTTGGCTCCGGACCACACGGTTCGTCCGGTGTGGCATGGGTTGACCATCAGCAACGGGTTTGATTTCTCTGCGGATGGGACTCTGGCCTATTACGTGGACACCGATACGCAACGGATCGATGTGTTCGACTGGTCCGCTGAAGACGGGCTGACCGGACGTCGCCCGTGGGTGGAGATCCCTGACGGTGGTCGGCCGGATGGTCTGGTCGTCGACGCTGAGGGTGGGGTGTGGGTGGCTATCGCCAACGGTGGGCGGGTCGAGCATTACGACGCCTCCGGGACGTTAGCTGACGTGGTGGAGGTCCCGGCGACCAAGGTCACCGCGTGCACTTTTGGCGGCGACGACCTGGACATGCTGTTTATCACCACCTCCCGGGAGAAGATCCCCGCCGGTGAAGACCCGCAGGCGGGGTCGCTGTTTGGGGTGCGTCCTGGTGTGCGCGGCCGTCCGGTTTTGCCCTTCGCTGGCTAACCTCTGCGAGTGCATAGGTGCGGGACCCCGGTGCAGCCAACACCGGGGTCCCGCAGCACGTCGGGCTGCCACATGCCCGCCGTGCGTGGTCCACTACTACCGACGCCAGATCGGGAGCGGACCTGTGGGGACGCCGAATTCCCCCTACCTTGGATGTCGACGTCAACGAATGGGAGCCCCGGCCGAACGGTCGCTGTCGGCCGGGGTGGCCTGTCCCGGAGCGGTCGACAGGCTCAGATCGACAAGATCTCCGCTTCCAACCGTGCCAGTCCGCGGAGTAGGACCGTCAACCGCACAGCTTCAGCTGAGAGGTCTTCGTCGATCCAGATACCGACGTCGTCATCGTCGCGCGGGCCCTCTCGGACGAGGACCAGATGACGACGTGACGCAACGCTCTCCGTGGGGGTGGGGAGGCTGGACGGGGCCCTGTCGCCGGTGGGCTCTTCGGCCCGTTCCGGGCAGGTGACAGCGGCCATCGTGTCCTCCCCGAGAGTGCTGCTGACTGGTACACCGTCAGTTTCGGCTGGTCGGAGGGCGTCCTGAGGAAAACAGGTCAGGTGCCCTACTCGATGGTGGAGGTGCTGTCCAAGACGGTTGTGCACCAAGGAGTCAGCGCGTCACGAGGGTGATCACCGCTGGTGTCGCAGGTCCGTCCATCGGGTGTCGATGTGGCGCTGTGCGTCTCGACGGGCCTGTTCTTGACCGGCGGTGAGCATCCCATACGTGAAGGTGTCCTCCCCGGCGGCTCGCGCTGCGAGGACCGTACGCCGGAGGAACGCTAAGGCAGTCACCGCATCTTGATGCTCTCCCAGGATGTCCTGCCACATGGTCCAGGTCTGCTCTGCTGGCTGATTCCCGGCCAGCTGGGCCAGTTCCGCGACGTACCGAGCGGTTTTGATGCGTCGACGTAATCGATGCAATGCCGCGTCGCGTTCGCCGTCGTGGCTGGTGACGACCCGATCTGCGGCCTGTGTCACCGCTGCCACGCTGTCTGCCACGGCCGTGTTGATCGTCACTGCGTCCGGGGGGACCGCCTCGCACTGCACTAAGGCCGTCCACCGCCGTAATAGCCGGTCGCACCGGGCTCCGTCCAGCGCCCGGACCACCGCGCAGCGACCTGCTTCGTGCTCAGCCCGGGACATCTGCCGCACCCGACGTCCCACCGGACCGACCCGCCACGCCGCTGGTAACTCTGCCAACGCCTGTTCGACACGGCTCTGTGTGACATCGGCGTCACGCACGGGCGCCACTCGGTCGGCGAGCCATGCCACATCAGCTGCCACCGCGCTGACCTCGGCGGTGTCATACCAGTCCCCGAAGATCCGCAGCACAGCCCGTGTCCGCCGTAACGCCACCCGCATCCGGTGGATGGCGTCCTCCTCCCCCGCCCGGACTCCCGCCTCGACCTCCTGCATGGTCGCCAGCTGCCATCCCAGATAGGTGCCGACAGCGTCAAACTGGGTCTGCTTCTCAGCTGCCGTACGACGAGCTAACGCCCCGGCCAACGCGCGACCCAACTTTGACGGCATGGCTGCCGCGACCAGCCCACTTCCCCGCAGCTGTGCCGTGAGTGCTTCCAAGTCAGCGACGTCGCCTGCCGATCCCAGCTCCAATTCAACCTCCCGCCAACGCCGCACTTCTCCGCCGTCGAGGAGCACCGTGGCCTCGACCGTGTCGTCGACGACTTCCGCGACGAGGTCGCCGTGGGCGTTCAGGAGTTCCCGGCGGGTACGGCGGGTCTTCAGCAGCGTCACCGGCAGCAACGGATCCTTCCCGACGACATCAGCGACCCGAGCCCGCAGCTCGGCGGGGACCCGCGCCGCGGAGGAACCGAGCGGGGCGTGGACTTCGGTGCGGGAATCCCCCACCGGTGGCATTTTCAGATGCCATCCCGCGTCCAAGCCGCCCACCCGTCGCCGTAGCGTTCGCCGGGCCTGCAAGAGCGCCAGATCTGGGGTGTCGAGATAGGTGGCTGTCTGAGTGAACCGGCGTGCTGCACCGACAGCCGCGACCGCCCCCACTCCCGTGAAGGCCGGACAGGTCCATCCGTCAGGAACGTCGAAAGTCCGTTCGATTTCCTGCACTTCGGTCATCGGGGCTCCTCGGATCACGACGTGGGTGGCTGCCTCTGACTGATTCTCGCCGATCAGGGCCGGGGACGCCGGGCCGCACCGAGTGGGGCGGTGAGGTCCGTCACACCTCACTTAAGGGAGTCGCGCTTCGAGCGCGAAGGACAATGGTCCCGAACTACCCGCCAGTAACGTCTGGCGGGAGTAGCACCGCATCTCTCCTATCGGCCACCACACCCGCCCGGCCGGCACCACGACCCGCGACAACGACGACGAGGGGACAGCACACTCATGGGGCACTACAAGAGCAACCTGCGCGACCTGGAATTCACCCTCTTCGAGGTCTTCGCACGCCAGGAGCTCCTGGGCAGCGGACCCTACGAGGATGTGGACATCGACACCGCCCGAGAAATCCTCCACGAAGTCGCACGCCTCGCCGAAAACGAACTCGCTGACAGCTTCATCGACGCGGATCGCAATCCCCCCGTGTTCGACCCCGACACCCACAGCGTGACCATTCCAGAAAGCTTCAAAAAGTCCTACAAGGCCTACACCGAAGCTGGCTGGGGCATGCTGTCCGTTCCCGGCGAACTCGGCGGCACCGTCGTACCACCCTCCCTGACCTGGGCCGTCTCTGAACTGATCCTCGGCGCCAACCCCGCCGTCTATATGTACTCCGCTGGATACGGATTCGCCCGAGTCCTCTACGAACTCGGCAACGAGGCGCAACGCCGGATGGCCGCACACATGGTCGAACGGCAATGGGGATCAACGATGGTCCTCACCGAACCCGACTCCGGCTCAGACTTCGGTGCTGGCCGCGCCAAAGCCATCCCACAACCCGACGGCACCTGGCATATCGAAGGCGTGAAACGGTTTATCACCTCCGCCGAACACGACATGAGTGAAAACATCGTGCATCTCGTCCTCGCCCGCCCCGAAGGCGCCGGACCCGGCACCAAAGGCCTCTCGCTTTTCGTCGTACCTAAATATCACGTCGATCTCGAAACCGGAAACCTCGGCGACCGCAACGGTGTTTATGTCACCAATGTCGAGCACAAAATGGGCCTTAAAGTCTCCACCACCTGCGAACTTCGCTTCGGCGAAAAAGAACCCGCGGTTGGCACCCTCGTCGGCGACATCCACGATGGCACTGCACAAATGTTCCGCATCATCGAATACGCCCGCATGATGGTCGGCACCAAAGCGATCGCAACCCTGTCCACCGGCTATCTCAACGCCCTCGACTACGCCAAACAGCGGGTCCAAGGCGCCGACCTGACCCGCTCCGCCGACAAAACCGCCCCGCGCGTCACGATCATTCACCACCCTGATGTACGCCGATCTCTGATGTTGCAAAAGGCGTACGCCGAAGGGCTACGCGCCTTGGTGCTCTACACCGCGACCCACCAGGACACCATCGACACATACCGGCTCACCCACGACGGCGCCGACCCAGACAAAGGCACCCCAGAACACCTCGTCGCCCGCATCAACGACCTCCTGCTGCCCTTGGTCAAAGGCTGCGGATCAGAACGCGCCTGGGTGCTCCTCGGCACCGAATCACTCCAAACGTACGGCGGGTCAGGATTCCTCCAGGACTACGCCATCGAACAATACGTCCGCGACGCCAAAATCGACACCCTCTACGAAGGCACCACCGCCATCCAAGGGCAGGATTTCTTCTTCCGCAAAATCGTGCGCGACCAAGGCCAGGCATTGCAGGCAGTCGCCGCACAGATGATGACCACCGTCAACGGCGGAAATGCCGCCGACGACCGACTCGCCGACGAACGCGCTCTCCTAGGGAAAGCCGTCGAAGACCTCCAAGGCATCATCGCCGCCATGATCGGCGCCGCCATGGCCGCCGATCCACGCACCGGCGGAGAAAACGCCGACATCACCAACCTCTACAAAGTCGGACAAAACACCACCCGGCTACTCCTCGCCGCCGGTGACGTCCTCATCGGATGGCTGCTGCTGCGCCAAGCTGAAGTCGCCGACACCGCCCTCCACTCCGGCGCCAGCAGCGAAGACATCGACTTCTACACCGGCAAAGTCGCTGCCGCTAGATTCTTCGCTCACACCGTGCTGCCTCGGATCAGCGCCGAACGGGTCATCGCCGAAGGCATCGACAACACCCTGATGGAGGTCCCCGAGTCGGCATTCTGACAGGTGGCGACGCCGGGCGGACCCTGAATCGACTCCGCCCGGCGCCCGCCCTACCGTCCTGCCGCTCCGCCACTCTGCCGCCCACGGGCGGGTTTCCCACACACCTAGCCGCCCACGGGCGAATCTCCCGAAACACGACCTGGCGTTTTACCCCCACAACCCCGCCCACGGGCGAGTTTCACGAAGCGGGACCCCGCCCACGGGCGAGGTCAGGCTGGCTGAGTGTTCAGCTTCGGCCGTCGTCGCGGCCCCCTGCGACAGCGGCGGTGGTGGGGTTAGCAGCAGCGGCGGGGTCAACAGCAGCGGCGGCGTCAGGTCCGGGGCCGGTGACAGCTGTCGGGACGAGGTGGATGCGACGTCCCATGACGTGTCGGACGGTCACCGCCACCATGCAGGCCACTCCGACGCTCATCAGCACGGTGCCAGGCACGTCGTAGGCACCGATCATCCCGGCGTACCGTCCCAGCACGAATCGGAGGAACGCTCCGGCGGTGAGCAGCAGCAGACCCAAACCCATGGCGCCACCCTAGGACACTCGGTGGAATGCCAACCCCCGCGACAGGTGTTACACCTTCTGTGACTGTGACTCATGTGCCTTTGTCGATCCTGGATCTGTCCCCCACCTCTACCGGCCGTAGCCGCCGGGATGCGCTGGAGGACACCACTCTCCTCGCGCAGGCCGCTGATCGCCTCGGCTACACCCGGTACTGGGTGGCGGAGCATCATGGCAGTGACACATTCATGGCGTCTGCGACGGCTCTGATCTTGGGGCATCTGGCTTCTCGGACCGATCGCATCCGGCTCGGCTCTGGTGGGGTGATGCTGCCCAATCATGCGCCGTTGATGGTCGCCGAATATTACGGAACCCTTGCCACCTTGTACGGCGACCGCTTCGATCTGGGGCTGGGACGCGCTCCCGGCACAGACCCGATGACCGCCGCTGCGCTGCGCCGTCACACTGGGGAGTTGGACGGCTTCGCCCAGGATGTCACCGAGCTCCATCACTATCTTGCTGCCCCGGATCCGGCTCGCCCGTCTCGGGTGCGCGCGGTCCCTGGTGAGGGGACCGCCGTACCGTTGTGGATGCTCGGGTCATCCCTAGGAGGTGCTGCGGTCGCCGCGCACTTGGGCTTGCCATTTGTATTTGCTTCCCATTTCGCTCCGGATGCGCTCACGGCAGCACTGCAGCACTACCGCGAGCATTTCAATCCGGCAGCTCCGACCGCGCAGATCACCGCGCCGTACGTCGTCGCTGGCGTCAACGCATTGGTCGCTCCGACCAGTGAGGAAGCGGCATTTTTGGCCACCACGGGTCAGCGTCTCGTGGCGCAGATCGCCACGGGGCGGCCTGGCCCTCTCGAACCTCCGCAGGCTGATCTGCTCGACACCCTTTCCCCGCAGGAGCGGGCCGTGGTGGGTGGTCACCGGTCGGTGCGGGCAATCGGGTCACCGCAGGAAGCGGTGGCGGCGTTGGAGGAGTTTGTCGCAGCACACCAGATCGACGAGATCATCACCACGACCTACACTCACGACCCGCGACTGCGGTTGCGCAGTTATGACCTGCTCGCTGAGGCGTGGGGGCTCACGGCCTGAGTTCTTCGCGGCGGCGCGTCGCCTCGGCGCGGCGCGCCAATTGCGCGTTGTACGCCGCCAATTCGGCATCATGGTCTCGTTCTGCTTGTCGTTCGTAACGGCGTGCTTCGTTTTCGTCGGCGCGCATCCACATCGCCGCTGTCAACAAAGCCAACATCAACATGGGAAATTCACCGATGCCCCAGGTGATTCCACCGCCAGCTTGCTGATCGGCTAGCAGGTCCCCGACCCAGGGCAGCGACAAGGCGTGGAAGAAATCCGGGGCGAGCAGACTCGTCGCTGACATGATCGCCACCCCGAAGAACGCATGCACACTCATCGTCACAAACAGCGCGACTAGCCGCAGCGAGGGCGCCCACCGTTTCGGGCCAGGGTCGATACCGATCAGCGACCAGCAGAAAACATATCCGGCGAGCATGAAGTGCACCACCATCGCCACATGTCCGGTGTGGGTGCGCAGCGCCAACTCAAACAGGCCAGTGAAATAGAAAACGTACAACGACCCGGCGAAGTTAATCGACGCCATCACCGGGTTGGCCCAGAAGTTTAACCATCGTGAATGCGCGGTCGCCAGCAGGATTTCTCGTGGCCCCATTGTCTTGTCTCGACGGGCTGGCAAGGCCCGTGAGATCAGACTCAATGGCGCCCCCAGCGACAAAAACACTGGGATCCCCATTGTCAACATCATGTGCATGAACATGTGCAACGAGAACTGCACCCGTCCGTATACCCCGGGCGCACCTGATGTCGTCCACACAAAGAGCACCCACCCGAATACCCACGGGATGGTCCGGTACCACGGCCAGCTATCCCCGCGATGCCGTAATCGCAGCACGGCCCAGCCATACAACCCCACTCCCAGTAGCGCCACCGCCAGCCACAGCCAGTCGATGCGCCAGACGGTGAACCATTCACTGGCGGACAATCCGTGCCGCGGCGCCGGGTATCCCGTCAAGGCGATCGCCACGTCAGGATCAACCTGGGTGGACCGTGGCACCGGCGTGTGGCTGCGCGACAACCCCACTCCGACGCCGATCGCACCAGCCATCACCAGCACTTCGACGGCCGCCAATCGGCGAAATAGCGCCGCCACCGGCCCGTGCGCCGTCACCCGAGCCACGATTCCCGAACGCATCCGCCAGCCTGCCGCGCCCACCACGGCGAGTAGGGCGGTTTTGACTAACACCACCACGCCGTAGTCACTGGCGATCTGCGAAAACTCCCCGATACGCACTGCCGCATTCAGCACCCCGGAGACCGCCACCCCAGCCAAGCACCATCCCGCCAACACCGAATATCGCTGCACCACCACGGCGGTGGCATCCCCTAGGACGGGCCACAGCACCAGGATCGCCACCAGGCCGCCGCACCACACATACGCCGCAGCCATATGCACTGCCAACGAGTTCACCGCCGTGTCATGCGCCAGGCTCCCCCCAGAATGTCCAGCCAGCGCCAACGGCAACAATGCTGCTAAGGACAGCACGGCCATCCACACCATCGCTGTTTTCGAACGCACCACCGCCGATCCGACCACCGCACTCACCGCGATCAACACGCTGATGAAATACACCCGAAACAGATCCATGGACCACAGGAACGACGTCAGCACCGACACATAATTGGCGTCCCCCAGATGCACCCCGGTGACATTGCTCACCACCAACAACAACGTCACAAAACCAGCAGCGACCCATACCACTCCAGTTGCGGTAGCTGTCCGACAGGCCGTTTCCCGGCGGGTGGTACGCGCCGTATCCGGCAGCATCGTGCCAGCCATCAGCAGCAAACCCACCGTGGCGGCACCAAATATGTCGTGAATCGTTCGGGCCACGGGCAACCCGAAGCGGGCCAGGTCGCCACCATCAGAAAAACCCACCAGCGGGATGAATGCGCCGCCGTACTGCCCGGACCCCAACGTCAACAACACCGCCAACGCCGCCAGCGCGGCGACTACCGCCACCACCACTGGCCGGGACACCTCCCCCGAGGCACCGGACAACCGGTTGTTTCCGGAGGAACTCGCGTTAGGGGTAGCGGTCAAGGTCGCCATATCCCCCAGCCTAGATAGGGTGGACCTATGCCTATGCATCCAGCAGCCCCCGAAGATCTACACGGCTTGGTAGAAGCTTTCGCGGGGACCGCACAGGCCATCGTCGACCTCGCTTTTCCTTTGTCTGACGACGACGGTGCGAAAACCACAGCATGTCCCGGTTGGACGGTGAAGGACCAGGTTTCTCATGTGACCGCCATTGAGGCACACCTGTTGGGCCGGGCCGACCCGCCGGTGGAGCTACCCGACTATCCGCATCTGCGCAATGACATCGGACGGCTGATGGAACCCGGCGTGGAAGTCCGCCGCGCGCACCCGCTCAAGGACGTGGTCGCTGAACTTCAGCGTGTCCTCGCTGCCCGCCTCGGGCGCCTGCGCGACCCTGCATTGACCGATGACACCCCACTCCCCCACCCCTTCACCGGCGTTGATACGACGCTCGGGGCGCTTCTGCGCCAACGCATCCTTGATGTGTGGAGCCACGAACAGGACATTCGGGAATCTCTCGGCCGTCCAGGGAATCTCGACACGCCCGCAGCCGCGGTGTCCGTGCAGCAGGTCCTCGACATGCTGCCGCACATTGTGGTGCGCCGGGTCGGTTTAGAACCGGGCAAAGTCCTCATGGTCGAGCTGACCGGCCCGGTGGTGGCCCGCTCGGGGGTTCGCGTTGACCAGGGCGAACCAGGCGAGGATGGCAGTCCCGCTGAGCCGGTGGGTCGGCTCATGTTTGCTGGTGCCAGCGACGAGACCGGTCCGATCCCTGCCATTGGTCGTACGACGAGCCTGCACATGTCCACTGACGTTTTGATGCGCCGGGCAGCAGGTCGCCGGGCCACTGAGGACTGTGTCTACACGGTGCTCGGCGATGACGACGTGGCGCGACGTTTTATGGATGCGCTGGCCATCACCCCGTGACCGATGCGGTTTCACCACTGTCCACGCAGGTGACCCTCGCCGGCACCGAGCTGACCGACGTGATGGGGACTGGTCGGTTTTCGACCAGTCCCCATCACCTCATCGCTGGGGTTACCCCCAGACCAGGCCTTTCGTGGGGTCGGTGAGGATCGCAGCGACATCGGCGAGGAACCGGCTACCCAGGTCACCATCGATCAGACGATGGTCAAAGCTCAACGCGAGCTGAGTGACCCACCGTGGCACGACCATTTCCTGACCGCCGTGGTCAATGACCCACGGCATCCGCCGTACCGCACCAAACGCAAGGATCGCGGACTCGCCCGGGTTGATGATGGGTGTGCCGTTGTCGACACCGAACACACCAACGTTGGTGATGGTGATGGTGCCTGCGCTCATCTCAGCTGGTGAGGTGCGTCCCGCACGGGCAGTGTCGACGAGGGCGCCCATTGCCACGGCAAGTTCCCGCAGGGTCATGGCGTCCGCGTCTTTGATGTTGGGGACGACCAGGCCTCGTGGAGTAGCTGCGGCGATGCCGAGGTTCACGTAGTGCTTGACCACGATTTCCTGGGCATCCTCGTCCCAGACAGCGTTGACACCGGGGTTGCGACGGCACGCCAGCAACAAGGCCTTAGCGACGATGAGCAGCGGCGTGACCTTGACATCCCGGAATTCACGGTCGTTCTTCAATCGATCGACCAGGTCCATGGTGGCGGTGACGTCGATGGTGACAAATTCGGTCACATGCGGTGCAGTGAACTTACTACGCACCATCGCGTCAGCCGTCATCTTGCGGACACCTTTGACGGGAATGCGGGTTTCGCGTTCCCCAGGGGCTCGTCGTCCGGCGGATGCGCCAGCAGTGGCGACCTCCGGGGTGGCGCCACCAGATTGAGGTCCGCACTGTCCAGCGAGGTACGCGTCAATGTCTCCCCGCGAGATGATGCCGCCCTCACCGGTGCCTGCCACCTGGGTCAGGTCGACACCTCGGTCCTTGGCGTAGCGACGCACTGGTGGTTTAGCCAGTGGGCGCGTCGTACCAGGTGCTCCGGTGGGCGTTGCCACTCTGCTAGGCGCCGCAGCCGGAGCAGCCGGAGCTGCCGGAGCTGCCGGAGCTGCCGGAGCTGCCGGAGCTGCCGGAGCTGCCGGTACGACGGTCGGTGTGGGCTTGACGATAGGTGTCGATGCCACGGTGGGTGCTGGGGCGACACCACCTTTTCGGGGTCGGCGCTTGGTGGATCCGGCAATGGCGCCGTATCCGACCAGGTTGGGCTCTCGGGTGGGAGCAGCTGGTGGGGCATCGCTGCTCACTGGTGCGCTCCCAGCAACAGCGACACTAATGATCGGCGTACCGACCTCGACCGTCGTCCCCTCAGCCACCAACAGCTCCGCCACCGTGCCCTCCCACGGAATGGGAAGCTCCACCAACGACTTCGCCGTCTCAATCTCCACCACCACCTGGTTGACCGTCACCGCGTCCCCAGGCGCCACCTTCCAACTAACAATCTCCGCCTCAGTCAACCCTTCACCCGGGTCGGGCAGGGTGAAGATCTTGCTCGTGGACCCAGCGGCCGCGGCGGGGGTCGCTGCTGCGCTGACATCTGCGCTGGGGCCCGGGGCAGGGGCGGCGTCGCTGCTCACTGGTGCGCTCCCAGCAACAGCGACACTAATGATCGGCGTACCGACCTCGACCGTCGTCCCCTCAGCTACCAACAGCTCCGCCACCGTGCCCTCCCACGGAATGGGAAGCTCCACCAACGACTTCGCTGTCTCAATCTCCACCACCACCTGGTTGACCGTCACCGCGTCCCCAGGCGCCACCTTCCAACTAACAATCTCCGCCTCAGTCAACCCTTCACCCGGGTCGGGCAGGTGGAACACCTTTGTTGTCATGTCTGCCTCTCCTTCTGCATCCGGGTGTGGTCAGTAGGCCAGGGCGCGGTCGACGCCGTCGAGTACCCGGTCCAGGTCGGGCAGATGGAATTCTTCGAGTTTGCTCGCCGGGTAGGGGATGGAATAGCCGGTGACCCTGATGACGGGCGATTCGAGGTGGTAGAAGAGCCGTTCGGTGATGTGTGCTGAAATCTCAGCGCCCACCCCCATGAAACGGCTGGCTTCGTGGACGACAACGAGTCGGCCCGTCTTGGCCACGGACGCTTCCAGCGTGCTGTAGTCCAGCGGGTTCAGGCCGCGCAGGTCAATGACTTCGAGGTCCTGACCTTCGTCAGCTGCGGCGTCGGCAGCAGCCAGGCAGGTCTTGACCATCGGTCCGAAGCAGGCCAAGGTGGCGTGACTGCCCTGGCGGAGGACTCGGGCGTCGTACAAGCCGTAGGGTGCTGCGGTGGCGGTCTCGTCGACCTCCATCTTGTCGTGGTAGCGACGTTTTGGTTCGAAGAAGACCACCGGGTCATTGCTGGCAATGGCCTGCTGGATCATCCAGTAAGAATCTTCAGCGTGAGAGCAGGCGACCACTCGCAATCCGGCACTGTGCAGGAAGTAAGCCTCGTTGGATTCACTGTGGTGTTCGACGGCTCCGATCCCGCCGCCACAGGGCATCCGGATCACCATGGGGAGTTCAATATGCCCTTGAGAGCGGTTGCGCATCTTCGCGACTTGGCTGGTGATGTGGTCGAACGCCGGATAGACAAAGCCGTCGAATTGGATTTCGACGACAGGTCGATATCCGCGCATAGCGAGACCGATCGCGGTGCCCACAATTCCGGATTCGGCAAGGGGGGTATCGATGACTCGGCTTTCGCCGAATTCTCGTTGCAGGCCTTCAGTGACGCGGAAGACACCGCCGAGACGGCCGACGTCCTCGCCCATGACGAGGACTTTCGGGTCAGCGGCCATGGCGCGGCGCAATCCAGCAGTGATGCCCTTGGCCAGAGTCAGCTTGGTCATCAGGCGTCCTGCCCTTCGAATCCGGCCTGGTAAGCGAGGAATTCAGCACGTTCGGCCGCGAGACCTGGGTGCTCTTCGCCGTAGACATGATCAAACATGTCAGTAGATGGCGGATCAGGCAGAGCTTGTACGGCGCTGCGGATTGTCGCGGCGAACGCGTCAGCTTCGTGATCGACCTCGTCAAAGAACGCGGGTTCTGTGTTGCCGCGAGCCACCAGATGGGTCCGAACCCGCTCGATAGGGTCGCGTTCGCGCCAGAGTTCTACCTCCGCGGGGTCGCGATATTTAGTGGGGTCATCACTCGTGGTGTGGGCCCCCATCCGGTAAGTGAAGGCCTCAATGAGGAAGGGTCCTTTGCCGGACCGGGCATGTTCAAGGGCCGCGGTGGCCACGGCGTACACCGCAACGACATCGTTCCCGTCGACTCGGACACCGGGGAATCCAAATCCGCGGGCACGCTGATACAGCGGGATGCGGGTGTGGGTTTCGTTAGGCTCAGAGATGGCCCACTGATTGTTCTGGCAAAAAAACACCACTGGGCATTGGTTGACGGCGGCGAAAACGAACGCCTCGTTGATATCGCCTTGAGCAGTGGCGCCATCACCGAAGAACGCGACAACGGCAGTGTCCCGTTCCGGATCGCCCGTGGCGACGTCACCGTCGCGTTGCACACCCATCGCATAACCCACCGCGTGGAGGGCTTGGTTGCCGATGACGATGGTGTACAGGTGGAAATTGTGATCATGGGGGTCCCAGCCACCAAGGCTAGTCCCGCGATACATCCCAAAAACAGCGAGCGGGTCGACACCGCGACAATAGGCCACGCCGTGCTCACGGTATCCAGGGAAGGCGTAATCCTGCGCCGCCATCGCCCGGCCGATACCAATCTGGGCCGCTTCCTGCCCGAGCAACCCTGGCCACAAACCCAACTCACCCTGCCGCTGCAGAGCGGTCCCTTCTTGATCCATCCGCCGAATGAGCACCATGTCGCGGTACAGCGACTGGGCGTCCTCATCGGTCATGGCGTCCACGATCGGGTCATATGACAGATTGACGTCGTTACGGATCCGCAGACCGTCTTGATCAATAAACCGAATCGTCTCCGGTCCACCGTCATGCATGAGATGGGGAGCACCGACAGTGGACTCGTGGTGGTCGACCCCGGAAAAGTCACCACCAAACGCCTGATGCACTTCAGATTCACTCATGGGCACTCCTTTGTACCTCGGGTGTCGGGCACCGGGGGTGACCAGGCCCGTCTGGGTCCTCAGACCACCAGGTGTGCAGTCTGGGACGGTCGCCCCCCCTGGGTGTGGGTGAGGGGCGTTTCCCGGTCACCGTACCGGACGCTTCATCGTGGCACGAACCGCATCTCCACCTCCGGCCGCCCCCGCCGTATCGCCCGAATAGTCCTGTGCCCCCTCGCAGGTGACGACAGCCTCCTGGTCTGACGTTCAGGTCAGGAGCATCTCGGCCGATGGGAGGGGCATGACAGCTGATCGGTTCGCGGGGGTGCACCGTCCGCGTCCGGTCGGCGCTCGTGGGACGTGGCGCCTGACGGCGTCGGCAGTGTGCACCGGCATGGCCCTGGTGCTCTGGTTAGCGGTGCTCTCCGCAGTGGGAGGCGCCGCCTCAATAGCAGATCGTCCCGGGTTCGATGCGCATGTGGTGTCATGTCCGCAGCCGGGGGGTACAGGCGGCAGATGTCTGGTCCGCGTCACCCGGGACGATCATCCAGTGATCGTCCCGGTGGAATCCGTCGGTCTGTGGTCATTGCGGGTCGGCGATGACCTGACCGTGGTGATGCCCGACGACGACAGCGCCCGCATCGCTGGAGTCGCCCCCTGGATATACGTCGGAGTGCTCTTAGCGTTAGCGGTGGCCATGACCGTGACATCGTTGCGATGGTGGCGCCGCCTCGTCGACTCGGATGCCGACGCTGCTCGAGATGACATGGCCCGGCGACATGCCGAAGCGGTACAGCGGCGGATCATCAGGGCCGGACAGATGGCGCATCCATCTCAGCTGTCACCAGGCGCCACAGGACACCGGCCACACCGAGGTGAGCAGCGCCGTACCGGGTAAGCCCACGACCGGCGAGGACGCTCGCCTCGTCGGATCAGTGACGATACCCACGACGAGAGACATGCGGCTCAAGCGCCGCGATCAACGCGTCATTCGCCTCTGCCGAGTCAATAGAGCAGCGGATTCCTTCCCCGCTGAACGCCCGCACTGAAATGCCTTCTTGCCCCAGAGCGGCAGCAATAGCGTCGGTGCGCTCGCCGGTGGCGAGCCACACAAAGTTCCCTTGCGCGTCAGGCAGGTTCCATCCTTGGTCGGTGAGTGCAGTGACCACTCGAGACCGTTCAGCCGTGAGATGACCCACCCGAATGTTCAGCGCATCAGCGGCGTCGAGGCTAGCCAGCGCTGCTTCGTGGGCGATGTGGTTGACCCCAAAGGGCACAGCGGTCTTGCGGATCGCGGTGGAGATCGGGGCGTGCGCGACGCCGTACCCGACCCGTAGGCCAGCCAATCCGTAGGCTTTGCTGAAGGTGCGCATCACCATGACGTTGGGGTGGTCGCGGTAGAGGTCGATGCCGTGCACCGCGTCAGGGTCGCGGACAAACTCGTGGTAGGCCTCGTCAACCACGACAAGGACGTCCTCGGGGACGGTGTCGAGGAAATCGACCATCGCGTCCCGGCTGACGGCGGGGCCGGTGGGGTTATTGGGTGTGCAGACGAGGATGACCCTGGTCCGGGGGCCGATGGCGGCAGCCATGGCGGCCAAGTCGTGGCGGGCGTGGTCATCGAGGGGGACCTGGACTGAGCGTGCCCCAGTCAGACCGACCATGATCGGGTAGGCCTCGAAGCTGCGCCAGGCATAGACCACTTCGTCGTCGGCCTCACAGAGGGCGAGCAGGGTTTGTTGAAGGACCCCTGATGATCCGGTGCCGATGATCACGTCGTCAGCGGGCACGCCACATTCCACGGCGAGTCGTTCGATCAAAGCGGTACTGAACATGTCGGGGTATCGGTTGGCTTGGGCGGCAGCAGCTTGCGCCCGATCAAGGACCCCGGGGAGCGGTGGGTAGGGGTTTTCGTTGCTGCTCATCTTGTACGCCGGGGCGCCTGGTCGGGCTTGCGGTGCTGATCCTGGTTTATAGGCAGGGATCGACTTCAGTGCCGCTCGGGTGGGGACGTTCACGGACATCGGGATGTCGACCTCGCTCATAGTGGCCACTGTAGGCGTAGCTGGGGGCGCTATGTGGACCGGCTGGGATCCGATGGGTGGCAGGACTCTTCCGCTCGGCGCGAGCTGGGGGTGTGGGCTCAGGCAGGGCGCGGCTGGGTCGATAGGCCACCGAATGCCCTGCCCCTTCTGCGGTTCACGAGGAGAAGCATGCCCCTCTCACGTCTACGCCGCCCTGGTGAGTCTCGGATTGGTGTCCGGGGAAAGATCCTGTGTGTGGGTGCCATTGGTCTGTTGGGGGCCGGGGCGATGGGGGGCGCCGCCGTACTGAATGTCGCGGAGATGCGCGATGCCAACGACGAACTGGGTCGGTTGCAGGCTCTGTCGTACGCCGTGGAAGAAGTACGTTTCGGGAACTCCGATACGAACGGTTGGCAAGGTTTCTACGCATGGCATACCCGGTTAGGTGACCAGGTGGAGGCGGTGACGGCCTCCCCCAAGTCGAACCGTGAGGGTTTTGAGCAGGCCGCGAAGGACACCCAAGCCAAATTTGATGCCATGGACACCTCAGCGATGACGGCGGGAGAACTGGCGTCGTTCCAGACGATGAAGAAGAACTGGTCGGAATTTTTAGCTGGTGACACCGCTGCGGTGAAAGCCTTCCGGACCGGCACCCCGGCTGGTTTGGAGGAGGGCACCAAGATCATCGACGACGGAGTGTGTGTCACTGCTTACGAGGCAGCTGACAAGGCGGGTCAAGAGTTGAACACCTCGGTGTTGCGCCGGGTCGAGGACCAGAAACGGGCGGCAACGGCGGTCGCCGACCGGGCGGTCCAGTTGACGGCCGCGGCACTGGCGGTGCTGGCACTGCTGATCGTGGCGGTGGCGATCCTGGTGTCACGGCGCATGCTGCACGGCATCCGGGCCGTGCAAGCCAGCGTCGATGCGTTGGGACGCGGCGACCTGACTGTGCCCAGCGTGGCGACGTCGTCCGACGAGATTGGCTTGATGGCGGAGGCGACGGAGCGGGCCCGGCTATCGGTGCGGGAGGTCATCAGCGCGGTACAGGCTGCATCAAAGCATGTGGATCATGCCTCGACGGACTTGTCGCAGGTCTCGACCGGGCTGCATGAGTCGGCAGACACCACCAGGGTGCGCCTGGAGGAGGTCGCTGAGGTGGCAGGAATGGTCAACATGACGGTGGATACCGTAGCTGCGGGGACGGAAGAGATGACTGCATCGATCCGGGCGATCGCGGATAACGCCAACAGTGCAGCTCAGGTCGCGGGAAGCGCAGTCCAGGCGGCAGTGCACACTCATGAGACAGTCGGGAAGTTGGGGGTATCTAGCGCAGAGATCGGCGACGTCATCAAGGTGATTGGGCAAATCGCTGGGCAGACCAACCTGCTGGCGCTGAATGCGACGATCGAGGCGGCTCGCGCCGGTGAATCTGGGAAGGGTTTCGCGGTGGTCGCGAACGAGGTCAAGGAGTTGGCGCAGGAGACCAGCACCGCCACCGAGGAGATCACCTCCAAGATTGCTGCGATTCAAGCCGACAGCTATAACGCGGTGGCGGCGATCTCGCAGATTCAGGCGATTATCACCACCATCAATGACACCCAGACCATGATCGCTGCTGCGGTGGATGAGCAGACGTCCACGACAAACGAAATGGGCAGCAATGCCGCTGCGGCAGCGCACCGCACTGGCGCGATCGCTGATCGGGTGCGTGACGCGGTGGAATCGGCGGCAGCGTCAGCCTCCGCCGCGGAACGCACGGCTGCGGCCTCTGCGGAGTTGTCCGAGAGCGCTGGTGAGTTGCGCACGTTGGTGGGGCGCTTCCAGCTCTGATGCGGTGCGTGTGCCGGGGAGGAGGAGGGCGTCAATGTCCTCCCCGGCGCACTGTCAGACCGCCGCCCGCAGGTGTCCGGGCGAACCCAAGGATAGTATCGCGAATCTCTCGCAATAAGAAAGAGATTCGCGATAGGTCACGGGCGATGCACGCGTCAGAACAGGGTGCCTAACGTGGTGTCCAACACCCGCCAGTCGATACCCGCCGGAGCCGTCGCCGCCACCGCAGCCAAAACACCCAGCCGGGATGCCTTCACCGCCGGATCCTTCGCCATCACCAAGATGTCCTCGAAGAACACATTCACCGGCTTCACCACGGATTGAGCCGCCTGCGCATACAAAGCCACATCAGCGCCCGCGTCGGCTGGCATCGCCTCAAGGGCTTCCCGCAACGCCACCTCCGCTGGCTCGACCAGCAACGCCGCATCGTACGTCGCCGACGTACCAGCAGGAACGATCCGGTCGATGCGCTGCAAAGCCGCCACCAACGCCCGGAACTCGGCATCCCCGGACAAGCCATCCAGCGCCGCCAGCGTCCTCATCACGCCCCGAGGCGCCCCAGCCCCCGGCAGGATCGTCTGCACCATGCCAGCGCTGACACCCTCATCACGCAACAACTGCGCGAACCGGGCCGTGGTGAACTCCTCAGCTGCGTCGATCGCCGTATCGGCCACCTCCACACCGTGCTCACGCAACCGCGTCGCGGCCGCAGACAGCCCGTCGCGCACCGTCAACGCCGACAGGTCGTCGCGGTCCCGCATGATCCGCAACACCCCCAACGCCGCCCGCCGCAGGCCATACGGGTCAGAAGATCCCGTCGGTTTAGCACCCAAGGCAAACATCGCCATCACCAGGTCAAACCGGTCAGCCAACGCGAGCAAGGCGCCCGGGAGGGAGCGCGGGAGTTCATCAGCCTGGGTGTGCGGCTGCTCCATCTCATAGAGAGCCGCAGCCACCTGTGGGGTCTCCCCCATCCGCACGGCATATTCCTGGGCGACAAAGCCAGCCAGCGAGCTCATCTCCACGACCATCTGCGTGGCCAGGTCAAACTTGGCGATCTGGCCCGCCCGGGACAACGTGGCCGCCTCAGCCTCATCCAGACCTGCGCCCCGCGAGGACACCACGTCAGCCAAGGCGTGCGCGACGTCCTTGATCCGCCGAGACCGCTCCCCAATCGAACCCAATCGATTCTCGAAGGTGAGTTTTTCCAGTCCAGGCACAAATGTCTCGACCGAGTCAGTCCGCAGATCCGCATTCCAGAAGAAGAGCGCATCCTCGTATCGAGCCCGCAGCACCGACTCGTTGCCCCGCCGTACGACGGCGTCATCACAGTCGCCATTGGCCATGGTCACGAAATACGGCATCAGCCGACCATCAGCAGCTCGCACCGGCAGATACCGCTGATGCTTCCGCATCACGGTGACCAAGATGCGCTCCGGCAATTCCAGATAGCGCTCGTCAAACGAACCGATGATGCCGTGGGGCTGCTCCACAAGATGGGTGATCTCGTCAATGACCGCGCTTTCTGCGGCAACGTCGATCCGCCCATTGACACCAGCTGCTAATGCCACAGCCTGGTCCACTACAGCGGCCCGACGGTCCTCACCAGACAGCACGATTCCAGCATCGCGCAGCACCCCGGTCAGCTCGTCAGCCGACGCGACCTGCGGGTGCGGCTCCGCAGCGCCACGCAGCACGTACGTCGTACGGCCAGCGGTGAGCGCAGACACACGCACCGGCACGACCACCGGACCCCACAGCGCGACCAGCCACCGGACGGCGCGCGAAAAACTCAACTCAGGGTCGGACCAGCGCATGTTTTTTTCGGCACGCAACCCGGCGACCACATCAGCGATCACCTCAGAGAGCACGTCCAACGCCGGACGACCGGCCTGGGCCACCTCGACGACAGCGTGCTCGTTGCCACCGATTTCTGCCTTGACGACCTGGTCCAAGGTGGCTTTCTGCCCACGCACAAACCCTTCAAGGGCCCGGGTGGGTGTGCCGTCAGCAGCAAAAGCTGCCTGCCATTTGGGTCCCTTGATCTGGCGAGTCGCGTCGGGCTCCTCCGCGGCCACCTCAGCGACGACCGCGACGATACGACGAGGCGTGCCATCGACGTGGATCGCCCCATGCGCCAGCCGGGTGGCAGCCAACTTGTCTGTCAACGCCACCCGGACCTGATCAATGGTGTCGAGGACGACATGCGGGGGCAACTCTTCCAAGCCGATCTCCACCGCGAGGGTCTGCGCGCTGGTCGGCAGCGACCCCTCATGATGCGGGGCAGCAGCGATCGTCGGAGCTTCCTCAGCCCGCATCAACGGCAGACCCAGCTCCTCACGTCGCTCGATCCACAACGTGGCGGTATCCCGCATCAGTCGGCGCATCGTCGCAAACGCTTTAGCCCGCTCCGTGGTAGAGATCGCTCCGCGGGAGTCGAGCACGTTGAAGGCATGGCTGCACTTGAGGATAAAACTGTGCGCAGGCAACGGCAGCCGGGCTTCGACCATCCGCGTCGCTTCGGCAACATACGCGGCAAACAAGTTACGGCTGGTCTCCACGTCGGCATCGTCGAGGTAATACCGACTCATCTCATATTCGTTCTGACCGAACGCCTCGCCATAACTGATGACCGAACCATCCGCCTTCGTCGCATACGCGATGTCCGCGAAGTGGTTCACCCCCTGAACCGCCATCAGGATGCGTTCCATGCCGTAGGTCAATTCCACCGGGATCGGGTCCAAGTTGTGGCCGCCGACCTGCTGGAAGTAGGTGAACTGAGTGATCTCCATCCCGTCCAGCCAGACCTCCCAGCCCAAGCCCCATGCCCCGATGGCTGGCTGAGCCCAGTTGTCCTCGACGAATCGGACATCATGTGCGGCCAAGTCAATGCCGAGTGCTTCAAGACTTCCCAGATAGAGCTCTTGCGGATTTCCGGGCTCGGGCTTCAAGATGACCTGGAACTGGGTGTGCATCTGCAACCGGTTGGGGTTTTCCCCGTAGCGGCTGTCGTCCGGACGCACTGACGGCTCAACATAGGCGACGTCCCAGGGCTCGGGACCCAGCACCCGCAGCACAGTGGCAGGGTTCATGGTCCCCGCACCGACCTCGGTGTTGAATGGCTGCACCGTCAGGCAGCCCTTGTCGTTCCAGTAGTCGGCCAGTTTTCGCAGCGCGTCTTGCATCGTCAGCACGAGTTCAAGGCTACTGGGCGGACGTTGAGACAACGACATCTGTGTGCCCTCGGCCACCGAAGCAGCTACGAAGGCAGCGACACAGCAGCAGGGAGCGGTCTGCGGAGCACAGAGCAGGGGTGCCGAAGGGCGGACCGTCACGGACGAATCGCGGACACTATACGACTGACGACTGACCTCTCACCTACCCTGGTTGACGATTCACTCGAATGGACATTCTGCGACGAAAGCATCATTCATCACAGAGCGGACGTTCACTCAGATCGAGCAGGGGGCGATGTACGGCGTGGCAGGCGTTCGACGGTCAGCGGCTCAGGCCGCTTCACTCATGGTGATTCTCAGTGCTGTGGCGGGATGCGGGCAGTCCTCAGTGACAGCCACACTTCCTTCGTCAGGTCCAGCATCAACCTCTGCGAGGAACCCGGCATCATCGGCACCCAACGACGCGGAATCCACGGCAATCCTACTGACCGCTGCGATAGTCAACGCAGAGAAAGCTAGCTCAGTTCGATTCAAAGGGCATCTCAACATTGAGGGCCGGCGACTGGACGTCGATATGGCAAGCACCATGGATGGCTCCTCGCGGCACTACATCCTCCACGGCGCGCCTGAAGGACCATTCGATCTCATTACTGCCTCTGGTAAGACCTGGATCAAGGGCCTGGACAGGGGGTTCCTCTCGAAGACCGGGTTGCCCGCAGACAGTTTCGGCAAATACGTCCTACTTGACGTCAAACCGGGCGGCGGCCCAGTACGTATCACTCCGGCAAAATTCTTCGAAGATTTCTCCTCATTGAAGCGACTCTCCTCCCGAGAGAAGGAGGCTTTGAGGAGCAAGTTGATAGTCAACGGCGATTCTATGTTCTGGGAAATTGATACCGCCTTCAGAAAGGGAATCAGCATTAGAATATCCGGTGATGGTAAAAATCTCATCACCAAAATGGAAGGTGATGACTTCGGCAGCCTCACCTTCACTGACTGGAATGCAGTTCCACTGACATCCCCACCTCCTGCCTCTGAAATTTACCGAGAATCATAATTCTCATTCATCTCAGCGCCACCTTTTCATTCATCTCAGCACCACCTGGGGAGCCATGAAACACCGTCCACCTATCTTTGCCACCGCCGTCACAGCACTCTGCTTGGCCCTCACCGGCTGCAGCTCCACTGCCGAAGGAACACTCCCTGGCGCCGACTCCGCTGACACCGGGAAGTCATCGTCCACGAAGCCCTCAGCCGACAATACTGGGGCAGCGCAAAAGACCGGGAATCCCGCAAATCCTCGCGAACTTCTCGAAGCAGCAATATCTAATGCCAAAAAGGCTTCTTCCGTCAAAGTGTCGCAGTACGACAAAGACGGCTCCTATGCCACCGCCACAGGGAAGTTAGATTCAAGTAATTTTGAGACAACTGTTCGCATCTCCGGATCTTATTCCTTTAAAATCATGAAGGTCGATGACACCACCTGGCTACAGCCGCGAGATGACAAAACGATCGATGAATTGGGACTCCCCAAGGCAGCTCTCTTCAAATACGTCGAACTCAAGAAATCAGCCGCCAATAAGTTCAACGAGAACAGCCCTCAAAATTTCTTAAATAAGAGCCTCGACATGCTCGAAAAGGCCAAGGATATCCCGATCGAGGATGCGACCAAAGTGGAAACCATGGGTGATCCATCAAAGTCCTACTGGCGCGTGATGATCAAATCAAATAGTAAGTATGCCCTCGTTCGCATCTCGGCTGACGGAAAAAACAACTTGCTGGCAGTGTCTGGCTTTAGCGATAGCCAGTTTGACTTTGAGAAGTGGGACTCAATCACATCTATCTCCGGTCCTGAAGGCCAAGACAAGCTATCAGCCTGACCGATCATCCTCGCCGGGTGATGAGGCGCAGAGGGGCACCCCCGGCACAGGACACCGATGCCAGTGACACCCCCGTCAGTCCACCTCGGCGATGATGGGGGCATGGCTTCCACGCACGGTTCTTTCGGCTCCCTCGGTTCCTTCGGGCGCAGCATGCCCTCCACCACTGTGGCACCGCCTGATCGGCGGCCCCGGATCGACGGGATTCCCGTTGACCGGTTGCCCGATGTCATCGCAGAAATGCGCCGAGGACAACGGCGCCGTATCACCGTGGTGGGTGAGGATGTCCTGGCGAACCCGTGCCTGGATGTCACCGAATTCGGCACCCCGGAGCTGCGGGCCTTGATCGACGACATGTACGCAACCATGGCATGCGCCCATGGAGTCGGTTTGGCTGCCAACCAGATCGGCGTGAATCGTCGGATTTTTGTCTTTGACTGCGAAGACGCCTATGGCGTCCGGCACGTCGGGCATGTCGTCAACCCTGTGGTCGTCAGCAGCGACACACGCACCGGGAAGGACAGCGACGACGAAGGGTGCTTGTCCGTGCCAGGCCCCGTGGCAGCAGTCACCCGGACCAAAACCGCCGTCGTGCACGGCGTGGACATGTACGGCAAGCCGGTGGTCGTGGAAGGGACCGGCACCTTGGCGAGATGCCTGCAACACGAATGCGACCACTTAGACGGCAAGCTCTATATCGATCGGATCTCCGGCCGGGAACGCAAACGCGTATTGCGAGACATGGAGGAGCAGAAGGAGACCGCCTGGGCGCATTGGGATGAGCGGGCCACCCATCTGGGCAAGACTGATGTCACGCCAATCCCACCGCCGTACGGCCCCGACTGCTGACCGGCCCTCCGCCGCCGCTACAGCTCAGGTCTGAACTCGAGGATCAGACCTGAGCTGCGAAGACCCCGAGGACTGGATTCCATTGAGTGATGGTGTGCGAAGCGACCAGCCCATCTTTCTGGAAGGGGTCACCAGCCAGGAACGCCGCAACGGCCTCCGCAGAGTCGGCGCTGAAGATCAGCAGCGCTTGATCAGGTGCAGTGTCGACGTACGGGCCGGAAGCTAGCAGCGACCCTGCTTCAACGAGGCTGCCCAGGTAGGCACGATGGGCGGGGCGACCAGCGGCGATGGCGTCGGCGTTGTCGCAGTAGGTGTAGTGCACGGCGTAAATCGACATGCCCCCACCTTAATGAGCTGTCGGCTCGCGGGTGTCGCACTCCGGAAGCATCCAGCCCACCACTGCATTCGAGAACGATTCTCAGATTCGGCTAACCTCAGGCCATGTCTCTCCCCCACCTGCTCGCCGACCGCCTCGATCAGTCCTTCCGCTTCACCAGCCCTGGAGCCGCCCACGGATGGGTCGATATGGCCCGCCGCCTCGCCGCTGGAACCCCGGTCCCCGCCAGTGACCTCACCGCCGAAACCCTCGACCTATGCCGCCGCACCTCCAGCACCCAATGGGACGGTGAGACCGTCACCGGCAGCATCATCACCACCCAACCCACCGACCACCAGATCACCCACCCCGGTGGTCAAGCCTGGACATGGTGCATCTTCGACGCGATGCTCGCCGGGCTCATCCTGCCCGGACCAGTCCACATCACCACGACCTGCGCCACCACCGGACAGCCGTTATGGCTGACCATCAACTCGGGACTCATCACCGGACAGCCCGACACCACCTGGGTCAGCCTGCCCAGCGAGTTCACCGCCGACGGTGACCTTCGCGCCGAATTCTGCTGTCGGGCCCGCATGTGGACCAGCCCCACCGACCGTGACGACGTCGCCTGGCTACGACCCGACGACGCCATGCATACCGTCGCCGTCACCGCCGTCCTCCTCGGGATGATCGACGCCACCGAACTCCCCACCGCCGCCTAGTCCCAGCTAGGCATCACCAAGACGGCGCAGTACTCACCCCACGGGGTAGGTGCCCCACACCTCATATCGGGGACGACGGCCCGGCCCTTGGCCCAGATACGACACGATCAATGACACCTGTTTCGGTTGCCAGGACGGACCGTGATACCCGTCAAGCAATCGCACCCAGCGCGCCACACTCAACGGCCGAGATAGTCGCGCCAACGTCAGATGCGCCCGGAAGCGTTGCCCGTCAACGCGCACCCCGGACGTCGCGAACGCCGTACGACATCGACGGGACAGTGCCGCCAATTCCTCAGCTGCACCCCCCAGCCCGCCCTCCGCACCCACCACGCCAGCCCACCACACGCGTGCCCGATCAGGATCTGGAAAAGCGCCACCACCGGTGACCCGCAACGAAGGCAAAATCGATCGACCAGCCGCATCAGCCAACCGCTCCCCGATATCGTCCAGCAAGAAATCCGGCACCTCAGCAGCAAAAGCACACGTCACATGCCACTGATCCGGCACAGTCCAGCGCCACTCAGCAGGCGCCGCATCCCGACGTACCGCCAGAAAGTCCTCAAGATCCTCCACGACTTCCAGCGGCGGAACCACCGCGGCAAACACTCGAAGTGACGACATCACCACACGCCGTCATCCCGCCAGCAATGGCACCGCCACCGCGGCAGCCGTCACCACGAAAAGACCTCCGAGCAGCAGCATTCCCGCCGGATGACCCACGTTGATCGTGTATCCGATCCCGATGCGTTTCGCCACGAACAGCGCCGGATCATCCCGGTCGCAATAGATCACCCCCCAAATCCAGCTCGCATCATCGTCAACTGATTCCGACCCCGCCAGGGCAGGTACGTCGCCGTTCCGACTGTCCATCACCTCCGGGAGCAGCGGAGTCCTCTCACGCCGAATCTGAGAGACGACCAAGGCCACCACCAACACCACTGACCCCACCACCGGCACAGGCAACAGCGCATCCCACTGCTCCCACATCACCACAGCAGTGCACCCCAGAATCCCGGCCACCGCGACGGACAGCACCCCAAGCACCCGCTGACTAGCGCGCCGATCCCGCAGGTTCTTCGCCTGAGCCACAAGCGCATTGCCGTCGGGGAGCGTCCGAGACGCCCGCGCTGCCACGAAGACGCTCATCGTCAACGTAGTGATCACCACGATCGCAGCCAACGCCGGAAGCATCCACATCGTGGCTGCGCTCTTCGGCTCCCACCTATCGAACTGCGTCAAACTGCTGTGCGTCGCCATCGGGTCCGGCAAATCGGGATAACGCCACACCCCATATCCGCCAGTCGCCGCCACCAGCAGCAGCCCCGCCGCATGCCACCGCCACGCCACCTGCACCGGTGCGGCCTCCCTCGCGACCTGCGACACCGCCGTCGCCGCCCCGTCGTACCACCGCCCCTCCTGCTTGGCCGCCCGCAACGGACACGAGGCCCACCACATCGCCACCACCCCCAGCGCTGGAGTGAGCAGAGTCACCACCGGTACGACGATCAACTCAAGTCGCGCCGCAAGCGCAGGGCTGCCTGCAGTGTCAGCATGAGCGGAACCGGGACGGCTCAGTGACCAGCACGCTAGAAGCGCCAAGAGTTCCACCACAGCGATAACGACGATGATCAGTCGGTAGCGGGTGACTGCATCACGCACCACCGGGTCATCGACCCGGTCGCTGGGGACCCGCACCCCCAAAGGCACGGTGCGGGCGGACAGGTCTGGAACTGCCAGCATGAGTGCGCTCATCATCATGAGCATGGCGGCGGCATACCACCACATCGTTCTCAAGGCCTTTCGTCGAATGAATCGAGGATGTCCCGGCACATATCTTGAACCTGGTCAGCAGTCATTCCTTGGGCGCGGGCCTCAGCGAGGAGGACTCGAAGCCGAGGCCGCCAATCCGCCGCATACGTTTCCCCTGGTGGGCCTGAGTTTCGGTCCCGGATCACATAGGTGCCCGACTTAGCATTGGTGGCGACCAATCCTTCGCTACGCAGCAGGTCATAGCCTTTACTGATGGTGGCAGGATTGACCCCAAAAGCCACGCCAAGTCGTCGTACCGAAGCCAGTCCTTCTCCTTGGGAGAATTGACCGGTAGCGATTCCCTCGACGATGCGGTCGCGCAACTGCTGATATAGCGGCACTGACGCGCAGGGATCGAGAAAGACATCCACGCCAGTCATCTTAATTGTCTTAGAATTAGTAGTACAGATGGCGTGTGATGCCGCCGCACCACACCCACCCAGGAGACCACCATGGCCCGCAGGATCCGACCGCTGCTCGTCCCCCTCGCCGCCGCATGTCTTCTCGTCAGCAGCCCGTACGCCGTACCCGCCCAGGCCGCCGCCACCCAGTCCATCGCGGCAGCCAAACCCTGCCTCGACACTCCCGTCCTCGCCCATACCTATCCCACCTGGCTGGACCGGCCACACCGGGAGCGGCTCTGCGCGCTCACCCTCCGCATCTCCGCTGACCTCGGACGAGGCGACACCCACTTGGCGTACGCCCAACTCACCCCCGAAGCCGCCGCACACACCAGCGAAAAAGACCTCACCGCAAGCTTCCACAGCGTCATCGCCCAGGCAGGCCCCTTGCACGACGTCAGTGGCCTCCGAGTCAGCATGTCCGGAGCGAATCCGATGGTCCACGCCACCATGCGCTACGCGCGCGCCACCTGGATCCTGACCGTTACGCCCAACCAGCAGGACCGCTACAACGGCATCTGGACCCGACCCGCCAACGCCGCCGAACCCATCCCCCTCCCCCCGGCACGCACCGGCCCACACGCTGTCGACCACCCTCGCCGCATCGGCCCCTACCGCCTACGCGCCACCCTGGCCACTCCCCTCCGCCAGCCCGCCCGGGCCGTCGCTCTCATCGTTCCCGGCAGCGGGCCTCACGACCTTGACTGCACCGTCGGCGCCGCCCACAACAAACCATTACGCGACATCGCCGACGGCCTCGCCGCCCAGGGCATCGCCACCCTCCGCGTCGACAAACGGTTCTCGACCTACCCCGACAGCGCCCTACCCACCCACACCATCCGCGACGAAATCCTCGACGACGTCAACGACGCCCTCACCCAGCTGCAGAACGACCCCCAGACTCGGCGCCTGCCGACCTATGTCATCGGACACAGCCTCGGCGGGATGCTGCTACCCACCATCATGGCCACCCATCCCCAGCTCACCGGCGGCATCTCTCTCGCCGGGAGCCTGCGCAGCCTCTGGGACATCATCGCCGACCAAATCACCGCCGTCGTCGAAGCCGACCCCACCCTCACTCCATCCCAACGAGCTGCAAAGATAGCGGCCACCCGAGCCGACGCCGCCACAGCCAACTCCCTCGACGACCCCACCGCCACCACCAAACTGTTCGGCACACAGGCGTCGTACATTGTCAGCCTCAACCGCTTACACCCCGCTGCCACCGCCGCCACGATCAACCGTCCCCTGCTGATCACACAAGGCGGCAAAGACGTCCAGGTCAGCCGCAAAGACTTCGCGTCATGGAAAGACGCCCTCGCCAGGAAACCCCACGTCACCTACCGTGAATTTCCTCAGCTGAACCACTTGTTCATGACCTCACGAGGGCTCGGTGTCGGCGACTACGACCACCCCGGCACCGTCCACCCCGACGTCATTCGCGCCCTGTCGGACTTCATCCACCCCAGCGACAGCTGACACCTCCACATAGCCGCACACTGCGCGGAGATATTCGGGCGATGCGGGCGGGAGGTCACCGTGGACAGTCCACCGTAGCTATCGTCACCAACCACCCTGTCCCGTCGGAGGTATACCGGTCGACGGCGCTCCGTCGGACCTACACAGGTGCCCTGGCGTGTCGCCGACAAACCAAGCGCACCTCTCTGACCTGCGATAACGCCGACGCCCCGATCGAAGAGATAACACGCCAGGGCACCTGTGTACGTCCAACGGGACAACACTCGCCCGCCCACAACGCCACACCACCGACGTCACCGATACCTGCGCCGCCACACCACGACTATCCGCGCAATGACTGTCACCCCCACCAGACGCACGCCAGGCACGACGCCGACGCCATCCGCACCACGTCGCCGACGAATGGCGGGTCCGGTCCCCACAGAGGCCCCACGAGGACCGGACCCTCTCCACCACTCCGTCCCTGGCAGGTTCGTGCCCCTCACCTGCAGTGGTCGAAGTGGAGTTTGCGGGTATCGCTGCAGCGTCAGTGGGTCGCGGCGAGTTCTGGCTCCGCGCTGTCTGCAGTTTCAGCGCCGACCGGGATCGGTTCGAAACGGCTGGTGAAGAAGCGCAGCGTAGGCGATTCGTAGGTGAAGCGCAGGCCGCGGATCTTGTCACGGTTGGCATAGCACTCGATGACGGCGTCAGCGACGACATCCATGTGTCGGTCGGTGTAGACGCGCCGGGGAATGGTCAGACGGACCAGTTCGAGTTTGGGGAAGCGGTCTTTGCCGTCGGTGCCGCGACCGGAGGAGACGTTGCCGCGTTCCATGGAGCGCACCCCCGACTCGACGTACAGTTCGGCGGCGAGTGCCTGCGCTGGATATTCGTCTTGGGGGATGTGTGGCAAGAAGCGGCGGGCGTCGAGGAACACTGCGTGACCGCCGATGGGTTCGACGATCGGGACGCCAGCTTCTTTGAGTCGTTCGCCAAGGTAGCGGACTTGGCCGATGCGGTGGGCGAGGTAGTGGTCGTCGACTGCTTCGCGTAGGCCCACGGCCATCGCTTCGAGGTCACGTCCGGCGAGTCCGCCATACGATGGCATGCCTTCGAAGACGACGACGATTTCGCGAGCGGCGACGAGGATTTTCTCGTCGCGCATGGCGAGGAATCCGCCGATGTTGACCAGGCAGTCTTTCTTGCCGGACATGGTGAGACCGTCAAAGTAGGAGAGCATTTCCTTGACGATTTCGGCGCAGGATTTGTCAGCGTAGCCTTCTTCGCGTTCTTGGATGAAGTAGGCGTTTTCGGCGAGGCGGGTCGCGTCGGACCACATGATGATGTTGTTGTCATCGCACATCGCGCGGATAGCTCGAATGTTTTCCATCGAGACGGGTTGGCCGCCAGCGAGGTTCACGGTGAGCGCCACGTTGATGTAGGCGATCTGGTCGGCGCCGACTTCGTCGATGAGTTTTTGGAATTTCGCGAGGTCGACGTTGCCTTTGAAGGGGTGGTCGGCGCTGGGGTCGTGGGCTTCGTCGATGATGACGTCGTGGAAGGTCGCCCCGGCCATTTCCTGGTGGAGGCGGGTGGTGGTGAAGTACATGTTGCCGGGCACGTGCATGCCAGGGCGGATGAGGATGCGGCTGATGAGGTGTTCAGCGCCGCGCCCTTGGTGGGTGGGGACGACGTAGGGGAAGCCGTAGACCTCTTCGACAGCTTGCTTGAGCAGGTCGAAGGATTTGGCGCCGGCGTAGGCCTCGTCGCCGACCATCATGTGGGCCCATTGGTTGTCGCTCATCGCGGAGGTGCCGGAGTCGGTGAGCAGGTCGATGTAGCAGAGTTTTGAGGGCAGCAGGAAGGTGTTGTAGCCAGCATCCCGGATGGCCTGTTCGCGTTGTTCGCGGGTGGTCATGGTGAGGGGTTCGACGGTCTTGATGCGGTATGGCTCGGCAACTTGCTTGCGGATGAACGACATTGCTACCTCCTGTGACACTTCGTTGGGCACAAGGCGACGCGGCGGTCATGACACGCCCCAGCGTTCGCAATTCGCAAAGGAACTTGCCGCAGTAATGGCACCATTGTCAACAGATTCGACAACTACTAGGCAATTTGTGCACTGATCGCTCGTCCAGATGCCTTCACAGGAGACGTAAAGACAACAAACAGCTGACGGACTCGATCTGAACCCCCGGAGAGAGTCACCGATCGGTGACCGAAACAGCCCCCATTCACCTGGGCGCCCGCCCTGATCGCGTCTATTCTGACGAAAGCCTGTGCGATCAGGTGACGATCATCACTATCCCAAGCCAATGACCGCTCCTCACCACGACCCCCGGAGAGACCCCATGAGTTCGGTCCCCAGAACTGTCCTCGCCGTGGCACTGGCAACGCCCCTCGCCGTGGCTACACCCCTGGCGACCACTCATGCTTCCACCCCTCACCACCCGGACATCCAGGTCAGCGCTCTCACCAAGACGCCACCAACGGACGATCGGACGCTCACCCCGCAAACCCGATTCACCATGAACGCCGACGGGTCCTCCGGCCGTGCCCCTCACGGCGAAGACATCCCCAACATCGACATCGTCCGCAAAACCATCCGCACCTATTACGGCGCGACCGAGCAGGGCGTTGCCGACAAGAGCGCCTCCCCCTACATCAGCGAAATCACCTCGACCCTCGAGAAAGCCACTCGCGCCCTACCTCAACAGGCAGCCCAGAACACCGCCGAAGACAAGAAGCCCGCCATCGTCCTTGACGTTGACGACACCATGCTGTGGACATACGACATGCAGGACGCTGCGCTGCATTTTGTCTACCACAAAAACATTGTCGACTGGTGGGTCAAACAAGCCAGTTACCCTGCCGTCCCTGGAATGGTGTCTTTCGTCGCGAAGGCACGTGCTGCCGGATTCACGGTCTTTGCCCTGACCGGACGTCCTGCCGACCAGCGGTCTGCGACGCTGACCAACCTAGAACGCGCCGGTTACAGCGGGTTCACCGAAAAAACACTCTTCACCAAATGGGGAAAAAACCCCAAACCGGCCTATGTCACCTGCGCCGCCGACCCCTGCACCACCGTGGAGTTCAAGGCAGGGACTCGACGCCACATCGAATCCCAGGGTTACCGCATCGCCATGTCTGTCGGCGACCAGTGGTCTGACCTGCAAGGCGGATCTACTGCGGGAATCCTTAAACTGCCTAACCCGACGTACTATCTCCCCTCCCCCGACCTGCCAGGAAAGCCCGAGCCCAAGCTGCGGCCCCGCACCATTTTCACGATGAAAGCCGACGGCAGCAGCGGCCGCCACAGCAGCGGGGAAGACATTCCCAACATAGATGTCGTCAAAGAGACCATCCGCACCTATTACGGCGCCACCGATGACGGCATCGCGGGCCCGGTGGCCTCGCCGTATCGCACTGAAATGGCTCAGCTGACAAAGAAGTGGCAGGACAAACTCAGCAAGGAATGCCGCGGCGGAGCCACCAAAGGCGGAGACCGTCCAGCGATCGTGGTCGACACTGATGACACCACTCTCATGACGTATGACATGCAGGACGACGCCATGCGCTTCCATTTTGACTCCAAGGTGCAGAACGCCTGGGTCGAACAGGGCTTGTTTCCTGCCACACCTGGGATGGTCGATGTCGTCAACACCGCTAAGAATGCGGGCTGCACCGTCTTAGGCATCACCGGCCGCAAAGTCAACCAGGCTAATTGGTCATTGGCGAACCTCCGCCGCGTCGGCTATCCCGATTTTACCCCTGGCACCTACATCACCAAATATTTAGACACCCCAGATAGCCCGAAGCCGCCGTACATGAAATGCGCGAGTAAGGAATGCACCACGGTGGAGTTCAAATCTTCCACCCGGGCATGGTTTGAATCGCCTCGCGGGGGCCGATATCAGATCATCGCCAACTTCGGTGATCAATACAGCGACCTGATTGGCGGCCACGGCGCTCCGATGAAACTCCCCAACCCGACGTACTACCTGCCCTGATCAGCCCTGCCCTGATCAGCCGGTGGATCGTCATACCTCCTGCTGCCGCGCTGCTCCTGCAAGACAGGTGTGATCGCGAGCGCGGCGGTCAGGAGCACGGGTACGACGAGCAGGGCATGGCGCATTCCGACGAGGTCGCCGAGGTGCCCTAGCGCGGGTGGGCCGATGAGGAATGCGCCGTACGCGATGGTGGAAACGACGCTGACTCGGGCTGCGGCGTGGTGAGGGTCGTCAGCGGCGGCGCTCATCCCGACGGGGAAGCCGAGGGAGACCCCTATCCCCCATAGGCCAGCGCCGAGGGCAGCGAGCCATGGGGTGCCGGTGACGACGAGCAGTGACCCGGTGGCGGCGACGAGAAAAAAGACTCGCAGCAAGGGGACTCGTCCGTATCGGTCGAGCAGGTCGGCGCCGTACCAGCGTCCGGCGGTCATGCAGGTGAGGAAGAAGGCGAAGCCGAGTACTCCTGCTCCGCTGGGGAGTCCGTGTCCGTCGATCAGGGTGATCGACAGCCAGTCGTTGGCGGCGCCTTCGGTGAAGGCGGCGATGAGGGTGACTGCGCCGATCATCAGGGTGCGCGGTTCCTGCCAGGCGGTGGCGTGGCGGCGTGGGGTTGGTCCGTCGACGGTGGGGGTGTGCTGAGCGTCTGGTGGTGAGGTGTGGGAGTGCGGGAGGAATGCGGATACGGCGGCGGTGGCGAGCGCCATGACGATGGGGGCTCCGAGCCCGAAGTGCCAGGTGAGGGGGATGTGGGTGGCGGTCATGACGCTGGCGAGTGCTGCGGCGAGGACTGTGCCGAGGCTGAATCCGGCGTGGTAGCGGGGCATGACGGTGCGATTGAGGCGGTGTTCGACGGCGGCGCCTTCGATGTTCATTGCGACGTCCCAGAGTCCGAGGCCGAGCATCGTGATGAAGAGTGGGGCCGCCGTCACCATCGGGTCGTGTCTGTGTTCGGCGCTGATGGCGACGGCGGCGAGGGCGAGTTGGGTGAGGATGGCGCCGCCCAGGACGGTGCGGGCGGCGCCGTATCGGGTGGCGAGTCGTCCGGCGCTGGGCAGGCCCACCAGGGAGCCTGCTGATCCGACGAGGAGGAGCAGCCCTAACTGGCCGGGGCTGAGGTGGAGGGTGGCTTTGAGGTCGGGGATGCGTCCTGCCCAGGTGGCGAAGGTCCATCCGTTGAGGACGAAGACGATGCTGGTCGCGACGTGTGCCCGGTGGATCTGGCTGGGTGTGGGGTCGTGGCCTGGTGGCATCGTGGTGTCCTCGGGGTGGGTGGGTTAGGTGGTGGCGAGGGCTTTGCGAGCGAGGCTTTCCCATTGGGCGACGTCGTCGGCGGGCACGATGACCCATCCGTCGGCGTGTTGGGCGGTGACGAGTTCGTCGGCGTGGGCGAGCACGTCGTCGGCGGCATCGGCGGCGTCGGCGGGAGCGTCGGGGGCGGGGATGGCGCGGAAGGCCATCTGGTCGTCCAGGTCGAGCCGGGCGAAGGGGATGCCGTCGTGGGTGAGGATTGCGGCGCCGGTGTCGTCGTGGCCTTCTTCGACGCCGAGGTCGGCGAGGTCGGTGAGGAGTTTGTCGAAGAGTGCGCGCACGTTCATGGGGGTCATCCTTCCAGCAGGGGTGGTGGGGAGGGGCGGCGCGGGCTGGAGCGCGGAGGGGGCTACCGTGGGAGGCGGCGGTGACGCGCTGGCCTGCTGCGGCGTACGCCTTATGGTCCACCATCCTGCGTGATTGAGGAGAATCCTGCGTTGATTGAGCGACTGTCCCCCACTCAGATCGAACAGATGCGTCCGGCAGGGGAGTTCGTTGCGCAGGTCCTGGATGACTTGTGTTCGCGGGTCACGGTGGGCACGAATCTGTTGGAGATCGATGCGTGGGCGCATGAGGCGATTCGGGCTCGGGGTGCGACGAGTTGTTATATCGACTATCACCCGTCGTTCGGGGCGTCGCCGTTCGGGCATGTCATTTGTACGTCGGTGAATGATGCCGTGTTGCACGGGTTGCCCCATGACTATGTCTTGGCGGATGGTGACCTGTTGTCCTTGGATTTTGCGGTGAGTGTGGATGGGTGGGTGAGCGATTCGGCGCGCAGCATCATCGTGGGGACGCCTCGGGCGGAGGATCGTCGGTTGATTACGACGACGGAGCATGCGTTGGAGGCGGCGATCTCGGTGGCGCGGGAGGGGCGCCGGTTGGGGGATATTTCAGCGACGATTGGGCAGGTGTGCCGGATGGCGGGATATTCGGTGAACACCCAGTTTGGGGGGCATGGGGTGGGTCGGGTGATGCATGGGGACCCTCATGTGCCCAATGACGGCCGTCCGGGGCGGGGGTTGACCTTGAAGCGTGGTTTGGTCATTGCGATCGAACCGTGGCTGATGGCTTCGACGGATCGGATTCGCACTGACCCTGACGGGTGGACGTTGCGCAGCGTGGACGGGTCGCGGGGAGCCCATTCGGAGCACACCATTGCGATTACTGCTGGGGCGCCGTTGGTGCTGACTGCTCGACCGGGGGGTCGGTGAGCGTTCCGGCGTCCAATGGTCCGCCGTTGAGAGCAGTCAGGGTGGTGTTGGTGTCCAGGATCAGCGCGCGGATCCCGGTGAGTCCGTTGTCGATGAGTTCTCTGCGATGGTCGTCGAGGAATCGTCGGGCGTGGTCACGGTCGATGAAGAGGTAGATCCCGCCAGCGACGTTCTGGGTGGAGTTCTCGGTCCAGATCTTCCAGATCAGGCCGGGGGCTTCAGCGATCTGCGCGGCGGCCCTGCCATATTCCTGGGCGAGTTGGTCGCCCCAGGGTCCGTGGAACGGGAAGTCGATCTGGACGATGACAGGGGACATCGCGGTGAGCTCCTCGTGGTGACGGTGCGACGGCAGGACGCCTCAGCCTAGGCCGCGAGTTCTAGGAAATTCGCTGTGTGGGCTATGAACTGGCTGGATGGTGGGCGACATCGACGACAAGTCGAGTTTTCCCGCCGTCATCGACCACCTGCACCGTGAACGGCAGCTTCTCCCGCACTCCGATCCCGAAGGTCGTCATTCCTTCAAAACTGCCAGCCCAGGCCACCTGTTTGAACGACGTATATCCGTTGACTGTCGCTGCTTCTGTCTTGTCCGCCGGGAGGTACGTCGGCTGCCCGGAGGCGTCGTACGACGGTGATCCCACCGATACTTGCAGGAACGCCGCCCCGCGCAAGGCGACTGGCTTCCCCGATCCGTCCATCAATACCGCTGGCACATAGCGCACCTGATAGCCCGGTTTTTTCCCCGAGTCACCGGCCAGGTCGACCACGAACCGGTCTGCGCATTGCTGCTGCCCGACGCGCACCCCGGTGACTGTCATCTTGGACAGCGAGGTGTCTCCTGGCACTGTCATCGAACCCTCGAAGGTGCAGTCCGCCGTAGCGCTGCCACTCGGTGATCCGGTCCCTGACGTGTTCTCCGAGGTCGCTGACTGGTTGCTGACACTGGCCGCCGACGGGGATGAGGCGCTGCCAGAGGACGCCACCTGGAATGTCGGCGAATTCCCACATCCAGCCAACAGCAGCGGCACCACCATCGCACCGGCCAGGCTCCATCGGGCCCGAGCTGTGCGCGGGTATGCGCCTGCCGCCGTCCACTGAGTGCGACGCACGTGGCTGGTGGTCATAGTCGGAGCTCCTCCGTGATCGTCGGACGTCCGATGTGGAACCGCCCTTACTTACCAGAATCGACGTGAGCTGCAGCGATCCTCAACAGTGCCGACCAGATCGTGACGGCATGGTGACCTAGTTGTCAGCACGCCCGGTGACCCCATACGCCCCACTCCGTCCAGTCGAGATCGCTGTCACCAGCACCGTCGTCGACGGAAACCGCAGGAACCCAGCGTGATTCCACCACGGAGCGCCTGCTCATCCACCATAACCCGACGACAGCTGTTCACCCCGGCAAGGCCGTGATGGCCTCCCCGGTCACCGCAGCAGCATCATCGCGAGGCGACGGTGCGCGAACCACATTCCCACCGCCCCCAGCGCCACCAAGTACACCACCGAACACCACGCTGACCAGCCTGGTTCACCGAGGCTCAGGTCACGACACAGCACCACGCCTCGATAGAGCGGGGTGACCTCCATGAGCCATCGCAACGGCCACGACAACGCCTCGACCGGGAAGAACGTGCCGCTGAACAACGTCATCGGCACGATGACCACGTTGATGAACTCGAAATCTTGCCAACTCCGCAGATGCGTCGCTGCCCACATCCCCACCCCGGCAAAAGCCAGCCCGATCAGCAACGCCGCCAGCCACACCGCGACCAACCACCACGACCGGGACACCCCCGCCACTGCCATGACCACCAAGAACACCGCGGAATAGCAGCCACTGCGCATCGTCGACCACAACGTCTCTCCCACCGCGACATCTCCGGTGGTCATGGGTGTCGCTAAGACCATGTCGTACAACTTCGCGTACTTCATCCGGAAAAACAGGTTGTACGTCGAATCCATCACTGCGCCGTTCATCGCGGAGGTTGCCACCATCGCTGACGCCACGAACTCGGGATATCCCACGGTGCGACCGCCGACCTGAACACCGGGGACCATCGCTCCCACCCCGATTCCGATAGTGAACAGGTACAACACCGGCTCGACGAACCCTGACATCAGCACCAGCCAGTCCCGCCGATAGACCCGGGCATGCCGCTCCACCAGCCGCCAGGCGATCATGCGATCAACCTGCGCTGCATCCGTCGTACCGACCACCACGACCCCACGAGCGCCCACACCGACAGGTAGCCCACATGCCCAGCCGCCATCAACCAGTCGACATCATTCAACGGGGTCAGCACTAACGCCCGTGTCACTTCCACCCCATGGAATAGCGGAGAACACCATGACAGCACCTGCAAGGGCACTGGCAGATTCGACACCGGGAAAAACACACCGGACAGCAGCATCAATGGCGCCACCACCAACCGTAAGACCAGCGTGAACAACGAATCCGAGGAGGCGCTGACCGCCATCGCGAAGAACGGTGCTGCGAATGCCAGGATGAGGAGCACCTGCACCCCGAACGCCACCATCGCGCCCCACGCCCCGACGTACACCCCACACGGGATCAGCACCATCATGAACACCACCGCGGACACCCCCACCCGGCAGACGATGAACACCAGGTGCGCCGCAACGACGTCGACCACCCGTACCGGGGTTGCGATCATCGACTCATATACTCTGCTCCACTTGACTCGGCCGTACACCGGCCACAACGCATCCCCCGTCGCGCACTGCATCAGGTGCGCGCAGAGGATCCCCGGTGCCACAAACGCCAGGTACGACGGCGCGCCCTGCAAGTCCGGTCGGCCAGCATCGACGTACCGGCCCAGCAGCGCACCCATCGCAATGAGGTTGAGCAGCGGAGACAGGAAACTGTTGACTACCGTCCCACGCCACGTACGCCGGTGCACCACCCACCAGTAATCCAGCAGACAGGACATGGCGCGGACGTGCCGGGTCACCCCTGCGGCAGCGGCCCCGAACCTCTCGACTCCACCGCGAACAGCACCTGCCGACCCGGCCATGTCAGTCCACCAGGGTACGGCCGGTGAGATGCAGGAAAACGTCCTCCAATGTCGACCGACGCACCAGGACGGTATCCGGGGTCAGCCGTGCCTGGACCAACCCCACGGTGTGATCAGCATCATCGGTGTACAACAAGATCCGCTCCGGTAGGACTTCGATCCGGTCAACGACGCCGTCCAAGGCCGCCGCGAAGTGAGCCATCTGCTCGGGAGGCGCCACCCCAAAACGCGCCTCCACCACTTCACGGGTCGTATGTCTCGCCATCAACTCCTGAGGTGAGCCCTGCGCGACGATCACTCCCCCGTCGATGACCACCAAGCGATCACACAGTTGCTCCGCCTCATCCATGTAATGCGTGGTGAGAAGCTGAGTCACCCCGGAATGCTTCAACCGATACAGCTGGTTCCACAGCAGATGCCTGGCCTGCGGATCCAACCCAGTCGTCGGCTCGTCGAGGATCAATAACTGTGGATCGTTGATAAGCGCCCGCGCGACCGTCAGGCGACGTTTCATTCCCCCGGATAACGCGTCGATTTTGCTGGTGGCTTTATCTGTCAACGCCACAAATTCGAGAAGCTCCGCAGCCCGACGCCGCACCTGCGCCCGCGGCAACCCGAAATAGCGTCCGTAGACGATCAGGTTTTCCTGCACGGAGAGTTCCTCATCGAGGGAATCCTCTTGGGGACACACCCCCAATCCCGCCCGGATCTGCGCACCGTGCGTGTCCGGATCCATCCCCAACACCTGCAGATCCCCGCCGGAACGAGGGCTGACCGACGCGATCATCCGCATCGTCGTGGACTTCCCAGCGCCATTCGGTCCAAGAAAACCAAACAGTTCGCCACGATGGATCTGCAGGTCCAGCCCCCGCACAGCCTCGACGTCGCCGTACCGTTTGCGCAGCCCCCGCGCCTTCACCAGGGTCGGGAGGCCGCTCTCCCCGGACGCTGCCGGGCAGAGCGACGCCTGCGGGGAGGGCGACGTCAGGTCAGCGGACACCACCCGAGCCGAACCTTGGGGACGCATCTGGCCTCGCCTTCCACCCTGGTCACCGGCGTACGACGGTGACTGATGCGCTCAACGTATCCAGTCAGAGCGATTTCGGACACCGATTTTTTCCGCCGGGCCGGTCACTGTCTGGTGGGGGTGATCGTCGGCGTGACGCCACCGGCACCGGCATCACTCAGCGGCGGCCTCCAGGCATACTGCGGGCAGCTCAAACCAACGCAGATGCTCGAATTCCGCTGACGTCTCAGGCAATCCCCACGTCGCGGGGTCGTGGGTGTCGTCAGCGGACGCAGCAGCGAAGATGGCCTTGGCGTCGTCGAGATATCCGGGCAGCGCCCGCTCCGGCGCGGTGACATGCTGCTGCGGGTAGGTCAGGCGGCCTTCGTCCCAGTCGAGCATGGACAGCCGCAGCGGCGGCTCGACGGGGCCGTTGTGGTGGCGCCAGCGACCTGTGAGCGGATCAAAACGGTAGTCAGGAAGTAGCCGCCATCCGTCGTCAGCGATGAGTTCTACGGCGCGAATGACATAGTCGACGACACGTTCGGAAACGAAGTAATTGAAGTTGACCCGAACCCAGCCCGGCTTGATACCTTCGCACCCGCCTGTGATTTCAACTTCGAATTCTTTGCTGCGTTCCAGGTCAATACCAAGGAGGCGGTGTCCGTAGGGTCCAGCGCAGGAGCAGCCGCCACGGGATTGGATGCCGAAGAGGTCATTGAGGAGCGCCACCACATAGTTGTGGTGCAGATATTTCCCACTGGGCGTTTTCACCACAAACGACGTGATAGAGAGCCGTTCAGCGTCTAGATTTCCGAGAATCTCAATCGACGGATGCTGGGACCAGGAGGTCACCGCTCGGCGCAGATAGTGATCTTCGAAGGCGCGGATGACGTCAACTCCGACGGCGCGTTTAAGGTCGAAGACCAGTCCGGCACGGATGGATTCAACGATGGCGGGGGTGCCACCCTCTTCCCGGTGCACCACATCGGGCAGGTAAGCGTGGTCAACGTTGTTGACATAGGCGACAGTGCCGCCGCCGGGGACATCAGGGACCCGATTGGTGCACAGTGCTCGACGTACCACCAACACTCCGGGGGTGCTGGGGCCACCCACGAATTTGTGCGGCGACAGGAAGACGGCGTCTTTGGCATAGTCGTCGTCCGCTTCTGGTCCGTCCGGGTGCATCTCGATGTCGACGTACGGTCCGGCAGCAGCGAAGTCCCAGAAGGACAGCGCACCGTGCCGGTGCAGCAGGGCGGTGACAGCGCGGGTATCCGTCACAATGCCGGTGACATTGGACGCGGCCGAAAAAGAACCGATTTTCAGCGGTCGGTCGGCGTACGCGGTGAGCTGTTCATCCAGCTCAGCTAGGTCAATGTGGCCGTCGCGGTCCTCACGAATCTCAATGACATCAGCGAGGGACTCTCGCCAGGGCAGCTCATTGGAATGGTGCTCATAGGGACCGATGAAAACCACGGGGCGCTGCTCCGGGGGCACCGACGCCGACAGGTGATGGGTGTCTTCTAGCTGGGAGGGGACGCGGATACCGAGGATGCCGACCAGTTTGTCGATGGCAGCGGTCGATCCGGATCCACAGAAGATCACTGCGTCGCCGTCGTCAGCGCCGACACATTCGGCGATGACCCGTCGAGCATCTTCACGAAGTCGAGTGGTCTGCAGGCCGGTCCCGGAGGATTCGGTGTGGGTGTTCGCGTAGGACGGGAGGACCGCGTCAGTGATGAAGTCCTCAATGAACCGCAACGCCCGGCCGGAGGCGGTGTAGTCAGCGTAGGTGACCCGGCGCGGGCCATAGGGGCCGACCATGACGAGATCGTCGCCGATCACTGATTCCCGCACCGTGCGCAGCAGCGGTGTTTCGACGGGAGCGGCGTCGTCTGCGGTGGTCGGTGATGCGGGAGTGGTCATAGTCCTACGGTGCCGCTGTCGCCTGGCCCGGCACAAGAACAACTCACTTGCTCAACGCATAACTAACCGTTAAGAGTTGAGATTGTGAGGAAACAAGGAATTACCAAAGACGGTCTCACACCGACACCTCACCCACCTGACCACGGGAGCAACCCGTGTCACCTCCTTCCCGCAGATAAGGTGAGCACATGAGTGCGAACGGACGTCACCTGGCACACCACAAGATGACCGATGCCGGCATCAGCCAGACGTCCATCGACGTCTTCCTCCACTACTACGACGAACTCGCCGCGGGCGCGACCGGACTGATCGCCGAAGCCGACATCACACCACTTCCAGCGCCCCTGCGTTGGGATGACATTGAGATCGACGACGCCACTGCCCGTGACGCACTCAGCCAGACCGTGGTCATCCGCCTCAACGGCGGACTGGGCACCTCTATGGGGATGGAGCGGGCCAAATCATTGGTCGAAGTCCGCGACGGCCAGACCTTCCTCGACCTCATCTGCACCCAGGTCCGGGATGTCCGCACCAAATACGACGTCACGCTGCCACTGCTCTTCATGGACAGTTTCCGCACCAGCGCCGACACCCTGGCTGCGATGACACAGCACCCTGACATCGCCGTACCAGGCCTTCCCCTGGACTTCACCCAAAGCAGGGAACCCAAAATCCACGCCGACGATCTCACCCCGGTCTCCTGGCCGGACGATCCCGACCTGGAATGGTGCCCCCCTGGCCACGGCGACCTCTACGCCTCGCTCCTGTCCAGCGGAGTCTTGGACCTCCTGATCGAGGCAGGGTATCGCTACGCCACCGTCGCCAACTCCGACAACCTCGGCGCCACTCCCGACCCGCGTCTCGCCGGGTGGTTCGCCACCTCCGGGGCGCCCTACGCGGTGGAGGTGGCCCGCAGGACCGCCGCTGACCGCAAAGGCGGCCATCTTGCCGTACGACGTCACGATGGGCGACTCGTTCTGCGCGAATCCGCACAGACCGCCGAGGAAGACAAAGCAACGTTCGCCGACGAGAAGCGGCACGCTTTCTTCAACACCAACAACCTCTGGCTGGATCTGCACCAGGTGCGAGACACCCTGCAAGAACGCCACGGCATCCTCGGACTTCCCTTGATCCGCAATGTCAAGACCGTGGACCCCACCGATCCGAACTCTCCGCAGGTCTATCAGATCGAGACAGCGATGGGCGCTGCCGTGGAGGTCTTCGACGGGGCTGTCGCGGTGGAGGTGCCTCGCACCCGATTCCTGCCGGTCAAGACCACTGACGATCTCCTGCTGATGCGTTCAGATGCTTACACCCTCACGGACGGCGGCCACCTGGAATGTGTCACCGAGGTCGCACCCTTGGTCGATCTGGACGAGCAGCATTACCGCAGGATCGCCGACTTCGAGGAGCGCTTCCCCTGCGGAGCGCCATCACTGCGCCAAGCGACCTCGTTGACCATCCACGGCGACTGGACCTTCGGGGCCGACGTGGTTTGTGTCGGTGAGGTCTCTCTCGACGACGACGGCGAACCCCACGCCCTCGCCGACGGCACCGTGCTGCAGTAGGACCACGTGCGACTTCTCCCCCAGTCCCGTTGGGGACGACGACTGATCTGGGCTGGCCTGAGCGCGGTGGTGGCCTTCACCTCCACCGTCGGCGGATGCTACTCCTGGGTGCACATCCGCTCCGCTGGCCGCCTCTATGACCAAGCGGGCGTAATCACCGGCGCCGACGGCACCCGCCGGGACGTGGCTTTGGTCTTAGGTGCTGGGCTACGCGGGGACGGCACCCCCACCCCCTATCTCGCGGCTCGACTCGACATCGCCTACGAGCTCTACAAAGCCGGGGTCGTCAGAGTCATCCTCGTCTCCGGCGACAATCGCACCCAGGACTACAACGAACCCGCCGCGATGCGGCATTACCTCATCGACAAAGGCGTGCCCGAGATCTTCGTCGTCCAAGACTTCGCCGGATTGGACACCTACGACTCCTGCTATCGGGCTCGACACATTTTTGAGGTGACCTCTGCCGTCGTGATCAGCCAGAGCTACCACACCCCCCGAGCCGTGTCGTTATGCCGCAGCGTCGGCATCGACGCGATCGGCGCCGGAGATGACAGCGTCAAGGTCAACGAACCCACGTGGGCAGCTGGGGAGCAGCGCGAAATCGCTGCGTCAGTCAAAGCAGTCTGGGATGTGGTCAGCCGACGTACGCCGATCTTGGGCGAGAAGGAGCGCAGCGTCCAAGACCTGCTCCGGTCAGTGCAGCCGACCCGGCGGTGACCGCCCACGGGTCAGAACAGCTCCCCGGATTACCGGAATTTAACGGACCGGGGATATGTGTGCCTCAGGTCAAGAATGTGCCATGCGCAAGGTCATCCCGGGCAAGGGAAGACCACAGCATGACGCTTTGATTCAAGTGCAGGTCAAGGGCATTCCTGTTTCATGGAACCTTCATGACCATCCTCCTCAGGATTTCACGGACCGACGGTTCTCTAGATGACGACACAGCAACCACCGTCCAGGAGGACACCATGAACGCCGTTCGTCGTACCGCCACCGTCGCCGCGCTCGCTCTCAGCCTCACCGGCGCACTGATCGGCACCGCCCACGCCAGCGAAGTCCCCGCGACCTACACCCAGTCTGGAAGCACCTACACCCAGTCCAAAGGAGGCACCTACACCCAGTCCGGTGGGACCTACACCCAGTCTCGAGACACCTACACCCAGTCTGGCGTCACCAGCGGCGGGACCTACACCCAGAGTCTCTTCGCCCCGGCCACCTACACCCAGTCGTTCACCTACACCCAAAGCAACCTGTCCGCGCTCGCACTCGCCGGTCTGCTCGGCTGACCTGCGCATTTCCGGAAGCCCCGCTGGGAACTCACCCCCGCGGGGCTCCGGCGCGCACGGAGCCGGGCTGATGCGCCGCCCGAGCCGTCGCCCCGACCACCCGAGCCACCGACGCCGCTTGACGGGCATGAATGTCACCTCGTTGCGCTGACCCCATTTCTGGGCGGAGGAGGAATTTATACCCCACCCCGCGCACAGTGCCGATGATTCTCGGTCGAGAAGCCTGGTCCCTTAACGACCGCCGGATGTTGCGGACGTGGACGTCGACGACTCTCTCATCGCCAAAAAAGTCATAGCCCCATACCCGTTCCAAGAGTTGCACCCGGGTGAATACCCGCCCGGCGTCTCCCGCGAAGGTCCACAGGAGATTGAACTCCAACGTGGACAGCACCACTTCCTGCTCGTCGAGGTACACCTCGCGGCGGCGTCCGTCGACGACCAACCCGGGAAATACCCACCGGTCCACTGACTCCCCAGCCCCAAGGACATCCCAGGAGCTTCCGCGATGTCGGCGTAATACCGTGTTGACCCGAGCCACCACCTCGCGCGGACTAAACGGCTTGGTGATGTAGTCGTCTGCGCCGACGGTCAAGCCCACTAGCTTGTCTAGTTCTTCATTGCGAGCGGTCACCAAGATCACGAACACCTGGCTGTGCTCACGCAACTGACGCAGCACCTCCAAGCCGTCCACGTCCGGCAAGCCCACGTCCAGTAGCACCACCGCTGGCGCCGTCTGGGAGACCGACTGCCACGCCTCCTCCCCGGTGCAGGCTTCGTCCACGACAAAACCATCGGCCTCCAAGTAGGTGCGCAACAGTCGACGGATGTGCGGGTCGTCGTCCACTACGAGGATCCTGCGCTGCCCCTGCTGTGCCCGATCACTCATCGTCGTCCATGAGGAGAAGTGGCGCCCCGCTCCCCACGCCTCCCGTCCGTGCCTAGGTTGTCCCGTTCCGACGCCGCGCCAGGCGCGTGATCACCTTCATCGGGTACGGCGATACGACCGTCCCGCCACAGACGTGCTCTGCGTGCCTGCCCCGCCTTGACGGGGGCGGTCACGACAGGGGCCGTCCGGTCAAGCCCGCGACCCCATAGCGGTGAGATGGGCGATCACCGCCAGCGCACACTGGCGGGTGTTCGCCGTACCGGCCAGGTCAGCGGTGCGTGACGACGGATCGGCCACGACTGCGGTCATGGCCGAGATGATCTCCGCGGCGGCGTCGTGCTCCCCGAGATGGTCAAGCATCATCGACGCAGCCCAGACCGTCCCCAACGGGTTAGCCACCCCGCGTCCCGCGATATCGGGCGCTGACCCGTGTACCGGTTCAAACATGCTCGGGAAGCGACGAGACGGGTTGATATTGCCTGCGGGAGCGATCCCAATCGACCCGGCGAGCGCGGCAGCAAGGTCGGACAGGATGTCGCCGAAGAGGTTTGACGCGACGATGACGTCGTAATCGCGCGGATTCAACACCAGTTTTGCGGCGAGCGCGTCGATGTGTTCGCTGTGCAGCTGGATCTGGGGTGGGGCGCTGGCTGAGGGGTGGGTGGCGTGCTGTTCGTTCCAGGTGGTGACGGTGTGGGTGACCACGTCGTCCCAGAAGGGCATGGTGTGGATGATGCCGTTGCTTTTGGTGGCGCTGGTGAGGTGGTGGCGACGGGTGGCGGCGGTGTCGAGGGCGTAGCGGGTGATGCGTTCGATGCCTTGGCGGGTGAACAGAGATTGTTGGGTGGCTTGTTCGTGGGGTGTGCCGGTGTGGGTGCGTTCTCCGACGGTGGAGTATTCGCCTTCGACGTTTTCGCGGACGATGACGATGTCGGTGCCGGTGGCGTCGCGGAGGGGTCCGGGTACGCCGTCGAAGACGGTGATGGGGCGGAGGTTGACGTATTGGTCGAAGGTGCGCCGGATGGGGATGAGGAGTCCCCACAGGCTGATGTGGTCGGGGACGCCGGGGTATCCGACGGCGCCGAGGAGGATCGCGTCGGCGGTGCTGAGTTGGTGGAGGCCGTCGTCGGGCATCATCGTGCCGGTCGCGGCGTAACGGGCGCATCCCCAGTCGTATTCGGTGTAGTCCAGCCGGAATCCGTGTCGTTGCCCGACGGTGTCGAGCACTGCACAGGCTGGGGGCACCACCTCCGTCCCGATGCCGTCCCCGGGGATCAACGCGATGCGATGGGACCTCATGCGGCAAGTATGGCCGGGCCCGCTGAATGTGCTCAGCGGCTCGGGTAGATCTGGGGGTGCTTGGTGCTGTCACAGTGGGGGGCATGGCTTCTCGTCTGGATGTGTCTGCTCTGCCGGTTCCGGTGATTGCTGCGCCAATGGCGGGTGGGCCGTCGACGGTGGAGTTGGTCACGGCGGTGGGTGCGGCGGGTGGGTTGGGGTTTGTGGCTGGCGGGTATCGGTCTGCGGCGGAGATGGTGGCGCAGATTGAGGCAGTGCGACAGCACCGGGATCTGCGGTTTGGGGTGAATGTGTTTGTCCCTGGAAGCGGTGAGCCGTCGCCGGAGCTACGACGGCATGTCTGTGCCTATCGGGGGGCGTTAGCGCTGGACGGGCAGCGCTATGCGGTAGAAGTGCCGCAGCCAAGGTGGCGCGATGACGATGACTGGCTGGAGAAGATAGCAGCGTTGACGTCGTCGGCACCGGTGCCGGTGGTGTCGTTCACGTTTGGGACGCCGGGGGTGGCGGTGGTATCTGCTCTGCATGAAGTGGGGTCGGCGGTGTGGGTGACGGTGACCTGCCGCGAGGAGGCGGTGGCTGCCGTGGCGGAGGGTGTTGATGCGTTGGTGGTGCAGGGTTTTGACGCTGGAGGTCATCGGGGGACGCATCAGGTGGGGGACGAACCCAACGCGTTGGATCATCTGGCGCTGGTGCCGATGATGTCGGACCTGGGGGTGCCGTTGATCGCGGCAGGTGGGGTGACCACGGCGGGCGACGTACGGCGCGCGTTGCAGGCTGGGGCGGTGGCGGTGCAGGTGGGAACGGCGTTGTTGTTGACCCCGGAGGCTGGGACTTCTGCGGGGCACCGGTTGGCGTTGACGGATCCGGTGTTGTCGTCGACGGTGACGAGGGCGTTCACCGGGCGGGTGGCGCGGGGATTGCGGAATCGATTTGTGGTGGAGCATGACGAGCAGGCTCCGGCGGCATTCCCAGCGGTGGACGGGTTGACCCGGCCGTTGCGTGCAGCTGCGGCAGCATGTGCTGACCTGGGTGGGTTGGCGTTGTGGGCAGGGTCGGGGTGGCGGGCGGCCGCGGAAGAACCGGCTGCTGAGGTGATCTGTCGGTTAGGGGAAGGGGCGATCCCGACCGATCCTCGGTAGCGCCCCGGTCAGGCCCTTGACAGGGCGCGTTGCAGGAAGAGCACCGTCTCGTCGGCGGTGTGTTCCAGGTCAGCGCCGTGTTCGACGAGGATGACAGCGCCGTTGATCACGCCTTGGGCGAGGGCAGTCGTGGTGTCCACATCGCTGGCTTCGGAGGCGATCACGATGTCGCGGAGCGGGCGGGACACTTCGTCGTGGAGTTCTTTGAGTCGGGCGCGGCAGGCGGCGGGGAGTTCGACGCCGACGAGTCGGGTCGGGTGGTGTCCGCGGCGCGCCGTTTCTAAGGTGGCGCGCACATAAGCAGCGATCCGGTCGTCGATGTCCCCGCCGGCGCCGTCGAGGGCAGCGGTCAGCCCTGCTTGGCTGGCGACAAACAGGTGTTCGATGGCGGCGCCGAGCAGGTCGCCGCCAGTGGGGAAGTACTGGTAAACGCTGGTGCGGGCTAGTCCGGTCATTTTGGCGACGGCGGCGGGTGTCAACGCGGCAGGGCCTTCAGCGACGAGGAGGGCCACAGCATTGTCGACGACAGCCCGGCGCCGCATCGCACGATGTTCGGCCACGGTGGGCGCCTCGATCTTGGGCACGGTGACGCTCCTGCTCTACGCTGACTGTTGGCAACATCGTACGGCAGATGCGCTGGTCACCCCTAAGGTTTTGTGAAAATTGCCCCGAGGTGTCGGTAACCTGTGAGCCACCTGGGCAGAGCCTTCGAATGACCCAGTGGAACTCAGTCCTGGGGCCATCACTCACTAGCGAGCTGGAGGGGGCGGTCCACCTCCTCCGGGATCTCTTCGACCACCGGAGCCGCCACCCGGGATATCGCCGTCGAGACCATCAAGGTGATCCGGTTCAACTGATTGACTTTGCTAGCTCCTGGGTCATAATCCACCGCAACGATATTGACCTGGGGATAGCGGCGCCGTAACGGTGCAAACATGCCTTTTCCAGTGACATGGTTGGGCAGACAAGCAAATGGTTGCACACACATGATGTTGGGCACCCCGCTCTCCACGAGATGAATCATCTCCCCGACGAGATACCAGCCCTCACCGGCCTGATGTCCCAGCGAGACCACCTGCGAAGCTTTCTCCGCCAGCTCATCGATTGGTGCGGGGACGTCGAATTTCCCCGCAGTACGGCGTAACGCCCGCACCGCTGGCAACTGATAGCGCTCCAACAGAAGCTTGACTCCTCGTTTGACATACCGAGCCCGAGGGTCCACGCCGTAATGGCGGTAATTCCATTGAGCGGTCGCCACTGAATTCAACACAAACCCGAGCAGCCCGGGCAGGACCGCCTCACAGCCCTGCGATTCCACCACCCCAATCACATTGTCATTCGCATCGGGATGGAATTTCACTAGGATCTCCCCCACCACCCCAACCCGGGGGCGGCGAGGCTCCTCCCGCAACACCAGAGCGTCAAAATCCTTCACGATCCGATCGATCATCCACCGGTAACCGACCCGACGCCCTAACGTATCTGACCAGCCATGATCCATGAAATGCTCGCGGGCAACCTGGTCCCACAGTTGGTACAGTCGAGTCGCTGCCCCCGGCTGCAATTCATACGGGCGAGTCCGCAACAGGCAGGTTTGCAACAGGTCACCCACGACCACCGCTTGGATGATCCGGTGCACCATCGGCACGGTAAAGGTGAACCCGGGCACTTCCTCCAAGCCGTACGCCGATAAAGGCACCACCGGCACCTGCGGATAACCTGCATCCACCAAAGCCTGACGGAGCAGACCGGCATAATTTGTCGCCCGGCACATCCCCCCGGTCTGACTCATCAACACCGAACAATTATCAACGTCGAACTCCCCCGAGCCCAACGCATCCAGAAGCTGACCGATCACCACGATCGCTGGGAAACACGCGTCATTGTGGACATACTTCAAACCCAGTTCAGTGGACTGGGGGCTGGCCTGTTCCAACAGCCGTACGTCGTACCCACTCCGACGGAACACCGCCTCAAACAGTCGCCAATGGATCGGTGACATCTGCGGCAACAACAAGGTATGCCGAGACCCCATCTCTTCGGTCAACACCGGCTGGGGCGACTCCACGGCCGAAGAGACCTGGCGGGGATGGCGAGCACGTTCCCGCAATGTCGCTTGCAGCGAACGCAACCGGATCCGCGCCGCCCCCAGGTTGGAGACCTCGTCGATCTTCAACACGGTGTGGACCTTGCCCTGTCGAGCCAGGATCTGGGCGACCTGATCGGCGGAGATGGCATCGATCCCACACCCGAAACTGGTCAGTTGCACCAACTCCAGATCATCACGTTGCGCGACCACCGCAGCAGCCTCATACAGCCGAGAGTGGTATACCCACTGGTCACGGACTCGCAGCGGTCGGTCCAACACCGGATGCTCCGAGTCGATAATGCTGTCCTCCGTGAGCACCACCATCCCCAACGAGGTGATGAGGTCCGGGATTCCATGATGAATTTCCGGATCACAGTGGTAGGGCCGACCAGCCAAGACAATCCCTGGGACACCACGTCGCGCCGCCTCCGCCAACGCTGACCGTCCCATCTCCTGGATGTCAGCGCGCACGGCGTCGTCTTCGGCGTACCCCGCGGCCACCGCCGCCGCCATCTCCTGCCGAGTGATATCCCGTCCCGCATCCAACGCACCAAAAATCTGCCACAACCGGTCCACAAGCAGCTCACGATCTGCGAGCGAAAGGAATGGTGCGATCAGTTTGACCTGATGTTCCTGTAGGGAGGTGAGATTCGCGCCGATCACCTCGGGATAGCTCATCACCACCGGGCAGTTATAATGATTGTCCGCTTCCTGGAACTGCGCCTGCTCGTAAGCGATGCAGGGATAGAAAATCGTCCGAACTCCCCGGCGCACCAGCTCCTCAACATGACCATGCACCAATTTAGCGGGATAGCACACATTCTCCGAAGGGATCGAATCCATCCCCGCCTCGAACAGGGCATGATCACTGCGCCCCGACAACACCACCCGAAAACCCAAACTGGTCAACACTGTGAACCAGAACGGATAGTTATCATACATATTCAGCGCCCGTGGAATCCCGATATCCCCCCGGGTCGCCTGCTCCTTAGTCAAACGCCGATAAGAAAACAGTCTCCGATACTTCTGCTCCATCACATTCGGCAATGCCGACCGCGGCCGACGCCGACCCCGCTGCGGATCCGGATCAGCACCCCGATCACACCGATTCCCCGAAACAAAACTACTGCCGTCGGTAAACGTCGATGTCGTCAAGGGGCACGAGTTCTGGCACAACCGACAGGCTGACAAACTACTGCGATGCGCGAAGGAACCCAGCTCATCCACCGACAACAAGCCAGCACCAACGGGTGCCATCGACCCCGCGAGCGCTGTGTCGACGTACCGTTCCTGTGCGATCAGCGCCGCCCCGTATGCACCCATCAACCCGGCGATATCCGGGCGCACAACCTCACGCCCAGTCAACAATTCAAATGCGCGTAACACGGCGTCATTAAGGAATGTCCCACCCTGAACCACCACCAGATCTCCCAGATCCTGGGGGTCCTTCAAAGCAATCACCTTGTATAAGGCATTACGCACCACCGAATAGGACAACCCTGCCGCGATCTCCCCGACCTCAGCACCCTCCTTCTGCGCCTGCTTCACCGCAGAATTCATGAACACTGTGCACCGGCTACCTAAATCCACTGGTGCGACAGCGGTCATTGCGACCGCCGAGAAATCAGTGACATCAAGACCCATCGTCGTGGCAAAACTCGACAGGAATGAACCACACCCAGAACTGCACGCCTCATTGACGCAGATTGAATCGACAGCACCATCCTTGACGCGCAGATATTTCATGTCTTGACCGCCGATGTCGACGATCGAACTCACCCCCGGCGCCAATCGAGACGCAGCCCGATAATGCGCCATTGTCTCGATCTCTCCGTCCTCAGCCCGCAACGCCGCCTTGACCAGTCCCTCCCCATATCCCGTCACGCAGGTACGCGCAATCCTCGCCGCCGACGGCAGCTGCGAGTGCACCGCAGCGAGGATCCCCACGGCGCCGGTCACCGGGTCCCCCTCGTTGGAGGCGTAATGGCTGAACAACAGCTGACCGTGCTCGTCGACCAAGGCGGCTTTGATCGTTGTCGATCCAGCGTCGATACCGAGGAAACACGCGCCACTAGCCAGGTCTAGATCAGCCCGAGGCACTTGATGTTGGCGGTGCCGCGCGTCAAAGTCGTCACGATCGCGTCGATGAGCAAACAACGGTGGCATCCGGTGGGTCGGGTCAGCGTGCTGGTCGGCCTCCGTCGAGCGGCAAATTACCTCGGCCAACTCCACCGGCGGACCGGAGGCCGACAGTGCTGCACCGAGCGCGACGTATAGCTGCGCCCGAGGTGGTGAGGTGACGTGCCCTTTGCCGTCGAGTGCGCGTGCGAATGCCTCTCGCAACTGCGGGAGAAAAAACAGCGGGCCGCCGAGCAGGGCGACCTCGCCGCGGATGGGTCGGCCGCAGGCGAGGCCAGAGATGGTCTGGTTGACAACGGCGGTGAAGATTGACGCAGCAAGATCGGCGTGCGAGGCACCTTCGTTGAGCAGGGGTTGCAGGTCAGATTTAGCGAAGACCCCGCAGCGGGAAGCGATGGGGTAGAGCTGGGTAGCGGTGGCGGCCAACTCGTCCAGTCCGGTCGCATCGGTGTGGAGCAGCGTGGCCATCTGGTCGATGAAGGCACCGGTCCCGCCAGCGCAGCTGCCGTTCATCCGTTGTTCGAGGACGGGATGGAGGTAGGTGATCTTGGCGTCTTCACCGCCGAGCTCGATGATGACATCGGTGGTGGGTGCATACCGTCGGACCGCTTCGGTGCCAGCGACGACTTCCTGGACGAAGGGCACGCCGAGGCGTCCGGCGACAGACAGCCCTGCTGATCCGGTGACCGCGGGAATCACGGTGGTGCGCGGGAATTGTGCGGCGACATCAGCGAAGAGCGTGGCCAGTTCGCCAGCAACATCGGCGTGGTGACGCCGATAGGTCTGGAAGTGCAGTCGGTCGTGGGTTTCCCCCAGCTCCAGAAGCACCAGTTTGATGGTGGTGGATCCGATGTCCAGTCCCATCCGCAGCGGTGTCCGCGGATCGGGGGGAACCTCAGCAGTGGACAGGACATGGGCGCTCATCGGTGAACCTCCGACCCCAGAGGGGAATCCTCAGGCTGGTCCCGTCGACGCTAGTCCGGGTCAGGGCCCTTTTCAACGCGTTGAAATCATATATTTCATTGCGCAATAAAATGGTCCGCTGAGGGAGGAGTCGCACCCCGGGATATCCCTCCCCACACAGACCGGTCTATGGTGCGGACGTGACCATTGGTCCACGGACCCGCCGCGGCCCCCGACATGCCGACGCCGAGAGCACCCGAGCCGCTATCCTGCGTGCCGCCCGGAGCTCCTTCAGCCACCACGGCTACGCCGGAACCTCCCTGCGAGCGATCGCCCGTGATGTTGGCGTCGACGCTTCTCTCCTCTCCTACTACTTTGGCTCCAAAGAAAACCTGTTCAACCAGGCCATGGAGCTGCCGCCCAGCCCACGTGACGTCGTGGCCGACGCGCTCACCCACCCCCCACATGCCCTGGGAGAAGCGCTCACCCGCGGACTGCTGCGCGCCTGGGCCGAGGAAGATCACCGGGTCGCCGCTCAGGGCGTCCTGCAATCCCTCTCGACCCGTGACGACTTCGCCCACCATGTGCTCGACTACGCCATGCAACATGTGGTCGGTCCGCTCGCCGCAGCATTGGGAACTCCTGACGCGCTGGTACGCGCCAGTCTCGCCGTGACTCAACTCACCGGATTGGCAATCGCTCGCCATGCCATTCCGGTGCCCTCGGTGTCCTCCCTGGATGAAGACACCCTGGTCGCCGCGGTGGCGCCGGTCGTCCAGCATTACCTCACCGGGGATCTCACCTGCCATCCCATCGGTGAATGCTCCACTCGGTGATCCAGCTGGTGGGATCACCCGTGGGTTCCCCGTGAGGTGATCCGAGGGGCGGAGGGTGGCGCCGTCGGTGTTCCGTCGGACGCACAATAACGACAGCGACTCCTCGCAGATCCTGCGTCACCGCAGGTCAGCTGTGACAGTTGGGGTCATAGCCGAGGCTATGTACGTCCGACGGGACGGTGCGGGGTCTCACCTGGGCAGCACACTGGCATGTCAGGAGGCAGCTTTGAACACCCACCCGCCGCAGGACCAGACTGGACTGCTCCGTGCTGACATGACCACCCGTGCTGCCTACACCAGCGATGCCGGGCTCTACCGTCGCTTACCCGCTGCGGTCCTCGAACCCCGGGATGTCGCTGGGATCCGCGCCGGTCTGGAGCTGGCCCGGGAGCGGGGCTGGCCCGTGGTGGGCCGTGGCGGTGGCACCTCCGTTGCTGGCAATGCCGTGTCGACCGGCTTGGTGATCGACCTGTCTCGACATGTCGACCAGATCCTGGCGATCGAAGTGGCAACTCGCACCGCGCGAGTCGAACCGGGAGTGGTGTGTGATGCCTTGCGGAATGCTGCCACGCCACACGGATTGACATATGGACCTGACCCGTCAACGCATTCCCGAGCGACGATCGGGGGGATGGTGGCCAACAACGCGTGCGGTTCGCATTCGGTGGCCTGGGGGACCTCCGCGGCGAATCTGCGTCAGGTACGGATGATGCTGGCCGATGCCCGGGTGATCGACGCCGGTCAAGGGTGGTGTTCAGATCCGGTCATTGAGGCAGCGCTGCGGGACCTTGTTGCTCAGAACGAGGAGCTGATCCGTGCCGAGTTGGGACGTTTTCCCCGGCAGGTGTCCGGGTATGGCCTGCATTATCTGCTGCCCGAGCATGGATTCGATGTGGCGAAGGCGTTGGCGGGCAGCGAGGGCACGCTGGGGATTTTCACCGAGTTGACGGTGGCTTTGGTGGAGCCCCCTGCGGCGACGGCACTGCTGGTGTTGGGTTTCGATGACGTATTTGCTGCTGCTGGCGTCGCGGCCGGGTTACGTCGTCCAGGGGTGTTGACCATTGAGGGCATGGGTGCGGACCTGGTGGCGGCGTTGCGGACTCGCCCCGGACGGGAACAGGCTGGTAGAGAGTTACCCCCAGGTGGGGCGTGGTTGTACTGCGACGTCGCGGGAGCCACGGTGGTGGAGGCGGCTGCGGCCGCGCAGGAGGTGGCGGATTCGGCGGGGGCACGGCATCGGCGCATCGTGACTGATGATGCCCAGCGGCGCGCGCTGTGGCGGATCCGAGAGGAAGCGGCGGGGATCGCGACGCGTCGGGCTGACGGTGGCGAAGCGTGGCCTGGCTGGGAGGACTCTGCTGTGCCGGCAGAGCACCTGGCCGATTACTTGCGGGAGTTATACGCGTTGATGGCGTCCCGTGGGCTGCGGGGCATCCCGTTTGGGCATTTCGGGGAGGGCTGTGTGCATGTGCGCATCGATTTCCCGTTAGGGACCTCGCAGGGTGTCAGCGATTATCGGGAGTTCATCACTGCCGCTGCCGAGTTGGTCAGCAAGTATGGCGGTTCAGTGTCCGGGGAGCACGGTGATGGGCGAGCCCGCAGCGAGATGCTTGCCGTGATGTATTCGCCCCGAATGTTGGAGTTGTTTCGCCAGTTCAAGGCCATTTTCGATCCGGAGGGACTGTTCAATCCAGGAGTCTTGGTCGACCCTGAACCCCTCGACGACGGTCTACGTCCCGGGCCAGGCCTGACTCGCCATGACCGCGATATCGTCCACGCCCTGTCCAGGGATGGGGGGAGCTACGCCCGTGCGGTGACCCGCTGCGTCGGGGTGGGCTTGTGTCGGGACTCCTCTGGGGCGATGTGTCCGTCGTACCAGGCCACCAAAGATGAGGTGGCATCCACTCGGGGGCGGGCCAGAGTGTTAGCGGAGATGATTCGCGGCGAACACCTTGACGGGTGGCGCAGCGACGAGGCGCGCCAGGCTCTTGACCTGTGCCTATCGTGCAAGGCATGCGCCAGTGAGTGCCCGGTCAACGTGGATATGGCGACATACAAGTCAGAGTTTCTGCATCACCATTACGCGGGGCGGCGCCGACCGATGGCGCACTACTCGATGGGGTGGTTGCCGGTGGCTAGTGCGGCAGTGTCGGCGGTGCCAGGCCTGGGGTCGGCGCTCAACCGGGCGGTGCGGGTGCGCTGGGTCGAACGGGGCGTGATGCGACTGGCAGGGGTGGAGACCCGCCGCCGGATGATCGCGTTTGCGCCGGTGTCGTTCGTGCGATGGTGGCGGGGCCGTCAGCGTGATCAAAGCACGCCAGGGGAAGCGGTACGGCGCCAGGTGGTGTTGTGGCCGGACACTTTCAGCAACCATCACCGTCCATCCGTGGCGATCGCCGCGACGGAGGTGTTGGAAGCGTGCGGGTATGACGTGATCGTCCCGACCACGCCAGTGTGTTGCGGTCTGACATGGCATTCGACCGGACAGTTGACGATGGCGCGGCGGGCACTGACCCGCACCGTGGAGGTGCTGTCGCCGTACGTGCATGACGGCCTGCCGGTGGTTGTTTTGGAACCCAGCTGCGCGGCAATGCTCGCCGACGCTCCTGAGGTGGTGCCGCACGATCCGCGGGTGCGCGCGGTGGCAGAGGCAGTCACGTCCTTCGCGGAGCTGTTGGCCTCTCATGACGGGCCGTGGCCGTTCGGGACCTTAGATGTGTCGGCGGTCGCGCAGGTCCATTGTCACCAGCGAGCCACCCGCGGCTATGACGCGGATCGGGCGGTGCTGCAGCGTTTGGGTGTGGACCTGTCTGAAGTAGACGCTGGGTGTTGCGGATTGGCGGGCAACTGGGGTTTTGAGCCGGGACATTTTGAGGTCAGCCAGGCCTGCGCCGAGCGGGACCTCTTTCCCAAAATTCGGGAGCACGGCGGCGCGGACGCTGTCGTCACCGCGGATGGGTTCAGTTGTCGCACCCAGATCGAGCAGGGCACCGGGGCGCACGGACGTCACCTCGCTGAGCTGGCACGGATGGCGTTACGTCGATGAGCAAAAAGCACTGGCTGTCAGGTCAGGTCACCGCGTAGGTCGATGGACTGGTCCAGCTGCGGTGAGTGGACCGGTGGAGATGTCCCACGCCATCCGAGCTGCACCGACCAGTGCAGCGTCATGTCCGAGGGTTGCTCGACGAACGGGGAGTTCCCACAGTTCGGGGATGAGAGTGGCTCGGAAAGCGCTTTCCATCGGGGTCCACCATGTCGCGCCAGCTTCCGGGATGGGGCCGCCCACGACGACGATCTCGCAGTCCAATGCGTTGGCCAGGTCACCGGCGGCGACCCCTAACGCGGCGGCGCAGTGGGAGACGACTGCGGTGGCCTGCGGATCGCCGCGTTCGGCGGCGAAGATGACAGCTTGCCCAGTGGGGAGCCGGTGTCCGCTGCGCCGTTCGTATTCGTCGCGGATCCCCGGCCCGGAAGCGATGGCCTCAACATGGTTGGGTTTGCCGCAGGAACAGGTCAGTCCCAGAGCACCTGGAGAGGCAAGATGACCAATTTGACCTGCGACATTATGCGCCCCATACCAGGGGCGACCCTGAGTGAGGACCGAACCGTAGACGCCGGAGCCGACACCGACAAAGATCGCGGTCTGTGCTCCGGCAGCTGCTCCTCGCCACGCCTCCCCCAAGGCGTAGGTGTGGACGTCGTTGCTGGCAGACACCGGGAGTCGAGTGTGCCGAGAGACCACATCGGCAAGATCGGTGCCGGCGTATCCGCTGTAGTGGGTGGGTGCGGACAAGACCCGACCACTCGGGGAGATCACCCCCTCACTGCCGATGCCAATACCGATGGGAAAGCGCCCGGCCGGTGCCTGGATCCGGGCGCGTTCGATGAGGTGGATGGTCTCAGTGAGGATGCCTTCTCCACCACGACGAGTCGGAGTGGGAGATTGCTGGACGGCTCCGCGGGCACGTTCGGCGACGAGTTCCCCGGAGCGGTCCACCAGCGCCACCGAGATGGAGATGCCGTCGATGTGGACCGCGATGACGAGTTCTCGTTTGCCTCCGACTGTCATGACTTCAGGTTCGACCGGACGGCACGGCGTTGTAGCGGATAATCCCGCTGGTCTCGTCCAGGGGCGTTGCCGGGGTCAGCTGCGGCGAGTGTCGACGTGAAAACCCTGGGCCCGCAACCGGTCAGCCAGGACTGCGCCGATTCCTGTGGCTGGGGTCAGCACTCCAGCACGCTCAGGGAGCGCGTCCTGGTTCAGGACCAGGGCCAGCGCAGATTCGCCGAGCATGACGGCAGTGCCGCCGTACCCGGGGTCACGCAACGCCCCGACGCGAGTGATCCAGTGTGCACCACGCTCAGTGTCCGCGTGGACTTCCAGGAGGAACCGCCCGGAGGCCATCCGCCGCGGGGAGGGTCCTTCGCCAGGTTGGGGCAGCACTCGCGACAGGATGGATCGGCCGGTGGGAGTGCCAAATCCAGCAGTCAAGGCTTCTTGCCCCACAGCGAAAGCAGCGGCTTTAACCGGTGCCAACAGGGACTTCTCAAGGTAGAGACCCTCTTGATAGCGCAGGCCCCGGCCGTAGGACCAGTCGGTGAGGGCGTTGCTTCGGCGCACCACTTGCCCGTTGTACGGCGAAAGCAGGTAGGGCGCTTCCCACCCGGGAAGGTCCCGGCTGCGTCCCACCCCGGAGTGGCTGTGGCTGGGGTCGTACGCCGGTTCGGCAGCCCGGTCAGGGCTCAATGCGTAAGGGTCGTCGCCGAGCCTGGCTTGGGCAGGGTCGCTACGGCGGATCCGGATGTCATGTTCGAGAGAAGCCAACGTGCCCCCAGAGGCACCGCCGCGCACGTGACGCCAATACCCCTGAGTGACGGAGAGGTCACCGTCACCAGCCTCGCGGGCAGCGAGTGCGGTCAGGAGCACGGCCAGGTCGGAGGGCAGGGCATCCGCGCCACAGCTGTGAATGATGCGGGCGCCGCTGTCATGGGCGGCAGCGTCGTACCGGTCGATGCTGTCCCGCACGAAGAAGACTTCTCCAGTGAGGTCGACGTAATGGGTGCCTGCGGCAGCGCAAGCAGCGACCAGGGGCAGGCCATGTTCGGCGTAGGGCCCGACGGTGGTGACGACCACGGTGGCGCGGCGGGCCATCTCGTCGAGGGTGTCGTGCCGGGTGGAGTCGACCTCTAAGAGCGGCCAGTCTTGGGCGGTGTCGCCGAGTTCGCGTCGTACGGCGGTGAGTTTGTCCCGGGAGCGTCCGGCGAGTGCGACGGTGATGGTGCGGGGGGCATGCGCGGCGAGATGGCGGGCGGTGAGCCGGCCGACGAATCCGGTGGCGCCGAACAGGACGATGTCGATCTCTCGCGTGCTCATAGCCTGGACCTTACCGATCGGGGCAGACGAGACGGGTCGGGGAGTCGAAGTTTCGGTGGTCGGGGAGTCGCTGTCCACCGGACACGCCGAAGGTCCTTGCAAAAGTGATGCGGGAGAAGCCTTCAGCCGGGATGGTCGCCGCCGATGGGGTAGCCGACAACGCCGGAAGGTGACGGCGTGACCTATTCGTTGCGGAATCTGACGAGGGAGTCCCATGGACGTCACGACGACCACCCGGCCGCCCCGGCACGCCCACCTGGCTGATCTTCCTGCGTTGGCGGAACGGGACATGTTGACGTTGTATGCGGCTCACCTGGACGTGCCGCCGCTGGCGCCGAAAGCGGTCCGGGTGGAGGGTGGCCAGTGCTTGCAGATCGATGGGGTGTCGCTGGATGAGGATTTGTTTGTCATCCCGATCTCGCATCAGGGGATGATGCCGGATGACGCGAATGCGCATCTGGCTCGGGATGTCTTTTCGCTGTCGTTGGTGACGTCGTCACGCCCAGGTGCTCGGGCGGTGTTGTTGTTTGCGTCGTCGGCGGCGTTGGAGTCAGCGCGCGGCATGATTGGCGGCCTGGGCCGGGACAGCGGGATCACTTTGGATCTGGTGGATCTGGGTCAGGAGTGGACGGAGCGACTGGTGGAGGCGCACCGACCGGCGGGGCGGCATCGCGCGGTCACCGAGGAGGCCCAGACACGCCGTCGTCCAGTCTGATCGGGTGCGGGGAACCCTGTCCACGCGTGCTGAGGCACAGCTGTTGACCGCGTGGCCTCACTGATGACGATGCGCTGACGGGAACTCAGTGACGCTCGTCGCGGGGGGTGGTGGGCCACCGACGACCGCCTCGACCGGACAAGCTACTGATGATCCGGGAGGTGTCGAGCCCTTGCAATTCGACGTGGTGCAGTTGACGGCGAGTCGTGCGGGTGACTTGGGCGCCACGCATACCGACAGGGTTGGCACTCATAATCGAGCCTCCATGTTCTTCACCGCTCGGCAGCATCCATGCCACCGGCCGGCCCTCACCGGCCGGATTAACTTTACCCAGTCTTTGAAGTTAATGCCAGCTTTTTTTCAGCTTAAACTGTCGATAGATGAACTGTTAAGCACGATGGCAGGCGAGATTAGCCATCACCTGCAAGCACAGCGGGACTGTTTGCAAAGACCTGGTGAAGTCTACTCGAGGCATCATCATGAAGCGACCCGCGAGATCGACCGGACAAGCCCCCTCACCAGCGGTTGTGGAAACGTTCCACGAGGGTTTCGCGGCTCACTCTGAGCCTGCATGGTCGAGATCGTTGACGGCTCCATCCAGGCTGGTGAGCGTCACCCCATGCCGCCCCAGCATCATCGGCTCACCTCCCGCACCTCGCCGGGACCAGCCTTCTCGCCGCAGCATCATCGCCATCAGGGAACACCACCAGCTCACCGTTCGTTGAAGCAGGTTCATGACCCTCCCCACTCACCCATAGGAAGGGCCTTATCGATGAGCGTCCCACTGACTGCATGGATCGCCGCCTTAGCATTGATCGTCGGGCTACTGGTTTACGACTTCTTCTTCCACGTCCGGAAGGCACATACTCCGACACTGCGCGAAGCTGCAGTCTGGTCTGCCGCCTATGTCGGCATTGCCCTTCTTTTCGGGATCGCGGTACTGATCCTCGGCGGCCAGGAAATGGGCGCCGAATACTTTGCCGGGTATATCACCGAAAAAGCACTTTCGGTGGATAACCTATTTGTCTTCCTCATCATCATGACCAGCTTCCGCGTCCCCAGCGCCGACCAGCAGAAGGTCCTCCTGTTCGGGATTGTCTTCTCACTGTTCGCCCGCACCGCGTTCATCTTCGTGGGGGCAGCGCTGATCAACTCGTTCGCCTGGATGTTCTACATCTTCGGTCTCATCTTGCTCTTCACCGCAGGTCACATGATCGTCGGTCATGACGACGGCGACGATGGGGCGGACAACGTCATCATCCGAGCGGCTCGCCGCTTCTTGCGCACCACCGAGCAGTACGACGGAGACCGGCTCTACACGGTCGTCGACGGCAAACGCATGCTCACTCCGATGCTGCTGGTGATGATCGCGATCGGCGGCACCGACATCCTCTTCGCCCTGGACTCGATCCCCGCGATCTTCGGGCTGACCCAGTCGACGTTCATCGTGTTCACGGCCACCGCGTTCTCGCTGATGGGGTTGCGCCAGCTGTACTTCCTGCTCGACGGCCTGCTCGACCGGTTGATCTACCTGAAGTGGGGTCTTTCGGCGATCCTGGCGTTCATTGGCGTGAAGTTGGTGCTGCACGCCTTGCACGAAAACACAGTCCCCATCATTAACGACGGGCACCCGGTGACGGTGGTCGAAGTTTCCACGCAGGTGTCGTTGACAGTCATCGTCGGAGTGCTGGCACTGACCGTGGTGGCCTCTCTGCTGAGTCCCAAGGGCAAGGCGCTCACCGTGATCAACAACACCCGCCGCCATGTCGATCAGTACCTTGACTTGACGTTCGAGTCCGATCCGGCACTGCGGGAGCGCAACTACCTGCGACTTCTCACCGAAGAAGCCGCCATGAAGAGCATCGCTCCTCGTTTCCGGCACCTGATCCGCCAAGAGCCACTCCTGCTCGATAGGCTGGCCGAAGCACACCAGACGCACGACGCCTATCTGGAACATCGCCCGGATCTTGCCGAGGGGATGAGGCAACGCGTCGACACTCACCGGGAGCAGCTTCCGTGATTTACGCCGCCGCACGCCGCCGCGCCGCTGTGATCAGCGCCACGGCGGCGTGTCTGGCACTGAGTGCCTGTGGCGAGGCGGGTCCACTCACTCAGGATCAGGTGGAGAAGGCGTTGCTGACCGAGGCCACCATCCCGGTGAAGGGCTGGACCGCAGGGGCACCTAATCATGTCGCCCCTGAGAAAGACGTCTCAGGCATCGGTGCGCTACTCGGGGACAATTCCGGCGTCAATCAGGCGTGCCAGGGGGCGTTGACCGCGTTTAGCGGCGGGCTACCGACGCCGCAAGGCTTCGGGACGGTTTCGTTCACCCACGCTGGAGACGGCCCGCTGGGACCCCATGAACTCGTGGTGACTGTGCGCTCGTTCGCCGATGAAACTCCAGAGATACCCAGTGGCCGTCAAGCGGTTCAGGACTGCCCGTCGTTCACGATCGATAAAGCTGGACAGCAGCTCGCGGTCACGATGGAGTCACCCGGCTATGACATCCCCGACTCTCAAGCCCTGGGCCTTGACTTGACCAGTGGTGATCAGCATGCCCGCTTGGATTTGCTTCGGGTACGCCGAGGTAGCTCCCTCGTCACCGCCAGCCTCACCGGTCCCAATGGTAAGACCAATCACGATATCCTCGACGCGGTGATCAAGGCACAGCTCGATCAAATCAAGCGCGTGTCAGACTGATCCGCCCCAGGTGGCCCCGCCCAGATCTGATCCCCACCACCTGGATGTCCCCCATGGCGGCTGGGTCGTGAGTTCCGCCTGCCGTCGCCCACCCGCGACGCCTGACACCAGGACGACGCATGACATCCAGATTCCGACGTACCACCACCATCGCCACCGCAGCCAGCCTGCTGACCCTCGCGATGGCCAGCACCGCCCAGGCCGCCGACCCCACCCCTGGGGCATCCGGCACCACCCCTGCTACCGCCAGCGCGTCACCCAGCCAGACCGCAACGCCACGTCAGCCAGCATCCAAGAGCCCTGTTGCTGGAACCTTCCAGAAAACCCTTGACACCATGGTCGCTCCGGCTGCCAAGGGCGGGGCACCAGGCGAGCTCGGGGCGTACGTCGCCGCGATGGGCCATTTTGAGAGCCCCAAGGGTTCTTGGTCTGGGACCGCTGGGGTCGCCAACCTCTCCACCAAACGCCAACCGGCCCTGACCGACCAATTCCGCGGCGCCAGCAACCTCAAACCCATGGTCGCGGTCTTGGCCCTGCAAGAGGTCGAAGCCGGCCGATGGAAGCTGGACACCACCGTCGAATCAGTCCTCCCCGGGCTACTCCCCGGCGACTACGGCAAAGTCACCCTCAAACAACTCCTCAGCCACACCAGCGGCATCCCCGAATACATGGCGGGCTACATCCCCAACGCCACTGATAGCAAGACCATCCTGATGGTCGCCAGCAAAAAATATCAGCCTGAAGAACTCATCAAAGTTGCTCGTCAACTCCCCTGGGATACTAAACCAGGCGAGAAGCATGACTATAGCAACACCAACTACGTCGTCGCCGGGATGATGGTGGAAAAGATCACCGGCAAGAAGATCAGCACCCTTCTGAAGGAACGCATCTTCCCCACCAGCGGCGGCATGCGCAGCTCCTACTATTCAGAGAAGCCAGAAATTTCCGGCAACCATCTGACCGACTACGGCTTCTACCAGAAAAAACGAGTCGACTTCACCCCGGATCACCCCAGCTTCCTATCCCACGCTGGCGCTCTCGTGACCACGCTGGCAGACCTCGAATCCTTCTTCCACGCCCTGGCTACCGGCAAACTCCTCAAGCCTGAGACCGTTGACCTGATGACCCAGCCGATAGACGAGCCTGGATCCTACGGGATGGGTCTGATCCGGTTCACTGACCGGTGCGCTGGGAAGGATGGGAAAGAAGGAGTGATGATCGGACACAGCGGCGGCACCTTCGGTACGTCCTCCTTCGGCATGGTCTCCCGCGACGGAACCCGTCGGCTCAGCTTGGTCTTCACGGGGCGGCACCACCCCGAAGGCCCCGATACCTTCAAAAAGTTCATCTGGGATGCACAACGTGCCACCTGCACCGGCAAGGCTCTTCCCAACCCTGCGCCCGCTCCAGGCAAGCCCACTAAGCCAGCCAACCCCTCAGCCACACCGACAGCTCCTTCTGCGACAGCATCCAGCCCCTCGGCGACACCGTCGGCCACCCCGGGCAAGCCTCAACCCACCACCACTCCTAGTGGGACACCGAGTACGGCCCCCCAGTTGCGCTCCAAGGACCTTTCAGTCCTAGAGATTCCGGACAGCCTGGATAACGCTCGACGCTCCCGCTGATCGCACCGTCGAGTCCAACTTAGCGAAGGCGTTCCTGGTCTGCAGCACACAGGCCAGGAACGCCTCCTGCGATCACCGCACCCTTTCACACACCTTGATCGCCAGCCGCTGCGCTAGCGACGCCTGACACCAGGACGACGCATGACATCCAGATTCCGACGTACCACCACCATCGCCACCGCAGCCAGCCTGCTGACCCTCGCGATGGCCAGCACCGCCCAGGCCGCCGACCCCACCCCTGGGACTATTCAGAGAAGCCAGAAATTTCCGGCAACCATCTGACCGACTACGGCTTCTACCAGAAAAAACGAGTCGACTTCACCCCGGATCACCCCAGCTTCCTATCCCACGCTGGCGCCCTCGTGACCACGCTGGCAGACCTCGAATCCTTCTACCACGCCCTGGCTACCGGCAAACTCCTCAAACCTGAGACCGTCACCATGATGACCACGCCCGTCGATCAAAATGGCACCTACGGAATGGGGCTCATCCTTTTCAAGGATCGATGTGCTGGCGCTGATGGAGAGGAAGGAGTGATGATTGGACACAGCGGCGGCTCTTTTGGCACCGGATCCTTTGGCATGGTCTCCCGCGACGGAACCCGTCGCATCAGCATGGTCATGACTGGCCGACACAACCCGAACGATCTCACCACCTTCAAGAATTTCCTCTGGGAAGCACAACGCGCCACCTGCACCGGCACAACCCTGCCCAACCCTGGCGCCACGCCATCCAAGCCCACCGGCCCCTCTGTGAAGCCGACACCGACGGTGACACCGTCCACCCCACGTCGCTCGCAGCCCACCACGGGCATCCCCTCCCCCAGCGTCAAGCCAGACACCGCAGCTCAGCTGCGCTCCAAGGACCTTTCAGTTCTAGAGGTCCCGGACGCTCTCGACGAGAGCACACGAGCCCGCTGACCGGGACCGTGTGGCTGTGATCCCACCGGGGCGCTCCTGGCTGACCCAGAGCAGACCAGGGGTGCCCCTCCTAGGGCCACCCCCGCCTCAGACAACAACATGATCACTATCAGCCCCAGCTGACTCATTGGTAAGACCAATCACGATAGTCTCACGGTGGTGATCAGGGCGCAGGTCGGCACCACCGACTCTGCGGCCGTCTGACCCGCCCCAGGTGGTCCATACTCAGGCCCGATCCCACCCACCTGGATGTCCCCCGCGGCGTGGCAGGGCCGACCGTTCCGCCTGCCGTCGCCCACCGGCGACGCCCGACACCAGGACGATCTATGACATCGAGTTCACGACGTACCACTATCGCTGTCGCCGCCAGCCTGTTGACCCTCTCGTTGGCGGGTACCGCCAACGCTGCTACCCCCACCCCCGCGCCGCCCACGACCGGCACGCCCACCACGTCGGCGCCTGCCAAACCCACTTCGTCTGCCTCGTCCACCACGAAGCCCACCGCCGCCGGGCTGCCCGAGTCCACCCTGCGCAAAGCCCTCGACGATGCTGTCGCCGTCCCGCAGGGCGGCAAACCCGGCGATGGCGGCAATGCCATTGGCATCATGGTCGATGTCCGCAGCCCTAAGGGAAATTGGAGCGGCACTGCCGGCGTCTCCTCACTCCAAGACAAGCGCAAGGTGCAGATCACCGATCGCTTCCGCGCCGCGAGCAACACCAAGACCATGGTCGCCGTCCTGGCGATGCAGGAGGTCGAAGCGGGCCGATGGAAGCTGGACACCACGGTCGACAGCGTCCTGCCGGGACTGTTCCCCGAGTCGCACCGTAAGGTCACCCTCAAGCAGCTGCTCAACCACACCAGCGGCGCTCCGGATTATCTGCACACGATGATCCCCGACCTCTTCGACATCCCCGCCGTCCAGAAGAGCACCGCCACGGCCCGCAGCGATGAAGCCCTCATCAAGCTGGCCCGTGAGATGCCCTGGGATGACAAGCCGGGAGCCAAGCACGACTACAGCAACACTAATTACGTCGTCATCGGGATGATGTTGGAGAAGGTCACTGGCAAGAAGATGCCAGCCCTCCTTTCCGAGCGTATTTTCACCAAAGCTGGGATGACAGATAGTGTCTATGCGACCAGCGCTGGTATTAGTCAGGCCCATCTGACTGATTACGCCATCACAGATAAGGGGATTTTCGACTTCGATAAGCAGCACCCTTCGTACCTGAGCTCTTCTGGCGCGGTGGTCAGCACCATTAAAGACATGTCTGCTTTCTATGCGGCGTTGACCAGCGGAAAGTTTGTCAACCAGAAAACTCTCACGATGATGGCTGAGCCAGTCAGCGCCACAGAGCGCTATGGCCTGGGCATGATTGTTTTCGGTGACCTCTGCCGGGCCAAGGACGGCTCAAAGGGGATGATGATCGGTCACACCGGCGCATCATTGGGTACGTCATCTTTTGTGATGACCTCACTGGACGGGAGCCGTCAGATCACCCTGGCGCTGACCGGTCGCCAATACCAGAACCGCAAGCCCGGCGCTGAAATGTTCATCGCTCAGGCGCAGAAAGCCACCTGTTCCGGCCCCAGCGACGATCTGCCCAACATGAACCCTGCCCCGCCGAAGAGCACAGAGACCCCGAAACCCACCAGCAGCGCCAAGCCGACCAGCAGCGCCAAGCCGACCAGCAGCGCCAAGCCGCCAGCGGACAAGGCTCCGAGTGCCTCTGCGAAGCCGACGCCGCGCGCCGCGCTGCCCCAGCAGATGGAGATTCCGGTCCCTGACATCACCGAAGCTGACCGCGCGGCACGCTAACGCGATATCGCACCGCTTTGTCGTCCCCGCCACATCCGGCAGGGACGACAGAGCGGGTGGAGCCGACTGCCCGGGTGAGGCTGACCGGCCGAGCCGAGGTGAGCGCGCGCCCACCAGCTCAGGCGCCCACCCCCATCGACACCATCGCCAGCGGCTCGCACGAGACCGCCATGGTCCGCAGGTCGACTCGGGTGACGCTGTCGTGCGGAAGCTCTTTCCACCCCGCCGTGTCCAGTCCGGCTGAGGCCACGACCAATGATCCGTCCACGAGCCGACGCCACCGCATCGTGAAATAACGCTCGTCGTGGTGCAGCGGCAAGTCGTCGACCTGCCAGTGCGGGATCTGCGCTTCGCGGCTGCTGTTGACCACGACCATCTCGGTGGCCGACAAGGTCACTGAGTTCAGGCTGACCTGCGGGTACGCGGTACGAATTCGCCGTACGGCGAGCGCTGCTGCTTCGGTGAGCGGCAGTCCAGCAGCGACTCCCTCGCGGATCAACGCGAAGTAGAGTTCGGAATCGGTGGTGCCGGTCACTTTGGCTAATGCTGCTGGGCCGACCATGGCGCGTAGCACGGCGGTGGGGGCGATCGAGCCGTTGTGGGCGAAGGCCATGCCGTCGGCTCGGAACGGGTGGCTGTTGTCTTTCATCACCGCCATCTGGTCGGTGGCCATCCGCAGGTGAAAGATGCGCGATCGGGATCGGGGCCGATCCATCATCTGGGTGAGACGGTCGTCGTCGTATCCGGGGCGCACTGTCCGGCGGCGGCGAACAACGGGGCCACGCGAGCCGTCCTCGATCCAGGCTGTGCCCCATCCGTCGTCGTGGAGGCGGGCCATGAGTCGATAGGTCTGGCACTGCTCGGTCCCGATCAGCTCCTCGACCGCCACGGCGTGGGGTGCGGCGTAAGCGAGCAATCGGCACATGATGTTCTGCTCCTCTAGCACGGTGGGGGCGTGATGTCCACCGCTCCCATCGGCAGGCGTGCGGCACTCCCGACCGTGAACATCAGATTCCTGGGGTGAGGCTGTTGCGTAAGGCCCAGGATCAGCGGGAATACGGCGGAAGAGGGGTCTGTGCTCTCTCGCCTAGCATCGACGGTGTGTAGATCCGACGACATCAAGGTCGCCGAACGCGGAGAGACGGGATCGCGACGTGAACCGGCAGGACATCCTCGATCAGGCCCTGACCATCCTGGATCAGTATGGTTTTGCCGACCTGTCGATGCGTCGGTTAGCGACCGCGTTGGGCGTCCAACCCGGCGCGCTGTATTGGCATTTCGCCAATAAACAAACTCTGCTGTCTGCGGTGGCAGAAGTGATCTTGGCTGACGTGCCGACCGGGGGTATCTGCGATACGGGTTCGTGGCAGGACGGTGTCCGAGAGTGGGCGACCTCGTTGCACCATGCTTTGCTGGCTCATCGGGATGGGGCAGAACTCGTCGCTTCCGTTTTGGCGTTGCGCCCTGAGCATGTCGATCCTGCCCGGATCGCTACCGCGATTCTGCATCGGGCCGGGCTGCCGGCTCTGCAGGCCGAAGCAGCGGCCGCCGCGCTGGTGCATTACGTCGTAGGCCACGCGGTGGATGCCCAAAACCGTGCGCAGGCGAGGCTTCTCGGGGTGCAGGAGGCGGTGAGGGACGGCGGTGAGGACTGGGCGGGGGATTCTCGGTTCCGTTATGGGCTTGATCTGTTCATCGACGGTCTCGACCGCAGACTCACCGAGCGGACACCTCCCTGCAGCACCGTGTCGGCGCTACTGTGAGGTCACACCGACCGCTGGAGGCCCGTGCGCATGGAACCGATCAGGCTCATCGTGCCGCCTCGCCCCGCCGACAACCACCGCATCTTGCGGCCCCGGCACGCCGAGACGCCGGACGGACGGGCGACATCTGAGGGACACCGCAGTCTCCTGGGTCCGGTCATTCGACATACGCTCCCGGAGCGACGTCTGGCGGCGATCGGCGCTTGGTGTCTGGTGGAACATTTCGGTGACCCTGAGACTCGACCGGAACGGCTGGAGTCCCCGGCGTATCCCGAGGTGGGCCTTCAGTCGTTGGTGTGGCCGTTGGATGGGCTGATCCGGCGCCGGGACAGTGCTGGCACTGATGTCCTCATCCATCGGGGGCATGTTGCGTTGGGCACTGCTGGCCGGGGAGTCACCGTCACCGAAATGGGGGTGGACGACCCACGCGGTGGGCGTCACGCGCGCCGTTCGTTGCACGGAGTACGGCTGGCGGCGGCGCTGCCGAGCCGATTTCGGGACATGGATCCGGTTTTTCAGCAGGTCGACGAGCCGCCACGTGTGGCGACTCCGACGATGCAAGCCACCGTGTTGGTGGGCGCGTTGGCCGGTCCCCACGAGGATCGGATCTCACCGGCGGTCGTACATACCCCGCTGATGGCGGCGGACCTCACGTTGAGCACGGGGACCGAGCGGCTTGCTCTCGATCCGACGTACGAGCATGGCATTTTGCTGTTGGACGGGCAGGTGTCAGTCGGAGGGACTCCCCTGTCCCGGGGGGAATTGGGCTATGTCCCGATTGGTCGGGCCCGCCTGGACCTGGCGACCTTGACCGGTTGCCATCTGCTGATGATCGGGGGGACCCCGTTCACTGAGGAGTTCATCTTGTGGTGGAACCTACTCGCGGCCAGCCATGACGAAGTGGTCACGGCTCGCGCATCCTGGGAGCGCCAGGACGATCGTTTTGGCACGATCCCTGGTGGACCGCCTCGTGCGGGTGCGCCGCAGATGCCACCGGTGCGGTTGCGCCCTCGACGAGGGTCGGTCCGCCATGGCAGGCCGTCCTGAGCGACCTGGTCCCGGGCAAGCTGCGATCCGCGTCCTGACCGTGATGCCAGGACGCGGACCTCAGTGTCAGCGGCTCTGCAAGGCGTCCAGGGCGATCCCGACGGCGGCGGCGACGCGCCAGTCCAACGGGCGACCGTTGACCACGGGCGGCAGCGTCATCTCGTAGCGGTCCAGCAGCTTCGCCTGACGTTCGTGGGACAGCAGGTTGGTGCCGTCTTCAGTGACGAAGTCGAAATGGACCTGCCAGGGGATCATCTCGTTGAAGTCGTTGATCCCGGGGATGAAGTTGGTGACTCGACGCAAGGTGGCGACGGCCTGGTTGCGTTCGGTGCCGGTGGCGGCGTAGCCCGGACCTTCCAGGTGCCAGGTGGAGCTCTTCAGTGAGGCGGTGCCGTCCTTGCGGATCTTCGCGATCGGCTGGCCGTCAGCGTCCAGGATGTCGCTGGTGGTGGCGAAGGCATTGATCCCGCGGGAGTAGACGGACACCAGTTCGGTGGTGCGGGTCTCGTCGGTGTAGATGTGGATTTCGCCGCGTAGGGTCAGCACCTTCTCCTGGGCGAAGGCGATCACTTCGCCGGGTTCGCCGGATTCGTCTACGGCGTGCACCCAGTATTTGTTGACGACCGCGGTGATCTTCTGCTTGATGAACAACCGGGAATGGTCGGTGTCTAGCGGGGTGCGGCCCAGCTCGCCACCGTCATCGTATTGTCTTCTCTCCGACGTCATGGGGCACAGTATGGACGACCTAGATCAGCGTTTTCCGGGATAAAACGGCAGGCTGGCGACGCCAGTGGCACTCACCGGCGTTAATGGAGCGGACTCCGGAGCGGGATCGATCAGGGCCAGTGACCCGCGAGCGCCACCACAACAGAGCTGACAACCCGTGGACCAGCGGTTTTGACGGAATGACCGGAATCAGTCGGGATCGTCCGTGGCATCACCAGCGCGCATCACATCCAGCAAATCGTCATAGAACTCTCAGTGAATTCGTGGTCACCGTAGGGGACTGGTCCCGACACTTCGGACCCCACCCACCCCCGGCGCATCATCTCGGACCAGAATGGCCCCATGACCGACGCGCTGTGGCCCGCACCCCCGATCACCTTGACCATCGCTGGCTCCGAAGCGACCGGCGGCGCCGGGGCTCAGGCCGACCTGAAAACCTTCCACGCTCTCGGCACCTTCGGGATGGCGGCGCTGACCTGCATCGTCAGCGTCGATCCGGCTGCCAACTGGGGGCACCGATTCGTCCCGATCGACCCGCAGGTCATCGCTGATCAGCTGGAAGCACAACTGGCTTGTTACGACGTACACACCGTCAAGATCGGCATGCTCGGCACCCCCGCGACCATCGACACCGTCGCCCAGGTCCTCAGCTCACGCCCCTGGACCCATGTCGTCCTCGACCCAGTCCTGATCTGTAAGGGACAAGAGCCTGGCGCCGCGCTCGACACTGACCGGGCCCTCATGGACCAGATCCTGCCGCAGGCCACCTTTGTCACCCCGAACCAGTTCGAAGCGATGACGTTGTCGGGGATGACCTCAATCACCTGCGAGGCCGACCTGGTCGAGGCCGCCCGCCGAATCCACGAGCGTAGCGGCGCAGCCGTCCTCGTGAAGGGCGGAGTGCGCATCAGTGGCCCGGAGGCGGTGGATGTGTTCTACGACGGCGACATCCTGGAGGTGCTTCGCGTCGACAAGATCGGTGAGCACGCAGTCAGCGGCGCCGGATGCACCTTGGCCGCTGCAGTGACCGCCGAACTCGCCAAAGGCGCGTCCCCCGTCCATGCCGCCCGTACGGCGAAGGCTTTTGTCACCCGAGGCATCCAGGCCCGGATCAGCGGCAATGCCCCCTTCGATGCACTGTGGCAAGGTTCACCGTCATCCCAGAGGTCAGCGCCGTCACAGGGATAAACCCCATCCCAACGACCCGACCTGTCACAGAGAGACGCCCGGAACAGCGCCTGACGAGGCGTCAGGCATGGCAGCATGACGGTGTGACCGATGTGCTGCCGCTGACCGAGTTCGATGACGACCCAGTCGACGTCATCACTTCCGCTGTCGACCACTCCCTGTTGTCCTTGCCACCGCGGGGTGTCCTCACTCTGCTGGGTGCGACCACTCCGACGTGGGCTGCCGATCACGGCTTCACTACCGTGGCGCAGATCCCCACCATCACGATGGATTTCCCAGTCTGGGTGGGCCAACACCGCGGCGTGGACGTGGCCCTGTTGGAAGTGCCTCTCGGTGCGCCCGCAGCGACGATCGTGGCTGATCATGTGTTCCGCCACGGCATCCGCGCCGCGGTAGCTGTGGGGTCATGCGGGGGCCTGGTGCACTTCGACGAAGGTGAATTCGTCGTACCCACTCGGGCCCTGCGCGACGAAGGCACGTCCTTCCATTACCGCCCGCCGTCGCGATGGATTGAGCTGGACGAGGACATGGTGCACGCCTGCACCTCCGCCATCGATGACGCTGGCTTCGCCCACGCGACCGCCTCGACCTGGACCACTGACGCTTTCTTCCGGGAGACCCGCAGCAAGATCGACGCCCGCCAGCAGGAAGGGTGCACCGTCGTCGACATGGAATGCTCGGCGCTGGCCGCCTGCGCCCGATTCCGAGGTGCCCGATACGGGCAGATTCTCTTTACGGCGGACACCCTCGCCTCCGAGGTCCATGACGTTCGGGACTGGGGCCGGGCCAGTCACTCCACCGCATTGCGACTTGCCTTGGACGCGGTGACCCGCGCCCCACTGCCTAGCTGAGCTGAGCAGCCCCCGGAGGGGAAGCTGCTGGGGGCCGCGCCACTCGCGGGGACCGGCCGACGCTGACACTAGACCTCAGCGACCCAGCTCGCACGCTGACTTCAGCTCCGTCAGGATTCGCACCCGACGGCGACGTCCTGGCAAAGCGATGGGCGGGCATCGCACCTGCGCTGGGCTCGCGGGTTCTCGCCGGTCCACCACCAGAGCACACCCTCGAGATGTCAGGTCAAGGACACGCCCGTCCTCATACCAGGACAGGTCCGCGATCTCCGCGACGTCGACATCGACGAGGACGCTGTCTCGAACCGCGACGACAAACCGCTCCCCCACTCGGTATTCGGTCCCCGAAAGATGCCTGCTGGTTGCCCGGGAGCTCAAATACATCATCACTCCCTGTCCAACGGTGTACGCCGAGCCCCAGAGCACCCCAATGGATGCGGCACTGGCCCAGCTCGCGTCCTCACCACCGAGTTCCGCCATACCCACCGCAATCACCAAGGACACCAAGGCTCCCAGCCCCACCGAACTCACGATGATCATCGGCCAGGCCAGGTCGGTCGAGGACCGGACCACATAACGCCACGTCCCTGCGGTGCCCGCCACCTCAGGAGCTTGGTCGCCGCTGATCTCGGTGGCTCCAGCTGTGTCCGTAGACTCATTCGACGAAGCAGCCTCGTGCTGACCGGGTCCATCCGGTGAGGCTCGCCTCCTTGACCTTCCATTCATGTGACGATGGTGGCACCTCTTTGGGGCACAGGGCAGTAGGAACTCACCACCACTTCGTCGGACGTCCCACCCACCACGCCTACCGCCCTACCCGCGAACACCCGCCCCATCGCCGCGACCCACGCCAGGCCGGTCACCGAAAAGCCTTAACCGTCAACCCCCTTCGGAGGGATCACCAGTCCCGCGGATTAACATATGCGTCATGATGAATGTCGCCGCTTACGCCGCCCCCGCCCCCGCCGCCCCGTTGGAGAAAACGACTATCACCCGACGGGACGTCCGTGAGACCGACGTGCTCATCGAAATCTCGTACGCCGGGATCTGCCATTCCGACATCCACACCGTGCGTGATGAATGGGGCAAGATGCGCTACCCGCTCGCCCCGGGACACGAGATCGTCGGCGTGGTGCGTGAAGTGGGCTCCGGTGTGACCCGGCACCAGGTCGGAGACATGGTCGGGGTCGGCTGCATGGTCGATTCCTGCCGGGAATGCGACGCCTGCGCTGATGGCCTGGAGCAGTACTGCACCCAGGGCAATGTCGGCACGTATGGCTCCACTGGATTCGACGGTGAGATGACTCAGGGTGGCTATTCCACCCACATCGTGGTCGAGGAACGGTTTGTGGTGAGCATCCCAGAGGCCCTACAGGGTGACCGTCTCGCTGCGGCCACTCCGCTGTTGTGCGCTGGTGTGACCCTGTTCAGCCCGCTCAAGCACTGGGGGGTGCGTCCCGGTACGAAGGTCGGCATTATCGGCATGGGCGGTTTGGGCCACGTCGGGGTGAAGATCGCCGCCGCGATGGGCGCCGAGGTCACGGTCTTGTCGCACAGCCTGTCCAAGAAAGAAGACGGGTTGCGTTTCGGGGCGACCAACTACATCTCCACCAGCGATGAAGAAGCCATGAAGGGCCTGCGTGGCAGCCTCGACCTGATCATCAACACGGTCTCGGTCAACCTGCCCATGCACCAATACCTCGGGTTGCTTCGGTACGACGGCACCATGGTCGAGTTGGGAGTGCCGACCCAGCCGTTGGAGGTGCCAGCGTTCGCGCTGATCGGTGCCCGCAAGTCGCTGTCTGGGTCCTGCATCGGCGGTATGCCGGAGACCCAGGAGATGCTCGACTTCTGCGCCGAGCACGGCATCACCTGCGAGGTAGAAATGATCCCCGCGGAGAAGATCAACGAAGCATACGACCGGGTGGTGGCTTCCGATGTCCGCTACCGCTTCGTCATTGACGCGAAGACCTTCTGAGCACGTCCGCCTTCACCAGAGCTGGCTGACGATCCGGCTCACCTTGAGTCGGCAGCTCCCTCTGGGCGCGGCATCCGAATCTCGATCCGGGTGCCGCCCAGAGGGCTGGCACCAGCCTTGATGGTCCCACCATGCCGTTCGACGATACGGCGGCAAATCGCCAGGCCCAAGCCGCTGCCAGCATAGTGAGCGGCGTGTTCCTGGGCGCGATGAAACTCGGTGAAGACAGCTTCTTCTTCCCCTGCCGGGATACCGACCCCAGCATCATCAATGCGCAGGACAACGTCATCTGCTTCCACCGCAGCGCTGACGTCGACTCGGGGTGCCTGCCCCTCCTGGACATACTTCATGGCATTACTGATCACATTGTCGACAACCTGCCGCATCATCACCGGATCTGCTGACATCTCCACCGGGGCATCGACATCGACGCTGGCCGGCGGCCCCGACATACGGACAAGCCGTTCGGTGATGACCTGACGGACCAAGTCCTCCACCACAAACCGGGAGGGTTGGGGTACGCCGTCACGGGCCACCGAATAGTCGGTCAGGTCATTGAGAAACGTTTCCATGCGTTCGGTCGCTGCCCGAAGGGGCGCCAACATATCCCGCGTTGAGGTCCCGTCCGGGGGCGCGGGCAGGTCATCAGCGAGAATTTCGAGCCACATCACCAGCGCCGCTAACGGTTGCCGCAGGTCGTGTGCGGCAACTCGGGCAAAGGTCCGCAGGTCATCGACATGACGCCGTTCGACGGTCACATCCCGCACGATCAGCACGGTCCGGGCGATGTCATCGGTGTCGATCCTGGTCACGGCCACCTCCAGCGTCCCATGTCCGGAATGGTGCGGCCCAGACAGTCCCGGACGGTCCATGTCGGTCGGCCCCTCGGACTCGGTGTTGACGATGTCCACCAAAGCCGGGCACAGATCGAGAGGCTGATCGCCTGGCGACAACCCGACAAGCCGGGTTGCTGCGTCGTTGACTACCACCGCTCGCCCCGCCTCATCCAGCACCACCACGCCTTCGTGCATGGCAGCCACGACTGTGCTCAACAGGCGCGCCTGCAACCCGGCGCGATTGCCCGCTTGTCTCGCCGCGACAGCTTCTCGACGGACCTGATGCAGCAGCGCAACCCGTTCTTCACGATCCAACGAGGTCGACATCGCCACCACAAACACGATGAGAATCACCGAATGCGCCAAACCAGCTTGGTCAGCGGCGGTGTCCCCACCAAACGGCGGATGTCCGGTGGTGGCCATCACCGTGATCACGAGCGCCACCACCAGCACATAGGCGTATACCTGCCGGGGGGAGAAAAGAGTGGCCGTACCGATCCCAATGATGATCACCGCGAAAGACACGGCGCGTTCTGCTTGGAATTGAGTGGCGCCGACGATCAACGCTCCGGACAATCCGGCCGCGATCACGGCGATGGCCCAGCTGCCACGGGTCATCATCCGGTGGCTGGAGGTCCCGAGGAAAAGCAACGCGCCGGCCCCCAGCACCACAATGCTGACAACATTGCGCAGCATCCAGAACATCGTGGTCAAGAAGCTGAGACGTCCCGACACTAGGCCAGATAGCGGGAACGTGAACCACGCTGCGCTGACGCCGATCAGGCACGATCCGACAAAACAGCGAAGTTCCCGTGCCGTAGTCAACTGCGGCAACCCGTTGCAGCGGGCGATGAACACCAGACTCGTCACCAGCGCGCCCACCACATTGCTCAATCCGGCAAAAGGCACGATCACCCAGGGCAGACCGGTGACCAGATTGACAGTGACCGACCCGGTCCAGATGAGCCCCGCTGCCACCCACAGCGTTGGCTGGGTCCACCATCGGCGATGGCACGCTAACGGAAACAACCACGCAAAGGCCACCCCCACCGCCGGCCAGGTCGCCGAAATCAAACTCCCCGGGATGATCAGGGATCGGCCAGCAATGACTGCGACGACGTACGTCGGAAAAAACAACAAGCAGGCACGTACCGGCGAGACAGCCGGATTCAGTCGATGACGCCATCCGGTGTCGTCGAAAAGTTGACGAGAGATGGGTGAGATCTCAGCGACCTCAGGCTCGCGAGAATCCTCATCCAGGAACGTCTCAACGAACCCTTCCATCAGCACAGCCTGATGTGGGGGGTCGGGACGTCGCCGGTGGAAGCGAACCCCACTGACCTCGGGACCTCGCGACACGGGACAGCTCGGGGGCACGGCAACCTCCAGCGAGCGTGGATCCCCGAGGAAACCAGAATAAACACTGACCCGCGGTGAGCGGGCAGACCGGAGAGACTTACTGATCCGGGTCGATCTCCTCAAGCTGTCCGGCGTCAACCTCCCAGCGCCTCGTCAACCGGACGGTCTCCACCATGCGGCGGTCATGGGTCACCAACAACACTGTCCCCTCGAAGGCGTCGATGGCGTGTTCGAGTTGTTCGATGGCAGCCAGGTCAAGGTGGTTGGTGGGTTCATCGAGGACCAACAGGTTGACTCCGTTGGCTTGAAGCAGCCCCAGACCGGCGCGGGTCCGCTCCCCCGGCGACAGCGTGTCGCACGGGCGAGTGATGTGGTCTGCGAGCAGGCCGAATTTAGCCAACACGGTCCGTACGTCGGCGGTGGGCCAGGTCGGCACCTGGAGTGCAAAAACCCGGCCGAGTTCCTCAGGAGTATCAAAAACCGCCCGGGCTTGATCGATTTCTCCGATGACGACGGCTGATCCCGGCGCGACATTCCCTTCATCAGGGGTGATACGCCCTAACAGCAGGCCGAGCAGGGTGGTTTTCCCCGCACCGTTGGGCCCGGTGATCGCGATGCGGTCACCGCGGTTGATCTGCAGATCCACTGGCCCTAAGCAGAAGTCACCGCGGCGTACCACGGCGGATCGGGCCGTGCAGACCACATCTCCAGATCGGGCGGCGGCAGCGATTGTCATCTGGAGCTGCCACTCCTTGCGGGGTTCGACCACCACATCGAGCCGCTCCAACATCCGATCCGACTGCCGGGCTTTCGATGCTTGTTTCTCTGCGTTAGCTCGATGACGATGCGCGATGAACTTATCTTTCTCCGCGCCAGATTTCTTCGCGCGCACCGCTGCTTTGACACCTTTACTCATCCAGGCGCGCTGCCGACGAGCACGGGCTTCCAACTCGGATTTGCGTTCGGCGTACTGTTCGTAGCTTTCCTGGGCGCGCCGCCGGGCGATGCTGCGTTCCTCCAGGTAGGCGTCGTAGGAGCCGCCGTACACAGTGACCTGCTGCAATGCCCGGTCGATGTCGACGACTGAGGTGACCATCCGGGACAGGAACTCGCGGTCGTGGCTGACCAGGACGCAGGGGACGTCGAGTCCGGCGACGAAATCCTCCAGACGAGCTAGACCGGCACCGTCGAGGTCGTTGGTGGGTTCGTCGAGGAGGTAGGCGTCATATCGGGAGAGCAGCAAAGCGGCGAGCCCAACTCGGGCTGTTTGTCCACCGGAGAGGGAGGCCATACGGCGGTCCAGGTCCACCGTCAGACCCAGGTCTGCGGCGACGACGTCCAGGCGGTCGTCGAAGTCAGCGCCGCCTAGGGCCAGCCAGTCTTCTAATGCGGTGGAGTAGGTGTCGTCCGCGTCGGCCAGGCCAGCCGCGAGATCATGAGCGGTGTCTTCCAACGCCTGGCTGGCTGCGGCGACTCCGGTACGTCGGGCTAGCTGGTCGCGGATGGTCTCGCCGGGGCGGATGTCAGGTTGCTGGCGCAGGTAGCCCAGATGCGCGTGGCGCGGGACGACACTCACTGTGCCACTCTCCGGTGGTCGCTCTCCGGCGAGGATCTGCAGCAAGGTGGTTTTGCCTGCACCGTTGGGGCCGACCAGGCCGATGACATCGCCGGGGGCGACAATCAGATCCAGACCGGTGAAGAGTTCACGGTCCCCGACGGCGGCGGTCACGGACCTGGCCTGGAGGGTAGCGCTCATGTCCCCCATCCTGGGGTAAGTGGTGGTGAGCGCAAACCAGTTATCCCGCAGGGGCGCCGCAGCGCGCACAGACCGCGATGGGCCCATCCTCAGGAACCTGGCGTGCCACTACCATCGTTGCAGGAAGTGGATGTGACTTCCGTGGCGTGGGCGCCGGCGCCCCGACACCTCCGGGAAAGGCGAGGCATGGGCCTGTTCGACGGTATTCGTAACCAGTTCATCGACATCATCGAGTGGCTGGACGACAGTCGCGACACGATCGTGTGGCGGTATCCCCGCAATGACAATGAGATCAAAAATGGCGCGAAGCTGATTGTGCGGGAATCTCAGGTCGCGGTGTTTGTCAATGAGGGCCAGATCGCGGACTCATTCAAGCCAGGCACCTACGAGCTAACGACCCAGAACCTGCCGATCCTGTCTGACTTGAAGGGCTGGAAGTACGGTTTCAACTCGCCGTTTAAGGCTGAGGTGTACTTCGTGAATACCCGCCAGTTCACCGACCTGAAGTGGGGCACGCAGAACCCCATTATGGTCCGTGACCCGGAATTCGGGATGGTACGTCTACGGGCATTCGGTGGATATTCGATGCGGGTGATCGAACCGACCCGATTGCTGCGTGAATTGGTCGGGACTGACCCGCAGTTCCGTACCGAGGAGGTCGGCGAGTACCTGCGGCAGATGGTCGTTGCCCGCTTGTCGAAGGCGTTGGCGACATCTGGGGTCAGCATGCTCGATCTGGCTGCCCGGCAGTCTGAGATCGGCAACTCAGTGGCTGCGGTGCTCTCGGAGGACTTGGATTCGGTGGGGATCACCATTCCGGCGTTCTTCATCGAGAACATCTCGGCCCCGCGTGAGGTCGAGGCGGCGCTGGATAAACGCACCTCGATGGGCGTGTTGGGCAACTTGGACAATTACGTGAAGTACCAGGGTGGGCAGGCGTTGGAGTCAGCCGCGGAGAACCCTGGCGGCGGAATGGGCTCCACGGTGGGCATGGGCATGGGCATGGGGATGGGGCAGGCGATGGCAGACGCGATGCGTCCGGCCGCGCCCGCACCGGCGCCGAGCGCTCCGGCGGCTCCTGCTCCCGGTGGGCCACCGCCACTGCCAGTTCAGGAGCAGTGGTATGCCGGGGTTGATGGGCAGCAGGTCGGCCCGATGGGTCGTTCGGAGCTGATGGACCGGTTGCGCACTGGTCAATATCCAGGGTCAACGCTGGTGTGGCGGGCCGGGATGGCGGCGTGGACTGCGGCCGGTGAGGTCGCGGAGCTGACTGACCCGAATCGTCCTCCGGCTCTTCCCGGCCAGTGAGTCAGCCTCCTGTCCCACCGCTCCCGCCGTTTCCAGGGTCAGGAAACGGCGGAGCGGGGCCTGCCGGGGGTGGGGCGCCCGGACCTGCCGGGCCTGGTCCGATGCCGACACCTTCCGGTCCTGCGCCGAGCTGGCCTGGTCCGGATGCCCCGGCCGGTACGGCAGCGCCAACACCAGCTGTTCCGGTATCAACGACGTTCCCCTGTGTGGCTTGCGGGGCACATCTGGCTTTCCAGCCCGGCGCGCACTCCTTGCGATGTCCTTATTGTGGCGCTGACCAGCCGGTCCCCGACGATGGTTCAGACGATTCCATCGATGAGCATGACTACGAAGCGTGGCTGCGATCAGCAGATAAGCCCCGCGGGCTGACTGGGCCACATGTGGTGTCCTGTCCGCGGTGCGCGGCAACGACCACCACCACTGACATTTCGCTGCCATGTCCGTTCTGTAGCGCGCCAATTGTGGTGGCAGTCGACCCTGGGGAGCAGATCGTCCCAGAAGGGGTGGTGCCTTTCGGGATCGACAAGTCCGCAGCGAACACCTCGATCCGGCAGTGGACGGGGTCACGCTGGTTTGCACCGAACGATTTGAAAAAAGTCGGGACGGCGGAGCGGTTAAACGGCACCTATGTGCCGCATTGGACGTACGACGCAGCGACGACGTCACAGTACTCGGGGATGCGTGGCATCTATTACTACGTCACGGAGACTTACACCGACAGTGACGGGCGGACCCAAACTAGGCAGGTGCGGCACACCCAGTGGTGGCCAGTGTCGGGCACGGTGTATCGGGGTTTTGACGATGTCTTGGTGATCGGGTCCAACAGACTGGCACCTGATGACGTGGAGCGGTTGACTCCGTGGGTGCTGGATTCGGCTGTTCCCTTCAAGCAAGGTTTCCTCGCCGGATATCAAACATTGCGATACGACGTGGAACCCGAGCAGGGATTGGAGGTCGCCAAGGAGCGGATGCAGTCGGTGATCCACAACGACTGTCTCGCGGATATCGGTGGCGATGAGCAGCAGGTGTTGTCGGTAAACACCGCCTACAGTCAAGTGACTTTCAAATTAATGCTGTTGCCGGTGTGGGTTGCCGGATATCTCTATCGCGGGAAGACGTATACCGTTTACGTCAATGCGCACACTGGTTCTGTGGTGGGTGAGCGGCCGTACAGCATCCCAAAGATCGTTGCCGCTGTGTTGGCCGCGCTGCTGGTGTTGGGTGTGATCGTGGGTGTCTACCTCAGTCAGCAGAAGAAGTCACCGCGTCCGTCCAAGTCGTCGATCAACCGGTCCCAGGTGATGGACGTGCCAGCTGACATGCTCCACCGCATGGCTTTTGCCCCATGAGTCCGTCTTGTCCTTGGGGTCGGGGCGTGCTTCTGCACGTCCTAGCCCTACGCTGAGTCGCATGCCGTCGCTGCCGTTGTTTCCGCTGGGTGCAGTCCTGATCCCTGGGCAGGAGATGCCGTTGCGCATCGTCGAAGGCCGGTATCTGGTGCTGTTGCGGGATCTGCTGCGACGCCGGTCTGCGCAGGAATGCGACGAGGTGGGGATCATTGGCGTCCAGGCCGGTCACCAGCGCGGCCCTGAGGGCACCATGGCGCTGCACGATGTGGGCTGCGCTGCGTCGTTGGTGGCAGTCGATGAGGGCGATTCAGGCTCCTTTGAAGTGGTGGTGCGTGGGGTGCGTCGGTTCCGGCTGGATGGGGTGGAGGAGCACCGCCGTACGCCGTACCTGACGGGCTTTGTGACGTGGCTGCCGGAACGCATCAGGGACACCGAGTCGGTGGTGGCGCTGTCTGAGCGGCTGCGGACCGCGATCCGGGGATACCGGGACGAATTGGGGATGGAGGAATCAGCGCTGCCGTTGGATCCGGTGGAGCTGTCCTGGCAGACGATGGAGCACGTGCTGATGGACCTTCCTGATCGTCAGCGCCTCCTGGCTGCGAAGGATGTGGATTCCCGATTGCGGCTGGGGCTGACTCTGGTCCGCCAGGAGATGATCCTCCAGCGGGAGCTGCTCGCTTTCCCGGGTGCCTATGCGCCTATCGAACCGGCACTGAACTGAAGACCCTATCGCGGCACTTCAACAGTCGAAATGATGTCATCATCATGACTTCTCAATCAGAGAAAGCATGAACATGCGGGCTTTATATACGTGATAGTGCACCCTTTGATGACAATCTGACCAATGTGGAGACTCATCACAACTACTTTTGATGGATTCCTCACTGCGCCAGCGCGTCTCATGCTAGGGTGCACACATCGACATTGCGCAACAAAAAGGGACGGTGGCCTTTTGATTCATTATGCCGAGCCAGCAACTGGTGAGATCAGGAGAGGATAATGTCAAACATTTCCTTATCGCTGATGCTATCCGTCGTGGTCACAGTGGTGATCGGATCTCCCCTCAACAACCCCTTGGGTGATCCATTGAGCATCGCCGTGACGTCGATGCTCTTCGCTGTCACGTGGGGCACCGCTTATGCCTTGATGGCGGGGTTTGATAAGTACGTCACCCCCCGATTGTCCGGCAATAAGGGCATCGCTGATTAATTGAGGTGCACCGCCCGTGAGGCCGGGGATATCCTGAAGGTATCCCTGGCCTCACCGCCACGATAAATTGAATAATTGAGGGCGGTATTCACGAGGCGTTAGCGACCCACCCCCTACACCCCGGGAAGCAATCGATACACGCTTGTCACCATGCACATATATAAAAACATCGGCCGCTTTGAGCTCATTGGGTTAGCTGACTCAAATCTCTCAGGGAAGCGGCCGATGCGGTGCCAGTTTACAACAGGACTCGATCACGATGCACTCGCCAGGCGGGTAATCGAGATTTTTCACTCCCGGGGAGAGGACTTCAGCAGACACCGGTTGGCCATCAAAGAACAAGTTATCCTCACCATGGAACTCCTACGGAACAATCTGTCACAGATATTCCTTGCTGATCTGCTAGATATTTCACAACCCACCACCTCTCGCATCTATCGCAGGATGCTCCTCGTCATCGATGAAGCCCTGACCTTCACCGGCATCTCCTTTGAGGAAGCCGCTAGTGATGGACGAGTGATCTTGATCGACGGCACGTAAGTCCCAACTGGCAACCGCCCAGCTCAGGGGCAAGAGGTCACCAAAGCCAGCTACTCCGGCAAACGCCGGTGCCAGTGTGTAAGCATCCAGGTTGCCTCAACTTTGACCGGACAACTCCTTGCCACGTCTATGCCCGTTCCTGGAGCTCGACACGACTCCCCTGCCCTCGACCTCACCGGCTGGTCACACATCCGCACGAAACACCACACACCATGGATCGCCGACACCGCCTACATCGCCCAGGGCGCACTGGCACCCCTCAAAAAGAAGAAATGAAAAGAGCGAACCGACAATGAAAAACATTACAACAAAGGGCGTTATTCACGAGGCATTAGCGGCTCGCGCCCTGAAATTATGTCGACTTCCGAATGATCTGCATGAAATAACCTCGGAATACATAAAGCAGCGCCGCGCTCCCCAATGGAGCCCACTCCGTTTTAAAGAATGCCAGGGTGCCCTTCCGTCGGACCTTCCTCCATGCCATCATGTCTCTTTGTGTCCAGGAGTCAGATCACAGCATGCGGGCGCCAAAATGAGCAGAGGAACCAACATTCATTAACCGTCACCATGTCGTTAAATTAATCGCCACGGAGGTCTTGTCGCAGACAAGTATCTTTGGTATGGTTCGATTACTTCCTTGACACACATTCTTAGGGGGTAAAAGTGCGATATGTAAGTCTCATCTCTTATTCTCTTTGCTCTACTCTATTCTTCGGAATTTCTTCTACCGCAGACGCTTCTGCATCAAATCTAGCCGACAACTCTCACAAAAAAATCAGTTTCATTAGCTACAGCTGATAATACTGTCGATACCGTAAAGCTCCAGCGGCTTTTATCACAGTGGGAATCAATGTCTCCGGAATCTGCAGCAAGGTGGCTGTTCCCGAACGACATCTCTTTACAAAAAGAGTACATTGAGGCCGAGCATGCACTTCAAAAAGCTAAAAAATCAAATCGATCCAATGGATATGCATTGCCTGCGGTAATTGCGGTAGCAATTCCAGTTGTTGGCGCCTGCGCAATGGGTGCACTCGGGTCGGCTGGCGCCCATACGGTAGTTCACTATGTAAGAGCAAAAAAATTGACTCAGCAGAAAATTATGCATGGGGTGCGGTTGAAGGGTGCCTTTCATCTTCTATACCGGGTGGTGTGGCTCTTTCTTGGATGTTTAAAAAGTTTAAGAAACCTATCATGAATGCCGTCATTGCGATAATTATTAAGGCGACTCAATGATCGACACCTCTCGCGCAAATCAGGAAAAGAACGAAAAGCACTGGGTTTTACATGTCCAGGCTTTCTCATATGCGCTGCTTTTTCTGGCAGTTTATGTTGCCGACAAGAGCTTAAGAGTGGGTGGCTATGGATTCCACGACTATGTGATTGCCGCAATAGTACACTTGGCGCTAGGTTACCCATTTGCGCTTTGTGCGATTATATTCATAAACAAACTTAAGGAGAAATATAAATAATTGAGGGCGTTATTCACGAGGACGGCGCCGGTGTTCGTGCGCGGGATACACCCCGAGCAGACGCAGCTCGGTGGTGAAGAACTCCAGCTCTTCCAGAGCTAACGCCACCGGCCGGTCCTCCGGATGACCTTCGACGTCGACCATAAACATGGTGACCGCGAACTCGTCTCCCACCATGTAACTCTCCAGGCGGGTCATGTTGACCCCGTTGGTAGCAAACCCGCCCAAAGCCTTGTACAACGCAGCGGGGATGTTGCGGACCCGGAAGACGAAACTCGTCATCGTCGGCCCGCGTAGCTCTTCCCGAGTGGGGAAGCGCCCCTCCCTGGCCAGCACCACGAACCGGGTGGTGTTGGTCGGATCGTCCTCCACATCGGTGGCGAGGACGTCCAGGCCGTATAAGTCCGCGGCACCTCGTGGAGCGATCGACAAACGCGTCGGGTCACCCCAGTCGAGGACTTCCCGCGCCGATCCCGCGGTGTCCCCCGAAATCACCGGACGCAGACCATGTCGGGAGATGATCCGCCGACACTGCCCCAGCGCGTGCACGTGGCTGTGCACCGTCGTGGCCCCGTCCAGGGTGGCCCCTGGAATCCCGAGCAGGTCAAACCGGATCGGCAGAAAAAACTCCCCGACGATATGCAATCCCGCGGTCGGCAACAAGGTATGGATGTCAGCGACCCGCCCTGCCAGCGAATTGTCCAAGGGGATCATCGCCAACTCGGCGGCACCGTCCGTCACAGCACCGAACGCATCCTCAAAACTGGCGCAGGCCACCGGCTCCCAGGTCGGGAACATCTGTTGGCAGGCAAGGTGCCCATTGCATCCTCGTTCGCCCTGATAGACGATCCGTGGCTGCCCGCGGTCCACGATCACTTCACGCAGGGGATGCCACCACCAGAGAGCGCGGTCATCGCGCCAGTGGACGTGTCCTCGTTCTTCCCACCGCCACCGACCGTCTTCGGCGCCAACGGTGCCGCCGACGTGGAACTCCCGGAAGCACCCGGCTTACTCGGTGCTGCTTTGGCTGAACCGCTCGGGGTGGCAGCCTCACCGAACTTCGCCGGCACGTGGAAACCGATACCAATGACAACTCGCATCGTTCCCGCAGGAAGCGTAGATACTTCTTCTGCAGTCACACCCAATGAGGTCGCCAGAGCTTCAGCAGCTGGCCCCTGCCCGGGCGCATACTCGATGAGGGTCTTGCCCTTCGGCGTGGGCGAGGTGGATGCGCTGCCCTTGCCGTAGCCCTCTTTGGCGAGGCCCTCAAGCATCTTGGTCCCGGCTCCATCTTGTCCGGACGCATTCATCACGTTCACGGTGGGCTTGGGACCGGTAGGGGTGGCACTGCCGCTGGGCTTGACGCCACCTTTAGCGACCTTTTCGCCAGCCAACAACTTGGCCACGGTCGCCTGGACGACGGGGATGTCTACCTTGTTGGACCAGCCGCCGTACTTGTCGATGAAGTCACCCTGAATCGGCAGGGTGTAGAAGGTCATTTTTCCGTCGGCTAGCTGAGGTGCTTGAGCGCCCAAGCTCAACAGATTCAGACCATCCACGACGATGTTGTCCTTGGCGACTCCGACCAGCCCATTCAACTTCACTGGGTTGACGAAGGTGCCCTTTTGCTTCAGCTGGTGAGCCAAGGAGGCGATGAACGCCTGCTGACGCCGCTCCCGGTCCAGGTCGGTGAAGCTGAGGTCACCCAGCTGGTCACGACGCTGGCGAACGAAGGCCACGGCCTGCTCCGCGGAGATCTCCTGCTTGCCTGCCTTGAAATCGGCCCCCGAGTAGCTGTCTTTGGTCGCCTGCTTCAAACAGACCTGGATCGGTTGGACCACTTTGGCAAGCTGGTAGAAGGCCACCATGGTGACCTCGATGAACGCGTTGATCCGCACGGACGGACCGAGGAACTTCTCGACGGTCTTGATCTCCTGAGCACGTCCAGCTTCCCGGCCCTGCTTGTGTTTTTCCACGTCAGACATGGATTTGTCGTTCTTCAAGGACGCTGTCTTGGCATCGAAGGCCGACCCGTAGGCTTCCTTGATTTTGCCGTCACATCGGTTATTAGGACAGCCGGGGAACTCAACGAAATTGTCCCGAGGGATCTGGATGACCGTGGCGTTCTTCCCGTTAGCCGGGATATGCAGGAGCATGAGCACGTTGGTGTTCATGCCACCGATCGTCTCGTTGCCGGTGTGCATCAACTGATACATCTCTTTGGGCAGCGGTTTGCCATCGATGTCGAGGCGGCTGTCCAAACCCATGACCAGGATGTTCAGGTCGTCGGTGAGTGACTTAGCTCCACCGTGTGCGTCCTCCAACGCATTCGAGCGACGAACGCCGGAGTCCAGGTTGAAGTAGGTCCATCCCACGTAGGTGATCAACGCGCACACCACCACCATCGCGGTGCCGCCCACCCAGTTCATCGCTCGCCGCAGTGGCCCACGCTTGGGCGCAGGACGGCGATCTGATGGCGGCTTCGGCGTCGGACGACGCTCCTGTGGCTGTTTCTTCGCCGAGGTGGGACGGTCCGGGCTCGACGCCTGCACGCGCGGTTTCTCGCGCGGCGACGTGGGACGAGCTTTGTTATCCATGGCGCTCCTGATCGACCCCTTCCTGACCCCTCTCCAACGCGCGGCTGGTGGGCGTCGTTCTGCCCACCATAACCGGACGAGCTGGGTGGCGTGGTCAGGCCCTGGGGGAAGTGACGAGACGAAGTCGGATCGTGACATCCAACGCGCGTAGTTGATCGAGTACTGACTGCGGGACTTCATCGTGGGTATCGATGACGACGTATCCGACCTGACCCAAGGTGCCGAGGAACTGCCCCTCGACGTTAACTCCCTGCTCAGCGAGGTGCGCATTGAGCGTTGCTAGGACGCCAGGAACGTTCTCGTGAACATAGGCGAGTCGGCTACCACCGGGCTCTTGACGCAAGGTCACCGGCGGGAGATTAACCGACATCGACGTATTGCCCAGGACTGTGTGATCCCGCAATTTTTGGGCAACGAACCGGCCGATGTCTTCCTGAGCTTCCTCGGTCGACCCACCGATGTGCGGGGTGAGGATGACATTGGGCACACCTTGCAACGGCGAGGTGAACGGGTCTCCCGCAGATTTGGGTTCGTTGGCGAACACATCGACAGCCGCCCCAGCGATATGTCCGGAGGAGACATGCTGGGCCAAGGCCTCATAGTCGACGACAAAACCACGCGACAGATTGAGGAACAAACTACGACGGCGCATCCGCGCGAACTGCTCCTCACCGAAAAACCCGGCGTTGGCGCCGCGTCCATCAACATGCAATGACACCGTCTCGCACACATCGAGGAGGTCATCAAGGCTGTTGCACCGCCGGGCGTTGCCCAACGCCAATCGGTCTTCGACGTCGTAATAGAAGACCTTCATGCCGAGCATCTCGGCCACCACCGACAACTGCGAACCGATGTTGCCGTATCCGACGATCCCCAACGTGCGGCCGCGGATCTCGTGCGAACCGCTGGTCTGCTTGTCCCAGACCCCGGCGTGCATCGTGTCGTCCTTCTCTGAGAGACGACGAGCCAGCATGATGATCTCTGCGATCGCGAGCTCCACCACCGACCGGGTGTTGGAGAACGGGGCGTTGAACACCGCCACCCCGCTCCGAGCGGCGGCGTCCAGGTCGATCTGGTTGGTCCCGATGCAGAAAGCACCGATGCTTTCCAGCTGGGGACAAGCAGCCAACACCCGCTCAGTGACCTGGGTGTTAGAGCGAATCCCTAACGCGGTGACGCCCCGCAGCGCCGCGATGAGCTCGTCCTCGTCGAGGGAACCGCTGCGGGTCTCCACGTCGAAACCGGCATCGGACAGGATCTCTCCGGCAAGCGAGTGCACGTTCTCCAGCAGCAGTGCCTTCATGACCTCATTGTCCTCACGTCACACTCGGAGCAGGCAGCTGGGTCCGCGCTTCGGGACACCCTCGCCTCGGATCAGGACCGATCTCTTCTCTTGTCGGGTCTGGCAACTCGCCCTGGTTGAACCGGTGACAATCCCCTGGCTTCCCCCGCAGCGCCGCAGCCCTGATCCCGAAAACGCCAGGACACTGCGGCCCGCTCCCATGCCTCGATCCCCATCGAGAATTCCGCAGACAACACAGCGAATTTCAGCTCATGTCAGGAGGCTCCCGGTCGATTCTTTTCACTGTCAGCCACCGATGATCCCCCAGGATCACCGCCTCTCCCTCGACGACGCGGAGCCCCTCATGCGGATCGAGTTCCAAGCCACAGATGGCAGCCGGGTACGGGTCCTGAACCTCTCGATCCACGACCCCCGCCGTAACAACCCCCGATTTTTTGTGATTGAACCCGGACAGGTGGGCGAAACCACCACCCCGGATCAGCCCGGATTCGATCGCTCTCACACCAGCCGGGAAGCCGTGGCAACGGCCTTGGCTAAGGCTGTTGCTCGAGACAGCGCCACCTCAGCGTTGTTGGTGGCACACCGGGACACCGCCGAAGAAGGCGAGGTCGTTGACCGCACGGTCTTCGCACCTGGCGCCTGGCCGGTCCTGACCATCGTCGACGTCTGAACTGTCGACCCTCCAGCACCCGCCCGTCCTCGATGACGCCAGCTTGGGGTACGGGTGGGGATCCACGTGCGAAGGCCCTCTCACGTTCACGGCCGTGAGGGGGCCTTCGTCTGTGTCCAGTCGGATCCACCGCCAGAAAGTCAATCCTCCTCAAAGGGCGCCGGGTCACCCGCGCCGTACCGGAGGATCTCAGCGACTCCGGAGGAGAGATCCACCACCGTGGTCGGCTCTGTCCCGCACTCACCGCTGTCAATCACCACATCAACCTGGTGGCCCAGGTCGTCCTGCACGAGCCAACCTTCGGTCATGGGGTGCTCCTGATCGGGCAGGATCAGCGTCGAGGTGAGCATCGCTTCGCCGTGCTCACCGAGGAGAGCTTGCACGACGGGGTCCGCACTGATCCGCACTCCCACGGTGTGCTTCTTCGGATGCATCAGTCGGCGCGGCACCTCGGAGGTGGCCTTCAAGACGAAGGTGTACGGGCCGGGAGTGGCAGCTTTGACGGCCCGGAATACCGCGTTACTCACCTGGACGAACTGCCCGAGTTGCGAGAAATCGGCGCACATCAACGAGAAGTGATGATTGGCGGTCAGTTTTCTGATCGCCACGATTCGGTCCCGGCCAGCGGCGTTACCCAGTGCGCACCCCAGCGCATACCCAGAATCCGTGGGGTAGGCGATCAAACCACCGTCCCGGACCACGTCCACTGCGCTGGTGATCGCTCGCCGCTGAGGATTGCGTGGATGTACGTCGAGATACCGGGCCATCGGCACAGCCTACGTCGCACCCGGGCAGGTGTTCATCTGATGGTCGTGGACCGCAGAGCAGCCGGGCCAGGAGCGCAAACCGACATTGACCCTCGTTTTCACTCTCACACAAGGCCATGAGAACTACTGGCAAGCAATGGGGTTCATTAACTTCACAGCCTGAGAGAGGAGTGAGGAAGACCGCTGCGATGAGCGGCATCAGCTGTGCAACGATGTGAGCAGCCCGGCACCGGGAGGTCCCATGCAAGAGGTCAGCGACCGCGACTTCGCGGAGACGCTGCGACTCGCGGTCGAGGCACGTGGGCTCAGCCTCGACCGAGTACGCGCCCACCTGCTGGCCTACGGACACGACGTCTCCGTCGCCACGTTGTCGTACTGGCAAACCGGTCGGAGCATCCCGGTACGACGAGCGTCGCTGCAGGCCCTGGGTGCCCTCGAAGTCATCCTTCAAGTCCCCCGTGGGTCACTGGCTGCCAAACTCCCCAGCCAGCACACGCGCCGACGTACCAGGACTAGTGGCACCCGCGAAGCCATCCCGCAACGCTTCTCCCCCCACACCACTCGGCGAATCGCCGCCGAAATGGGGCTGTCCTGGTATGAGGGCTACCGCACCGTCGCGCATGACGACATCATCACCGTGGCCACCGACCGCAGCATTGGCCATCATCTGGTCCGAGAATTGATCATTGCCGAACGTGACGGCATGGACCGCCTCCTCGTGGGCTACTCCTCCGAGATCCCCGGCGTACTGATGACGATCGGACAAACCCGCGGGTGCACCGTGGGACGCACCATGACCTTGCTCCGGGAAACGCTCGCCGTCACCGAACTTCTCTTGGACCAGCCGTTACGTGCTGGCGAGCCTTACCTCTTTGAGCATTGTGTCGCCTATGACACTCCCGCCACGGTGATCCGCGACTGGCAGCGCAATGTGCACGCCAATGCCCACGCGGTGGGCATCAATGTCCGCTTTGACCACGGCGACCCGCCATCTCAGGTGGAGATCTATATCGGCCCGGACCAAGAATTCCCGGCGTTCGAGCATCGAGAACTCAGCGGACAGGAAGTGTTCCTGCACGGCCTCGATTTCGGGCCCGGAATCCTCGCTGTCCGCTGGAACTGGGCGGACGACGCCCCGGAACTGCAGCCCCGCCCGGTGAGCTGACTGCCCCTCGTTAGGCGGTTGCGTCGACCAGGCGATATCCGGCCTCGTCGACGGCTTCGGCAAGTTCCGCCGGAGCCAGCGCTGACGTCGAACGCACCACCGCGGTGGACACGCCATCGGCAACCAGATCCACGGTGACCTCGGTGACCCCGGCCAGTGCCATCAGCTCTTCGGTGACATGTTTCACGCAGTGTTCGCATGTCATGCCGTCAATGCGCAGTTCAGTGGTGATCATCGTCGTCCTCCATGACGGTCGGTTCAGCTCGGACGGTGGGTTCCCGCCTGATGCGCAGCAACGTATCCCATTGCCTGCAGCTGACAGTGCGCCCCCTCAGCTACGGACCAACCGGGCGATCGCCGCAGAGGCCTCCGCCACTTTGGCGCGGCCCTCCTCCTCAGAGGAGGCCGCTGCTGCCAGCACACAATGCCCCATGTGGTCTTCGACGAGTCCTAAGGCCACAGCCTGTAACGCTTTAGTCGCAGCGGTGATCTGGGTGAGGATGTCGATGCAGTAGACGTCTTCGTCGACCATGCGGGCGATGCCGCGGACCTGACCTTCGATCCTGCGCAGCCGTTTGGCGTAGTCGTCCTTGGTGGCACTGTAGCCGTGCACGTCGACTCCTTCGGGTACTCGTCGTGGACCAGCAGGCTACGCCGACAAGATCTCAGGACGTGGGGACCAACTGCCATGCGGTCCGTAAGACTCGGGACGCGCTCGAGGGGTTAGCGCCGGTCACGATCATGCCGTCCCGGACCACATAGGGCAGGAACGGCACCGGCGCCGGCCGATAACGAGCACCAGCTCGGGCCAGGGCATCGGGCAAGCTGTACGGAAGGTTGTCGGCCATGTGGACCAGACGTTCCTCAGAGGTGCTGAACGACGTGATCTTCCGGCTCGCCACGACGGGGCGTTCACCGTTTCGAGTGGCGAGCAGCCCAGCAACACCATGCCCGACAGCCGCGACCGGGCGGCCAGCCTGGGTGACCTCACGAATGAGACGGGCGATGTGGTCATCGGCGACAAAGTCGACCATCGCCCCATGCCCACTCGCCAGATAAAGCAGGTCACAATCGGCAGCGCTGACGTCAGCAACAGATTCGGTGTGTTCGAGCAGCAGCGACAGATCGGCGTACGGATGGGACCCAGCACGGCCATCCATGCTGATCGAACACGCAGGGTCGAGTGGGACACGACCGCCTTGGATACTGACCACGCGCGGTTCAACACCTAACCCTCGACAGGACGCAAACGTCCGGGCCGCCTCCGGGAACCACAGTCCCGTGAGTTTGCCCGTTCGTTCTAGCCGTCCGTGACTGGTGACGACCATGACGACTCGCACAGGCACGACGCCCCAATCTCTGCGCAGGTCCACCCCCGTTGTGCCCTTCCCACAGGGCACAACAACGGTTGTCATCCTACGGCGTGAACTACCGCTACCAGCGGTATGCGTCATCGGCGGGTTCTTCTGCTTCGCCCGCACCTCAAAACCCGGCGTACCCCAGCATCCGCTGCCGCCAGCTCTCGGCCATCGGCATGGGTTGGCCATCGAGAATACGCACTGGTGCCGGCCCTCGACCGCTGGACACCAACCAGATCCCGTCAGCGTGCAGGAGGTCAGCGACCGGAATCAACGTGTCCTCGGCGATCAGTCCGTCCTGGCGAGCCGCCGTGACAATCCGCTCCACCGTCACCGACGGAAGCAATCCGGTCGCCCCGGTGGGAGTGGTGCGCAACCGTTCGCCGTGCCGGACAATCAGGCCCGAGGTCGGCCCGTCAAGGCAATACCCGTCCGTGGAGACAAACAGCACATCGTCAGCTCCCCTCCGAATCGCTTCCCGCTGAGCAGCAGCGTTGACGGCGTACGACAGTGTTTTGACCCCGCCGAGCAGCCACGGCGCCGCCGCATACGCATCGCTGGGATGCCCTTTGGACAGCGTGACCACACTGATCCCTTCCCGAGCGGCAAAAGGCACCGCGTCACGACCGGGTCGGCCACGATGAGTGAGCGTCACATAAGCAGTCGGCCCGTCAGCATGTCGCTCCCGCCCGCGGGTCAGCACCATCTTCAGCACCGCTTCCCCCGGGGTGTGCCAGGCCGTGAGCAGATCACCGATCAGTTCCGCCCATTGGTCGTACGTCGGGGAAACGATGTCCATCGCCGCAGCCGACGCCGCCAACCTGTCGAGATGAGCGGCCAACCCGGTGATGCGCGCGACACCGTCATCGTCCGTGACAACCCGAGCCGTGTCGAAGCAACCGTCACCCCTGGTCACACCCAGATCATCGGCGTACAACACCGGCTCGTCAGCTGCAAGCACCCCTCGCCCCCGGACCGCAACCAGCGCGAGCGGAGTCAGCTCAAGTCCCATGGCGCCCACGACTCGTCCTGATCGTGCGGTGACGTCTCTGCGGTGATCCCGGCAAAAAGGATCTCTCCCACCGCAGCAGAGGCCCGACGGGGCAGGTCCTGCCCCTGCCCCGGAAGTCGATGTACCTGCGCGGCGGGGATCAACGTCGTCCAGGCTTTCGCCGCAGCCAGAGAGGCCTTGTCATCCTCGCCGACCACCAAGGTCAGCGGAACGGACAGATCACGCAACGCCTCAGTGTCGGTCGCCGTACCCACCTGACGCATCGCAGCCAACAACCGATCCTTGTCAATATTGCGGGCCGCCAACGCCCGGCGCGGCATCAACCGAACCACCCCGCGTTGCCAGGCCATCGCGCGAGCGGAGGGGTGCATCGGCGCAGATAAAGCCACCACTCGGTTCACCCGGTCTGGACATCTCGCTGCGGCATACACCGCGACCAGACCACCAACACCGGCACCAACCACATCAGCGCGGGCTGCACCGTTCTCATCCAACGCAGTGATCACGTCGGCAGCCGCATCAGCAAGGCTGAACTCGACCTGACGACCACCCGGTCTGGTGCCGCGCAGCCAAGGGCACGTCGCCCCCACCCCGGCGGGCAAGGCCGTCACCAACTCTTCCCACTGCAGCGGGGTCTGCCCCAGGTCGTGCACCAACACAAAAAACGGTGGCCGTGACATGGCCTCGACGCTACCGGGTCGGCGAGGGAGCCGGGATCCCAGGCGACGGCTCAGCCCCATCAGGGTGCGGCGCACTGTCGGTAGGAGCGCTCGCAGCGGGAGCTTCGGCGGAAGCCGCGCCCGAAGGCTGTGGGACAGCTGGCGTCGGGGTCGAAGCGGCCGGAGTAGACGTAGGAGCTGGCGACGGACTCGGGGCAGGTGTGACCGCGGCTGGCGGGGTCGGCACGGCCGGAGCAGTCGGGGGTGAGACCACCGTGACAGGAGGCGGCGAGACCACCGGAGGACTCACGGGGACCGTGGGGATCGGGGGCACCGGCGCCGGGATCGGTGTCGGCACCGCCGCAGGTGACGGCGGGTGGACATCAGTGGTGGCGGCGCTCTTGGTCGACGACATCATCGCAGGCACCGGCGAGGCACCACCGTTGTCTGGAGCCATCTTCTCGACCATTTCCGTGGACAGCTGACCACTGTCGAAGGCCCGCAGGATGGCCACACGTTGCGCTTCAGAGATCCGTCCGTTGTCTACCCCACGATGCAGCCGAGCCGCTAAGACCTCCCGAACGGTAAACCGCTTGATCCGGGGGTTTTGGGTGACGACCTCGCGGACCTTGGCCACCGGCATCTGGAACCGCTCAGCAAGGGTGACGATCAAGACATCTTCGCGTTTTTCTGCGGCCACCGCGTTGGCCCGAGTCCCGGCATACTCGAGCTCGCTGAGAAGCCGCTCCTCGTCCACGCCGAGAGCAGAAGCAAACTCCTGCACCTCACGCTGATTGACCCGTACGGCGGACCAGCCACGGCCCTGATGGACCTGGGTCGTGGTGATCTCCTCGGTGTGCGCTTCCTCCAGCACAATCACGGCCGCCATGAGGACGGCGACCACCCACATTGCGCCGAGTCCAATATGACGCGCGAACGGTCGCACCGAATCCTCCTGGGCCTTCCTTGACAACACCGGCCCGCCATCCAGCATCCGTCCGGACAGTGCTGTGCTCCAAGCCGACTCCGGTCACGAATCGGTCACCTGGGCAGCGCAGTCAGGTCGTCTCAGCCCTCAGGAGGGCCTCCTTCACAGCGAGCCCATAAGCATATCCCCCCAGGCCACCACCGGTCTTGATGGCACGATGACAGGGAACGAACGGCGCAATCCGGTTACGAGCACAGGCCGAAGCCACCGCACGAACCGCGCGGGGCGCCCCCGCTATTCGCGCTAATTCGGCGTACGAGACCGGTGCACCTGGGGTGACCTGACGCAGCGCTCGCCACGTCGACTGCATCAACTCAGTACCCGGTTGGCTGACCGGATACCGGTCCAGGGCGCGGTGATCCCCATCCCGGTACGCCGCCGCGGCGTCCCGCACCGGATGAGCACCGGCGTACTCGACCCACTGCCACCCGGCTGACGGTCCGGTGAGCAGACGCTCAGCAACGTGCCCTATCGGGCCAAATCCCGCCGCCCGCAGCACCTCGTCATCGTCGACAAACGCAGTGACCGTTCCGCCAGGCAGGGTCTCCTCGATCGCCCGCAGCATCAGACTCTCCGCCGTGGCAGAGGAACCCGGTGATGTCGTGCTGTCAGAACCCATGGGGCCAATTGTGCCGCTTCTCCCCCGGCGCGGACACTGGCTGTGCCAGCCTGGAACTGGCCCAGACCCAGTCGGTGCGGATCAGGGCTAACGTCCCTGATTCCGCCATACCCCTAGGGGTATGGTCGCACTGTCAGGAGCCCCGACAACAGCGGGATCATCCCAGGCAGGAGGAAGGCCATGCACCGGCTCGTCATCCTGGGTGGTGGCACAGCAGGCACCATGGCGGCCAACATGCTGCGGAAGCGGCTGTCCCGTCACCAGTGGCAGATCACCATCGTCGATCGCGACGACGAACACCACTACCAGCCGGGATACCTCTTCATCCCCTTTGGCACCTACCGACGCGAGCAGGTGGTGCGGTCTCGGCATGCCTTCATCCGCGACGGTATCGAGCTCGTGCTCTCCGCCATCGACACTGTCGATGCCTCCGCACGGACCGTGCATCTCGACGATGGCCGCACCCTGAACTATGACCTCCTGATCGTCGCCACCGGATGTGAACCACGCCCCGATCAGACCCCTGGCCTGGCCGACGCTCTCAACGGCCCCGCAGCTGACCGCGCCGTCCACGAGTTCTATACCCTTCCTGGGGCGTTGGGACTGCACGAGGCCCTGAAGAGGTTCACCGGTGGACATCTGGTGGTCCAGCTCACCGAGCTCCCGATCAAATGTCCCGTCGCTCCCCTGGAGTTCGCTTTCCTCGCGGAAGACCACCTCTCCCGACGGGGGCTCGGTGCCGCCACCCGAATCACCTATGTCACCCCCCTCGATGGAGCTTTCACCAAAGCCACCTGCTCCCGCGCCCTGAGCCATCTGCTCGACGACCGGGACATCTCCCTAGAGACCGACTTCATGACCGAGTCAGTCGAGCTGAGCCCTGACGGCCCCGCCCGTGGAGTGCTGCGGTCCTACGACGACCGCGAGATCCCCTTCGACATGCTGGTCACCGTCCCCGTCAACATGGGACAGAAATGGGTCGCCCGCAGTGGGCTCGGCGATGACCTCAACTTCATCCCCACCGACAAGCACACCCTGCGCTCCCGCGACCACGACGACATCTGGGTGCTCGGCGACGCCTCCGACATCCCCACCTCCAAAGCCGGGTCTGTCGCTCACTTCGCCTGCGAAACCCTCGTCGACAACATCGTCGCCCAGATCTCCGGGACCAAACTCCCCTCCGTTTTCGACGGACACGCCAACTGCTTCATCGAAACCGGACGCGGAAAAGCACTGCTCATCGACTTCAATTACGACGTCGAGCCGTTGCCCGGCACCTTCCCCATCCCGGCAGTGGGTCCGATGCGGCTGCTCACCGAGACCCGTGCCAACCACGCCGGGAAAATGGCCTTCCGCCACATCTACTGGAATGTGCTCCTGCCAGGACGGACCCTTCCGATCGGTGCGCACATGTCCATGGCTGGCAAAAAGCCCCTCGCCGTACCCCCTGAACCCACCGAATCCCACCATCAGGATGGACCGGCCATCCCCACGTTTTGATCAGCACCGTCAAGGAAGGACACCATGCCCACCACGACCGTTGGCGGCCGCACTGTCGCCATCAATGATGAAGGGTTCATGACCGACCCCAGCCAGTGGGACGAAACCCTGGGCGCCGAACTAGCCCGCCTCATCAACGTCGAGATGACCGAACGTCACTGGCAGGCCATCCGTTTCCTGCGCGGCGATCACGCTGCCCGCGGCGAGACCCCCACCTTGCGGCGGGTCGCCACCGAAAGCGGCATCCCCACCAAGGAACTCTTCGAACTGTTTCCCGGCAAGCCGGCCAAAAAGATGGCGTACGTCGCCGGGCTACCCAAACCCAAAGGCTGCGTCTGACTTTCCCCCATCGCCCCGACCCGACCCCACCGGCAGGAGCACGACATGAGCGAGACCCCCTTCGTCCCCGATTTCGGCACCAGCGACGGCCCCACTCGCAAGATGTGTTTCATCTGCAGTAAGGGCAACCTCGACATGGCTTACCCCGCACTGATCATGGGTAACGCCGCGCTCGGTGAAGGCTGCGAGGTCCATATCTTCTTCACGTTCTGGGGCTTCGACATCATCAACACCGCCACCTGGGACAAGCTGAAGTTCACGATGACCGGCAACACCGCCATGCACATGCCCCAGCTGGACAAGATCCGTCCAGGCCTGGGCTCCATGTCGATGCCCCAACCCTTGGGGGTGCTGCCCGGCATGACCGCAGCCGCGACGGCGATGATGCGCAACCAGCTCAAGGACCTTGGCATCCCCACGGTCCCGGAGATGCTGGAGCAGATCACCGAGGCTGGCGGTCACCTGTGGGGCTGCAAGCTTTCCGCCGACATGATGGGCTTGACCAAAGACGACCTGTACGACGGAGTTGAGGACATCATCAGCGCCTCCGACTTCATCGAACTGAGCGAAGGCGCACAGGTCATCTTCATCTGATCCCCACGTCCGGAGGGCTACCTGAGCCTCCGGTGGCGCTCCCACTCTGCGACGATGGCGCAGTGCCATCTCCCGCTCCCCCACAGTGGGACCTCCAGGCCGACTGCTCCCAATGCACCGGCCTGTGCTGCGTCGCGCTGCCCTACACCCGGTCCGCGGACTTCCCTGCCACCAAGACGGCTGACACTGCTTGCCCTCACCTCGACGACAGTTGTGGCTGCCGCATCCATGACCGGCTGACCGCCGACGGGTGGCATGGTTGCCGAGCCTTTCACTGTGCCGGGGCGGGACCACACACCGCCCAGGTGCTGTTCCCGCAGCGGTCCTGGCGCACAGATGATGAACCAGCGGTGCAGTTCGACACCTTCCGGATGATGCTCGGCATGTTTGAGATCGCCCGGTACGTCGAGGAGGCCCGAGCCCGCGTCGCGCCTGGTGCCCCTTGCGCCGACCCCGATCTGGCAGCCGCATTAGCCCAGGTGAGTGCCGACCTGCATCACGAGGTCCACCGCGCACCGCCCGTGGATCGGGATGACGCGCTGCAGTACCGCGCCCGCGCTGCACCGCTGCTGCATCAGGTCGCTGCCGCCGTACGAGACGCACATGCGTGCAGAGCGGCACTGTCACCGCTTGCCCGCAGGCTCACCCGGCAAGCACCCGGCGCTGATCTCGCCGGACGCAACCTTCGTGGAGCTGACCTGCGTGGCAGTGATCTCACTGGTGCTCTGTTGATCGGAACTGACCTGCGCGGCGCTGACCTGGCTGAGGCCACGTTGCTCGGCGTCGACCCTCGCGGGGCTCTCCTCGACGGAACAAAGCTGGATAGCGCACTGTTCGCACCACCGGGCTGGGGCTGACCGCAGCAGCCATGCCTGATTTCTCCGATCGACGCTAGGGCCGCAAGCCCCGAGAAATGCACCGAATCGGCCCCACTCGCTGCGGCGACAGCAACGGCTGGTTACGCTGCTGCCAGCGATCACAGTCACGAAGGAGACGACGGTATGAGCAATGCAGCTCGCATCGAACTGGACGGTAAGTCCTACGAGTTCCCGGTCGTCGAAGGCACCGAACACGAAAAAGCCATCGACATCAGCAAGCTCCGGGCTCAGACCGGCCACATCACGTTGGACGACGGCTACGGCAACACCGGATCATGCGCATCGTCGATCACCTACATCGACGGCGATGCCGGCATCCTGCGGTACCGAGGCATCCCCATCGAAGACCTCGCTGGAAAATGCTCTTTCGTGGAAGTGGCCTGGCTGATCATCTTTGGTCGCCTTCCTACGCTCGCCGACCGGGACCGGTTCACCGACCTGCTCACCGAGAGTTCCCGCCTCGATGAGAACATGAAAAAACACTTCGACGGGTTCCCCACGTATGCGCCACCCATGGCGATCCTGTCAGCCATGATCAACACCCTCTCCGCGCACAACGAAGAGGTTTGGGAAGCTCACGACGACAAATCCATCGAGATCGCTGCGGCCGTCTTGATGAGCAAAGTCCGCACCATTGCCGCCGCGGCGTACAAATCGAGCATCGGTGAACCGCTCGTCTACCCCCGGTACGACCTGAAGTACGTCGAGAACTTCCTGCACATGATGTTCTCAGTGCCTTACCGCAATTACGAGCCCAGTGAGACGGTCACCAAGGCGCTCAACCTGTTTTTCCTGCTCCATGCCGATCACGAGCAGAACTGCTCGACATCCACCGTGCGGATGGTCGCCTCATCGAAAGCCAATATGTTTGCGTCCTGCTCCGCAGGGGTCTGCGCACTCTGGGGTCCCTTGCACGGTGGCGCCAACGTGGCCGTGATCGACATGCTCCAGGAAATTCAGGAATCCGGGATTTCAGTCAAGGAATATGTCCGAAAGGTCAAGGACAAGGAAGACGGGGTGAAGCTCATGGGCTTCGGTCACCGCGTCTACCGCAACTTCGACCCACGCAGCAAGATCCTCAAGCAGGCCGCTGAAGAGCTACTCACCGAGATGAACATCAGCGACCCCATGCTCGACCTGTCCCAAGAGCTCGCAGATGCCGCTCTGAACGACGACTACTTCATTGAGCGCAAGCTTTACCCGAACGTCGACTACTACTCAGGCGTGATCCTGCGCGCCATTGGCATCCCGTTGAACATGTTCACGGTGATGTTTGCTATTGGCCGGATGCCCGGCTGGATCGCAAACTGGAAAGAGATCCACGACGACCCACAGGGCCGGATCTACCGCCCCCGCCAGGTCTACACCGGACCGGTCAACCAGACCTGGGTCCCCAAGGAAGAGCGCACCTACCCGCCGCTCTACTGAGCACGCTGGGGTTCGGACCCGGGTCAGATCAGGACATCGACGTGGTGAGCTATCCCGCACCTGATGCAGGACAGCTCACCACCGGATGATCAGCATCTCGCAGGGTCACCTCGGGGGGAGGACGTCACCGACGCCCTCCCCCCGAGTCGTGTCAGGATCGCCCCGACCGGCGTACGCTGAGCGTCACTTCTTCGGCTGAGCCTGGGATACGGCGCGGAAGACGTTAGTGCCGCAGTGGATGTTGCCACCGCCCATCTGATAGACGTCCTTGTCCCGCACGACGACCATCTTCACCCCAGCCTTGGTGTAGGCCTCCTTGACGGCATCGGCGAAGATGTTCTTCTTGTCCTTACCGACGACCGGGCCAACCTGCAACGGAGTGATGAGCGAACCATCACCCATCGCCAGCGAGTTCACCGCGTTGGAGATGAACGCCGTCGCTCCCCGGAAGCCGGCGTCCTCGTCCTGGTCCTCAATGTGACCGAACAGGCCCCGGAGGAACACGGGAACTTTCACGATCTCAGCGTCGGACAAGCCCAGGTTGTCCTTGAGGGTCTTGATGTTCTTCTCCATGGCCTTGGCGGCCTGAGCGTTGATCGACAAGATCTCCGCATCTTCGGCGTAGTCCTTGAGCTTGGCCCTTCCCGGTTCAGTCTCATCAAAGAAGAACGGCACATTGCCATGCCCGTCAGCCATCGCCTTCTTCAACAGATTCACGCCAGCCTGGGGGTCGGCTACGGCAATTTTCCAGCCGCGCTCGTTCTTTGCCGGGATCACATTGACGATCTCGTCAACGTGTCCGACACCCATGAATCCGGTGTCAATCACCAGCGGTTCCGCCAAGTTCTGAGCTTTGATGAAGGACAAGGTGTCCTTGGACATCTTGTCGCCCTGCTCCTCCTTGGGTGCGCTCTTCCCGCCCTTGTCTTTAGGGTCGGCTTTACCCTTGAGGTCGGCTTTACCCTTGGGGTCAGCCTTAGCGGCATCGCCACCCTTGTCGCTCTTCTCGACAGCGGCCGGTGCAGTGGTCGCATCTTTACCAGTGGGGGTGGGTTTGGCCGAAGAAGTGGGCTTCGTCGATCCAGTGGGGCTCGGTTTAGCAGTCCCGGTGGGGCTCGGTTTCACAGAGCCTGTGGGCTTGGGCTTGTCACCTGGCTTCTTATCCAACACAATCTTGGATTGCCGGGCGCCAATGAGTGGGCGTCCTTCGGGGAAATTCTTACCTCCGTGACTGTACGGCGGGAGGTTTTCCAGGTTGCCCATCGCGTTGATGCTGTCTTGGACCTTTTTGGAGCCGATCCGAACGACACCGACATCCTTGCCGCGGAGCTGATAGACCGAAGGGCTGCCATCGCGCTCCATGTCAGCACTGACCGCGACCCGCATCATCTGGGTGGCGCCCTTCGCTGCAGGCATCTGCTGGTACATCGGTTCAAACAGGTCTTGGACCCATTCGTCACCCAAAGTGTCCAGCTCGGTGATTTTGGCCCCTGACGGTTTCAATGCGTTTCGGAACTCTTTCAGAAAGGCGACCATCGTGTCTTTGCCGCCAGCAGAGGAAACGCTGACCTGCTCAACCTTTTGCAGGTCGTGCTGAAGTTTCAGCGGAGCTTGACGCAAAGTCACCGACTCGCTCTGCGATTTTCCTTTGGAGGTGACTGTGAGAGTGACCTTCGCCTGGCCATCCCACACCGAGGTGTCACGCAGGATGTCAGTGCCTTCTAAGCCCAACCGCAACCCGGCGCGCAAATCGGTCGCGCTGATCTTCATGTCTGGGCGGACCTTGACCCATTCCTTGTCCCGTTTCATGAACAGGCGGGTCCGCTTCGCGGCAGCTCCTTCAATCTTCAGCTGTCCTACCGCATCCACTGGCAATGTTCCCGGAACTCCGGTGCGCAGTGGTGCCAGGTCTTTCTCGTCCTCAGGGCCGTTGACGATCTCGTCGGTGCCGTCGTGGCAGCCTGCCAACGTGGACATGGGAAGGAACTTCTTCCCGTCTTTGACCTTGCAGCGACCGGAGTCGTCGTCGACATTGGCCAGGAAGACCGCGCCGCGACCGGCGGAATTCTGCCCAGGCTCCTTGTCACCATCGCCATCGATGTCAACGACGCCATCCCGGTTAGCGTCGGCCCGTAGGACCACCCACTTCTGATCCTTCTCCGCGGCGTTCGCCGTACCGACCAATCCTGGGATCGGACCCACCACACCCAAGGCGACGATCAGAGCGACCGTGCGACGGGAACGAGCTTGAACTCCAGAAAACATGAGTTTCCTTCTCTCATAGGGAAAGAGGAGTCCAAGCATAAAAGGGGGCCATCACCACTTCCTGGACGTTACCTGAAAAAGAATTACTCCGATAAGACTTGCGCTCTCACATAGATGATTGAGGGATCTACGAGACCGTGACAGACATACCACGCCTATGACAGCAGATGGCGGCCCTGACAGGATGGCTCCATGAAGTATGTCGACAACAAGGTGGTCCTGATCGGTACCGGAGCGGTGGGCATGGCCTACGCCTACTCCGTGGTGAACCAGGGACTGGCTGACGAACTCGTCCTCATTGACCTCAACGAACGCAAGTCTCGGGCTGACGTCCTAGACCTCAACCACGGCGAGGCCTGGGCACCACACCCGGTGAGTGTGGAATTTGGCGACTACACCGACTGTCGCGACGCCGCGATGGTGGTGATCTGTGCGGGCGTGGCCCAGAGGCCGGGCCAGACTCGACTGGAACTGCTGGAAACCAATCTGCGCATCTTCCGCGACATCGTCGACCGGGTCATGGCTGAAGGTTTTGACGGAATCTTCCTGGTGGCAACCAACCCGGTCGACATCCTCACCTATGCCACCTGGAAGTTCTCCGGACTCCCCTCAGCTCAGGTGCTCGGCTCCGGGACGACCTTGGACACCGCCCGGCTGCGCTTCAATCTGGCGCAATATTTTGAAGTTGCCACCACCAACGTGCACGCCACCATCATCGGTGAACACGGCGACTCTGAATTACCCGCCTGGAGTGCTGCTTCGGTAGCGGGACGGTCCATCCACCGGCGCGTCGCCCAACATCCTGAATTGCAGTCCGACCTGGACCGGATCTTTGCCGCGACCCGGGACGCGGCGTACGACATCATCGACGCGAAAGGCTCAACCAGTTACGGCGTCGGGATGGCCTTGGCGCGGATCACTCGCGCCATTATGCGCAACGAGAAGGTGACCCTGCCGGTATCGGCGCTGCTGGAGGGCGAATACGGTCACGAGGACATCTACATCGGAGTTCCGGCCAGCATTGGTCGTCGGGGCGTGCGGCAGATCATCGAACTGGACCTGGACGACGCTGAGCAGGCGGCGTTCTCCCAGAGCGTGGCCAGCCTGGAGGCTGCAATGGCTCCGGCTCGTCAGGACGGAACTCTGCCTGCAGCGGAGTGACCTGGCAGGGTTAGTTAATAGACACCCGGCTGAAGTTAGGTTAGACTAACCTTACCTTGCCCAGGGTGGTCGGCGTGGCGATCAAAGACCGTCTGGTTCACACTGTCTGATTCGCATGCCACGCCGACCATCCGCCCTCTTCGGGCCCCAGCTCCCCAATCAGAGCTGCTCCACCTCAGCGGTGATCGCCGCAATCTTGTCCTGGCCGATCATGCCACCGGCCATCCCAATCGCCTGAGCAGCAGTCATCCCCTTCGCCATCCCGATCATCGGGTTGCTGGTCAGCCCCGGAGCATACTTATCGAATATCGCCACCACCTGCGGATCGTCGAGAAGTTCACCGAGCTTCGTCGTGTTCACGTCGTACTTGGCCATGTGCGACCTCCTGGGATTCGTCACGTCAGACACCTCAGTGGCGCCGTACCCCCTCATCGTCACCCATCACCCGGGCAAGCCCTTCCCAGGACCGCGCCCAGGGGAAGCGACATTCATCACGTCACCTCCCCGGCACCCCGCCCACGGGCGACATCACACCCAACGCACCCCGCCCACGGGCGACATTCCGGCGCAAAACCCCAGGACCACCCCCACCAAACCCGCCCACGGGCGACATCACACCCAACGCACCCCGCCCACGGGCGGAGTGTGGCGGCCGAAAGTCGCCCGTGGGCGGGTTGCCGTGGGGCGTGTCAGTGACGCTCACCTGGCATTGAGTGGCAGGCATCAGAGATGAGGCACCGGACCCCAGCAGGGATCAAGCATCTGACATTGGCGGTCTGGCACCGGACCCCAGCAGGGATCAGGCATCGGTGATCAGGGGTCAGTCGCCTGACATCAGGCGTCGGGGACCATCGGCGCGCCCCGCCACCACACCCCGCCACCACACACAAATATGCTCAGTGCAATAATTGCACTATGCATACAAACTCCAGCCTAGGGACATCAGAGTCCCATCCCGCCCCGCCCACATCTGACCACCGGCAGACAGCCGTCGACGCCATTGTCACCGGGAGCCGCACCCTCGTCGCAGTGGCGGCGCGATCCCTCAGTTCTTTAGAGGGCGAGGTGACCTTGCCCCAATATCGTGCCTTGGTCGTCCTTCGCCTCAACGGCCCGGCCCGGCCCGGCGATCTGGCCGCTGAGCTTGATGTTCACCCTTCTACTGCAGGTCGGATGGTGGACCGACTGGTCCGTAAAGGCTTGGTGCTGCGCCATGACGATCCTCAGGATCGGCGGGCTTCGACGGTCAGTCTCACCGCGATGGGGACCGGACTCGTCGATCGGGTCACTGGTCACCGCCGCGAAGACATCTCTTGCCTGGTCGACGAGCTCACCGCCGAAGAGTGCCAGCAGGTGGTGACTGGGCTGACGTTGCTGGCGCGGGCAGGTGCGACGTTAGGCCATGTCAGCCACGACCGGTGGGAGTTGTGAGCCTTCGCCACCGCCTGCGCACCCTCATAGCGCCGCGTCGGCCTGGTCGGTGGCGGGATTCGGTGAGCCGCTGGTTGTGGTGGGGCACCATCATTGGGGTGGTCTCTGGTGGCGGAGCCGTCCTGTTTTTTTGCTGCCTGGAACATGGCACTCACCTGTTGCTGCACACCGTGGCTGGACATCATCCGCCAGGCACGGTCGGCGAGGGGGGCGGTTTCCCTGGGACTGGGTTTGAACGTCCGTGGGCTATTCCGTTGGTGGCCGGTGGCGGGGCGTTGCTAGCTGGCCTGATCGTGGCATGGCTGGCCCCGGAAGCTGAAGGGCATGGCACGGACGCCGCGATTGATGCTGTCCACCACGAACCGACAAGTTTACGGGGCCGGGTCGCGGCGGTGAAGATTATCGCGTCGACGTTGGTCATTGGTTCAGGCGGCTCCGGGGGCCGTGAAGGCCCGACAGCCCAAATCAGCGCGACCGTGATTTCTCAGCTCTGCCGATGGCTCCGTGTGCCCACCCCGGATGCTCGGTTAGCGGTCGCTGCGGCGATGGCGTCTGGGATTGGCGCGATCTTTCGGGCACCTCTGGGTGGGGCGCTGTTGGGCGCGGAATTATTGTATCGAGATGACCTCGAAGCAGACGCGATCATGCCCTCCTTGATCAGCAGTATCGTCGCGTATTGCGTCTTTGGCAGCGTGTACGGGTTTCAACCCATCTTCGGCAATCTCGGCACCACTGAATTCACCGCTCCGACGGAGCTGCCTGGTTTTGCCGTCTTGGGGGCGGCGGCTGGTGCGATGGGATGGTTGTACGCCGCCTTGTTTTACCGCACCACTGGCATGTTTTCCCGCAGTCGGATCCCCGCTGCCATACGTCCCGCCATCGGGGGCCTTGTCGTGGGCGTTCTGGGGTTGTTAGTCCCAGCGGCTTTAGGCACCGGCTATGGCTGGATTCAGAAAGAAATGTCAGCTGACCTGCTGACAGCTTTACCGCTGTGGCTCGTGGTGGCGATTCCCTTCGCGAAGGTCGCCGCGACGTCCCTGTCGATCGGTTCGGGTGGCTCAGGTGGCGTGTTCGGTCCGGGCATGGTCATCGGTGGGGCAACGGGCGCCGCGGTATGGCGCCTCGCCCAGGACATCCCGGGGGTGCCATCGTCGCCAACGCCGTACGTCGTGGTTGGCATGATCGCCTGTTTTGGAGCGATCGCGCATGCCCCGCTCGGGGTGATGTTGATGGTCGGGGAGATGACGGCCAATCTGTCGCTGCTGGCCCCGGCAATGATCGCCGTAGCCGTGGCAGGCCGAGTCGTCGGTGACTCTTCGATTTACTCCAGCCAAATCAAGGACCGCCGTACGGCGCGAGCGATGCGCACCGCCGCGCCGCAGCCAGCGGCACCGTCCGATGCGCTGGCGCTACCCCACCAGGGGTGACGCCAGCGGGACACCTCGATGGGGAGGTGCCCCGCCTGCTGCTCTTCCGGTCGTCAGGCCAGTCGGCGTCTCTGGTGGGGTTTCCGTCGCCGTCCGCAGCGCTCGACGGACGTCGTACGGCGATCAGTCGTTTTGCGGGAACCCCAAGTTCAGGCCACCGTGGCTGGGGTCGAGCCACCGGGCCGTGACGGCTTTGGTGCGGGTGAAGAAGTGCACCCCTTCCATGCCGTGCGCGTGGGTGTCGCCAAACAGGGACGCTTTCCAGCCACCGAAGCTGTAGTACGCCATGGGGGTGGGGATCGGCACGTTCACTCCGACCATGCCGACCTGCACTTCGTGCTGGAAGCGGCGGGCGGCGCCACCGTCGTTGGTGAAGATGGCGGTGCCATTGCCGAACGGGTTGTCGTTGATGAGTTGCAGGCCCTCGTCGTACGAGGAGATGCGCACCACGGACAGCACCGGCCCGAAGATCTCATCGGTGTACACCGACATCTGCGGGGTGACCTTGTCAAACAGGGTGGGCAGCACGAAGTATCCGTTGTCGCTGCCTCCGACCCAGGTGCCTTCCCGGCCATCGACCACCAGGTCTGCGCCCTCAGCGACGCCAGCGTCGATGTAGCCACGGACCTTGTCGCGGTGCGCGGCGGTGACCAGCGGCCCCATGTCGACGCCGTCACCCATGCCGTCACCGGTGGTGAGGCTGGCCATCCGCTCGGTGATTTTGGCGATGAGTTCATCAGCGATGGAGTCCACGGCCAGCAGCACCGAGATCGCCATGCAGCGTTCACCGGCGGCGCCGAAGCCAGCGTTGACAGCAGCGTCAGCGGCCAAGTCAAGGTCAGCGTCGGGCAGCACCAGCATGTGGTTTTTGGCCCCGCCGAGTGCTTGCACGCGTTTACCGGCGGCGACACCCCGTTCGTAGACATAACGGGCGATCGGGGTCGACCCGACGAAGGAGATCGACTTCACTGTGGGGTTGTCCAGGAGTGCGTCGACAGCTTCTTTGTCACCGTGGACGACGTTCATGACGCCGTCGGGCAGACCTGCTTCCCGCCAGAGTTCGGCGATCGCGACGACTGCTGAGGGGTCTTTTTCGCTGGGTTTGATGACTACCGCGTTGCCGCAGGCAATGGCGACCGGCACGAACCACAATGGCACCATCGCCGGGAAGTTGAACGGAGAAATGACCCCGACGACGCCGAGGGGTTGCAGGATCGAGTAGGCGTCCACATCGGTGGACACATTCTCCGAGAAACCGCCCTTGAGGATGTGACCGATGCCGCAAGCGAATTCAGCGACTTCCAGGCCGCGGTTGATCTCACCGACAGCGTCCGGGAAGGTCTTGCCGTGTTCGGCGACGATGAGCCGGGCGATGTCTTCACGACGGGTGGCGAGCAGCTCACGGAAGCGGAAGAGCACCTGGGTGCGTTTGGCGACGGACATCCGTCCCCAGCTTTGCGCGGCGACGTGAGCACTCTCGACGATCTCGTCGACCAGCGCAGCATCCGCGAAGTCGACGGTGCCGGTGATTTCGCCGGTCGCCGGGTTGTAGACGTCACCAGTGCGGGTGGCGGTGCCTTCCCAGAGGTGGTGGCCGATCAGGTGGGTGATCCGGGTGGTGCTCACGGTGTTCCTTTCGGTGGCGGCGAGTCCCGCCGGGATGGTCAGTGCTGGTGGAGAGGGAGACGTACGTCGATCTGCTGGCTGGGCCAGGTGTCGCGCACCCAGGCGTGGGATGGGTCGTCGCAGATCAGCCAGACGCGTTGCTCGCCGGGTCCGGCCATGACGTTGAGGTAGTACATGTCGTAGCCGGTGGGGGCCATGGCAGGTCCGTGCCAGCCGTGGGGAATGAGGACGGCGTCGCCGGTGCGGACTTCTTCGAGAACGTCGAGGGGTCGGTCATCGGTGCCGTAGACACGCTGATAGCCCATCGGATCGGGGGTGACACCGGCTGGTACGGCGACGCCGGGTTCGGTGCGCATCTCGTAGTAGTAGATCTCTTCGAGGGCGGACTCGACGCCGTCAATGTCGACGTCGTGTTTATGCGGCGGGTAACTGGACCAGTTACCCGCCGGAGTGATGACCTCACAGGCGATGATCGAGTCTGCATCCACGGTGCCGGGCGTGCCGAAATTCTGCACCTGCCGGGAGGCTTGTCCGGCGCCGCGCAGTTCTACCGGGACGTCAGCGGCGGCGACATACGCGAAGGGATAGGCGGTGCGAGCTTTCGCGAAGGGCAACGCAATCCGCCCGTCCGTGACGGCAGTGACGGTGAAAGTGGCGTCGCGAGGAATGAAAGCACTGTCGGTGGGGCCAGCAAACACATCCGACCGGCCCGCCAGGTCAGCGTGACATTGCTGACCGTGGACCTCGGCGTCCACCCGGAACGATCCGGATAGCGGCAGCACGATCCATTCCGCGTCACCGCAGTCGATGTGTCGGCTTTGACCGGCGCGGAGCGTCGCGGTCCACAGGCCGGTGTGAAACCAACCGGGATCACCAGGGTTGATCTGCAGGTCGTAGCCGTCGTGGGCGGCGCTGCCCGCTCGACGGAACCAGTCGCTCATGCCATTCCTCCGTGTCCTTCAGGGGTGACCTGGGTGGGTGCTGCTGGGTCGGGTGGGATGTCTCCGAGGGGCCGGTCAGAGCGGGGGTGGACCAAGGCGGCCGCTCGGGCTACTGCTGCCGCCACGTCGTCATCACCGGGATAGAGCAGAGCTCGGCCAACGACGAGCCCACGAACGTGGTGATGGTGCAGCGCAGCAGCCCAGTCGTCGTACGTGGTGGCACCTGGCACACCGGGGTCGCCACCGAGGAGAAGCACCGGCAAGGTCGTCGCGTCGAGGACCCGCTCCATGTCCGGGACGACGGGCAGTTTGAGCCAGGTGTACGCACTGGTGGAGCCGAGACCGGCCGCGACATGCACGGATCGGATGACCGAGTCGGGGTCGAGGAAGTTGCACAGCTGCCCAGTCTCATCACGTCCCGACCAAAACGGCTCAATCAAGGCTGGCAACCGATGTGCGGCGAGATCAGTGACTGCCTGGCTCGCAGCGTGCAGCACGCTCACACACGCTGGGTCGGCCAGACTGATCCGAGTCAGCATCTTGCCGCCGTCCAGGCCTTGCCTGGCCAGTGCCGACGCACTATAACCGGTGAACCGGTCATCGAGTTCGTAGCTGGCGCCAGCAAGCCCACCACGATTCATTGATCCGATAGCGAGTTTGCCGTCCAGGAGACCGAGGAGCAGCAGGTCGTCGAGGAGGTCGGCGGTGCCGAGGACCCCATCGACGTCGGGGTGGGCCAGCGCGGTGGCGAGGCGGTGAAGCAGCCCGCGACGGGACGACATGGCGCGGGCATGGCCAGCCACGGCGAGCGCGCCGCGGGCCGGGTGGTCAGCGGCGACGATGAGAAGTCGTCCGTCGTCGGGGAGGAGCGGGCGCCGGGTTCTGGTGGCCCAGGCGTCGCCGATGGCTTCGGGGTGGGTGGCGCGCCGGTGGGTGAGCTCGGCGATCCGGGAGTCAAGGTCAGTGGGCACGGTCGGGCCTGGTGGTGTGTCGGGTGAGCAGGTCGTCGACTTCGCTGTGGGTGGGCATCGCGGTGGAGCAGGCGAGGCGGGAGGCCACGAGGGCTCCGGCGGCGCTGGCGAAGGTGAGGGTGTGGTGCAGGGTCCAGTGGTGGAGTAGTCCGTGGCAGAGTGCGCCGCCGAAGGCGTCGCCGGCGCCGAGGCCGTTGACGACGTCGATGGGGGTGGGTGGGACGATGACGCGTTCGCCGTCGCGGGTTTTGCCGAGGACGCCCCGGGGGCCCATTTTGACGATGGCGAGGTCGAGGCCGTGGGCGAGGAGTGCGTCGGCTGCCCGGTCGGGGTCGGTTTCTCCGACGGCGACGCGGCATTCTTCGAGGTTGCCGACGGCGATGGTGCAGCAGGTGAGGGCGGCTTGGATCTGGCCGGAGGCGTTGGCTTCGTCGTCCCAGAATTGGGGGCGGTAGTCCAGGTCGAGGATGGTGTGGCTGCGTCGGTTGCGGGCGGCCCAGGCGGCACGGTGCGCGGCGCGGCTGGGTTCGCGGGAGAGGCCGGTGGCGGTGGCCCAGTAGATGTGGGCGTCCCGGATGGCGGCCAGGGGCATGTCGTCGGCTTCGATCATGAGGTCGGGGGCGACGGGGTAGCGGTAGAAGTAGAGGGGGAAGTGGTCGGGCGGGAAGATCTCGCAGAAGGTGACGGGGGTGGGGAAGCGGGGGACGCGGGTGACGTATCGGGTGTCGACGCCAATGTCGTGCAGGCTGCGGGTGACGAAGCGTCCGAAGGGGTCGTCGCCGGTGCGGCTGATGAGGGCGCTGGTATGGCCGTAGCGGGCGGCGGCGACGGCGACATTGGCGGCGCTGCCGCCGAGGAATTTCCCGAAGGTATCGACGTCTTCGAGGCTGACGCCGGATTCCATCGGATAGACGTCGACGCCGCAGCGGCCGATGACGACGAGGTCGTACGTCGGTTCGTGTGGGGGGTTCATCGTGCCTCCCGTCGTCCGTGGGTGGGGCGGGTTGGGGGTGTGGTGGTGGCGGTGTTTCCACCCTGCCGGAGGTGGTCGACCCATGTCAACACTTTGTTATTACATATTGACGTCTGATGTTAGTGCATCGGTGTGAGGCTGGACGCACGGCGGGCGAGACCCCACAGGGCCTCGCCCGCCGCCCTACCGACAGACCACACCTGCCGGATGATCAGCGCCCCGAACGACGGTTCTTCCGCTCATCCAGGATCACCGCGACCACGATGATTGCGCCCTTGACGAAGATCTTCATGAACGGCGAGACCCCCATCAGATCCAGACCGTTGTCGATGACCTGGATGATCACCGCACCGACCAAGGTGCCGTAGACCGTGCCGACACCACCGTTAAACGAGGTGCCACCGATCACGGTCGCGGTGATCGCGTCCAGCTCGTAGCCCGTCGCCAAAGTGGGGTTACCCGAGTCGACACGAGCGGCGTAAATCAGACCGGCCAGACCGGCGAACAACCCGATCAGCGTGTACACCCCGACCTGCACGCGGCCGATGTTGATCCCGGATACCCGGGCAGCCTGCTCATTGCCACCGACGGCGTACACATGCCGACCGAAACGGGTGCGCTCCAGGATCGTCCAGGTCAACAACGCGATCAGCGCGAGGATGATGATCGGCACCGGGATCCCCAGCACCGTGCCACTCCCGATGACGGTGAAACCACTGGCCAGACCAGAGACCGGGCGGCCGTCGGAGTAAATCATCGCCAGGCCACGCGCCATGGACATCATGCCCAGCGTCATCACGAAGGGCGCGATCCGGAACCGCGCGATGATCACCCCGTTGAAACATCCCACCAAGGCACCCACAGCCAGCCCCACCACGACCGAGACAAAGACCGGCATGGGCGGATACCCGAACTGGGAGCCAGCGGTCCCGGCTACCTGCGCCAGACTCGCCGCGACCACAGCGGACAGGGCCACTGTCGATCCCACCGACAGGTCGATGCCTTTGGTGATGATCGCGAACATCATGCCCAACGCCAGGATGGCGATCGGGGCGACCTGCACGATGACATTCGACAGGTTTTTCAGTTCCAGGGAACGACCCTGAGTCAACCCGGCGAAAATCGCCATGACCAGGACCAGCACCAGGATGGTGCCGTACTTGCGGAAGAGTGCGCCCAGGTCAACGGAACGCTGCTGCGGCCGGCTCTCTTCAGGGGCCACAGTGGGGGTGGTGGACATGATTGCCTCTCTCAGACCGCAGCGGGGACGCCGCCGGTGGCCAGTTGCATGATCTTCTCCTGGGTCGCCTCGGACCTGGCGAGTTCGCCGGTCACACGCCCCTCGTGCATGACGATGATCCGGTCGCTCATCCCGAGGATTTCGGGCATCTCGGAGCTGACCATGATGACGGCTTTGCCCTGCTGCGCCAGCTTCGACATCAATCGGTGGATCTCAGATTTGGCACCCACATCGATCCCGCGGGTCGGCTCATCGATCATCAGGATGTCCGGTAGCGTGAGCATCCACCGTGAGATCAACGCCTTCTGCTGGTTGCCACCGGACAAGTTCTGAATGAGTTGGTCCAGCGAGGGCGTTTTCACCGCCAATGCGGTGCGCTGATCCTCGCAGTCCTGTCGGATCCGCCTCGGCTGCAACAGCCCTCGCGGGCTGTATCGCGGGAGGGCCGCAGCGATCATGTTGTCCCGCACCGAGAGCACGCCCATGATTCCGCTAGCTTTACGATCCTCGGTCAGCAAGGCCATATCCGCCCGGATCGCGTCCTGCGGCTGCGTGATCCGCACCTGACGCCCCTTGACCGTGATCTGTCCGCTCTGCGCTTTGTGGATCCCGAAGATCGTCTCCAACACCTCGGTGCGACCGGCGCCCATCAACCCGGCGATCCCCAAGATTTCCCCACGCCGTACGGCGAAGCTGACGTCCCGCACTAACGGTCCGCGGTTGAGGTCGGTGACCTCCAGAACGACCTCGCCGATCTCCGCATCCTCTTTCGGGAACATCTGAGTCAGCTCCCGCCCGACCATCAAGGTGATCAGGCTGTCCCGGTCCAGTTCTGACGCCGGACGCGTCGTGATGAGGTGACCATCCCTGAACACCGTGATGTAGTCGGTGATCTTGAAGACCTCGTCCATCTTGTGCGTGATGTAAATGATCGCCACGCCCCGCGCCGTGAGCCGGGCGATCATCGCGTGCAGGTGGTCCACCTCACGGTCAGTAATCGCCGAGGTCGGCTCATCCATGATGATCAACCTGGCGTCATAACTAATGGCCTTGGCGATCTCCACCATCTGCTGCTGGGCGACAGACAAATCCTTCAACTGCGCGCGAGGGTCAATGTCGATCCCCCATTCGGTGAGCAGCTCTGCGGTCATGGCGTCCATGAGTCGGCGACTGACCAACCCGTAACGTCGCGGCTCACGACCCAGGTAGATGTTTTCGGAGACGGTCATCTCCGGGACGGGCGCCAACTCCTGATGGATCATCGAGATCCCCAGGCCCAACCCGGTCTTGGTGTCCGGGATGGTGACCTGACGGCCCTCAAACGTGATCGTCCCAGCGTCCTCGGCGTACATCCCGATGAGGATCTTCATCAGCGTCGACTTACCGGCACCGTTCTCACCCATCAGGGCATGCACCGTGCCGGCCCGGACATTCAGATCAACGTCATCGAGCGCGACGACACCCGGAAAGGTCTTCCGGATCCCTTTCATCACCAGGAGAAACTCGTCCACCATCAACTCTTCCGTCTCGTGCCGTCGGCCCGCACCGACCGCTTGCTGTGGCACCGCCCCGGAGACGTGGAGGAGTCCAGAGCCAGGAGGACTCCTCCACGCCGTCCGATGGTGCGCCGCCCTCGACAGACGGCGCACCGGATCACTTGTTGGCGAATTCCTCCGCCTTGTCCTTGGTCACGGCCTGGAAGGGGACGTTGACGAAGGAAGGCACCTGCTCCTTGTTGTACAACTGCACGATCGAATCGACACCACCGGCACCCTGCCCCTTGGCGTCCTGGAAGACCGTGACCGCCAGGTCACCCTCCTTCAACGCCTTGAGGGCGTCCGAGGTGGCATCCACGCCACCGACCTTGATCTTGTCGAGCTTGCCGGCGTTTTTCAGCGCCTTGATGGCCCCAAGAGCCATGTCGTCGTTGTTGGAGCAGATCGCGTCGATCTGCTGCCCGGACTGCAACCAGTTCTCAGTGATGGTCAGGGCCTTGTCCCGCTCCCAGTTTGCCGACTGCTCCAGGACGACCTTCATGCCGTTCTTTTCAGCGGTCTCTTTGCAACCCTTGGTGCGCATCGTGGCGGCCTCATTGGCCGGGTCACCGATGAGGACGGCGACATTGCCCTTGTTGCCCACCTGCTTGGCGAGTTCGGCCATCTCCAACTGGCCCGCCACGATCGAGTCTGATCCGACGTACGGGACCTTCTCGGGAAGGTTGGCCGGTTTGCGGTTGACATACACCAGAGGAATCTCAGCCGATGTCGCTTTCTGCGTCATCGGGCCGGTCGCGGCAGTGTCCACCGGCACCACGATGACGCCGTCATACTTTTGGGTCACGAAGTTCTCGACCTGACCGAGCTGCTTATCAGTGGACTTCTCAGCGGAGACGATGTCGACCTCAACGCCGTTCTCTGCGGCGCGCGCTTTGATCCCGTCGGCCACTGTCTGCAAGAACTGGTCGTAGACGGCGAAGGTCACCCCGATCTTCAGCTTCTTGCCGTCTTTGGGCTTGATCGGCGTCCCCTTGGTATAGGTCACCCCTGCAGCAGCTGGCCCGCTCGCTCCACCCGCGCTGCCACCAGATGGCGCGGCGGTGGAACCACAGCCCGCGACAAGACCGGAGGCGGCGAGCGCGACGCCCGCCCATGTGAGACCGTGCTTCATTGTCACTTTCCCTCTCTGGCCCGACAGGAAGCTGCCGCCTCCGCCGATCCGTTCGGTCACGCCATCGTGACCGATCACAGCGACCGTAGTCAGCGCTCAGGCCGGATGTCAATACAAACGAACAATTGGATTCGGAGGGGTTTGAAAACCCCCTGAGGAGAACCAGTCTGCGCTGCAATCGGGACTCGGTGAGCCGTCCTGGACCACTGTCTGGGATCACCGCAGCCCGCCCCTCCCCGGACCATCGTGGCTCACTGTTCTCGGTCAGCGATGTCACGGCCGGTCAGGGCTGGCCCGGGTGATCCACAAGATCCAGAGAGCGCACCCCTTTTTTTCCGGTGCTGTCGATGTGACTTCGGGGGCACGGCACGATCAGCAGCAGTCACTGAACCAGCTGGCCATTCCCTTTGTGATTACGTCAACACACCCTCACGAAACACTGGTTCACCGGTGCGTGGGGCCGTATCCTGCCGGTCATGGCCGCTGAGATTCCCCTTGTCATCGACCGGTTGAGCCCGGTTCCCCTCTACCACCAGCTTGCCCAGCAACTCACCACGGCCATTGAGAGCGGCCAACTCAAACCGGGCGATCCTTTTGAAAACGAGATTGCGCTGGCGGAACGTCTCCAGCTGTCTCGTCCTACAGTGCGCCGAGCCATTGCCGAGATGGTCGCTCGCGGTTTGCTGGTGCGCCGTCGCGGCGTGGGGACCACGGTGGCCAACGAGGTCATCCATCGTCGGGATGAGCTGACCAGCTTGTACGACGATCTGCAACGTCAAGGTCGCACCCCCGGCACTCAGGTCCTCACGTTGGAGACTGAGACGTACGACGATCGGGCGGCCACGGCGATGAATCTGCCGGTGGCGACGCCGCTGGTCCTGATCGAGCGGCTGCGCCTGGCAGATGATCAGCCCATTGGGATCCTGCGCAACTGGCTCCCACCGGCGTTCAGTGACCTGACGATGGACGAGCTCACCGCTCATGGCCTGTACGAGTTGTTACGGGCGCGTGGGGTGCGCCCGGCAGTGGCCCATCAAACCATTGGAGCCCGCTCCCCTGGCTCCAAGGAGCAGCGGCTGTTGCGGCTGACCAAGTCGGAACCGTTGCTGACGATGACACGGAAGGCGTTCGACTCAGCTGGCGCGCCGGTGGAGTTCGGCGATCACTGTTATCGCGCCGATCAGTATGCCTTTGACATCACCGTCTATGAGCGGTGAGTCGCTGCGGCAGTTCAGCGGGTCGCCATCGACTCTTCCTGAGTTCCAGCTGTGAATCGACAATGACTCTGCTATCACCGCCAGATAGCAGGTCTCAGAGGAACATTCAACGCCTAGGGTGAGCTCACCTCTCCGATATGAAGGAGCCACGGTGAGCCACACCCCCTCCCCTCGCCTCGCCTCACGCATCGCTCTAGCGGTCACGCTCGGCATGACCGGATCTGTGCTTCACCCCCTCGGGACAGCGTCCGCCGCTGATCCGGTCACCCCCTGGTCGACGCTGCGCGCCGATGCCAATAGGGACGGTGTCGTTGATGTCGACGGCGACGGTGATCAGGAATCCGGGACTGCCACCGTCGATCGGGGGGCAGTGTTCCTGGCGAATGTCGACGACGATTCCGGCCGGTGCAAGGCCAAAGATGGGGAGAAGTTCCTGCCTTTGGCTACCCTAGCGAGCTGCCACGACGGGGCCGATGAGGTCGTCAACGGCCCTGACGATGAAAAAGATTTGGCGCCACTGCGCACCAAAGCGACCCCATCGCTTCCGGCGGACGCTGTGGGACGGCTGCACGTCGAAGGAGCTGCGGCCCGGCGGACTCATCTGTTTCTGCACCGCGGGAAGAACTGGGTGCTGGTCCGACCAACGACCATCATCACCGCCGCTGAGCTGCGGGCTGGTTTACGGCTGGGCTTGGAGGGGACCGACATCCTGCGTGACACGGCAGCCTGGGATGGCACGGCCAAAGTGACCCTGACGATCACCTCGCAAGGGACCTCCCAACGTCAAACGGTGTCCTTGCGGCAAGCTCCCCTGAAGCTGCAACACAACACTCAAAAAGTCACCCGTGCCTTCATCAGCGAAGCCGGTGACAACGTTGATATGCCCGCGTTCTTGTCCCAGTTCAAGGCGGCGCTCACACCATCAGGGGCAACTCTCACCGAGATCACTGGTGGCAACGACATCTGGATTCAAGACCTCTTCGAACCGATGTATCAGCAGATGCCCACTGCCAAGGGCGGCATGCAGACGATGCGGGTCGCCTTGTCTTCCGACCAAGTGCGCAGCGGCAGCCAAGCGATCTATCAGTTGCGCGGCAAGGACATCGGCGTGGTCCGAGCCGGGACCAGGACCGACGAGGACACCCTGAACTCGATGGGCAACCTGGAATCCTTACCGCCGTACACCCATGCCGGACAGTCCTTCCCGATGGGGCGGGCGGTCATCGGGATCCGGGAGAGCAGTCTGACCGAGCCTGGTCGCGCCCCGACACCGACCCCCAAGCCGAGCCGCAGCACCGCGCCGAAACCCAGCAGCACCACGTCCAGGAAGCCCACGGCCAAACCCACCACACCACCCACGGGATCGCCGTCGAGCACCCCACAGCTGAAAGAACCAGGCAGCGACGGACACATCCTGGGCGACCAGAACGTCAAACCCGAGGTGGACAATGACACCCGCCCGTCCACGGCTCTCGTCACCTTGCTCACCGCCCAGTACGGCGTCGCTCCCCTCGAAGTCGATACCGGGTTCCTGTCGGTAGGACATGTCGACGAAATCATGAGCGTGATCCCGGCCAAGAACTCCCGCGGATGGAAACTCGCTGTCGCCGACCCACGAGGTGGAATCAACCTCATCAAAAAAGCCATCGCTGACGGGCATGGCTCTGCGCCTCTGTTTGCTGGTGAGAAGCAGGCCCAAACCCTGGAACAGGTCCTCAAGGACCCGATGGTGATGCTGTCCAACAACAAGGCTGTCCCGGCGATGGATAAGAACATTGCCCGGCTCAAGGACAAGCTCGGCTTGAGCGACGACGACATCGTGAAAATTCCGGTGTTCTACCGCACCGAGTTCGAGGACCCTGAGGAGGGCAAGAGTGGTGTCGGCGCCCCGTTGGGTGCGGCCTCGTTCATCCCCAATGCGGTGAACGGAATCGTCATGGGAGATGACACCGCCATCATTCCCTTCCAGTACGGACCGGAAGTGGGCAAAGACAAGAAGAACATCTTCGGCGACGCGGTGAAAGCGGCCTATACCGCAGCTGGCCTGCGGATCACGACGGTGGTGGACAAGAACGTCTACTACGTCGGTGGTGGAGATATCCACTGCGGCACCAACACATTCCGGGCCGTCCCCACAACCAGCGCTTAATCACGCACCGGCTGTCGCCACGACCCAGTCTGTGGCGACAGTGACAGATGTTTTCAATGTTATTCATGCGCCGGATGTGCCGAAAGGTACATCCGGCGCAGCGTCGTGATCGGCCCCGCAGCATTCAATCACCCCCGTCGACAGCTATGTCACCGGTGATATCCACGGCAATGTCACTCGCCGTCCACCGTGGTCCCACATCGCGGACGTAATATGTCGCGAAATGAGAACTTTGAGCCGGATGATCACCAAGAAAATTTGGGGTGAACTTGCGGCTAACAATCCGATGCGATTGAAGCTAAAGTGATTTCGCATCGCGCCGGCGGATGGGGTGACCGGCTAAACACGTCTGGGGATGGACTGTCGGCACTCACGCCGGCGGGGGCGAAGGGGGCTTTTTCATGTCATTACGTCGAGGTATCCGCTCGCGCAAATTCCTGGTGACAGGACTTGCCATCGGACTCATATCAACCGCCGTCGCTGCCGGAGCGACCGGAGATGTGCCCACCGGGATGTCCCGGGGCGCACCCACCACGACACCCCGAGCGGCACCGGCACCGCCGATCACCCGACCCATGGCGCCGGCCCCCGTGGCCATCGCTCAGCTGCCACCGGTCACACCTCGCCCCATCTGGGGTGAACCAGCATCCCGCGAGCAGCGTGAAGCCACTGTGGCAGCAGTGCGCGCTTATCTCACCGCAGCTGATGCGGTTTACACCCGTGGCTCAGCCGTCGGAGACGCAGAAAAACGCGTCGCCACCGGCGCCGCCCTGGGTGAGATTGCCGCCGCAACTGAGGAACTGACCTCCCAGAAACGCCACCAGTCAGGATCCGTCACGATGGCCTCCGCCTCGGCGTACCTCCAGCCTGAAGAGGACCGGGTGTTGGTGGTGACCTGCCTCGACAGCTCCGCAGTGACGCTGACAGAAGACGACGACACCGGTCGCAACCGGCGGGTACGCACCGCCAGCCGCGCCGGGACCCGTACGGCTCTGCACGAATACACCCTGGAGAAGGCCGGGGACCACTGGGTCGTCCTCCTCCATTCCCTTCCCGACGACATGTCATGTGCACGGTGAGAGGACGATCATGAGCCGCTCTGTCTTGAATGTGCTGACCCTGTCTGCGGCCGCAGCCACCCTGGTCATCGGGACCGTGGCGCCACCGGCGTCGGCACAGACTCTTCCCGTGGCATCTCCTGGTGCCACCACTCGGGCCCTGGCTGACCCACCGGCCGCGCCCACACCTGACGGGTCGTCACCAGCGCGGGCCGCCGCATCATGTTGGGAGGCCAAACAGGTCAACCCGCAAGCCGCTGACGGCATCTATTGGATCGTCACTCCCAAGCTCATCCGACCGGAGCAGTTCTACTGCGACATGACCACGGACGGTGGCGGCTGGGTGCTCATCGGCCGCGGCCGTGACGGGTGGCGCAGTGAATACGAAGGGCTAGGCACGACCGCGGACGTCCGGTCCGTCGTGGACGGCACAGGCGCTTTCCGACCTAAACAGTTGTCCTCCCTGGTCGTAGACGGGCTGCTCAACGGTCAACGAGTCGATGCGCTCCCCGACGGGGTGCGCCTGCGCCGAGCCACCACCCGAGACGGCAGGTCGTATCAAGAGGTCCGCTTTGGGCTGGCTCACCGTGACCGGTGGGTCTGGGCGTTCCGGGCTCGTCACCAACTCAAAAACATCTCGTTCAACGGCATCAATGGCGGCAGCGGATCCTCCAAAGACTTCCAGCAAGGCTTGGACTGGCTCGGATACATGCACGTCAACACCGACATCACTGCTGCCCAAAATTGGAGCGGTGGTTTTGCCTACGGCAGAGCGGTGACTGGATCGTCGTCCTGGGATAGCTACCTGTGGTCAGCCACCGATGGCGGCGGGGCCGCTCGACCGTTCACTCAGGTCTACCTCCGACCACAACTTCGCACCTCTGAGATGACCTACCCACAGGTGCCACCGAGTGGCCTGACCGCGATCACCCGTCGCCCACTGGCAGAGACCAGCGCTATTCCCCAGACCTGGGGCGTCTCGGGTCTGGCCGGAGCCGATGGAGTCACCTCCGAGATGCGCACCGAAGTGCAAGCGTTCGCCCAGATAGGCAACGTGATGTACGTCGGAGGGAACTTCAAACAAGCCCAACGCGGCCAGTACGGCGCGGGCGCTGTCGAGCAGTCCTACCTCGCGGCGTTTGACCTCAGCACCGGGGAGTTCATCCCTGGCTTCCGCCCCGTACTCAACGAACAAGTCAAAGCACTCACCGCGCTTCCCAACGGGATGCTCGCCGTTGGCGGTGAATTCACCGAGGTCAACGGCAAACGCGCTTCCGGGGTCGTGGTCTTGGACCCGGCGACCGGACAACAGGCGCCCGGGTTCAACTTGCAGGTGGTCAACGGGCTGACCAATGGCGTGCTCTCGGTGCGCTCCCTCAAAGCTGAAGGCCGATACCTCTATCTCGGTGGAGCGTTCACCCATCTCATTGGCGGCCCCACCAGCACCAAGGTCTACGCCCGAGCAGCCGGTCGCGTCGACTACGAGACCGGCCTGGCCGATTCCTCGTGGAATCCCGCCTTCAACGGCACCGTCACCGAGATCACGCCGTCTCGGTTTGACCAGCGCGTCTACGCGACCGGGTACTTCAGCACCTCCAATGAGACCGATGTGCTCAGGGTCGGAGCGATCAGCTCTGCGTCCGGAGCAGCCGTGGTGCCATGGAAGCCCAAGTTCAGTGTGTTGGAGGGTGCCCCGGACAGCTTCCAGTTCACCGTGAAAGAAGGAGCTGACCTGGTCTGGGTCGGCGGGTCACAGCACAGTTTCTTCTCGTACAACCGTCCTGAGCTGTCATTCCGTGGCGGCGGCATCTCGTTGGCTGGCGGTGATTTCCAGACGAGTTATGTCGACGGCGGGACGGCGTACGGCGGCTGCCACTGTGGTGATTTCTTCTACTCAGGGGTGACCACATGGAGTCCACGAGAGCTCCCGACAGAGTTCAATCAAGCGGACAAACTCGGCTTCGTCGGCGCCTTCGATGCCTCCACCAGCGAGTACCTGCCCGAGTTCAACCCGATCCTCAATGCCCGCAAGGGGTACGGCGCGTGGTCCAGCATCGTTGACTCCCGAGGCACCCTGTGGATTGGCGGCAGCTTCGACCAGTCCACCGACATTAATGGTCGAGTCCAGTGGTCGGGCGGCTTCGTCAGGTTCGCTGCCCGCGATGTCACTGCCCCACCCGCCCCGCACAATGTCAGCTCCGCCACCCACGGCGACACCGTCACTCTGTCCTGGACCGCGGGGACACCGGCGGAGCCGGGCACCGTCCACGAGATCCTTGCCGACGGCAAGGTCATCGCGACCACCACCGCTACTTCTGTGCAAGTGCCCGTCCCGACCCGGGATACGGCGTACGTCGTGCGTTCTGCCGACCCCAGCGGTAACCGGTCGGACAGCACCGAGGTGATCACCCTCTCCCCCACCCCAGTGGTGCAGCGCACCACCTTGGTGGAGTCGCACTCGACGTGGCGTTGGCGTTTTGACAGCACTGACCTGCCCGCTTCCTGGAACCAGCCCACCTTCGATGACAGCAGCTGGCCTGAAGGCGCTGGGACGCTCGGATATGGCACCGATGGGCTGGGGACCACCCTCACCCCTGCTGGGGATAACCCACCGGTCACCGCGCAATTCCGCCGCACGTTCGCCGTGGATGACCCCAACGCTGTGGGCACCGTCACCATCCGGTTGCCCGCCGATGACGGCGTCGTCCTCTACCTCAACGGTGTCGAGATCGGCCGGAAAAATCTCCCCGACGGCGAGATCACCGCAGGAACCTTCGCGACTCAGGCGCCGACGAGCGCGGACGCTGCCGCCGATCCACTGGTCATCACTCTTCCTGGTTCCGCGTTGATCAGCGGCGCCAACGTCCTCGCCGCGCAAGTCCATCGGCATGACGCGAACACCCCGGATATCTCCTTCGACCTCAACGCAGTAGGAGTACACACATCATGACCTTCCCCGACGACATGTCGAGTGCCCTCCCCACCGTCAGCGCGGTGGTCGGCACCCACGACAGACCGGTTCTGCTCCGCAGAGCCGTCACGTCGATCCTGGAGCAGGACTATCCAGGCACGATCGAATGCATCGTGGTCCGGGATCGCTGTCAGGACGACCTGTCGATGACAGACCTGCCCCCCGGACGGTCGGTGATCGTGGTCGACAACGTCCGCAGCCCTGGCCTGGCTGGGGCCCGCAACACCGGGATCAACCGGGCTAGCGGGGAGTTGATCGCGTTTTGCGATGACGACGACGAGTGGCTGCCGGGCAAGATCTCCGTCCAAGTGGAGATGTTGAGCCAGCATCCAGAGGCCAGTCTGGTCGCCACCGGGATTCGGATCGTCACTGCTGACGACGCTGTCACTCGGATCCCGCCGGCTCAGGTGACCTTGCCCGACCTGTTGCGTTCCCGGGTGGCGCAGATCCACCCGTCGTCTTTCCTGCTCCGCCGGGATGACCTGATCGCTGCCGGACTCGTCGACGAAGAAGTGCCTTCGTCGTTCGGGGAAGACTACGAACTGATGCTGCGGCTGGCACGGCGCGGCCCGATCGTCTCAGTGACCGCCCCGCTGACCGTGGTGCATTGGGACCGGTTGTCGTTTTTCAGCACCCGCTGGAATGGCATCTGTGACGGGCTGGGCTACATCCTGACCAAGTTCCCCGAGTTCAACAGTGACCGGGTGGGGCGGGCAAGATTACGCGGTCAGATCGCTTTTGCGCATGCGGCGGCGCATCGTCGTCGCGATGCCACTCGGTGGGCCGCCGCGACCCTGCGAGATGACCCTCGTCAGCTCCGCGGATATGCGGCGCTGGCCGTGGCCACGGGGCTGGTCCCCCCACAGGCGCTGCTGGAGAGGGTCAATGCCCACGGGCGGGGCTTGTGACTTCCTCGCCTTCTGTTTGCTCGGTCCACTTGCCGGCGTGGCCGCTGCTCGTCGCGCTGGGCGGTATCCCGCTGTGGTGGGTGTTGGGGCTGCTGCCGTTCCTGCCATTGGGGTACGTCGTGATCGTCGCGGTCCTGCTGGTGGGGCTGCCTGATCTCTCGCAGATCAGGCTGCTCCCCGGCAGCGGCTGGCTGGGGATGTTCGTGATGTGGATCCCGTTCAGTATGGCGATGTTGGACTCGGGGATGCGGGTCATCGGTTTTTCGATGCGGTGGGGTGCCTTGCTGGCCGCAGCGACCGTGTTGGTCCATGTGGCGAACTGCCCCACGTTGACGCAGCGGCGACTGCTGACCGCACTGGTCCCGTTGTGGCTGCTGCTCGTGGCCGGGGGCTATCTCGGGGCGCTCATCCCCGATGGCGGCTTCACCACGCCGATGGCTGGGGTGTTGCCCTCTGCGGTCTTGGAAAATGACCTGGTTGCCGAGATGGTTCGGCCACGGTTCGCGGAGGTGCAGCATCCCTGGGGTGCGCAGAGCGCCTTCAACCGGCCGTCGGCGCCGTTCATTTACACCAATAGTTGGGGCTGCGCCTTCGGGCTGCTCACCCCGATGATGCTGGCGTTGCGCAGCCACCTCGATCATCCGGGGTGGCGCGCTGCGGTGCTCGTGGTCATGGCAGCGTCGCTGTACCCGGCCACGATGACCGGGAACCGCGGGATGCTCGTGATGACGGTGTCCGTGCTGGCGACGTATGCCGTCGGGACATTGATGCGGGGTGACCTGCGCCGGTTCGGGCAAGTCGCCATCGGCGGGGCCGTCCTGGCGGCAGGTTTTGTGGCGTTGGGGGTGCCGCAACTGATTGCGGATCGGTCCGCGGTGTCGGACTCCGCTGGAGGGCGGGCCCGGCTGTATCAGCAGACGTGGCAGGTGGTCCTGAACTCACCGATCTTGGGGTACGGGGCTCCACGCCATGCTGAGGAAATCGGGGTAGCGATGGGCACACAGGGGGCGTTTTGGATGTACTTGTTTTCGTACGGAATCCCGGGAGTCGCCGTGTTCCTGGTGTTCCTCGCCGGGGTGATCGTGCGGGGGATCCGGGTGGTCGACCCGTCTGCCACGTGGCTGGTCGCCGCGATGGTCGGGGCCTTGGTCGGGATCTTCTTCTACGGTTTGGACAGCGTGCACCTGCTGGTGTTCGCCAGTGGGGCAGCTTTGGTGCTGACCGCAGCTGCAGACGCTCCTCCCGGTCGGGTCGGTCAGGATGGCCGGGCAGGGTCCACGCATCGTCCTGCGGGGGTGACGGTGTGAGGTCGTCGACCGTGTCCGAACGCGGGGGGATGGTCGCGACTGGGGCGTTGACTCTGGGCGCCGCGATCGTTGGTGCGGTAGCAAATTTCGCGATTGCCGTGGTGGTGGGACGTTCGTACGGCGCCGCCGACACCGGGGTGTTCTTCGCAGTCATCGGGGCTTTCCTGGTGGCAGGGAGCGCCTTGCGGTGTGGCGCGGATACCGGTCTGACCAGGTCAATGTCGCGGCTGCGGGCGTTAGATCGCCAGGCTGACTTGGTGCCGACGGCGGTGGTCGCGGTGGTGCCGGTGGCGGTGGCTGGACTGCTGGTCGCGGTGACGGTGTGGGCGGTTTCGGGTCGAGTCGGGGCAGCTCTGGGCGGCGCGGACAGTGTGGCGCCGGATCTGGTGCATGACGTGGCGCTTTTTGTGCCGTTGTTGTCCTTGCTGACTGTGGTGACTGCTGGCACCCGGGGTCTGGGGCGGGTCGCGCCGTATGCCTTGTTGCAGCATGTGGCGTTGCCGATGACCCGGCTAGCTGGGGTGGGGGCTGCTGCTGCGCTGGGGGCGGGAATTGTCGTCGCTGCCGGATGGTGGGCGTGGGGTTTGCCAGTGGTGACGACTGCTGCTGCAGTGATTTTCGTACGTGAGATCCGGCGAGCTGCGCCGCCCGGGCCGCCATCCTGGGATCGATGGCGAGAGCTGGCAGTGGAGTTTTGGACCTTCAGTCTGCCGCGGGCGGTCTGCGCGATCGTCGAGATCGTCCTGGAGTGGTTGGACGTGATGTGGGTCGCGGTGCTTGCTGGTCAGGAAGCAGCTGGGATTTACGCGGTGGCGACGCGGTTGGTGAAGGTCGCGTTGATCGTCGACCAGGCAGTGCGGGTGACGATGTCGACGCGCATCTCGGCGTGGCTGGCCGTGGGTGAGGTCGCCAAGGTGCAACGTCTCTATGAGGTGGGCACCACAGCGATGGTGTCTTTGGTCTGGCCTTTTGTGATCGTGTTGGGGTGTTTCCCCGACACAGCGATGGGGATGTTCGGGAAGGACTTCCCTGCCGGGTCGGCACTGCTGCTCGTGTTGTGTGTGGGGATGGCCGTGCTGGCTGCGGCTGGGTCGATCCAATCGATCCTGCTACTCGGTGGTCTGAGTTCCCGCCAGTTAGTCAACAAGTCCGTAGCACTGGTCACCTTCGTGTCGCTGGGGATGGTGTTGATCCCTCGATGGGGTGCCTTGGGTGGCGCGTTGACCTGGGCAGGGACGGTCCTGGTGGACACTGCGCTGGCTGCCTGGGCCGTGCAGACCCGCATCGGAGTCCGGCTCACCACCAGGGTCGCCGCGCGTGTCGGTCCGACCGTGGTGCTGTGTGTCGCTCCGGTCGCGGTGGCGATCAGGTTCACGGTGGGCAACAACCTGGCCGGGATGGCGACCGCCGCGCTGCTGGGGCTCTTGGTGTTGGCGGTCGTGATGCGCCGCGACGTCCGCGACGGGTTGTTCGAGATGCGCTGAGGGGGAAACACATGAGCTGGAAGCCCTGAATGGTCCATTCGGTGTGGCGGCCCGTGCCTACCACTGGGGTCGATGGTGGCGAGCGCAGTGCGCTCCGGGTTGGTGTCCGTGATCTTTTCGTGTCGCAGATGGGAAGTGGATGTCGATGAACGTGCAGAAGAGCACGACGGTGGGTGCGGTGTTGTCTCGGCTGTGGGCGAGGCGGTGGATTGTGGTCGCCGGGGCGGTGCTGGGCGTCGCGGCGGGTGCTGCTGCCCCGGTGGTGCTGCCGTCGACGTACACCGCGACGGCGGTGGTGAATGTGGCGCCGACGACGGTGACGCCGTTCAGCACGGTGCAGAGTAATCAGGCCGTGAACATGGAAAGTGAGCGGTCGACGGTCACGTCTCGCAATGTGGTGTCTCGGGCTGCGAAGACGGCGGGTGATGGCGTCAGTGTGGAGTCGTTGCAGCGGTCGTTGAGCGTCTCGTTGCCGACTCAGTCGTTGACGTTGAAGATCCGTAGTACGACGTCGGATCCGAAGACGGCTGCGACGTGGGCGAATGCGGTCGCGAAGGCGTATCTGGATGATCGTGCCGAGGCGGCTAACAGTGCTGCTGCGGTGATCATCAAGCAGTTGCGCTCTGATCTGGAGGCCCGCACTCGCGATTTACGCACGTTGCCGCCCGCGGAGCGTCCCCGGCAGGACCAAGAAGTAGCGGCGCTGAAGGAACGGATGTCGGCGCTGTCCACTGTCGGGTTGAATCCGGGTCGGGTGGTGACGACGGCGTCTGCTCCGTCGGAGCCTTCGTCCTTGGGGTGGTCCGATGTGCTGGTGGCGGGTCTGGCTTCGGGCTTGTTTCTGGGTCTGGTGGCGGCTCTGGTCCGGGATCAGACTGATCGGCGGGTGCGTTCTCGGGCGTGGCTCGCTGCGGTGACGGGTAACGCGGTGGCGGTGGGTGCTGGCGATGGTCGGGCTGCTGCGGCGGAGGTCGCGGAGCAGGCGTTGACGCGGCATGTGCGGGCCCGCGCCGGTTCTCGCTGTGTGGTGATCGACTTGACTGGGGTGGGCGACTCGCCGTTGGTCGAGGCGGTGGCATCGCAGGCTCGGGAGTTGGGCTTGCCGGTGGTGGAGGTGTTGTCGGCTGCCGTGGCGACGTCGAGCGCTGCGGCTGTGGGCACGGTGCAGGTCGTGGATCTGTCCGGGATGTCTCGACCTGCTGCGGCGACAGCATTGGTTGATCAGGGCGACATCGTGCTGTTTGAGGTGGCTTCGAAGACTCGACGTGAAATCTTCCGCACTGCTCACGACGCGGTGTTGGAGCGTGGCGCCACGGTGGGCCCGGTGCTGATGATGCGCCGCCCCCGTCCTGCGCGGTCACGGACCGTGCGTCCCGATGTCGCCGTGGAACGCCCCACCACCAGCCCTGACATGGCTGGTGCTTTCCCCACATCCGATGCTGCTTTGCAGCACACGACCTGAAAGTTGTTTCGTTGTGAAAGCCATGCTCATCGCTTCGACCGGTGGTCATCTGGCCCAGTTGCATGCCGTACGTCGGCACTGGGTGGACACCGATGTTCAATGGGTGACCTTCCCGCAGGCGGATGCCCGCACTCGGTGTGAAGGTGACCAGGTCATCTGGGCGCATTTCCCGACGACGCGTCATCTGCCTAATGCGATCCGGAATTTGCGTCTTGCGTTGCGGACGTTGCGTCGGGATCGCCCTGATGTGATCGTCTCTGACGGGGCGGGGGTGGCGGTGCCATTTTTCTTCGCGGCTCGCCTGTTCCGCATCCCGACCGTCTACTTGGAGGTCTTTGATCGGGTGTCTAGCCCCACCCTGACCGGTCGGTTGTGTTACCCGATCACCGATCAGTTCTTGTTGCAGTGGGAACAACAGCAAGCGAGTTACCCGGAGGGTGCTGTCGTGGGGAGGGTGTACTGATGGGACTGCGCATCATGGTGTGTTTGGGCACTGACCATCACCGTTTTGACCGGCTTGTTGACTGGTTGGACGGATGGATGGAGAGCCACCCGGAGGGGCATCAGCTCACCTTGCAGCACGGGCATTCCCGGCCGTCGCCGTACGCCGATAATCACGTCATCATCTCCCGGGAGGATGTGGTGGCGCAGATGCGGCAGGCGCATGTGGTGATCACGCAGGCTGGTCCGGGGTCGATTTTTGATGCCCACGAGACGGGGCATCGCCCGGTGGTGGTGCCCCGCCGTCGGCAATGGCACGAAGTGGTAGACGACCATCAGGTGGCATTCGCAGATCTGATGGAGAGTCGCGGTGACTGCGTGGTCGCCCGTGACCCTGAGCAGCTGGGTGACCTGCTGGATCAGGTGGTGATCACTCCTGATCTGCTGCGCCGCCCTTATCGGGCCCCGGCCACGGCGCAATGCGCTGACGAGGTGCACCGTCGGATGGAGATCGCGGTGGCTCAGGGCGCGGGATGGCTTGCGCTGCGGCGGTTGGCGCATTCCCTCACTGGGGGAAGGAACGACCCAGCTCAGCTCCCCACCACCGTCTCTTCGTCTGCGCAGTGATCGTCGACACCAGCTACCAGAGGACACCTCATCATGCCCACCGCATCACCTGTCCGCCCGTCGTACCGGGATAATCTCGCGCTGCTCACCTCACGGCAGAAGCGGGGGTATACGGTCGCGGCGTACAGCCATTACATCAATCGCCCGATGGGGCGGCGCCTGGCCGCGGCGGCGGCTGTGCTGGAGATGACGCCTAACCAGGTCACCGCGATCAGCATGATCGCCTCGTACGCCGGGATGGCGTTGCTCTGTCTGGTGGCGCCATCCCCGCTGGTCGGGGTCGGGGTGGGGGTGTGTCTGATCGCCGGATATGCCTTGGATTCTGCGGACGGGCAGCTGGCCCGGTTGCAGGGCAGCGCAGGTCCTGCCGGGGAGTGGCTGGACCATGTCAGTGACCAGGCTCGCACCGTGTCATTGCATCTGGCGGTGCTGATCTGGCTGTGGCGATATGTCGACGTCCCTGCCTGGGCGTTTCTGCTGCCGATGCTGTGGACGGTGGTGTTGAGCACCCGATTCTTCGGTCAGATCCTGGCGGGGCAGCTGCAACTGAAACGGGCTGGCGGGGTGGAGGCGGCTGCCGCGATCGGGGGCGCGTCCCGCCACCAGATCCTGCTGCTGCCCATGGACAACGGCGTGATCTGTCTGGCGTTTGTGCTGGTGGGTGCGCCAGCGCTGTTCCTGTGGGTGTACGGCGCCCTGCTTGCCGCCAACACGGTGAGCACCGTCGCATCTTTACGGCGCCGACACCGGGAGTTGGCGATGGGCGGGTGACTACCACCTGGTGGTCACCCGCCCATGTCACACGGTGCGGGCCAATCAGGCCGGGGTGTAGACCCGCACGTAGTCGATCTCGTAGCTGGCATCCCGCCACGGCGCGAACGCCAAGTTGGTGGTGGGACACTTCGCGGCATCTTTCTCTGGCATCGCCTTGTAGTTCAGCGAGCACCGGCCACCATCGGCAGCCATCCAGCCCAGTTTCTGCTCGGGGTGGCCGACCCAGATGCCACCGACGTTGAGTTGCAGCGCCATATCCCAGGTGGCGTTGCGATCATCGGAGGTGAATGCGGTGGCTTTGGTGTTGATCCAGTCCAACGTGGTCGCACCGTCGATTTTGAAGACGAAACGCACCTTGCTGTAGTCGCCTGCCGTCACCGGCAGGATGTCCACGGAGAAGGTGTGCCAGCCACCTCGGCCCACCACCGGGGTCTCATATTTGGTGGCTTTCTTCGCGACGTTGTATCCCAAACTCGTGGGGAAATGCACGGTGCTGGTGGTCCCGCCAGGGTTTTGCGAGTAGAAGTTCTCCTGAATATCAACCTCCGCGGTGGAAGAGCCCTTGCGGTGCCGCAACCAGAATCCCGGATAGAGGCCCTGACCGTTGGGGATGCGCGCCCGGATCTCGTACCGACCAAACAGCGGATAGTAGCGTTTCACATCACGAGTACCCAAAAAGCCCGACGAGTAATTCCACACGGTCCCATTCGGGCAGGTGACTTTTTCTTTCTTCGCAGTGATCTTCATCGTTCCCGCACTGACCGACACATTATTGGGGGTGAGGCACTGCAACATGCCCGGATCCGAATCGCCGTACGTGTTGTGGTAGGCCTGCCAGCGGGTGGTGTCCAGAGCGGTCCCGTTGAACTCATCAGCATAAAAGAGCTTCCACCCGGCCGGGGCAGGGGTCGCGGACGGCGGGGTGTTGATGACGATCGCCGAGACCGTCGGCAGGTCAGTCTTCGCCACAAAACCCAGATCCAACTGGCCGTCAGTGACCTGTACTCGGAACGTCCGATCGTAAGCGGCATTCTTACCCACCGTGGCATACACATCGACGTCGGCCAACGCCAACGCACCCTCCGCAGTGACATCGAACACCCGTTTCTTCGGGGCGTTCCAATAGTTCTCCTGCATCTTCAATGTCACGTCATACAGACCGTTCGGCACGGCCCGTTTCCATGCGGTCATTCCGTACCGCACCGGACGGTACAGCGCGTCTTCAGTGGTGCCTGCAATATCACCGGCGTACGGCGTACTCAGCTTGCCGCCGACAAAACCGCTTTGCGCGCTCCACGTCTTCCCCGCACTATCCACGACCGCTTTGTCACCGGCGACCATCCGGAACGGGAAACCACTGGCGCTCACGTCCGGCACCGGCGCAGCCACCGGAGTCGCCACCACCGACACCTTTGCGTCGAAGGTCGAATCACTGCTGATCCACGTGCCAGTGAAACTCTGATGCACCTCGACCGCCAGAACATTGACCCCGGCACGTAAGGCGCTAGCCGGGACCGTCCAGGACTGCCAGCGGGTGCCATCCCAGGTGTCCACACCAGAAGCAGAGGTGTCAAACCCGACGGGACCTGACGGCATATTGGTCCGCGCCAGCTCCACCCCGTTGAGATACAACACCGCACCGTCATCGACCCGAACGTTGATCGTCGCAGACTGCGCAGTGTGCGACGCGGGAATCGTGAACGCACACCGGTGGTACGTCGTCTTCGCGGGAATGCCAATGTCCGTAGCGACCTTCTCCTGGTGCCCCATCGGCAGGGCCCCCTTGGACCACCCAGACTCGTCAACAGACACACCTGACCAGCCCTGTGGCGGAGCAGCTTTGGGATTGAGATAGCTGCACGTTGAACCGGCGACCAGCGGCTCCAAGGTCACCGGAGCCGGATCAGCTGCTGAAGCTGGCACCGCGGCCAGACCCGCGCCGAGAAGAACGACAAGAACACTGCTGGATGTCAAGGCACGCCGATATGAAAGGGCCACGCTATCTGCCTCTCTGCGCAGGGATTGCTCACCCCTGACGAGACGAGACGATCGTCACCGGACGCAGGCACACCTGGGTAGGGAAACAGGTGGCCTGGAGCAGGGGAGGCGACGATCCGCCGTCAGGGGGAAAGTGGGGTCGCTGTGAGCATCGACCCCAGACCAGCCGACCTGAGCCGAACAGCCGGAACGAACCCCACCCCATCGCGGGAGGGTGTGGTGCCTCCCGGCCGGTCCGTCACCACAGACGCACAGGCCGGGAGGAGCAGAGAGCGGCAACCGTGGAGTCCTCAACCCACGGACGGTGCCACCGGAACGGACTCGAAAGCCCGGAACGGAACTACAGGTAGTGACGCTGCGCGCGCTTCTCCACGACGTAATCGTCGTACGCCGTCTGCGTCGACTCCAACTCGCTGACCTGCGCGACCGGCACATCCCACCAGGCACACCCCGGCGGGTTAGGGCCGTACAGGTCTGTTTCGATGTAGAGCACGGTCGGACCGTCGGCGGCGACAGCCTGCACAAAGTTGTCCCGGAACTGCGCCACCCCCTCGCAGCGCAACACCGTCGCACCCCAGCTCTCAGCGTTCTTCGCCAAGTCAAAGGGCACATCGGACCCGTCCAGACGCCCCGACCCGCCGTCACGACGACGGTACCTGGTGCCGAAGCGTTGGCTACCGCGACTCTCCGACAGCGCCCCGATCGACGCGAACCCATGGTTCTGCAACAACACCAGGACGACCTTCAACCCCTCCTGCACCATCGTGGCGATCTCTGCAGGCAACATCTGATACGTGCCATCCCCGACGATCGCGACCACCGTGCGGTCCTGATGACCCGCGTCATCCAACGCCATCCGCACCCCGATCGCCGCCGGGATCTCATACCCCATGCAGGAGAACGCATACTCCAGGTGGTACTGCTCCGGGGTGCTCGCCCGCCACAATGCCTGCAAATCACCAGGCATCGACCCAGCCGCGTTGATCAGGACATCCCGCTCCCCCATCAGCTCGTTCAACGCGCCAAACACTTCGGTCTGCGCTGGCAACGGCCCATGCCCCCGGTGATAACACTCGTCGACAACGCCCTGCCAAGCGGCATACCGCTCCCGGCCACGCGCCGCCCACTCCTCATCAACCCGCCAGCCCGACAACGCCACCCGCAACGCATCCAACGCCTCACGAGCATCAGCGAGCACCATCTGAGCCGCATGTTTACTCGCATCAAATGACCCCACGTTGACGTTGACGAACCGCACCTGCGGATCCGCGAACACCGAATGACTGGCCGTCGTGAAATCACTAAAGCGCGTCCCCACCCCGATCACCAGGTCCGCTTCGCGCGCCAACGTATTTGCTGCGTCATTACCCGTCGAGCCGACCCCACCAACGGCGCACTCGTGATCCCAGTTGATCGCGCCCTTCCCAGCCTGAGTGTCCGCGACCGGGATCCCCGTCGCGCTGGCAAAAGCACGCAAGGCCTCGCTCGCCCCGGAATAGACCACACCACCACCGGCGACCAGCAACGGCCGTTTCGCCGTACGAATCGCCTCGACCGCCCGCGCCAACGCGGCCGGTTCTGGCACTGGACGACCCACATGCCAGACCCGCTTGCGGAAGAACTCCACCGGCCAGTCGAACGCCTCAGCTTGCACATCCTGCGGCAGGCACACCGTCGCTGCGCCCGTCTCCACCGGATCAGTCAGCACCCGACAGGCCCCCAACAACGCCGGAATCAGCTGTTCCGGACGGTGCACCCGATCAAAGAAGCGCGACACCGGCCGGAAGGCGTCATTGACCGTCACCTCCGGGCTGTACGGCTGCTCCAACTGCTGCAACACCGGATCCGGCACGCGCGTCGCAAACGTGTCCGAAGGCAACAACAACACCGGCAACCGGTTCGTCGTCGCCAATGCAGCGCCAGTGACCATATTCGTCGCCCCCGGACCGATCGACGTGGTCACAGCAAGCGTCTGCAAGCGCTCGGTGGTCTTCGCGTACGCCGCCGCCGCATGCACCCCGGCCTGCTCGTTCCGGATCAGGAAATACGGCAGCTCTGCGTCCTGCGCGCCCCGGTCAGCCGCCAGCTCTGCCTGCAGCAAGGCCTGACCGACACCGCACACATTGCCATGCCCGAAGATCCCAAACACTCCCGCGAACAGTCGATGCTCCACCCCATCCCGTTCGGACCATTGGTTGGCGAGGAAACGCACCACGGCCTGGCCGACGGTGAGACGGATCGTGGACGACATCGAGACTCCTTCGTCAGAACTGGCCGACCCCGCACGGACCGACCCGGTACAGCACTGCCACGACACGACATATCGACGCACCGCAGCTGGTATCGCTTCCCGTACGTCGTACCATCCTCAGCCAGAGACGGGCGGCGTACGGGAAGCGACAGCTCACGGAGCGGGAACGATCACATCAGCCACGATCTGATCGAGTTCCGCGTCTGCGGCGAGGAACTGCCGCAACGTCTTACGGGTCGCCCCAAAATCGTCGAATTCAGCTGGAGACATCCCGTCGACGTCGTACGCCTTGCGGAACTCCGGCATCTGCGCATACAAGGTGTCCACGATCTGCGGGTCCACCGGCTCGTCCATCCGCGGCTGGGGGTCGATCCCACTGCGTTGGAAGCGCTGCTGCCACGCGAAAGGCGGCGACAACACCAGGTCACCACCGACGAATTCGGTCCACTGCAACGCATTCCGGTACGCCGCAGCGAGCAAACGCGGACGCAACCCCCGCGACCGGAACTCCGCATAAGCCTTCTTCATCACCGCAACACCTGCCCACTCCAGGTACCCCGGATCGAAACACAACGCGTCCTTGGCGTAGCACTCCTTCAACCAGTCATCGATCCGCCCGACCATGATCGTCACCACCGGGCCCATCTCATCGACCGGTAGGCCCTCCGCTTCCCGCCGTTGCAAACCCCGCTCGATCGCCTCCCCAGTGGCCACCGCCTGCGCCACCGTGAACGACACCGTCACATTGACCGACACACCCCGGTAGGTGGCCTCTTCGATCGCTTCAACACCCACCGATGTCGCCGGGATCTTCACGATGATGTTTGTGGCCAACCCGTGGAAGTACTCCGCCTGATCGGCCAGCGCCTGAGCATCGCGGTGCAGCCGCGGATCGGTCTGCATCGAGAGCCGGCCGTTGCGTCCGGCGTACGTTTTGAAGGCCGGTTCCAGCAGTTTCGCCGCATCAATCGACAACTCTTCGACGACTTTCCAACCGATCTGCGACTCCCCCATCGTCGGGTGCTCCGCCGCGATCTGCGCGATCCGAGCACTCCACCGCGGCAGATCCGCTTTGATGCAGGTCACCGCGATGACCGGATTGCAGGTCGCTCCAACCGCGCCATAGGAGATCGACTCGGTGAGCTCACGCGGGTCAGCCGAGTCATTCCACAGCACGGTGGGTCCGGCCTCGGTCATCGTGTTCAACGGACGCGGGTTGGAGCTCATCAAAAGGCCTTTCGATCCGGTAGGGCCGACCCGGCACAGTGCGCGACGGTCGTACGGCGAGGAACAGCAGCGGACGAGGCACCGGGGACGAGCGTCACCCGTCGTACGACGTCATGACATGACCGAATGTCATGACTGACGGCGCACAGCGGGACGATACGGCAGGGCCGGAGCTCAACCACGGACAAACCGCACTGTCCGCTCATGATCGGTCCCGTGGAGCCGGTAAGCCCGACCGGCTCGGCGGGTTCAGTAGACCCGGCGGGCTCGGTAGACCCGAGTCGCTGACCGATCAGGTCGCCGCAGTGCGTCCTGTCGTGGCGCTACCCATTCAACGACGCCCCTGAGTCGCTGTCAACATATTGTTCGGACATTCAGACATCGGTGGGCGGTGGTGGTGACTTCCCTAGGCTGATGCGAGGCGACGGCCAGCGCCCTCAAGACCCCTGACTAGTGCGGGAATCCACTCGACCAGCATGACCATCCGTGCGCCATGGCGCGCCCGCCCGACGCTCATACAACGCCAGCGCAGCACTCACCGACACGTTGAGAGATTCGACATCCGGATGGATCTCAATCGTGACAGTCGGATCGGCGTGCGCTGACATCGCGGCAGACGGGCCATGCTTTTCACTGCCGAGGAGCAATGCGACCCGCCCTGGAAGTGCCGCGATACTCGACAGCGGCTGCGGCGCCCGAGGTTCCAAAGCGACGATGCGAATGCCACGGTCCGCCAGCTCTGGGAGCACCGTATCGGCATCGGCAAGGGCGATCGGCAGGGAAAACACACCGCCACGGCTAGCGCGAATGAGGCGACGATCCATCACGGTGTCTAAAGCGCTATCCAACAACAGGATCCCTGAGGCACCGAGCGCTTTGGCGCTGCGGGTGATCGCGCCAATGTTGCCCATCAGCCGCACCCCGTCAAGGATGACCACATCTCCGGGGAGGTCCAGCAGCTCCGAGACCTTCCACGGGCGTGGTTTCAGCGCCAACGCAAACACCCGCGACCGGCGTTCGACGCCAAACAATTCCTTCGATAGCCGTATCGACAATTGCTGAATGTCAAGGTCATCCGCGAGCAAATCCACCAGATCAGCACTAAGGTCGGTCCCCTCAGAGATGAAGACCGTGAAGATCTGGATGCCCTGCCGAAGAGCTTCAGCGATATTTTCTTCATCATCGATGATCATCACGCGGGTGCGCTTATTTTTCCCTTTAAGCAGGTCCACCACTTTGCGGACGCGAGCATCATGCTTGTCGTCGATGATCGGATCCGGCAGGTTGAGGGACATGAACTCCTCCTGAGTGTCAGTGCTGACGTGGGGACGTGGAGCCCACAACGGCATGCGCCGCACCCGGGACAGAGCCGACGCATCGATGCCCCTGATCAGGCGGAGAGCGATGGTCGACCTCTCACAGGTCCGTCACATCTGTCGCCGAGTCTAGGTGGGTCACAGCTGCGCCATGAATTGACAGACCCCGTCGCGACACCGGAGCGAGGTCGCATCGATGGACGGGAGCGGCGGGGACTCAGCCGAGGCGCGCCAAAGTCAGGTCGTCCCGGGATCCGCCAAAGCGCCCATCCAGTACGTCGGAAAACACCGTCCAGGCGCTGTCGGAATCAGCAGGAAAACTGACGGGACTGACGGTGCGATGTGACGGTTCACCATCAGGGGTACCGGCCGGGGGCTGAGCGGCTAGCGTCGTCGTTGATGCCGCTTCAAAGAGCGTCATGGAGCTCCGCAGTTTCATCGCATCAACGGGCCCAAAAATCTGCTGCACGTCCGTGACTACCGATGTCAGCACCGCCATCGACGCCTCGTGCAGACGCGGCCCCAGAACCGGGTGGCTCAGATAGGCGCGGGCATCATCACGACCGGATATCGCAAATCGCTGCGCCATATGGCTGCGTCCCAACCCCGCGACCTGCGGAAAAATGAACCACATCCAATGGCTGTCTTTGCGTCCCCGCAGAATCTGCGCGACAGCACTGCGATAGCAGTCATGGCTGTCTTGTGCTGCCTGAAAATGCGACAGGTCAACGCTCATGGCTTTATAGTGCCACGAGCGTCGACCTGTCGGCAGGACGCGTCAGAGACGGGGATTGACATCATCCTCATCGAACACCACGAGGTTATTCACCGATGGTGGCCATCAGTGAAGAACCTCGACACATCCATCAGCTCATAGATCTGGATTCCAGAAACTATCACCGTTAATGATGTAGTCATCAAGGGAAAATTCCTGCCCTGGTGCAAGATCAGCCTCAACAACAATGACATGCTTCCCCGGGTTCATCACGGTATACCCGAGGTGATCATAACCCTCATGATCCGCATGTGAATGCAGTATTCCTAGCACCTTCCCATCAACATACACCGTGGCATTACCTCCACGAGGCCCCTTGTGCCCTAAGAAATCAATAGAAGCACTGCTACGCTCATCAGCTGTGATAGTCACACGTGCTTTATTCACAGTTGTCATCACGTTAGTCCCAGCCCAAGCTTTGTCGTCACGCCGCTGAACCCACGACGAATCTGCCATTTTGCCAGTGACATCTCGAGGTGTTTCCGGAGTGGCAAATTTATACTGAGCGGTACTACTGTACTTCCCATCTGGGAAGCGAGCTGTCACCCGCACCTCATAAGCCGCCGAGTACTGACCGTGGAAAACTGCACTGGTCCGAGGTGTCCCAGCAAGCCAAGACTGCTCAGGTCCATAGACACTGCCGTCCTTCCCCTTGCCCAGGATCGGAAGATAGTTCACGAAGTAGATCGTTCCTTGAGGAGTCACTGTCAGCGGCCATTCGATCTCACGATCAGGACTAATGACACTCGCTGTTTTAAAACTGATCTGGGGCATCGGCACTGAAGCATCAAAAGAAAGATCTTCGTATGGGAATTGATTCCCCTTGAGAATTAACCCACTTTCGGCAGGCGCCCCCACCGGAACACCATTGACGACCCTCGATATTCCCGACTGTTCTGACGCATCAGGACCAAGATTGGCACCAGCAATCGGCGCCGCCCCAGCAGGAGCAGCCGTAGCCATCACCAGACCGGTGACGCCAGCGGCCAGAATTGACACTGCACAGCGATACGAAAACATCACAACGCTCCTACCTGGGCGGCGACGAAAAATGGATGACGTCATCGATGAATGTCACTGAACTACGGCCCCACCATCGACATCCTGGATGACATCACTCAAACTAATCCCGACACTCTCCCGCAAGGAAGAGGGGGTTACCGACACGTCACCGACGTATCCTTAATGCAACCTGATGACTCTGAAAGCCAGCGATTCCGTGATCTCGCCGATATCGCACCGTAAGCTCTGACATCTGATGGTGACCTGTCGCTCATGACCTGCTCACGGCACGAAGCCTCATCCTCCGTGTCTTCTCGCGATTCGAACCCCTCAGCTCCGGTTCCTCCCCACGGCTATGGCACTGGGGTCGGCTCATCGGTTCCGCGCTAAGTCGTTTCGTCAGACGCAAAGCCGCCCACGGGCGACACACCACTCAGCAAAAGCCGCCCACGGGCGACATTCCCCCACAAAACCCCAGGACACCCCCCACCAAACCCGCCCACGGGCGACACACCACTCAGCAAAACCCGCCCACGGGCGACATGGTTGAGATTCATGTCACCCACGGGCGGGAAGTGCGCAACGGCGCGTCAGGTGACGGGGCAAGGACCACTCCACATGGGGAGCGCAGCCCTGTCAGACGTAGCGGGAGCCGACCACCCCGGCCTGAGCGGACGCGGGCACCCCAACGTCGCAAGACACGGCCAGATCAGACGCCGGAAGACGCGATCCGGTCAGGCGTTGGGTGCGCTATCGGTGCCGACGCCACGGCGACGGATCTTCACCGCGGTGACACCGTCAGTGCTGCCCATCTGCCCAGTCGCCGCGTCACCGTGGCCGCCATGCTCACCGTGGCCGCCATGCGCACCATGGTCCTCATGCGCACTGTGCCCGTCATGGTCACCGTCGTGGCTGTGGGCACCTCCGCCGCAGGATCCCGAACCACCACATGATCCGGAGCCGCCGCAGGACCCGGAGCCACCACAGGTTTGACCGACGACGTGGGAGTGTCCTTCAGCGACCCCGTGGACATGGCCGTGGGTGGCGGCTTCAGCGGCGGCGAGGATCTCTTCGGGGGTGCCGCCGCCTTCGATGGTGAAGCCGAGGTCGGAGATCATCTGTAGGTCCGCGGCGCCAGCCTGGCCTTCAGAGGTGAGGTAGTCGCCGAGGAAGATGGAATTGGCGATTTCCAGGGCAAGCGGTTGCAGACTGCGCAGGTGGTATTCGCGTCCAGCTGCCGCGCGGACCTCGGTGTTGGGGTGCACGAAACGGACCATCGCGAGGATGCGCAGGCAGCGTTGCGGGGTGAGCGCGAGGTGTCCACCGAGGGGGGTGCCTTCGAAGGGCAGCAGGAAGTTGACGGGGACGGAGTCGGCGCCGATGTCCCGAAGCGCGAAGACCACGTCGACGAGTTGTTCGTCGGTTTCGCCCATGCCGGCGATCAGGCCGGAGCAGGCTGACATTCCACCGGCGTGGGCAGCTTCGACGGTGGCTTCCCGGTCGGCGTAGGTGTGGGTGGAGCAGATCTCGTCGTACGCCGATTCAGCGGTGTTGAGGTTGTGGTTGTAAGCGTCAGCACCTGCCTGGTGCAGGCGGCGGGCTTGGTCTTCGGTGACGAATCCGAGGCAGGCGCATACTTCGACCTCGGGGTTGTCGGCTTTGATGCCTTCGATGATTCCGGCGACTTTTTCGATTTCCCGGTTGCTGGGGCCTCGGCCGGAAGCGACGAGGCAGACGCGTCGAGCGCCACCGGCGACTCCGGCAGCGGCGGCTGCAGAGGCTTCGTCTTGGCCAAGCCAGCTGTATTTGAGGACGCCTGCTTCAGAGCCGAGGGCTTGGCTGCAGTAGTGGCAGTCCTCGGGGCACATGCCGCTCTTGAGGTTGATGAGGTAGTTCAGTTTGATGGTGGTGCCGAAATGGGCTCGACGGACGGTGGATGCCGCTGCCACCAGGCTCATCAGCGTGTCGTCACCGGAGCGCAGGATCGCGAGGGCCTGCTCCCGGGTGACGGATTCGCCGCGCAGCCCAGCCGCGATGAGGGCGTGCAGGTCCAGCGTCGCAGCGGTGGGCGGCGTTTCGAGCGTGGTCATGCGGTTCACCTTTCGTGGGTGGGTCCGAGGGCGGGTACGACGATGCCGGGGTCAGGCGTGGGAGGCCCGTCGGATCGAGGTGGGGGTCATCAGGGGAACGACGTCGGAGATGTCGCGAATCGCGGTGGGATCAGCGCCGATCCCTTGAGGAATGCAGCAGAGCAGGGGAGCGGCGCAAACGTCGGCGAGTTCAGCGAGGTTGCATCGTTCGGCGAGGTGGTCTTCGCTGTCAAGGGATTCCGCTGGGGGGCAGGATCCGACGACGAGCCCGGCCAGGTCGTGGCCGTGGGCGCGGATGGCTCGGCAGGTCAGCGCACTGTGGTTGAGGGTGCCGAGGCCGGCGCGGGTGACGACGACGAAGCGGGTGGCGACGCCACGGCCGCGCAGGGCGTCGGCGAGTTGGAGCAGCCCGTGTCCGGCGCTGTCGAGTCCGACGAGGATGCCTCCGGCGCCTTCGACGAGGACGGATTCGTGGCGTTGCGCGAGCAGGGCGATACGGCGGGCGTGTTCGGCGACAGTGGGCAGAGCCACGCCTGCTCGTCGTGCCGCGGTGGTGGGTGCGAGCGGCTCGGGGAGACGCACGTATTCGTGGCGTCGTTCCGCGTCGATCCCGGCAAGGTCGCCGATGATGTCGACGTCGCTGCCCTGTTCGCTAGGTTCCAGGCCTGTTTGGGCGGGTTTGACCACGGCGACGTCATGTCCGTTGCCGATGAGTGCCGCTGCGAGGACTGCGGTGAAGACGGTTTTACCGACGTCGGTGTCGGTGCCGGTGACGATGGTGACTCCGGTGGTAGGGAGCGCCGCGACGTGCACGGTATCGCCGGGGTAGGGGGTAGCGCTGTGGTGGGGGGTGGTGAGCGTCGTACTCATCGGGTGTGCTCCTCGTGCGCCGCGACGACGGCGCGGATTCCTCGGGCGATCGTGGTCAGGTCATCGTCGCTGCTGATGTACGGCGGCATGGCGTAGACCAGGTTGCGGAAGGGGCGTAGCCACACTCCGTGGTCGACGGCGACGCGGGTGGCCAGTGTCATGTCGACGGGGTGGGTGAGGGCGACGGCGACGCTGGCGCCGATGATCCGGACGTCTTCAACGAGGGGGCTGTCCAGGCTGGTGGGGGTATCTGGTCCGGTGAGTTCGCGGCGAAGGACGTCTCCGACACGGCGCACGTCGTCCTGCCAGTGGCCATCGCGGAGCAGCGTGATGCTGGCTCGGCTGACGGCGCTGGCGAGGGGGTTGGCCATGAAGGTGGGGCCGTGCATGAGGGCGCCGAAGGGTCCGTGTCCGATTTCAGCGGCGATCTCGTCGCGGGCGATGACGGCAGCTTGGGTGAGATATCCGCCGGTCATGGCTTTGCCGACGATGAGGATGTCGGGGGTGATATCGGCCCATTCGCAGGCGAAGAATCTGCCGGTGCGGCCGAATCCGGTGGCGATCTCGTCGGCGATGAGGAGGAGTTCGTATTCGTCGGTGAGGTCGCGCAGCGCCCGCAGCGCGAGAGGTGACCAGGACCACATGCCGCCGGCGCCTTGCAGGATGGGTTCGACGATGACAGCGGCGAGATCGTCCCGATGGGTGTGGAGGATCTGGCGGGCTTGGTCGGTCCAGTCGGTGACGTGGGTGTGGTCGGCGTCGAACGCGGGGGGTCGGGGCAGGAAAATCTGGGCGGGGATGCTGTCGGCGAAGGCGGCGTGCATGCCGCCGTCGGGGTCGCAGACGCTCATCGCGGCGAGAGTGTCGCCGTGGTAGCCGCCGCGGAGGGCGGCGATGCGGGTGCCGCCAGCGCGGCGGCTGCTGCCGTCGGGTCCGTGGACGTGACGTCGGGCAGCCCGGGTGAGTTGCAGTTGTCGGGCCAGTTTGAGGGCGACTTCGACGGCGACGCTGCCGGAGTCAGCAAGGAAGACCCGGTTGAGCGGGGCGGGGGTGATGTCGACGAGGTCTTGGGCTAAGGCGACTCCGGCCGCGTGGGTCAGCCCACCAAACATGACGTGGCTGAACTGGTCGACTTGGTCGTGAAGGGCCTGGTCGAGGGCGGGATGTCGGTAGCCGTGGATCATGCACCACCACGACGCCATGGCGTCGACGACGTGATGGGTGGTGGTGCCGTCGTCGAGGGTGAGCCGAGTCCCGGCAGCGGACTGGACGACGTACAGCGGGCCAGGGGTGGTGGTGGAGGCGTAAGGGTGCCAGACGTGGGCACGGTCCTGGGTCAGGATCGTGCCAGCGTGGTCCGTGCTGCTCGTCGGCATGACAGCGAGGCTACCAGCCGAGTTGAACGCCGTTCAGGTGCGAAAGGTCCCGAAGCCAGACGGGTGTTACAAGGTGGTGGCGCTGCCGCCGAGTGCGGCCATGGCGGAGTCGGACAGCAGCCCGTGGCCGGCGGCGTTGGGGTGGTCCCCGTCGTCGATGAGGTATTTGCCGGGATCTTGGTCACCGGCCCCTTTGAAGGGGGTGTAGAAGTCGGCGTACCCCACTCCGGCTTGGGCAGCGACGTCATTGATGATCGTGTTGACCCATCGGGTGAGCTGATCGGCTCCCGTGACGTAGACCTCGCCTTGTTGACGACCGACTTCGCCGTCACGGAAAACGTTCCAATAGCCAGCGACCAGGATGGTGGCGTTGGGCACGGTCTGGAGCTGTTTGACCCGCTGAATGATGGTGGTGAGGTTGTTGCGCAGCGCGGTGGCGGTCTCGGCGTAACACGGGGAGTTCCGGGACGGTTGGCAACGAGTGTCGTAGGCGTGACTCTCATCAAAGTCGTTTGCCCCGATCTCAATGACGACCAGTTCAGCGGTTTTCAGCGCGGATTGCACGCCAGGGTCGTCGAGTTGGGCGAGGAGATCTTGTGAGGTGGCTCCCGGGACAGCGGTGTTGGTGACGGTGACGGGGCGTTGTTGGATCTCCCCGAGCCGATGCCCCACTGATTCGACGTAATTGGTGCAGTCGCAGTTGTAACCGGATTCGATGGAATCACCGAGTCCGACGACGGTGAGAGGGCCACGAGATCGGGGCGGTGGCGCCGAGGGCGGCGCAGGCGGCGCTTCGGGGGTCCCGTCGTCTGGCGCGGGGCGTTCTTCGTCCGGGGCAGGCCGATCAATGGCAGGGCGGTTGCCGCTGATGATCGAGGACGAGTGCGACGGGTCGGTGGTCTCACCCGAGGTGGGGGCGAGGCCCTTCAGTCCAGAGTCGAGGCCGACTCCCACACCGGCTGCTGCGGGAATACTCACCGCGCCGACAGCGGAAGACGAGGCAAACAGCATCGACAAGAAAGCCGCCCTACGACGGCCGCTGCGCCGGGGTTTCCGGTGCGCACCGCCGGAGCGGGGTATCGACGTGTTCGACATCATCCACCTCGTGTAGTCGGCTGACAGACCGTCGCCATCGACGCTTCTGGACGCATCGGTGAAGGCGACCCGTGCGCACCTCGGTCCCAGGGTGACGATCGGCGGTATGGACCAGTACACCTGCACGACATAAGGCGATACCTATGCTATGCCTGTCAAGGACCTGTGACCGATCAGCCTAGTTGTCGACACCTCGACGACACCGGAGCGCTCACCCTCAATCGGCACCGCCACCACGTTCCCAAGGAAAACTCCATCACGTCGAGTATTTCCGATGATGACGTGAAAAACCTTGAACCGCTAGGCGAATGGTCCATTGACAGTGGCCCTCCACCGTGACGACCGCCCTAGCCTCGCTCCTGCCCGGACCTCCACACCCCCAGGAGCACCCCCATGCCCGACCCCCGAGGCACCATCACCACCTACCGGATCGCTACCACCCTGACCATCGCCACCGTCGCCATGGGATCTCTCGTCTGCGCCACCGAATCCGGGGCGGCCTGCCCCACCTGGCCTGGGTGTTTCCCCGACCGGATCACCCCCGGCGCCCACCTCAACCCGGTCATCGAATGGACCCACCGCGTCATCTCCATCGCCTGCGGCCTGTCCATCGCCGCTGCTGCCCTCGCCGGACGACGACTCCCCCGCCGATCCCTCGCCCGCATCGCACCCTGGGTCGCCCTCGCCGGCGCAGCCATCGCCGCCATCCTCGGCCGACAGATCGTGCTGCACGGCCTCAGCCGTCCCTGGGGCGTCGTCGACCTCGCCGCCTCACTGATCGCCATGGCCGCCCTCATCATCGGCGCTGTCGCCGCCCCTCGCATCCCCTATGCCATCCACTTCGACCGCGCCGGACAATGCGCCTGGGCTGCTGTCGGCACCACCATCGTGATGCACCTCACGGGAGTGCTCACCGCCGCCGAAGGCTCCTTCACCCGATGCTTGGGCTGGCCCATCTGGCGGATCATCGAATCCGACCAGATGGTCGGCCTCCAGATCACTCGGATCATCCTGGCCCTGGCAACAACCGCGCTCGTTATCACCGCCCTGATGACCGCCTGGCAGCGCCGCGACCTGCACCGCATCGCCGGGATTCTGGCCGGATGTGGGGGCGCCGAACTCGCTGTCGGTATCGCCATGGGCGGCCAACGCCTCGAACCAGTCTCGGCAGCGCTGTACTCCCTCATCGCCGTCGCTCTCCTGGCCACCATGATTCTCTTCGCCACCCGCCTGGTCCTCGAACCGATCGACCGGCCCCAAAGCGACCACCCCGAGAACAGCCTTCCAGACTCCGAGCTGTGCGATCCTGCTCCCCAACGGCCGGTCACCACATGAGACTCGCTGCACCCCAGTCCACCTCGCCATAGTCGTCGAGTCCGCCAGGAGCCCCAGTCATGACCCACGCCTACCTCGTCGGAGGCGCCCGCACCCCGGTAGGCCGTTACGGCGGAGCCCTCGCTGCGGTCCGCCCCGACGACCTCGCCGCCTTGGTCATCGGGGCAACGCTCCACCGCGCCCACCTCGACCCTGAAGCCGTCGACGATGTCATCCTCGGCAATGCCAACGGCGCTGGCGAGGAAAACCGCAACGTCGCGCGCTTAGCTTGGCTCCTCGCCGGGCTCCCTGACACCGTGCCTGGCATCACCGTCAACCGGTTGTGCGCCTCCGGGCTATCCGCCATTGCCCTCGCCGCTGACATGATTCGGGCCGGATCTGCCGACATTGTCATCGCTGGCGGGGTCGAATCCATGTCTCGCGCCCCGTGGGTCCTCGCCAAACCCGAAACCCCCTACGCCAAACCCGGAGAGATCGTCGACAGCTCCCTCGGCTGGCGCCTGGTCAACCCGCGGCTGACCACGGGCCCACTCAGTCGCGGCGGCAAGACGACATACTCCATGCCACAAACCGCTGAAGAACTCGCCGACATCGACCGGATCAGCCGCGCCGACGCCGACACCTTTGCCGTCCGCAGCCACCGCCGCGCCCTGGACGCCATCGCCGCCGGACACGGCGCCGACGACATCGTCCCAGTGGAGGTCACCGGCCGGAAAGGAGCCCGCACCACCGTCACCACCGATGAGGGACCGCGCGAATGCACCCTCGACGATCTCGCCGCGCTCCGCCCCGTCGTCCGCCCCGACGGTGTCGTGACCGCAGGGAACTCCAGCTCCCTCAACGACGGCGCCACCGCCCTGATCGTGGCGTCCGAAGAGGCGGTACGCCGCCACAATCTGACCCCACGCGCCCGCGTCGTCACCAGCGCCGTCGCCGGCGTACCACCCCAGATCATGGGAATCGGGCCGGTCCCGGCGACTCGACGCGCCCTTGACCGTGCGCGCTGGGATCTCGACGACCTCGACGCCATCGAACTCAACGAGGCGTTTGCCACCCAATCCCTCGCCTGCCTGCGCCGTCTGGGACTCGCCGACGACGATCCTCGCGTCAACGCCGACGGCGGCGCTATCGCGCTCGGGCACCCCTTAGGCAACTCCGGTGCCCGCATCACCCTCACCCTCCTGGACCGCATGCACCGCGACCACGCTCAGCGAGGCTTAGCCACCCTCTGCATCGGCGTCGGCCAAGGAGCAGCACTCCTCCTCGAACGGTCCTGACCAGATCCTCCAGCCTGACCAGACACTCCAGCCACGAGAGGCCCCCGATGAGCGACTTCCCCACCCGCGTCGGTGTCCTTGGCGGCGGCACCATGGGCGTCGGCATCGCCCACGCCTTCCTCCTCGCCGGGAGCCACGTCATCATCGTCGACCCCTCCCCCACTGCGGTGCACACTGCCGGAACCCGGCTCGATCAGACCCTGCTGGCGTCCGTGGAACGCGGCCGCCTCGACAACGCCGAACCGTGCATGCAACGCACCACCCTCAGCACCGACCTCGCCGACCTGACGGACCGGGACCTCGTCGTCGAAGCGATCCCTGAAGATCTCAGCCTCAAACAAGAGGTCCTGCGCGACGTCGAAACCCGCATCAGCGCGCAATGCCGCCTCGCCAGCAACACCAGCGCCCTGTCCATCGCTGACCTGGCTGCATCCCTGCAACACCCCGAACGATTCCTCGGCTTGCACTTCTTCAACCCGGTCCCCGCGAGCGCGTTGGTAGAGGTGGTCGTCGGGCCGCGCACGGAGGCGCATCTGGTGGAGGTGGCGCGGGGATGGGTGGATCGGTTGGGCAAGTCTGCGGTGGTGGTTCAGGACAGTCCGGGTTTTGCGTCCAGTCGCTTGGGAGTGCATCTGGCGTTGGAGGCGATGCGGATGGTGCAGGAGGGGGTGGCGTCGGTGGAGGACGTGGATCGGGCGATGGAACTTGGCTACAAGCATCCGGTAGGTCCGTTGCGGACCACCGATATCGTCGGATTAGATGTTCGGCTCGGCATCGCAGAACATCTGCACGCCACTCTCGGTGATCGCTTTACCCCACCGCAGATCCTGCGCGACAAGGTCGCCCGCGGTGAACTCGGCAAGAAAAGCGGCAAGGGGTTTTACGACTGGTGACTCGTCGTACCCCTGTGGACTCTCCTCGGGAAGGGAACGCCATGACAGCACCACAGCTTGTGCCCGCCGTCGTCCCCAGCTATGTCGCCGATCGGTGGTGGCAGCCCTCAGGAGCAGTGACTGCTGAGGACATCCATGACGCGGCTACGGGGGATGTGATCGCCCGGGTGTCGACGACAGGTTTGGATGTCGCGGCGGCCGTGGATCATGCCCGATCGGTGGGCCGCCGACGTCTGGGCCGCACCACGTTGCACGAACGGGCGCTGCTCATTAAAGAGTTGGCGTTATATCTCGATGATCCGGGTCGTAAGCAGCAGTTGTATGACTTGAGTGCGGCGACTGGTGCGACGAGGGCGGACAGCATGATCGATGTCGATGGTGGCATCGGGGTGTTGTTCACTATGTCCAGTCGAGGACGCCGGGAGCTCCCCAACAGCAATCTGATCATCGACGGGGGCATCGAAGTGATTTCCCCCGACGGCAGCTTTGTGGGGACGCACGTTTACACCCGGATCCCAGGGGTCTTGGTGCAGATTAATGCGTTCAACTTCCCGATCTGGGGGATGTTGGAGAAGTTTGCGCCAGCGTTCATCGCGGGGGTGCCGTCCATTGTGAAACCGGCCGTGCAGACCGGGTATCTCGCGGAGGCGGCTGTCCGGATGATGTTGGAGTCCGGGGTGCTCCCTGATGGGGCGATCCAACTGGTCAGCGGCGGCGCGGTGGATTTCTTGGAGTATCTGGACCATCGGGACGCGGTGCAATTCACCGGGTCGTCTGCGGTGGCACATCGTCTGCGAGGTCACCGTCACGTCGTGGAGGGTGGGGTGCGGTTGACCTGTGAAGCTGACTCGTTAAACGCAGCGATCCTCGCCCCGGACGCTGAGGTGGGCAGCCCGGAGTTCACCGCGTTTGTCCGCTCAGTGGCGGTGGAAATGACAGCGAAGGCCGGGCAAAAGTGCACCGCCGTACGGCGAATTCTGGTGCCGACGTCGATGGTGGACGCGGTCGCTGAAGCGATCGGGGCAGCGCTGGAGCGTCGCGTCGTGGGGGATCCGCGCAGCACCGGCACCACCATGGGCGCGCTGGTCAGCACCGACCAGTTGCAGGCCACCGCGGAGCGGGCCCGCCGGATGGCTGCATCCGGCGGTGAACTGGTGTGGGGTGATCTGTCCGATGATCTCGGCGGGTCGGGGGCGTTCATGACGCCAAAACTGTTCCGGTGGGCTGACGCAGGCAACGCTGTCCTGCATTCGATGGAAGCGTTCGGGCCGATCAGCGGGATCGTCGGCTACCGCACTCTCGATGAGGCGGTGGCGCTAGCGGCGCGGGGCGGCGGGTCGCTCGTGGCGACGGTCTGCACGAATGACCCCGATACGGCTCGTCGGCTTGTCCTGGGGATCGCTGCGCACCACGGTCGGGTCCTCATCCTCAACCGTGAGGACGAACGCACCTCCACCGGTCACGGGTCACCGATGCCGATGCTCACCCACGGCGGGCCGGGTCGAGCTGGTGGTGGCGAAGAACTCGGCGGGGTCCGGGCCATCCTGCACACCATGCAACGCACCGCTTTGCAGGGGTCACCGGACATGCTGACGGCGGTCACTGGGGTGTGGCATCCGGGTGCGCGTCGACGGTGCGCTGGCGACCCGACGTACGGCGGTTCCCCGGACGAGGTGCATCCGTTCCGGAAATCGCTGGTGGATCTGCGGGTCGGTGACGCGTATGCGTCATCATTGCGACCGGTCCGCCCGGAGGATATCGCTGGGTTTGCCGACCAGACTGGTGACACTTTTTATGCGCACACCCACCCGCAGGCGGCCGCCGCGAACCCGTTCTTCCCAGGGATTGTCGCGCACGGATACCTGCTGGTGTCGTGGGCTGCCGGGCTGTTTGTCGACCCGGCCCCAGGGCCGGTCCTCGCCAACTATGGGCTGGATCATCTGCGATTCCGCACCCCGGTCAGCGCGGGCGATGCGATCCGGGTGACCCTCACCGCAAAACGGATCACCCCTCGTGTCACCGACGATTACGGCGAGGTCGTCTGGGACACGGTGCTCCATAACCAGCATGGTGAGATCGTCGCGACGTACGACGTACTGACCTTGGTCGCGAAGACCTGGCCACTACCTCCGACCCAGGAATAAGCGGCACCGACAGCGGTGCAGGCGCCGACCCCGTCGAGGGTCGGCGCCTGCACCTTGAGCTGTCGGTCAGGTCAGGCCGCCGTACGTCGACGGTAGGCCCGGTAAGCGACCACGATGCCCCCGGAGAGCACCACCGTGACCAAGACGCTGGCTTCTAGGCCGTAGGAGCCGCCGCTGAGCAGTGCACCAGTGGTCGGGTCAGGGACCATGCGGAACAGTGACGTCCCGCCGTACATCCCGGAGACCGGTGAGCCCCACAGGCTGCCTTGGGACCAGTTCCACACCGCGTGGAAGGCGCACACCCCCCACAGACCATTCTCCGCCAATGCCCAATACCCCAGGAAGACCGACACCAGGACCAGGTTCAGGACCGCCATCGGGTTGATGTTTTTGTTGCCGAGGTGCAGCGCGGTGAACACGACAGTCTGGACGACCATCGCGACGACGATCCCCTTTTTCCAGGCGATACCTTGCATGATGTAGCCGCGAGTCATGATCTCTTCAGTGCTGGCCTGCACCATGAAACCCATCAGCAAAATCGCGACCGGGAGCAATGCTGCGCCGGAGAAGTCCGTCAGCTCTGCGTGACCGGTCATCACGTTGAGCAGGACGATAATCGTGGAGAAGGCCACCGCGATGCCCGCGCCCCGCAAGAAGAGCTGACCCGCTCCGTGAGTGGCGAGCCCCAGCGACGCCAGCGGACGCTGCTCCCGATAACGCACCCACGCCAGCAAGAGGAGCAACTGCACGGCGAAACCGAAGGTCAACGCCGCCTCAAACCAGAACGGCTTCGTCCCCGCTGCCGGGTCAGGAATCACCGCCAAGAAACCCTGACCGAGCAGGGTGGTCCCCACCACAGCCCCCATCACCAGCCATGGGCCGCTGGGTCGACGCGCCTGAGCCATCCCCGACATCAACGTCGAGCCTTCAACCTCAACCGATTTCATGAAGTCCCTATCGAGCAGAAAACCAATGATCTGAGCCGACCCCTCCACCGAGGCATCCCCCGGCACAGCTCCGAGGCCATCAGGAAGTCAGGCCTGATCACAGGGTGTCACTGCAGGCCGGACGACACCTGGGAAGTCCCTCCACGTCCCCTCTTGACCCGCCCCGCCCACCAGCCGTGCCGCGGCGCACCAACCCAGGCCACAAAAAACAGCGCCGAGGACACCAACACGATGGTCCCGCCCGCCGGGAGGTCTAACGACCACGACAGGTAGATCCCGAGCACCGCAGCACCAGCCCCGAAACCCGCCGAAGCCAGCATCATCGGAGCCAACCGTTCGGTGAGTAGCCGCGCCGTTGCCGCTGGCGTGACCAGCAGAGCCAACACCAAGATGTTGCCGATGGTGCGGATCGAAATCACCACACTGAATGTGACCAGCAGATACAACGCCAAATCGAGCAGAAACACCGGCAAACCCAACGCCCGAGCCGTCTCCCGCTCAAAAGACACCGCCACCAGTTGCGGACCGATCGCTAGGACCGCACCGACAATCAGCACCGTCGCCCCCGCCACGACGTACACATCCGTGGCCGGGACCCCACTAATCGACCCAAACAAGAAACTCGTCAACGATCCGGAATATCCAGGCGCTTTGGAGATGATCACGATCCCCAAAGCAAACGCCGCCGTAAAGAACACCCCGACGACACTCTGCTCCGACACTCGCCGATTCTGCGAGAACACGGTCACCAACACCGCAGTTGCCACCCCCGCGATCAGGCCGCCGAGCAGCAACGAACCCCCGGTGAGGAAGGCCACCGCCAGGCCAGGAAAGACCGCATGGGACACGGCATCCCCGACAAACGCCATTCCCCGCAACACCACATGAGTGCCCACCACCCCGCAGACCACTGCCGCCAGCACCGACACCAGCAGCGCTCGCGGCAAGAAAGCTAACAACGGATTGGTGAGATCGGTGAGGAACTCCCACGGGGTCAGCATGATCCCTCCAGAGGGGTGCTCCCGGCGGCGACCAGGTCCGCGGCGTCAGTGGATTCAGGGTCGGCCGCAGAGGCCGAACCTGCGGTGGGATCAAGGTCAGCGACGGTAGGGACAGATTCAGCGACGGTAGGGGCGCCTTCCGCTGCCGGGAGGACCAGGCCCAAACCGGCCAGCAACGGCGAGTCCAGCCGCACTTGGAAGGTGCGCGACCAAGGTTCAGCGTCCCGCAGCTGCGCCGGAGAGCCCTCAGCGATGACGCGACGGCGAATCAGCACCATCCGGTCACAGCTTGCCGCGGCTCCGGTCAGATCGTGAGTCGACATCAGCAGCGCTTCTCCCTCCTCCGCGAGACGGCGGAACAGGTCGGTGAGGACCTCTTGAGTGGGCATGTCCAGGCCGGTAAACGGCTCGTCGAGCAACAACACCCGAGGTTCAGCAGCTAAAGCTCTCGCGATGAGCACCCGTTGCCGTTGCCCACCGGACAACTCCCCGAGCGGGCGGTCCGCCAGGTGTTCCATGCGCACTCGATGCAAAGCCCGTTGCGCGGCCAGATAGTCCTCCGTGCCTGCTCGCCGTAGCCACCCGACGCGTCGCACCCGCCCGCCAAGGACAGCGTCATGCACGCTCATCGGGAACGACCAGGCCACGTCATGGCGTTGCGGCACATAGCCGCAGGCGATACGACGGGCATCGACGTCCGTGTGACCGTCAATACTCACCTGGCCGCGTGTCACCGGCACCAATCCCAGCATGGCCCGGAACAGGGTGGTTTTCCCGGCACCATTGGGCCCGAGCAGACCGACGAGTTCACCTTGACCCACTTGCAGGGTGATGTCCTCCAGAACGGGCCGCCCACCCAAGGTGACCGCCAGATTGGTGACGTCAACGGGATGATTCATCGTCCGCCCCGATCGGTGACCTCGTGGACGGGTGATTCAGCTGATGACGTGGATGCTGAGTCAGCCCCGGTGTCCGTAGTCGCGGCTTGGGCTTGTTCCCGCAAGGTACGCCGCCGCCGCCAGGTGAGCACCCCACCGACAGCCGCGAGCGCAGCCAGCACTCCGACCCCGCCAATGACCGGCCAGACCCCAGCTGACGGGGGGTTGTCAGTGCGGCCTGTCCCGCTGGCCCCCGACTCGCCCGCGGTGGGGGTGAGGGCGGCATGCGCGGGATCGGTGCGCGGAGCAGCCAAGGCCCTGACTTCGTCTTCTTTCACTGCGTCTCCGACGGCGAACCGGAGCGTGGCTTGTGCGCCACGCGCTGTCCCGTCGTGGGTGTGTCCACGGACTTGCACGGTCACGGCGTACGCCCCGGGTCGGGTAAACACCCAGTTGGCGTGCACGTGGGTGTTGGTTTCGGCCCATATGTCTTGCGGCGCCGGTTTGCGGCTGTCCCACAAGGGTCGAGCCCCACCAAAGGCACCGTCTTGCAGGAAGAGCACGAGGGCGCCTGGACCGGACGTACCGAGGAGTCGCAGGTTCGCCCCGCGGGAGAGTTCTGCGACGACGGCGGGGTCTTGGGTGTTCCATCCCACCCAGATGGTTTGCGAGTTTTGGGTTTGTGGCACGACGTGGACCGGTGTGCCCGCATCCACGCCCAGGAAGTGATAGCGGTCTCCACCGGGTGCGGGCAGCGTGGCCTGGTCTTTCACGCGGAGGACGACGTCTTCGGGGCGTCGCCATACTGGTGGTTGGACGGTGTCATCGCGCAGGTTCAACTGCCAGGTGCCGTCGGTTTTTTTAGGTCCTAGGTCGACATGTCCAGCATCAATGACAGCGGGTGTCCCGACGACGGTTTTTTCGGCGGCATCGACTCGTTGCCGCAGCGAGGGGTCGGTGTCTTCTGCGACGGCGGTGGTGGTGGACGCGGCGACGAGCAGCGTGACTACGGCGGCGAGTGCAGGCAGGCGCCAGTGTCGGGTGGGATGTGCCGGTGGGGCTGGGTCGGTGGTGGAGGTCATGTCAGGCAGGTCCTCAGGGAGCGGGCGTCAAAACGCATCAGGTCGATATAGCTGTGCACGTCCGGGGTGAACGAGTCGGACAGCAGCGGGCAGGCTTTCAGTCCCATATCTCGGGCGACGTCGACGAGCACGGAGCGGGTGCGTAGTTCGGTGGGTGAGACGAAGACGGCGGGTACGGCGAGGTCTTTCAGGGTGCGGACCAGTCGGGACCGGTCAGCGACGCTGGGTTCGGTGGCGGGACTGGGGGTGACAACCCCGGCGACGGGCAGGTCGTAGGCGTGGCTGAGGTAACCGAACGAGTCGTGGGTGGTGACGAGGTGTCGCCGTTGGGGTGGGATTGCGGCGAGTTCTCGGGCGACCTCAGCGTCGAGGTCGTCGAGTTGCCGCAGGTAGCGGTCGGTGTGTTCTCGGTACGTCGAGCTGCCTGGGGGGTCGAGGCGTTGCAGTTCGTCGCGGATCAGGTGGGCGTAGGCCTTGACATTGCGGACGTCCATCCACAGGTGGGGGTCGATCTGGCCGTGGACATGCCGACCAAGTACGGCCTGGGGTAGCTGGTAGACCTCAGTGCCGGGGCGGGCAATGAACCGGAATGCGGGGTCGGCGGGGACTGGGGCTAACGCTTTGGTGGGGACGTCGATGACGACATTGGCGGGGTCGAGGGTGCGGGTCCCGTCGGGTCCGCCGGGGCTTCCTGGCCGGCGGGCCGGGTCGACTCGGGCGACCATGGTGCCGGTGTCGACGTCGACACCGAGGTCGGCGTGCTCGCGGGTGAGGACGGTCGCGTCGGGCCGTCGTACGGCGCTGTGCGGGTCGACACCCACGGCGAAGGTGACCACGGTGGTCCCGAGCGGGACAGGGGTGCTGTCTCTGCTGGTGATGAGGTCAGCTTTGAGGTGGAGTCGGTAGATTCCAGCGGCGGTGAACGCCCAGGACATGTGGGTGTGCGCGTCGACCGGGAGGGTGATGCTGTCCTGGTCGCTGGCGTCGTCGCCACGGGTGATGCCGTCCCCGGAGTCGAAGAAGACCCGGGGGTTACCGAAAGTTTCAGTGACATAGGCCGACAGCGCTCCGGGTCCTTCGACATCGGTGGCGCGCAGGCGCACGCTGGAAGCGCGGGTGGCGCCGCGGGATTGTCCAGTGCCGACGACCCGCAGGCCTAGCCACACGGTGTCTAGAGCAGCATTTTCGGTGAGGGAGATGACTTGTCCACCGTGGCGGGTGGCCCCTTCGGCGAGGGATACGTGCCGCACCCCGGGGGCGATATTCGCTTCGACTGCTTGGATGAGGGAGTGCTCTTCCAACATCAAGTAATTGGATAAGGCGAGGTCGGCGTAGGCGACGTCACGGATGGCTCGCAACCCTGGTTCGTAGGCGTGTGGGTCGGCACCGATGGGGACCATGGCGGTGGCTTGGACCCGGTCGCCACCGACGTTGCGCACGATGTCAGCGATCAGTGGGGTGGTGGCGACGACCCGGACGGGGCGGGCGCCGTCGTAGCTGCCGACGACACCGGGGGTGGTGCCCGTGTGGCTGGGAACGGCGCAGCCGGTGAGTGCGAGGAGCATTCCGAGCAGCGCCATGCCGCTGGTACGGCGCCGACGCCGGGGAGGACCGCCCGTGGGGCGGCCCTCCCCGGCTGGAGTGTCGGCGATCACGACGCGGGCACTGTCGTGTCAGGGTCGTCACTGCCGGGTGGGCGAGTGCGTCGACCGCGGACGACCATGCCGAGCAGGACGAGGTTGAGCACGACCAGCAGGATCAACAAGGTGTTGGTCAGGGCCGACCCTTGCAGGACGTTCTGGCCGGTCAATGCCATCGCGGCGGGATCCTGCGGGGTGTCCTTAACGGCGGGGACAGCAGCGTCCCCGGCCGGTTCAGCAGTGCAACCACCGGCCACCACGGTGAGGGTGGTGGTGGCGTTGATCTTCTTCCCGGCTGTGGTGGTGGCTTCCTGGGTGAGGTTGAGCCGATACTCCCCCGGAGCGTCAAACACCCAGATGCCGTGCTGGTGAGTGTTGGCGGGGATGGTGTAGCTGGTGGGCCCACCCACCGTGTCCATCAGCCTGGTCCCCACACCGCTGCCCAACGGTCCGGGCAAAAAGTGGGCGACCTTGCCTGGTCCGGTGACCCCAGTGACCCTGATGGTGAGGGGCCCGCTGGTGCCGTTCACGATGCTGGGGTGTTGCGAGTTTTCTCCCACCCAGGGCACACCGGCTTCCTGCGTGGAGCCGATCATCCAGATGTCGCGGCCTTCAGCGGCGATGAATTCCAGCCCGGGAGGCGCTTGATGTTTGGCACGGTCAGTCAACCCGAAGAAGACCTTGGCCGGATCGGTCCACACCGGTGGAGCTTTTCGGTCATCTTTGACGGCTGCTTTCAGGGCCCCATCAACAAGCTGGGCTCCCACATCGAAATGCCCTTCGGTGAGAGCACCTTGTGGCATTCCAGGCCGGTTGCCGTGGGCGGCGCAGACACCGTTAGCGACCGTCTTGGCAGCAGCGGTGAGAGCTGTGCCAGCGGGAGCTGCGGCTGGGGCAAGCGCGGCCGCACCAGCTGACGGTGCGGTATATGACGCTGGGGATGCCCCGTCGACACTGCTCACCGTGGGGACAGCAGCGGCGACGGCGGTGCGTCCCACCGCGATGGTGTACGTCGCCGTACGGGTCTGTCGTCCTTGAGCGGTGGCGCGTGCGGTCAGGGTGTAGGTGCCTGGCGCGGAGAAAATCCAGTTGGCGTGGACATGAGCCGGCGTGGGCACCTGGATCCGGCCCGGGAGCTGCAGTGATCCGCTGGTCAGGACACTGCTGGGCTTCCCGCCGAATCCGGTGCTGAACAAGGAAACCCGTCCAGGACCAGTGACGGTGACGTCGATATCGGCGGCGCTCATTCCCGCTGCCCGCAGCGGTTCAGTGCTCCACCCTGGCCACAACAACTGAGGGTTCTGGGTGATGGGCAGTACGTAAGCTTGTCGACCGGCTTCGGGGAGCCCCGAGGGCACGGTCATCACAGCGTTATCCCCGACGAGGAGTCGGACATCTTCGGGGCGGCGCAGGACACCGGAACCGGTGATGTCTTCCCGGAGCATCATGTCTAATCCACCCCTTTGCGGGGTGACATAGAACAGATCAGTGTGGCCCTTACTAAACGCCACTGCACCAGTCGCGGGCCGAGCCACCGGCCGGGCCGGAGGCGCTGGGGGTGCCGGTTGAGCTGGCGGTGGCGGCGGTGGCGGCGGTGGCGGCGGCGCGACCGGACCAGGGGTGGTCGCGGAGTCACTCGGAGGCGGAGTTGGTGTCGTCGGGGTGGGAGAGTCCGTTGTCGGTGTGCTAGTTGGGGTCGCGGTCGGCTCAGGAGTGGACGTCGGTGTCGGTGTGGGGGGTGAAGTGGGGGTCGGTGTGGGCTCGTTCTTCGCCCCCACCTGCCAGGTGTACGTCGACGCCGCCGTCTCCAACCGGGCCCCACGGTGCGTCGTGACCGCTTTGACCGTCATCGTGTAGGTCCCGGCCGCGCTGAACACCCAGTTCGCGTGGACGTGTGCTGGTTCTTCCACCCGGATCGTCCCGGGAAGGGTGAATCCACCCCCGGTGAGCAGCGATTCAGCAGATCCGTCGAACGCTTGGGAAAAAACATGGACGTTCCCAGGGCCACTCACGCCGGTGACAACGATATCCACCGGCCCAAAACCGGCAGCCCGCGTCTCCAGGGTGTTCCACCCCGGCCAGAGCAGGTCGGCATCTTGAGAAAGCGGCAAGAGATAACCCGCCGGAGCACCCGGATAACCAGCAGGAATGTCAGACCATGCCTTCTGCTTCACCGTCAGTAGGACACTCTCCGGCCGGTGAACGACATGCTGGCCGGTGACATCCTCTCGGAGCCTGAGGATCGGCTTACCTGCCTGGGCGGCCACGTCAAACACGTCAGCGTGACCGGCATCAAGGACCAACGGACCAGCAGCGCTCGCCGTCAGGGGGTGCCATGCGGTCGGGGCGAGGAGCGCGAGGACACCGACGAGCGCCACCAGGATCGGAGTGGTCCTGGGGCGGTACGGCGCGGCGTCGCCGGGCCCACGTCGTACATGACGCGAGCCCGGGACGCCGTGGTGCCCGTGTGAGCGGGACAGGATCATCGACGTGCGCCTCCTGCGGCGTCGATGGCGTCCTTACCGACCAGGATCCTCAAGGTGTGCCGGCCGCTGTCGAGCGCAGCGTTGGCTTTGCTCTTGGCGGTGTAACGCACTGCCACGTCGTACACACCAGGCTTGCTGAAGACCCAACCGCTGTGCACGTGCGCGGCCGTGGGCATTGAGATGGTGTTCATCCCTGGTTTGCTGCTGTCGACCAGGAGCGAGGGCCCGGTGCCCAATGACCCCATGGCGAAGAGCTTGACGTCACCGGGACCGGAAACCTTGTCGAGCGTCAAGGTCACTGGACCATTGAGCTGGCTGTAGTCGATGGTTTCGGTGGAATACCCCGGCCAGATCAGACCGGCTTTCTGGGTCGCTGGGAGGATGTAATTGACCGACCCGATTGGCCCGAGGAAATCCCAGTTTTTGCTGCTCATGGACGAGGTCCGGGTGGTTTTGGCGTGGTTTTGCACACCCAGGGCCACCGTGGCGATGTCACGTTGGACCGCCCCGGGGCCAGCGATGCCGGTTTCGTCTTTGACCTTGGCGGTCAAGGTGTTGCCGGTGAGGAGGGCCTGCAGATCAAGGTGGCCCTTGTCCAGGATGAGACGTCCCGGGGCGGGCGCAGCAGCGACGGCTTCGGTGTTGCTGCGCTGGACCAAGGCGGCCGGGGCGGCGTCAGCTCCCGAGTAGCTACTCAGGTGAGCAGCGTGCCGGGCTGACGGGGTCCGTGCGGGGTCGGTGGTGCCGCGTGGAGCGACCCCCTTGCCGGCGTACGTGCGACCCACCTCGTAGCTGTCAGTCAGGTTGAGCTGGTGCGAGCGCAGGTTTTTCATCGTGGCGTGCGGCACGAAGCCCAGTCGAGCGTTGAGGCCTTGGACGCTGTCCGCACCTTCAATGACGGTTTCCCATTTGCCCTGGTGAATGGTGCCGAACCAGCTCGCGGTGGGATATTTTTCGCCTTTATCGTAGAAACCGAGTTGAGCGAAACCTCGAATGGCAGGGTCTTTGAAGTCGACGGTGACCCGCATGGTGTTCTTGTATTTCCCTGGTTCGACCGTCGCGGTGTAAGGACGGTCGGCGGCGACAGTGACCTCATCGCGGGGCGCCGCGGGAGCGGGCCGGTCAGGGCGTGGTTGGGGGAACGTCCCGGTCCCTTGGGCGGCAGTGGTCTGCGCGGATCCGCCGCGGCGATAGGTCACTTCCGGAGAAATCCACCGAACGCCACCGCTGGTGGGGGTATAGACCACCTGGTAGCGGGCTGCGTCCACGGAGGGGAGTTGGACGAGTTGTCCGACGCCATTGGTGACCGGGATGTCAGCCATGTGGTAGCCGTCGATGAGGACGGTGGCGGTGCCAGTGGAGCGGTCACCAGTAGCGAAGCGCCACCGGCTGAGCCGCCCGGCAGCAGCTTTGTCTTGCCCTTCGGGTGACTTCTCGTCAGTGATCGCGAATGTGTAGCTGGCGGGCACCTGACCAGCGGGAGCAGCGTTGTAGCGAGCCTCAGTGCTGGGGGTGGCTTGGGCGGAGGGAGTGGGACCACCGACCTGCCAGTCCATGGTCGTGGGCGGCGAGGTGATCAGTGATCCGTTGACGTGACGGGCCGTGGTCCGGAAGGTCAGCCGGTAGTGGCCAGGCTTAGAGAACAGCGTGGTGATGTGGTTGTGGCTGCCTGGTTCCAGCGCGGAGCTGCGGTAGGCGAGGTCATGGCTAGAGAGCAGCCGGGTGAGGCCGCCGTACTCCTGTCCTTCGTCGTGATACCAGGAGAAGAACTCCACCTGTCCTGGCCCGTCGACGTCGAGCAGGTCCAGGGAGAACGAACTGTCACGGAAGGTGTTGGCGGGGATGCCGGTGTCCGCACCGAACCCTGCCCAGATGGTGGCATTGCGGGCTTGTTCGGCGGGAGCCATCCACCAGGTCTTGCCGACGCCCCCGAGGAAGGCCAGTTCAGGGGCCTTGTCCGGGACGGTGAAGAGATATTGCGGACGGCCCTCTTCGTCGTACCCCTTGGGGAGGTGGTTAACGGTTTTGGCGAGGGGGTAGGTCGTGCCGCCGATTTCGGAAGTGAGGGCGAACGTGCCGTTCTTCCAGAACGTCTTCGGTGCGTCGACGTGGACATGCGCGGCCACTGTCTTGCCGTCGGCAGGTCCGGCGGTGGCTGAGGTGGCGTTGAGGAGGGATAGCAGTGGAAGGGCGGCGACGACGGTGAGCAGACGCCGGGTCGGTGAGGACAGGGGTGTACGCGTCATACCGTTGCCTTTCTCGTGAGTGGGTCAGTACCCAGGAATGATATTCATTCTCAGTTAGTTGATGTGAGTTACCCCCCGCCTGATGCCGCCACCGGCACCGACAGCCGGAGATGCCCGCCTGCCCTGTCCGGACACACCAGACCAGCAGCGAGACCCCACACCCCCCTTTTTTTGGTCAGACACAACGCCGACCGGGAAGGATGACACCTCCCCGGCCGGTCACTAGCTCAGCCCGCACCCCGCCATTCAGCGGCTCACGCGTCAGTCGGGAACCCCGCCGTGGACCTCAAGGCCACGGAAGACCATCGACACCAACGCGTCAGCCACTTCTTCGACGCTGTGCTCCCCCTCAGGCCGATACCACTCGACCAACGAATTCACCGTGCCGTAAACGAATCTCATAGTCAATAGGGGATCAAGATCAGCCCGCAACGAACCCTCCGCCCGCGCCTGATCGACCAATTCAGCGCACCGATGATCCAACTGACGACGCCGCTCCAATGCCGCCCGCTCCACCTCCGTGTTGCCCCGCACCCGCAACAACAAGGTCACATAGGGCAGCTGGTCGTGCAGCACCTGCACCGCCCGCCGCAACAACAACTCCAACCGATCCCGCGCCGACCCCTCACTGGCGATGACCTCGTCCAGCGCCTCCTCCAGCGATCTCAGCGCGCGATCGCAGGCTCTAGCCAGCAGGTCCTCCTTGCTGTCCACGTGATAGTAGATACCCGCCTTGGAGATCCCGAGCCGTCTGGCGAGCACCCCCATCGACGTACCGTCGTAGCCATGGGTGTTGAACACCTCTACGGCGACGGCCAGGACCGACTCACGGTCATACCCCGGGCGACGGCGGCGGCCACGGTCAACGCCACTCTCGGACGCTGCACCTTCATCGGACGACTTCAACGACAGAGAACTGCTGGTCACATCGTCATCCTCTCATCGGCACCAGAGCTTTCATACCAACAGCACTTCACACCCCCCTCACCCGCACCACTCGACTCCTGCATCAAGCACTGACAGCCCACTGCAATACGGCGGGAAGTGGAGGAAGAAGGAGGCCAGTCTCGCCAAAGCCCTTGCTGTCGCCCGACCACACCCGCACCCCAACGAAGAGATCCTCCGCGGCCGACCGCGTTGTCCACAGCCCCCACCCCCTCACCCCGTACGACGCGCCCCCAACCCGCACCCTGACCTCATGCAACACGACCTACCCCATGTGCTCCGCACCCGCGGCGACCTGCCCCGCAGCGAGATCCTGCGACTCGGACACACCGACCGTGACCTGAGCGCCCTGCTCCGACACGGCGCCATCGAACGGATCGGTCGAGCAACATACGGCCTGCCCCGCCCCGACCTGCGCCCCGAAGAACGGCACATCAGGACCACCCGAGCCGTCCTGCACCGGTACGCCGGGCGAGCCGTAGCCAGTCATCACAGCGCACTCGCCCTCGCCGGGCTGCCACTGCACGACGTGCCCTGGGACGAAGTCCACGTCACAGCCCTCCACGCGCGGAGTTTCCGACGCCGCAGCGACCACGTCCTCCACGCCGCGGACGTCTCCACCCGGCACGGGGCGCACCCGGCACACCCCCATCGAGTCACCCTCGCCGATGCCCTCGTCCAAACCGGGAAACAGTGGGGACCAGGGGCCTTGCTGGTCCCCGCCGACCAGGCACTCCGCCGCACCATGCTCACTGTCGACGAACTCGCCGCAGCGGTGAAACGCTACGCCCACGCGCCAGGCCTGACGCAGGTCAAAGCCGCCGTGGCGCTCGTCGATCCGTTGGCGGAATCCCCCGGAGAAAGCCTGCTGCGATGGGTGCTTCACCAGCTGGGACATGTCACCCGCGCGCAGGTCGACGCGGGCCTACGACACCGGGTCTGCCGGATCGACCTGGTCATCGAAGGGACCCGAATCGCACTGGAATTCGACGGGATGGGCAAGTACGAGCTTGGTCCCAGCGGAAACGAGCACACCCGGCAACGCCTGCTACGCGCCGAGAAAGCCCGTGATGAGGATCTTCGTGCAGCAGGATGGTACGTCGTACATGTGACGTGGCCAGAGCTGTTCCACCCGGAGGTCATCGCGCGACGGATCGAGGCGGCCAGGACCTGGTCGGCGCGGGCCATGTGATGGCTGCAGGTCATGGCCTCATGTCATGGCCACAGGTCATGGCCACAGGTCATGGCTGCAGGTCATGGCTGCAGGTCATGGCTCCACGTCATGGCTCCAGGTCATGGCTCCAGGTCATGGCCTCATGTCATGGCTCCAGGGCGAGGACGTGACGTCGCTCACCCGTGTCCGCGCCCTCGCCACCATCCCCTCGCCAGCGCCCTCGCCACCATCCCCTCTCCCACACTGAACACCTGTTATCCCCACCCACAGCACCGTTGATTCGGACGTCCAGCGCCAAAACATGGAGTTGAGTGCAGGGGCGGGGATGAGGCGGCGGGCGGTTGGTCGAAGCCGTAACAGCCATTTCGGGGCGTTCACCGCGTAGCGTCCTGTCCTGACGTCGTACGACGACACCCCTGACGCTGAGCACCACCCCCGCCAGAACCCGAGGTGACCGCCATGACGCACACCCCCACAGCGGTCGGCGCACTTGCCCCCGACCCCTCGAATGCGGCGCAGCACGACCCGGCGCAGCATGACGCAGAGCGTCACGACCCGGTGCAGCACGACCCGGCGCAGCATGACGCAGAGCGTCACGACCCGGCACCTCACGATGCTGCGTCAGCACACGGTGCTTTCGACCGCCTCATCGCTGAAGACTCCCGCGTCGAACCTCGCGACTGGATGCCCGATGGCTACCGCCGTACCCTGACTCGGCAGATCAGCCAACACGCCCACTCCGAAATCATCGGGATGCAGCCCGAAGCAAACTGGATCACCCGCGCTCCCAGTCTGAGACGCAAAGCGATCCTCATCGCCAAAGTCCAGGACGAAGCCGGTCACGGCCTTTACTTGTATAGCGCCGCCGAAACCCTCGGTACGCCGCGAGACACCCTGGTGCAGCAGTTGCTCGATGGCACCGCGAAATACTCCTCGATCTTCAACTATCCCACGTTGACCTGGGCGGATGTGGGCGCGATCGGGTGGCTCGTCGACGGTGCTGCCATCGCTAACCAGGTGCCCTTGTGCCGGTGCAGTTATGGCCCTTACGCCCGTGCCATGGTGCGGGTCTGCAAGGAAGAGAGTTTCCACCAACGCCAAGGGTGGGAGATCCTGCACGCGTTGTCACATGGCACCCCCGATCAGAAAGAGATGGCGCAGGACGCAGTGAACCGGTACTACGGGCCGTCATTGCAAATGTTCGGCCCGCCGGACGGGGAGTCGACGCACAGTCGCCAGTCCATGGATTGGAAGATCAAACGGTTCAGCAACGACGAGCTGCGGCAACGGTTCGTGGACATGATCGTCCCGCAGGCTGAAGCGCTCGGACTCACTCTGCCCGACCCTGACCTGGCGTGGAACGAAGCCCGCGGCCATTACGACTACGGCGAACTGGACTGGGCTGAGTTCACGTCAGTGCTCCGCGGGCACGGCCCGTGCAATGCGCAACGGATGGAACGTCGACGTACCGCTCACGCTGATGGCGCCTGGGTGCGCGATGCCGCTGCTGCCTACGCCGCCCGCACCTCCGATCAGCGTGACGCGTCGATGAAAGGCGTTTGAGCCGACGCCTCCCTACCTCTCCCCGCCTCAATCTTTGGAGCCCCTATGAGCGACAACGACGTCGACCCGCAGTTCCCGGATGGCAGCACGTGGCCGTTGTGGGAGGTGTTTGTGCGATCCGGACGGGGGTTGTCCCATGTGCACGCCGGGTCGTTGCATGCCCCGGACGCGGCGATGGCGGTGCGCAACGCCCGTGATCTCTACACCCGCCGCGGCGAAGGAGTGTCGGTGTGGGTGGTGCCGTCAGCGGCGATCACCACCTCCGACCCGGACCACAAAGGGGCATTTTTCGAGTCAGCTCAGGGTAAGGACTACCGGCATGCGACGTATTACACCCTGTCAGAGGGGGTGAAGCATCTGTGAACGGCGGCTCAACCTCCACGATGCGCCTGCGCCCCGACCAGCTGTCACCGTCACCCACAACTCCGACAGTGACGGGAGGGACGGGAGTGACGGCGACGCTTCCCGGGCCGGATGTCGCCGCCTACGCCCTGCGCTTGGGTGACGATGCGCTGGTCCTCGCCCAACGGCTGTCCTGGTGGGTGTCTCGGGCCCCAGAGATGGAAGAGGACATCGCCCTGGCGAATATCTCGCTGGACCTGCTGGGTCATGCCCGCAGCTTGCTCACCTATGCGGGCAGCGCTGAGGGCCGCACCGAAGACGACTTGGCGTTTTTTCGAGACGCACCGGATTTCCGATGTGTCCACCTCGTGCAGCTCGACAACGGCGACTTCGGGCAGACCATCGCCCGCCAGATCATCGTCAGCCTGTCTCAGCTCGGGCTGTATGACGCATTGCAGCACAGCAGTGACCCGGTGCTCGCGGCGATCGCTGCCAAAGCGGTCAAGGAGGTCGAGTATCACGTCGACCATGCCTGGCAGTGGACGCTGCGGCTGGGGGTGGGTACGCCGGAGTCGGCACGTCGGATGCAGCAGGGCCTCGACGTGGTCTGGCCGTACGTCGAGGAGCTTTTCACCGACGACGAGCTGATCGACCGCCTCGGGGTGATCGGCGAGACTGACGGTGGGGTGGCGGTGCGTCCCAGCGCATTACGGGCCCAGTTTGAGGAGCGACTGAGCAGGCTCCTCGCCGAAGCCGAGCTGGTGCGGCCCACCCTCCCAGCGGCCCGCACCGGTGGACGGCAGGGCGTGCACCGGGAATCGCTGAGCCTGCTGCTCGCCGAAATGCAGGTTTTGGCTCGACAGCACCCAGGTGCCAGCTGGTGAGCGGACATGTTGATCTCGACGAGGCGCGTGCCTGGGATCTCGCCGCGGCAGTGCCCGACCCGGAGATCCCGGTGCTCACCATCGCAGATCTCGGGGTGTTGCGGTCGGTGCGGGTCGACTCGCGCCTGGTTGACGGGGTGCTTCGCCGTACGGCGTTCGTGCAGGTCACCCCGACATACTCGGGATGCCCGGCGATGGAGACGTTCCGCAGGGACGTGGTGGCGGCACTACTAGCGGGGGGATTCGACGACGCGCAGGTGGAACTGGTGCTTTCCCCAGCGTGGACCACCGACTGGATGACCCAGGCTGGCCGGGACAGATTGGCGGCCTATGGGATCGCTCCTCCGGTGGGTGGCTCCGCCGCCGTACGGACCGAACCGGGTGTCCCGCGCTCGCTGGCGTTGTCGGTGCGATGCCCGCATTGCGGGTCGTTACGCACCGTGGAGAAGGCACGTTTTGCGTCGACGTCCTGCAAGGCGCTCTACAGCTGCCGGGATTGTCTGGAACCTTTCGACTATTTCAAGGTGCTCTGATCATGGTTGCCCTATCGTCGTCTCCTGCCGTGTCTTCGCCCTCAAGTGTTTCGTCGTCCTCTACTGTTTCGTCGTCCTCCGCGGTGGGGCGCGCTCACTTTTATCCGCTGACGGTCCGGGAGGTACGTCGCCTCACCGACGACGCCGTCGAGGTGGTTTTGATAGTCCCGCCGGAGCTGGTGCCTGTGTTTGATCATCACCCCGGCCAGTACGTCGCGGTGCGGGCTGAGGTGGGAGGCACGCAGGTACGGCGAAGCTACTCGTTGTGCGGGCCCCCAGCTGTCGGGGAGATCAGGATCGCCATCAAACGAGACCGCGGTGGGGTCTTCTCGACCTGGGCGAATGAGACGTTGCAGCCGGGTATGACGGTCGAAGCGATGAGCCCACGCGGTGGGTTTATCAGTCGGTGTGGGGTCGGAGACGGGGACGATGCCGAGGGTCTGGTCGCAGCGGACAAGACGAGTCGATATCTCGCGGTGGCTGCCGGGTCAGGGATCACCCCGATCGTCGCGATCGCCCGAGGGGTGCTTCACCGATCCCCGCGTGCTGTTTTTGACTTAGTTTTTGCTAATCGGACAGCGAACGATGTGATGTTCGTGGAAGAAATAGCGGATCTGAAAGACCGTTACCCGGCGCGTTTCGCCGTCCATCACGTATTGTCACGGGAGCAGCGGTCCAGCCCGTGGCATTCGGGGCGGATTGACGATGTGAAACTTCGCGAATTATTCGATGTGGTGGTGCCGGTCGCAGAGGTCGATGAATTTTTTCTGTGTGGTCCGTTCGAGTTAGTGCAACTCGTCCGGGACGATTTGGCACGGCGGGGTGTCCCGTCGGAGAAAGTCCGTTATGAACTGTTTGCGTCGGCGTCAACAGCCAGGGCGCGCACCGAAACGGGCGCCCCGGTGGCAGCTGACCCGACCGGCGAGACGACCACCATCCGATTCACCCTGGACGGACTCACCAGCGAGGTGGAATCGCCACGCTCAGCCAGGGAAACCCTGCTTAATGCTGCTTTGAGAGTGCGAGCCGATGTGCCCTTCGCCTGTGCTGGCGGAGTATGCGGCACCTGCCGGGCGCGGCTTGTGGACGGCCAGGTCGACATGGCTGACAACTACGCCCTAGAACCCGACGAAGTAGCCGACGGTTTCGTGTTGACCTGCCAGTCACGGGCCACCACAGAGTCAGTCACCATAGATTTCGATGCGTGATAGGTGCGCTCCGGGGAGAGGGTTGTTGAGGGCGTCATGGTGACGATCACCGCTTTGACTGGCTTCGCCGTGGCGGTCACCCCGGTGGTCGTCAGCCCAGGGGCGAGTTTCACGTTAGTCAGTGCCCGAGGCATGGTCGGTGACCGCCAATGACTGCCGAGTGTTCGAGCACACCAGAGACGCATTCTTCGCCAATCTACTCAACGTCAAAGCAGCATCGGTATACCTCACTTTGGCGCCACAATTCCTCCCAGCGCATGAGGTCGGTGTCTCCTCCATGCTCAGTGTGGCGGGGGTTCACGTCACAGTGATGTCGGTATGGCTGGGCGTATGGTCGACCGGCCTGACACTGATGACCGCACGGCTCAATATCCCACGGTGGCGAAACGTCATTAATCGCTGCGGAGGCATGGTCCTCATCGCGATGGGAGTCCGTTCCGCCACCGACATCAATTAACAGATATTTTGCTGCTCACCGAGACTTTAGCGGGTCAACTAAGAGCACCAGTAACGGACCATAGACATACACTCGCCACAGCCCATGAACATTTGACAAACATGCACAACCATGCGCACACATGACAACATCGACCGTTGTGAGATTGTGGGATTAAACGACTCTCATCGACGGCACCGCCATCCCGACCGGCAACCGTCTAGCTCAGGGCGCTGCAGTGACGAAGCTGCTACTCCATAAAGCGGCACTGTCAGTGCCCGAGCGCTTTATTCACGATTAGTCAACGTCAAAGAGCCCAGCTTGCAGCTCAGCCTACGGCGTCACCGAGGAGCGCGATAAGCGGCTGGATGATATCACACTGGATCTCATCCATGCATGGAGTCAGCTCAAATGCAAGATATTATGATCTTTCCATCAAGATAAAATGATATCAGTCATGATATTTTACAATTAAACTAATTAAATAACCTTGTTATTCCTGCAAGCAAGAAGTAAAGTGTCACATCACCTACCCTAGGGAGAAAATTTCATGCGCCGCGCAGGGGGCCGATAGGCTCAGTTAGTTCACTTGCCTGCGTTGCACTTTTCATGGGAAGACAGGAGATAATATCCACACTGAAAGACTGTGAGCCTGCCATGGAAGGAGCAGACTCCGAAGCATCAACTCAAGCATTTCCTGTGGTTGCTCCAGCCATCATTTCTACTATGACAGCTTGCGCTAAAGGCGCAGTAGGGTCAACCGTCATCAGCGCAGTGCAATCATGCTGCCGCAGCTGGAAATATGTCTCAAGCAGAGGAATGCATCGGCAGTACGCCGGCCGGCTGCATCAGCTCCATTGCAGGCCACCTCACGAAATCGATTACCACGAAAGAAAAGAAGACAGTTATCCATGCAATCATTGCCATCCTCGTTCGAATGAGCTAGCACCCCTCCATGAAACAAATTATCATGAAGTCCATATTGATTTCTGGAAATATGTCTAGAAAAGATGATGTGACATATGCCTTATTAACGGCTTCTTTTATTATGTCTATTGGACCGTCTGAGCGACTCTTTTCCATGCACTGGTGGCTGCTCTGGGGTGTGATATTTACTTTAGGCTATCTCTGGATGAGAGGGTTAGGTGCTATCGGTCGGCGTCTCTATCGAAAGCTCTACGGAAACCCAGAGGAGCACCACTAGAGATCGTCCACGAGGTGTCCTTTCTTGTTTTAAGTAGCGAATATGATGCATTGCTACGAAAAACTAGAAAGGACACCTCGTGGACGACTTGCTGTCATTACGGCTATGTGCAGCGCCTAAACCAAGGGATCTCTGTGCTCACCGTCCTGGGGGTCATCGCTGTCGGTTTCGGCGCGAGAATGTTCGTCGCGTTCTTCGGCGAGGAGTCGGTAAAGGGAGCGGCGCGATTCTTCAAGGAGTTCCACCGCGGCTCGGGTGACGTCGGCGTCGCTGCTTTGGGCGACAACGCGGGCAGCGAGGCCGAGTTGACCGTAGGCCATCCATAGTTCGCCGGTGCCGTTGAGGGGGTCTTGAGAGGTGCGGGCGCTATCGTCGGCGTGACTTTCCCAGGGTCGCGCCCGGTCACCGAGGTCGTCGACGTGGGTGCGGCCTTCGTCAGTGAGGGTGAAGACTTTGCCTTGGGCGGGGGCGATGAGGCCTTCATCTTCGAGCTGGTTGAGAGCTGGGTAGATCGCTCCGGGGCTGGGGCGCCATCGCCCGTCGGTGCGTTCTTCGAGGGCTCGGATGATTTGGTAGCCGTTTTTGTCACCTTCGGCGAGCAGTCCGAGGATGGCTAGTCGTACGTCGCCGCGGCGGGCGCGGTTGCCGCGATGTGCGGCGCGGGGGCCGCTGCGATAGGCACGGTAGGGTCCGGGGCGGTGGTCTGCGTGGCGTCCGGTGAGGACATCAGCGAACGCTACGAAGGGGTTGGCGGCGCCGAAGGGACCGTCTGGCCCGAAGAGCCCTAGGGGTCCGTCAGGTCCGAAGAGTGCGTCGGGTCGGGGTGGGTCGGTGCGACCGGCGTGTTCGTGTCCGGGGCGGGGCGGCCGGTGATGGGGGTCGCGCGGTCCGTGGCTGCTGCGCGGGTCGTGGTCGTAGCGGGGGTGGCGAGGTGCGGATGGTCGATCGTCGTGGTCAGCGGGGTACCAATCGTCGTCGTGCCGGTTCATGGGGTGTCCTGTCCTGCAGGCTGCGGGCTGTCGATGCCTGCTGATCCGGGGTGTGCCGGTGTCCTGTCCACGGCTGCGCTGGCCGGGAGGTTCGGCGGGAAAAGGGCTGCCCTTGCCAGCATGAACCCGTCCAACGCGATATGTCAAAGATATATCTCGATATGCTCGTATATCGCAGCACGCCCTAGAGCTGCACGCCCTAGAGCTGCACGCCCTAGAGCACCTCACCCCACGCCCCGGTCATTGAGCGCTCACGTGACGGCCACATCTAGCGCTCATGCGACCGCCAGAATCGCCGGCGCCGCCGCGATCACCTCGGTGGCTGCGATCACGACCTGCCGGAAGTCAACGTCGGCGCACGCCACTCCCTCCCCCGCCGTCACCACCGGCTGGGCAGCGACCCCCGGCGTACGCAGTCCCGTCCAGGCCAAGACCACCTCCCCTGGTCCGAGCGCCACCGGCACTATCAGCGCGGCTCCTGGGATCACCCCAGACATGCGTAGTCGACCTGCCTTGACCAGCAAGGATCCGTCTGTTCGCCGCCGCGCGTCGAGCGCTCTTGCGTTCTGGGCCGCGTGGGCGACGGTGACCGCTCCTCGCCGTAAGGCTCGTTGCAACCGATCATTGCTCGCGCTGGGGTGCCCGTGGGCGAGCAGGTCGATGGCGGTGCGATGCGCGGTGACGCACGCGGCGCTGAGGGGGTCTACCGACCGCAAGGCGGCGATGACGTTCAGCCAGGCGTGGGTCGCGGGGTCGGGCGACCCGTCGGTGCACCGGAGGACGATGTCGAAGAGCCCGGCGTCGGCGACGTCGTGGATCAGTGCCCGCAGGTCAGCGATCGGGTCGTGGTGTCGGTGCAACCCGACGATGATCCGTTGACGTTGTCCGGCGAGGACGGGTGCGAGCAGGGTGGCGGTGGGTGCGCAGGGGTCACAGACGCGCCGGGGTGCGGCGTCATCGGCGAGGACTACCGTGGGGGCCGCCGCGGCTTCACCGTTCGGGTCGGTGGGGTGGGACCGATCGGGGGTGGTGACGGTGGTCATGGTGGGCTCCGGGCGGCAGTGGCGGATGCAGGGCCGCCGGGTCACCCTGGCGGGGGCACCCGGACGGTCGTCCTTCGCATCGGCCGTCGCCGTACGGCGATGAGGTTTTCCCGCCACCGTTCGCAATGCGACGACGTGGTCCGCAGTGGCACTGTCAACGTCGGCCGCTGAGCGACATCACCGCTGGTGGGGGACGTTAGCGGCGGGGCGCGTAGACGGGACCTGCTGCGGCGGTGGTGCGAGCGCGGGGCGCATAAGCGGTGCCGGGGTGCTCAGTGTGCCCGTCGTCGGGGGCGTATCCCGGGCCAGCGTTGTCGCAGTCCTGGGCGTGGGGTGCGTAGGCGGGTCCGGTGACGGCGGTCACGGTGGTGATGCCTGCTGGCCAGCGGGTGGGTTGGCGCCGTTCGACCTGATCGGCGGTGGCCGACGTGCTGACACCAAAGGTGAGTACGCCGGTGACAGCGGCGGTGCAAGCGATGCCAGAGATCGTCGTCATCATGAGACGCATGTCGTCTGCTCCTTCAGTCGTGGCGATGGCCCCCCGGCTCATCGATAGCTTATGTGCATCGCATCTTCATTATGAAATAGATAATTTCTATCAATGCGATGGGTTGTGGTGTGATCGCTCCGGATCAACCCGCCGTACGGCATGCACCTCACCCGGCGGCCACCCACACCGATGCAGCGCCATCGCGACATGACGGGGCACACCGGCGGACGAGCCGAGGACAAGCCCGGAAACGGTGCAGGTCACAGCAAGTCATCACGGATCAAGATCCACGGCAGACGGGCCGGTCGATCAGAGACCACCAGGACATTCGCGAGATGAACGATGAATCTCCACCGACGGACACGGTAGAAACACCGGAGCATCGTCGAGGATCTGCACGAAAGCACGGGCCCACACCAGAGGGCGCCGTGGCGCGCGGATCTAGCCTATCAGCTCAACCACCCCAGATGTCACATCCGTCACAGTCAGCCCATGGAAGACCGATACCCCCGGGCGAGGACCGGCCACGGATCCGCTGCCTCCAGCTGCGCCGACAACGACAACAGCAGCTCATCCGCACCCAACTCCGCCATCAGCATCACCCCAAAAGGCAACTCCACCCCATCGACGACCTCCCGATGGATCGGCAACGACACCGCTGGACGTCCAGTCACATTCGCCACACTGGTGTACGGCGTGTATCGAGTCTGCGCAGCGAAATCCGCCTCCGGATCAGCGTCATCACGCAACTCCCCCACCCACGGCGGCGGCCCAGCCACCGTCGGCATCACCACCACATCCACACCAGCCCACGCCGCCGCAGTCTCCCGGGCAAGCAATTGCGCCTCATCCAGCGCCCGCGCATATTCCACCCCACTGACCACCCGGCCACGCTCCCGCAACCACCGCGTCAACGGCACCAACAAGGGCTCGTCCGCCTCCGGCACCGAAATCGACGCCGCAGAGACCGACCAGATCGCCGCAAACGCCGCCCACCGGTGCGCAGGAAACGGACTCGGCACCTCAACCACCTGATGTCCCAGATCAGCAAGGACCCGCACCGCCCGCTCCACCGCCCGCAACGCCGCCGGATGCACCTCAGCGTCCGCGATGATCGGAGTCGTCAACACCCCCACCCGCAACGACCCCACCTCCCGGACACAACAATCCAGGTACGTCGTACGCGGCGCAGGAAACAATGACACGTCACCCGGCCAGCCCGGCGACAACACATCCAACGCGACCGCCGTATCCCGCACCGTCCGCGTCAACACCCCCTCACTGGCCAGCCCCGGCCCGCTAACCCCCCACGGCCCTGAACCGATGAGCCCCCGAGAGGGCTTCATCCCCACCAACCCACACGCCGCAGCCGGAATCCGAATGGAGCCACCCCCGTCACTACCGTGCGCGATCGGCACCACACCCGCCGCGACCGCCGCTGCCGCACCACCCGAAGACCCACCGGCACCCCGACGCACATCCCACGGCGTACGCGCAGGAACACCCACATCAGGCTCGGTGTAACAGGGCAGACCAAACTCCGGAGTGCTGGTCTTCCCGACCATCACCGTCCCCGCCTGACGCAGCCGACGCACCACCCCACTGTCAGCAGTCGCCACCCGACCCCGCCACGCCGCCGACCCCGCCACATGCGGCAAGCCCCGCACCGGACTCACATCCTTAATCGGACAAGGCACTCCCCACAGCGGCGGCAGCACCTCAGGGTGGGCCGCCACCACCGCATCCGCACGTTCTGCCTGCTCCACAGCCATCTCCGCGGCGACACACGCGAACGCACCGAGATCCTCCGTGGCAGCGATGGCCGCGAGCGTGGACTCCGCCACTTCCACAGCGCTCACCACACCGCGGCGGATACATGCCGCCACCTCCACAGCACTCAATGCGGCCAGATCATTCGGGGTCAACGCGGACATAGAGGGCATCCTCGCGCATCGGCCCGCCCCCGTACGGCGAGGTGCTCGCTACTGTTGGGCTCTCTTCATCACCACAGGGTCATTACCTGACATCCAGACCACGAGCAAAGCCGCGATCACTGGCGCACAGGTGATGGCAACAGCCCCAGACAAGGGCGGGAAGATCATCACAGTCGGGCGCATCGTGCACCACGCCACAAACACCCCGATCCCCATCCCCACGACACAGGACCACCCGATCACCACGGCAAACATCACCGATGTCATCGCCTTAGCCCTCCGCGGAGAGCATCCCACCGCTTGCAAGACACCTCGATTCCGGGCGTCTTGACGCTTCCACGCCATGACGACAAAGGCAGCAACCACAAAAGTCAATCCAGCAGCGCCCCACACCGACCACGTCGCCACGACACCAGCCGGAGCGAATGCGGCGTTACGGAAACTCTGATAAAAAAACGCCCGCAATTCCTGATCGGCTGGCAGCTCACGAAAAACCTCCCAGCCGGGTCGTGCTTCGAGCGCATAATTTTGCTGGGCTTCCACGTCGATCCACCCCCAGGACCGCGCCGCCGCCGGGCTGATGACAAACCCTGGATGAGTGCTTGACCGTTGCCGATAGGGGAAAGACTTGGTGCGAATCTGCGTCTTCTCCACGAATGTCGAAGTGAACACTCCGACTCCCACAGTCTGCGCCCACCCCTCCCCTTTGGTGAGCGCTAGGCGGCCCTCGACAAAATCCTGTCGATCCTGCCCGGTGAGTTCACGACCGACGAGGTACGACGCCGATGCTTCATCGGCAATAGTCACTGCGTCATCCTCCACGGAGTGCAGTGTTTTCTCGCAGTCACTCTCAGCGGGGCGCTGCGCTGATCCGATGGGGAGGGCACGGCATAACACCTCCCGGCTGCCAGCACGAGCCACCTCCTGGCGGCCATCGACCATCACCATGCCGCGACGCCAGGTGGCTTTGACGCCCAGTCGCTCTTTTTCAGCGACGGTCAGCGGACGGGTCGTCGTGACGACGTTGTCATTCGTGTCGAGGGGAGAGACATGATAGAACGCCACACCGAGGCGCAAACCGTAGGACATCACATGAATAAACACTGCGGCAGCGACCACCGTCATAAAGGCTGCGACGATGCCGTTGTTGCGCGGCCCAGAATGCACCAGTGCACGGATCGGCACCTCGACGGTCACGGGCACCCGATCTCGCATTGACGGGCGCACCCATCGGGCCAGGAGCGGCAGCCGATACAGCACCCACGGCACCAACTTCAACGCGCCGACACCGATGAGAATGACCCCGGCCAAGATCAGAGGTTGCCCATTCGGATCACTGGAGGCCCACCACGCACAGGCCACACCGCAGATCATGGTCACTGCGAAGATGGTGACCGATGCGGTGGAGCGCATTCCTTGGCGGGGACGCCGTTGAACATGATCGACGAAAAATCGCCGGCATTGAAGCCAGGAGGCAATAGCAACGACAAGAAGGACCATGCCGAACACTGCGCGCTGTTCTTGCGAAAGATCTCCCCCCGCCCCCCAGATTTGATGATTGCGATCTGCCATCACCCGGATGGCCAGGTCACCGACTGGCGCTGTCAGCGCGTAGGCGCTTCCGAGGCCGGCTATAGCGCCAAGGATGAGTGGAGACATCGCCGAGATAATCATCACCCGCCGAGATACACCCACACGATGCAAGCATCCATAATCACGTTCCTGATCTTTCAATAAAATTGAATTAAATCCTAACAGAATCGCCACAAGCATCGTCATAAATGCAGCCAAGAGAGCCACAGACCGACCGATATCCATGCCGTGTTGCTCTATTCGGTAGCTGATTTCAGGATCTGACTGCACCCGATAGGTTGCCTGATGCGACATTAAAAAAGCAGCCGATGGGGATTTCATAGTGAGATAGGAGTAGCGAATCGGGATATCAGTCAGCCGAGGGATTGCCGCCACCGGGGCGATCCATCCCAGCCGGGTCGTATCTTGCGGATCAACATAGAGTGCACTGACCCGGAACACACTGTCTTTCACCTGCACCTCGTCACCGATCCCAGCACCGATACGGCGCGCTAACGCCTCACTCAGGCCGAGGGATTCTGCACCAGCGGCAAAAGATCCAGATTTCACGACGGTGACAGCCGCCAACTGCGGGTTGCCTGCATCAAAGATCCGCCCGGCGGCTGCGACCGTGTCACCGCCACGCCGTACACCAAGGGAGTCGACATATCCCAGAGTTGCGTAGGGGCCTAGCTCAGCCTTGTCAGATTCACTCAGCGGCTGGCCCTCTCTCGTGTCAATCACACCGACGTACGAACCGTAGGCACGATCGGCAAGTTCGCTCCTCGTCAGCGTGCTGGCCTGGTCTACTCGGGCGAGAACTCCGACCGCGAGGAGACTCACTAGGCAACCGAGAAAGGCTAGCGCCGTCACACGAATCGACCGGCGAACTTGAGCCATGATCAGCATCATCGCCACCCCTAGCGATGATTTTTTGGTGACATTCATGCTTTCACCGCGCGCCCATCCGTCGATGCTGCCACCGGCCGGCAATGCTCCCCACCCGTTGCCGGCTGATGCTGTTGCACATCGAGAATGTGATCACACCGTTGAGCGATGTCAAGGTCATGCGTGGCAATGACACAACACAGCCCTTGCTGGGCAGATCGCTCAAGCAGCAAATCAATGACATGTTGGCTGTTGTGCACATCAAGGGAACCAGTGGGCTCGTCAGCGAGCACCATGACAGTGTCACCCACGAGAGCTCGCGCCACAGCCACCCGCTGCTGCTCGCCGCCGGACAAATTTTCGGGGAAAGACGAAGCTAAACTATCCATGCCGACATGCTGCAACGCGTCATGCGCACGGCGTCGCGCCTTGTGTCGACGTTCGCCAGTCAACTGGAGCGGGAGAGCGACATTATCGAGCGCACTCAAATAGCTGACTAGATTCCATTCTTGAAAGATGAACCCAATCCGCTGCGAGCGAAGTTTTGATTGTTGGGCAAGAGATAACCCCGATATCTCTTTACCTTCGATTAACACCCTGCCCGCAGTAGGGACAATGAGCCCTCCTAAGATGTTGAGGATTGTCGATTTGCCGCAACCTGACACTCCAGTCAAAGCGAGACTTCCCCCTGAAGGAACTGAAAAGCTCACATCTTCGAAGATGGTCCGCCAGTGATCACCGTCGGGAAACGCCATCGTTAAATTTTCAGCTTGGAGCAGCATCCGACTTCTCCCCACAGAAGTAACCAATGCATGTGGGGGCACCACTGAGTGCGCCCCCACATGCATACATCATCTCAACGGCTCGTGGCCTTCTCGCACTTCTTCCACATGTCAGCAGTGCGCATCATCGCATTTTCGATAAGACAAAAGACCTGAACAGATAATGCGCACCGCTATCGCTAATGGGTAGTACCCTAACTAGCGGCAAGCTAAAATCAAGCATGCACCGACTCAAACTAGCGCATCTTGCATAAAAATTTACCTTAAGCAGATATTTTCGCCTGACCTTGACGCACTGAGTGTGTGATTCACAATAGATTGACCCTCTTTGCGAAAATCCGAAAACTTGCAGGTGATCGCAGGTCGCAGGCTCATCCAGCGGGCGCCGCCCCGCACACCACGCCCACGGGCGACATTCCCGACATCCCAACCCGCCCACGGGCGACATTTCCCCACAAAACCCCAGGACACCTCTCACCAAACCCGCCCACGGGCGACTTTTCGGCGTAAAACCCCAGGACACCTCTCACCAAACCCGCCCACGGGCGCACTCCGCACCACCCCACCTGCAGGTTCACCCCACTAAACCCGCCCACGGGCGACTTTCCCGACATCCCAACCCGCCCACGGGCGACTGTTCGGCGTAAAACCCCAGGACACCTCTCACCAAACCCGCCCACGGGCGACATCGGGGGAACGAAAAGACGCCCATGGGCGGGTGGGGGGGTGGAGCGTCGCGTCACGAGCATGGCGTCTCCAGCATCGCGCCGTTCCATGACGAAGCGACGCCGCCCCAGGGTGGTGAGCGGGGCGGCGTCGCCGTCGGCGTCGGCGTGGGGGTCCGACGCTGGTGCCACCAGTGGCAGCCCACCACTGGCAACCAGGGCCCCTCAGCGGGGGACGGTCAGGAGAGTGGTTGGCTCAACGGCTGGTGTGCCTGGCATGGCACGTTCGTACGACGCCACACGTTCGGACGACGCCACACGTTCGGACGACGGTGCAGCTCCGCTCTCGGCCTCGGGTTCGTACGACGGCGCAGGTCGGTACAACGGCGTAGCTGCGTGTCCCACCACGGGCGCGGATCCCACCACTGGCGCGAATCTCACTGCAGAGGCGCATGTCACGGTGGATGTGTGTGGCGCCGCATAGAACGGAGCTGCGGATGGCTCGGCGCTGAACTGACATGTGTTCCCCCTCAACGATGTGTCAGCGGTGCGGTCGTCCCCGTGGTGCTGGTGGGTGTCGTTGATGCCTGTCATCCACGGTAAACACCACATGTTCATTAGGTCAACTAATGACCTAGGCTAAATTTTCCTGCGGATTCAGGCACCCCCGGGGCGCATCGGCGTATCCCCCGTGGCTAGTGTCGGGTCATGGAGCATCGTCATCTTGGCAACAGCGGATTGAAGACCAGCGAGATCATCTATGGCAACTGGCTGACCCACGGGTCCCAGATTGAGGCCGACGCAGCCACCGCCTGCGTCCGCGCCGCACTCGACGCGGGAATTTCGACGTTCGACACCGCCGACGTCTATGCCAACACCGCCGCTGAGACTGTGCTCGGCGCAGCTCTGGCGGGCGAGCGTCGTGAGTCGTTGGAGATCCTCACGAAGGTGTATTGGCCCACTGGTCCGGCGGGTCACAACGATTGCGGTCTGTCGCGTAAGCACATCATGGAGTCGATTAACGGCTCGCTGCGTCGCCTGCAGACTGATTACGTCGACGTGTATCAGGCGCACCGGTTTGACACCGAGACGCCGTTGGAGGAGACGATGCAGGCGTTCGCCGATGTCGTCCGTTCTGGCAAGGCGTTGTATATCGGGGTTAGTGAGTGGACGGCCGATCAGATTCGTCAGGGCCAGGAGTTGGCACGTCAGCTGGGGTTCCAGTTGATCTCCAACCAGCCGCAGTATTCGATGTTGTGGCGGGTCATCGACGATGAGGTGGTGCCGACGAGTCGCGAGTTGGGTGTGTCGCAGATCGTGTGGTCGCCGATGGCTCAGGGCGTTTTGACTGGTAAATACGTGCCCGGTCAGTCTGCGCCGGAGGGCAGCCGGGCGACACATCCGCAGACCAAGGACATGATTTCGCGGTGGATGGAGGATGACATCCTGACCGCCGTGCAGCGGTTGCATCCGGTGGCGGAGGCTGCGGGTCTCTCGATGGCTACCCTCGCGGTCGCGTGGGTGCTGCAGAACGACAATGTGGCCGGTGCGATTGTGGGTGCGTCGCGGCCGGAGCAGTTGGCGGACAGTGTGGCGGCGACCGGCGTACGTCTTGATGAGGCGACGATGGCGGCGGTGGATGAGGCTCTGGGTGCTGTCGTGGTGCGGGATCCGGGGATGACTGCGCAGCTGGCACCGAAGACGCGGCCTTGCTGACAGGCTGATCCGATGGTGCGTTGAGGTCTGAGGATCACGCGCGTCTCTAACCGGTCGGTGGACCACCCCCGTAGGTTACGGTGGCGTAGGTGACCGATGGATCAGGAGCGCCGTGTCCATGGAGTTCATGACCAGCACCGAACGGATTTTCCTGCGCCTAGAGCGGCCAGGATTTCCCATCGACGTGGTCGGTGTCGCGGTGCTCGCTCCGCCCTTCGAAGCTGAGCCCGGCGCAGCTCAGCCCTGCGCAGCCCCGCAGGGTGGAGACGGGCAGCGTGACACGGACCAGTCGCATCGACCGGACACCTTCGAGGTGGTACGGCGAACGTTGGCGCGCACTGTCGCGCAGACGCCGTACCTGCGCCGTCGGGTCTCCCCTGCGCCGCTCGGCATTGGTGAGGACCGCTGGGTCAGCGTCGCTGAGGTCGATCTCGACGAGCATGTACGTCGGGTCAGCTGTCCCGCTCCCGGGGATACCCGTGCCTTGTTGGATCTGATGCTGGATCTGACTGCGCATCCGTTGGATCGGCGTCGTCCGTTGTGGGAAGCCTGGTATGTCGAGGGGCTCCAGGATCACCGGGACGCTCTCATCCTGCGTGGGCATCACGCGCTCACTGATGGGCTGGGCTTCATGCAACTCCACCAGGCGATCTTCAGTGACGCTCCCACCTCGCCTGATGTCGCCATGGAACCCGCGACATCGCACCGGCAACCCGATGCGTCGATGCCCGAGGTGGAGCCGGGACTGCTATTCCGGGCGTTGGCGGAAGTCCCTGAGCGGCTGTTGATTTCTACGATTGTCGGCTCGCGCGTGGCCCGCGCTGTCGTCCGGGAGGCCCCAGAAGCGGCAGGTCGGCTCGTGCGGGGTGCTGCGCGGGTGATGGCTGGCGCTGCGCAGGAGCGATCGCTGGATGCGTTGCCGAGGTTGCCTCGGCTGCCCCGGTTTATCCCGTCGTGGACATCTCATCCGCCGGTGACTCGGTTTAACCGGCATGTCAGCGACCCTCGCAAGTCGATGGCGGTGGCGACATTCCCGATGGCTCAGGTGCAGGCCGCTCGGTGTGCCCATCCCGGAGCGACAGTGAATGACGTGGTCTTAGCGTTGGTCGCTGGCGCCTTGCGCACCGAGTTGGCTCGGCATGGGGAGCTTCCCGATGAGCCGTTGGTCACGACATGTCCGGTGAATGTGCGAGCCAAACCCGGCCGAGAGAGCAGCGGCGTTGAGGGCAATACGTTCACCGCGATATGGGTGGAGGTGCCGGTGCATCTGCCAGACCCTGGGGATCGGCTGGCAGCGGTCCATGCCGGGTCGACGCGCGCGAAGGGCCAGCTGGGGCGGTCACGGGCGTCCTGGGATCTCCTGTCTGACGTGGGTGACTTATTTGTGCCAGGGGTGGTGTCAGCGGCGATGGAGTTTGCTGGCTCGCGTGCGTTTCAGGTGTTTCCACCGACGCAGAATCTGTCAGTGTCGACGATGCCAGGGCCGCGGACACCGCTCTACCTCGGGGAGCGGAAGGTGGAGAATTTGTATGCCCGGACGGTCATTTGCCCGCCGATTCACCTGTTTATCCACGCCATCACGTACGCCGACGCGGTGGAGATGGGGGTGCTCTCTGTCGCTGAGATCCTTCCGGACCCCGAGGTGGTGACGGCCGGGCTACGGCGCGAGTTGGACGCTCTGGTCGCTCTCAGCGCCGTACCGCCCGAACCGTCAAGGGTCACTTCTGTTTGAAGAGTTGGTCGCCGGTGGGAGGAGCGATGGTAGCTACGGCGTCCCACTGGCTGAAGGCGACCTTGATCGCGGGGACTTTGCCGACTTCCAGGAGCTCGTTTTTGCTGTCGTCGGAGACCACCGCGTAGGCGGCACCACCTCCAGCAGGGTCGCTGATCTTCCACGCCTTGACCCCACCGACGGTGATCGGCTCAACGGAGGCTTTGCCGTTCTTGATCCAGTCCATGTTGACGGCGCCAATAAATTTGTCGAGCAGGTCTTTCGGCGCTCCACCAGCCATGTTCTTCATCTTGTCGCCCTTGACAGGGAGGAACTTTCCGGTAGCTCCAGCTGAGGCGCCCGCTTTATCGACGGAGGTCTTGTCGAGGAGCTTCATCCATGTTGATCCGCCAGCGGCAATCACTTCATAATTGCCGGTTGAATCGTCTTTGACCACGGCTTTCATGTTGTTACCGTCCATGGCACCAGCCATGTCGATATGGGATTTCTTGCCGTCACCTTGGAAGTCGATGACGACATGCACAGCTTTAGCTGCTTTGGCCCCGTCGAACGCTTGTTTGACGATCTTGCTGGGATCTGGCTTAGAGGTGGTGGGGGCCGCGCTGGTGGTCGTCGCGGCGGAGCTGCTGGCTGGGGCCGCGTCGGGTTTCTTCTCCTCGCTTCCGCACCCGGTGAGCACGGCGGACACCATGCCTATTGTGATCAGCGCTGTCGTCCTGCGCGTCTGCCTCATGTCTGCCGACTCCTCAGGTTTGTGAGAGGGATGTCATCCCTGGAACCGCGCCCCATTATCGTCCAGGACGCCCGTCCTGGTGGGTTTCCCCCGACACCTCGCCCTGGACGCCGCGGACGAGGGTGCACCTCACGGCATTCCTGGTGACTGGACAATCGTCACCACATCTGTCACATCTGTCTCGATTTATCGAGACGCTTCCCCCCGTCCATGGGCCATTGCCGCTACGCTCTTCGCCATGCCACGGCGCCGTTCCACTCACGATCTCCTGCCAATTGGGGTGTTCGCCCAACGAGCAGGGGTCACAGTCGCCACTGTGCGTTATTACGAAGAGCAGGGGCTGATCTTTTCGACCCGCAGCACCGGCAATCAGCGACGCATTCCCCGCCATGCGCTACGTCGAGTTGCATTCGTCCGAGCAGGGCAACGTTGTGGGTTGTCCTTGGCTGAGATCAAGTCAGCTCTGGACCTTTTGCCTCAGGATGAACCTCCATCCAAGAAGGATTGGAAGAAATTAGGGGCAGCATGGCACGACATGTTGCAAGAACGGATCGACGCTCTGATTGCCTTGCGGGACACCACAAACGAATGCATCGTCTGCGGCTGTCTGTCGACAAAGAACTGTGCGATCTACAACCCGGAGGACCTGCACGGCCAGGAAGGGCCCGGGGCGCACCGCTGGCTTCCGGAATGATCCTGCCCAGCCCTGCGGCGCCGCCGAGCTGACGCGTTCGAGCTCAGCTCACCCGTTCGTCCTGCGGTACGGCGATGGTCACCATCCAGGTGTTGCCAAACCGGTCGACGAGGGTGCCAAACAGGTCTCCCCACTGTTGCGTGGTCAGCGCGGTGATGACCTGACCGCCCTCAGCGAGTTGATCAAAATAATGGCGGAGGCGCTCCACGTCGTCTCCGCTGAGGGAGATCCGACCGTTGGGGACCGCGGGATGCCCCTGGGAGGGCAACGAGTCTGCCCCCATCACGGTGAATCCGGTGTCGGTGATCAGCTGAGCGTGCATGATGCGTTCCCCGTCGTCGCCGTGCGCGACGTCGTACTGGGCGAAGGTCCGCAGGATCAGGTGACCGCCAAAGATCTTCTGGTAGAACTCCATCGCTTCCCGGGCATGGCCGTCGAAGGAGAAGTAAGGGGTGAAACCGATGCTCATGGAGTGCTCCTGGTCGTGCGGACGTCGCTGCGGGTGCGCAGCCACCGCGGGGATGCATACTGACTCCCCATCATCCCAGGAACCTCACGTGCCCCTCTGGTGTTCGAGTCCCTCCCGATGCTCAGATGACAGCACGAGGTACGACGAGCGAGGACGATGAAGGGGCCGACCGTGACTCGGTCGGCCCCTTCATCAACGACTGGCACCCCGGTGGGGCGTCCCGCACTCAGCCAGCAAGCAGGCCGGGGAAGGTCGTGGTCCACGACCCGGCGGGCCGCAGGTTCGGAGCTTTGACGGTGGGGGTGTACTGGCCGCTGAAGACGTGACCGCGACCTGCCCGGTCAAACACCACGAGTGCGCCGGTGTTTGAGACCCGGCCGTTCGGGTTCGCGCAGGTCAGGCGGGTCATTGCAGTAGCCCCAGCGACGTTCTTCTGCCCAGCGACGACGGTGGTCATCGGCTGGTGCGAACCGTCACGAGCCACGATGACCTGCCGCACCGAGTCACCGGCCGCCACCAGCACGCGGCTGGCGGTGTTGGTCTCTTGAGCGGGGTCACCGTCGACGTCGAAGCTGTCAACGCTCACCGCTGTCGCACTGGCCAGGCCAGTAGCGATCACGGAAGGAGCGGACAGTTTGGCAGCCTTGCCGTTGCCGACGATGGTGTACCGCAGCAACGCGCCGGAACCATCGACGACGTACACCTCGGGGTCACCGTAGGCGTGGAAGGCCACCCAGGCGCCAATCGCCTTGGCCTTGCCGAAGCCCGACCCTAGGACGACATCGCTGGTGACCTTGGCACCGGCGGGACGTCCAGAGGCGGCCCGGGTGATGGAGACCTCCACGAGGTGCATGCGGCCCTGAGCGTCCGTGGCAACGACCATTTCCATGCCTGCGCCCACGTCACCGGCGCTGCCAGCACTGGCGATCCGGACAGGCGCGAAGGGCAGTGAGCCCTGAGCTTCCTTCGTGGCGACGGCACCGTTGAGGATCTGGTAGCTCGTCATGGCCGAACCGACCGTGCCATGGATCTGCGCCCGGCAGGACAGGCCGTCCAGCGTGGCGCCGCCCTTGGCCGGAGGCGTGGTGCTCGGCGCGGGCTTGGGTGCAGCGGGGGTGGTGGCCGGTTTCGGCGCCGCGGGAGCGGAGGCAGCGGGGGCCGCAGGAGCAGGTGCCGGAGCCGCCGGTTTCGGCGCGGCAGGCGCTGGAGCTGGTGCCACTGGCGCAGCCGGAGCAGGCTCGACTGGCGCTGGGGCGGCCGGGGCGGGGCGTGCTGGCGGCGCCGGGGCAGGCACCGGAGCCGGGGCAGCGGCGCGCACTGGCGCCCGGGCGGGCACCGGGCGGGCCGGCAGCGCTTGGGCGGAAGCGTCCACGCCGACTTCTTCCAGCATGGGTCCGATGAACGGGCGGGCCTTGCCCTGACCGGGAGCTTTCATCGGAGAGCGGTGCTGAATCCGCGCGTCGGCCTTGGCCTCGACGGCAGGGCGCGCCGCAGCGGGAGCGACCTGAGTCAGGACCTCACGACCAGAGTCGGATGCTGGAGAAGAGGAGGCGGGTGGTGCGGGTGGTTGTTCAGCGGCCGCCGGGTCGCCGGGGTTGCCACAGGAGGCGAGCCCGACCACGGTGAGGACGGCCAGCGATGCCGTGAGATGAAGCTTGGGCCGCCCTAGGCTGGAGCGACCGCTCAGAAGGCGAGAGGGGTTGGCGCGCATCGGTATTCCTCGGTCATGGCCCGCTCGGAGACGGACCCGTCGATACCATGACTCCCTTTGAGAGCCCGAGACACTTAGGAACCCTACCGTGCAGTCCTGGAGGGGGGGTAACTTTTCGATACAGTCGTCCATCACGACATCGACGCAGCTCAGAAGGGTCGGCGCAGACATCTGTGGACATTCGTCCTGAACATGTGACATCACAATTCGGTAACTGTGGCCTGATAGCGACCTCCGCAGACACGGCGTACCGTGAATTCATGACAGCCGCAACGACTCCGGACGTCGCAGGCACCTACTTCCCCGCCGACCCGGACGAGCTGCACGAGACGGTGCGCACGCTCCTCAGCGCGCCGCGCCACCAACTCAGCGAAGACGCCGACCCCGATATCGACCGACCGGTGGCCGCGGTGCTCGTCCCACACTCCTCCTACAGCCGATCTGGGCAGGTCGCAGCAGTGGCTTACGCCCGACTGGAACGCACCCACCCCGCCGTACGACGGGTCGTCCTGCTCGGCCCCAGCCATCACGTCACGCTGCGCGGTCTGGCCCTGCCAGCTGGTACGTCGATCTCCACCCCTGCGGGCGAGGTCCCCATCGACGCGGACGCCGTCCGAGAACTCACTGCCACCACTCCCAGCGGAGCTTCCCGGTGTCCACAGGTCGCCATCAACGCCCAGGCACACACAGGGGAACATTCACTAGTCGTGCAGCTGCCGCTGCTACAGCAGGTCCTGGGGCCTTTCACCGTGGTCCCACTCGTTGTCGGACGGGCCACCCCGGCGGAGATCGCCGACCTCCTCGACCTCCTCGTCACCGACCCCTCGACGGTGGTCGTCGTGACGACAGACCTATCCCGCCATCTGCGCTACGAGGATGCCCGCGCCGTGGATGAGGTCACCATCGCTCAAATCGTGGGCAGCCACGGCGCGTTGAACCACGAACAAGCCTGCGGCGCTAGCCCTGTCAACGGATTGACCCTGTGGGCGGTGCGACACCGCCTCTCCCCTCGGCTGCTCGGCCAGTCGTGTTCATCCGCAGCTGGAGACGACTCCTCCCGGGTGGTCGGCCACGCAGCGATCGCCTACACCCGCAAGGACCACGACAGCTGGTGATCGCATTGCAGCCACCGAGCAGCGGGCGCCGCCCACCTGAACGGGTGGACGGCGCCCACGGGGCGACACAGGGGTCAGCACGCCTAGGTCAGAAACGGAACTTTCCGACGAGGTCTTGCAATTGATGGGCCCGGCCAGCCAGCTCTTCGGCAGCCCGAGAGGTGTCCTCCACCGCTGACGTGGTCTCCCCAGAGGCCTGCGAGACCTGGTCGACGTAATTGGCGATCTGAGACGCTCCCGAAGCCGCTTCAGAGACATTGCGACCCATTTCGTTGGTGGTCGCTGTCTGCTCCTCGACTGCGGAGGCAATCGTCGCCTGGGTGTCGTTAATCTGCGCGATGATCGCCGAAATCTCACTAATCGCCGCCACCGCAGCCTGCGTATCGACCTGAATCTGCTCGACTCGATGGCCGATGTCCTCAGTCGCCTTCGATGTCTCTTGCGCCAAATCCTTCACTTCGTTGGCCACCACCGCGAAGCCCTTACCCGCTTCACCCGCCCGAGCCGCCTCAATCGTCGCATTCAACGCCAACAGGTTAGTTTGCTCCGCAATCGTCGTGATCGTCTTGACCACTTCACCGATCTGCGTCGAACTATCTCCCAGCTTCGCCACCGTCGCGTTCGTCTGATCAGCCACCGCCACCGCCGAGGCTGCCACGTTCGCCGCATCATTCGCGTTCTTCGAGATCTCTCGGATCGACGCCGTCATCTCTTCGGTCCCCGCCGCGACCGTCTGCACGTTGGTGGAGACTTCAGAGGCCGACTGAGCAGCCGCACCCGCCCGCTCGGAGGACAAGGAGGCTGAGTTCCGCATCTGACCGGAGGTGGCGGTGAGCTCCTCACTGGCGGCAGCCACCGTCGCTGAGGCATCACCGACCTGTTGCAGGACAGACCGGATCGACTCGCGACTCTGATCCAAGGCCCGTGCCATGTCGCCGATCTCGTCGCCTACGGTGACATCGGCCGCCACCCGCAGGTCGCCGGAGTCCATCGCCTGCACGCTGGCGAGGACCTTACGGACCGCCACCAGGATGGCGCCGCTCACTCGCCACGCCAAGAAGATCAGTCCTAGCGCCGCCACAGTCAACGTCACTGCTGAAACGACAACGGCAGTAGATCGAGCGCTCTCAGCTTCGTCTTGAGAATTCTTCACTCGATTTTGAGCTGTCGTGGTCAGTGCTTCTGTTTGTGCACTCAATGCCTCCATGATCTTGCCGGCCTCAACCACAGCTAGTTCATTGGCTTTGTCCATAGATTTTTCTTTGACCGCTGCAACCACTTTTTCATCATTAGCGACCCACTGCTGCAAGGTCCCTTTGACCTCTCCCAGCGATTTCTTGCCAGCGTCAGTGATGAGCTGCGGTTGAATTTCAGCGATCTGCTTGTTGAGATCGTCAAGGTCTTTGAGGTAGGCCTTACGGCTAGGCGACGAGGGCTCCACAGCCTTAGCACCGGTAGTCGCCGCTTCTAAAAGGTAGCCGTTTTGCTGTCCGTTGAGGTCGGATACCAGCTGATCAATCCAGGTGGCGTTCACCTGGACTTCGTAGGCAGATTTCATGTTTTGTGAACTGTTACTCACGTTGTTTAGCGACCACAAGCTCACGCCAGTGAGCAGCACAGCCACAAACAACCCAACCAAGCCGATCGCCAAGATCTTGGCGCGGACGCCCAGGGAGCGGCGCGGCACGGAGCTGCCAGGGTGTTGCTGCCCTTCGCTGCCGAGCTTCCCTGGCGCGTGTCCGGTGCCTGGGGACGAGAACTGCATGGTGTCTCCCTCGTGGAGCGGGTAACCGACGGTGGATCGGTGGCATCCCTCGGTGGTGCCTGACGCGGGCCTGACGTGGCTGTCCGCGCCCTGTGAGCCTGGGCGCGGCGATGACCCGCAACGATTCCTACTTCGGTCGAATCCCGCTCGGGATGAGCAATTCCCATCGGGGACTTACCCATCGGGTCAGACGCTGACCCCCTGAGCGGCCAGCCCGGAGGCAGCCAGTCCTTCCCGAAGAATCTGCAGTTCCGCCTCGGTGGACGTCACCAAGGGCAAGCGCACCGTGGGGTGGGCGATGATCCCGGCCTCAGCGAGCATGGCTTTCGCGGTGATGGCCCCTTGGGAGGTGGTCATGATCGCATCGACGGCGGGCTGGAGTTCGCGGTGAATCCGGCGGGCTTCGGCCAGGTCGCCTCGGTCGACGGCGTCGACCATCGCGCGATAGCGCTGCCCCGCCAGGTGCCCGACGACGCTGACCACGCCGGAAGCGCCCAGGGCCAACATGGCCAGGTTGTCCTCGTCGATGCCGGAATACCAGGCAAGGTCGGTGCGGGCTACCACCGTGGTGGCGGCCCACTGGTCGCCTTTAGCGTCTTTGACAGCGACGATTCGCGGGTGCTCAGCCAGGGCGAGCAGCGTCGCCGTCGTAAAGGGGATGCCAGTGCGTCCCGGGATGTCGTAGAGCATGATCGGCAGTTCGGTGGCGTCAGCGACGGCATGGCAGTGGGCGATCAAGCCGCGCTGCGTGGGTTTGTTGTAGTAAGGAGAGACCAGCAGCAGGCCATCGACGCCGACCTGGGCTGCGGCAGCGCTCATCTCTAGGACGTGCCGGGTGTCATTAGAGCCGACTCCGGCGACGACAGCGGCGCGGCCCGCCACGGTCTGGGTGACCAGCCGCATCATCTCGATGCTTTCTTCGTCACTGAGGGTGGCGGATTCACCGGTGGTGCCGTTGACGACGATCCCGTCGTGCCCGGTGGCCAGCAGGTGCTCCACGAGGGAGCGGACGCTCTCGACGTCGATGGCGCCATCCGGGGTCATCGGGGTGACCATCGCGGTGAGGACAGAGCCGAAGGGGCGCGCGGGCAGGGCGGTGGGGGTCTGCGTCATGGCCCCAGACTGCCCGAGGTGGCTGGGCTGGTCCAGTCATGTTCACCCGTCTGTCTCGATGCGAGATGGGTCGGTGGTGCCCGCCGCGAGTTGGCGCGGTCCAGGGGGTAGGTAACTCGGCGGTAGCGTTCCCTTTATGTCCAGCCATGACGTCAGCTTCCGCGAAGGCACTTCGCGTATGGCCCGGGCCCAGCGGTTCATCCGTGCGGGCCGTTATCCGATCTTCGACATTTTGTCTGATCCGTTCCAGCATCGTCTGGTCGACGGTTCCGGGATGGTGCAGGGCAGTCCGCACGGACCTGGCCGGCTGACATTGGGGGCCCGTTTCACGATGGGGATGTCGGTCGGACCGGTCCCCTACCGGTCGGTGAACCATGTGATCGAGTACGACCCACCGCGGTGCATCGCGTGGGCTACGGTCGCGGAGTTTCAGGGGCGGGTGTTTGCAGGCGGTCAAACCTGGCGATATGAGCTGGAACCGGTCGATGGCGGCACCTTGGTGACGGAGACCTATGACTGGTCAGGGTCGCGGCGGGCGGTGTGGTTGCTGGAGAAGACCGGTCAGCCGGAGAAGTATGCGGAGGCGATGTCGGCCACCTTGGCTCGATTGGCACGTCTGGTCGAGGGTCACTGAGGGTAAGGATCTGTCAAAGACGGTTGCGCCGCCTTGACCGTGAGGTCAGGGTGGCGCCATGGACACGCTCATGGAAACTCTGCCTGACCTCGCCGTCAGCATCGACACCCTGGCCGTGCATGCCGGTCGGGAGGACTTGCCCGATCTGGGGGTGCATGTCCCGCCGATCGACTTGTCCAGCACCAATCCGCTGCCTTCGGTGGACGCTGGCGGAGAGTCCTATGAAGTGATGGCCGGTGGCGGTCACCCCGGTCCGGGTGGCCCGGTGTATCAGCGGCTGTGGAATCCGACGGTGGCGCGCTTCGAGACGGCGTTAGCCGCCTTGGAGGGGACGGCCGAGTCGGTGGCTTTCGCTTCCGGGATGGCGGCTTTCACGGCCTGTGTGCTGGCGGCGCGGCAGGTGGGAGCCGTGCAGGGTCGTGGCAGCCATGTCGTGGCGATTCGCCCGTTGTACGGCGGCACTGACCATGTCTTGGCGTCGGGTTTGTTGGGGACTGACACCACGTTCGTCCCGGCGGAGTTGGTGGCTGACGCAGTTCGTGCGGATACCTGCCTGGTGGTGCTGGAGACCCCGGGCAATCCGACTTTGGATCTGGTGGACGTGGCGGCCGTGGTGCACGCCGCAGGCGACGTACCAGTGTTGGTGGACAACACTTTTGCGACGCCGGTCTTGCAGAATCCGGCGGCTTTAGGCGCCTCGATGGTGTTGCACAGCGGCACGAAATATCTCGGCGGACATGGTGATGTCCTGGCGGGGGCAGTGGCGTGCGACCTCGAGTGGGCGGCGGCTTTACGGCGGGTCCGGGCGTTGACTGGAGCGATCGTGCATCCGCTGTCGGGATATCTGTTGCATCGGGGCCTGCAGACCTTGCCGTTGCGGGTGCGCGCCCAGCAGGACAGTGCGCGACAGCTGGCGGCGTGGTTGGCCCACGAGGCGCCGCATGTCGCCCAGGTCCACTATCCGGGTCTGCCCGGTGGCGATCCGTACGGTGTGATCGGGACGCAGATGCGAGGCCCGGGGGCGATGATCGCGATCCGGTTGGCTGGCGGCGCAGAGGTGGGATTCCGCCGGGCGACTGAGGTCACGCAACGGTGCCACCTGTTCACACATGCGGTGTCCTTGGGTGGGGTGGATTCGTTGATCCAACATCCCGCCGCCTTGACGCACCGACCAGTGGCGCCCGGCGCCCGCCCTTCCCCGGATATCGTGCGTTTGTCTATTGGTCTCGAAGATATTGATGATCTGCGGGCCGACCTGGAGCAAGCTTTGCGATGATCTGATTCCGGGTCGCGGCTGTCCAGGGCCTGACGGAACGAATCTATCGATGGGGACGGATGAGGCTGTGGACGACGAGGCAGAGTCGATGACACCGCTGGCGACAGCGGAGCCGGGGCAGGTGCGCCAGACAGTACGTCGTCCGGCGCACCGGGTGAGCCCGCGAGCGCCGTGGATGTGGCTGGTCAGTACGGCTGTGGGGTGGTTGTGTGTCTTGGTGCCGTGCGGGGCGGTGTGGTGGTTTGTTGAGTCAAGTCGGGGGTGGATGGGGTGGGTCTGTGGTGGGGGCGCGCTGTGGGCCGTGGTGCACTGCGCGGTGATGCCGCCGTGGCGTTATCTGGTGCATCGGTGGGAGGTGGACGACACGGCGGTGTACACCTTGGAGGGCTGGTTTACTCAGCGGTCTCGGGTGGCGCCGGTGAGTCGTATTCAGACGGTTGACAGTCGTTATGGGCCGGTGCAGCGGTTGTTCGGGTTGGGGACGGTGCAGGTGACCACGGCGAGCGCGGCGGGACCGTTGGATGTGGACGGGCTGCCTCGGGCGCAGGTGGAGGAGTTGGTGGCTCGGTTGACTGCGGTCACGGCTCGGGGCAGCGGGGACGCCACATGATTGAGGATGTGTCGGTGGGGGTGGCGCCGTCTTCTGATGTGGAGAGCGGTTCCGCTGGGGGTGTCCATCCGGGGGCTGAGCGACCGGAGGTGCCTTGGCAGCGGACGGCGGCACGGTCGATGTTGGTGTCACCGGTGAAGGCGTTGTGGGATGCGGTGCCGACGATGGCGCCGATGGTGCTGGTTGGGGTCGCCAAGGGCGGCTGGGCGCAGTGGCTGATTGTGGCGGGCTTGCTGGTGCCGGTGGGTACGGCGTTGATGCAGTGGTTTTTCTTGAGGTTTCGGGTCGCTGAGGGCCAGTTTCAGGTCCGACGTGGGGTGTTGGCTAGGCATCAGACCACGATGCAGTTAACCAAGATTCGTGCTGTCGACGTTCAGGCCACGGCGATGCGTCGGGTGTTGCGGGTGTGTGATCTGACGATCAGTACCGGTGCGGGCGCTCCGATTGAGGTCAAAGGGGTGGATGCTGCTGTCGCTCATGGTCTGCGTCAGACGTTGCTGGCCCGTGCCTCGTACGACGGCCCTGAGGGCGCGATCCCCGGGGGTGTCGCCCCTGACGCCGCGGTGTCGGATGCTCTGGTGGGGGGTGGCTCTGGCGTCGGTGGCAGCGTCTCGTCTGGGGTGGTCCCGTCAGCCCCGGAGGTGGCGGTGGCGACTGATCTGTTGCGATGGCGTTCGTCGTGGCTGCGGTTTGCCCCGTTCACGATGGGCGGGATCGCCGCTGCCGGGGCTGTGGTGGCCTTTGTCAGCAATATCGTGCGTGACTTGGATGATTCGTCATGGATCGGTGAGCACATCGGTGTGGTGACCGGTTGGCTTCACGCCATTGATCCGGTGTTGCTGGTGGTTGTTGCGGCGGTGCTGGCCGTGCTGTTGATCCCGGCGCTGGCAGTGGTGACATATGTGTTGAGCAACTGGAATTTTCGGCTGTGGCGCTCGGGTGATGGCGCGTTGCATGTCACGCGCGGTTTGCTGACCACTCATGCCACTTCCGTGGAGGAATCCCGGTTGCGCGGTGTGGTGTTGGAGCGTCCCTTGTTGCTGCGTCTTCCCTCGGGGGCCCGCGGCAAAGCCTTGCTCACCGGCGTGCCTGCCGACCATACGTCGACGTCCGATCTGTTGTGCCCGCCAGCGCCGCTCGACGAGGTCGTCGGTCTGCTCGGCACTGTCTTGGGCAGCGCTGACCCGGTGACGGTGGATCTGATCCGGCACGGCCCGATCGCCGTACGGCGTCGTTTTGTCCGGGGGGCGTGGTGTGCGTTGGCTTGGACAGCACTGTGGGTGTTCCTGGTGTGGCAGCAACACTGGCCGAGCTGGGTCGTCTCGGTGGCTGTCGTGGCCTGGGTGTGGGAAGGGCTGCTCGCTTGGGGGCGAGCGCAGTCGCTGGGTCACGCCTGGTGCGCTGATTATGTGGTGGGGCGCACTGGGGTGATGCCGCAACAGCGATCGATGGTGCGGGCGTCAGCGGTGATTGGTTGGCAGTTCAGTCAGACGTGGTTTCAACGGCGGGTGAATCTGGTGACGGTGCAGGTGATGGTCGCCACCAAAGGTGGTTCGGTGACCATTCCGGACATGCCGTATGAGCAGGCGGTGGCGTTGGTGGGTGCGGTCAGTCCAGACCTGTGCGCCCGGGTGCGTGCGTGAGGGAGCGAGCTGTCGCTGTCCTGGTGCGGTCAGTAGGTGCGGCCTTCGTGGATGTCCAGTTCGTCGATCCACAGGTCGCGTAGCCGCCCGAGCCGTTCGGCAAGGTCCCCGACGCACTCTTCAGGAGGGATCTCGTCGTGGATCGCGAATTCAAAGGCCCGTCCGGCGTCAACGGCCCAGTCAGCCTGCATCACCGGGTCCGGGTGTCGTCCGGCGGTCAGGGTGTCCCGGGTTTCGGTGATCGTCCGCGCCAGGTCATCGCTCCATCCGACGTACGTGCGCCCGGTGCGGGAGCAGGTGACGCTGTAGACGCCGGCCCGGGGCGGCCCGCTGGCTACGCTCCCGTCGGTGTCATTCCACATGAGTCCTCCTGATGTGCAGCCTCCCTCGACTTGAGAGGCCTTCTCCCTGGTGCTGTCCACGCTATCGCCACGCCTATCGCCCGATGTCAGCAGCCCCTGGTCTGTTGATCGGCCACGCACAGCGGCCAGTGCACTGGATGTGGTGGCGAATTTCGGGGTGGGTGCTGGCACGGGATGTCAGACTGGGGCGCGACGCCACGACGAGGGTCGCCCTGCCAGGTCGGTACGGCGACGTGGGGGCTGCGGCAGGGCGCGATATTGCGACCATGAGGAGGGTGCGGTGTCCGACAGCGACCTGGTCGTGGAGTCCGCCGCCGGTGACGCGCAACGGCGGGCGGCTGCGGCGGTGCTGGCTGAGGCGTTTCGTGAGGATCCGACGGTGTCACCGATGGTGGCGACCAGGGCTGATCCGGTGCGAACCTTGGCCGATTTGTTCGATTTTCAGGCGCGTCATCATTTTGGTCCGTACGGCGCAGTAGACATCGCCCGGGATGCGCAGACCGGGAAGGTCATGGGGGCGGCACTGTGGGCGGCCCCAGATCGGTGGCGGTTGCCGTGGTCGGTCACGGTGCGTTGGGCTCCAGCGTTGACGCGGATCCTTCAGGGAGATGTGTGGCGGGCAGGACGGGTGGAAGCTCAGTTAGAGGCAGCTCACCCGCGATTCCCGCACTGGTATCTGTACGCCGCCGGGGTGGACGAGACGGCTCGGGGGCGCGGTGTCGGGACGGCGTTGATGCGTCATGGGCTGGCCCGAGCTGATGCAGCGGGGATGCCGTGCTATTTGGAGGCGAGCACGTCGCGCAGCGCCACGTTGTACACCCGGTTGGGTTTTGTCCGGTTGGGGCAGATTCACCACGCGCCGGGGATCCCCAGCCCAGAGGGTATGTGGCGTCCAGCACTCAGCACTGGCATGTGACGGTCGACAGGACTGAGGCGTTCTCGGGGGTTGGGGTGCGCCGTCGGCGAGGAGAGAAGGCCACATGTCCAGCACGGTGCATTCTGCTGCCGCCGCGGTCCCGCTAGGGCCGGCGACGTCCACCGCCCGACTGGCGCAGGTCGCTGCGACCGGGGGTCCCGCTGTGCGGTTGCGGGTCGCCGCCCATCTCAACATCGACCGACGGACCTTGGAGTTGTTGGCGCAGGACGAGGACCAGATGGTGCGGCGCGTCGCCGTACGGCGGTTGCGTCAGTGGCCCGACGAGGTTTCAGCAGCGTGACAGCAGATCCCCACGGACGGTGACGACCCGGCACCACCGGTGGCACCCCTGGGGCGGACCTCTCCCCCAGAGACATTCACGAGCCCATGAGCTGCGGTTCAGCGTCTTCACAGCGTCTGCGGGTTCACTGGTGCCCAGGACGGATCGTTGATGCACACCTCCGACAGTCATCATCTGGCGCGACCGTCTCCGGACCACCCGCCCCGCGTGTGGAACCCCCGACTCCGCGCGGGGCGGGCCCGGTCGGCGACCTCACCGACCGCGGTCAGTCCGCACTGGGAGTGTCACCGCCAGAGCTGTCCGAGGCGCTCGCTTCGACACCGGCCACGACCGCCTCAACGACCTGTGGCGCGCATTTCTCCGGCAGCCAGTGGCCGCCGTCGACGGTGACAAAGCGGTATGGCGCTTCGACGTACTGTCCAGTGCGTTCGGCTGCTTCCCGACCGAGGAAGGCATCTTTGGCTCCCCACAGGTATGTCGTGGGCACCGTCACCGGACCGTCTGCGCTGATCGACCCGCTCAGCGGCCGCAACCACTGCGCGCGATACCAGGCCAATCCGCCGCGCCAGCCTTCCTCGGTGACCAGCCGGGACCGGTAGGACGCTTCCTGCTCTGGGGGCAGGCCGAGTCGCCCTAGGCCACGGCGTCGGACCATCGCGGCCATCATCCGTTCCGGCAGGACAGGGATCTGCACCGCTGTCATGTACCAGCTCTTCAACGCCTGGGTGGTGTGGCTCATCGCCCAGGTCATCGCTGCGGGGTGCGGAGTGGAGAGCACTGTCAGATGAGACACCCGTTCTGGGTGGCGGATCGCCACTTCCCAGGCCAACGCGCCACCCCAGTCGTGCCCGACGATATGGGCTTGATCCACCCCGGCGGCGTCCATCAACGCCAGCACGTCACCGGCGAGGACTTCCAGCCGGTACGCCGAGGTCTCGCTCGGGCGGGCTCCCGGGGAGTAGCCGCGCAGGTCGGGGGCGAGGACCCGCAGGCCCGCGTCGACCAGCCCGGGGGTCACTGCGGCCCAGGCACTGGAGTCCTGGGGGAAACCGTGCAGCAGCACTGCCGTGCCACGGGGTCCGTCCCCACCGGTCTCTGCGCTGTCGCGGACATCGAAAACCAAACCATCCCTGGTGAAATTCTTCATGGCTCAACTCAATCAGACCTGCCAGGGCGAAGAAGGCGATGCGCAAGGGCCGCTGAGCCGGTCGGTGCGCGTCAGGATGGATGACATGTCCGGTCCTGCTGCTTTCCCTCGGCGTCAGCACACACGTGCCGCGCACACCGCCCGCCGCGGCAAGGTCGAGCCGTTCCATGTGATGGAGCTCCTCAAAGCCGCCAACGACCGGGCGGCAACCCACGGGGATGTCATCACGTTGTGCGCGGGACAGCCGTCCACCCCCGCCCCCCGACCTGCGTTGGATGCTGCGCAACGCGCCATCCAAGACCAGGACCTGCTCGGATACACCGACGCGGTGGGCACGAGCGCGCTGCGGGCAGCTATCGCCGCGCATTACGACACGATGTATGGGCTAGACGTGGACCCGGACCAGGTGGTGGTGACCACCGGGTCCTCCGCCGGGTTCACCGCGTTGTTCCTCGCAGTGTTCGACGCTGGTGACCGGGTGGCGATGGCTCGTCCTGGCTATCCGGCGTACCGCAATGCTTTGCAGGCGTTGGGCTGCGACGTCGTAGAGCTGGACTGCGACGAGACCACTCGCTACCAACCGACCACAGCGATGCTAGACGAGGTGAGCGCCCGCACTGGCGGCCCACCGGCAGGGTTGATCCTGGCATCCCCAGCCAACCCGACGGGCACGATCATTTCGCCAGAAGAGTTAGCCGCGCTGTCCTGCTGGTGCGAAACCCACGGGACGTTGCTGATCAGCGACGAGATCTACCACGGCGTGTCCTACGGGCGTCGTGCCGCCACGGCGTGGGAGACCTCACGAGAGGCCGTGCTGGTCGGGTCGTTTAGCAAGTATTTCTCGATGACCGGGTGGCGAATCGGCTGGTTGGTGCTGCCGCGGGGGCTGGTCCGCACTGTCGAGCTGCTGCTGGGCAATCTCAACATCTGCCCGCCCGCGATCAGCCAGGTCGCCGCGCTAGCTGCCCTATCGCCGCAGGCCACCACAGAATTAGACGGGCATGTCCAGCGATATGCCCGCAATCGGGAGTTGCTGCTGGCTCGGCTCCCCGAGATCGGGGTCGCCACGATGGCGCCACCGGACGGGGCGTTTTATCTCTACGCCGAGGTCTCTCACCTGACACCAGATACCACGGCATGGACCAGGCAAGTCCTCGCCGATGTGGGCGTGGCGTTGACGCCCGGAGTGGATTTCGACACGGTGCACGGTGACCGGTTCGTCCGGTTGAGTTTTGCCGGATCCACCGACGAGGTCAACGAGGCGATGGATCGTCTGGTCAGATACGTCGGTCGCCGATGAGAAGGTGACGTTGACCGGAGGGTCGACATGTGCCCGGGTGGCGCTGACTCCCATCCGGGTCACCGCTTGCAGGGGCGGCCGACCTCGATCCGGGTCACCGCTTGCAGGGGCGGACGACCTCAATCCGGGTCAACGGCTTCTTCGGGGCTTCTTTGGGAAGCTTGTCGGCTGGGGACACGCCCGTCCATTTCATACCGATGAGCAGGTCCACTTTTGATCCCTCAATGTCTGGATCGAGTTGCATCGTGGATCCGGGGACGGCTTCATTGACGAGTTTGGCTTGGCGTTCACCGTCTGGGCCATAACGCACCGCAGCTTCGGTCTGAATCCACGCGTTTTTCGGGTCGAGTCCGACAGCGCCAAGTCGGAAACCGAGCCCCGCCATGTCGTCGGCGGTTTTCTTGCCGAGACCTTCGAAATAGGTGGTGTTGTAAATGTTGACGATGACGTCGTCGCGCCGGACCAGAGGGCCGTCATGCGGGGACAGCTGAGTGAACGACGGACCCAGGACCAGGTCGACAGTGGTGCCTTCTCGGGCGTCCAAAACGAGCCGTGCTTCTGGGAGCAAAATTTTCTGAGTCACCAAGGCTTGGTCGAGCCCATCAGCGCCGTAACGGATCTCACCAGTGCCGACGACCGGCCGAGGTTCGCCATCATTGCGGGCAGCACCGGCTTTGAACGATCGCAGCGGAAGCTCTTTGAGGACGTCACCAGCAGCGCCGGGTTTGGCGCCAGCGTTGAGGACGTTGAGAGTGAAGCTGTTTTGCAGTGGCCCTTGGACGCTGACCGGTTGGCAGCTGGGAGCTTCTGCACGAATGGCCCTGGTCAAGGCGTAGGACGCAGTGCCTAGACCTGCTCCGAGGACCAGCCCCGGGGTCAAGACAAAAGCGACAATCCCCACCTGGGTGCGCGTCCTGGGATCCAAGTCGCGGAGCCTGCGCATCCCGGCTCACCCCTCTCACTGCATGCCATGACGCCTGAACCGGCGGCCAGACAAAAGCATCTCAGCGTTTTGGCGAAACAAAAAAACGACACGGACGTCGATGCCAGATCGTTGTGTGACTAGATCACCATGTGGACATTTCGGAGATCGTTCCAGGTGGTCGGCACAGCAACCGGCGTGTCGCCGAGGACCACTCGGGCGGGATCACCGTCTGAGGCGCTATCGGACGGCGTACGCCGTGGCACGCCTGATGAACGGTCGGTGCGAGCGCACGGACCAGCACCGCGCAACAGATGACACGTCGCACGAGCCACCCTGGCAGCACTGACCAGACCAGGCTAAGCGACACCACCGGCGGGAGATAACAGCTGTACACCCTGGCGGCCGGTGACGTCAGGGTGGGCGAATCATACCCCTCCGCATCCCGACATCCCGTCGTATCTTCGTGTCAACGTTCATGATTCATCCAGAAACCCCCGCCCTGCACCACGGCAGTTCCTCCCGCTCCACGGCGTCTCCGCCTGCTCCACCCCGCCCATCACCACACCCAAACCCGCCCACGGGCGACCTTCACCACACCCAAACCCGCCCACGGGCGACTTTCCCGCGCAAAACCCCAGGTCGCCCCTCCCAAAACCCGCCCACGGGCGACCTTCACCACACCCAAACCCGCCCACGGGCGACTTTCCCGCGCAAAACCCCAGGACACCACCCACCAAACCCGCCCACGGGCGACTTTCCCGCGCAAAACCCCAGGTCGCCCCTCCCAAAACCCGCCCACGGGCGACCTTCCCGCACCCAAACCCGCCCACGGGCGACTATCCCGCACAAAACCCCAGGTCGCCCCTCCCAAACCCGCCCACGGGCGGCGTACGGGCAGCTCAGCGGATTACGGCACCAACCGATATCCCTGTCCGGGTTCGGTCACCAGGTGGACAGGGGTATCCGGGCAGGGTTCGAGTTTGCGGCGCAACTGGTTGGCGAAGACCCGCAGATAATGTGATTCACGACGGTACGACGGACCCCATACTTCGCCCAGCATGTCTGCGTGGGACACCAAATGCCCTGGGTTGCGGGCAAGGACACTGAGTAGCCGCCATTCGGTGGGAGTGAGCCGTACGACGCTCCCGTCGGCGAGTTCTGCTCGGCGTTCGGCGAAGTTCAAGGCGAAATCGGCGCAGGTAAATGTGGGTTGCCCGTGAAAAGAGTCGGTGTGTGAGCGGCGCAGCGCTGAGCGTATTCGCGCCATCAGCTCGTCCATTCCGAAGGGTTTGGTGACATAGTCGTCTGCGCCCAGGTCGAGGGCTTCGACTTTGTCGTCGGATTCGTGTCGTGCGGAGATCACGATGACGGGAAGTGAGCTGCGTTGCCGTAGCCAGGCGAGGACGTCCACGCCGTCCCGGTCTGGCAGTCCTAGGTCGAGGAGGACTAGGTCGGGGGCGTCTTCGGTCACTGCTTGCATGGCGCTGCGGCCGTCCCCGACGATCAGTACGTCGTACCCGCGGGCTCTCAGGTTGATCCGTAAGGTCCGAGTCATCGCGGGTTCGTCGTCGACGACGAGGATGGACGTCATCAGTAGCCTTCCCGTTCGAGGTCGTGAGCTCCTGGCAGGTCGACGGTCATGGTGAGGCCCCCGCCGGGGGTGTCGTCAGCGGTGACGGTCGCGTTCATGCTTTCTGCTAGGCCGCGAGCCACTGCTAACCCCAATCCCACACCTTCTCCTGCGGGGACGTCGCTGTGCCGTTGAAAGGGCCGGAAGATGCGTTCGTGTTCGCTGCGGGGTACGCCGCGTCCGTTGTCGACGACGCGCACCATCACCCGGGTGCCGGATTCTGGGGTGGTGATGGTGGCTACGTTGATGAGCACGGGGGATTCTGCTGGCGTGTACCGCAATGCGTTTTCTACCAGGTTTGCCACTACCCGGTCGAAAAGTCCTGGGTCGGCGTAGGCCAGGCATTCTCCTTGGCTCCATAGGTCTAATCGGGACGGTTCGCTCGCTTGTGACATCACGTCGACCGCTGCGGCGGCAGCGTCAAAGACCACACAATGTGGACGCATCGTCCCGGTTTCTAACCGGGACAAGTCGAGCAGGTTGCCGACCAGCGAATCCAACCGGTCGGCGGATTCTTCGATGGCGGCGAGGAGTTCTGCTTGGTCTTCCGGCCCGAATTCCACTTCGTCGCTGCGCAGGCTCGACACGGCTGCTTTCACGGCGGCTAGGGGTGTCCGCAGGTCGTGTGACACCGCGGAGAGCAGTGCTTGTCGGGCTCGGTTGTCTTGGGCCAGCGAGGTCGCGGCAGCTTCTTCGGCCCGTAATCGCTGCCGGGTCAGGACGGCGGCAGCGTTCGCGGCGTACGCCGTAATGAGCGATTGGTCACTGATTCCCAGGTCGTGACCGGTCAACACCAGGAAGGTGTCATCGTCGATGTGCTCACTCACTTGGGCGTGAGCTACGTCGTTCAGAGTGAACTCACCGGCGGTGGCGAGCAGCACGTCAGGTTCGTTGGTACGACGGCGTACGACGGCGCCACCTGACATCGCGAACATGTCCAGGCATTGCTGCAGGAGCAGTGGCAAGGGTGCTGTCGAGGACAACATGGCGTGCGTGATTCTGGTGAGGCTCGCCGCTTCGTGTTGCGCCACTCGGGCTTGCCCGGCCCGGCGGGCGCTGACGTGCACCACCGATGCCACCGCGCAGGACACCATCAGGTAAACCACCAGGGCAAACACGTTGAGTGGGTCGGCCACTGTGAACGTGTAGAGCGGCGGCGTAAAAAACCAGTTCAGCAGAAGCGTGCCTAGCAGTGCGCTGACCAGAGCTGGCCCGAATCCGCCGATTAAGGCAGTGGCGACTGCCACCGCGAGGTAAAGCATCATGTCCAGCGGAAGGTCATGGTAGGAGCGGGTCAACGACAGCATGACGGTCAGGACGGCCTGCCCGGTCACTGCCAGGACCCATCCCACGCCTGAACGAACTCGCCCCAGTGAGCCCTCGCTGTGCGTCATCTCACGGCGGCGACGACGTTCCGCCGTTTCATGGGTGACCAAGTGCACGTCAATGTCTTGTGATCCGGCGACGACGGTGTCTCCCACCCCGTGTGACCACAGTCGCGCCCACCGGCCCCGGCTACTGGCACCTAAGACGATCTGGCTGGCGTTGACTCGACGCGCAAAGGACAGAATCGCCGCCCCAATGTCGTTTCCGGTCACCGTGTGGAATCGGCCACCGAGTTCCTCGGTGAGGCGATGGAGTCGGGTGAGCTGTGTCTCGTCCGGCCCGGCTAGTCCATCGGGATTGTCGATGTGTACGACGATGAGTTCCCCGCCAGCACCGCGAGAAGCGATTCGGGCACCTCGTCGCAGCACGGTCTCCCCTTCGGGGGCGTCTACCAGGGCGACCACGACTCGTTCCCGTGCTGGCCAGGTCGCCTCGATGTCGTGGTCAGCCCGATACCGTTCTAACGCTTCATCGACTCGGTCAGCCAGCCATAGCAAGGCCAGTTCTCGTAAGGCAGCCAAGTTTCCCGGCCGGAAATAACTGGCCAATGCTGCGTCGACCTTCTGCGCCGGATAGACATTGCCGTGCGCCATGCGCCGCCGTAGCGACTCCGGTGACATGTCGACCAGTTCGATCTGGTCGGCCCGGCGTACGACGTCGTCGGGGACGGTTTCTCGTTGTCGCACCCCGGTGATGGTGTGTACGGCGTCGTTCAGGGACTCCACGTGTTGGATGTTGACCGTCGAGATGACATCGATGCCCGCATCGAGGAGCACTGCGATGTCCTCGTAGCGTCGGGCGCGCGGCGATCCTGGCGCATTGCTGTGTGCGAGTTCGTCAACTAGGACGATCTGCGGGGCCCGCGCCACGATCGCGTCGACGTCCATCTCCATGAAGGTCGCCCCACGATGGTGCACTTCACGTCGCGGAATGACCTCGAACCCTTCGACCATGCTGCTGGTGTATCGACGCTCATGGGTTTCCACCACGCCAACAACGACATCGGCGCCGCGTTCAACCCGCCGATGCCCCTCACCGAGCATCGCCACGGTTTTTCCCACTCCAGGTGCTGCCCCGAGATAGATCCGCAGCACGCCTCGCCTCATCACTTGATTCTGCGGCATCGTCATTCCAGAGTCGCTTGCACCGTCGTACCAACGTCACCGGTGGGATAACGTGAGGTTGAGGTCGAGGACGTTGACACGAGGTGTGCCGAGGAAACCCCAGGATCGCCTGGTCGTGTGGTCCGCGATCACAGCTCGCACCGATTCCACGTTGAGGTGACGAGCTCGGGCGACCCGGGGCGCCTGCCACAAGGCGTAGGCCACGCTGATGTCCGGGTCGAGTCCCGACGCGCTGGCGGTTAAGGCATCGGCGGGGATGTCGGCGGGGGCGTCGGGATTGGCGTGGCGCAAGGCGTCCCGACGTTGTTGCACCGCCTCCCGCTGTGGAGCCCCTACCGGGCTGAGGTTGGATCCGCCGGAGACATCACCGGCGTACCTGCTGGCTGACGGCCGCGACTGGAACCATTCATCACCGGAGTTTTCTTGTCCGAGTAGGGCACTACCCACGATCCTCCCGTTATCCGTGACGGGCGAGCCAGCTGCTTGATCGCGAAACGCCGCCCAAGCCACGCCCGTCATCACCAGCGGGTAGATCAATCCCAGGATGAGGCTTAACAGCGCAAACATTCGCAAGGCAGCGGTGATCTGCCGGGAGAAACCACGCATGGTCATTGTCTTCTCCTTCACGCCGGATCAGGACAGACCTGGCAGACCGGCGACCATCAGGTCGATGAGTTTGATCCCGACGAAGGGGGTGAGCACCCCGCCGAGTCCGTAAACGATCAGATTCCGGCGCAGCAATGCCGCCGCTGACAGGGGCCGGTAGGCGACACCTTTGAGAGCTAAGGGAATCAGCATCACGATGATGAGGGCGTTGAAGATCACCGCGGACAGGATCGCCGAAGCGGGGCTGTGCAGGTGCATGACATTCAGCACCCCGAGGCCAGGGAAGACCCCCATAAACATGGCGGGAATGATCGCGAAATATTTGGCGACGTCGTTGGCGATGGAAAAGGTGGTCAAAGCGCCGCGGGTAATGAGGAGTTGTTTGCCGATCGCGACGATCTCGATGAGTTTGGTGGGATTAGAGTCCAGGTCAACCATGTTGCCGGCTTCTTTGGCCGCAGAGGTGCCGGTGTTCATCGCGACGCCTACGTCAGCTTGAGCGAGCGCTGGCGCGTCATTGGTGCCATCTCCGGTCATGGCGACGAGTCGCCCACCGGCTTGTTCTTTCCGGATGAGGGCTAGTTTGTCTTCGGGGGTAGCTTCGGCGAGGTAGTCGTCGACTCCGGCTTCGGCGGCGATGGCGGCGGCGGTGAGTCGGTTGTCGCCGGTGATCATGACGGTGCGGATGCCCATGCGGCGAAGTTCGTCGAATCGTTCGCGCATTCCGGGTTTGACGACGTCTTTGAGGTGGATGACGCCGAGGATACGGGTGGTCTCGTGGGGGTGGGTGTCGCGTTGGGCGACGACCAGGGGGGTTCCGCCGGTGGCTGAGATCTCTTCGATGACGTCGGTGAGACCTGCTGGGGTGCTGCCGCCGTGGTCGCTGACCCAGGTGGCGACGGCGCTGGCGGCGCCTTTGCGGATGAGTGTCCCGTCGGGTAGGTCGATTCCGGACATGCGGGTTTGTGCGGTGAACTCCACGAAAGTGGCGTGTGCGGGCGGGTCGTCGGTGGTGCCGATCAGGTCGATGATCGATCGTCCTTCGGGGGTTTCGTCGGCCCAGGACGATAGGTACGCCGCCCGGTTGGCTTGCTCTGGGGTGGCGTCGCCGAGGGGGATGATCCGGTCGGCTCGTCGGTTGCCGTAGGTGATCGTGCCGGTCTTGTCGAGGAGGAGCGTCGATACGTCGCCGGCTGCTTCGACGGCCCGCCCTGAGGTGGCGAGAACGTTGCGTTGCACCAGTCGGTCCATGCCGGCGATACCGATGGCGGAGAGGAGTGCTCCGATGGTGGTGGGGATCAGGCAGATCAGCAGGGCAACCAGCACGATCACGGGTTGGGGGCTGCCGCTGTAGTCAGCTGCTGGGGCGATGGCGGTGACGGCCAGCACGAAGATGATCGTCAGGGTGGTGAGCAGGATGGACAGCGCGATTTCGTTGGGGGTTTTTTGTCGGGAGGCGCCTTCGACGAGGGCGATCATCCGGTCGATGAAGCTTTCGCCGGGTTTGGTGGTGATGCGCACCACGATCCGGTCGGAGAGCACGGTGGTGCCTCCGGTGACGGCGCACCGGTCTCCGCCGGATTCGCGGATGACAGGTGCAGATTCTCCGGTGATGGCGGATTCGTCGACGGTGGCGACACCTTCGATGACGTCGCCGTCGCCGGGGATCACGGCGAAGGGTCCGCCAGCTTCGACGATCACGTGGTCGCCGACGGTGAGGTGGATGCCGGGTACCTGTTCGGTGCGTCCGTCGGGGAGCCGTCGTACGGCGGTGGTTTCTACTTTGGTGGCGCGTAGTGTCGCGGCTTGGGCTTTGCCGCGGCCTTCGGCGACGGCTTCGGCGAGGTTGGCGAAGAGGACGGTGGCCCACAGCCATAGCGTGATGCTGATGGCGAACGTGCTGGGGTGCAGCAGTGCGAGGACGCTGGTGAGGAGGGATCCCACCCACACCACGAAGACCACGGGGGATCGCACCACATGCCTGGGGTCGAGTTTCCTGGCTGCTTCGGGGAGTTGTCGCCACAGCAGCTGGCCGACATGCTCGGAGGAGTTGGTGTCGTGGTGGGGGCTGGTGCGGGGGTGGCGGTCAGGTCGGTGCGGTGTGGGGGTGTGCTGTGGGTGGTCGTGGTCGGTGGGGTGTCGGGTGGTGATGCTCACAGCGTTCCTTCCGCGATGGGTCCCAGCGCGAGGGCGGGGAAGAAGGTCAGGCCAGCGACGATCACTGCGATGCTGACGAGCAGTGTGACGAAGAGCGGGGTGTGGGTCGGCAGGGTGCCTGCAGTGATGGGGCGGGCTGGCTGCTGCGCGAAGGCCCCGGCTAGGGCGAGGGCGAGCAGAATGGGCAGGAATCGACCCACTGCCATGCAGGTCGCCAGGGTCAGGTTGTACCAGGGGGTGTCAGCGGATAGCCCGGCGAAAGCGGAGCCGTTGTTGTTCGCTGCGGATGCATAGGCGTACATGATTTCGGTGAGTCCGTGGGGGCCGGCGTTGGCGGTGGCGTTGCGGGCGGTTGGCAGGAGCAGGGACGTGCCGGTGCCGAGCAGGACCAGCGCTGGCATCACCAGGATGAATAGCGCCGTGTAGGTGATTTCACGGCGGCCGACGGTTTTGCCTAAGAGTTCTGGGGTGCGGCCCACCATCAGTCCGGCGACAAACACGGTGATGACCACGATGATCAGGGCGCTGTAGAGGCCGGTGCCGACTCCACCGGGGGAGATCTCTCCGAGGAGCATGTTGGTGAGGATGATTCCTCCGCCGAGGGGGCTGAAGGAGTCGTGGGCGGAGTTCACTGCCCCAGTGGAGGTGCCGGTGGTGACGGCGGCGAAAAGGACCGATCCGGGAATCCCGAAGCGGACTTCTTTACCTTCCATCGCTGATTGTCCGGTGCTGTTGAGGGCGGTTTCTGCCCAGGTGGTGAGGGCAAGGGAGATAAGGAAGAGCGTGGACATCAGGGCGAGCAATGCTCGTCCTTGGCGGAGGTCTCCGACGAGCCGTCCGTATGTCCGGGGCAGCGCGAAGGGGATCAGCACGATGAGCAGGATTTCAACGAGGTTGGTGACGGGGTTGGGGTTTTCAAAGGGGTGTGCTGAGTTGGCGTTGAAGAATCCGCCACCGTTGGTGCCGAGCAGTTTGATGACTTCTTGGGAAGCGACGGGGCCGCCCTGGATGGTTTGTGTCCCACCGGTGAGGGTCTGCACGGTGTGGGGCGCGTCCAGGTTTTGTATGACACCTCCCGCGATGAGGGTGATTCCTCCGATGACAGCTAACGGCAGCAGAATCCGCCAGAGCCCCCGGGTCAAGTCGACCCAGAAGTTGCCAACATTGTCGGTGTCGTGACGAGCGAGACCTCGTACGACGGCGACGGCGACGGCGAGTCCGACGGCGGCACTGATGAAGTTTTGGACAGTTAAGCCGAGCATGTCGACGAGATAGCTAGCGCCACTTTCCCCTGCATAGCTTTGCCAGTTGGTGTTGGTGACGAAGGAGACAGCAGTGTTCAGAGCAGTGTCGAGGCGCATTCCGGTGCGTCCAGCTGACCAAGGTAGCCATCCTTGGGCCAGGATGAGCAGCCACAGTCCGATGACATTGACCAGCGAGAAGGTGAGGAGCGATAGAGCATAAACGCTCCAGCGTTGTTCGCTGTCGGGGTTGATGCGGCACATTCGATAGAGAATCGTCTCTGGTCGACGGTGCCCGCTGTCGGTGAAGCTGCGGGCGACATAGTCACCGAGGGGGATGTGCGTCAGTGCTAGAGCCATCACCACTGCAGACAGCGTCATGACGGTCGCTGCGGTGTCGTTCATCAGAACTTCTCCGGGTGTACGAGGGCATACACCAGGTATCCGAGTAACGCGATTGCCAGGGACCCTGCCATCAGGTTTTCCCACATAGGTGTCTCTCCGTTCGGCTGCTGCGGAGAGGTGGACATCCCTGCTGGGAGGTCAGGAGCTCCTATGTCGTCAGGGCCCGGTGGGGGTGAGCGCCAGCGGGGACTGCCACCTCTCGTTCAGCTGCTATGCCACTACTGGGAGAGAGGTGATCCAGTCGCGCTAACAAGGCACTGACGGGTCTTGACGGTTCCTTAACGGTCCAGGTCGATGCGTGGGGGTGCGCTACTGGTCTTGGATGCCTTGGGCAGGTCCGTAGCCATTCCATTGATGCCACATGTATTGCTGTTGCTGCCATTCCAGGTGTTCTTCCATTCGCAACTTGATCGCATAGGCAAAGATGAATGGGGCTGCCATCAGGAAAGGCGCGACAAAAAGAATCGGATCCACCCATGGATCATCTCGCACGAGGACGGCCCCGATAAGTGCTATATCTACAATGACGCCACACCAGGCAATGATTTTTATTTGCAGATAACCTGCGCGGCGCGCTTCCAGCGACACCTCAGTCCCATGGCGGCGAAGGCTAAAGCAACACCATATCGCACCAACACCTACCAGAAAAACCACTATCATCAGAAAGTAGGAATGCTTGACATATAGTCGAACGATGGCAATGGCTTGAATCAAGACACCCAGTGTTGCCCAGGCGGCAGCGACGTTCATTGCAACCGTGGAGGCATGGTTGTTTCTCTTTATCACCTGAAAAGATATTTCAAATAGAAATGACCATATTACGATGGTCAAAATTAGCATTAGTCAGTCCTTTTCTACGGGAAGGCAATTGCAACTTTAGCATGCGCTATTAGTATGAGATTTCTTTGAGTCGTAGCTGCATGCTCGACCAAAGAAAGAACGCTAGACCCATCGATATTATTAAGATAACCAATAAACTTAGAGATGCGCCAATATTCTGGACGCTCACGAGCATCAATAAACCCATGTTAGATGAAAACATAATGAGCATCGTCACCATCAGAGCAGCCATAGTATACGCCTTGACTTCACCGATATTATCTTTTCTAGGAGCTATATTAAATATAAATGTTGAAGAAATTTGAGCTATGGCAGAAATTTGAACTACAAAAGCTGCCGGAAGTGAGGCGGGAACAACTAGCGAAAATATCATCATTTCAGAAACAATAAAGGTGATGACTGCGAGAATGATTCCCACCCTTGCGGCCTTGAGGCTATTAGCTCCTTTGATGTGAATGTATTTAGCTCGGATAATAAAAAGGAGAACTATATAAGCCAGAATGATCGATATTGCAGTTTCCACGGTGATGCCAATCCTTCTTTTATGCTCAACAAATTTAAGAGCGGGTAACTCCCGTCACGCATCATTCAGTTGAGGTATCCTAAGGGTTTATTCCAAGCCCGGTTCAGCTGCACAGCGTCGCGTTAGCCTTGGACATCATGAGAGTCAAGGCGCTATTCACTGAGGGCTGATACCCTCGGTAAGGATCTGATAACTTCGCAGTTCACAGGACCGTACAGCAAGATATTGACTTCAAAGCCATTCAAGAGGGAGCTATAACACATTCCTCACTGGTTCCCGCATGCGCCACATCTCGACATTCACCTTACAGGTGACGATCAGGCCACCGCGACCTGATCTGCCAACAAGACCGCCACTTTCAGCTGATCCGCCGTTGCGCGAACCACTTTCGATGCCGCCACCAAGCGGAAATGCCCTAGCACTTCTTCGCCGCGTCGTACTGGGATCGCCACGACACTGGTGGTCGGCAACCCAGATACTTCGACTTCGACGATGGCACTGTCGTGCATCACCACACCGGAATCCGTGACGACAGGCCACCCCCCGGCGGGCGCACCAGCGACGTACACGCACGAATCGACGGAAAGGATGCGTTGGATCTCTTGGCAGATAGCGGCACTTCGGTCTGCTCCGGTGGTCCCTTGTGGATCGACGCGCAACACCCCTAACACCCCGTCGACGTATCCCAAGCGGCGGGCAGCGGACTCAGCCTGACGCCTTCCCCGCAAAGCCAACTCGGTCACTGCCATCCCGACCACTACGAATAGCGCCGTCAAGGCGATGTCTTCGCCTTTGCCGATCCGGAATGTGAGATATGGCGGCACCAGAAAGTAGTCAAACCAGGCTGCTGCCGAGACTGCGGAGACCACCCCGCTGATGCGGTCGCCGGATGCCGCGAATGCCACCACAACCAGGGTTAGCAACAGCACATTCACTGCGGAATCGACAGATTCGCGCCACGGCCAGACAGCGACCGCGGCCAAAGCTGGTACGACGACGGCGGCGACTCGCCGGACCTCGTCACGCGCCCACCACGTCTTCAGCACAGCGTCGATTGTCATGGATCCCATCGAACACCCGGGCGGTCAGCCACGGACCCCCTACCCCCTGACGAATCATCAGCGATGAGGCATCACCCGCAGCCACCACCCACAGCCGGCCCACACCTCTTCCGCTATCCGGACGTCCAGCTCCCGGAATACGGGATGTCCAGCTCCCGGATGGCGATTGCCCGGCTCGCGGAAGACCTCCGATTCCCCTTGTGAACTGCAAATTCAGCAGACTAGCGTTGATATCAGCCGATTCACGAAGGAGGGGTAAGCCATGCTGACCGGGTTCCTGATCATCGGAGGCGTCGGGCTCGGACTCCTCCTCGTCTCGCTGGTCGTCGGCGAAATCTTCCACGGCGTCATCGACGCACTCATCCCAGGCGACGTCATCTCCGGGGCCGCCGTGGCGAGTTTCTTGTCCGCCTTGGGATTCATCGGCGCATTAGTCCTCACCCAGACCGAGAACACTGCATTGGCGACCGCGGCTGGCACCACCGTCGGCCTGGGGCTGGCGGCCCTGGCGACGTGGATGACCCGCGTATTGATGCACGGTGACACGGCACACAATGTCAACCCCTCCGGGTTCATCGGCTTGCACGGCACGGTGATCAACCCCATCCCCACAGACGGATACGGGCAGGTCAGCATCATCGCTGAAGGTCATATCACCAGGCTCAACGCTCGCTGTGAGCAGCCCCTCGACCCCGGGCTCCCGGTCACCGTCATCGATGTCCTCTCCCCCACCAGCGTGCGGGTCATCGCCCGCGGCCCCATCCTGCCGGGCATCCCCAACGGCAACTGACCTGCGCCGTACGGCGGCTCCCCCGACCACGACGAATAGCCCGAGCAACCGTCCCAGCTCACAAAGTCATCAGTACCTCTGAGCACGCCACCATCCAATCCTGCGCTAGGGAGCCTCCATGCTCCGACCGCGACCACCACCCAGAAAGACAGGAAAAGTCATGACCACCCCACTTCCCACGAGCGTCATCGCCGTCATCGGCATTGTCGTCCTCATCGTGCTCATCGGGCTTCTTCTCGCCCAGCGCTACAAGGTGGCTGGCCCCAACGAGGCATTTATCGTCACTGGTCGCCGTGGCAAAGCTGTCCGCGACGTGGAGACCGGTGCCATGTCCACCGACTTGTCCGGTCAGAAAGTCGTTATGGGTGGCGGTGTCTTTGTCATCCCCTTTGTCCAGAAATTGCACATCCTGGATCTTTCCAGTCGACGCATCCCGGTGCAGATCCGAGGCGCGGTCTCCGGCCAGGGCATCAAGCTCAACTTGGAAGGCGTCGCCCTCGTTAAAGTCGGTGGCAACGACGATTGCATTCGCGCCGCCGCGCAACGGTTCCTCGCTCAACAGCACGAGATTGAGACCTTCACCCAAGAAACACTGGCCGGGTCATTGCGCTCCATTGTTGGTTCGCTGACTGTGGAGCAAATTATCCGCGACCGAGCGGCTTTTGCTCAGCGCGTCGCCGACGAGTCCGAAACGTCCCTCACTGGGCAGGGGCTTGTCCTTGATACCTTCCAAATTCAGGACATCACCGACGACGGCAGCTACCTGCATGACCTGGGTCGCCCCGAAGCTGCCCGCAACGGTCAGACCGCAGCCATCGCCGAAGCCAACGCCCGTCAAGCTGCCGAACAAGCCCGCATCGCCGCTGAACAGCAGATCGCCGACTCCCAGCGTGCGCTGAGCCTGCGACAGGCAGAGATCAAAGCCGAAACGGACGCGGCCAGCGCAAAAGCTGCGGCCTCCGGCCCGCTCGCCCAAGCCGAACGGGACCAGGCCGTCCTCTCCGAGAAGGAAAAGGTCGCCGTCCGTCAGGCCGCATTGAAAGAACGGCAACTCGACACTGAGGTACGTCGTCCCGCCGACGCCGAACGGTACCGCGTCGAACAGGACGCTGCTGCGCGTCGTAACGCCGCGATCGCTGAAGCTGAAGCGCGGAAAGCAGCCTCCATCGCGGCGGCCGAAGCCGATGCAGAAAAAGCCCGCCTCACCGGTGAAGCCGAGAAATCTCGCCGTACCGCACTGGCCGAAGCTGAAGCCATCGAAGGTGCCCGCCGAGGTGAGGCGGAGAAAGCCCGCCGCACCGCTGAAGCCGACGCCACCCGCGCTGAAGGTGACGCCCAGGCAGCGGCGACGCTGGCCATCGGCCATGCTGAAGCCGAAGCGATGAACGCACGCGCCGAAGCGTTCGCCCGCTACAACGAAGCCGCCGTGCTGCAGATGCTCGTCGAAGTGCTTCCGCAAGTCGCTCGTGAAGTCGCGGCACCAATGGCAGCCATCGACAAACTCACCGTGGTCTCCACGGACGGGGCTGCCGCTTTGCCCAAGCAGGTCACTGACAACCTCGTCCAGACCATGGCACTGCTGAAAAACACCACCGGAGTCGACTTGGAGTCTCTGGTCAAGAAATACGGCCAGTCATCGCCGAACCACGGAGACGCCGCATCCATCTCGTGACCGGACAGCGCCTCCTGGATGAGCTGACATGAGACGGCATGAGCTGGCGAGACAGTGGTGGGCGGCCGGAGCAATCTCCGGTCGCCCCCCACGACCTTTGCGATCTGTCCCTAGGCGCCGACGACCCTCAACAACCAAAGAGAAGCGGCCCCGCGGCGACCTTTCACCCGTGGATCGGCAGGTCACCTTTCGGCGCGTCATACACCTCACGGTCCAGCAGGCCCTCTCGAGCCGCGACCACCACCGGCACCAGCGCCTGACCAGCCACATTGGTGGCGGTACGCATCATGTCCAAGATCGGATCGATGGCCAACAACAACCCGGCCCCGGCCAATGGCAAACCCAACGTCGACAAGGTCAACGTCAACATGACGATGGCGCCGGTCAGGCCGGCCGTGGCTGCGGAACCGACAACCGAGACCAACACGATCAAGGCAAGCTGTGGCACTGACAAGTGCATCCCAAACACCTCAGCCACAAAAATCGACGCCAACGCTGGGTAGATTGCCGCGCAACCGTCCATCTTTGAGGTCGCCCCAAAAGGTACGGCGAACGCCGCGTAATCCTTCGGCACGCCCAGTCGATCCACGGTGACTTCTTGGGTCAACGGCATCGTGCCCACTGAGGATCGGGACACAAACGCCAACTGGATCGCTGGCCACGCACCCGCGAAGAAGCGCACCGGATTGAGTTTTGCAGCGAACATCAGCACTGCCGGGTAGAGCACCAACAACACCAGGAAGCATCCGACGTACACATCGACGGCAAACGTGGCTAGCGGGGCCAGCAAATCCCAGCCATACGTCGCGACAGCCTTACCGATCAACCCGAGCGTCCCCAGCGGAGCCAACAGAATCACCCACCACAACGCTTTCTGGGTGATCTCCAAAGCAGCATCAACGACCGCAAGGAACGGTTCAGCTTTGTCTCCGACCTGCACCGCAGCGAGACCGACGACCACGCCGAGGAAGACGATCTGCAAGACGTTGCCCTGCACAAACGCACCCACCGGGTTGGTCGGGATGATGCCGGTGAGGAAGTCCGTCCACCCCCCGGCTTTCTCCGGGGCCTTCGCTGCCCCCAGATCAAGGCTGACGCCACGCCCCGGATGGGTGAGCAAACCTAACGCCAGACCGATCAGTGACGACGCCAACCCCGTGATGGCGAACCACACCAACGTTTTTCCAGCCAGACGAGCCGCATTGGTGACACCGCGCAGGTGAGCAATGCTGCTGACCACTGCCGTGAAAACCAGCGGTGGGACAGCAAGTTTGAGGAGTTGCACAAACAACGAGCCGATGGTGCCCAAGGTCGTTGCCAACCAGGTGATCTGAGCTTCCCGGGCGAGATAGCCCAGCACAACGCCCAGCGCCAGCGCGACGAGCACCTGGGTGGTGTAGGAGAGTCGGAATCGACGTCGCGATGGTGGAGACAGGTCGTCCCCGCCAGTGTCAGGAGCTGCGATGTCAGATGATGCGGTGGCGGACATGTTTTTCCTTGAGGTCTGGGTGCGGGTCAGGTGGGGCTGGTCAGCCCAGACAGATACACGCAGCCTGACGACGCAGGTCGACGTACCTGCGTTCGGTCAGGTTCCAGATGTTGGCCACGAAACGTGAACTTACGCCCCTCGCCGGGTATTCCCCAAAGAGCCCACGCACCCCTACTCGGGTGCTGCCTGCCGCGACAGGACACCCCACCCCGGGTCTCACCGCACCGATCCCCGTCCGAGACGATGGTCTCGCCGGTCGCAAAGATCCCGGCACGGCGTCCTTGCCACCACCGGTGGGGACCTTACTGAATCGTTCATGGACACCCAGCGAAGGAGAACGCCATGTCATTCCTCGAAGAATTCAGCAAAGTCGCCCAAAAAGCCCTGCAAGAAGCCGAGGTCGTCACCGCCAAGGCACGTCAGGCAGCAGGGGCGGCCGCCGACGCCCATCGCGACAAAATTGACGATTACATCGGCAAAGCTGGAACGTTCATCGACGAGAAGACCGAAGGGAAGTATCACCAGCAGGTCATTAAAGCGCAGGACGTGGCAGGGAAGGGAGTCGACATCGTGGCCCAGCAGAAGTCCGCGACCATCCCGGACCGACCCGCAGCGCAGCCCAAAGATGACAGCGCCGACACCCCGCAGACCCCCCGTGACGCAGCGCCGAAAGCACCAGCTGAACCCGACCGGGAAGACGGATCTCCTACTGCCTGAAGGGGCCTCACGTCACGGCAGGATCGGCATCAGGGCCGCCCGCGACACGCCGACGACACACTGATCCGCCAAAAGATCCTGATCGCCGATCCTGCCACACCCGTTAACAGACGCCACAGATGAAAAACTCCCGCTCGCAGCTCCGAAGCCACTCTTCCGGTCTCTGCCTTGACGCACAAGGAAGCCCGTCATCTTGTCTCATTCCGCAGGTGATGTATCGGACGACTGTCCTATTAGCCCGTATCATGACGGGGCGATAGCCGGTCATCGCGGTCGGTGGGGATCCCCAGTCCCGCGCGATCCGAACCGGACCCACGACGACTGCGGGATGCTGCTGAGGTGATGCAGATGGCGGGGATGCGACCCGACCGGGGAGAATCCGCCGATGCGGGCGCTCCCGACCAGCCCATGACACGACGAGCCCGGCGCCACAACGCCGCGGAGTCAGAACCGCTCACCAGAGCTGAGCGGATGCGCCGAGAACGCATGGCCATGACCGAATCGTCCGGGGACCTCGGCGCCACCGAATCCTCATGGCCGGCTCAGGGGACGTCGTACGACTCCGGCATCTCCGGGTATGGATCGAGTTCTCCTTCCTACGGGTCGAGCAGCAGCTCTCCATACAGCTCCGGATCGCTCCCCACCAGCGGGTCCCCGTACGGCACCAGCACGTCCGACCCCACTTCGGCTGCATATCCGAGCGGCAGCAACCCGAGCAGCCCCTACAGCAGCCCCACACCCAGCACGCCGTACACACCCAGCTCCTATACCAGCCCCGCCACCACCTACCCCAGCAGCGGCAGCACTGGGAGCACCACTGACACTGGGAGCACCACGGGCACAGGCAGCTCCTCGTACACCTCTGGGTCTACCTACGGCGCTGGCAGCGCGGATAAGAGTAGCGGCACCGGACTCAGCAGCAGCCCGAGTAGCCCCTACAGCAGCCCCACACCCAGCACGCCGTACACACCCAGCTCCTACAACAGCCCCGCCACCACCTACCCCAGCAGCGGCAGCACTGGCAGTACCACTGACACTGGGAGCACCACGGGCACTGGCAGTAGTGGCAGTTCGTCGTACAGCTCCGGATCACTGCCCACCAGCGGATCCCCGTACGGCGCGAGCACACCCAGCACCACCCCCTCGGCGTACACCCCCAGCAGCCCCTACACCAGCCCCAGCTACAGCAGCGGAAGCTCCTCCAGTGGCATCGGCACCTCCCCCTACTCCACGGGAAGCAGTTCCCCGTCAACACCCGCCACCACAAGCAGCCCCAGCTCCCCGCTGCCCGGCGTCGGCGGTGCGGGAAGCAGCTCACCGTACAGCTCCGGACCACTGCCCACCAGCGGATCCCCGTACGGCGCGAGCACACCCAGCACCACCCCCTCGGCGTACACCCCCAGCAGTCCCTACACCAGCCCCAGCTACAGCAGCGGAAGCTCCTCCAGCGGCATCGGCACCTCCCCCTACTCCACGGGAAGCAGTTCCCCGTCAACACCCGCCACCACAAGCAGCCCCAGCTCCCCGCTGCCCGGCGTCGGCGGCGCGGGAAGCAGCTCCCCGTACGGCGGATACAGCCCTACACCGTCACGGAGTACGGCCGGGACCTTACCTGGAGTAGCAGGAACCCCGAGCGCCTCAACTCCGCCCGGAGGCTTCACCGCCACCCCCACTACCGGCGGGTTGCACTCCCAGGCGTTGGATCCCGGCCCGGCGGTCCCCTATAACTTGCCCACGAACACGATGCCGAAACTGAGGCGGACGTCGACAAACGCCCTGCCCACTATCGATGTCTCCCGACCAGCTGAACTCCCAGTGATCAGCGCGCCTCGTACGACGGGATTACCGGTAATCACGGTTCCCGGGGCGCCCCCGCTGCCCGTCATCGGCGCCCAGCCCACAGTGGAGATGCCAGTAGTGTCGCTACCCGCTTTTGACAAGGCGCATGGCGATCTGGATGCCCGTTCTTCCATGAACGCCCCCGTCGAAGGCAGGTCTGGGCGTCGCCGTACGGACGACGACGCGGACGAACCATTGCGGGGCCGGTCCGAACGGTCCCGTAGTCGCCGACGGTCTGCTTTGGATCTGGATGTCGAAAACGATGAGCCAGTGGGTCGCCGGAGCAGCCGAGACCGTGACGCTAGCCGGGATCTGGAGGAGTTCGACGAGGCAGACGAGGTTGACACCACGCGCGACGGTCGCATTGCGCCATGGCATTTAGGGCTAGCTGCGCTTTTCCTGGTCTTGCCGTGGATCATGCACGACGCGCTGTCACCAGCGGAGCAGCAAAGCTTGAAAGCTGCTCAACTCCCAGGCTTCCCCATCCGCAAGATTTCCATCACCACTGACGGCATCCTGGGCACCTACCACCTATTGCTGCATCCGCTGGTGTCGATGGTGCCGCCGATGATCGGGGCACGAGCCCTGTCAGTCCTGGGTTTTGCGGTCACCGTGAGTTTGGCCTGCCGGATCGGCAGACTCGTTGACGGGGCCAGAGGATTGGTGGTGGCCGGCGTGGTCACCATGATGAATCCGCTGCTGATTGGCGCAGCCGTGCAGGTCAAGCCATATACCTTAGCGACTGCGGTGGCCACGGCAGCCGTGCTGCGGGTGTTGCACATCGCCTTGGACCGTAAACCGGTCTCACAGTTGTGGTGGGTGACCTGGCTAGGGGCGCTAGCAGGCTATTTGCATTTCTTTGCCTTTTTGGCCCCGGTCGCAGCGGGGATGGGCATGGTGGTCCGACGACGGTCGATACGTCGACTACGGCATTCGTCGGGAATGTGGCCAGCGTTGACGGCTTTCTGCCTGATGATGCCGGTGGGTTTGATCGCTTTAGTGCAGATCCAGCAGACCTCCGATTCGGCGCCGTTCTCGCCGATATCAGCGGTGGAAATGCTCGCAGCCGCTCTGGTCCGAGCGCCCGGGTTGAACTCGCCGCTGGGCCACGGGATTGTCTTGCTGGTCTTGTCCGCTTTCGGGCTGGGATGCCTGGTGATGATGGCGTGGTCTGCGCGCCGGTTGCGCCGCCCTGAAGAGTCCGCGGTCTTGACGATTGCAGTGTCCTGGCTGGTGCTGCCAAGCCTAGGTATCGTGGCCGCTTCAGTGCTGGTGCCGATGCTGGTGCCGGGGTATGTGACGGCGTCAGTCCCGGCGGTGGGTTTGTTAGCGGCGCTGTCGTACCGGTCGGCGCGCACCACTGGCATTGGGACCGGGCGCACTGTGGTCCTGGCCTACTTGATAGTGATGACTGTGGTGAGCTTGGCGTCGCTGGTGATCTGGTAGTTATCGACATCACCAGGAGGGGGCGCCCCGCGCAGGGACGCCCCCTCCTCGCATACCCAGACCTCGTTCGTTCAGGCTGAGTAGGGCAGGATCAAGAGCTGACGTCTGCTAGCACCACCTGCCACCACCACACCGCCGTCACCGACGTCCAGCCCTGTGACAGCCCCTCGTCACGTCTCTCGTGGCGGAGAAGGCGCGACCGCTCCGGGTGCAGTCGTCAAGACCAAGGTCGGCGATATTCCATTCGTAGGCCCGGATGACCGCCTGGACACGGTCACGGACGCCGAGTTTGGCAATCAGCCGAGCGAGGTGGGATTTCACCGTTGCTTCGGTGAGAAACAGGTTTTCCGCAATCTCTTTGTTGCTCATACCCCGAGTGAGGAGCTTGATGACGTCCATCTCCCGTTCGGTGATGAACCGAGCTGCGGGAGGAGGTGTGGGCCGCGTCTCCTCCCGAATCGCGCTGACTACATGGCGGACGACTTCAGGTGACAGGGTCTGCTCACCAGCGACGGCACGACGGATAGCCGCAATGATTTCTTCCGGCCGCGTGTCCTTGACCAGGTATCCCGAGGCCCCAGCACGCAGCGCAGCGACGACATAACGGTCAGTGGCGAAGGACGACAAGGTGAGGAGGCAGACGTCGGGGTGCGACTCGTGGATACGTTTCGTAGCCTCCACACCGTCCATGTACGGCATGTGCATGTCCATAAGGACCACATCTGGCTTCACTTCGGCGACGAGTTTGGTGGCGCCCAGGCCGTCTGAAGCGGTACCTACCACTGCTAGGTCTTGGGCGGACTCCACGAAGAGTCGAAGCGCTTCAACGACGAGCGAATCATCGTCCACGATGACGACACGGGTCAGAGTGTCAGAGGTAGGCACACAGGGAATGTAACGTACCTCTCACAAGCGTGACAGCAACTTCGCATAATGGGTACAACAGCCAAATTGGACATGTGGCAAGCTGGAGACTGCCTCCCAAGCGTCTCGATCTCCATCTTGAAGGACTTGCATGCACACCACGCGCCGAGCCCTCACTGTCAGCGCCTTTCCCAGCATGGGTCTCATCTCGTTCGGGGCGGCCCCCATGCACACTACTTCGCTCCTGGCGGCACCGACGGAGCACCCATTGACAGGGATCGAGGCCTCACACCAGGGCATCAACAGAGGATTAATGGCGCCACTTAATATCAAACTTTCCGCGGCTACTCCTCACATCCATCAGATCTCTCGTTGACAACGATGGCAAAAACCCTGACCATGAACCGACTCAATCCTATTGACGCTGCTTGGACTCTCCGAGTATTCCTCCTTGGGGGGGTGCTCTTGTCCTTCATCAGTGGGGCTGACGGTAGCATCGGCGATATCTGCTATAGCGCCACCACCCACGCCATCCCTGCAGTGGCAGTGTTCCGTGCGGATATCGCGAGCCTTTTGTTTATACCCCTTTTAATTATTAGCGCACCCCTCGACACAGCATTTGCGATTCTCTTGCCGCTGCTGATCCTCATGGCATTGGTCGCCAACACCCAGCCTCTCCGACGAGTCGCAGGCCTCGCCACTGCCGCTGTCGCATGGTTGGCAGTGGAGTTAGGTTTTGGGCAGCTTGATTTTTCCGCCAACATCACCCCACTGTTTCTTATCTCGGTGGGAATTACACTCCAAGGCGTCCTCCTCCGTTTATCCATCCTGCAACGGCGGAAACAACAACACGAACTCGCAGAAGCGATGAAGCGCGCCGAGGCTGCCAGCGCTGGGGAACGACGACGCCTCGCCGGCGAATTACACGACATCGTCGCGCACGATCTCACCGTACTCACGATGCTCTCCACCATGGGACAGACTCTCGACGACACAGAGAAGATCAAAGATCATCTCAGCCGAATGGAATTAACGTCTCGGTCTGCCCTCGCAGATCTTCGGCGGCTGCTCGGTGCACTCGAACGCACGGAGGTACCTCCGGTCAGCCTAGGAACTTCCACCACCCGGCCCGACATCCGCGCCGTAGTGGACTCTGGCATCGAGGAACTCACCCGCCTCAATTTTCCCACGTCACTCACATGCAGGGGAGAGCTAGATTCCATTCCACGTTCAGTCCAACACGCACTGCGGCGCAGCATTAACGAAATGTTCGCTAACGTCACGAAGTACGCAGAGCCAGGTAGCCCTGTCGACATTGTCCTCGTCCTCACAACGGATGGAGTCACCCTGCGGATCACCAATGTCCCATCACCGATAGATCGCCGCACTGATTCCGGAGGAATGGGACTAGGCCTCAGCCACCTCCAAGAACAGGCAGAGTCGTTCAATGGCTCATTCCAGGCTGGCCTTGAGGGGCATCGATGGATATCCGAACTCTATATTCCGTTGCAACCCAACGAGACGGATGACGGCCGTCAGTCAAGTCCCCGGTAGTCGGGTAACGGAGAATATCGATCTCACGTCCTGACTGATCATCTCGACGAGTTGGAATCGGGTCCTCGCCGAACGCGACATCGTGACCTGGATCCAGAGCTGGAACCCCAATCCGGAACCGTTCGTATGGACCAAAATCGCCGACGCTACGCTCGTACTCCCGCTACCTCGAAAAGCTCGAGGACATCCTCGGCACCGAGGTCGAGTCGACCAGCGGGTCGCGCACCGAGTTGGACAGCGGTGAGATACGACTCAAGAACCTGTCCTTCAGCTACGCCGGTGAGCCGCGTGCCGTGCTGGACGACATCAACATGTCCATCGGCTCGGGTGACCTCGTCGCCGTCGTGGGCCAATCTGCTTCCGGCAAGAGCACCCTTGGCAAGGTCATCTGTGGCCTGTACGAGGCTGGTCGGGAGGCGGTCGAGATCGGTGGGCATCCCCTCGGCGACTACGACCGTGACGCCCTGCGCCGCCAGATTGGTTACGTGCCACAGGACGTCACGCTGCACAACGGGACGATCCTCGAGAACCTCGCTATGGGCAGCGACCTCGACGAGGCCGAGATCGAACGTCGCTGCCGCCGGCTCGACTTCCTCGACTTCATCGAGCGCCTCCCCATGGGGTACCGCACGATGGTGGCCAATCTCGGAGCCAACTTCTCCGGGAGCCAGCGTCAGCGTCTCGCGATCGCCAGGGTGCTCCTGCGGTCTCCTCAGATCATCGTCTTCGGCGAGGCGACCAGCGCTCTCGATCAGCTCAACGAGCAGCGCGTCAATCGTGTCCTGCGCAGCCTGGGTTGTACGCGGATCATCATCGCCCACCGCCTTGAGACGGTGCGCGGCGCCGACACCATCTACGTCATCGAAGACGGATGCGTCGTGGAGCAAGGCACTCACAACGGTCTTCTCGAGTCCAATGGGGTGTATTCGCTCCTCTACCGCCAGGGAGTCCCCGCATGACCGCCATCGGCACCCCGCTCACCCCTGTCGATGTCGACGCTGAACCCATCCGGATCCAAACGGCGTTTGCGCCGCTGCTGGATGCGGTGACCGACCGGGTCACCGCATCCAGAGCGCCTCGGTACGTGCTGCCGGAAGGCGTCGCAGCCGGACTGAGGGCTGTGATCCGCACCGATGTGACGATGGTGTGGATCCGCATCCTCGTCGAGGAGTTCCACCGTTTCCGAGAGGAACTCGGCCTTCCGGATTCTCCAGCGTCCACCACGGCGCTCCGCCGTTTCCACGAGGCGCTCCTCGACGGCGACTTCATTGACCGAGTGATCGGTGCCTGGCCGACCGCGGTCGGGCTCGTCGAACGCCGAGGCCGCTGGCACCGCGACGCCGCCGAGGAGATGTGGGCGGCGTGGCTTGCCGACCGGGACCGGCTCGTCGCCGCGGGCATGGTCTCCGCCGATTTCGAGCCGGTCGCCGCACGGTTCGGTGCGGGCGACAGCCACCACCAGGCTCGCACCGTCATTATCCTCACCGGGGCCGACGACTCGAGGATCGTCTTCAAGCCCCGCGCCCCCGAGACGGACCTCATGCTCGTCGACCTGTTGGACCTGCTCGGGCGAACGTTCGGCGTGGACATGAGCCGGTGCGCCCCCCGTTCCCTGGCGGGAACGCAAGGGTGCTGGCAGGAGTTCATCGCCTCTCACGAACCGGTGAACCCCCAGGAGGTGCACGACTACTTCCTGCGGTTCGGCCTGCTCGCAGGTCTCTCTGGCGCCATCGGCGCCGGAGACCTGCACCACGAGAACGTCATCCTGCGTGGTGCATACCCGTGTGTCGTCGACAGCGAGACCATCCTCCAGGCACGTTTCATGCCACTCGATGGACGCCTCGCCAGCAGGATGCTGAACGCCGCGCAACGCTGCCCCGGGGCGACACTCATGTTGCCCGCCCGGGTCCGCAGGGGTGCGTTCGACATCTTCATCAGCGCCCTCGGAGTACCGTGGGTGCAGGTCTCCGATAAGGAGACCTTCGACATCGTCGACGACGGTACGGACGCAGTGCGCCTGGGCCGGATCAAGATCACCATGGAACTCGACGGCAACGTCGTCCGCCTCGGCGGTGAGCGGGTCGACCACCTCGACCACCTGGACACCGTAATCGAGGGGTACCTGCTCGCGCAGGCGACGCTCACCGAGCACCTCGACGAGTACGTCGCCGCCCTCGAGTCGGCGCGCAACGCCCTCTTCCGCATCGTCCTGCGCCCCACACAGGTGTATGGCACCTTCGTCGACGCGTCCGTGCATCCTTCGGCGCTCGCGGATTCCGTCGAGAGGCGGCGTGTGCTGGGGCTTCTGAAGGACGTCGATTACAACGACGAGGGACGCATCGGTGCACGTGAGCGCGCCGACCTGGAGGTTCTCGACATTCCCGCGTTCCACTGCTTCGGCGGCTCCACGCGCCTCGTTAGCGGGGGACAGGAGTTGTCGGGGGACTACTTCGTGCTCTCACCGGTTGACTCCGCTCTGCGCAGCCTGCATGAGTTCTGCGAACGCCCTGCGGCGTATCACCGGTTCCAGCTCGAGACGTCCTTGAACGAGTTGGCTGCCGGTCAGGACCGCCCCTATCCCTTCGCGATGTTGCGGTCCGCGTTCGTCGCGGGGCCACAGGCGACAATCGATCAGGTCTTCCACGTTCTCGACGCCGCCGGGGAGCGCGGCATGAACGAGCAAGGCGTCGAGGCGATCTCCTGGCTCTCGCACCTCGGCCACGACGGCCTGGAGACCTACGAGATCGACCAGACCATGACCTTCCACGACACCGACGGCATCGCGGCCATGTTGTCGACGCGACATCCTGGAACGGCTCTCGCCGCACAGTCCCTGGCGGCGCTAAGCCTCGTCCAGGTGCCTACAGGGACGACCCGGTGCTCGGTGCTCGCCGGCCCGGCGAGCACTCTCTTCATTCGTGGACGGGCCGTGCTCCCAGCACCCCCTGAGGCGCCCACGGAATCCACCGAACTCGACCTCATGGTCGGAACGGCAGGACTTCTCCTCGCCGCGGCACGGATGGCCGAGCCCGATCTCGCCTGGATTGCACGGGCTCGTGACCACCTCACCACCTGGACGCCCCAATGTGCCTGGAAGCGGCCCTGGTCGGACCTCGCACACGGAATGATCGGGGTGGAATGGGCTCGATTCCGAGCCGCCCACACTCTCGGTGAAGACACCGGGCGCCTCGCAGCGGGACTGATCGCGGGGCTCGAGCACGCTGTGGAGGACTCGATGTACGGCGCAGCCTGGTGCTCCGGCGCTGCCGGGGGCCTCGTCGTCCTCGCGGACCTGCACGAGTCCGGACACGACGTGCCCGCAGACTTGACCCGACGCCTGACCCGACGAGTCGCCACCGGCGGCCCCGGCGTCGTCGATGTCTCGGTCTGCCACGGCGTCGCCGGTCGGATCCAGGCGCTGCTGCGTGCAGAAGAGGGCCGGCTCATCACCGACGGCCGCGAACGTGCCCAAGAGCTGTGGCGCCGCTCGGCCGAAACAGCCCGCACAGAAGGAATCCAGACCGGTGCTCCGGGCCGGACGGCTATCCTCGAGTACTTCCTCGGCTGGGCGGGCGTCGCCGACACCGCCCACCGACTCCTCCACGGGGCAGGCCTTTTCGACGCCGTCTCCCTGATTCCACCGACGAAGGAGATCTGACATGGCCATCACCATCGACCACGTGTCGCTCGACTACGGCGAGTTCGCACTCAAGGACGTCACTTTTGACGTGCAACCCGGAGAGGTCGTCGGCTTTCTCGGCCCGAACGGTTCGGGTAAGTCCACCACATTGCGAGTCCTGCTCGGCCTCGAACGCCCAGACAGCGGAACGGTCCTGATCGCCGGCCAGAGGTAACAGGACATCGGTCGTCCACTGCGGGTCATCGGTTCCCTCATCGACACCAATTGGATCAACGGATCCCAGCGCACCCAGGACTATCTGTCGTGGCTAGCGGCGTCCAACGACCTCGACAAGGCCCGCATCCCGGAGCTGCTCGAACGCGTCGGCCTTGCCCACGTCCACAAGCGCAAGGTGTCGAAGCTCTCCCTTGGGATGCGGCAACGCCTGGGTATCGCGGCAGCGTTGCTCGGCGACCCGGCCTACCTGGTGTTCGACGAGCCGCTGAACGGGCTCGATCCTGAGGGCATCCGATGGGTGCGTAGGCTCCTCGGCGAGCTCCGCGACGACGGGCGGGCCATCCTGCTCTCTAGCCACATCCTCGCCGAGGTCGCCGAGGTCGCCGACCGGGTCGCGATGATCTCCGACGGCGCCATCGTCGGATACGGCAGTCTCCCCGAGTTCGAGGGCGGCATTGGCCTGGTCGCCGTAGTTTCTGATCCCGACCGGGCCGTCGCGGTCCTCATCGAGAAGGGGTACGAGGCCACGCACACAGGCACCCCCGAGGTCCTCGTCTCCGGGGACGCTCACGGGGGCGACGTGGCCCGGGCTCTCGTCGAGGCCGACATCACCTTCGAATCCATCGCCAAACGCGAGGGCGACCTTGAGAACGCCTTCTTCTCCCGCCTCGTCAAGAAGTGACCGGCATGCGCACTCTGCGCACAGAGCTGCGGAAAGTCGTCGCCTACCGGCTGCCGCTGTTCGTAGCCGTCGGCGCCCTGCTGCTCGTGGGGCTGTGGGACGTCACGATCCTGGCTCGGGGCCAGTCCGGCCTCAGGGCGATGGATTCCTCCCTCGCGTTCAGCGGGATCGTGCTTCCCACGGCGTGGTTCATCATCCCCATGCTCCTCGTCGGAGCCGACACCTGCGAGGGCACGTTGTGGCCCGCGCTGCACTCCCGGCCCGGAACCACTCGTGTGCTGATGGGCAAGGCGGTGGCCGCCGTGGTCGTCGCCGTCGTTACGGCCCTCCTGGCCGCGCTCATGCTTGCCGGGCTGACTCTCGTCACGTCCCACGGAGCCCCCACCGTGGAGGTGCTTCCCGCCGTGATCGGACGTTTGCTCATCCAGGCCATGTTGTGCACAGTGATCGCCTTCTCGATCTACGTCCTCACCGGTTATCAGGGCGCATCGTGGATCATCCTCGGCCTCCTGGTGTGGATCCACTTTGTCGAACGGGTACTCTCCTCGGCGCTACCGGGCAACGCAGGAATGCTCGGGATGCCGTTCCGCCTCGTTGACTTCTGGATCCGCGGCAAGTGGAGCGCGACCATGCCTCAACTCGAGATGTTCGGCTTCGGCCCACTGGCCGTGTACACCGCCGCGCTCGCCGCGCTGGCGGCCGGCTCCTTCATCTTCTTCTCCGACAGCTCCGGGCGCACCTGGGGCAGAAAGCGCTGGTGAACCCATGTCCTTCACCCTCGCGGACGGCCGCGGCGCCGACCGGTCGCCCACGGTCGAGAGCACACCGTGGGCGACCACGCTCCGCTGGATGCGCACCCTGGTCGTCAAGAACGGTCTTGCACCCATCCTTCTGCGCAGCGTCCTCGTTCCGATGCTGCTGTCCTTCGCCGGTGCCCTGTTCATGATGCTCGGGCCGGTGCCGATCCGGCCTGACGCTGCAGGTGGTATCCCCGACCGCGACGTCGTGTTCCTCTTCCTCGGCTACATGCTCCTCGGCCAACTGGTGGTGATCGTATCCGGCGCGTGGCTACACCTCCGGGATGTCCTCTCCCGGTCTCTGGGCGGCATCTACACCGCCGTCCCGGATCGTCGGGCCGTGACGCTCGGCACCGCCCTCGTGGCCGCCGTCGTCGGCGCACTGGGTGCGCTGGCGAGTGTTCTCACCGGCGTGGTGACGTTTATGGTCGTCGCAGGGGGCGATCTCGCCGCCACGATGAGTTCACCGCGAGTCATGCAGATGCTACTCGGCCTCCCGTTCGGCGCCGCGATGCTCTCCGTCATCGCCGTCGCTGTCGCGGTGCTCGTGCGTCAGCCCATTGCAGCGGCCTGCCTCCTCGTCATCTGGGCCACCTACGGTGAAGACGCCGTCGGTCTCATCCCCGGTGTCGGCCCGGTGGTGAAGCTGCTGCTTCCGATCACCAACGGTCAGGCAGTCGCAGGCGCCCCGGGTGTCCAGGGCATCTCGGGTTCTTCCCTCGTTGCGGGACTGTGGATGGCGGTCCTCGCGGCGATCTCCGTCGTCGTCGCCGTCGTCGTCGAGCGCCGCCGCCGAGGCTGGGTCTCCTGACGACTCAGCCTCGGTTCTTGGAGCCCGTCGCCGCGCATCTCCGGGTGCGCGGCGACGCCACGGGGGCGGACCGTATCGCCTATGGGGCCATCCGATGGGATGAACCGCCAGCGGAAACGAGTACCTAAGCTGGCCCCATGTTGATCTGCGAAGACGTCATGATCCTTCTCGCCGAACCACGCGGGATGATCGAGAACTGGGATGCGCGGCGACAGTGGAGTCTCACGGCCGGAGCCCTGTGTGACCTCGAAGAGCTCGGCGCCATCGCAATTGAAGGCAAGCAGGTGCGGGTGCTCTCCGAGCAGGCCACCGGTCACGCGGCCCTTGAGACAATCCTCACGCGCATCGTCGACCGACGCGATCGCAAGCTCCCCTCGATCCTGCGCGATTCCGCGGCGTGTCCGCTGGAGGACATCATCGAGGGGCTCTCCGCCCGAGGCGTCCTGGAATTGAAGAGCAAGAGCCGCTTCGGCCTGTTGCCGAGCCGATACACGGTAACCGACTCGACCGTGGAGAACAACTTGCGTGCCGCCATGACCAACACTCTCCACGGGCGTGGCAATCGGCACCATCTCAGCGTGCTCGCCATCATCAACAGCGTCGAGGTGGTCCACCAGGCACTCAAACACGAGGCCGCTGGCGTCAAGGACCGTGAGATCTCCGCCTTGCTCGAGGATGTCAAGGACTCCTCGACGATGATGTCGGCGCTGCGGTCCTCCACTCGTGGCATCGGCAGCGCCCTCCCCGCCATCGCCGGGGGCATGTGACCGCCGCGACCGGGCCGCGACTCGCGCACGCAAAGAAGGCACCACGGTCACGTCCGTCCCCCACGGACGTGACCGTGCGGAGGCGCCGCGCACTCTCGCGGATCAGTCGTCGAGACCTAGCTCGGCGATGTTCCACTCGTGAGCGCGGATGATCGCCTGAACGCGGTCTCGCACGCCGAGCTTCGCGATGAGACGAGCAAGGTATGACTTCACCGTCGCCTCGGTGAGACCTAGAGCGTCCGCGGTCTCACGGTTGCTCATGCCGCGCCCGAGTAGCTTGATGACGTCCATCTCCCGCCCGGTGATGAACCGCGCCGCCATGGGCGGGGCCGACCGCTTGTCCTCGCGGATCGCATCGACCACGTGAGCGATCACCCCGGGTGACAACGTTTGCTCGACCATGACAGTGCGGCGGACATCGCCAGCGCCCTCTCTCCCACTTCTGGCCTTCAGCGCCGTAGGGGAGGCAGCGTTGGGAAGTCTCTTATCGCTGCTGATCCTCATGGCGCTCGTCGCGAACACACAACCCCTCAAATGGGTCATCGCGCTCGCGGTCGCATCCGTGGCATGGGGCACGGTGGCGTCGGCCTACGGTGTGTTCCGTCTCGACGGCGGCATTGCCGCACTGCTGCCGATCCTGGCGGGCGTCGTGTTACAGGGGGCCGTCTTGCGGTCGTCGCTCTTGCCACGCCGACTGGAGCGGAACGAACTCGCGGCTGCGGTCACCCGTGCCGAAACGGCCAGAGCAGCAGAGCGGCGGCGCCTCGCCGGTGAACTTCACGACATCGTCGCGCACGACCTCACTATCCTGACGATGCTTTCTGCCACCGGGCAGAATCTCGACGACTCCGGAAGGTACAAACCACGTTCGCCCGCATGGTATCGACATCCCGGTCGGCCTTCCCCAAACTCTGCCAGCTCCTCGACGTGCTCGAACGAACGGAGGCACCTCCGGTCAGTGTGAGCGCCTCCACCACCCGCCCCGACGTCGGAGCGGCGCTGACCAGCGGCATCGAAGAACTCACGCGACTCGGATTCTCTCCGTCCCTCACATAGTTGGATGTGGTCCCCCGATCCGTGCAACACGGGCTGCGTCGAAGCATCAGCGGAATGCTCGCCAACGCCGCGAAATATGCAGAGCCCGGCACGCCCGTCGACATCGATCTCGCTCTCACCGCCGATGAGGTCGCCCTCCGAGTCGTCAACACGTCGTCGTCGACGGGTCAGATTCACGGACCAGAGAGAATAGGGCTTGGCCTGAACAACCTTCAGGAGCAGGCGGAGTGTTTCAACGGGACCTTCCACGCGGAACTCCGGCAGCATCGATGGGTCTCCGAACTGCGCGTCCCGTTGCAACCTCACGCGGCAGAAGCCGTCCGCAACCTTTCCACCTGGCCCGCCGAACAGATGTCATAGCGAAACGAGCCCCATAGGGACACCCCCCGACACCGCCTGCCGCAACCAGCTCATCAACACCTGCCGCGCACCCGTCGAATGCGCCAACGCCCTGCTGAAATCCTCCTTCAAGGCCCTACGCCGCATCACCTTATGCCCCTGGAGAATCGGACACATCACCACCGTCGCCCTCATACTTTTAACCACCAACGGCGGCTGCTGGTGAGAAAACCTCTCTCGGCGATGCCTTTCACTGAGCCAGCTATCAGACTAGACCGCATCTTTCTAAATCAGGGAACCAGATGGGTCATTGTCCTGACCTATCTGTCTGTGATGATTTCGCTGTCCCAACTGATCCGCTAGACCGTACGTGAGGGGGCGCCCCACTGGAGCATCCCCCTCTCGCACCCTCAGAGAACGCCGGTGGAGCGCAAGAGGGGACCCAGGACTGTTCGGTCGAGGCCGCGGCGGATCACTGTGGGAGCCCACAGAGGTCGTCCGTCCCGGAGCCGGGACGCAGCCGTGAGCAGTACCCGTATGTCGTACACGCTGCCCCACACCTCGGGGACGCCACGGTCCACATCAAACAGCGTATAGACGGCTTCCATGCCGGTACGCACTGAGTATTCAGTGGTGAACACGGTGTCGCGGTCGGTGTGGGCAAATTGTCCGAGGAAGGCGAGGTTGACGCTGCCTGCGGGGACGACATCGGGCCGGTCCGCACGGCTCCGAGGCATGAAGAAGGCGGTGATGAACGGCATCATGCAGGGCATGCAGACCGCTGAAGTGGCGGCCATCTCGTCAATCTGCGCCGGAGGCACCCCGATGTGGTAAAGGAATTCGCGAGTGATTTCTTCGCCGGTGCAGTCTCGCATCGGTTTTTTCACATAATCGCCGGGGCGATCAGTGAAGAGTCCGTAGATCCAGATGACTAGTTTGTCAGCGGGTTGAGCTGCAAAATGGGGTTGGCGGTTGATGGTCCAGGACATCATCCAAGAGGAATCACGGACAGTGACAATGCCGCCGGTGGTCACTCTCCCCTCAAAAGGATTCCGTTGGCAGATCTTCTCCAGGTACGGCGGGATACGATCGTCGAGGGTGGTCAGCGTCGCTGATTCCCAGTTAGTCAGTTGGGGGTCGCTGCAGAACTTTTCGGGATGGCCGAAGGACTCATCTTGACGGGCCATGTTTTTCCACAGGCTCCAGATGCCATCGTCGTGGATGCGCGCGTCAAGGGCTGGGGCTTGGTGATGGTCGCCCCAGGTGGAGTTTTCCACGCACGATCCGTTAGTGACGAAGACCACGTCATTCTCGGTGAGGTCGATGCCGCCGGGGAATCCGTTGCGGGTCCATTCGATCCGACGAGCCATCTTGCGCAGCGGTGCAGTGGGGTCGCCTGGTACGGCGGTCTTCTCAACGAGGACGTTGGTGACTCGGGTGTCGTATTGGAAGGTGACGCCTTGGTCTTGCAGCCAGGTCACCAGGGGCAGGATGAGCGACTCGTACTGATTATATTTGGTGAATTTGAGCGCGGTGAAATCGGGGAGACCACCAATGTGGTGAATAAAACGTTGAAGATAGAGCTTCATCTCCAGCGCACTGTGCCATTCTTCAAAGGCAAACATTGTGCGCCAGTAGAGCCAGAACGTGGAGTCCAGGAAGTCCCGCCCAAGGACGTCAGTGATCTTCAGATCAGCGAGGTCTTCATCCCGGGTAAAAAAGAGTCGACCAATATCAAGTTGAGCCCGAGTGGTGAGGTCGAATCGGCCATCGGTGCGACCGTCTCGACCTTGGTCTTTGGTGGCTCGCATGAGGGAGTAGTTGGGGTCATCCTTATTGAGCCAGGAGAACTCGTCGAGGACAGATGCACCGGGGGTTTCCAGTGAGGGAATGGATCGGAAGAGGTCCCAGAGACACTCGAAGTGCTCTTCCATTTCGCGCCCCCCACGAATGAGGAATCCTTTGCCTGGATCCACGATGCCGTCGCAGGCCCCTCCAGATAGTGGTGAGGCTTCGAGGATGGTGATGCGGTGCGGGTCTACTTGGGCATCTCGGATGAGGAATCCGGCAGCAGCGAGTGAGGCGAGTCCGGCGCCGACAAGATGGGCAGATGCCGTGTCAGCGCGATGGGATTTGCGGGGTCGAGCAAAGGCTTCGTAGTTTCCGCTGCTGTAGTACACGACGTGTCCTTCCGTGGAGCGCCGAGCTGGCGTCGCCGTAGCTGTGGTCCCAGCGAGAATACCTCTTTCGGAGTCCGCTCCGCTTTAGATTGCGGTTGTCGCAGCCACGGCCAAGCCGCCCCGGCGGCCACTCAAGGCCCCGATACGCTGGGAGTTCATCGGATCCACGAGGTGAACCAGAATGCAGACAGCCCCCATGCCCACTTCCGGACCTCCGGAGACCCACCCCGCCCCACCGACAGAGGGTCGCCGAGAGCGCAACAAGCGGCTCAAGGCGGAGGCCATTTTGGCCGCAGCGGAAGACCTCTTTCGACACCACGGATACACTGCCGTCACCACCCAGCAGATCGCCGAAGCAGCACAGGTATCCAATGGCAGTCTTTTCCGCTTCGCCGGCACTAAAGCGGACCTGTTGATTCGGGTGATGGAGAGCCGCCTTCGGCTGGGCCGTGAACAAGGCTTACAGATGGCCAGGAGCGGAGCTGACCCTGTCGAGGCGATCATCGCGCTGCTGCACCCGATCGCTGAAACCGGGATGCCCCACCCTGAAGTCGTCGTGGCCTACCAGCGAGAACTGCTGTTCGCGGAGGCTCCAGAGCGCGGCGCCGAATTGGATTCAGTCGAAGCCATGGAGGCAGCAATCCGGGAGGTTCTCACGATCGAGCGCCCCGGATACGACGAACAGACCGTGCACTTCGCAGCGTTCACGATCTATTCGACGATCTATATGGATCTCGTTCGAGTCAGTGTGGGGCGAGCGTCAGCGCAGGACTTGCCGCGACGGCTTCGGGCGACGATTCGGACCTTGCTGGACACGCTGATCCCCGCGAAGGAGGGAATGGTGTCAGCAGCAGACCCGGCCCGAGTGCCGCAGCGCAGCTCGACGGGTTCCGCGCCGGGTCAACGCTCCACAGTGCGCACGTAGCGTTCGCCGACTCGATTCGCCCATCCGTGGGCGGCGAAGGAACGCAACAGGTCGAGAGCGTTTTGTACGACGCGGAGATCGGTGGCGCCGCCAGATGCACGGGTCGCGGCAGCCAGGATGAGTTGTTGATAGTCATCGCTGCCGCTGACCAGACCTCCGCAGAAGAGCCAGCTGGCCGCGGCGGGGTGACTGAGGAAGCGGGCGGAGGCAGCGAGTGCGGCTTCGACGTCGGCGACTGCGGCAGTGATGATCTCGGTGGCCACTGGGTCGTGGTCGTCGGTCCAGGCGGTGGTGACGGCGGGGGCGAGTCCGGCGAGATGTTGTTTGGGGTGTGCCGTCTCGCCGAGTGTGCGGGCGAGGTGGAGGGTGTCGGCGTCGTTGAGGTTCGCGTGGGTGGTGATGGTGGTGGCGGGGCCGCGTCCGTCTGCGGCGCGGACCATCGCGATGAGGGCTCGTTTGCCGAGGTCGACGGCGGCGCCTTCGTCGCTGGCGAGCCATTCGACGCCACCGACACGGGTGAGGGAGTCAGTGGCGTCGCGGGTCCAGAAGGCGCTGCCGGTGCCGATGATGGCGGCGACGGTTTCAGTGCCGGGTGCGCCACTGAAGAGCAGTGGTGCGACGTCGTTGACGAGGTGGATAGTGCCGTCGTACTGGTGGGTGATCGCCAGGGATCGGAATTGGGCGGCGAGCGTATCGGCGGAGGTGTCGTCGAAACCTGCGGTGGCGATGTAGGTGGCGGTGACGTGATGTTCGGCGACGCGGGCGATGAGTGCGCTGTAGACGTCGAGGGCTTCGTCGGCGGATCTGCTGGCGGTGTTGGCGCTCCCGAAGGTTTCGGTGAGGGCTGGGGTGGTGCCATGCCAGATTTCGAGTCGGGTGTGGGTGCCGCCGCAGTCGGCGACGGCGTACGACGTCGGGGGTGCCTCGGAGGGTGCGCTCACGGCATTGATTCTCTCTCGTCAGAGGGGGTGGTGTGGTGCGGCTGGTGGGGTACGGCGAGCTCGCGGGGAACCCGACAGTCAGATTGTGCACAATTTAATTGCGTACACTGGGATCGAGCCCATTGGTCCACCCTCGACACCTCGAAGGAAAACACCTGATGAAACCGTACGTACGCCTCCTTGCCCGCATCCTGCTCGGCGTCTTTTTGATGTCAGCTGGGTACAGTCACATGACCAGTGCCCGGATGGAGTTCCAGGCTCAGGTCCCCGACTGGTTCCCGATGGACAAGGATCTGGTGGTGATCCTCTCCGGGATCGTCGAGATGACCCTGGGCGCTGCGTTGATCTCCGGCTTCCGCAAGCAGATCGTCGGGTTGGCAGCTGCTGCTTTCTTCATCGCGATCTTCCCGGGCAACATCGCCCAGTTCATCGAGGGCAAAAATGCTTTCGGCCTGGACTCCGACCGCGCCCGCGCCATCCGACTGCTGTTCCAGCCGCTGCTGGTGCTGTGGGCACTGTGGGCCACTGACGCCTTCCCGGTGATCACCCAGTGGTGGAAGTCCCGCAAGGCAGGTGCCAGCCAGAGTTGAGACGGCAGCGCCGTCCTCGACAGTTACTTCTCCCGTCGAGGACGGCGCGTGAACGCCCGCTCCACACCATGCTCAGCCCGGACCGCACCGTGAGTCGCTGGTTCGCCGGGCTCACCGACACCTTGGAGGACCGTCGGCGCTGCCGCAGTCATCGGACCGGATGCCCGCCGCTTCAGTCGCTGCTCCAGCTGCTGCGCCAGCCACATCAACACATAGTTGGCGAGGATAAACAGCAGTGCTGCCACCAGATACGCCGGCACGGTGTTGGCATAGGCCGACCCCATCGTGCGCGACCAACTCATCAGCTCAGGGAACGTGATCGCCACTCCCAGCGCGGAGTCTTTAAGCACCACGATCAGCTGACTCACCAGAGCTGGAAGCATCGCGGTCAACGCCTGAGGCAGCTGGACGACCCGCAATGTCTGCCAAGGAGTCAGCCCCACTGACAGGCCCGCCTCGGCTTGGCCGCGAGGAAGACCGTCCACCCCGGAGCGGACCAATTCGGCGATAACCGAGCCGTTATACAAGGTCAGCGCGGTCACCACCGCAGCCAAGGGCGCATATTGGCTGTCCAAGACTCCCCGGGCAAAGAACCCGAAGTAGGCAAATACCATCATCAGCAAGACCGGAACGGCGCGGAAGAATTCGACGACGACCCCGCAGAACCAACGGATGGGGACGATCGGGGACATTCGCCCCATTCCGAAGAGCACACCAAATAGTCCGGCGAACACCACGGAGAGCACCGTCGCCCGGAAGGTGCCGATGAGACCGGGGATGAGGTAAGCACCCCAGGCTTCAGCGGTAAGGAAGGGCCGCCACAAGTCGGGGTCCAGCTGGCCGGCCGCAGCAAAACGCTTCCCGATCAGCGCCAACAGCCCCACAGTCAAGGCTGCCCCGATCACGGTCATGGCCGCATGGCGACGGCGCGCCCGTGGCCCGGGAGCATCGAAGAGAAGGTTCTGGGTGCTCATCGCTTCACCGCCAGTTTCTGCGACAACGTGGTCGTCGCGATGCCGATGGGCAAGGTCAGCAGGACAAACACCATCGCGAAGAGGAGGAACGTCGGCATACTCGCCCCTTCGTTTTCCGTGATTTTCGACAGGAGTCCGGCGCAGTCTGCGACACCGATCACCGCGACGACGGTGGTGTTTTTAATCAACGCGATCAGTGTCGACCCGAGCGGCGCGACAGCTCCACGGAAGGCTTGCGGCAAAATGACCTGGGTCAATGATTGGCTAAACGTCAACCCAATCGCCCGGGCCGCTTCGGCTTGACCTATGGGCACCGTATTAATCCCGGACCGTATGGCTTCACAGACGAATGAGGCGTGATAGACGGCCAGGACCACCGTGGCCCATCGGAAGGCGTTGGTCGACACGTCGGGACTGAGTTGCAGTCCCAGGATGAATGCGGCGCCAAGGATGCTGAACACCATCAGCAAGGTCAACGGGGTGTTGCACACCACTGTCACGAATGCCGCACCGACTCCGCGGAGCACCGCCGCCGGTGAGACCCGAAGGACCGCCACGATCGTGCCGATGATCAGCGCTCCGATCGCCGAGAACACCGATAGTTGGATGGTCACCCAGATGGCGGCCCAGACGTCGTATTTCGCCAAGATCTCCCCCATCGCTGCACCTCCTCGAGGGGTTGGGGCGGTACGGCGACGGCGGGTGCCTCGGTGGCGCTGCCGTCGCCTTCACGCCAAATGTCGTCAGGAACAGGGATCGGGGGTCGGCGGATTGCCTTCACCCGGGGAGTAACCGGCCGCGCCGAGATTGGAATCGACGATCCGGCGCCATTCACCATCAGCGATCATCTGTGTGATCGCGTCAGTGAGCTTCGTGCACAGTGCGGTGTCACCCTTCTTCAGCCCAATGCCATACCGCTCTTTGGTGAAGGGTTTCCCGACGAGTTTGACCTTGCCTTTGTAGTGGTCCTGCGCGGCGTATCCCGCCAGGATCGTGTCATCCGTGGTCAACGCATCGACGGCGCCAGCCGTCAAACCAGCGACACACTCGGAGTACGTCGAAAAGTTCTGCAGGTTGACCCCAGAAACCTTCTTTGCGATCTGTTGGGCGGACGTCGATCCGGTGACTGAGCAGAGCTTCTTCCCAGCTAGATTGCCCGTGCCATCGATCGTAGAGTCCGCCTTGACCAGAAGATCTTGACCAGCGATGAAGTAGGGCCCCGCGAAGGACACCTTCTTTTTGCGAGCGTCGGTGATGGAGTAGGTCCCCACGATGAAATCAACCTGGCCGGTGCTGATCAGTGTCTCGCGTTGCGAGCTGGGCGCTTGAACCCAGGTAATGCGCGACTCCTCGACGCCAAGTCGCTTCGCCACTGACCGAGCAACGTCCACATCCATCCCGGTGTAGCGGTAGCCCTGTTTGAGGCCAAGGCCAGGCTGGTCGTACTTAATTCCGATCTTAAGGCGGGGTCCGTCAGAGGGGTCCGAGCCGAGTGCGCTGCACGCACCCAAGCCCAGAGTCAAGGTCGCCGCCGTAGCGACAACCACGGTGGTCCGGCGTGGGCTCATCCGTCATTACTCCCTAGTCGTGACCGGTCAGTGGGTGAGGATCTTGCCGAGGAAGTCCTTGGCACGGTCCGACTGAGGTTGAGTGAAGAACTCTTCGGGAGTGTTCTGCTCGACGATCTGGCCGTCGGCCATAAACACCACTCGGTCAGCAGCCCGACGCGCAAAACCCATCTCGTGGGTGACCACCACCATGGTCATCCCCGATTGCGCAAGCTCAGTCATGACGTCGAGGACCTCGTTGATCATCTCTGGGTCCAGTGCCGACGTGGGCTCATCGAAGAGCATGATCTTCGGTTCCATCGCCAGGGCGCGAGCGATGGCGACGCGCTGCTGCTGTCCGCCGGAGAGCTGCGCGGGCAGCTTGGCGGCCTGATGCGCGACACCGACCCGTTCCAGGAGCTCCAAAGCCCGTTTCTCGGCATCCGCTTTGGCCACCTTGCGCACCTTGATCGGCCCCAGCGTGACATTGTCCAGGATCGTCTTATGAGCAAAAAGATTGAACGATTGGAAGACCATACCCACCTCAGCGCGCAGCTGAGCGAGAGCTTTTCCTTCTTCCGGAAGTGGCGCGCCGTCGATGGTGATGGAGCCCGATTCGAAAGTTTCCAACCGGTTGATGGTGCGGCACAAAGTGGACTTCCCTGAGCCGGACGGACCGATGATAACGATCACTTCACCTTTATGCACCGACAGATTGATATCCCTGAGCACATGCAGGTCGCCGAAGTGTTTGTCGACATGACTGATCTCCAAGAGGGGAGTCGGCTCGTCGGCCATGGCAGTCTCCTTCGTCGCCGTGGAATGCCCAGAGCGGGCGATCAACACCTCGCACCACACCGATGGCGGAATGGCGCGTGACGGCCTGATGTCGACGTTCTGGTCGACAGGGCCTCCGCTCAGGAATGGCGTGAGGTTACTCCCTGAATGTTGCGGTGAGGTTACACAGTTGAGTGAATCCGCAGCAGGAGTCGACGTACTGACCTTGTATGTCCTGAGCGAGCCGACAGCACATCACTCCACTCACCACTCCGACAACTACTTGCCGAATCGTTGAGCACTCTCCATGATGAGGCCATGAATGAGCGCCGCTTCAGCGCCGTCGCCCAGACGACATCCTGGCCCGTCGACGTCAGCACCTTCTTCGCCCCGATGGCCGCTGTCGGGGCATCCCTCCTACGACACCAAGACCGATGACATCCCGCACCCCCGACCTTTCGCCACTGGCCAGTGCGCGCCACCGCCTCGACGAGGTCATTCATTCTCCGGTCCGCTTCGCGGTCATGTGCGCTTTGAACAGTGTCGATGCCGCCGACAATGCCACGCTGCGGGAGCAGCTCGACCTGAGTTATTCCTTGCTCGGCAAGCACGCCGCGATCCTGCACGAAGTCGGCTACCTGCGCATCGACAAATCCTTCCTGGGAACAACGGCCTGTACGTCGTACCGGCTGACCCGACTAGGACGGCGTGCCCTGCACGATCACCTTGAAGCTTTGGACGTGCTGGTGAGGGGCCTGGCACGGTAGCTCCGCCGCCAGCGTGACGGTCACCGCCACCCCATCGGTGCCGACCTGCAACGGTGACCTGCAACAACACCCTCCGCTACGACTCAGCACTGCCACCAGTCGGTGTTGACGGGTCTGACTGCGCACCCTAGATTGTGGAACATCTGACATATTCATCACGAACACATGTTCCCCAAGGTGGAGTATGGCTTGATCCTGTGATGTCGCCCGCGACACATGCCGTGCCCCCACCCGGGCGTTCCTTTTCCCGCTCCCGCACCGGAGGATGGAGATCAGGAGCAGGCCCCCGTCGACACCTGAAGACCGTCGCCGCGACCCGCACCACCAGACACAGGCCCACAGCCCACCAGCACCACCCCGGACAGCCGGGGACAGCACGCTCACGAAGGAGAGCCCAGGATGCCCACCCGTTCCGATGTCGCCACCCTGATCGACCACACTCTGCTCAAGCCGGAGGCCACCCCCGCCGACGTCGAAGCGCTCCTCGCCGAGGCCGCAGACCTGGGCACCTACTCGGTGTGCGTCTCCCCCAACATGCTCCCGGTGACTCCCGTCGGTGACGTCAAGATCGCCACCGTATGCGGCTTCCCTTCTGGCGCGCATCACAGTGAGGTCAAGGCGGCCGAAGCTGCGCGTTCCGTCGCTGACGGCGCCGACGAGGTTGACATGGTCATCAACCTGTCCCAGGCCACCACTGGAGACTTCGACGCCGTCGAAGCTGATATCCGCGCCGTCCGCGCCGCCGCGCCCGCACCCGTGGTGCTCAAAGTCATCATCGAATCCGCCGCATTGACCGACGAGCAGATCGTCGGCTGCTGCCGTGCCGCTGAAGCTGCCGGGGCCGACTTCGTGAAAACGTCCACCGGTTTCCACCCCGCCGGGGGTGCCAGCGTGCACGCCGTCTCCCTGATGGCTCGCACCGTCGGCGGCCGCCTCGGCGTCAAAGCCTCAGGCGGTATCCGCACCACCGAAGCCGCCTTGGCCATGATCGACGCGGGCGCGACCCGCCTCGGCTTGTCCGGTTCTCGCGCCGTTCTGGAAGGCCTGCAGGCATGAACGGCACCCTCATCGCTCAGGCTCGGGAATGGATCGGACAAGACCCCGACCCGCAGACCCGGGACGAGCTGACCGCCCTGATCAATCGGGCCGAGAACGGTGACGATCAGGCGGTCGCCGACCTGGAGTCCCGCTTTGCCGGACCGCTGACCTTCGGCACGGCCGGTTTGCGCGGTGCGGTCGGTGCTGGACAGACCCGCATGAACACTGCTGTAGTCACCCAAGCCACCGCCGGATTGACCCGCTACTTGCTCGACACCGTCGGAGAGCGGCCCCGCATCGTCATCGGATGTGACGCCCGCCGCGGATCCCACGAGTTCCGCACCGCCGCGGCTCAGGTCGTCGCCGCTGCTGGCGCAGTCCCGATGCTGCTGCCCGAGCAACTGCCCACCCCGGTCACTGCCTACGCCGTACGAGCATTGAACGCAGACGCCGGAGTCATGGTGACCGCGTCACACAACCCCCCTGCCGATAACGGGTACAAGGTCTATCTCGGGGGCCGAGCCGCTGACGGGGACGGTTGCGGTGTCCAGATCGTGCCACCCGCTGACGCGGAGATCGCCCGACGTATCGCCGAAACTCCCGGCGCCGGGGCCATTCCGCTCAGCGAGGACGGCATCGAAGAGGTGCCGATGCAGGTCGTCGAGGACTACGTCACCCGAGCTGCCGCGTTGCGTGGCAGCACCCAGCCCGCTGCCGCCCGCATCATCCTCACCCCGATGCATGGTGTCGGCGGCGCCACCGCCCAGGAAGTCCTGCGGCGCGCCGGTTTCACCGACGTCCACATCGTCGCCGAGCAGGCCGACCCCGACCCGACGTTCCCCACGGTGCCTTTCCCCAACCCGGAGGAACCCGGCGCAATCGACCTGGCTCTGCGACTGGCTGCCGACGTCGATGCCCACGTGGTCATCGCGTTGGATCCGGATGCCGACCGCTGCTCGGTCGCCATCCCGCTGCGAGCGGATGGGACCTGGCGTCAACTCACCGGCGACGAAATTGGCGCCATCCTGGGCGAACAAGCCGCCGCAGACGCCAGCAGGGAAGGCGACACCCTGGCCTGCTCCATCGTGTCGAGTCGGTTGTTGGCCCGGATCGCAGCAGCTCATGGACTGCGCCACGCGGCCACGCTCACCGGCTTCAAATGGATCGCTCGGACCCCTGACCTGCGTTTCGGCTACGAAGAAGCGATCGGCTACTGCACCGATCCCACAGCGGTCCGAGACAAAGATGGCATCACCGCTATGGTGCGAATCGCCTCCCTCGTCGAGGACCTCCTCGCGCAGGGGCGCACTCTGGAAGATCTCCTGGACGATCTCGCCCGGGCCCACGGCCTGCACGCTACGGCACCACTCAGTTTCCGGGTCACCGACCTGTCGCTGATCAGCGATGCGATGGCACGGTTGCGTGCCCAGGCCCCGGTCGAGTTGGCTGGCTCACCTGTCGTGGAGGCCCGGGATCTCGCGGAGGGAAGCCCCGAGCTGCCACCGACCGACGGGCTGCTCTACCTGACCGACGCTGGTGACCGGGTCATCGTGCGTCCTTCTGGGACCGAACCGAAGCTGAAGTGCTACCTGGAAGTTGTCCTTCCGTGCGGCCAGGGTGACATCCCGCACGCGGATGCTGCGGCACGCCTGGAACGGATCAAAGCCGACATGACTCGCGCCCTGGCGTTCTAAAGGACTACCCCTCCCACTCCGTCCACTCAACGTGGGCTCCGCTGACCTCCCGCAGCCCGGAGATCAGCGGAGCCCCCATCTCTTCTTGGAGCGTTCATGAGCACCGCCAGCACCCCCCACATCCAGCCCGGCGACGTCCCCATCGCCGAGCGCATCCTGTTGCCAGGTGACCCGTTGCGGGCCAAGTTCATCGCCGAGACCTACCTCGACGATGTGGCCTGCTTCAACACTGTTCGCAACATGCTCGGCTTCACCGGGACCTATCAGGGCATCCCGGTCTCGGTGATGGGCACCGGGATGGGCATCCCCTCGATCTCCATCTACACCTACGAGCTGATCCACTTCTTCGGCGTAAAAACCCTGATCCGGGTCGGGTCTTGTGGCGCCATGCAGCCGCAGCTGGACTTGTACGACGTGGTCATCGCACAAGGCTCCTCCACTGACTCGCAGTATCTGGCGCAGTTCAACCTGCCTGGCACCTTCGCTCCGCTCGCGTCGTACCGGCTGTTGGAACGCGCCAAGCAGGCCGCTGACCGCGCCGAGCAACGCTGCCATGTCGGCAATGTGCTGTCCAGCGACGTCTTCTACAGCGCTGACACTGATGCACTGTCCCGCTGGGGCAAGATGGGCATCCTCGCAGTGGAGATGGAATCAGCTGGCCTCTATGCCAACGCCGCAGCCGCTGGTGTCGACGCACTGGGCATTTTCACAGTCAGCGACCACATCCTCACCCACGCGCAGACCACCCCGCAGGAACGCCAGACTGCGTTCACTGGCATGGTCGAGATCGCTCTGCAAACGGCAGTGTCCTGAGCGTCCGAGAAAAGGGTGACGACCGAAAAGAGGGCGTCACCCTTTTCTCTGGTGCCTCTTTCCTCCGACGGCGCCGCTCACCCCCTGGAATGTGATAGATGCGAGCAGAAATCAGCTCACCTCCAGCCACCTATGCTGCGCATTGACAATCATCGATTGATCCCAGCATCATCGGGTGCGCTCAAACTCCAGCACTCGTGGGAACAGCACATTGTTTTCTTTGTGAATGTGTTCATGCACGTCAGATTCCATCGCCTCCAGCCGCTTCAGCATCGCCCGGCACGACGGACAGGCGTCGTCGGGGGCAGCGAAATCGCCGGTCGTGGCTCGGATCCTGCGGAGCAGGTCACCGGCGACATCATGCTCGCTGAGCATGTGGGTGATGGGACCGACAAGACTGCCAGGGAAGATCGGCTCCGCACCCGGAGTGGCCAGGGCGATGATCGACGGAAACAGAATGCGCTCTTCCTTGGCCAGGTGACTAGCCAAGTCAGTGGTGAGAGATTCATAGTCGGCGGCGACCTGAGCCAATTCGGGATGCCGTTCACTGTGGACACCAACAACCAGGTCGATCAACTCACCGAGGCTAGGCATTTCATCCCACAGATAACGGTGGTGGACATCAATGATGTGCCGGGCGAGTTGAGCGATGTCGAGTTCCTGCCAGGTCGGTGTTTCACCGGTGTGAGGCAGGTCAAGGCGGTCGACGAGTTCAGCCGGATCAATCCCCGCTTCCAGGCATGCCGTTTCAAGGGTGCGCTCGCCGTGGCAGCAGTAGTCGAGCCGATATTCCTGCAGGATGCGACTACGTCGAGGGTCTTGGGTGACGAGGTCGCCGAGCGTGGCGGTGGGGTCGAGGGTCATGACTGGGCTCCCTTGCGTGGTGGTGAGGGTGGGACGGCGGGGGTGGCCGCCAGGTGGGAGGTGAGGGTGTCCCGAGCGGCGGACCAGGCGTGGTGGAGACGGCACTGCGTCCCGGCATCGCAGGGGTGGTTTTCGACGATGCAGCGGCCCGTGGCGGTGGGTCCGTCCACGGCCTCGACGACGTCAAGGACACTGGCATGCGCGGCAGCGTTGGTGAGGGCATAGCCGCCGGTAGGCCCAGGCTCAGAACGCACCAGGCCCACTTTGACGAGGGGGCCAATGATCTGGGGCACGAATCCGACGGTGGTATCGAGGGCCGTGGCGAGGTCGCCAGCTTTGACGCGCCGACCTGGCGGTGCCAGACAACTCATGGCCCGCACCGCCAGCCCGGCTCGTCGCGTCACCTCAAGTCTCATAGTCACAGACTAAAGGTTTTGCGGCACGGCAGCGAGGAGTCACAAGCCGCCGTACCGACGCCACCCTCACATCAGGTGATCGCGCTCCGCGCCGATCGTCGTGGAATCTCCATGCCCGGTGTGCACCACCGTCTCCTCGGGGAGCACCATCAACCGTTCCTGAATGGACTGCACAATCAGCGGTTTGGACGAGAACGACCGCCCGGTCGCACCCGGGCCACCAGCAAACAACGTGTCCCCGGTGAAGACCACCCCGAGCTCCGCCGCATGAAAACACAGGGCGCCTGGGGCATGCCCCGGGGTATGCAGGGCGCGCAGGTCAATCCCACCGATCGAGATCACCTGTCCATCTTCAAGATTCGCATCCCAGTCCAGACCGGGGTGGGTCAGCTCCCACAACGGCCGCTCAGCAGGATGCAACCAGATCGGAGCCCCCGTCGCGGCGCGAAGCTGCGGCGCCACCCGCACGTGATCGTCGTGCGCATGCGTGCACACAATCGCCCGCAGCTCCCGGTCACCGACCACCGATAAGATCGCCGCCACATCGTGGGGAGCATCTAACACCACACACTCCCGGTCGTCGCCGATCACCCACACGTTGTTGTCGACGTCGAAGGTTTCCCCGTCGAGGGTGAAGGTGCCCGAGGTCACCCCATGATCGATGGGTCCGGTACGTCCCGCCGCCGCACCGATCCCATCGCCGTACGGCGTGCTGGCGCTCACAGGACCACCACCGAACGCAGCACCTCACCGTGGTGCATCTTCGCGAACGCTGCTTCCACATCTCCCATACTGATCGTCTCGGTGACGAAAGCGTCCAAGTCCAGGCGCCCCTGACGATAAAGGTCGATCAACATCGGGAAATCCCGCTCCGGTAGGCAATCGCCGTACCAGCTGGACTTCAACGACCCACCCCGACCGAAGACGTCGATGAGCGGAATGTCCGGAACTGTCATTTCCGGAGTGGGGACCCCAACCAAAACCAATGTGCCCGCCAAGTCCCGGGCATAAAACGCCTGCTTCCAGGTCTCTGGGCGACCCACCGCGTCGATGACCACATCTGCGCCGAACCCGCCGGTGAGTTCCTGGACTCGTGCAACCAGGTCGACATTGGCGCTGTTCACCGTGTGCGTCGCGCCAAGATCTGAAGCCCACTGCAACTTTTTATCGTCCAGATCCACCGCGATGATCGTGGTGGCCCCCGCCAATGCGGCCCCCGCGACCGCAGCGCATCCCACCCCACCACAGCCGATGACGGCCACCGACTGGCCGCGACGGACACCACCGGTGTTCATGGCCGCACCCAGACCGGCCATGACACCACATCCGAGCAGACCCGCCGCTGCAGGCGCCGCAGCGGCATCCACTTTGGTGCATTGACCTGCTGCGACCAGGGTCTTTTCGATGAATGCACCGATCCCCAACGCCGGGGTGAGCTCAGTGCCATCAGTGAGCGTCATCTTTTGAGTGGCGTTATGGGTGGCAAAGCAATACCAGGGTTCGCCTCGTTTGCAGGCCCGACAGCTGCCACATACGGCCCGCCAGTTCAACACGACATAGTCACCCGGGGCGACATCAGTGACATCGGGGCCCACCGCCTCGACCACACCGGCAGCCTCGTGACCGAGGAGGAAGGGAAACTCGTCGTTGATGCCGCCCTCGCGATAATGCAGATCGGTGTGGCAGACACCGCACGCCTGGATGGCCACGACGGCCTCTCCTGGCCCTGGATCCGGCACGATCACCTCGACGAGTTCGACCGGTGCGCCTTTGCTACGGGCGATGATGCCTTTGACGGTGCTGGGCATGCGGAGCTCCTTGTTCTGTCGCGGGGATACCACCCAGTCAACTTGCCTGGCAGGTTTTTTGCCAGAGATGACGCCTCTCAGGTGGTGTCACAGCAGGTCACCCTCCGCCGACTCTCTTTCCGCTGCGGCAACTCATGTGAGGATGGACCCCGTGCCCGCGCCGCTGTTTGACCCCGTGGTCCACGAACCCACCCGAATGCGCCTGTGCGCTCTGCTGATCCCCAGCGATACCCGGGACTTTTCCTGGCTTCGCGACGAACTGCAGATCGCCGATTCGACGTTGAGCAAACACGTATCCGTGCTGCGCCGTGTCGGCTATGTCGAAACGACCCGCCGCCGTACTCACGGCCGCGACCGCATGCAGGTCGCTCTCACCGACATCGGACGCGCCGCATTCTGCGGACATGTCGCCGAGATTCAGCGCCTCGCTCGAGTGGTCCGCCGCGCCGAAGGTCACCGATCCCGTCGTACGGCGAACTCATCTGCCCTACCTTCAGTACCGGTCCCGCAGCCCGGCACGCCGAGCGCCTCCGTCGCCGCCCGGCGTGGGTGAGGGAGACGGCGCGGAGGAGGTGCGTCCGGGGCGGGTGCGGGGATGGCTTGCCTGGTGATCCCCGGTCAGGCCTGGGCGAGCGCGGCTTCGATGTCGGCGCGAAGAGCTTCAGGCTTGGTGATCGGGGCGTAGCGGTCGATCACTTTGCCGTCGCGTCCGACGAGGAATTTGGCGAAGTTCCACTTGATGCCGCCGGTGATGGTGCCGCGTTTTTGGGATTTGAGCCAGGCGTAGACGGGGTGGGTGTCGGGTCCGTTCACTTTGACCTTGTCAAACATCTGGAAGCTGACGCCGTAGTTCTTGGTGCAGAACTCGCCGATCTCGTCGGCGTCTCCGGGTTCTTGGCCGGCGAACTGGTTGCAGGGGAAGCCGAGGATGGCGAGACCTTGTTCGGCGTACTCCTCGTGAAGTTGTTGCAGTCCTTCGAGTTGGGGGGTGAGTCCGCACTTGGAGGCGGTGTTGACGACGAGGACGACCTTGCCGGCATAGTCGGCGAGGGATTTTTCGGTGCCGTCGAGAGCGGTGGCGGTGAAGTCGTGAAGGGTGGACATGGTGCTCTCCTTGGGATATCTGATACGTCCGTTAAATATTTCACACAATTAAGTTGTGCACAATACTTAGGTGGGGCCCTTCCTGCTTCAGCCAGCAACGACGAGGCCGGGACGGGGTCACGCACCCCCTCCCGGCCTCGTCCGCACCTGAGATGAGCTCAGCCAGCAGCGACCTTCGCATTGAAGTCCGCGATCATCTCGTCCCACACCGGCAGCAACGCATGCAAGTCATCCCAGAACGTCTGATCGCGCCGCGACTCAAACAGCTCAAACGGCGTACCTTGCTGCTCGACCCAGGTGTAATAACCCAGGTTGAAGATGCGGTCCTTGTCGAACTCGGTCATTTCCAAGGTCGCATCAGTGGGCACATTCGCCAGGTGAGCACCCCAAACTTCGGCTGCATGCTGGGCCGTAAACGATCCACCGAAGTCCCGTTCGGTGATCTTGACCCGCTCGGAGGAGTACATCTGCCCACCATCGGTGGCCACCGTCACCAAGACATCGTCAGCGCCCAATCCCAGCACCTTCGCGCACGAGATCGCAGCGAGCACATTGCAGATCGAGGAGACCCCGAAGTCAGGTAGCGTCTTCAGGATCGCCTCGGGCACCCCTTTGGCGCGCAGGTAGTCCAGGCCCGCGGACTCGTTGAACATGACCTCGAGGGAGTCGGTGGCCTGGTCGGAGATCGCGCAGACCAGGTCGTGCTTCTTGATGTTGTGGATGATCGGCAAGTGCTTGTCGCCGATGCCCTGGATGTTGTGCTCGCCGTAGCCGTTTTTCAGCAGCGTCGGACATTCCAGGGCCTCGACGGCGCACACCTTGGTGCCATAGGTGTCTTTGAGGTATTCGCCACTGGCGATAGTCCCAGCTGACCCGGTCGCGCTCGTCATCAAGGCGAGTCGGGCGGCATCGTGCCCTGAGGTCTGCTTGTAGTGCTCGAAGACATGCGCCAGCGCCGCGCCGGTGACTTTGTAGTGCGTCAGGTGGTTACCGAACTCGGCGAACTGGTTGAAGATGAAGTTCTTCGAGTCCTTCGCGAGCGCGTTGCACTCGTCGTAGATTTCTTTGACGTTGCTTTCGGTGCCAACGGTCTTGATGACGTCCTCGGCTGGGTTTTCGCACCACGTGTCGAGCCAGTCGAAGCGCTCTTGGCTCATGCCCTGCGGCAGGATCGCGACGCCGCGTGAGGCCATCAGTCGGGAGATGGCGACGCCGCCGCGAGCGTAGTTACCGGTGCTCGGCCAGATCGCGCGGTGCGCAGTCGGGTCGAACTGGCCGGTGACGAGGCGCGGGGCGAGACAGGCGTACGCCGCGAGCACCTTGTGCGCGGTGATCATCGGGAACCGGTTGCCAAAGAGCACCAGGATCGGGGAATCGATGCCGGTCAGCTCTTTGGTCAGCACGACATGCTCTGGTACGTCGACTTGGTTGCCCTCTGAGTCGTTGTACCAGTGCACGCGCCACAGGTTGCGCGGGTCGGGGCCTTGCGGGTCGGCGTCGCCTGCCTTGTCTTTGGCGATGTACTTCGGGGGGTTGGACAGCTCTTCCAGGGTGGGTAGCACGATGCCGCGCTCCCGGAAGCGCCGCACGCTGTTGGCCAGCACCTCCTCGTTGACGACCCGGTCGGCCAGTCCGAACTGGTCCTCGAGGGCTTGTTGGTGACTGTGCTGCGTGGTCATCGAGGTTCGCTCCTGCCTGCCGAGCCGCCGGGAATGGCGTCAGATTTATCTTTCCCCAAAGTATCCGCTCTTGTCAGCATACTTGCCGCAAAGTCCCGTAATGTGTCCGATACGTGGACTGTGCGGATGGGTCAGCGTTCCGACGCGATCTCCGCAGGAGTGCGACCGCGCAGCACGCGCTCGGGGACAAACCAGGTCAACACGAAGGTGAACAGCAGTACGGCGACCGCGCAGATCAACACGTGGGTGATGGAGTCGGAGAACCCCACCCGGAATGGCAGCGCCAGTCGCGGATCAATGACCGAGAGGAACGACGAGTCGCTGGTCATGGACCCCGAAACACCACTGTGGTCCCGCAGCATCGCCAGGATCGGCCGGTTCGCTGGGTTCGCCGCCACCGCAGGATCACGCAACGCCCCCAGGAATTCGGGGTTACCGGCAGCAGCTTTGAACGCATCTGAGATTCGGTCAGGCAGGGTGGAAAACAGCACCGAGAGGAAGACCGCCGTACCGAGGGTGCCGCCCATCTGCCGGAAGAAGGTCGCTGCAGAAGTGGCGATCCCCATGTCCTGGCGGTCGACGGCATTTTGCACGGCCAGGGTGAGTGGCTGCATGCAGCTACCGACACCCAGACCGAGAACGGTCAAGCAGGCCGTGACGTACCACATGTCGGAGTCGACGTGGATACGGGACAGCAGGTAGGCCCCGAGGGCCATCAGCGCTGTGCCAATGATCGGGAAAGCCTTGTACCGACCGGTGCGGGAAATGATCTGACCGGAGACAATCGAGGCGACCATCAGCCCTGCGGTCATCGGCAGCATGGCCAGACCGGATTGGATCGGCGAGTAACCGTGGACGATCTGCATCCACAGCGGCAATGTCATCATCGCCCCAAACATCCCGAAACCGACGAAGACACTGACCAGCAGCGGGACCCCGGAGTGTGGGTTGCTGAAGAGGCGCAGCGGGATGAGCGCTTCTTCTCCGGCGGCGCGTTCAGCCAGAAGCAGCAGGGTCAAGCCGACGAAGCCGACGATGTAGCAGGTGACCGCCGACGTGGAGGTCCATCCCCATTCGCGGCCTTGCTCGGCGACGACGAGGAGTGGCACGAGCGCCATGATCAGAGTCGCGGCACCCCACCAGTCAACACGGTGATCCACACGGTGATGCACGGTGTGCAGGTTGACCCACACCCCAGCGAAGGCTGCAATCCCGATCGGGACATTGATGAGAAAGACATAACGCCATCCGGTGATCCCGAAAATAGTCTGCTGGTCAGCGAGTAGCCCACCGATGACGGGGCCCAAGACGCTGGAGGTGCCGAAGACCGCAAGGAAGTATCCCTGGTATCGGGCGCGTTCCCGTGGGGGAACGATGTCGCCGACGATGGCGAGCGCGAGGGAGAACAGCCCGCCAGCGCCGACTCCTTGGATGGCTCGAAAGACGGAGAGCTGGATCATGCTGGTCGCTGAGGTGCACAGGGCGGAGCCGATGACGAAGACCGCGATGGCGAAGAGGAAGAACCGCCGACGTCCGTAGATGTCGGAGAGCTTGCCGTAGAGGGGGGTGGCGATGGTGGAGGTGATCAGGTAGGCGGTGGTGACCCAGGCTTGCCGGTCGAGTCCGCCGAGTTCGTCGGAGATGGTGCGGATGGAGGTGGAGACGATGGTTTGGTCGAGGGACGCGAGGAACATCCCGGCCATCAGTGCTCCGATGATGCGCAGCACGTGGGCGTGGTCGGGGTAGTGCTGTTCTTCGGGGTCGGTGGTGGCTACCGCAGAACCAGCCGGTTCTCGTTGAGGTTCGTGCTGGTCGGTGCGACTGGTCATCGTCACTGGTTCTCCTTGCAGGTCCGGGTGGCGTCGTCGATGTCGGCAGCTGTCGCCGAGGACGGGCACGGGTGGGCGGCGAAGCGGGTCATGACGTCGTCGTTGAGTCGGCCCAGCAGGGTGGTGAGGGTGTCGATGTCGGGGGTGTCCCAGTCGTCGAGGAGTCCTTGGAGCAACTGGTGGAGGGTGTCGACGTGGGCTTGGAGGGAGGCGCGTCCGAGGTCGGTGGGTTGGACGAGGGTGGCGCGTTTGTCGACGGTGTCTCGGATTTTCTCGACGTGTCCGGTGCGCACGAGTGCGTCGACCTGTCTGCTGACGGTGGAGGGGTCGAGGCCGAGTTCAGCGGCGAGCGCGGTGGTGCGTGATGGTCCGAGGCGGGCGAGTAGACCGAGGACGGGGACGCCGGAGGGGGTGATGGTGTGGTGGAGGGGGGTGGCGGTGCGCAGGAGGTGCAGGGTGCGTTTGAAGTGGACGAGTTGGGCGCGCAGCGCGGCGGTGGCGGTGGCTCGTTCGTCGGTGGGGTCGGCGTCGGCGCAGAGGGGTTGGGTGGGCATGGGTGGTCCTTGGGTACGGCGGGTGGGCATGTCGTCCTGGCGGCGTGGGGGTGGGTCTCACGTCGGTGTGGGTGCGCTTGCGGGGCTGCGTCGTCGCAGGGCTGCGTGGTGGCGCAGCGGGTGCTGTGGTGTCCTGTCGGCGTGGCCTGACTGAACCTAAGCGATCACATGCATGATACATACATGTAATTTCAGGTCGCGCGGACCCCCTCCCCCGCCGTATCGATGATCAGTGGTGATCGTGCCGCCCGAAGAGGCGGAAACCGCCACGGTTTTCGTCGTGTCGGCCCTCGTCCCGGCTGGCATCGTGCCCGCTCGGGTGAGTCCCGACCCCGCGGAGTTCCGGGATCACCGCTCGTTCAAAAAGGTCGACACCGCTGAGGTCGTACGCCGCTTCAGTGAACTGACACATCGCGTAGGTCAACCCGTTGGCACGCAGCGCGAAAAGCTCCTCGACGACCTGCTCCACCGGTCCCACCAAAGGTTGCCCAGTCAGCGCATGGACCTGCTCGGTGGCGAGATCGTGGGACAGCCCGGCACCCACCAGATGGTCGTGATACCAGTCGAGACGGGACCGGACTTCTTCCTCATCCCGACCGATGACCACGTCGTATTCGGCGGCGCGGGTGATCTCATCGACATCTCGGCCGTCCTGGTGGCATCGATCGTCCAGGGATTCACCCCAGGCAGCGAACGCTTCCGGGGCAGTGGGCAGAATCACCGCGTCACCGTGGCGGACAGCCAGTTCCACCATCCGATCGTGATCGGCGACAAACCACATCGGTACGCCGGGCCCAGTCTGAGCGGCGGTGCCATCTTGCAATGGCACCGGCAACGTCATCGCCGCCCGTAGCGGTCCGCGGTCGATACGACCCTGTGTCCACGCCTGACGCAGCACTTCGATGCCTTCTTCGAGGGCGTCGACCCGTTCGTCGCTGCTCGGGAATCCATGACCGTAGGCCCGCCATTCTGGTTCGTGGCCGTTGACACCGAAACCGAGGTCCAGCCGACCTTCGGAGATGACATCGACGGTGGCAATGGTCTTGGCGAGAGTCGCGGGGAATCGATGAGGCAGGCAGGTGCTGAGCACCCCCAGCCGGACTCGCCCGGTGACCGCGGCGAGCGCGGCGGTCACACTCCACGCCTCGTGGGTGGGGGCGGGTGCCGCCAGCGGTGCAGCGTGGAAGTGGTCATCGATCCACACTGCGGTCCAGTCGTCGCTGGAGTCGGCACGACGGGCCAAACCGGCCATCACTCCCCAATGCTGCTCAGGGTCGATCCCGAGCAGGTCCAGGCGGCGTCCTTGGGGGATGTGCAGGCCGAATCGCATCGCGGTCTCCTGGGTCGTCGTCGACTCCGTGGTATGGAGTCACGCTAGCGCCCACCAGGGACGATATGGGGTCCTAGGGCCTCATGACGTGGAGGCGCGACGCTCTCGGAGGGCACGTCCTTTGGCGTGAGCGGCGTCGCGCAGGTCATCTTGGAAGGTGACCATGCGTCGACGTACCTCGGCGGCGCGGCCAGGGTCGCTGGTCGAAGCGCCAATGATGCGGGCAGCGAGAAGGCCAGCATTGCGAGCCCCGCCGATGGAGACGGTGGCGACGGGGACTCCGGCAGGCATCTGCACAATGGACAGCAAGGAGTCGATGCCGTCGAGGTGCGCGAGAGGCACGGGGACACCGATGACGGGGAGCGGAGTGACAGCGGCAAGCATTCCAGGCAGGTGAGCCGCTCCCCCAGCGCCGGCGATGATGACATGGAGGCCGCGGTCAGCGGCGGCGCGACCGTAGTCAATCATGTCGGTGGGCATGCGATGCGCGGAGACGACGTCGGCCTCGTAAGGGATAGCGAATTCGTCAAGGGCAGCGGCGGCGTCGTGCATGACCGGCCAGTCACTGTCGCTGCCCATGACGATCCCGACGAGGGGTGCGATTTCCATTGAGGGCCTTTCTGGTGCGGTGAGGGTGGGATTAGCTCGTGACGATGCCAGCGAGGTAGTCGCAGGCGTGACGGGCACGTTCACGCAGATCAGGTAGGTCATCGCCACAGACGTTGACATGACCGATTTTGCGGCCAGGCCGGACGCGTTTGCCGTAGAGGTGCATTTTCAAGCCCGGGTCGCGGGCAAAGAGATGCCGGTACGTCGAGTAGAGCTCGTCGTACCCGTCACCACCGAGCACATTGCCCATGACGGTCCACGACGCACGGGGACGGGGGTCGCCGAGGGGCAGGTCGAGGATGGCACGCAGATGTTGTTCGAACTGGCTGGTGATGGCCCCATCAATGGTCCAGTGACCGCTGTTATGAGGGCGCATGGCCAGTTCGTTGACGACGTACGTCGGCTGGTGGTGACCCTCAATCTCGAAAACTTCCACAGCCATCACCCCGGTGACTTGAAGTTCACCGGCGATGCGTAGCGCGTCATGGGTGATGAGAGCCGCGAAATGCGGATCAAGGTCAGGCGCGGGAGCAATGACTTCAGTGCAGATCCCTTGTTCTTGCACGGTTTCCACGACCGGCCAGGCAGCGGCTTGACCGGAGGGACTGCGGGCGAGTAGCACGGCCAGTTCCCGCCGGTGGTCGACATGAGCTTCGGCGAGGAGTCCGTCCGGCCCGGCAGTGGCGAGCCAGTCGAGAGCCTCCTCAGGAGTGCGGACGAGCCGGACCCCTTTCCCGTCGTACCCGCCGCGAGGTGCTTTGAGGACGATCGGCCAGCCGGCGCGCTCCCCAAAGGCGGCCAGTTCGGCGGGTGAGGTGATCTGCGCCCACAGCGGGCAAGGAATGCCTAACGCGTCGAGACGGCGCCGCATGGCGAGTTTGTCTTGTGCGTAGCGAAGCGCCTCAGGATGGGGGTGTAGCGGGATTCCGTCGGCGAGGAGAGCAGCTAGGACTGTGGCGGGGACATGTTCGTGGTCGAAGGTGACGACGTCACACTGCGCCGCGAACGCTCGGACGGCGTCCAGGTCGTCATGGGTGCCTAGCGGCGCGGAGGGGACGACGAGAGCGGCGGGATCGTCGTGACCTTCTGCGAGGACGGAGAGTTGAATCCCCAGTCCGACGGCGGGTGGGGCGCACATCCGAGCGAGTTGGCCGCCGCCGATGATGCCGACGACGGGGAAACCTCCGGGAGCGCGTTGGGGGATGCTCACCGGGCCAGGCTAACGAGGTGCACCAGTCAGGGTTGACGGGGCGTGTCGCCTGCTTCGAGTGTGGGTTCGGCGGCGGACAGGAATAGCGCAAAAACGACCGGATATCCCTGGACCAGTTCCAGTCGGCCGCCGTGACTTTCGGCAAGATCCCGGGCAAGTCCAAGACCCAGGCCCGTGCTTTTGGTGGACACGCTGCGTTCAAAAATATGCGGCGCGAGTTCGGGTGAGACGCCGAGGCCCTGGTCGGAGACTTCGACCACGACTGATGGCCCGGAACGTCGGGCGTCGATCCGGACGAGGCCCTTGCCGTGGACCAGGGAGTTCTCGATGAGGGTGGACAGGATCTGCGCGAGTGCGACGGGTGTGGTGATCAGGCGCAAGCCTCGTTCGCCGCTGACTCGCACGGTGCGTTGCGCCGATTCGAAGGCGGGCATCCACTCTTGTTGCAGACGAGCCAGGACGGCATCTAGGGAGGTGGGTGCGGAGGCTGCTGGGGAGTGGGTGCGGGAACGGGCCAGCAGAGCATCGACGGTGGCGTTGAGTCGTTCTACCTGGTCAATAGCGATGTTGGCTTCTTCGTGGGCGACGTCAAGATCGTCAGTGAGCGAGATTTCTTCGAGGCGCATGAGCAGCGCGGTGAGCGGGGTGCGCAGTTGATGGGAGGCATCGGAGGCGAAATCCCGTTCTGAGGACAGCGAGGTGAGCAGTTGTTGGGCGCTGCTGGCTAGGACAGCGGAGACTCGGTCAATTTCCTCGATACCGCTGCGGATTCGCTCGTAACGGGCGTCGCCAGCACCGAGCCGTTCAGCTTGTTCAGTGAGGCGCTGCATGGGTTCGATAAATCGAGTGGAGGCTCGGTTGGCCAACGCGAGTCCGACAGCGCAGGCCATGATCGCCAGGACCAGCGCGGCCAACAGCACCCACCAGGGTGCAATGACTGGGGGTGGCACCCCGTAGAGCGCGTCCCGGTCAAGGTGATGCTTCACGGCGATGGTGAGCAGCACCGTGACCGGGACGAAGAAGACGATGAGGCCGACGAATCCCGACGTGATCGCCGACCGCATCAAGAAACGGCGCACCGGTCAGCCCAGTCCGTCGAGCCGTTCGAACCTGAAGCCGACTCCGCGCACTGTGGTGATGTAGCGGGGTCGCGCTGCGTCGTCGCCGAGTTTGCGGCGGAGCACCGAGACGTGCATGTCGAGGGTTTTCGTGGAGCCGAACCATTGGGTGTCCCAGACTTCACGCATCAGTTGCTCCCGGGAGACCACTTTGCCCTGTTCGCGGACGAGAACTCGCAACAAGTCGAATTCTTTAGCGGTGAGTTGGAGTTCTTCGTCGTTCATGTAGGCGCGACGTGCCTGGGCGTCGATGCGCACCCCGCCATCTTCATCCGCTGGGGCACCGGGGGTACGCCGTAAGAGGGCTCTGACGCGGGCCAGGAGTTCGGCCAGCCGGAACGGTTTGGTGACGTAGTCGTCAGCGCCGGCATCGAGTCCGACGACGGTGTCGACTTCATCGGCGCGGGCGGTGAGGATGAGGATGGGGGCGGTGCGTCCTTCGGAGCGGAGGCGTCGACATACTTCGAGCCCGTCCATGGAGGGCAGGCCGAGGTCCAGGATGACCAGGTCGGGGTTGTCCTGGGCGGCGCCCAAGGCGCGCAGTCCGTCGTCGGAGACCACGACGTCATAACCTTCACGCCGTAATGCTCGCGCCAAGGGTTCGCTGATCGCCGGATCGTCCTCGGCCAGCAGCACTCGGATCATGGCGTCATCCTAGGGCGAAGTGCCTCTTCAGGACGGTTGATCGAAGAGCAACCTTCGATCTGAATGCGATTGATTGTCAATATTGTTCGCTGAGAAGCGCAGCGCCGATGGTCCCTTCGAGGCGGGGTCACGCCCCAGGCCAGCGAGGTGGGCGTTTTTCGACGAACGCGGCGACTCCTTCGGCCCGGTCGGGGCTGTTCGCGGTGGCCCGCCAGCAGGCGTCCTCAATCTCAAGTCCCGCAGGCAGATCCGCGCTCATCCCCATCCGGAGGGCTTTCTTGGCGTGTCGGGTGGCGACCGGACTGTGGCCCGCGATGTCACGGGCCAGAGCGAGCGCAGTGTCACGGGCAGCCCCAGGCTCGGTCAGCATGTCGATGAGTCCTTGCTGGTGAGCTCGGGTGGCGTCGATGCGTGCTGCGGTGAAGATCGTCAAGGAGGCGGCGGCGGCGCCGACACGGCGCGTCAGGAGTTGGGTGCCCCCACCCCCGGGAATGACCCCGACGGACACTTCGGGCAGACCGATGGTGGCTGCGCTGGAGGCGACGATCGTGTCGCAGGACAGCGCGATTTCATAGCCCCCGCCCAGGGCATATCCGTCGATAGCGGCGATGGCTGGCATGGGCAGGTCCAAGACGCTGCGGTAGGCGGCTCGGGTCACCGGTCGTTGCCGCATCAGGTCGGTGTCGGTGAAGGTGTGTCGTTCTTTCAGGTCGGCACCGACGCAAAACGCCCGCGGATGGCTGCTAGTGATGACAACGGCCCGGACGGTGGGATCTGCAGCCAGGGTCGTGGCGGCCGCGGTGAGTGCGAGGGCCATGTCGGTGGAGATGGCATTCATGGCGTCTGGACGGTCTAGGACAAGTTCAGCGACGTGGTCGTCCGGTCCATGCCGTCGCAGGGTGACATACGAGGGGTGCTCGCTCACTGGTCCTTCTCCTGGTCTCGTCGCAGGGGCGCTGGCCATGGGAACGTTCTGGGAGGGAAATGACTGGTCAGCTTGGTGTTGCTCGAGGCGCGGGGTCGGGGCGGGGGCGGCAGGTCATGGGTGGACCTGACGACATAGGCCCGGGTCGGCCCCAAGCCGCGTAGTTCTCGGGCGCGCAGTGGAATCAGACGGAATTCGTCCCGGTCGGTGAGCCCGCGGGCGGCTTCACTGTCGCTGAGGATCGTGCCGGGTCTAGCGAGGGAGGTAAGGCGGGCGGCGCGATTGACGGTGGTGCCGAACAGGTCACCGAGCCGGGAGACGACGGGACCTTGGGCCAGGCCGATCCGCAGGGCAGGGAGGGCACGGTCAGTGCGGGCAGCCTCAATCAGTGCCAGTCCAATTCCGGCGGCAGCATAAGCATCTTGGCAGGAAAACAGGACTTCATCACCGATGGTTTTCACGAGGCGACCGCCGTAGGCGGAAATGACATCTGAGGTGGTCACTTCGAACCGTTGGACGAGTTCACCGACTTCACTGTCGGTGAGCTTGCGCACGGTATGGGTGAATCCGACCATGTCGGCGAATCCGACGATGCTGCCGTGGTGGGGGCATCGGGAGGGCCGATCGTGGTTGTCGATGTGGGTAAGCGCGGTCGCCAAATGTCGTCGCCAGGCATGCAGCAGCAGGGGTTCCAGGTCGGGGGCGATCCGGGCCATCAGGTCGGCGGTGTTGACGCTACCGTCGGCGTCGCCGTGCTCATGGACCATGTCGCTGAGAGCTTGGGCTGACCATACGGCGAGCTGATCGCAGCTTCGGGCCAGAGCCCGAGTCAATGACAGCGCCGTGTCCTCGTCGAGTGGTCCGTCCTGAACGAGGGCAGCGATACGGGCGAGAGCTTCGACGTCGGCGTCGCTAAAGGCGATGTCATCGTCGCCGACCTGCGGGAATCCCAAGGCCCGCCAGTAGCGTCGCGCCCATTGCCGAGAGACGCCAACGGCGGCGGTGGCTTCAGTCGGAGCGTAAAAGCGTTCACCGACGAGGGTTTCGTCGAGGCCGTCGTCGAGGGCTTCAGGCGGGCTCTGTCGACCGATCGCTAGCAACGGGGTGGGGTGGGTGCGGCGCGGCCCGCCGGGAAGGAGATGCCGTCCCGGTTCGACGGTACGACGCCCAACCCGCCCCGTGGTGGGGCGGGTGCCGGACGGATGGGGCGGCGCAGGCACAGGTCGCAGCGCCGCCGGCGTACGGTCTGGGTGCGCCGCCGGCGTCCGCATGGCGCCGCTGCCCCTCGTCATGGACTGATCATGCCTGACTGGTCGGTCGGGTGGGAGTCGCTCGCCGTAGATGAATAACGTCTCCGGCAGCGAAGGAGCGGCGGGCACCATCGATCATCACGACGATTTCCCCACCGCGGGAGACATCCACGGCCTCCCCTTCGACAACGATGCCGTCGGGCAGGTGTACTTGTACGTCGCAACCGATGGTGGTGCAGGCGGCACGATAGTCACGGCGGAGTTCGTCGAGGGTAAGCCCCCCGGCGTACCACGGTCCGTGCAGGTCAGCTATCTCGTGGGCGAGAGCCACGACGACATCCGCGGGGGCGTGACGTTCATGGCCGGCAAGGGTCAGTGAGGTCGCTGCCGGGACGGGGAGTTCCTCGGGGCTCAGGTCGAGGTTCACGCCAATGCCGATGACGGCGACGGCGATGCCACTATCGGTGGCAGGTGTTGCTTCGCAGAGGATTCCGCAGACTTTCCCCCACCGACCGTGAGGTTCACGGGCCAGCACATCGTTAGGCCATTTGAGGGCAAAACTGTCAGGGCTACCGGTCACACGCCCCAGCGCCCGGGTGACGCCCAGGCCGGCAATCAAGGAGAGCCACCCCCACGAGGCAGGATCCTTGGCCAGCGGCACGGTGAACGACACGGCGACGGACGCGCCGGCGGGAGATTCCCAGCTGCGAGTGTGACGACCGCGCCCGTGGGTCTGGTGTGGGGTGGTGACGACTCGCCAGGGGCGGGGGTCGGCAAGGGCCGCAGCATTGGTTGATCCGAGCTGCGCTGGGCAGCTGACTTCGCGCCAGGGGGTGCGGTCGGTGATCAGGGCGTGACGTAAGGGGTCTTCACTCAGCTCCATGGGCATGGCGTCAAGGCTAGGCTCTCCGCCATGAGCGACGCCGCCACGACCGGGACCACTCCGGAGCAGCCTGATCTGCACACGACGGCCGGTAAGTTGGCCGATTTCCGTCGACGGAGCGACGAGTTGCTCCATGCGGGCTCCGCAAGAGCGGTAGAGAAACAGCACGCCAAAGGCAAAAAAACCGCTCGTGAACGCATCGATCAGCTTCTCGACGAGGGAAGTTTTGTCGAGCTGGATGGCCTTTCTCGTCATCGCTCCACCAACTTTGGCCAGGAGAAAAATCGCCCGTACGGCGACGGGGTCGTCACCGGCTATGGGACCATCGATCACCGTCCGGTATGTGTGTTCGCCCAGGACTTCACTGTTTTCGGCGGATCATTGGGCGAGGTGTTCGGGGAGAAGATCGTCAAGGTCATGGATTTGGCGTTGAAGATCGGATGTCCCGTGATCGGAATCAATGATTCTGGTGGCGCTCGCATCCAGGAGGGAGTCGCCTCACTTGCCTTGTACGGCGAGATTTTCCGCCGGAATGTTCATGCTTCAGGGGTGATCCCGCAGATCAGCTTGATCATGGGTCCGTGCGCTGGTGGCGCAGTGTATTCTCCAGCGATCACTGATTTCATCGTGATGGTGGATCAGACGTCACATATGTTTATCACTGGCCCTGACGTGATCAAGACTGTCACCGGCGAGGATGTCGCCTTCGAAGACCTGGGTGGGGCGCAGTCCCACAACACGAAGTCAGGCGTGGCGCACTATGCCGCAACCGATGAGGATGATGCTCTCGATTACGTTCGTGAACTGTTGTCATATTTGCCGCAGAACAACCTGGAAGAAGCTGTCGTCTACGAGTTCGACGAGGAACCTGAGGTGACCGTCGAGGACGAGGCATTAAACACGTTCATCCCAGATGCAGCGAACTCGCCGTATGACATGCACACTGTCATCGAGACGGTGGTGGATGACGGCGCTTTCACTGAGGTCCATGCCTTGTTCGCACCGAATATCATCGTCGGTTTCGGTCGGGTGGAGGGACGCAGTGTTGGCGTCGTTGCGAATCAGCCGATGCAGTTCGCTGGCACGCTCGATATAGATGCCTCAGAGAAAGCAGCACGGTTCGTGCGGACCTGCGATGCCTTCCATATTCCGGTGCTGACGTTCGTGGACGTCCCGGGCTTCCTTCCCGGGACGGACCAAGAGTGGAATGGGATTATTCGTCGCGGCGCTAAGTTGATCTTTGCGTATGCCGAAGCGACGGTCCCGTTGGTCACGGTGATCACGAGAAAGGCGTACGGCGGAGCTTACGACGTGATGGGGTCAAAGCATCTGGGCGCGGACGTGAATTTGGCCTGGCCGACAGCGCAGATCGCAGTGATGGGCGCTCAGGGCGCGGTCAACATTTTGTATCGGAAGCAGTTGGCTGAGGCGGTGCAGCAGGGGCGTGACGTGGAGGCTGCTCGGCGAGAGTTCATTGAGCAGTATGAGACGACGCTGGCTAATCCTTATGTCGCGGCGGAACGCGGATATATCGACGCAGTGATCGAACCGGCACAGACTCGTGTCCAGGTGATCAGGGCATTGCGAGCGTTGCGATCGAAGTCGGAGAAGTTGCCGCCGAAGAAGCACGGCAACATTCCGCTGTGACGGGCATGTTGTGGGGTGGGCGGTGCTGTCCGGTGGGTCATGGAGGTCTGTGATGAGTGACGTCGTATCTGCTCAGGACGATGTGTTGTTCCAGGTGGTGCGCGGTGCGGTGGACGCTGAAGAATTGGCGGCGCTCACTGTGGTGCTGTTAGCACTGCTGCGCGGCGACCAGACGAGTCCGAGTTCGTCGGCAAAGGGGTGGAGCAGACCGTCAAGGTCGTTCAATGTCGGAGCGGCCCGGGGCGCTGGCTGGGGTGCTCAGGTCGGCGGCTGAGCTGCTCCGCTCTAGCACGGGCGAGCCTGACGCGGTAGGGAATCGACGGTTTCGCGTTTCCCCGTTCAGTAGCGACTGTTGCGGTACGTTCGTGGGGTGACCTCTTCCATCGTTTCTTCTCGTCAGTTGACTGCCGCCGATCGTGTTGCTGAGGAGTACGTCGATCGGTTGGTGGAGTTGAGCCCGTTGATGGCCACCCAGTTGGGTTTGCCGGGCCGGGAGGATGAGTACGACGATTTCTCCCCGGAGGGATTGGCGGCGTTGTCGGAGTTACGCCGGGATGTCCTGCGTCGCATCGGGACGGTCGAGATTGTGGACGACGTTGACCGGGTGACGGTAGAGGCGATGCAGGAACGGTTGGGCTTAGAAGAAGAGGTTCATGACGCCGCATTAGATCTGGCGTCGATGAACAACTTGGCCAGCCCGATGCAGATGATTCGCGATGCATTGGATTTGATGCCGACGGACACCCCCGAGCAGGTCGAGTTGCTTGCTCGGCGGATGCGGGGGATTCCGCGGGCCTTGGAGCAGTGGGATGAGTCACTGCATGAGGCTGCGCGTCGGGGACGGCAGCCAGTGTTGCGACAGGTGTTGACCTGTCAAGAGCAGGCCCGTGAACTCGCTGGCGAGGAAGGGTATTTCGCTGGGTTGGGCACGTTGGCCAAGGGGGATGAGCGGCTGCTTCGTCTCGTAGAAGACGCTACGAGCGAGGCACGTCGGGGATACGCAGAGACGGTGACCCGCCTCGATGCGTTATCTCGGATCGCGGTTGACCGGGATCCGGTGGGCCGGGAGACCTATGAACTGTGCTCTCGGATTTTCCTGGGCACACGGATCGATTTGGCGGAGACCTACGCCTGGGGCCAGGAAGAGTTGGCACGTATCAAGAAGCAGATGGGCGCCGTCGCCGAGCTCATCCGTCCGGGGGCTTCCCCTGCGGAGGCGGCAGCAATATTAGATGAGGACCCAACGTACCGTTTGGAGGGGACGCAGGCTCTGCAGGAGTGGATGCAACGTACGGCGGATGCTGCCGTCGATGCGCTGGCGGAGAAACATTTTGACATTCCAGAGCCGGTACGTCGCATCGAGTGTTGTATCGCACCGACGCAGAGCGGCGGGATTTATTACACGGGTCCGTCGGATGATTTTTCACGTCCGGGTCGAATGTGGTGGTCGGTGCCGAAGGGCGTCACGTCGTTTGGGACATGGCGTGAGCTGACCACTGTTTATCACGAGGGAGTCCCCGGGCATCATTTGCAGGTGGGGCAGACAGTGTTTCGATCAGAGCTGTTGAACCGGTGGCGGCGCTTGATGGCCTGGACTTCCGGGCACGGCGAGGGATGGGCCCTGTACGCGGAGCGTCTCATGGAGGAGCTGGGATTCATGGAAGATCCCGGTAACCGGCTGGGGCTGCTCGATGGTCAGTCGATGCGCGCAGCTCGGGTGGTGCTGGACATTGGGCTGCATTGTGGTCTTGAGGCGCCAGCTGAGGTGGGTGGGGGATCGTGGAATTACGCCAAGGCGTGGGAGTTCTTGAACAGTCATGCCCAGATGGCGGAGGGGTTCTTGCGGTTCGAATTAGACCGGTATTTGGGCTGGCCTGGGCAAGCTCCGTCGTACAAGATCGGTGAGCGTCTGTGGTTGCAGCTACGTGACGAGGTGCGTGCTCGTGAGGGTGCGGCCTTCGATCTGAAGAGGTTCCACCGTCAGTCTCTGGACATTGGTGGGGTCGGACTGGACACCTTGCGTAAAGCTATCCTGGCCCAGTGACGAGCTCCGTTCAGCTGGTTCTGGCTTCAGCTTCTCCTGCTCGCTTAGCGACACTACGAGCTGCTGGGGTGTCCCCTACGGTGCAGGTCTCTGGGGTCGATGAGGCCGCTATCGTGCGGCAGGAGCGTTCCCAACGTGGCGAGTTGTCACCAGCCGAGGCGGCGTTGGTGTTGGCGCGCGCCAAGTGCGAAGACGTGGCGTCACGCTGGATCAGTGAGGTAGGACTTCCCGGAGGGCTTAGGTCAGACAGGACCGCTTCTGCGACTGATGCCCGGGTGCTGGTGTTGGGCTGTGATTCGCTGTTCGAAATGGACGGCGTGGCGTATGGCAAACCAGGGTCCGCAGCTGAGGCCAAAGCGCGATGGCACTTGATGTCTGGCAGCCAGGGAGTGCTGCACACGGGACATTGGCTTGTTGACGTATGTGCTGGAGATCAAGCTGCCGTGGGGCTCATTGTCAGTACGACGGTGTCGTTCGTCGAGGTGACTGATGCTGAGGTATCAGCCTATGTGTCTACCGGTGAGCCGTTAGCATGCGCAGGCGCCTTCACCATTGATGGCTTGGGTGCTGCTTTTGTATCCGGGGTCAACGGTGATCACCATAATGTTGTAGGGGTGTCCATCACCGGATTACGGTCCATGGTGGCAGAACTGGGTATCTCATGGACAGAACTCTGGTCCGCACACAATCAGTGATGTGTATCAATCAGTGATGTGCGTTACCTCCGCCATGTGGAGCCACAGCCAACTGAATGCATGTATGCCTAACTGAAATCAGAAGGAGTGTGACCAGATAAAACGAAAGCCCCTGGAGATGATCTCCAGGGGCTTTCGTGAATGTTTGTCCGGCGGCGTCCTACTCTCCCACACCGTCTCCAGTGCAGTACCATTGGCGCTGAAAGGCTTAGCTTCCGGGTTCGGAATGAGACCGGGCGTTTCCCTTTCGCTATGACCGCCGTAACGTTGTCGTACTTATCAACAGTCCTCACACTGTTTTGACAGGGTGTGAGGGTTCCCGTGGGTGTTGATGTTCCGGGAACTATACAGTGGACGCGAGGATCTTTATGTGTCAAGTCATCGGCTTATTAGTACCAGTCAGCTCCACACATTGCTGTGCTTCCACATCTGGCCTATCAACCCAGTAGTCTAGCTGGGAGCCTCTCGGGGATCGTGTCCCCATGGAAACCTCATCTTGAAGCGTGCTTCCCGCTTAGATGCTTTCAGCGGTTATCACTTCCGAACGTAGCTAATCAGCGGTGCTCTTGGCAGAACAACTGACACACCAGAGGTTCGTCCATCCCGGTCCTCTCGTACTAGGGACAGCCCTTCTCAAGTTTCCAACGCGCACAGAGGATAGGGACCGAACTGTCTCACGACGTTCTAAACCCAGCTCGCGTACCGCTTTAATGGGCGAACAGCCCAACCCTTGGGACCTACTCCAGCCCCAGGATGCGACGAGCCGACATCGAGGTGCCAAACCATGCCGTCGATATGGACTCTTGGGCAAGATCAGCCTGTTATCCCCGGGGTACCTTTTATCCGTTGAGCGACCACGCTTCCACAAGCCATGGCCGGATCACTAGTCCCGACTTTCGTCCCTGCTCGACATGTCTGTCTCACAGTCAAGCTCCCTTGTGCACTTGCACTCAACACCTGATTGCCAACCAGGCTGAGGGAACCTTTGGGCGCCTCCGTTACCTTTTAGGAGGCAACCGCCCCAGTTAAACTACCCACCAGGCACTGTCCCTGATCCGGATCACGGACCGAAGTTAGACATCCAGTACAACCAGAGTGGTATTTCAACGTTGACTCCACCCATGCTGGCGCATGAGCTTCACAGTCTCCCACCTATCCTACACAAGCCGTACCGAATACCAATACCAAGCTGTAGTAAAGGTCCCGGGGTCTTTCCGTCCTTCTGCGCGTAACGAGCATCTTTACTCGTAATGCAATTTCGCCGAGTTCGCGGTTGAGACAGTGGAGAAGTCGTTACGCCATTCGTGCAGGTCGGAACTTACCCGACAAGGAATTTCGCTACCTTAGGATGGTTATAGTTACCACCGCCGTTTACTGGCGCTTAAGTTCTCAGCTTCGCCCACAAGTGAGCTAACCGGTCCCCTTAACGTTCCAGCACCGGGCAGGCGTCAGTCCGTATACATCCACTTACGTGTTCGCACGGACCTGTGTTTTTAGTAAACAGTCGCTTCTCCCTGGTCTCTGCGGCCCTCACCCCTAGACTGTGAAGCCTTCAAGGATCAGGCCCCCCTTCTCCCGAAGTTACGGGGGCATTTTGCCGAATTCCTTAACCACGATTCACTCGATCGCCTTGGTATTCTCTACCTAACCACCTGAGTCGGTTTAGGGTACGGGCGGCTCGAACCTCGCTAGAAGTTTTTCTTGGCAGCATAGGATCACCCTGCTTCCACCAAACGGTGTCACCATCACATCTCAGACTCATGATGCCCGGATTTGCCTGGACATCGTCCTACATGCTTGGACGTAGACAACCATCGCTACGCGGAGGCTACCTTCCTGCGTCACTCCATCGCTTACCTACTACCAGATCGGGTCATGCGCTCCACTACCTCACTCCACCCGAAGGCAGAAAACGAAGCAGCTTCAGGCACTTAGCATCACTGGGTTCGATATGGGCGGTTCTTCGCCGGTACGGGAATATCAACCCGTTGTCCATCGACTACGCCTGTCGGCCTCGCCTTAGGTCCCGACTTACCCAGGGCAGATTAGCTTGACCCTGGAACCCTTGGTTATTCGGCGGACGGGTTTCTCACCCGTCATTCGCTACTCATGCCTGCATTCTCACTCGTGTAGCGTCCACACCTGGATCACTCCGGCGCTTCACTCGCCACACGACGCTCCCCTACCCATCAACACCCCTGAACCACGAAGGCTTAGGAAATGTGTCAATGCCACAGCTTCGGTGGTGTGCTTGAGCCCCGCTACATTGTCGGCGCGGAATCACTTGACCAGTGAGCTATTACGCACTCTTTCAAGGGTGGCTGCTTCTAAGCCAACCTCCTGGTTGTCACTGCAACTCCACATCCTTTTCCACTTAGCACACGCTTAGGGACCTTAGCTGGTGATCTGGGCTGTTTCCCTCTCGACTACGGAGCTTATCCCCCGCAGTCTCACTGCCACGCTTACACTTACCGGCATTCGGAGTTTGGCTGACGTCAGTAACCCGGTAAGGCCCATCAGCCATCCAGTAGCTCTACCTCCGGCAAGAAACACGCAACGCTGCACCTAAATGCATTTCGGGGAGAACCAGCTATCACGGAGTTTGATTGGCCTTTCACCCCTACCCACAGCTCATCCCCTCAGTTTTCAACCTAAGTGGGTTCGGTCCTCCACGCCGTCTTACCGGCGCTTCAACCTGGCCATGGGTAGATCACTCCGCTTCGGGTCTAGACCCCGCGACTAAAACGCCCTATTCAGACTCGCTTTCGCTACGGCTACCCCACCCGGGTTAACCTCGCCACGGAGCACTAACTCGCAGGCTCATTCTTCAAAAGGCACGCCGTCACCCCACACAGAGGCTCCGACGGATTGTAGGCACACGGTTTCAGGATCTATTTCACTCCCCTCCCGGGGTACTTTTCACCTTTCCCTCACGGTACTTGTCCGCTATCGGTCACCAGGGAATATTTAGGCTTAGCAGGTGGTCCTGCCAGATTCACACGGGATTTCTCGGGCCCCGTGCTACTTGGGATACTTCTCCACAGTTCCTTGCATTTCAACTACCGGGCTACCACCGTCTCTGGCCGGCCATTCAAGACCGTTCGTCTATACAAGAAATTTTTGACTGCGTACCAGCGTGTCAGCACTGATCGAAAAGTCCCACAACCCCGCACATGCAACGCCTGACAGCTTTAACACATGCACGGTTTAGCCTCTTCCGCTTTCGCTCGCCACTACTCACGGAATCGCGGTTGCTTTCTCTTCCTGTGGGTACTGAGATGTTTCACTTCCCCACGTTCCCTCTACACACCCTATATATTCAGGTGCAAGTGACTGGACTTGCCTCCAGCCGGGTTTCCCCATTCGGAAATCCTCGGATCACAGTCTGGTTATCGACTCCCCGAGGCATATCGCAGATTCCCACGTCCTTCATCGGTTCCTGGTGCCAAGGCATCCACCGTGTGCCCTTAAAAACTTGGCCACAAAGATGCTCGCGTCCACTATACAGTTCTCAAAACACCACACACCCCACACACCAGCCACCACACACCCACCAGCACACAACACCAGCAGACGGGTATAACCAGCTCACGCGGGAAGTCCCACAGAACCCACACCACACAACAGTAGCTGAGCCCTGAAAACCCAACAGCGTGCCACGACACCCACCACCCAACAGCCAGCTTTCCCCGCCAACACCAGCATCACAGACACCAGCACCAACCGTACTCACTGAACACATCAGCAGCAGACGCCATCCATCGATGTTCCACCCTTGAGCAACCCCCACCACATCGTCAGTGATGAAAAGGCCACTCGTCGACCAACCCCCAGCCACCACAACGCGACTGACAGAGCTACAAGCCGACGATGCTCCTTAGAAAGGAGGTGATCCAGCCGCACCTTCCGGTACGGCTACCTTGTTACGACTTAGTCCCAATCGCCAGTCCCACCTTCGACGGCTCCTTCCACAAGGGTTAGGCCACCGGCTTCGGGTGTTACCGACTTTCGTGACTTGACGGGCGGTGTGTACAAGGCCCGGGAACGTATTCACCGCAGCGTTGCTGATCTGCGATTACTAGCGACTCCGACTTCACGGGGTCGAGTTGCAGACCCCGATCCGAACTGAGACCGGCTTTATGGGATTCGCTCCACCTCACGGTATCGCAGCCCTTTGTACCGGCCATTGTAGCATGCGTGAAGCCCAAGACATAAGGGGCATGATGATTTGACGTCATCCCCACCTTCCTCCGAGTTGACCCCGGCAGTCTCCCATGAGTCCCCACCATTACGTGCTGGCAACATGGAACGAGGGTTGCGCTCGTTGCGGGACTTAACCCAACATCTCACGACACGAGCTGACGACAACCATGCACCACCTGTACACCGACCTTACGGGGAGCACATCTCTGCACTTTTCCGGTGTATGTCAAGCCTTGGTAAGGTTCTTCGCGTTGCATCGAATTAATCCGCATGCTCCGCCGCTTGTGCGGGCCCCCGTCAATTCCTTTGAGTTTTAGCCTTGCGGCCGTACTCCCCAGGCGGGGCGCTTAATGCGTTAGCTGCGGCACAGAGCTCGTGGAATGAGCCCCACACCTAGCGCCCAACGTTTACGGCATGGACTACCAGGGTATCTAATCCTGTTCGCTCCCCATGCTTTCGCTTCTCAGCGTCAGTTATGGCCCAGAGACCTGCCTTCGCCATCGGTGTTCCTCCTGATATCTGCGCATTTCACCGCTACACCAGGAATTCCAGTCTCCCCTACCACACTCTAGCCTGCCCGTACCCACCGCACGTCCAAAGTTAAGCCTTGGATTTTCACGGCAGACGCGACAAACCGCCTACAAGCTCTTTACGCCCAATAATTCCGGACAACGCTCGCACCCTACGTATTACCGCGGCTGCTGGCACGTAGTTAGCCGGTGCTTCTTCTCCAGGTACCGTCACTTTCGCTTCTTCCCTGGCGAAAGAGGTTTACAACCCGAAGGCCTTCATCCCTCACGCGGCGTCGCTGCATCAGGCTTTCGCCCATTGTGCAATATTCCCCACTGCTGCCTCCCGCAGGAGTCTGGGCCGTGTCTCAGTCCCAGTGTGGCCGGTCACCCTCTCAGGCCGGCTACCCGTCGTCGCCTTGGTGAGCCATTACCTCACCAACAAGCTGATAGGCCGCGAGTCCATCCTCCACCAATAAATCTTTCCACACACCATCATGCGCCAGTGTGTCATATCCAGTATTAGCCCCGGTTTCCCGTGGTTATCCCAGAGTGAAGGGCAGGTTACTCACGTGTTACTCACCCGTTCGCCACTAATCCACCCCGAAGGGCTTCATCGTTCGACTTGCATGTGTTAAGCACGCCGCCAGCGTTCGTCCTGAGCCAGGATCAAACTCTCCAAAAACAATTTAGAAAACACTCAACCAGCCACAAAAACATTGCGACCAGCCAAGATCCCAGCCCCAAACCAAAAAACCCTAACCCCACTCACGTGAAGCCAGAGCCGAATTGACTTGAAACCAACAAACAATTGGCATCGATTTCGGCACGCTGTTGAGTTCTCAAGAATCAGTTACCGCTTCGCTTTCAGCCTTTCAGCTTTCCGCTCGGCGACTTCTCTAAGTTATCCTTCCAGCTGAGCGAGTGTCAAATCCG
>NZ_JAHPZL010000040.1 GCF_019331795.1 Austwickia sp. TVS 96-490-7B
GTGCCGGGTCACGCCCCTCGCCGTATCTCCATCTCAGCTGGTCTCCGCTGCCTCGGCCGCGCCTGACACGATCAAACCCGTTGGCGCAGTAAAGTCCTGAGCACCATGACCCCAGCCATCGCCGCCGCAGCCCTCTATGGGACGTCAGCGTGCCTGTGCTGGTATGCGACAGAACGAGGGCCGATCCTGCTCTTCAGAGTCACGAAGATTGGCACCCTGATCGCGTTGCTCGGTGTGGCCGTTGCCTTGCACGCGTGGCACACCCCTGAAGGCATCGCGCTGCTCGCAGCCTTGGTGCTCTGTCTCTTCGGAGATATCGCGCTGCTAGACAGCGGCCCCCGAGGATTCCTCGCTGGACTGGGCGTTTTTCTCCTGGCGCAGCTGGTCTACAGCTGCGCTTTTGTGATGATTCGATACCACGATGACCGTCCCTGGTGGACCAGCATCATCGGGCTGGTCGTGGCTGTGGCAGTGGTCGTCCCGATGGTGCTCAGATCGCTGCCACTGGCCTGCCGGGGCGCTGTCAGCCACGGCGGTGTCACCTGGGGCTGGGCGGTCCTGGCGTATTACGCGGCCATCTCGATGATGGTGCTGGCGGCAGGAGCCAGCGGTCGGACGCTGCTTCTGGTCGGTGCAATCCTCTTCGGTGTCTCTGACACCGTGCTTGCGTTGAACCGCTTCCACGCTCCCCGCCCTTACGCCGGGCTGGTCGTGCTGTCTCTCTACCACCTCGCCCAGGGGGCCATCGTGATCGGGGCGCTCAGCTGAACACCCCACCGAGTCACGGCTCGAAGCGTCCGCTGAGACTGCGCTAGCCTGGGGGCATGCGTAGCGCACTGCTCCTTAGCTAGCCGCGTCGACCACCCGGGAAGCGACGCGGCCGACCCCCGCTGATGGGGGTCTTGTCATGTCCGACGGTGGACCCGGCGACCGTGGCGCAGACCGGCCGCCCCGGCGGGGCGCAGACGCGCCGGAGGCATCCGCACGACCGAGCGAGGATCGACCAGACGATGAATGACACACCTTTCCGGTACACCGCAGCCCTGGCCGGGCGCATCGAGACGACGTGGCAGCAGGTGTGGGAGGAGCAGCACACCTTCCACGCGCCCAACCCGGCCGGCCCGCTCGCCGCAACAGAGCAAAACCCTGGCGGTGACCGGGTCTTCGTGATGGACATGTTCCCCTACCCTTCCGGTGCCGGTCTGCACGTCGGCCACCCTCTGGGGTATATCGCGACTGATGTTTTTGCCCGCTACCAGCGGATGATCGGCAACAATGTCCTGCACACCTTGGGATATGACGCTTTTGGCCTGCCCGCTGAGCAGTACGCCGTCCAGACCGGACAGCACCCCCGTGTCACCACGGAAGCCAACATCACCACGATGAAACGGCAGCTGCGCCGCCTCGGCTTGGGCCATGACGACCGCCGTGGCGTCGCCACCATCGACGAGGACTTCTACCGCTGGACGCAGTGGATTTTCCTGCAGATTTACAACAGCTGGTACGACGAGGGCGCGCCTCGCCGTCGTGGTGAAGGCACCGGCCGGGCTCGCCCGATCACGGAGTTGATCGAGGAGTACGCCGCCGGGCGAGTCGCCACCCCGGACGGGCGGCCCTGGGCGGACCTGACCGTTGACGAGCGCCGCGACGCCGTAGACGCGCGCCGCCTCGCCTACGTCTCTGCCGCACCAGTGAACTGGTGTCCCGGCCTGGGCACCGTCCTGTCCAACGAAGAGGTCACCAACGACGGTCGCAGCGAGCGCGGGAACTTCCCGGTGTTCAAACGCAACCTGTCGCAGTGGATGATGCGGATCACGGCGTACGCTGACCGGCTCGTCGATGACCTGGACCGGCTGGACTGGCCGGAGCCAGTGAAGTTGATGCAGCGCAACTGGATTGGGCGTTCTCAGGGGGCGCGGGTGCGGTTCGCCGCCCAGGCTGCTTCAGGGGCGGAGGTCCCGGTGGAGGTGTTCACCACCCGCCCGGACACCTTGTTTGGTTCGACGTTCATGGTGTTGGCGCCGGAGCATCCGCTGGTGGATGAGCTGGTGCCGCAGGGGGGATGGCCGCAGGGCATCCCGCAGGTGTGGACTGGTGGCGCTGCCACCCCCGCGGAGGCTGTGGCGGCGTACCGGTTGGCGGCGTCTCGTAAGAGCGACGTGGAACGGCAGGTTGAGGACAAAGACAAGACGGGTGTTTTCACCGGCGGGTATGCGGTGAACCCGGTGAATGGTGACCGTATCCCGGTGTTCATCGCCGATTACGTGTTGATGGGATATGGCACCGGCGCGATCATGGCGGTGCCAGCGCATGACGAACGGGACTATGCGTATGCGCGGGCGTTTGACCTGCCTATCGTCGATGTGATCAGTCCGGTGGTGGACGGCGCGGCCGATCCGGCCTGGGCTGGTTCGGTGGCTGATGGTGTCGCCTTCACCGGTGACGGTGTGGCCGTGTATAGCGCCAATGATCAGGTCAGCCTGGACGGGTTGGGCGTGGTCGAGGCGAAGGCACGCATCATCTCCTGGCTGGAGGAGCAAGGGTGGGGCTGCGGCACGGTGACATATCGGCTGCGGGACTGGCTGTTCAGCCGTCAACGGTATTGGGGTGAGCCGTTCCCCATCGTGTACGACGAGGACGGGCACGCGCACGCCCTGCCGGAGTCGATGCTGCCGGTGGCGTTGCCGGAAGTGCCGGACTACAGCCCGAAAACATTCGACGCAGATGACGCGACGAGTTCGCCTGAGCCACCGCTGTCGCGCGCCACCGATTGGGTCCACGTCGAGTTGGACCTGGGTGATGGGCCACGCCGGTACCGCCGGGAAACCAACACCATGCCCAACTGGGCAGGTTCCTGCTGGTATGAACTGCGCTATTTGGACCCGACGAATCAGCACGCCCTCGTCGACCCGCAGGTCGAGCAGTACTGGATGGGTCCGCGCGACCAGCCAGTGTCAGGCGCGCCAGTCGGGGCGAGCGACCCTGGTGGCGTTGACCTGTATGTCGGCGGCGTTGAGCACGCCGTACTGCACCTGCTCTACAGCAGGTTCTGGCACAAGGTGCTCTTTGACCTGGGGCATGTCAGCAGCGAGGAACCCTTCCGCCGGTTGTTCAACCAGGGATATGTCCAGGCGTTCGCGTTCACTGACAGTCGCGGCCAATACGTCCCCGCCGCGGAGGTCGAAGAAGTCCCTGCCGCCGACGGCAGCGGTGACAGCACCTACCGCTGGCAAGGACAGCCCGTGACCCGCGAATACGGGAAAATGGGCAAGTCATTGAAGAATGTCACCACTCCCGACGAGATGTATGACGCGTACGGCGCCGACACCTTCCGGGTGTATGAGATGAGCATGGGCCCGTTGGATCAGTCCCGGCCGTGGGAGACCCGCGCCGTCGTCGGATCACAACGGTTCCTGCAACGCCTGTGGCGTTTGGTTGTCAACGAACAAGACGGCAGCTGCGCCACTCGCCCCGACGCGCCGTACGACGACGCGACCCGCCGGATTGTGCACCGCACCATCGACGGGGTCCGCGCCGACTACGAAAACCTGCGGTTCAACACGGCCATCGCCAAACTCATCGAATGCACCAACGCCTTGACGAAACTGCCGACGGTCCCCACCGAAGCCGCGGAAGCGTTAGTGCTGATGACCGCACCCATCGCCCCGCACATCGCTGAGGAAATGTGGTCAACCCTCGGGCACGACACCTCCTTAGCGCACGCGTCGTTCCCAGTAGCCGACCCGACCTACCTGACCCAAGACACGGTGACCTGCGTCGTCCAAGTCCAAGGAAAAGTCCGGGACCGCCTCGAGGTGCCTGCCGACATCACGGCCACCGACTTGGAGACCGCCGCCCTCACCAGCGAACGCATCACCGGGTTCTTGGCAGGCCACACCGTCCGCAAGGTCATCGTGCGAGCACCCCACCTGGTCAACATCGTCGCTGGCTGACGCCGACCCGACTCTGAGACCAGCGATGGAAGAGCATGCCGTCGTGACCGCCCACCCGGACGGTCGCGACGGCATGCTCGGCCCCACCGGCATCGCCATCGTCACCGACTCCACCGCCTGCCTCCCCACGACCGCCAACGCCACCCACGGCATCACCACCGTCCCGCTGACCGTCCTGGTCGACCACGACGTGTACGTCGAAGGCGTCGACCACCCCGCCGGGGAACTACGCCTCGCCTTGACCCACCCCGGCGAAGCCAGCACCTCCCGTCCCAGCCCCCACGCCTTCCTCAGCACCTACGACGACCTCGCCCGACGTGGCGCCACCGCCATCGTGTCGATCCACCTGTCCGCCACGCTCTCCGGCACCGTCGACGCCGCCCGGATCGCCGCCCGCGACGCGCAGATCCCCGTGCACGTCGTCGACTCCCGATCCATGGCCATGGGGTTGGGATACGCCGTGCTCGCTGCCGCACACCAACGTGCTGCCGGCGGCGACATCCACGACATCGCCCACACTGCTCGCGATGTGGGATCTCGCGCCAGCGTGTTTTTCTGCGTATCGTCGTTGGATTTCCTTCGCCGCGGCGGACGTATCGGCGCCGCCTCCGCACTGCTCGGATCAGCGCTCGCCGTGAAACCGTTGCTGGCTTTGGTGGATGGTCAGGTGGTGCCGGTGGAGAAGCAACGCACGATGGCGCGGGCCGCAGCTCGACTGGTTGACTTGGTGGGGGAGAGCGGCCCGCTAGCTGATCCTGCCGCAGGGGGATCGGCGGAGGTCCACGTCGCGGTCCAGCACGTTGACGCCGCTGACCGGGCTCAGGCGTTGGCGGACGCGTTGAGCGCGCGATGGGCCCCACGGTTGGCTGGGCCGGTGCAGGTGGTCCCGATCGGCCTGGTCGGAGCGACCCATCTCGGGCCGGGCTGCCTCGGGGTGGTCGTGGCGCCTGCCCTTCGTGGGGTGGGGGAGTAGGGGAGCAGCGGGGGCCGGTCTGGGAGCAACCTGGTCTGCGGAGAGGGCCTGTGAGCTCGTTGTATTGTGTTGCAGTGATCACAGGTGAGCTCCGCAGCAAGATCGACCGCATTTGGGACTCCTTCTGGTCAGGGGGTATCAGCAACCCCCTTGAGGTGATCGAGCAGATCACGTATCTGCTCTTTATGCGCCGACTCGACGAGTTGCAGACGCTCCAGGAAAACAAGGCTCGCCGTCTGGGTGAACCGGTGGTGAATCCCACCTTCCTGCCTGGTCAGGAGCATCTGCGTTGGTCGCGCTTCAAGAACGAAGAACCGGCTGTCATGTTTAAGGTGGTCGGCGAGAAGGTTTTCCCCTTCCTGCGTGGTTTGGGTAGCGAAGGGTCGACATATTCGGATCACATGCGCGATGCCCGCTTCACCATCCCCACCCCGGCGTTGCTGGCCAAGGTCGTGGACATGCTTGACGACGTGCCGATGGTGGATCGCGACACTAACGGCGACATCTATGAATACATGTTGGGCAAGATCGCCTCGGCCGGTCAGAACGGCCAGTTCCGCACGCCGCGGCACATCATCCAGTTGATGGTGGCGATGACGGCGCCGACGCCGAAAGATGACATCGTGGATCCGGCGTGTGGTACGGCGGGATTCTTGGTTGCCGCTTCGGAGTATCTACGCACCGCGCATCCGAGCGTGATGACTGATGAGGCTCAGCGGCATCACTTCAACCGGTCGATGTTTCACGGCTATGACTTCGACAATGTGATGTTGCGCATCGGGTCGATGAACATGTTGCTGCATGGTATTGAGGCGCCCGATATTAGATATCGCGACAGCTTGTCGCAGGGGGCCGCTGCCGATGAGGGGCGTTATTCGCTGGTGCTAGCGAATCCGCCGTTCGCCGGTAGTCTCGACTATGAGTCGACATCGGCTGTGCTGTTGAAGGACGTGAAGACTAAGAAGACGGAGCTGCTCTTCTTGGCGCTGTTTCTGCGCCTGCTGAAGCCGGGTGGGCGGGCGGCGGTCATCGTGCCGGATGGGGTGCTTTTCGGGTCGAGCAAGGCGCACAAGACGTTGCGGCAGAGGATCGTGGAGGAGCACAAGTTGGATGCGGTGGTGAAGCTTCCGTCGGGGGCTTTCCGTCCGTACGCCGGGGTATCCACCGCCATCCTGTTTTTCACGCGCACCGATTCGGGCGGCACCGACGACGTGTGGTTTTACGACATCCAGGCCGACGGGTGGAGCCTGGACGATAAACGCTCGCCGCTGCTTCCTGCGGACAAACTGGGCTGTACGCCGGATTCGCCGTTGGCCGCGGGCGAGCATGAGAAGAACAACCTGCCCGACGTGCTGGCCCGCTGGCGGCGGCGTCGGGAGGAGTCGGAGCGGGGGCGTGCCCGGACCGAGCAGAGCTTCTGCGTGCCGAAGGCCGACATTGTCGCGCAGGGCTATGACCTGTCGCTGAACCGGTACAAGGAGGTCGTGCACGAGGAGGTCGAGCACCGCGACCCGCTCGACATCATCGCCGACTTGGAAAAGCTGGAGGCCGAGATCAGTCAGGGCCTCGTCGACCTGAAGGCGATGCTCAAGTGAAGCCCGGCTGGACGACCGTTGCCCTCGGCGAAATCTGCGAGCTCAAGTACGGAAAAGCCTTAGCGGCCGCGCTCCGAGTTCCCGGCGCTTATCCGGTGTTCGGGTCCAACGGCCAAGTCGGCAATCACGACCGCTGTGTAACGAGCGGGCCAACGATCATCGTTGGGCGCAAGGGCTCTTTCGGCGAGGTCAATTACTCCGAGATCCCTTGCTGGCCGATTGACACCACGTACTACATCGACCGAACGGCGACGAAACAGGATCTCCGCTGGCTGCGACACGTTCTGCCCAGTCTTCGCCTGACCGAGCTGAATCGGGCCGCCGCCGTGCCTGGACTGAATCGGGACGATGCTTATGGCCAGAGGTTGCTGCTGCCGCCGCTCGAGGAGCAGCGCCGCATCGCCGCCATCCTCGACCACGCGGCGGGCTTGCGTGTCCTGAACCAGCGGTTCGTCTTCGGCCTGAACCGGTTGAGTAACGGCTTAACTGACTGGCTCCTTCGGCAAGGTTCCCACGAGTCGGTGGCGCTCGGTGACGCCTCCGACATTCAAGGTGGACTACAAGTCAGTGGTAAGAGAGCGGCTCTGCCCGTCGCGGTGCCATACTTGCGTGTTGCAAACATTGGGCGCGGCCACGTGGATTTGTCCGACATCAAAATGCTGCGTGTGACGCAGCAGGAGCTCAATCGCGTCAGATTACAGCCGGATGACTTGCTGCTTGTGGAGGGTCACGGTAATCCAAGCGAGGTCGGTCGAGCGGCCCGATGGGATGGCGAGCATGAGAATATGGTCCATCAAAATCACCTCATCCGCGTCCGCGCTACCGGTGATCGATTCTTACCTGTTGTGCTCGAGGCGCTCATTAACTCAAGCCTCGGTCGAGAGCACTTCACGCGGTTCGGCAAAACGACCAGCGGCTTGAACACGATCTCAACCAGCAATGTGCGCTCCTTGATTCTTCCCGTTCTTTCTAAAGCCACTCAATCAGATTTTGCGGAACGATCCAAGGCTCTTGGGCAGCAACGAGAACGCTTCGCCCAGCAGGAATGTGCCCTAAGTCGCCTCGGCGACTCCCTGCAGGCGCGGGCTTTTTCGGGGGGGCTGTGAGCCATGCCGGTCGAGATGGGGATGTGGCGCATCGACGGGGAGACCCCGCGGCGCCCTCTACACCGTGCAGTCGCATCGCAACAGCCGCCGCGTCTCCGTCGAGACCGCACGGCAGGACCTCATGGACCTGGCCGAGCGAGGGCTGCTCACGCGCGGTAAGCCCGGCCGTCGCTTCGCCTGGTCGCCGGCGCCGGACCTGGTGACCCGCGTCGGCAGCCCGCCCACCTAGCCGATCTGCCAGTGAACTACCAGTTGTAGCAAAACTGGTAGTTCGTCGGAGCGTAGGGCTGTCGTCGCCCGACGACCTCAACACTGAGCAGCAGCTCACGATTGTCGCCACCGACCTGGACGCCGGGTCGGAGCGGATCGTCACCTGACCTGCGGACCTTCGGGGTGCCCGTCAATGCCGTCTTCTTCTCCTACCTGGAGGACGACGGGCGGCGCTACCTCGCTCGGTCCTGGCTGGCCCAGGACCGAGACGGCGACGCGGGCAGCACGTCATACGGGAAAACGACGAAAAGCAAGAGCGCGGAGTGGAACGGACGCGACTGGTTCGCCTGCTTCGGGGAGTATCCGAACGGACGCGTCTGGGAGGACGGTCGCCGCTACGGGTTCATCTCCGCGGGCGGAGGGGCCTGGTACACCCGAACACTGCGCGACGTGCCCGAGGGCTCGCGGATCAACGCCTACGTCCCGCAACGCGGATATGTCGGCATCGGGGAGGTCACCGGCCCAGCCCAGCGCTTCGACGAGGCCCGCGTCTCGGTCGACGGCCGCGAGGTAGCACTGGCGTCGCTGCCGTTGACCGGCACGTATGTGCACGGCGCCGACGGTGAGGTCGAGAGCGACGAGGTAGCCGAATGGGTCCTACCGGTGCGCTGGCTCGCCAGCCTCCCGGTCGAGCAGGCCTACTCCGAGAAGGGCCTCTTCGCCAACCAGAACAGCGCCTGCAAGCTGCGTCAGGAGTTCACGCTGCAACGGCTGGCCCAGCGTTTCGCCGTACCGGACGAGGAGTGACGCTCCAAGCCACGTTGGAGCGAGTCGCTGAACTTCCAAGCAACTCGCCACTTTGCTTGGAAGTTCATCTGCACGCTCCAAGTGAGCTTGGACCCTGCGGCTGAACTTCCAAGCAAAGTGGCAATCTACTTGTATGTTGAGCTCATGCGAGCTGCTGACTTCGCCACGACCATGTTTGGTGCTCCGACCCGACAGCCAGGAAATCGGTGGTCTTTCGACTACTACCTTCCTGGCCCCATCCCCCGCGATCTGCCGCTCAACACGCCATTGGTGACCGCGCTATCAGACGCAGACGCAGCCCTCGGTCAGCTCCAAGGACTCGGCACTCTCATCCAAGAACCAGGCGCGCTGATCGGGCCCTACCTGCGTCGGGAAGCGCTGGCAAGCACCCGCATCGAGGGCACCCAAGCATCCCTATCTGAAGTACTCCAGGCAGAACTCGACGATCAACCACAAACACAAGATGTCGTCGAAGTCCAGCGCTACCTCGAAGCCACCTCCTTGGCGCATCAGCTACTGAAAGAACTCCCGATCACCCAGCGGCTCATCCTTCAGGTTCATAGGGAGCTGTTGCGAGACGTACGCGGTGAGGAACGGCGACCAGGGGAATTTCGCGCATCACCTGTCTGGATCGGGGGGGCAGGCGCCACCCCAGAGACCGCCGCATTCGTACCGCCCCTGCCCGATCATCTCCCCGAGCTCCTCACGGACTGGGAGAATTTCGTCAACGACGACGGGCGCGCCTACCCCGCCCTCATTCAAGCCGCTCTCATGCACTACCAGTTCGAGACGATCCACCCGTTCCTCGACGGGAACGGTCGCATCGGCCGTCTCCTCATCAACCTTCAGCTCATGGCAAGGGGCCGACTCAGCGATCCGCTCCTCTACCTGTCCAGCTACTTCGAAACGCACCGGCATGACTACTACCGCAACCTGCAGGGCGTGCGTGAAACCGGCAACATCGACGGCTGGCTCCACTTCTTCCTCGGCGCAGTCAAGGAACAAGCCGGAGATGCCGTGGCCCGCGCCCGCGCCTTGATCGAACTACGCGAGGAACTCCGCGCCCAAGCCGCCAGCCGACCCAAATCGAGCCTTCCGCGCCTCGTTGACATGATCGTGCGCAACCCCTATGTCACGGTGCGATCGGTCGAAAACGCTATCGACCTCACGAATCAAGGTGCCCGCCACGTCATCCGAGCAGCGGTCGAATTGGGCTGGCTGGAAAGCCTTGGCTCCTATGGCAGAGGCGGCAGGGAGCACTGGCTCGCCCCTCGAGTCTTGGAGATACTTGAAACACCCATGGCCTACGACTCGACCAAGGATGTCGACCGATGACAGTCAGCAACTTCGACTTCGTCCCCCACGAATGGGACACAATACGCGCCGACGCCGTGCGCGCTGAGTCGTACGGAACCACCGACCCACGCTCCGCGGTTTTTTACGCCCGGCGCGTGATAGAGCAGGTCGTCATCCGCATTTTCGACCTAGAACGTTTACCCCTGCCCTACCGCAGCGACCTCAACGCGCGTCTCGGCGACTCCAGATTCCAAAGCGCTGTCGGCCCCGACTTTGTCACCAAAGCCACCATCATCCGACGCCTCGGCAACAACGCTGTTCACGACGACCGCGCCGTCTCCGCCGTAACTGCTCTGACAGCGCTGCGACACCTACACGACGTACTCAAATGGGCCGCATACACCTATTCCGCAACCCCGGACGTCGTACCCACTGAGACGTCATACGATGCCTCCCTCATCCCCCCCGCTACAAAGAGCAGTAGCCAACCACCCCTCACCACAGACGAACTCAACAAACTCCTCACGACGTTCGAAGCCAAAGACGCAGCCCTCGCTGAAGCCAAAGCCAACAACGAAACTCTGCAAGCTGAACTCGACGCCGCACGCAGCGCAGTCGCCGCAGCGCAAGCTGCCAAGCAACCGCGCGCCCTCACCGTCGACGTCAGTGAAGCCGAGACACGGCTGCAATTCATTGACCTTGACCTCGCCGAAGCTGGCTGGACCCTCGACGAGCAGCGAGACCGCGAATACCCAGTTATCGACATGCCCGGAGATACCGGGAAGGGATACATCGACTATGTGCTTTGGGGCGACGATGGGCTTCCCCTCGCCATTGTCGAAGCGAAACGCACCCTGCGTGACGCACTCGTCGGGCAGCAACAAGCCAAGCTCTACGCCGACTGTCTGGAAAACATGACAGGTCGGCGGCCAGTCATCTTCTGCACTAACGGTCATGATCGGTGGCTCTGGGACGACGCCGCCGGCTACCCTCCCCGCCGTATCGCAGGGTTCCTCACCAAAGACGAACTCGAACTGATGGTCCAGCGTCGCCGCACACGACTACCACTGAGCGACGCCGTGATCGACAAAGCCATCGCCGGACGGCACTACCAGGTCCGTGCAATCAGGGCTGTTGGCGAATCATTCGAAGCCAAACGGCGCGAAGCACTGTTGGTCATGGCCACCGGCTCCGGAAAGACCCGCACTGTCATTGCCCTCATCAACCAACTCATGAAGCAAGGCTGGGTGAAACGCGCCCTGTTCCTCGCGGACCGGCAGGCGCTCGTCACCCAGGCAGTCGGTGCTTTTAAAGCCCACCTCTCAGCTTCATCACCGGTCAACTTGCTCACCGAAAAAAACGGTGAAGGTCGCGTTTACGTCTCGACGTACCCGACGATGATGGGACTAATTGGCGAAACTGACGCTGCGGGAACGCGGCGTTTTGGGCCCGGATTTTTCGATCTCATCGTCATCGATGAAGCGCACCGCTCTGTGTATGCGAAATATAAAGCTATCTTTGACTGGTACGACGCAATGCTGGTAGGGCTCACTGCCACTCCGAAAGACGAAATCGACCGCAATACCTACGGCTTATTCAACCTAGAGGCCGGCGTACCCACCGACGCATACAGTCTCGACGAGGCCGTAGCGGAGGGGTACCTTGTGCCGCCCCTCGCGGTGTCAGTGCCATTGAAGTTCTTGCGAACCGGCATCCATTATGATCAACTCTCCGATGCCGAAAAAGACGAGTGGGACGCCCTCGACTGGGGTGACAAGGCGGATTCATCCGGTCAGTGCCTCGCCTGCTTCGGTGAGTAGTTTATCGAGGCGTTCGGTGGGGGTGTCGAAGTCCAGGGTTTGACGGGGCCTGCCGTTGAGGAGGTAGGCGACG
>NZ_JAHPZL010000041.1 GCF_019331795.1 Austwickia sp. TVS 96-490-7B
GGGATACCTGTCAAGAGGAGAGCTTCATTGACGACCGGGAGCATCCTGCAATAGATTCGAGAAGCTGTCGATGGTGAAATCATCTACCTGGTCAGCAAGGAACATCTGTGACAGATTGTTCCGTAGACGTTCCAGGGTGAGAACGACTTGTACTTTGACGGGCAACCGATGTCTACTCAAGTCCACTCCCGGGGAGTGAAAAATCTCGATGACCCGCCCGACGAGTGCATCGTGATCTAGTCCTGCTGTACGACTGGTACCGCATCGGTCGCTTCCCTGAGAGATGTGAGTCTGCTAACCCAATGATCTCAAAGCGGCCGATGTTTTTATATATGTGTATGGTGACAGGTGTGTATCGATTGTTTCCCGGAGTGTAGGGGACGGGCCGCTAATGCCTCGTGAATAACGCCCTTACTAAGAGTAATCTCTACTAGTGGACTAAGTGCGTTATTCACGAGGGATTCACCTCTTTGTGGAGAGCCAGAAGACCTGCATGTCGCAGGCCCTTGCAATAGATGGGTCACCCAACGTCTCATCGCTCGTGAATAACGCCCTGATCCTTGGTTTCATGAGACACCGGCCGTTACAGGCTGCGTAATATAGGCCAGGGCAGGATCCCAGAAAACCCGCGGACCGTCGCCAGTGAGTTCTTCAAAGCCGCCAACGCTGCCTCGCATAGTTCCCATAGGTGTCTTTTATTCACCGGCAACTGTTTCCTTATCTGGTCGTGTTTCACGTTCTTCCATGCCCACTTATTGGGATTCAACTCGGGGGAATACGGAGGTAAAGTGAACAGGGCAATATGCTCGGAATGCCCCTCGATCCATTTCTTCGTGATCTTGCTCGCATGACAAAGGTGGCCATCCACCACCAGATACACCAGCGTCCCAACATCGGCGTTCAATTTCTCTAGAAACCCGATGAATACCTCAGAATCGGTCGAGCCTTCCACCAACTCGAAGCGCAACTCCCCCCGCGCCGAGACCGCCGAATCATGCTCACCGACACTCGCGATCCCGTACCACGCACCACAGGAGTCTTCCCTACCGGCGCCCACGTGGTCCCACTGTGGTAATCATTACGCACACCATCCTCATCAGCGAAGAAGATCTTCGCTCCCGCCTCCTTCGCCGCAGCACGCAACGCCGGATACTCCACCCGACGCCAGGCCTCCACCCTCACCTGATCCTGCTCATACGCCCGCACCAATAGCCGCTGCGCCGACAACCCCCACAACCGCAACAACTCACCAACCCACTGCCGCGAATACACCACCCCGAACTCCCGCTCGATCAACTCCTTCACCACCCTCGTCGTCCACAACCTGACATCAAACTGCAACCCAGAAGGACCCGCCCCCACCACCCACCGCACAACCCTCTCCATCTACTCCGGCGTCAACTTCCCACCCCGACCACGAGCCGGAACCTTCACCACCCTCAACACCCCCACCCGATCCAAAGACAACCACCTACAAACCGTCGACCTCCCCACATCAAAAG
>NZ_JAHPZL010000042.1 GCF_019331795.1 Austwickia sp. TVS 96-490-7B
ACTGCTACTGCCGCCGACAGCACCGCCACCCCAGCGATCACCGGGGACTGACCAACAGCCCACCCAGAGGCCACCACCACCGCCGCTGTGACCACCGACATCTCCCTCCCCTCCCTCGACGGCAACGCCACCATCAAGTCCGACACCACCGGCCCTGTCCTGCACCACATCACCTTCCGCGCCGAACCCGGCACCCTCACCGCACTCGTCGGCCCCAGCGGCGCCGGCAAAACCACCATCACCTCCCTCGTCACCCGCCTCTACGACCCCACCACCGGCACCATCCGCATCGGCAACACCGACCTGCGCGACATCGCCACCACCACCCTGCGCGACCACATTGGCGTCGTCACCCAAGACCCCCACCTCTTCCACGACACCATCGAAGCCAACCTCCGCTACGCCCGCCCCAACGCCACCCCCACCGACCTCGAAAACGCCCTCCGCGCCGCCCAAATCTGGGACCTCATCACCCGCCTCCCCGACGGCCTCCACACCATCGTCGGCGACCGCGGCCACCGCCTCTCCGGCGGCGAAAAACAACGCCTCGCCATCGCCCGACTCCTCCTCAAAGAACCCGGACTCGTCATCCTCGACGAAGCCACCGCACACCTCGACAGCGAATCCGAAATCGCCGTCCACCACGCCCTCGACGCCGCACTCGCAGGGCGGACGGCACTGGTGATCGCACACCGGTTGTCAACGGTGCGTGACGCCGATCAGATCCTGGTAGTCGACGACGGCCACATCGTGCAGCGTGGCACCCACGCGGAGCTGTCCGTCTCCGGGGGGCTATACGCCTCGCTGTACGCCAAACAGTTCCGAGACTGAATCCTCCGGATCATTCGTCTTCCTCATCCCAGATGCGTTTTTTCTTGGGGCGCGGCGGTGGAGGTGCCGCACTGCCATGGACGGCCCGGAGCCGGTCATGATGTTCACGTCGGGCGTAGACAAACACCAAGACAAAACCGACGATCGATCCGCCCCACCACTGCAAGGAATACGCGAAGTGTGGGCCAATATCAGTGTCGGGAGGCAGCAGCGGCGCTGGCCGGGCCGGTTCAGGAACTCCAGGTCCGGTCTGCTCTGTGTCGAGGACGACGTACGCTGCCCGGAGGCGAGTCCCGGTGGCTTTCGCGGCATCGGACAGGTTGATCGAAGCAAGTTGCCCGGCAGGCAGATCGCGGCCCAATGATTCCTCGCCGTGGCGAAGCCACCCGGTGACAGTCACTGTCCCGGTGGGAGGCCCGGGGACGGAGGGAAGCACCGTGGCGTTCTCACCGTTGCGCACCCAGCCGCGGTCAATGAGCAGGCTGGTGCCATCGGCCAACGTGAGCGGGACGACGACCTCAAAACCGTAGGTGACTTTCTGAGGTCGATTCCGAACGAACTGTTGCGCGGTGGTCTGGTACGTCCCAGTAGCGGTGATCCGAGTCCACAATTGGTCCTGGTGGAGGGTGCCGCCGGGGGGCAGGACGGTGTCCACGGGAACGGGCGCAGCGGTGTAGTGCTGTCGGACGGCGTCGGCGATCGATGACTTCTCGACATGTCGACCCCATTGCCAACAGCCGAGGAAGAGGCAGATGACGAAGAAGGCGGTGGCTGCTGTTAACGCGATGATCCACCGTCGGGTCATCAGGGTCCGCATCACGGATGTGACGTTACCCGGCCTACTCTGACGGCATGCCAGTACCGCACTCTGTTGATCCTGACGATATTCCTCCCGCCACGACGGAGCAGGTCGGCATGTCGTCACGACCGTTGGCGGATACGTTCGGTCGGGTCGCTACTGATCTGCGGGTGTCATTGACTGACCACTGCAATTTGCGGTGCACGTATTGCATGCCCGCAGAAGGGCTGCCGTGGATGGCGCGCCCCCAAATGCTCACAGACGACGAAATCGTCAGGCTAGTAAGGATTTTCGTCGAGCAAGGGGTGACCAAGGTGCGGCTGACCGGGGGAGAGCCGCTGCTGCGCCCGGGGGTGGTGGATGTGGTACGCCGGTTATCTGCCCTGACGCCTCGTCCGCATCTGGCGATGACGACCAACGGGGTGGGACTGGCCGCCGTGGCCGATGATCTTGCTGCCGCCGGACTCGATCGAGTCAATGTCAGCCTCGACACCATCGACCCCCAGACCTACCGCGATCTCACCCGTCGAGATCGCTTCGACCGGGTCGTGGCCGGTTTAGCTGCCGCCCACGACGCAGGGCTGCGACCGGTGAAGGTCAACGCCGTCGCCATGCGTGGGGTCAACGATCATGGTGTCCTCGACCTGCTCAATTGGTGTCTGGAACGCAACTACGAATTGCGGTTCATCGAGCAGATGCCCCTCGACGCTCAGCACAGTTGGAATCGTACGGCGATGGTCAGCGCGGCTGAGCTGCGCGCCCGCCTGGAACAGGGTCACCGGTTGACTCCGTTGCCAGATGCTGGCCGAGGGAGCGCGCCCGCGGAGCTGTTCCGCATCGACGATGGCCCTGCCACTGTCGGGATTATTGCGTCAGTGACTGCCCCGTTCTGCGGGGCGTGCGATCGAGTCCGGTTGACTGCGGACGGAATGGTCCGCAATTGCCTCTTTGCCCGAGGCGAAGTGGATGTGCGGGGCCCGATGAGATCAGGGGCCGAGGACAGCGAATTGATCCGATTGATCCGGGGAGAGATGTGGCGCAAAGCTCGAGGGCATGGCATCGGCGCCCCCGACTTCACTCAACCGGCTCGACCGATGAGCGCCATCGGCGGCTAAACGGGTCTTTTCACGACGAGCGCTGAGATCCGGTTGGGTCGGACGACGGCGGCTCGGTTGGAGCTGCCATTGCGCTGCCCGTGGTGAGTTCGTGACGCGGGGGCGCTTCGATCATGGTGTGGGACCGATGCTGGGAGGCATTGTTCGCCAACACGACAGCGGGGTAGGGGAGCACCACGGCCGCGATCCCGATGATCACGGCCGCCCAGGTGTGGTGGAGAAGCAGGTAGACCGCGACCGCCAGCACGAAACATACGGTGCGGATGCCCATGGAGATCAGGTAGGCGCGCATCCTCGCGTCCTGGTCCTCGGCGACCGAGGTGGGGACGGTGGAGATGGAGTGCACCGGGCGTGCCGGTCGACGGTGCGCGCGGATCATGGGTCCACAGTACGTCGATCCGTTCGAGGCTGATCCGTTCGGTTCGTTCTCCGAATGCCTTGGCACAGCGTACGTTCGGGCTGGCAGGAGGCTCTTCGATCCCAAGCGGCGACACTCCGGTCGCAGGACCGGCTGGGATACCGGAGGGTAGTTCGCTAGGTTCGCGTCCCGACACCAGGGACGTACGACGGACGGAGCATCATGAGCGAGCAGACGAGCACCAGGACCGCTCTGGTGACCGGAGGTAACCGGGGGATCGGGTTGGCCACGGCCCGGGCGTTGGCTGCCGATGGCGTCCGGGTCGTGGTGGGCTCTCGATCCGGGAAGGCTCCTGACGGCTTGCCCGCTGTGACAGTGGATGTCTCGGACACTGCGTCCGTGGATGCTGGTTTCGCCGCTGCCGAGGAGATCCTGGGTGGTCCGGTGGAGATCCTCGTCGCGAACGCTGGGATCACTCGGGACCAGCTGTTGCTGCGACTGTCCGACGAGGACATCGAGTCGGTCTTGCAGACCAACCTGACCGGCGCGATCCGTTGCGCCCGCCGAGCGAGCCGAGGGATGATCCGGTTGAAGCGCGGCCGAATGATCTTCATCTCCAGTGTGGTCGGTGCCATGGGCTCCCCAGGTCAGGTCACCTACGCTGCGTCAAAAGCTGGCTTGGTGGGGGTGGCTCGTTCGATTTCCCGGGAGTTGGCTGGACGTGGCATCACCGCCAATGTGATCGCTCCGGGATTTGTCACGACCGACATGACAGCGGTGTTGCCGGAGCAGGTGTCAGAGAGCTATCGCGGACAGATCCCGATGGGTCGGTTCGGCCGACCTGAGGAGGTCGCTGCAGCAGCAGTGTTCCTGGCTTCCTCGGCGGCGTCGTATGTCACTGGCGCGGTCCTGCCGGTGGATGGCGGAATCGGGATGGGGCAGTGAGCGGCAACCCAATGTCGCACGGACAGGTCGGGTCCGAGGTGCCATGCGCATCGGACATTTCTTGTGGAAGGAATCTCATGGGGTTGTTGGCAGCCAAGACTGTCCTGGTCACTGGAGTGTTGACGGAGTCGTCGATCGCTTTCCATGTGGCCCGACTGGCTCAGGAACAGGGCGCGCAGGTGATCTTGACCTCGTTCGGTCGGACGATGCGGATTACGGAGGCGATGGCTCGGCGGTTGCCCACGTTGGCTCCGGTCGTGGAGTTGGATGTCGCCGACCCGGCGCATTTTGAGGCGTTGCCTGACCAGATCCGTCAGCATGCCTCGACCGTGGATGGGGTGGTGCACTCGATCGGTTATGCCCCTCGTGCGGCGTTCGACTTCACGACTGCCACCTGGGCGGATGTCGCTCCGGCATTGCAGATCTCGGCGTATTCTCTGCAGCCGCTGGTCGCAGCGTGTGCCCCGTTGATGCCCCAGGGTGGCGCCATGGTCGGGTTGACGTTGGACGCGTCAGTGGCTTGGCCCGGGTATGACTGGATGGGGGTGGCGAAGGCGGCCTTCGAAGCGACCAACCGATACTGCGCGCAGGCTTACGGTCCGGCGGGAATTCGGTGCAATTTAGTGGCGGCTGGCCCCATCCGTACGACCGCGGCGACGTCGATTCCGGCGTTCGGACGGTTCGCTGAATGGGGTGAGCATGCTCCGTTGGGCTGGGACGAGACCGACCCCACTCCGACCGCGAAGAGCTGTGTGGCGCTGCTGTCCGACTGGTTCCCGGCGACGACTGGGGAGATCGTGCATGTTGACGGGGGATTCCACGCGACCGGGGGGTGAGGGCCGTGGGGGGGGGGGGGGGGGGGGGGGGGGGGGGGGGCGC
>NZ_JAHPZL010000043.1 GCF_019331795.1 Austwickia sp. TVS 96-490-7B
GCCTTTGGCCAGGGCTCGGTCGAGGCTGGCTGTGAGGCGGCTCAGGGCGCGGTCGGCTGTGTCAGGTGTGCGGGGTGAGGTGGTGGATTTCAGCGATGGCGAAGAGTCGTCGGTCCTGAGGGTTGTCGTGGGCGATGGCGTCGAAGAGGTGAATGTCGTCGGGGGCGGGGAGTGGGGTGAGGGTGAAGTTTTCCAGTCGCCAGAGGTCGAGGTGGTCTGCTGGGCGGTGGGTGGGAGGCTCGTGGGGGGTGCGGGTCAGGAGTGGTTCGTCGTAGAGGTGGAAGAGGATGTCGCGGGCGAGGTCGGTGACTGCGGGTTGGCGGCCGCGGGTGGCGCGGATGAGGCGTTCGAGGCGGCCTTTGAAGACTTGGGTGATGTGCTCGGGGTGGGTGCGGGCGGTGTCCAGGCGGCGTTGGAGGATGTGAATGACCAGGGGGACCATGGCGGGCACGCGGGAGAAGGAGCGGTGGAGCCAAAAGGTGGCCTCGTCCAGGGCGGCGGGGTCGCTGGTGGTGTGGATGCCGTATCGGTTGAGGGCTCGTTCAAGGCGGGCGCGGTAGCGCAGGGGTAGTCCGGCTCGGTCGGCGTCTAGCCAGATCAAGTAGGTGAGGAAGTATTCCTGGGTGTTGCTGAAGGCGGTGGTGTCGTCAGGGTCGGACGTACGGGTTTCGGTGCGGGGGCGGTAGAGGGATCCGAGGTCGGCGAAGAGGTCGAGGAGGGCGTCTTCGGCGGTATGGAGTTCGTTGCTGGTGGGGTCCGCGGTGGTGAGCTGGCGGTAGTCGTCTTCCCAGGTTGCTGGGCCGAGGCGGTCTTGGTCGTATCCGAGGAGATGGTCGCGCATTCGGGTGAAGAGGTCGCGTGGGGGGCCGTCTGCGCTTGGGGTAGTGGGGTCGGGGCTGTCAGCGGCGGGTGGGGTGATGGTCGGGGTTGCTCGGATTCTGACGAGGGGGGTTCCTGGGGCGACTTGTTCATGTGGGAGGACGGGGACCGACAGGATCGTCCCGGCAAGGGGGGCGGTGATCGTTGTCGTCATTTTCATGGATTCGACGACGGCGATCGGGGATCCCTTGTCGACGTATTGGCCGGGAGTGGCGGTGATCGCGCAGATGAGGGCGGGAGCAGGGGCGCGGACAGCGATCTCGTCGAGGCGGATCACGTCGTGGGCGGTGCCGTCGATTTCAAGGTGGAGTCGATCGGGCAGAGGGCTGAGTACGGCGCGGTGGCGTTGACCGTTGAGGGTGATGCGACGTTGGTAGGGGTTTTTCCGGTGGACATCGACAGTGGTGGTGCGTCGCCCACGGACCTGGTAGGTGGCGGCGGCGACCCTGCTGACATGGACCTGGTGATGACGGTCTTGGTAGGTGAGGGTGAGGTCGACGCCTTGCTGGGTGAAGGGATGGGGGCGGCCTCGGGCTGCGCTGGCACGGAATGCGAGGCGAGCTTCAGTCAGGTCCTGTTCGTAGGCTTCGACGGCGGCGATGACCACGGCGAGGGGGTCGGTCTCGGAGGTGGTGTGCTGCTGGTCGTGGGCTGCCTCGGGGGCTGTGCTGTCGAGTCGTTGGATGAGGTCAGTGCGGTTGGTGGTGCACGTGGTGAGGACCACGGTGAGTTGTTCTAGGGCAGCGCGGACTCGGTGACGGGTCTGGGTCGGGTCGCTGCCGTGAGCCGTGACGGTGGCGATATCTGGGTCGAGGTGCGGGTTGACGTGGTCCCCTTCTCGGAGGATGAGGTCGGTGTGCACCCCGACGCCATGCGGTGGGGCGACCATGGCGACCGTGCTGCTCGTCAAATGATGGTCGGCATCGCAGGCATCAGTGAGTAGCCGGGCCTGCAGGGTGTGTCCGGTGGTGATCTCCAAGGTGGCGGGGAGGTCGCCTCCGGTAGTGATGCTGGCGGCTAGGGCGATGAGGTCGTGCCCGGTGACGTGATCCCAGAACGCGTTTCGGCTGTGTCCTGCAGGCTCTGTCGCAGTGATGGTCCACCCGGTGAGGTCCTGGCGGAAGTGCACCGTGAGTGCGCCGACAAGGTTGCCGTGGTGGGCACAGTGCCGGGCGGCGTCCTGGATGGTGGCGATGTCTGTGGCGGTGAGGCCGTGGGGTGGCAGTGCGACGAGGATCGGCCGGTGGCGACCGTCGTGGCTGATCTCTGCGGGGCCCAGGACGTGGCATTGGCCGGTGGTGTCGCGCAATACCAGCAGTTCCACAGTCCGGCCTGGCCTGTGCTCGTCAGTGAGCGGGTTGGGTGGAGTGTGCCATTGGCGCCAACTGGGTATGTCAGCGCCGAGGGTGCCGATGCCCACGTCGCGGAGGGCGGTGGCGAGCGCGGCGGGGTCCACGCTTGGGGAGGGGGCGATCCAGGCGTGGTCGATGTCCGCGGCGCGTAACGCGGTGGCTATCGATGCGGTGGCTGTTGGGGTCTGCGGTGAGGCGGCGCTGTGGCTGAGGTGGAGGATGTCGTCAGCATCGCGGGCGTACCACGGCTCGGTGTCTGGCGGGTCGTTGGTGACGAGCACGGTGACCCATCGTTGGGACGGGTCGGTGGCGTTGAGGGAGGTCAGGGCGGTCAGGATCCGTTGTGCTGCTACCCCGCGGTCCAGGACGGCTACTCGGCGGGTCGTCCCGACCGTCGTGTGTTGTCCACCCATCGAGCATCTGCTCCTCGTCGTCGTGATCGTCGATCCGGCGGATGCCATGCCAGCTGGCCTGTCCATGCTGTGCCGGTCGTGTCGGCGACGATAGTGCTGACCTGCGGAGCTCCCCGGTGTGGTGGGAGCCTGCCAGCCAGCCATGATGACCGCTGAGTAGCTGTCATTGGCGACGAAGAGCGTGATGGCTGCGACGAACGGGCGCCCCGTGAGACAGTCGATGGGTGTGACGGTGGAAAGTGACCCGCCGGTTTGGAGGTGTCCTCCAAAAGACGGCACGTGGTTCTGTGGGTTCCGCCTGACCGTCGTAGGGCACGTCCCCACGATGGGTCAGCGTGGCTATGCGGATTCATCGGGACATAGCACCCCTCGGTGCGGTGCACCCCCGTAGCATGAGCCCGTGCTCGACCACCTCACCTCGAACCGCCCCTCTGATGTCTCGACCGACCGTCTTCGGATCGCGCTGCTGATGAACCTGCTCTGCCAGGCACTGATCATCGTTACCGGTGGCCTGGTGCGATTGACTGGCTCGGGCCTGGGCTGTCCGACGTGGCCGCAGTGCACCCCTGGATCGTTTACGCCGGTCTCGCACCAAGCTCAGGGATGGCATGTTTTCGTGGAGTTCGGCAATCGCCTGCTCACCTTTGTATTGCTCGCTGTCACGGTGTGGGTGCTCGTTGAAGTGGTGCGGAAATATTGGCGACAGGACACGACTGAGGATCCGCAGTTCATTCGATGGTCGCTGGTCCCGTTGGCTGGGGTTCTGGCCCAGGCGGTCGTTGGTGGCATTACGGTCTTGACCAAACTCGACCCGCGGACGGTGTCACCGCATTTTTTGCTATCGGCAGCCCTGGTGGCATTCTCGGCGTGGTTAATCGTGCGGTATGACGAAGGCCCATCGGTGCAGCATGTTCCGGTCTCACCGCTGATCCGACGGGTTGCGGTCTTCACGGGGATCGCGTTCGCCGCCGTGGTGACCTTGGGGACAGCGGTGACCGGTTCAGGGCCGCATTCTGGAGACGCTGCTGAGCCGGTACGTTTCGGGTTTGATCCGGTCACCACATCTCGGTTGCACGCGGCAGCAGTCTGGATTTTCGTCGGATGTGTCCTGCTGGTGCTCTTCCTCGGGCGACGTCACCAGCAGAGCACCATCAAACCCACAGACACCTCGCCAGGATCTATCCCAGCCTCTCCGCTACTGCGCTGGTGGTCCTTGGTGTTGATTATCGCCCTGGCTGAGGGAGCGGTCGGATACTTGCAATACGCACGGCAGCTTCCGATCGGTCTGGTCGCGGTGCACCTGCTGATCTCAGCCGTGCTGATCGCGACGGTCACCTTCGCGGTCACCGCGTCCCGCACCGCCGTACCGCTGTCGGTTGACCATCCACTGACCACTGACGAGAGCGCCCCTGCCTCTGGGGTCCACCACCCGTAGACAACTACGGGAAACCGCCACCGTACGACGGCGCTGGCCTACCAGGGCAGCGGGAAATGCACCAGCGGGTCGACCGCCACTGCCACAAACAAAACGGTCAGGTAACTAATCGAAAAGTGGAACAACCGCATTGGCTGTAATGATGTCAACGTGGTGTTTTCTGGATTCTTCGCACGCGCCAATAACCGGTGTGCTTCCGCCACAAAAATGCCGCTGGCCAGCAGACTAGACAGCGTATACACCCATCCCATCGACGCCACCGGGACCAACACCCACGACGTCACGGCAGTCGCCCACGCATACCAGACGATCTGACGGGCTACCTGCGCGTCCTGCGCGACTACCGGCAGCATCGGGACCCCCGCTGCGGCATAGTCGTCCTTGAAACGCATCGACAACGGCCAATAGTGCGGCGGCGTCCAAAAAAACACCACCAGGAATAAGGCCACCGGAGGCCACGCCAATCCATCGGTCACCGCAGCCCACCCGATCAATACCGGCATACAGCCCGCGGCGCCACCCCACACGATGTTCTGCGACGTACGACGTTTCAACAACACCGTGTAGAAGCCGACATACAACACGATGGCCGCGAACGACAGACCCGCGGACAACCAGTTGACCCCGACCCCCAGCACCACGACCGATGCCACCCCGACCACGACGCCGAGGGTCAAGGCACGTCGTGGAGAGATTACCCCCGTCACCAACGGCCGGTGTTCGGTGCGATGCATCAACCGGTCAATATCTCGGTCCAGATAACAATTCAGGATGTTGGCACTAGCCGCTGACAGGGTCCCCCCGACCAAGGTCATCACGACCAGCCACCACGAGGGCACCCCGCGCTGGGCCAAAACCATCACCGGGAAAGTCGTCACCAGGAGCAACTCGATAATCCGTGGTTTGACCAAGGACATGTAGTCACCGAAGGTCGCCTTCGCCGTCGTCGACGTCGAAGGGTCGGTCTCTCCTCGGGGATGCAACGCTGTCACGACGTCCTTCTGACAATGGTGGGAGTGAGGCGGTCCCAGCCTCCTCATAGCCGCCCCACCTGCACTTTCAAGTGAGTCGGCGAGCATGTCCGGTCAGTCTACGTGTCGGCACCGCCCTGTCTGCCTCAAGCGATCACGTTGTTTGTCCACCGGGCAGGATGGGTAGGCTCGAGTGTGGGCGCCGGCATTCGGCTCAGCCGGCACGGCGACCAGCAGCGACACCGTCGTACGGTGCGCACTCCGCCTGCTGAGACGAAGGAGAACATGTCCGTGTCCGAGTCATCCCCCATCCTGCGCGACCCCGCACTCCCCCAACCGATCTGCGCGAAGGTCGGCTGGTCCGACCTGGATGTGCGCGCCGTGGACACCGCGCGCCTACTCGCCGCTGACGCTGTGCAGAACGTCGGCAATGGCCACCCCGGCACCGCGATGAGCCTGGCCCCCGCCGCCTACCTGCTTTACCACAACATCATGCGGCACGACCCCGCTGACCCGCTGTGGTTGGGGCGTGACCGGTTCGTCCTGTCCAACGGACATTCCAGCCTGACCCAGTACGTCCAGCTGTACCTGGCTGGCATCGGCCTGGAACTAGACGACATCAAAGCTTTGCGGACCTTCCGCAGCAAGACCCCCGGACACCCTGAGGTCCGCCACACCCCCGGTGTGGAGATCACCACTGGGCCCCTCGGATCCGGATTGGCTAGCGCGGTTGGGATGGCGATGGCACAGCGCCGCCAGCGCGGACTATTTGACCCAGAGGCCGCTCCCGGGACCAGCCCGTTCGACCACCACATCTACGTGATGGCTGGCGACGGCTGCCTGCAAGAAGGCGTCGCCAGCGAAGCCTGCTCCCTGGCCGGACACCAGCAGCTCGGCAACCTCACCCTGATTTACGACTCGAACTTCATCTCCATCGAGGATCACACCGATATCTCGTTCAGCGAGGACGTCGCCGGACGCTTTGAGGCTTACGGCTGGGACGTGCGGCGCGTGTCCTGGCGCCCCACCACCGCTGATATGCCGTACGTCGAAGACATCGACGCCTTGGCCGCGGCCATCGACGCTGGTCGCCAGATCACTGACAAACCCACCATCGTCATCCTCGACACCATCATCGCCTGGCCCGCCCCGACCCTGCAGGACACCGGCAAATCACACGGTGCCGCGCTGGGCGAGAAGGAAATCGCCGCGACACGTAGCCTGCTCGGGTTCGACCCAGACCGCGCCTTCGCCGTCGATGACGCCGTGATCACCCACACCCGCTCCCACGCCGCCGAGCACGGCCGCGCTGCCCGGGCCAGCTGGCAGCAGGCCTTCGATGCCTGGCAGGCCGCGAACCCGGAGCGGGCCGCGCTACTGGAGCGGTTGCAACGCCAGGACGTGCCCGAAGGATTTGCCGAGGCCTTCCCCACCTTCGACGCCGACACCAAGGGCATCGCGACTCGCGCCGCCAGCGGGAAGATCCTCACCGCCCTCAAAGACGTCATGCCCGAACTGTGGGGTGGCTCCGCTGACCTCGCCGAGTCCAACAACACCACCATGACCGGTGAGCCCAGCTTCATCCCCACCGCACACCAGACCTCGATGTGGCAGGGCGGACCATACGGCCGCACCCTGCACTTCGGAATCAGGGAGAACGCGATGGGCATGATCCTCAACGGGATCGCCCTAGAAGGACTGACCCGCCCGTACGGCGGCACCTTCCTCACCTTCTCCGACTTTATGCGTCCGGCAGTCCGATTGGCCGCGTTGCAGAAACTGCCGGTGGTGTTCGTGTGGACCCACGACTCGGTCGGTCTCGGCGAAGACGGGCCGACCCACCAGCCCATCGAACACATCCCCAGCCTGCGTCTCATCCCGAACCTGCAGGTCGTCCGGCCAGCTGATGCCAACGAAACCGCCGTAGCCTGGCGGACCATCCTCGCCGACCAGGAAGACCCCAAGGCCCTGCTGCTGACCCGGCAGGCCGTCCCCACCCTCGACCGGACCCGCTTTGCCTCCGCCGAAGGCGTCAGCCGCGGGGCCTACGTCCTCGCTGACTGTGACGGCACTCCCGAGGTGATCCTGATGGCCACCGGATCTGAAGTGTCTCTGGTCGTCGACGCCTACGAACGACTCACCGCAGAAGGAGTCAAGGTGCGGGTGGTTTCCATGCCATGTCTGGAATGGTTCGAGGCACAGGATGCGGACTACCGCGAACAGGTCCTGCCCGCAACGGTTCGTGCCCGCGTCGCCGTAGAAGCAGCTCACCCAGGGCTGTGGCGCGAGTACGTCGGCGACGCCGGCGTTGTTGTGGGCATCGACCATTTCGGTGAGTCTGCTTCCGGGAGCAAGCTGTTCGAAGAGTACGGTTTCACCGCCGAGAGCGTCGTCACCGCGGCGCGCGAATCGATGTCGAAAGTAGGAGGCATGTGATGACGCACGCACGTTGGGAGGCCCTCACCCGGGCCGGGGTCTCCCTCTGGCTGGACGACTTAGACCGATCCATGCTCGACACAGGCGAGTTGGAACGGCTGGTCAGTGACCGAGGAGTCGTCGGGGTCACCACGAACCCCACGATCTTCGCCGCCGCCGTGGAGCGGAGCGACGCCTACGCCTCCCAATTGGATCGGCTCGCTGCCACTGGCGCTGATCCTGCCGCAGCGGTCCTCGAGATCACGACCGACGACGTCCGGCAAGCCTGTGACGTGCTACGTCCTGTCTACGACAGCACCGACGGACAGGACGGGCGGGTGTCCATTGAAGTGGACCCCCGCCTGGCCCGGGACACCCAAGGCACCATCGAAGCGGCCCGCCATCTATGGCAGGTCGTCGATCGGCCCAACGTGATGATCAAAATACCGGCGACCGTCGAAGGTCTGCCGGCGATCATCGCCGTGCTCGGCGAGGGGATCAGCGTGAATGTCACGTTGATCTTCTCGCTGGACCGCTACCGGGCTGTCATGAATGCCTTCCTCACCGGCATGGAACAAGCCCGCCTCGCCGGCCACGACCTGAGCCGCATCCACTCAGTGGCATCCCTGTTTGTCAGCCGCATCGACGCCGAAATCGACAGTCGTCTCAAGGCTCTGGGGACCCCTGAAGCCCAGCAGTTAACCGGCCAGGCTGCGCTCGCCAACTCTCGGTTAGCCTTCCACGCCCATCAAGAAACCTTCACTACTCCCCGATGGTCGTGCTTGGCGAGCGATGGAGCCCGAGCACAGCGCCCCTTGTGGGCCTCGACCGGAGTGAAAGATCCGGCGTACCCGGACACGATGTATGTCACCGAACTCGTGACACCAGGGGTGGTGACCACGGTGCCTCGAGCCACGTTAGAAGCGATCGCCGATCACGGCGAATGTCGTGGCGATACCGTCCAGGGCACCTGTGAGGCATCAGCGGCTCTTCTCGATGACATAGAACGGCTCGGCATCTCCTACCTGGAGGTGATGGAGCTGCTCGAACAGAAGGGCCTGGACGCGTTCGACGCTTCGTGGGCGCAGCTGCTGGACAGCGTCTCAGCTGCGCTGCGACAGGTGAACGCATGAAGCCCGCCCCGATCAGACCGGGCCTGAACCCGCTACGTGATCCTCGGGACAAACGTCTGCCACGGATCGCGGGGCCCTGCGGCATGGTCATGTTCGGGGTGACCGGCGACCTGTCCCGCAAAAAACTCATGCCAGCGATTTATGACCTGGCCAACCGGGGATTGTTGCCACCCGGTTTTTCCCTGGTGGGATTTGCCCGGCGCGACTGGGAAGACCAGGATTTTGGCAAAGTCGTGTACGACGCCGTACGGGAGCACGCCCGGACACCGTTCCGGGAAGAAGTATGGCGACAACTCGCCGAAGGGATCCGGTTTGTCCCCGGAACCTTTGACGACGACGCAGCATTTGACCTGCTCGCCCAGACGGTCCATCTCCTCGACGAGCAACGCGGCACCGGCGGCAATCACGCTTTCTACCTCTCCATCCCGCCGTCAGCATTCGGTCCAGTCTGCCGGCAACTTCAGCGATGTGGATTGGCCACTGCTGATGGAACGGCGTGGCGACGCGTGGTCATTGAGAAACCCTTCGGCCATGATCTGGCCAGCGCCCAAGAACTCAACACCATCGTGGAGAGCGTCTTCCCTGCAGATGCGGTTTTCCGCATCGATCATTACCTGGGCAAAGAGACCGTTCAAAACTTGCTGGCGTTGCGCTTCGCCAACGAACTTTTTGAACCGATATGGAATGGCAACCATATTGACCACGTCCAAATCACGATGGCTGAAGACATTGGCATCGCTGGTCGGGCAGGGTATTACGACGGAATCGGCGCTGCCCGCGATGTCATCCAAAATCATCTCCTCCAACTCCTCGCGTTGACCGCGATGGAAGAGCCGGTCTCCTTCGAAGCTGAGCATCTGCGCGCAGAAAAACAGAAAGTCCTGTCCACCGTGCGGTTGGCTGGGCCGGTCGAGGAATGCACCGCTCGTGGCCGGTACGCCGAGGGATGGCAAGCCGGAGTACCTGTCACCGGGTATACCGACGAGCAAGGCGTGCCACAGAACTCGACCACCGAGACCTTCGCCGCTCTGAAATTGGAGGTGCAGACTCGCCGGTGGGCCGGAGTGCCGTTCTACCTACGGACCGGCAAGCGCCTCGCAAAACGGGTCACTGAGATTGCGTTAGTGTTCCGCCCGGCTCCGCACCTGCCATTCACCGAGAGTGCCACAGAAGAACTCGGCCAAAACGCCCTCGTCATCAGGGTCCAACCTGACGAAGGAACAACGTTGCGTTTCGGGGCGAAAGTGCCTGGCGCGCAAATGGAGGTCCGCGACGTCACCATGGACTTCGGGTATGGGCGAGCCTTCACCGAATCCAGCCCGGAAGCCTACGAACGTCTCATCCTGGACGTCCTCTTAGGCGACCCCCCGCTATTCCCCCGGCACGAGGAAGTGGAATTGTCCTGGCAGATCCTTGACCCAGTCACCACTGCCTGGGCCGAGTCCGGTGAAACGCCACAGGACTATCCACCAGGCCAGTGGGGACCGCCGTGCGCCCACGACATGCTGGCCCGTGACGGCCGAGTCTGGAGGATGCCATGATTGTCGACCTTCCCGGCACCACTGTCGCCACCCTCTCCGGGACGTTACGTCGCATCCGCGAAGACACCGGCGCGATGGCGCTATCCAGGGTGCTGACCTTAGTGGTGGTCGTGGACGACCAACACGCCGAGGAGATCTTGAAGATCGCCACGCAGGCCACCCACCAACATCCCAGTCGTATCGTCTGCGTAGTCAACAGCACACGCCGAGGCGTCTCCCGGCTGGACGGCCAGTTGCGTGTCGGCGGGGACGCCGGTGCGTCCGAGATCGTCGTCCTGCGACTCTTCGGCGATCTGAACGCCCATGCGGATTCTGTGGTCATGCCCTTGCTGCTCCCAGACTCACCGGTGGTCGCGTGGTGGCCATATGAGGCTCCAAAGAATCCAGCGGCTGACCCGGTAGGGGCGTTGGCGCATCGTCGTATCACCGATGCTGAGCACAGCTCTGACCCGGCCAAAACTATTGCTGCGCGCGCGAAGGTTTACACCGACGGTGACACTGACCTGGTGTGGACCAGGACCACCCGATGGCGCAGCATCCTGGCGGCGGCGTTGGAGCAGCCGCCGTTCGAACCAGTCACCCATGTCAGCGTCTGCGGCGGCCTGGACTCCGGGTCAACGGACTTATTGGCTGCCTGGTTGGGACGAGCCCTGCGATGCCCGGTCACTCGCGGTCGTTCGCCCGCAGGCACGGGGTTGGTGTCAGTACGGATGACCCGCGACTCCGGTCCGATCGATCTGATCCGCCCAGACGGGTTGATCGCGGTGCTGTCACACCCCGGACAACCACCGCGACGGGTGGCGATGGCTCGACGAAGCGACGAAGAGTGCCTCGCTGACGAGTTAGCCCGTCTCGACCCTGACGAGGTTTATCAGGAAGCGTTGATTCACGGGTTGCCCCTGCTCAAAGGCAAAGCCAGCATGACAGCGTCGGAGGCCACCGACAAAGGATTGGCGCCGTCACTGGACGGTGCCCGCGAGATGGTCGCCGAGTTGCAACGAACGGCGGCAGATCACGGAAGTGCGGCCATGGTCACGGCTGCGCCACCACCAGATCGCAGCGGCACTGCCGCCGTCCGGCAACGCGTTGAGGTGAGGGCAGAGGAAATCCGTCAGGAGCAGCAAGAACTGGCAGCGTCGCAACGCAAACGGTCATCGAAACGTAGCGCGGCGTCAGGGCCTTCCTCGAAAGCGTCACGCACACCATCATCAGGGATGCGCAGGAAGGCGCCCAGCCGGGGAACGTCGTCTGACAAGGCGGAGTGACCCACCAGGTGGCCTGAGGTGGTGGAGGTCATTGGTCTCATCGGCGCGGCCTCCACCACTCCGGCCTCCACCACTCATCGATCACGTTCAGACGATCAGGCCACGGTCCCGCAGCGTTTCCAAGGCTTCGTCGAGGATCGCCTGTCCATCGGCGTCGGTCCTCCGCTCTTTCACATAAGCCAGATGGGTCTTATATGGCTCGACCCGAAACGGCTCCGGCGGATTGAGCTGATCCTGCCCTGCCGGAAAACCACAGCGAGGGCATTCCCAGGTTTCGGGAACCATCGCAGTGGCCTCAGCGGCAAAACTCGGCCGTGTCATATGCCCATTAGCACACCAGTAGGAGATCGCCACGCGCGGGGCTGATTCGCCTCGTTCAGCCTCCCCGAGAGGACCGGCCCCGACACGACTCCCCCGAATGGCATTCGCACCCGACATTCCCGCGCTCCTGAAGGTCAGGATCCCTGGCGCCCGGGCCGGGGATCCACCGAGTTACTTGGCGAACCTCTCCAGCAAGCCCATCCCGACGATGCAGACGAACCACACCAGCGCGACAGTCACCGTGATCCGGTTGAGGTTACGCTCCGCGACGGAGGAACCACCCATCGTGCTGGAGAAACCGCCGCCGAACATGTCGGACATGCCGCCGCCCTTGCCCTTGTGCAGCAAGATCAAGAAGGTCAGGAAGACCCCGCCCAACACCAGGAACACCTGCAACACGATCTTCAGAACATCCACGCGAGAGTCACCTTGTCCGGCTCAGAGAGGAGCCCCGGAGGGGGCACGAGTGCATGGTACCGGACGAGGTGTCCGGAGGGATGCGCCCACCCGGGTGCCAGATCGCGTGTCGACCTGGCACTCGGGTGGGCGCAGAACAGAACGTGCGTGGCGATCAGGCTGCCGCGTGCTCCGTGAAACGGCAGATCGCCGCGAACTCCTCAGGCTGCAGCGAGGCGCCACCGACCAGGGCGCCGTCCACGTCTGGCTGAGCCATGATCGCTGCGACATTGCTCGACTTCACAGAGCCGCCGTACAGAATCCGAATGCCATCGGCAGTGGCCTGGTCGTAGAGCTCCGCGAGCTTGCCGCGAATGGCACCGCACACTTCCTGTGCATCCTCGGGGGTCGCGACCTCTCCGGTGCCGATCGCCCAGATCGGTTCGTAAGCGATGACAATGCTCTTGGCCTGTTCGACGGGCACCCCCGCGAGATCTGCTTCGATCTGGCCGAGGGTGTGCGCGACCTGCTGCCCAGCTTTGCGCACATCCAGACCTTCACCGCAGCACAGGATCGGGGTCAGGCCGTGCTGGTAGGCCGCCTTCACCTTCGCGTTGAGCAGCTCATCAGACTCAGCGTGGTATTCCCGACGCTCGCTGTGGCCGATGATCACATAGGTGCAGCCGAGTTTCGCCAACATCGGCCCGGACACTTCGCCGGTGTAGGCACCATCGTCGTAACGGGAGATGTCCTGGGCGCCGTACTTCAGCTCCAGGTTGTCGCCGTCAACGAGGGTCTGCACCGTCCGCAGGTCCGTGAACGGCGGGCAGACCGCCACTTCGACAGTCGCGTAGTCGTGCTTGGCGTCTTTGAGGGACCAGTCAAGCTTCTGCACCAAGTGCGTCGCTTGCAGGTGGTCTAGGTTCATCTTCCAGTTGCCCGCCATCAGCGGGGTCCGCGTCGTCACGGTGGTCATGCCCTTCAGTTGTCGAGGATCTCAATGCCGGGGAGGGTCTTGCCCTCGAGGTATTCCAAGCTGGCGCCGCCGCCGGTGGAGATATGGCCGAACTGGTCATCGGTGAAGCCCAGCTGGCGCACTGCCGCTGCTGAATCGCCACCGCCAACCACGGTCAACGCGCCTGATGCGGTCGCGTCGACGAGCGCCTGCCCGATGGCTTTGGTGCCGCCGGAGTACGGAGCCATCTCGAAGGCGCCCATCGGTCCATTCCAGAAGACGGTCTTGCTCTCGACGATCTTGGCGGCAAACAACTCGCGGGTCTTCGGACCGATGTCCAAGCCCATCCAGTCCGAGGGGATCTCGGTGGAAGGCACGATCTTGGTCTCCACCTGGTCGGAGAACTCCGGGGAGATGACCGTATCCACCGGCAGGACAATCTCAACGCCCTGGGCTTCGGCTTCTTTCAGGTACGCCGCGCACGTCTCGACCTTCTCCGGGTCGAGCAGCGAGGTGCCCACCTCGTAGCCCTGGGCCTTAAGGAAGGTGTACGCCATCCCGCCACCGATGATGAGCCGATCAGCGGTCTTCATCAGGTTGGCAATAACCGCGAGCTTGTCGGCGACCTTCGCACCCCCCAGCACCACGGCATAGGGGCGCTGAGGCTCCTCGGTGAGACGCTTGAGCACCTCCACCTCAGCACCCACCAGGCCACCAGCGAAGTGCGGCAGCCGGGTGGCAACGTCATAGACACTGGCCTGCTTACGGTGCACCACGCCAAAACCGTCAGAGACGAAGAAGTCGGCCAACGCCGCGAGCTGATCAGCAAACGCACCGCGCTCAGCGTCGTCCTTGCTGGTCTCCCCCGCGTTGAAACGCAGGTTCTCCAGCAACGCGATCTCGCCGTCCTGCAGGCCCGCGACGACGGCTTTCGCTGAATCGCCAACGGTGTCTTCGGCGAACTTCACATCCTGGCCGAGGAGCTCGGAGAAGCGCGTGACGACCGGCTTCAGCGAATACTTCTCGTCTGGGGATCCCTTCGGGCGGCCCAGGTGCGCGACGACGATCACGGCGGCACCGGCAGCGGTCAGGGCCTTGATCGTCGGAACCGACGCACGCAGACGTCCGTCATCGGTGATGTTCTTGGCGTCGTCAAGCGGGACGTTCAGGTCGCTACGGACAAGCACGCGCTTGCCGTGTAGGTCCTGTCCGACCAAGTCCGCGGTGGTCTTCATCGTTCTCCTCGCGATGGCGGGTGGGGCGGGAAAAGCACCGTGCGTCGGGTGGCCGGGTCG
>NZ_JAHPZL010000044.1 GCF_019331795.1 Austwickia sp. TVS 96-490-7B
TCGCCACCGGCTATCGAGGCAGACTCACCGAACTCCCCGATATCATTGCCGTCATTACCCGACTCGAGCTCTATCGACTTGGCTGGTAGCCAAGAATGACCTGGAAACGCCTCGTGAATAACGCCCTAAAAATATGGTGCTATCTGCGAGAGTTTTTGTGGCATTTAAAGGCATTATTCACGAGCGATGATACGTCGGGCGACCTATCCGTTGCAAGGGCCTGCGACCTGCAGGTCTTCTGGCTCTCCACAAGGGGATAAATCTCTCGTGAATTACACCCTAAGGCTACCATCCACGTTGACAGAGAACGTCATGTCTGAATTTAACATTCATACAGCGCAACATAAGTCATTCATTGAGATGGATGCATTAAAGTTCAATGCATCACGTCAGGAGATCGTGAATGAAAATTTTTGATGTCGCAACCGCTACAAACAGGGAACGTTTTTTTTCAGTTGATGGATTCCCTTGGCTTGAATTGGAGGACATGCGTTCTTCAGATCCAACTGCGCCTTTTGATGGGGGGTGGCCTACGCCTGAATTTATCATTTATCGGGAACCACTCCCCGGAGACGGTATAGATAGATATTTGCCCTCATTAGTCTCGCATGATGCCAGTCGATATCTGATTCTACGGGACCAAGCGATTGATTCGCTAAGCGGGTTATTAGAGCCGTACGGTGAACTGCTTCCGTTGTCTTGCGATGAAGCAAAAATGATGATCTGGTGGCCCCAGGTCGTTGTCGACTGTCTTAATGATGCCAAAAGCGATAACGGGAACTTATTGTGGGCTCCTACTGGTAAAAAAGTCCTTGGGTTAGATTTCCCAGTGTTTCGCCCTGAGCTAGTGCCCCAAACTGGGGCTTTTATACTTCCGCAGCCCAAATACCCTAACTTGGTGTTTTTTACTGAAGAGCTAGTTGAAAAGATGCTGGCAACCGGGGACACGGTGGGGGTGCATTTTCGAAAGATGTGGGATTCAGAGAAGCCTGATTGCTCTTCGTTTTTTTCTTGAACAGTTGCCCTGGTGGCGGAATATGAAAACTATGTGTTATTCGCCAGAGTGTCTGCAGCATTTGAGGATACCATCCACGTTGACAGAGAACGTCATGTCTGAATTTAACATTCATACAGCGCAACATAAGTCATTCATTGAGATGGATGCATTAAAGTTCAATGCATCACGTCAGGAGATCGTGAATGAAGATATTTGATGTCGTGATCGGAACAAACCGAGAAATGTTTTACCCAGTTGAAGGAGTCCCTTGGCTTGAGTTGGGGGATATGCGTTCCTCTGATCCGGCTGCTCCTTTTAAAGGGGGGTGGCCTACCCCGGAGTTCCATATTTATCGGGAACCGTTCCCGGGAGACGGTATAGATAAATACCTGCCATCTCTGGTTTCAGAGGTTGCCAGTCGATATCTGATTCTCCGTGATCAAGCTATTGATTCGCTGAGCGGGTTATTAGAGCCGTACGGTGAACTGCTTCCGTTGTCTTGCGATGAAGCAGAAATGATGATCTGGTGGCCCCAGGTCGTCGTTGACTGTCTTAATGATGACAAAAGCGATAACGGGGACTTATTATGGGCTCCTGATCGCAGCAGAATTTTAATAATAGATTTCCCAGTATTTCGCCCTGAGCTAGTGCCCCAAACCGGGGCCTTCATACTTCCGCAGCCCAAATACCCTAACTTGGTGTTTTTTACTGAAGAGCTAGTTGAAAAGATGCTGGCAACCGGGGACACGGTGGGGGTGCATTTTCGAAAGATGTGGGATTCAGAGAAGCCTGAT
>NZ_JAHPZL010000045.1 GCF_019331795.1 Austwickia sp. TVS 96-490-7B
CGCAGTTGGATCCGGCGTTGGTGGAGGTGCCGGTGAATGCTGGTGGTGCGGTGGCGCGGCGTAAGGCGGCGTATTACGCGCAGATCGCGGCTCGCTCGACGTACAAGGACCGACTGGCCATCCCGACTAGCTCCGAATCTCCGAGCCAGGCTCGCGTCGATAATGGTGATGGCCGAACTGCCTGAAGAGCTGCTGTGCCGCGGGGGTTTGTGGGCTGCAGGTCCTCGTGTATCTGCTGAGTGGTGACAGTAGTAGATTGATGATGGGTCCTTCCTGAAGAGTCAGGGGAGGACCCATCGTCATGTGCGTTCGGTTCGCCTCAGCAGCGATCTGGATCCGTCACCGCGAGAACATGATCGGCTCAGCTAGATCGATTCTGAGCCGATGGGGACGTCATGGAGACTCCCCTGTTAGCTGCTGCTCTGATCGTGAAGAACGAAGAGAAGTTCCTCCCTGACTGCTTGGCATCCCTGAACGCGTTGCGGCCGCTGTTGTCAGAGATTTGTATCTATGACACCGGCTCGACCGACCGCACGATCGAGATTGCCGAGGCTGCGGGGGCGCGCGTGGAACGAGGTTATTGGGATCAAGACTTCTCCCGGGCCCGCAATGCGGCGATCGCGATGTGTCATGCCAAATGGGTGCTGATCATCGACGCGGACGAGCGAATTGTAGCTGATCGAGATCGGTTGGAGATCAGCCTCAAGGATTCTTTGAGGCTGAATATGACTGGTGCAGACACGCTAGTTATTCAAATAAGAAACATGGTTAGCGCGATCCGTATGGACTCACAATGGCCATCTAATAGAGTCATGCGGCACGGGCGTATTCGCTATGATGGCAGGCTCCACGAGCAAATGACTCTCATTCCAGAACGCCTCAGACGTGATGTGCTTATAAGTGACGAAATTGTTTACTTGAAGCATTTCGGATATGCTGGCGATAGTGTGGGCACTCAAAAGGGTGAGCGTAATATCACCGTCTCTTCTTTGGAAGTGGACGCCGCAAGGGATCGGCGTGATAACCGTCAGCTTGCGACCGCTTTGCTAAATAGGGGTAGATCTTATTTGCTTGCAGGAGACCAGAAATCTGCACTCCGTGATTTCAAGGAAGGGCGAGGGATGGTGAAGGAAAAAAACATTGATAGATGGCTAGGGGAGGAACTCGCGGAAACTCTTATAGGGCTGGGTGAGGTTGAGGAGGCTTCCTTGATAGTGGGATCTCTCCGGAGTGAGGGGAGTGACCTGCAGCTCTGCGACTGGTTTGAAGCGCAGGTTGAGTGGAAACGGGGGCGACACGAACGAGTTGCAGATTTGTTGGCTAAAATTGATAATCCTCGTGGAACCGCGCAAATGACTTTGCCACTTGCTGAGGTGATAGAGCTACGTTTTTTAAACGCGGTGGTTCTTCAGAAGTCAGAGGAAGCTATTGCCTGCGGTGTGCGTCTTATGGCTAGTTACGGTCGTGGCCTTGGGCATGGGTTACTGCTCTTAGCATTATGGGGTAATCGCCCGCTAGGTCAATTAGCGCAATTATTATATGAAGCTGATAGGGGCTTCCTCCGAGGGGTAGCTGAGGAGATGATGCAATATCCGCCGCAAGGAGTTGAGGTGGCGCGTTCCCTGGTGGCCATCGCACAGGCGGCAGGTGCAGAGCTCTCGGTGAAAGCTATTTCGCATCAGTCGGGAGCTAGCTTTGGCTTGAAAAGCCTTGCGACTGAATAGAACTGAAATTTTTACGAAAAATACTTCATGAAGCTGGCACGTGGTCGATAGGAGAAGTGTCAGCCTGACCTAGGGCGGCACCTTGACTGGAAGTCATCCCAGTTTGTTAGGTAGGCGTCACCACGGAGGGTGACGTCAGACCCCATCCACGAAGGAGCTACATCATGGGTCTTCAGATCAACACCAACGTCGCGGCTCTGAACTCTTACCGGAATCTGACCGGTACTCAGAGCAGCATGCAGACCAGCCTAGAGCGACTCTCCTCCGGCCTTCGTATCAACCGTGCTGCCGACGACGCAGCTGGGCTGGCGATTTCGGAGAAACTGCGCTCTCAGGTGAGTGGTCTCAACCAAGCCCAGGCCAACGCCCAGGACGGTGTCTCACTGATCCAGACCGCTGAAGGTGCGCTCAACGAGGTGCACTCCATCCTGCAGCGCATGCGCACCTTGGCTGTGCAGTCGTCATCTGACACCAACACCAATGAGGACCGCGCCCAGATCCAGAAAGAGGTTGTCGCCCTTGGCAAAGAGCTGAATGGAATCTCCACCCGTACCCAGTTCAACGGGATGAACCTGCTTGACGGAACCTTTGGCAACAAAAACCTGCAGATCGGCGCCAACACTGGTCAGACCATGGACGTCAACATTGCAGCGCTGAGCGGTGACAGCCTTTCGATGACCACCGGTGGCGTTAAGGCACTTACTGGTGGAAAGCTGGACGGTACGGTATCGACTACCGGCCCTGTTGCTGCTGGTACTTATAGCGTCGTTGCAGGCACCAGTGGCAATCTGGATGTCATGCTTGATAACAAGAAAGTCGGTGTTGTCAGCGCGGCTGATAACAAGAACATAGTTCTTGACTCTGGCGCGACTATCAAGGGGGCTTCCTCTTGGGCTGCTGGTTCATCAATGGCATTCATTTCCACAAACTTCAGTGCTACAGTAACAACTGGTGGTGCGGCTACCGGTCAAGTTGGAAATGTTAATGCTGGCACGTACACCATCACGGGCACTGATGTTACGGATAACATGGGAAAGAAAGTTGGATCCGTAACAGGGAATGATGTCACCTTTGACTCGAGTGTAGGTGGAGGAAAGGTCAGTTTTACCACTGCTCCGTCAGGAACTATAACAGTCGCCTCTTTTGGTGCGGGGATCGATTTGAGTACCCAGCAAACAGCCTCAGCTGCCCTGGGTAAGATTGATGCTGCAATCAAGACGGTGTCGGACCAGCGCTCTGAACTAGGTGCGTTGCAAAACCGCCTCGACCACACCATCAAGAATCTCGGTGTGTCGAGCGAGAACCTCGCCGCATCCGAGTCGCGGATCCGTGACACTGACATGGCCAAGGAAATGACGAACTTCACCCGTTCGCAGATCCTCCAGCAGGCCGGTGTCTCCATGCTGGCTCAGGCCAACCAGTCCTCGCAGTCTGTCCTCAAGCTCCTCGGCTGAGCCTGACCGACTCGTTGCGTGAACACCGCATAACCCGTGAGGGGGCGTGGGCGTCAACGCCTGCGCCCCCTCACCGGCGTACTCGCCCCACTTTCAGGATGACCATCGACTCCACGGAAGGAGAACCCCATGGGCAGCATGTCCGTCGGCGGGTTGCTCACTGGCTTCGACACCAAAGGCGTCGTCCAAAAACTTATGAACGTCGAACGCCTCGCCGGTGACCGCATCGCCAAAGCCAAAATCGGAGCCAGCGCGCTCTCTGGAGCACTCACTCAACTCAATGGCCTCGTCAACAAAATCGGCGAAGCCGCGAACGCCGTCATCCCCGACTCGATCCTCAAGACCTCCATCTGGTCATCGGCTAGCGCCACTAGCAGCGCTAAAGACGTCGCTACCGTCACTGCCAGTGGAGTCTCCGTCGCCGGGAATCTCACCGTCCGAGTCGACCGCGTCGCTCAAGCCGGCGCGGCTCTCAGCGGAGAAATCGCCGTCACCGACCGCAACACCGCCGTCAATGGATCACCATGGTCTTTGTCAATTACCAACCACGGCACCGCCATAGCAGTGGACTTCACGGCAACCGACACCCTCAACACCGTCGCGGAAAAAATCAACACCACCACCGGTCTCGACGTCACCGCCACCGTTGTCAAAGTCCGCGACGGCGCCTACCGTCTGCAGTTGACGTCCAAAACCACGGGCGCTGACACCACTCTCGCGGTCAGTGGGGACAGCTCTGTCATCGGTGGCGTGAATCAACTCACCGCAGGTCAGGATACCCAAGTCACCGTCGGTGCTGGCAGCCCAGCTGAGTTTTCTGTCACCTCCAAGACTGCCAAAGTCGACGGTCTGATGGAAGGAGTCAGCATCACTGCACTGACTCCTGGGACCACGACGATCAGCAGTCAGCGAGACCCCGCAGCCATCGCCGACAAAGTCCAAGCCATGGTCGACGCCGCCAACGCTGCCCTGACCAATATTCGGATCAACTCCAAAGTCGACCCCAATTTGTCAAAAGCAACAGCTGGGAAAGATGCCACCAACAACTCTGGCGTGTTCATGGGCAACAGCACAGCGCAAGACATCACCAGGCGCCTCAGTGACATATTTGTGGGCTCCAGCAGTAATATTCCCAGCAGTGTCGGCATCAACATCGCTAAAGATGGTAGTCTCTCCTTCGATAAAGCTAAGTTCACTGAGGCCTACACCAAAGATCCCAGCGCTGTTGAAAAAACAGTCACCGGTGCAGCCCAAAAACTTGCCGATGTCAGTAAGTCTCTGACGAACGCAACCGATGGGATATTGACCATCGCGGTCCGAGGGCAAGATGCCCTGGTCAAGGACTATAGCGATCAGATCAAACGCTTCAACGACCGGATGACAGCCAAAGAAGAGATCCTCACCCGTCAATACGACGCTCTCGACAAGATGCTCTCCAAGCTGAAATCGCAAGGAGATTGGCTCGCCGGTCAAATCAACTCCCTGAACGGCGGCAGCGCCAAGAACTGACCCGGCAAACCCCAACACCACGGGGGATGTCTTCGTCGAGCGTTGCTCGAGGAAGGAACCACGTATGACGACCACGGCCCAACTCCGCAACCGGTACGCGCAAGCGACCGTGAGCACCGCTTCCCCCGCAACTCTGCTCACCATGCTCTACGACCGGCTCAGCAAAGACCTATTGAACGCGGAGCAGGCCGTGGTCAACCGCGACGTCCCCGCGGCTCACAGCAATCTGGTGCATGCCCAGGCAATCATTACTGAGCTTGCATCAACCCTCGACATAGATGCCTGGGCTGGTGGCGAGCAACTCCTCGCCATCTATGAGTTCTGCTTACAAGAGCTCTTCCAAGCCAACATCCACAAAGACGCTGCCCGCGTGCACTCCGTGCGGGAGATTATCGAGCCATTGCGAGAAGCGTGGCATCAAGCAGCTCACGCCACCGGAGACCAACCGTGAGCATCGCTGCTTGGGAAGCTGAACTCACCCGACTTGAAGACGAACTTGATACGCAAGAAGAGGCATTGCGTACCGGTCAAGTCAGAGAAGTCGCTGAGTTCGCTCCACCCGACAGCCTCGGCCCCTTGCCACCTCAGCTCGCTGACCGGGCCACCCATTTGATGCAACGCACCGCGTTGCTCGCCACCTTCGTGCAGTATCAATTAGCTGCGACGGACGCTGACCTGCGCTTTGAACAGCGCACCTCAAAACATGCCGGTGCGCAAGCGCTCTACCTGGATCGCAGCGTCTGACCGGTGCTTGATCTGCGCTAACCCTTCACAACTGGCCTTGATCGGCCGATACCACACACGAACGTCCGGGTCATCCACGACTCGGGTTACTCAGGACAGTGCCACGCGGCCCGGCCGCACTCACGGACGAGGTGGAGTCACAGATGTCATCCTTCAGCAGCTTGAATCTCGGTTCGCGGGCGATTTTTGCTGCGCAACGTGGCCTCGACATCACCGGACAAAATATCGCTAACTCCGCTACCCCTGGATACAGTCGACAACGCGTCGATCAAGTAGCGGTCGGTGGCCCCACCGTCCCGGCGATTTGGTCGAAGTACGATCAAGCTGGTGGCGGTGTCAAAGTGACCGGGGTCTCTCGGATGCGTGACGAGTTCCTTGAAGCCAGAGCTCGCACTGCGCACCAAAACCTCGGTGAATTAAGCGAAAGCCAAAAGACTTATGAAGCTATCGAACGCACCATCGGCGAACCCAGCAACACAGGACTGAAACAGCGGATGGCGGAGTTCTGGCAGTCATGGTCAGCCGCTGGCAACGACCTCAAATCAGAAGCCCCCCGCAACGTCGTCGTCGAGCGGGGTCGTGCCGTCGCGACCGAGCTGAACCGCATCGCCACCACTCTCGAGGTGCAGTGGAACGACACCCGCTCCCAACTCGACGCCAACATCAACGACATCAATAAAGCTGCTGGAGACATCGCCACCCTCAACCGCGCCATCCGCAACAACGTCATCAACGGCCTTCCTGCTAACGAACTCGCCGACCTGCGCGACCTCCTCGTCGAAAAAGTCACCACCCTGACCGGTGGCACCGCTGAAAGAGCTGCGGACGGCGTCGTCAACGTCAAGCTTGGACCTGGTACTAACGACTATTTAGTCAGCGGACATGAGAGCCGTACCCTTGTCGCAGTCGGGAGCAATGATGCCGTGGCCCACCGCACCGCGGCACCAGTCACCCCTGTAGGTGTGGAATGGGCCAAAGATTTTGATGGCACCGCCATGACCGGAAACGCTCTCCCTGCGGGAGCACACAGCACCCTCGCAGCCCAGCTGACGACACTCAACACCACTCTGCCTTCTTATTTAGACAAACTCGACACCATCGCCGTCACCATCGCAACAGACGTCAACACGCAGCAATCCGGCAATTGGACTGTCACTGGCACCCAGCAGGTGGCGGGCAGTCCCAAACTGTTCACCAATGGAGCCGGGGCGCTGCCAGCAGGTGTGCGAGCAGCTGCCACCCTGCAGTTCCAGGGTGGACCCAACGACTTGGCCATCTCCACCAAAAACCCCACACCTGCACCGCCAGCCGTGGGAGCGCTCAATGGTGACAACGCCAAAGACATGTCCGCGCTAATGAGCAAAGCAGACGGAGCCGACGACAAACTCCGAGGGCTCGTTGTCACGCTCGGTGTCGAAGCGGCCAGTGTCTACCGCAACCAGCAAGCTGCCGCCAACGTTGCCAAAACCGCCGATGACGCCCGTGACTCCGTCTCCGGAGTCAGCCTCAACGAAGAGATGACACATCTCATTCAATACCAGCACTCCTTCGCCGCAGCGGCCAAATTCATTACTGCCGTCGACGCCACCATCGAGTCCCTGCTCAACATGACGCGCTGAGCGTCCTGATTGACGTATGCACGAAGGAGTCTGACCATGCGTATCACTCAAAACTCGATGAACCGGACCCAACTCATGGGTCTGGATAACAGCCTCGCGCGTCTCCAGCGGACCCAAGAGACATTGACTAGCGGTAAACGCCTGGTGCGCCCCTCGGATTCGCCCGTTGACACTGTGAGCGCTATGCGGCTACGAGACCAGCAACGCGCACTCTCTGCGCTCGGTGAAAATATCAAAGACGGAGTCACCCGACTCCAAGCAGCCGATGATGCCCTCACTCGCAGTCAGACCATGCTGACGAAAGTCCGCAGTCTGGTCGTTGCTGGAGCTAATGGTACCAATTCGCCACAACAGCGCGCTGCCTATGCCAACGAGATCGAACAAATTCGGGAGGGAATGATCCACCTCGCCAACACTCAATACGCCGGACAACCCGTCTTCGGTGGCACCTCTACTGCAGCCAATGCTTTTGACAACACCACCGGCGCTTTCCTCGGCAACACCGACGCCGTCCTACGTAAAGTGACCGAAGCGACAGGGGCTGCTGGCGATATTGACGTTGCGGTCTCCGGGTGGAGGGCATTCAAAGACCCAGCAGACGCGGCGACTTACGACCCTGCTACGGCCAAACCCAACCTGTTTTTTAAAGCTGCACCAACTGACCCTGACTCGGCCACTGGCCTACTTGACAGGGTTGTTCGGGAACTTCGCAAACCTGATGGTACCTACAACCCAGCTACCCTCTCAGGGATGCTCGGTGACCTTGATAAAGCAGCCGAGCAGCTTTCGTCAGCATCTTCAACCGTCGGAGCTCGTGTTGCCCGATTGAATGGGCTAGGCGAGCTCAACGGACGTCTGGATGACGGTGCCACAGTTGCGCTGTCCAAAGTAGAAGACGTTGATTTCATGAAGGCTGCAATGGACCTTAATATCCAGGCCAACGCCTACAACGCTGCGTTGCAGGCATCCGCCAAAATTATTCAGCCGTCCTTGATGGACTTCTTGCGCTGAGTTCGGTTGGGACGGTCAGGCTCCTTTTCCAGGTGCGGGTTCTGTGGCGGTTGCGGTGGTGGCAGTGGCAGCCGCCGCTTCTTTCGCAGCCTGGCGGGCCTGTTTGGCAGCTTTCTTCTGCTCTTCGATCCACGCGACGTGACGCGCTCCCGGGTCCCACCCGGTCGCGACGTACCGCAGCTGGAACCAGCATCCGGCGGCGAGCAATAGCGCCGCCACTACCAGTAGCCCTGCGGTCCCTGCGATCGGGCCGAGCCGCACCACGTTGCCGATCACGATGCCGTACCACCCGAAGTCAGCATCCCCGAACGTGGTGTTCGCGAACCCGAGGGTGCCTAATACGCCCAGCAGGAACGCCGGGAGGAACGAAATCAGGACGCCGTTGACAAAGGCACCCAGTACGGCGCCGCGGCGACCACCGGTGGCGTTGCCAAAGACTCCGGCTGTCCCTCCGGTGAAGAAATGCGGCACCATCCCCGGCAGGATCAACGCCAACCCCCACGCTGGACCGAAAACCCACGCTAACAATGCGAAGGACACCAACCCGCCCGCGAACGAACTGACAAAACCGACGAGCACTGCGTTGGGAGCGAACGGATACACGATCGGGCAGTCCAACGCTGGGACGGCACCAGGCACCACTTTCCGGCTGATTCCTTCGAAAGCAGGGACGAGCTCCGCCAGGATCGTGCGTACGCCGTACAGGATGATGGACACGCCGATGCCGAACTGCAAACCCTGTGCGAGTCCTTTCATCAGGAAGTCCCCACCGTCGGTGGCTTTCAGGATGGGGAAGGCCACTGTGCTGCCCACCTTCGCCCACGCCCAGCTGCAAAACACCACATAGAACAGCACCATCGACAGGGCGGTCGCGACCATCGAATCCCGCAGGAAACGCAGGCTCTCCGGGACCGCCACATCCTCAGTGGACTTTGACCGTTCTCCGGTGGCTGCACCAATCGCGCCAGCTGCGATATAACCCAAGGTGCCGAAATGCCCCATCGCCAGCTTGTCATGCCCCGTGACGCGGCGGGTAAACGGCTGAGAGAATGCCGGCAGCACCACCATGATTGTGCCCAACATGACTGACCCGCAGGCCACCAAAAGAGCCGCCGGCGGTTGAGCCACCGACAACACCACTGTCAGCATCGTCGCCATAAAAAACATGTGATGGCCGGTCAAAAAGACATACTTCAACGGGGTGAACCGGGCAATGATCAAGCTCACCAAGAACCCGCCGATCATCACCCATGCCACCTGCGCGCCGAATTGCGCCGCCGCAATCGACACGATGGCTTCGTTGGTGGGGACGACGCCCTGCGCGCCGGTCGCTTTGAGGATCAGCTCACCAAGCGGGGTCAACGACGCGACTACCACTCCCGCGCCCGCGCCTAGGATCAAAAAACCCAACGTGGCTTTCAATGCGCCGCCGACGACCTGCCCGGACTTTTTGCCCATGGCTATCAGCCCGACGGCGGTAATCAAACCGACCAGGTACGCCGGCACGGACAGGACCTGGTTAACCAGGAAATTGATGACCTGCATGGTGGGTTCTCCCAAAGGGGCGAGAGCGGGGGGCCGCTCAGACGTCGAGGGCCTCGCTGAGGTGGGTGACAATCTCGGAGACGTCCATGAAGTTGGACACCACCCGCAACGGGACGTCACAGTCCTCCAGCTCAGGAGCGAGCTCAGCGCTGGTGAGGATCAGGTCAGCCATCGCGGCGACCCCTTTGGCGGTGCCGATGTCAGCAGCTTCGACATCACCGTCAAGACCGAGTTCTTCCAACGCCTTCTCAGCGTTCATTTTCAGCAGAATGGATGTGCCGATTCCCATGCCGCAGACAGCAACGATTTTCATGAGTCCTTCTTTCCGACGAGGCGAGTGATGGTGTCGAGCAGAGCGTCAGGGGTGGTCGCGGCATCCAGAGCGGCACGGGCACTCGGCTCGCCGAGCAGCATCGCCAGCTGCTGCAATGCCGTCATATGGGCTTCGTGGTCTGTGGCAGCCAAGCCGATCACCAGGAATACCGGGTCGTTGTCAGGATGCCCAAAACTCACTGGATCGCTGAGGGTCAACCAGGACATCCCGGTGCGGTGCACCTCGTCACTTGCCTGGGCATGCGCCAACGCCAACCCTGGCGCGATCACGATGTACGGCCCGAACCGTTCTACCGCAGCGATCATCTGATCGGTGTAGGCCTCAGTGGTGCATCCACTGGCTGCGAGCAACGTCCCACTCGTCCGTACGGCGTCCCGCCAATCCTGCGCGGTGGCGTTCAAACAGATCGAGGCAGGGGAGAGCAGATCAGCCAGCGACGGTGCGTCGTTCGAGGTGCTCGACCCGGACTGAGCTGAAGGCTCTGGTATGGCGGGCGTGCTCGTCTCCGGCGCGGATCGCGCGTCGTCGCCGTCGGTGTGCAGCTCCTGCTCGCCCATCGGTGCCTCCTTGCCCGGTCACAGGCTCCATCGACCTGCTTTTGAGCAGACTAGGACAAAACTCCGTTGGAACGCTAGTGTCAGCACTGAGGGGAATACACCCGCGTGCCACGATCGCCCGAGGAGAGCGCGATGACCGCACCAGAACTCACCGGGGTGCGTACCGTCCGACGAGCAGGCAGCCGCCGCCCCCGTCCCGCACTGCGCGCCGAAACCGGCCCCGGCGCGCTCCTCACCCTCATCCGTGATCTCGGCAGCGCCACCCGACGAGACCTCATCGCCCACACTGGATTCGCCCGCGCCACCCTCGAAGCCCGCCTCGACACCCTGCTCAACGCCGGATACATCGTCGAACGCATCGACCACGGCAGCAGCGGCGGACGCCCACCCCGCCTCATCGAATTCAACGAGAACGGCGGACACCTCCTCTGCGTCGACATCGGCGCCACCCACACCACCATCGGTATCGCCGACCTCGGCTGTCACATCCTGGCCAAAGAAGACCTCGACATCGACGTCACCGCCGGACCCGCCGCCGTCCTCGGCGCCGTCGGCAGCCGCCTCCGCCGCCTCGTCGAACGACTCAACATCCCACCTGCGACCGTCCTCGGCGTCGGAGTCGGCGTCCCCAGCCCCGTCGAATGGCACGGCCGCATGGCCCGCCCACCCCACGCGGCCCCCCTCGCCGACGCCTGGGTCGACATCGTCATCGCCCGCGAAATCCTCGCCTTCCTCCCCGGACTCGGCGTCACCAACGTCCCCGTCGTCGTCGACAAAGACGCCAACATCATGGCCCTCGGCGAATGGCGTACCTCCTGGCCCGACGTCAGAGACCTCGTCGTCGTCAAAATCAGCACCACCATCGCCTGCGGCATCATCACCGGCGGGCACGTCGTCCGCGGCGTCGCCGGCATGGCTGGCGACCTCGCCCACATCCCCGACCCCCACGACCACACCCCGTGCCGCTGCGGACAACACGGTTGCCTCGACGTCACCGCCAGCGGACTCGCGCTCCTGCGACGTACCAGAACCCTCCACGACACCCACCCCAGCGACCACACCGGCGCCGCCGCCATGCGCCACCTCGTCGACCGCACCCTCACCGGCGACCCCACCACCGTCCACGCCATGACCGACGCCGGGCACCGACTCGGCCAGTCCATCGGCGCCCTCATCGCCCTACTCAACCCCGAACTCGTCGTCGTCGGCGGCGCACTCGCCCACGACAACACCCCCCTCATCAGCACGATCCGTCACGTCGCCGCCGCCCGAGTCCATCCCCACGCGGCATCAAGCACCCAAATCGTCGCCTCCTCCATCCGCGCCGAAGCCTCACTCATCGGCGCAGCCCACCTCGCCCTCGACGAGATCCTCACCCCCGCCACCGTCGACTCCGCGCTCGCCGACCGCTGATGGGCGCCCTCTGGTCGCCGCCTGGGCGCCGGGAAGTCATCATCCTGACTGACCGTTCGGCGCAGCATGGATGCGGTGAACGGCGTAGACCGGCATGATAGACCCCGCAGATTTGAACATTAATAGACATAACCCGCAGGCAGGGAGCCACCTATGACGACCCCACCCGCCACGCCCGATGTCACCGACCACGACGTCATCCGATACGCCCGGGTCCTTCCCCTCGACATCGTCCACGCCCTCGGCCACGGACACGCCGGCACCGCCTGCAGCCTCACCCCCCTACTCACCACCCTCTTCCAGCACCACCTACGACACGACCCCGCCGACCCCACCTGGCCCGGCCGCGACCGCTTCGTCCTTTCCGCCGGACACACCAGCCTCTCCCTCTACCTCCAGCTCTACCTCAGCGGATACGGACTCGACCTCGACGACCTGCGCGCCACCCGCACCCTCGACTCCCTCACCCCAGGCCACCCCGAACACGGACACACCCCCGGCGTCGAAACCACCACCGGCCCCCTCGGCCAAGGACTCGGCAACGCCGTCGGCATGGCCCTCGACGCCCGCCACTGGCGCGACACCCTCGACCCGCACGCACCCCCCGGCACCAGCCCCTTCGACCATCGCATCTGGTGCCTCGTCTCCGACGGCGACCTCATGGAAGGCATCTCCCACGAAGTAGCCGCCCTCGCCGGACACCTCCGACTCGGCCGCCTCATCGTCCTCTGGGACGACAACCGCATCACCATCGAAGGCTCCACCCAACTCGTCAGCAGCGAAGACGTCACCGCACGATTCGCCGCCTACGGATTCCGCATCATCACCGTCGACGACGCTGAAAACCTCGACATCCTCCACACCGCACTCACCGACGCCACCGTCCCCAGCGCCGACCACCCACCCACCTTCGTGCGCATCCGCACTCGCATCGGCCACCCCATGCCCACCCTGAGCGGCACCGGAGCCGCCCACGCAGGCGCCCCAGACACCGACGAGATCCGCGCCACCAAAACCCTCCTCGGCCTCAACCCCGACCACCACTTCGCCATGCCCGCAGAAGCCCTCAACCACGCCCGCGACGTCCAACGCCGCGGCGCACAACTCCACGCCACCTGGGAACAGCGCTACCAAGACTGGCGTCGGCGTACCGACCCCGACCTCGTCGCCCGCTACGACCGGATCCGCCGCCGTACCCTCCCCGCCGACCTATGGGACGGACTCGACAACCCCACCGGCCCCGAAGCGACCCGCACCGCGTCCGCGCGCATCCTGCGACACCTCGGACATCGCCTCCCCGAGCTATACGGCGGATCAGCAGACCTCGCCGACACCGCAGGTGGCCGCATGACCAGCGACGACGAACTCATCCCCAGCCGACACAGCCCCGCCACCCTCGGCCGACGAGGATCCCGCCACGGCCGCCAAATCCACTACGGCATCCGCGAACACGGCATGACCGCCATCGCCAACGGCATCGCCCTCGGTGGACTCGCCCGGCCCTACGTCAACGGCTACCTCGTCTTCAGCGACTACGCCCGCCCCGCGATCCGCATGTCCGCGCTCATGGGCCTCCCCCTACTCCACCTGCTCTCCCACGACTCCATCGCCGTCGGCGAAGACGGACCCACCCACCAACCCGTCGAACACCTCGCCGCGCTGCGCGCCATCCCCCGACTCGACGTCATCCGACCCGCCGACACCGACGAAATGCGCGGCGCCTGGGAACGAGCCCTCACCAGCGACGACCACCCCACCGCCATCATCAGCGCCCGACAAGCCACCCCCCAACTCCGCGACATCACCCCCGCCACCACGCCACCCCTCGACA
>NZ_JAHPZL010000046.1 GCF_019331795.1 Austwickia sp. TVS 96-490-7B
TATCGAGGCAGACTCACAGAACTCCCCGATATCATTGCCGTCATTACCCGACTCGAGCTCTATCGACTTGGCTGGTAGCCAAGAATGACCTGGAAATGCCTCGTGAATAACGCCCTAACCTTTTGAGATTATCCGTCATATTCTTTGACTGAGCAGTGATCGACTCCCAAGCCAGGTTAACTTCTCTAATCTGACCACCAGGCGCCATCTTCGCATAAGCAGCAGTGCGGTCATTCACTGCTTTTATTTCGTTCTCAAGCCTGACATGCACCGCATATAGTTTCTTGTATACGCTCTCAAAATCTCGTGGATCAAATTTAAACTCATTTGGAGTGAGCTCCGATCCCCGATAATTCACACTGATCCAGTGATCAATCTCTCCTGCTTTCCCGGCGCCCGATAACACCACATCATTTGGTTTTGGGTTACTTTCCATCAGCGGCCCCTCCTCGGGTCGTCATCCTCATCATCATCAAACACATACAACGCACCCTCATCACCCAACACCGGCGGCACCGCATACTTCGGCGTCCCCCACAAATCATCCGACTCCATCAAATACTCCTTCCGACGCCGCAACTCCCGCTCCTTCTCCCCAGCACCACCACCGCCACCCATCGGACCCATCCCCGCACCACCACGCCCCCCAGGATCACCAAAACCAGCACCACCCACACGCGGCGCACCACCAGCCTCACCAAACCCCACACCACCCCGCGCACCCCCAGCACGCCAA
>NZ_JAHPZL010000047.1 GCF_019331795.1 Austwickia sp. TVS 96-490-7B
ACCTCCGCCGCCAAGACCGCTACCGCATGACCAGCGACGAACTATGGGGCGTACCCACCCACGCCGTACCCCCCATCATCGGCGACGAAGGAGCCATGTACCTCCTCGACGACGATGACGACGACTACTACCGGGAAGCGCACCACCATGGGCGATAACAAACCTCAATACATCCTCAATGACTACAGCGACTGCAGCCGGGAATATCTGATTAATAGCCAGGCTGATGAGATCCGCAAATCCCACCAAGGATCAGCCTCTCTAGATTTCAGCCTGGATCCAGAGAAATTCCGCAAAACCTATGCCGACCTCTATGAGACCCATCGCAACCTTGAGGCCTCCATCAAGAAAGCTGAGGCCGCCCGTGATCGCATAGAAAAGAGCGATGCCAGCGGAAAAATGCTGGAAGCCCAGTGCGCCTGGGATAAGGTTCATAGTCAGTCACAAACACTTATTGACAATATGAAGAGATTGGATCAGAAGGTCTGCACTCACCTGAATTCTATGGAGCAGACGTATCGGGCCTACCTAGCCAGCGACAATCAAGCTCAGGTGGGTTTCACCCAGATCAACCCCAGCCAAAAGTGAGCACAGGAAGGATGCCGATCGTCGTGTCCCGAAATCACCGCCCCCATCGATGGCACCCTGCTGTGATCATATTCCTTACTGGCGGACTGGCCTGCAATGCGGCGATCCCGGCTCATGCGGGGGACCAGGTCCGGGACCGGCAATGGTGGATCACCCCGATGGGCATCGATCGCTCTTTACCTCTATCCCGCGGCGGCATCAGGGTCTGCCTTCCAGACATTGGTATCGACGCCACCCACCCTGACCTCGCCGGAGTGCGGTTCGCTGACGGCAAAGACCTGTCCGGGAAAGGCTCCCCAGACGGACTCAAACCCATCACCAGCGAATACGACTTCCACCACGGCACCAACATGGCTGCCAACATCGCCGGGCGGGGCCACGGCCACAACGGAGAGTCCGGAATCATCGGCGCCGCCCCTGACGCCACCATTGTCAGCGTCTCACTAAATTATGAAATACAAACCCAGACCAGTACTGTTGCCGAGGCGATCCGGTATTGCACTGATCATGGCACCAAGGTTATCAACCTTTCTGTTGGCACGGCAGGAAAAGACGTTAAAGAAGCCGTGCTCTACGCCCAGTCTAAAGACGTCGTTATAGTCGCATCGGCTGGCAATTTTGGGAGTTCGACTCTCACCGGACTCCCCGACATATTCGGTGTCCTGTCTGTGGCCGGTGTCGATCACAACCTCACCCGCGACCCCAGTTCCAACTGGGGGCGCCCCCGCACGAACGGGCAAAACCATGTCAGCTCCCCCGGCGTAGCTGTGTGCGGTCCGTTCGCGACCACCCCGGACACGGGAGTCCCGCAAGCCTGGCCCGGCGGCGGCTACCGCGACAAAGCAGGCACATCCATCTCTGCCTCGGTCGTCACCGGCATCGTCGCCGCGATCCGCGCGAAACATCCCGACCTCAACGCCGCCAGCGTCATCAACCGCGTCTTAAAAACCGCTAAAAAAACCGGCACCGGAGACATCCCCACCGCCGACTGCGGCTGGGGCCTCGTCGACGCCTACGCCGCACTGACCGCGGACGTCCCTACCGTCACCGACAACCCCCTCGGCCAGATCGGCGAAGGATACGACAACCCCGACCGCAGAATCTTTGGCGTGAAATCGATGGGGCTGTGGGACCCCACCTACCAACCTGACCCTGAATATTCCTCCGCCATGCCCCAACCCCCCACAAACACACCCCAAGGACCCATCACCGCCGCCGCACCCCGC
>NZ_JAHPZL010000048.1 GCF_019331795.1 Austwickia sp. TVS 96-490-7B
GCTGCCGGCGACCGGTGGGGGCCAGTGTGGTCGACCAGTTGGTTTGAGTTGCGATTCGACGTCCCCGAAGACCGGCCTGCTGGCCCAGTGGAACTTGCGATCGACTTGGGCTGGGCTGATCATTCTCCAGGTTTCCAGTGCGAAGGCTTGATCTTCACCGCCGCTGGCGAGATCGTCAAAGCAGTCAATCCCCGCAATACGTGGGTGTCGGTAGCTGACCGCCCGGGAGAACAGGTCCTGTATCTCGAGGCGGCAGCGAATCCGCTGCTGTTGGAAGTCCACCCGTTCCTGCCCACGCATCGAGGTGAGAAGGGTGACCCGACGCCGATCTACACGCTGGGACGGATCGACCTCGTCGTTCGCGACCTCACCGTGGTCGCGCTCGCCGATGATCTGGAAGCGATGCTTGACCTGGCAGACGCTCTCCCAGAAGGGGTACGTCGTCGTCGCGTCGTACGGGACGTGGAACGCTGCTTGGATGCGCTCCCTTTGCAAGACATCTCAGGTGGCGCAGCGGCGGCTCGAGAATGTTTGGACCCGTCACTGTCTGCCCCGGCGGAAGCCAGCGCGCACCGCCTGACCGCTGTCGGCCATGCCCATATCGACTCGGCGTGGTTGTGGCCGGTCCGGGAGACCCGCCGTAAGGTCGCTCGGACATTGAGCAATGTGCTCGCCCTCATTGACCGCGATGCCGATTTCCGCTTTGCCTTCAGTCAGGTGCAACACCTTGCCTGGTTGGAAACTGACCAACCTGCGCTCTTTGATCGGGTGTGCGCGGCGATCCAGTCCGGGGCGATCGAACCGGTCGGTGGGATGTGGGTGGAATCAGACACCAACATGGTCGGTGGCGAAGCCTTCGTACGTCAGTTCCTCCATGGGCAGCGCTACCTTCAGCAAGCAGCGGGCGCCCGAGCGACCATCGGATGGTTGCCGGACACTTTTGGGTATACCCCGGCGTTGCCGCAGCTGCTCCGACTTGCCGGTATTGATGCTTTCCTCACCCAGAAGATCTCCTGGAACCAGACCAATAAGTTCCCGCACCACACGTTCAATTGGGAAGGTCTTGACGGGACCAGGATCTTCACTCATTTCCCACCGGTAGACACCTATGGCAGCGAACTGTCGATGCGGGAACTGCGCCATGCCGTCGACAACTTCCGCGACAAGGATGTCGCTGACCATTCTTTGGTGCCCTTTGGATACGGCGACGGTGGCGGCGGACCTACTCGGGACATGCTGGATCGCGCCCATCGCACCGCGGACCTTGAAGGTGTTCCCAAGGTCACACTGCGTACCGCTCGGGAGTTCTTCGACGATGCCAAAGCCGAACATCCGGATCCGCCAGTGTGGCGAGGTGAGCTTTACCTCGAATTTCACCGCGGGACGCTGACCACCCAACGCCACACCAAACGCGGCAATCGCCGTACTGAACATCTCTTGCGGGAAGCTGAACTGTGGGCAACGACCGCAGCAGTCCGGCTGGGCGCCACCTACCCGTACGAGGTGTTTGAGCGGATCTGGCGGCAAGCTTTGCTCGACCAGTTCCATGACACCCTTCCAGGGACCTCGATTTCCTGGGTGCATCGGGAAGTCGCGCAGGCGCATGCGAGTGCAGCCACAGATCTGGAAAGCGTCATTGCGGACACGCTTCAGGTTCTTGGCGCAACGGGCCTGGTCAACGCCGCTCCGGTCCCGGTCCGGGGGATTCCCCCGATGAGCTGTGGACCGCTACCTCCTACTGCACCGGTGACGGTGGCCGGTCATGAGGGTGGCGCGGTCCTGGATAACGGGGTGGTCCGAGTAGTGATCGACGATGACGGGTGCATCGTGTCGGCGATGGATCTCGCTACGGGTCGGGAGACTCTCCCACCGGGCACCAGAGGTAACGAGTTGCACCTGCATGAGGATTTCCCGGCGCAATGGGATGCCTGGGACATTGACGAGTATTACCGGCACAGCAAGCAGGATGTCTCCAGCGGGACGGTCATGGTCCGTGACGATGGTGAGGGTCCCCGCGTGCAGGTGGTGCGCACTTTCGGGGACTCCACAGTGACCCAGCAGTTGTCGTTGGATCCTGGTGGCCGACGCCTTGATGTCCGGACCCATGTCGACTGGCATGAGCGGGAGCATCTCCTCAAAGTGGCTTTCCCCGTGGATGTGCACGCCGATGAGGCCGCTTTTGAGACCCAATTTGGGCATATGGTGCGTCCCACGCATGTCAACACCAGCTGGGATGCGGCCCGTTTCGAGGTGTGCGCGCACCGCTGGGTCCACGTGGGTGAACCCGGTTTTGGGGTGGCGGTGGTGAATGACTGCCTTTACGGGCACGAGGTCACCCGGCATGCACGTACCGGCGGTGGGACGTTCTCTCAGGTCCGGTTGACGTTGGTACGTTCGCCGCGTTTCCCTGACCCGGACACTGATTTGGGAGGTCACGACTACCACGTGGGTCTGGTCATTGGTGCGGATCGGGCTGAGGCAGCTGTGCATGGTTATGCGGTGAATCTGCCGTTGCGGGACCTGAGCACTGCCCCGATGGGGGTCGCCCCAGACGCGATGGCGCCGCTGGTGCAGGTTGTGTCCGGGACGGCAGTGGTCGAGGCGGTCAAGCTTGCCGAGGATCGCTCTGGGGACGTCATTGTGCGTCTGTACGAGTCGTCTGGCCGTCGGGGGTGTGCCCAGGTGCGGTGCGGTTTTGCTGCCGCGGAGGTGCGCGCTGTGGGGATCTTGGAGGATGACCTCACCGACCCCCATGACGAAGGGCTGATCCCGGTGATCAGTCATGAGGGTGACCTCGTTGAGATGGCGTTGCGGCCGTTCCAGATTGTGACTCTGCGAGTTCGGCGTAGCTGACCTGGGTGTCGCGGGTGGCGGTGAGGTTGCCGTCACCCGCGATGCGGGTCGTCCAGACTGGTCGCGGGGTTTTCACTGGTGCGTGCGGCGAGCATCCTGGTGCCTTCGACATCGAGGTCAGGCAAGACTCGGTCCAACCATTGCGGCAGATACCAGGCACGTTCGCCGACAAGGTGCATCACTGCTGGCATCGCTGTCATTCGTACGATGAAGGCGTCGATGAGGACTCCGATAGCCAGGGCAAACCCGATGGGTCGGATCATCGTCAATTCGGCGTGCACAAAACTCCCGAAGACCGCAGTCATGATGAGAGCTGCCGCGGTGACCACTCGGGCGCCGTGCCGATATCCGGATCTGACTGCGGCTCGGGCGGGGTGGCCGTGTGCCCAGGCTTCGCGCATCCCGGAGACGAGGAACATCTGGTAGTCCAGAGCCAGTCCAAACAAGATGCCGATGACAAGGGTGGGGAGGAAACTCAGCACCCGTCCGGGATGACTGACACCTAAGAGTGACCCGAGCCATCCCCACTGATACACCAGCACGACCGCACCAAAAGCTGCTGCTACTGACAGCAAGAAACCGCCGGTAGCGAGGAGGGGGACAACTACTGATCGGAACACTAACAGCAGCAGCACGAGGGAGATTCCCACCACGACCAACAGGTACGTCGGAAGAGCAGCGGCCAGCGCGGCGGAGATGTCAATGTTTGCCACGGTTTGCCCGGCGTAACCCAACGAGGTGAGGTGGGCATCCGTGACGATCTCTGGGGCGCTGCGCCGTAACTGGTGCACCAGCGTGGTGGTGGCTTCGTCGGAGGGCCCGGTGGTCGGCACCACCTGGAAAGCGAGGGTACGACGGTCGTCGCTCGCACCGAACGGGACGACGTACGACACCCCGGTGATCGCTCTGAGTTTCTCCCCGACGTCCAGTTGCAGGTCTGTCACACCGTCGGGGTCATCTGGTCGGGTGGCGCGGCTCGGTTCGACTGTGGCCACAGCGATGATTGGGCCGTTGCGGCCAGCCCCAAAATGGTCGGCGATCGACTGGTAGGTGCGGTATGCCGTGGTGTCCTGCGGTTCGTACGACGCGTCCGGCAAACCCAGCGCGAGTTTTCCTGCCGGGATTGCCAGCACGGACAGGGCCATAGTCGCCACGATGAGTGTCACCCAAGGATGCCGGGTGACCAGACCACCCCAACCCCGGCCGTGACCTTCGGTCAAAAGGACACTGGTGGCATCATCCTGCTCGTCATGCAATGTGGCTGCCAGAGTACGGCGTGATCGGGGGGACAACACCCGCCCAGCAAGCAGTGACAACAATGCTGGAGTCAAAGTGATCGAAACCACGACGGCCACGGCGACGGTCGCCGCGGCCACCACCCCCATGACACCCAGGAACGGGATCCCAGTGAGGGTGAGAGCAGATAGCGCCACCACCACAGTCAGACCAGCAAAGAGGACGGCGCTCCCGGCGGTTCCGGTCGCTCGGGCGATTGATTCGACTAGAGGGACCCCCTGGCACAGTTGTTCCCGGTGTCGGTTGACGAGGAACAGGGCGTAGTCGATCCCTACCGCTAAGCCCAGCATTAACGCTAACGCGGGAGTGATGTCAGCCATGTCTATTCGGGCGGTGAGTGAGATCGCCCCCAGGATTCCCACGGCTACCCCGATCAGGGCGGTGAGCAGCGGAAGCCCAGCCGCCAGGAGCGATCCGAGCATGACGATCAAGACGATCCCTGCGATGGCCAGACCAGTGATTTCTCCAGGGCCGATGATGCTGAGCTCTTGAGAGATTTCTCGGGAGTAGGTGGCTTCCACTGCTGCCGCTTCCAGTGAGGTGGCCTCCGCTGGGATGGCTTTTTTGGTGGCGGCGGGGACGGATTCTGCGCGCTGGGTGAAGAGCACCTGGGCCGCAGCGACATCGCCACGTTCGGTGACGGCACGCATGCCGTGAGTGAGGGCCATTCGGCGTTCGCCCCGGGTGAGTTGAGTTTCGGAGGCAGGCAGCGCAGCCGTGGCGTGGGCGGTGGTGGCTTTCCCAGCGGCGAGTTTTTTCCGCGCGGCGTCGAGTTTTCTTCGGCCGTCTTCCCATTGGGTAAGGCCGGTATCAAGGCGTTGCTGATGCGTGATGATCTCGGTTGTGGCGGCGTTCAGCTGGGCGGTGGCGGCGTCGAGGCGTCGTTGTCCGGTGTTGATGTGATCAGCGGCGCTGTGCAATTGAGCGCTGCCGGTGTCCAAGCGGGTTTTGGCAGTGGCGAGAGCCGCTGCTGCAGATTCCAGCCGAGCCCGTGTCCCGTCGAGGTGCTTGCGACCAGAGTCGATGTGGGTCTGTCCAGAGGTGAGGGTGGTGATGGTGGCGGCGAGTTTTTCTAAAGGTGTGAGGCGGCTTTCGACGGCGCGCAGCTCCCCGAGAAGCTTCTGGGTGCGGGGATCGTCGTCGCCGTACTCACTGCGAGCAGTGTCGTAGTCATGTCGCAGGGTGGCTCTTGCGGTCTGAAGCTGCTCAATGGTGGTGGGCAGTGTGCTCCGAGTCAGTCCAGCGCTGCTGAGCGCTTGATCGACCTCACGTTGACCAGAGTCGACGAGGCGTTGGCGCGTATCGAGAGCAGCGCGGGCTTCGTCGTAATGGCGGCGCCCATCTGCGAGTTTGGATGCGTTGGCGTCATATTCGCGTCGCCCTGCTTCGAGGGTGGCGCGGGCCTCGTCGTAATGGCGGCGTCCGTCGGTGAGTTTGGATGCGTTGGCGTCATATTCGCGTCGTCCCGCGTCGTACTTACGCCGCCCTTCGTCGAGTTGATGGCGTCCGTCGTCTAGTTTTTTCTTGGTGTCGTCAAGGGTGCGCTGCCCTTGGCGGATGGATTTTTCGGCGGCGTCGAGAGCACGTTCACTGTCGTTGATTTTGCGTCGCCCAGCAGCGATTCGTGCCCGACCGTCGGTGACTTTGGTTGCTGCGTCATCCAGTTGGCGTTGAGTCGCAAAGGGGTCGATGACGTCGTCGATCCCGTCGATCTTCTTCCAGCGTGCGATGACATCGGCGACGGCGCGGCGTTGGTTGTCGGTGAGCGGGGAGCCATCCCGGGTGCTGAAGATGACGGTGCCGATGCTGACTGCAGCGCGAGGAAGGCTGTGGTGCAGATCGTCGAGGACGTTTTGGAATTCCGTGCCGGGGATCGTCAGTGCAGCGGCGAACGGGCCGCGGAAGGTGACTGCTGCAGTGGCGGTGCCTGTGAGGATGAGGACCCAGATCAGCACGACGACCCAGGCGCGTTGCGCAGCGATCCGGCCGAGCTGGTAGAGGGTGGTGGCCATGGAGGTCCTCACGGAGGCGTGACGTCAATCCCCATTGTTGATTCTGGACCGCCGAGACGAGCAGTGGTGTGGGAGCACGTTGTCGACATCGCTGGATGTCGACAACGTGGCTCTCCGGAAAGATGACATGGGAGGTGCGGCCGTTGGGCGCTGGCGTGCGTAGAGCTCCGCCCCATCAACTAATACCCCTGGGGGTATTTGGTAGCGTCGAGCGGACGTCAGGAGCTGCCCCACCTAGACAGCACGAGATCATCGACGTCACTACCGCCACACCACAGGAGCCGTCATGTCATTCCCCACCGCACCGACCCTCACCCGAGGCGAAGCCGCCAATCATGGCCTCCACCCGGTGAGTGACCCTCACCTCACCAGGACCATGCCCGCCCGCATTGACGCTGAAGAACTCCGCGAATGGCTTCAACGCGCCGACCGGCCCCGCATCATCGACGTCCGCTCCGCTGCTGAATACCGGGCTGCACACATCCCCAGCTCATCCAACGTGCCCTTGCCGCTCCTGCGTGAACACCTCGACCAACTGGCAGGTCCCCTCGACGAACAAGTGGTCCTGATCTGCCGCACCGGCCGCCGCGCCGAAGAAGCCGAACAATCCCTCGCTGCCGCTGGCCTGTCCCGTCTCCACGTCCTCGGTGGAGGCATCGTCGCTTGGCAACAGATCAACGCCCCCATCGTCCGCGGCGAATCCCGCTGGGACCTCGAACGCCAAGTCCGCCTCGTCGCCGGTTCCATCGTCGGCACCAGCATCCTGGCCAGCACCAAAGTCGCCCCACTGAAATGGGTCGCCGCAGGCATCGGCGCGGGATTGGTCACTGCGGCACTCACCGACTCCTGTGCGATGGGTGCGTTACTCGCCAAACTCCCTTACAACCGCGACCTAGAGCCCTCCATCGATGAGGTGCTCTCCAGCTTGAGACATCAGGACTGACATGGCGTTACTGGTGGCACTGCCCCCACTAGCCCTGGCTGTCGGAATCGTCATGGGTGCTCTCGGTGGCGGCGGTGCCATCCTTACCGTCCCCATCCTCGTCTACTTGCTCGGCCAATCACCTGTGGCAGCGACCACCGGCTCGCTAGTAATCGTCACCACCACATCAGTAGTCGGGATCGTGTCCCACCACAGCGCCGGCCGCGTCCAGATCCGTGACGGCCTCCTTTTCGGTGCCATCGGTGTCCTCGGCACCGTCCCAGGCTCGTTACTGTCTCGCGCCGTGCCAGCGCCAGCTCTGATGTTCACCTTCGCGCTCGTGATGGTGGCCGCCGCCCTGTCGATGCTGCATCGCCTCCGCACCAGCAGCGACTCTGACGACCACCACCGACACCGCCGCCGCCTCCCCGCGGTGGTCCTCACTGCTACTGGAGTCGGCTTACTCACCGGTTTCCTCGGGGTCGGCGGCGGATTCGTCGTTGTCCCCGCCCTCGTCCTGGTGCTCGGATTCGCCATGCCTGATGCCGTGGGCACCTCACTCCTTGTGATCTGCATCAACAGCGGTGTGGCGCTGGCTGCCCGTATCGGCACCGGCCTTGATGTGGACTGGCCTGTCATCCTCATTTTTGGATCCTTCGCTGCGGTGGGCACTGTGCTGGGCGCCGCCGTGTCGGGGCGTCTCGATCCGCGCAAACTCACTCTCGCTTTCGCTGTCCTTCTCTTCACGTTGGCAGTCTTGGTGATGACCTCGACGGTCATCCAGCTCCGGGGCTGATCTCTGGCGGTGCCACACATCGTCGCGATGACCGATCACCGCACCGGCGCTGTCGACCTCGGCATGGCGCGGCGGCCAGGGTGGGAGAGGTCGGTATGTTCGCCGCCGTGGAATGGTGGACTCTTCTCCGTGACCGGATAGCGCCTGGTGGGTACGACGTACAACACTCGACGTTTACGATCCTGCTGTCCTTGACGATTGCCGCTGTCGTGGCATTCGTGCCGACGATCTGGCAGTCCTTTCGACTGGTCGTGACCCTCGTCCATGAACTCGGTCATGCAGGGGTGGGCGTGGCCTGCGGACGCCGCTTCACCGGTTTTGTGGTGAGTGGGGACGGGTCGGGGCACGCAGTGACCAGTGGCCGGCCCCGCGGTTTCGGCCGGATCGCTACGACCTGGGCTGGGTATCCGGCCCCGGCCTTTCTGGGCTCGCTGCTGGTGTGGATCTCACTGCACGGGTGGGCTGCTCCAGCGCTGTCAGTGATCCTGCTGGTCCTGTTAGCGGTGGTGTTCCGGGTGCGATCTGCGTTGACGCTCCTCGTCATGGTGGCCAGCATCGGGGCGTTGGGGTGGCTCTGGTGGTCAGGCAGCGCAGCGCAGCAGGGCAACGTGCTGCTGGGATCTGGATGTCTGCTGATCGTGGGGGCATGGCGTCATTTGGGGGCGGTATGGCGATCTGGGAGAGGGATCGACGATCATCGAGTCTTAGCTCAACTCACCTGGATTCCTGCCCAGCTGTGGGTGCTGTCATGGGTGGCAGTCTGCGCCCTGGCAACGTGGCCTGTCATCACTGCGATTGCTGCAATCTTGGGTGTGCATCTGCCATATTGACCAGATTCCAGGCGGTTCAAGAAAAAGCCTGCTTTTCTCCTTGTCTCGACGTGGAGTTATCCAAGCTTTGGTAAAGGTTGTTTCATGCCGTTCGTGAGGGGTATTAGGAATGTCATATCCCTGTTAACCACATGAGCTGGGGTGAAACGACATGCGTCACAGCAAGAAGCGCAATACCTGGCAGGTTGGGCTCACCGTCGCGACTGCATTTGGTCTGGTCACGTTGGGATCTCTCCCCGCTACGGCGAGCTCTCCCACGCCTTCGAGTCAACCCGCAGGAGTGCCCGGCGTCAGCAAGCCGGACAGCCACGACACCAGTTCTCCCACGGATCGGCGTAAATCAGCGTTTGCAGCAGCTGCTGCCCCCCGACGGGGAGGCGCAGGTGGCGCCGGTATGGGTGACCCCTATTACCCTAAGTATGGTAATGGCGGGTACAACGTGCGCAATTACGACATCAAGGTCAAGTATGTCCCGGACACCGGGCTGCTCACTGGCACGACCGTGATCACCGCTACCGCTGAGAAAGCTCTCACCCGGTTTAACGTGGACTTTGCTCTGAACGTTTCCGCCGTCACAGTCAATGGTGCCGCTGCGAAGTTCAGCAAATCTGAGGGCTTGGAACTTCAGATCACTCCGGCGACACCGCTGGCTAAGGGTGCCGAGATGAAGGTCGCTGTCACGTACGCCGGGGTGCCGGCCAAGACGTTGGTCAACGGCTCTACGGCGTGGGTGACCACCGATGATGGCGCTGTGGCTGTGGGCGAACCAGAGATCGCTGCCTGGTGGTTCCCCAGCAATGACCATCCACGAGACAAAGCAACATTTAACGTGTCTATGACAGTTCCCCGTGGACTGCAGGCCATCAGTAACGGCACACTGCAGAAGACGGCCTATGCCAAGGACACGGAGACGTGGTCATGGCAGGAAAGTAAACCCATGGCGACCTACTTGGCGTTCATGGCTATCGGCAAGTTCGATATCACTCAGGGAAAGACCACATCAGGTCTGCCGTGGGTGAACGCGGTGACTAGCCGCGGTGGCGATGCTGCCAAACGTGCAGCGCAGGATCTTGCTAAGACACCTGAGATTGTTGACTGGCTGGCATCACAGTATGGCCCTTACCCGTTTGACGCTACCGGAGGCGTAGCACCTCAAGCGCAGATGGGTTTCGCGCTGGAAAATCAGACGCGTCCGGTCTATTCGCCGAAGTTCTGGTCGTATGGGTCAAATCTCGGTGTGATCGTTCATGAACAGTCTCACCAGTGGTTCGGAGATTCAGTCAGTGTGGCTAACTGGAAGGACATGTGGCTGAACGAAGGCTTTGCGACCTGGACTGAATGGAGGTACGAAGAGACTCATGGGGGCCGAGACGCCAATGCCATCTTCAAGCAGACGTACGACGATGTGCCAGACAGTAGCCTCAACTTCTGGAATGTGATCGTCTCAGATCCAGGCCCGGGACACGAGTTTGATTCTGCAGTGTATGACCGTGGCGGGATGGCGGTGCAGGCTCTGCGCAACAAGGTAGGTGATCCAGTGTTCTGGTCCATTGTTCGCGGCTGGCTGGCTGACCATCAATACGGCAATGCCAAGGTCACAGATTTTGTGGCATATGCCAGTAAGGTTTCGGGTCAAGATCTGACCAGTTTCTTCCGAGCGTGGCTTTCAACAGCTGGTAAGCCAACCCCATCACCTGAGCTTGGGTTCCCGGCGTCCATGCTTTCTTAATTGCAGGAGCAGGTTGTCTCGTGAGATGACAGTCCATCCAAGCAAAGGTCATTGGTGGCGTCTTTCCATGCCATGGAAAGACGCCACCAATGTCTGCGTAGTGCGAGTGAAGAACAAAATTCGAGTCTGACGTTGTGCCCAAACATCATTCAGGCGATGTGCGACCTGAGCACTCAATGTCCAAGCCTGAGTGACTCACATCTGGAAGAACCCAACGCCGTCCGGGTGGTAGAGCCGTCGCCAAGGCCAATCCATGGTGAGATGAGAGATGAGTGCTAGTGGAGAATTTTCGAGAGCCCCTCCATTGACTAAATGTGAAGCTTGCTCTCGCAAGATCTGAGCCGATTCATGTCCCCTAATAATATTTGGACGGTCGATAGCGGCTGCTAGCAGCACCAGCAATTGAGGAGGGAGAGAATAATCCTGGTCAGAATCAAAGATATGCAAAGGGATGCGTTTGAGGCCGGACTCAAAAACAATTTGGGTGGCTTCAAATTGATTGAAATGCACAGCGACCGGTCGATCCAAACGAATCCTCTGGGGAAATATGAGAAATCTTTTCAGCAAGATTGCCTGAGGTGTTGGATCGAACCATGTGCCAGTTCCGGTCAGATAAACTCTAGGGAAAGAGTTTGATATCATAAAAAAGGCAAAAAGGAAAGTGGGAATGATGAATGGAAATGAGGCACTCACAGGCTCAGTTGAATTGCGATACCCAGAGATCATGCCCAGTATCATTGCTATGATGATGCCGACTATAGTAGTCTTTTTGGAGCTTGAGACTGGAGCGGTCAGTGACGTGTGTGCCTCTGAGAATTGCATGTCAACCCTGTCCTAAATACCTGAGAACCAATAAGCCCCGCCCAGTATGATGATAACACTTCAAGTCTTCATAAATGTGATCATTGGTTGGAGATTTGGTATGCGCGTAGGTAGTACGATAATCAGCAGTTTAGGGTAGCATTATGCAAATGCTATTTTTCTGCCGAACTCTTTACTTGCAGCCCTTGTCTTGCGGTCTAGATCTTTTTCTAGTGTGAAATCATAGGCGAAATAAGCTCACTGATAATTTGAGAAACAAGCTCAACAGCGACTGGATCTATAGAAACCTGTTGCTGAGAACCTAGCTCTACCTGGCTCATCCACGTCCCGGCTGGACCACTGAATAATCCCACAAGAAGAGGATTTTCTGAGTTATCAGTCCTAATAATCAAATCAGATCGAACCAGAGATTCACCTAAAATCTCAAGTAGCTCAACTGGGGGGATTATTTCTTCAGGGTCACCACAAAAAATAGGTGCACCCGAACCATCTGAAGCATCTGGGTGCAGAGCCCATGAAAGAATTGCCTTGTGTAGGTAAGGGTACTCTGCTACTGAGAAACTATGCAGACCAGTGGAGTTGACTTCTTCTTCCAGCACCGCGCCATCTGCAACATAAATATACTTATATTGTTCAGATTCCGCTGTTGTTCGTGCGATTGCCACCACATTCGAGGCGCCATCTCTGACATCAATAAGGTTTGAAATAATTTCCGGAAGTGAAAATGTCACAGTTTCATCAGGAATTTTGCCTCCATTGTCAAATGAAATAGACCATTCAGCTTCACTCCCGTCCACAACCTGAATTATGCCTCTGGCGGTCAAGGATCTGTAGGCGGTCTGGGTTGCAACCTTCTGATGATCTTCGCTCATGCTGTGTAAAACGGGAAATACCGCCACGCCAGGTTCTCTTGACAGGACAATTAATTCCTCGTCAGTAAACCTAGCGATTAGCACGCTCTGTTCTTTCATTGTGCCGTCAGCAAAAGCATCTTCTGGTGTTTCCATTATAGTGTTCATTATCCTTCCAAAATGTGGTGACAATGTTAAGCATGTGGTAATGATGTTACATGGCATCCAACAGAAATGCTGATACAACAGTCTGCAAATTGATGCAATTCTATTTATTGCTAACTATGAGTTATGCAATATTCCAGAAAACTATAGGCTTTTTATCTAAGGGGAACTGTCATAGGTCCGGCAGCATACCTCCCCGCGTTTTTAAAGAATTCAGGAACTGCCGGGAATGCGTTACCAATAGCTTTCCCAGCCTTAGAGGCTGCGGCTGCAATCTGGTCTTTGTGATCGTAAATAGTATTTCCGATACCCCACAGTGCATAGGCTGTCGCGCCAGTTGCAGCTATACCCCATCCCACAGGGTTTGAGCATAACAACACACCCAGCCCACTAGCTACACCCACGCCACCCATTACTTTGGTCACGGTGCCTCTGGCGCCTGAATAGCCGCCTCCATCGTACATATCTTTCAAGCCAGAATAGACGTTCAATCCCGCCCCCACGACGCCTGCAAATTTTCCAGATGCTCTCAATAATTTATCCGCCTTACTGACTACGCCGGGAATTTTTGGAAAAAATGGTTTGATAATTTTTTCCATGGTCTTTGCGACTTCATCAGCGTTGTCTATAAGCTTCTTCCCCGCCCTCATCTCTTTGAGTATGCTTTTGAAAAGCTCTCTGTTTTTGGAGATTGTTTTAAAATTCTTGAAGAATTGCTTGAGAGCTTTGGATTTTGCTTTCAGATTTTTGAATTTCTTTCGAAGACCCAATGCTGTTTTGGTAATCTTTATGCCCTGTTTGATGGCTCGAGCCAGGACATCTTCTGAGAGAAGAAGGCTGCGAGGAAGGTCTAGTGCAACCAGCTTGGATGACAGTCTTTTATCTGCTTCAGCTGCTAATTGAACCTGACCTTGAATATCCGATTGGAGGCGCATTGCCCTCATGTGGTTTCGGTGTCGTTCCAGATCGGCTTGTTGCTGACGTTGGCCCGGTGTCAAAGAGTCGCCATCTGCGGAGCTAAGGGGCTTGCTTTCCCAGGAAACCTCACCGTTCCCATGAACCTTGAATCCTTCAGCCTCCGCTTGCAATTTGATTGATTGCAATCCCATCTTTGCAGAGCTAATCTCTTGCGCGCCTCTTTTTAAAGTTTCACTAACCGCATCTAGTGATCGAGAAAGCGCCAAGCCATTGTGGTATCTATTCTGAATTTGCTCACGGGCTAGATCGCCTGCTCGGCCCTTCCAATCTGATATTTCATGTGACGTAGACTCTATAGTTTTAGCTTGAGCGATAAGTTTGGATGCCGCTTGCTCAACTTTCGTTGCCGAGTCGACGATGGCTTCAGGCTTCCAAGAGAGCACGGTATCGATTGTGATATGCGAGGGCAAGGTCATTGGGTGTTACCTTTTCTGTTCTAACCTAACGGTTTTCAACCTGAATTTAAAATGTAAATCTACCCCATGCCCCCTTTGATGCTTTTTAAGTCCTCAGTGATCCTCTTGTCGCATTCCTCATAATTTTTGCAACTCGCATCAATGCGATTAGAAGTTTCCTCTAATTGAATCTTCCAGGCCATGAAGGCCATTTCGATCTCTGCGGATGCTGCCAATGCTGCGACATAGGATAGCGAAAATGGCATGGCGCTTTGTACATCACTTACTGCCTCAGAAGATGCCGAATGCGATGTTTCGTCTGCGATCCTTTTGATGGTTGAAGAACTTTGCTTCAAGTGCTCGGTGTTGACGAAGAAGCCGTTGCTCATGCTGAGGAGTATAGAGCCATTGCGGGAAGAGTTGGACGGTTGATCAACAGCTCACCTTCGAGGTCCCGTTGCTGACGATTCGAAAGCCTCACTTCTATGAGACAGCCGTGATCTGTACCTGGTGCGAGACCTCTTCGCCGGGCACAAGATGGAGCAGGCCGAGGCCTGAATTGAAGGCATCTGGGGGGCATGACATCGGTTCTATCGCCACCGCACTTCTGTGCCAGGGCCTTTCGGGAGCGTCGCAGGTGTAGACCTGCGCCCATTCAAGGTTGTCACCCCAGTTGAGGATGACTCCTTCGCCGCGAGAATCGGTGAGTGTCGCACTGTAGGGCAACGGCGATGCGGAGTTCGGGATCAATCTGGTGAATGCATGGTCGAGTTGGATTCCTCGCAGGGAAGTTCCACGTCGGAGATCTGTGCCCGGCGTGGAGTCGACGGTAGCGACGGGCCCTGGCGTGAGTCTGCTGTCGAGGGTGGTGTGGACCTGGTCGGCAGGCAGGGTGAGGGTCCAGTCATCGGTGGTGCCGGTGGGTGCCACGACATAGGGATGAATCGAACAGCCGTACGGCGCCGACGTGGGGGAGTCGTTGCGCGCGGTGAGGCACCAGGTGAGGCCAGCTTCGGCGTCGAGAGCGTAGGTGCATCTCAGGCTGAGCGACCATGGGTACCAGGGTTGGGGGACGCTGTGCAGTATCCATGTGGCGCTGGCGTCGGTGTGATCACTGAGCTGCCATCTGTCCCAAAGAACGAGACCGTGCAAGGCATGCCCGCGGGATGCTTCAGTCAGAGGGAGTTGATATGTGTGGCCGTCGTATTCATATTTGCCGTCGATGACTCTGTTGGGCCAGGGTGCCAGCACGGAACCGCGATAGTCTGGACAGATGTGGGTGGGGCCGTAGCCGAGCAGCAAGGGGCGCCCTGACCAGTGAAGTTGACGCAATCCTGCGCCGACTTCCACGGTGACAGCTTCGTAGCCGCCAGACTGGAGGTGAACCTGCAGGCCGCTTGGTGAAGACATGGGGCTATCCTCTCCCGGTAGTGACAAACCCGGTATGGCAGGTACCCTAGGCCTGTCGGCCGTTCGGCGCACAGCTTTACCTTCAAGCGCTGAGCTGAGCCCTTTGGACGCCTCATTGACCGAATAGGGAGGCTGTTCAGCACGAGTTCCCTTGGCGCTCTATGCTTGGACGGCCGTCCAACCCTTGAGCTATGGTCAAGATGAGGCATCGTGTGCCAAAGGGGCAACAGGGCGGACGATTCCTCGCACCGATATATTCAGGGGGAGGCCAAAAGATGGTCCATGTCGTTGAGCCCACAGATCACGAGTGCACGTTCGGCGTCGACGAGCTGTTCTTCTCGACCACCGACGCTGCGGGCGTCATCGAGATGGCAAACTCGATCTTCGTCCGACTCTCGGGGTATACCCACGAGGAGTTGGTCGGCGCCCCACATAACATCGTCCGCCATCCTGAGATGCCAGGTGGCGCCTACAAGCTGGTCTGGGACCAGCTGAAGGCCGGGCGTCCCGCCTGCGCCTACATGAAGAACATCACCAAGGACGGCAGTTACTACTGGGTGTTCGCCACGCTACTGCCGGTTGGTGATAAATACCTCTCTGTGCGCAAACGCCCGTTGGCCACTCAGTTGGTCCAGGTGTCCGATGCGATGTACCGAGGCGTTCGCGAAAAGGAGCTCCAGGCTCGCGCCGAAGGCATGAGCGGCCCAGAGGCAGCAGCTTTGGGCTTGGACTTGGTCATGGAGGGCATGGCGCCCTTCGGGATTGAAAGCGTCGATGACCTCGCTTTGGCGACGTTGCCGCTGGAGATGGCTGAGCAGAGCCGACAGTCTGCTGGGTTGCCGCAACGGCCCGATGCCACCGGCCCGGTGGCGACACTTCTGCAGATCACCCATGACATCGACCGGCAGACCGCCAGGTTGGTGTCCCACTTGGATGACTACGCGGAGCTCGTGGTGGCCCTGGAGGCCAGCTACGCCGATTCCGCGCCTGCGTCTGAGCGTCTCGCGGAGGTGGCACAGGCTGCCACCGAGGGTGCGGCGATCGACGAGGTATCCATTGCAGCTGCCCTGGCGGCAGAGCGGGAAGCGCAGGCTGCTGCTGCTCTCGGCCAGAACGCCAGCGACCACCCGCCGTTCGTGTCAGACCTTGCTGGCCGGATGACTGACCACGTCACTCGGGCTCGTGACCTCCTCGAAGCGTTGGGAGACCACCTGAAGACGTTGGCGTCATCTGTGCGCTGGCTGAGGATGCGTATCGCGCTGCTCCGTTTGCACAACAGCATGGTCGGCACGTTCGCGGCTGAGCTCATCGATGGGTATGAGGATGGCGACACGATGGAGTCCATGGTGTTGTTGTGTCGGGCTCTCACTGAGGGAGCGGCCGACCTGGAATCCGCAGACCGCACCGTGTTGGAAGAAGCCTCCCTGGTGCCGGCTCTGGTCGAAGATGCCGTCCGGCAGGCAGACCGGGTGCTGCGCCTGTCGACGAAGTGGCGTGGTGAGATTGACACCCTCGGTGCTGCCGAAGCTGCCTCCGAACCGCTCAGCCGGATCATCGAACGTACCGGTGGCGGTTTCGCTGAGCTGCGTCGGTTCTACGACGTTGCCGCGCGCTGCTCCTTGCTGAAGGACTCGTACGACGGTGACCGTCTGCGCGGCTCCGTGGAACACTTGCGCGTCACGGTCGAGGACTACCGCCAAAGCCACTGATCAGGCTGGACAACCGATCGACAGCTGCCTGAGAGGGTTATTTCCCAAGCTGTCTCCGACAGGAGGGCCTGGCATCGATACGACGATGCCAGGCCCTCCTGTCGTGTCTGCGCGTGCTGTCACCCGGTCAGGGAAGGTGACACCATCACGGATCAACCAGCGCCAGGTCCGTCGGTGTCCACAGGGGTGCCAGGATGACGCCGCCACGTGTCGACGTACCTGACAGATAACGACGGCACCGCAGGTAGGCGGAGATTCCACTGGGCTGCTCCCGGTAGCGTCCATCCGCGCCACCGGGCAACTAACCCCAAAGCAGCGCACGTCATGATCGAGATGGCCATGCCGACGACTGGGCGACCGAGCTGGTCCATCAAGAGCATCTCAGCGCTGCCCACCAGCGCGACCGAGGCATAGAGCGTGTTCCCGCCAAACACCACCGGGGCGCGGGCCACCAGCACATCTCGGATGATTCCACCGCCGACAGCAGTCAAGACACCGACGAGCACTGCCGGCAGCCAAGCTAATCCCACCCCCAATGCTTTATGCGTCCCGGTCGCTGCCCAGCAGCCCAGCGCCAAGACATCAGCGACCATGAGCAGCCGTGTGGTCCAGCGCCCCACAGCTAACAGGTACGCGGCAATCGAGGCCAGAATCGCTGCCGGAAGGTACGCCGGGTTGGTCAGGGCCACGGGAAGTCCAGAAGCGAGCAGGACATCACGGATCACCCCACCCCCCAAACCTGAACACACACCCAGCACTGTGAAACCCACGATGTCGAACCGTCGTGCGCGTGCCACTGCGCCGCCCAGCAGCGCGTTAGCCACGACTCCGGTGACATCCACCGCATCAAAAATCATCCCGGGGTCGAACTGTGTCACTGCCTGATCGTAACGACGTACGTCCTGAGCGCTGGTCGTCCGAGATGCATCACGCTGCAGAGCCCGCTGGCAAGGGCTCAGTTACCGACGGAACCGATGTGGATCAAGGACACACAGGTCAGCGTCAGCGCGGCCGGAGAACAGCGACACCACCATGTCCGCGGTGACTGGAGCTAGGGTCAGCCCGAGCATGCCGTGACCGGTGGCCACCGCGATGGTGTGTTCGCTATCCAGCCATCCCAAGAGCGGATTCCCGTCGGGGGTGCAGGGTCTGGCGCCAGCCCATCCTGGGGTGGCCGCGGCCTGTGACCATCCAGGCAGAGCGAGCTCCGCTTGCTGCCGTAATGCGTCCAATCTGCCTAGGTCAACGGTGTCGCCGCCGCCAAAATCCATCCGGCCAGCCACCCGGAGTCGTCCAGGCAGTGGTGTCAACGCGACCCGATCCTCACGCAGGATTAACGGCCGACTGGGGCAGGGGCGGTTTGCGCTGTCGAGATCAATGCTCTGTCCCCGACCTCCTTGCAGGATCCCGGCGCTCACCGTGCCTCGCGAGAGGCCTACTGTCGCCGCCCCTGCCGCAATCAGCACATGATCTGCGCTGATCTGCGTCGATGTGCCGTCTCGGGTGATGAGGTGGACGCTGAGCCGACCGTGTTCCCGACGTATCCCGGTGACGGTGGTGGCCGGACAACAGATCACTCCCGCCGCGGTGGCGAGGGCACCCACTTCAGCGACGAATCGTGCCGGATCCCCGAAGCCGTCTCCGACTCGGAACAGCACGCCGAGCACCTCCGGCCCCACAGCAGGTTCCCAGGACCGAGCTTCGTCACCGGTCAGCACCATGTCTTGCGGCCGGATACGTTGGGCTGCGCTAGTGAGGGCCTCCCGGGTACGAAACACATCAAAGAGACCATCCCAGCTGGGTTTCCAGTTGATTCCCTCATCCAGGAGCCGGTGGTGTGCCTCGAGACTGCGTTCGCATAACCGCTGGGATACCCGGTCTGCTTCCCGAGCACGTGTGGGCGTGAGTGTCATCGCACGGGTGAGGAAAGCAGTCACCGCCGGCGTGGGACGCACCCTCATCGCCCCGTCACGCTGGCTGAGCCATCGCAGTGCGTGGACGATGTCACGTCGGTGCGCCCACCGTCCGTAGTGGCTGGCGCAGACCAATCCGGCATTGCCTGCGGAGCATCCTTGCCCCCACCCGGTGGCTCGGTCGAGCACGGTCACCTGCCGTCCGGTGCGGACCAGGCCTAAAGCGCTGCATGCGCCGATCGCCCCGGCGCCGATGACAATGGTGTGATTGGTCATGCCCCGACCTCCCCATCAGGGTGTGCTGTTCAGCATGGTCCCAGCAGGGCGAAGGCCGCGGTCGGTCAGAGAGTTGTGCGTCCGGTCACAACTGCAGCGGGGTGCCGCGTCCAGCTGCTCGGGCGCCCTTGACGATCGCTGCTGCTGCAGCAGCATCTTGTACGCCGATGCCCACAGCGTTGTAGACGACCACTTCAGAGGTGGTACGGCGGCCGGGATGCGTGCCTGCGAAGACCGCGCCCACTTCCACGATGTCTTCATGGCGGATCGCACCGTCACTGACGGCGGCAATCACTGACCCGGCGTGGTGGGCGGCGATCGTGCCATGGTCGACGACCACCAGGTCAGCACGTGCCAGCAACGCAGTGGGGAGTTCGGTGCGATCTGGCGCGTAGGAACCGATGCTGACGACTGTGCACCCATCGGGGATATCGGTGTCCTCGAGGACCGGTGTGGTGCTGGTGGTGCAGGTCACGACGATATGAGCATCGGTGCAGGCGGCGGTGACATCTGGGGCAGCAAGGGTGGTGACTCCGGTGCACGCGGTGAGACGTTTAGCGAGGGCCTCGGCCTGGTCAGGGAACTGACCGACGATCCTGATGTGTCGCAGGTCCAGGGCATGAGCGATGAGCCGGGCATGCGCTTCGGCTTGGACGCCAGTGCCGATGATCGTCAGTGTGTCGGCGTCGGCGCGCGCAAGTCGGGTGAGGGCAGCGGCGGTCGCGGCGGCGGTTCGTTCAGTGGTGATGGTCGCACCGTCAAGGATCGCTGCGGGCCGTCCGGTGTCCGGGTCCAGTACGACGACGAGCGCCGAGATGCTGGGCAAACCTCGGTCGAGGTTTCCGGGGACAACAGCACCAAACTTAGCGACGCCAGGAGCGCGCGGGCCGAGTTTCGCGGCGTAACAGAACACATTGGAACCGTCGGGACCTTCCATCAAGATCCGTTCCGGCTGGCAGGCGTGGCCTTCACCGAGGGCGGTAAACGCCTCTTGTTGGGACGCGATAGCGACATCTGGGGTATAGACCGCGCCGATGTCGGTGGCGTCGAGGACGAGCAGGGGGTCAGCGTGGGGTTCAGACATGAGTGACTCCTCGTCGAGTTTTGCCCATTGTCCTCGGCCGGCCCTCAGACCGATGGCCGCGGGGTGGTCGTTCAAGGCTGGCGGGTCGGCATGGTCCCGCCCGATGAGGTGGCGGGACCATCCCGGGATGCTCAGTCTTTCTTCTCCCCGAGCATTTCAGCGAGACGTTCAGCTCCCGTCACCGACAACGGCGACGGCGGGTCTGTCAACGGGTAAGGAAGTACGACGACCTTATGAGAAGCCACAGCCTTCAAAGCAGACAATCCCCCGGTTTGGGTGAAGGTGGACAGGACCTCCTCCTTCTTGCCTGAGCTGTGCAGCAACAACACCACGTCAGGGTTCTTCGACAGCAAATCCTCGTGAGACAGGTCGAAGGTCCGTCCACCATGGTCCGCGTAGATATTCTTCAAGCCGACCGCCTCAAAAATCGGCTGGGACATTCCCTGATTCCCGTAAGCCGACAGCTTGCTGTCACCGGGGGTCACATAGACCGCTGCTGCGGTGCGTGCAGCGTCCCCCTGGTGGTCCTTGGTGACGGTCTCTACCCGTGACCGCAGGTCAGCATTGACCTTGTCAGCTTTATCTGACACCCCAAAGAGCGTGCCAAAGGTAGTGACCTCCTTGTACACCGAATCAAAGGTGATTTTTCCCTCTGGTCGTTTGGTGCAGTACGCGGCGGGCACATAGAACGGGATCTTGGCCGCCTCCAACTTGGCGCCATCCACCGCTGAGGTAAAACCGATCACCAGGTCAGGCTTGCGTTCGATCAGTGACTCAGTGGACACCGAGATGTGACCGCTACCGGTGTCTTTGCCTGCGATGGTGGGGATCTTGTCCAGAGATTCTTTGGCTGCTCCCTCGAAGACGCTGGTGTCCAAGTTCCCGGCCCGTCCAATCACCCGATCCAGCAAACCGAGTTCTTGGAGAGCCGAGGTTCCCACCGAGTTGATGAAGACCACCCGCTTGGGTGGTTCAGGCACACTTAAGGTCCGCCCACAGGTCTCCACGCTGATCGCAGAGCTAGTGCCAGAGGTCGCACTCGAGGCGGACTGTTTGGCGCTGGATGCTCCGCAACCGGTGAGGGCGCCGATGCCGAGTGTGACCGCGAGAGCGCTCACGCAGTGTCGGCGTAGGTGTCGGGTGATCATGAGGCGACCTTTCCTGAGGTGGCCGTAGTGTCGGCCTGTTCTTGGGCGACGGATGAGTAGACGATGTGCCGCTGGCCGTTGCTGTGATGCAGGACTTCGCAGCGGACGCGGTACACCTCGGTGATGCGTTCGGCGGTGAGCACGTCGTCAGCGCGACCTGAACTCACGATGCGTCCGCGATCGAGGAGAACGAGTTCGTCGCAGTATTGGGAGGCGAGATTCAAGTCGTGCAGGACGACAACGCAGGTTTTTCGCAGGTCACGGACGAGATCGAGTACCTGGTACTGGTGGAAGATGTCGAGGTGGTTGGTGGGTTCGTCCAACAGGAGGTGGGTCGCGTCCTGAACGATGGCGCGGGCGATGAGGACTCGTTGCATCTCGCCGCCGGAGAGTTCGGTGGTCAGCCGGTTTTCGAAGCCTTCTAGACCGACTTGAGCTATGGCGCGGTCGACGCGTTCTCGGTCATCGTTATCGCCGTATCCGGCCAGGCCTCGGTGACTGAGTCGACCGAGGGCGACGCTGTCTCGTACGGGCAGTGGCAGCGCTGATCCATGAACCTGAGCGACAACAGAGATACGACGAGCGACGTCGCGGCGACTGAGTGATTCCAGCTGATCTCCGTCGACGTGGATCTCGCCGGAGGCTACGGCCAGCGACCGATACAGGGTGCGTAAAAGGGTCGATTTGCCAGCGCCGTTCGGGCCGATGATGCCGATCGTACGGTCTGGTTTTGTGGCGAGACTGACGCTATCCAGGACCCGATGACCTGACCTGTCAACGCTGATGTTGCGCGCGATGATCACGAGTGACACCCCTTAGGAGATGTGTCCGCGGTGGACGAGGATGAGCAGGACCGGGGCGCCGAGGATGGCGGTGATGATGCCGATGGGGATCTCGACAGCGCCTAAGGCGGTGCGCGCCACGGTGTCGGTGACGAGGAGAAACAGGGCTGCGGCCAACGCGGTGCCGAGGACGAGCGTGCGATGGGCGTGTCCGACGGCAGGGCGCATGATGTGGGGGATCACTAAACCGATAAATCCAATGCCGCCGGAGGTGGCGACGGCGAGGGCCACTCCTGCCGAGATGGGGATGAGGAGCAGCATGCGGGTGAGGGTGGGGTTGATGCCGACAGTGAGGCATTCTTCGTCGCCAGAAGCGAGTGCATCAAGGTAGGGGCCAACCAGCCACAGCAGCGCGGTGAGGGCAGCTGCTCCACCCAGGACGGTGAGTGCTTCTTCCAGCCCTGCGCGGGTGAGTGATCCTAAGCCCCAGAAGACCACGGCTTGGGCGGTTTCGGCGTTATTGCTCGCGATGATGAGCAGGTTGGTGATGGCTTGAAAGACGAAACCGATGGCGATGCCGGCGAGGATGAGCCGCAGGGTGGATCCGGTGCGTCCGGTGCCGATCATCAGCACGAGTCCGCTGGCCAGAGCAGCGCCGGTGAAGGCGAGGCTGCCGATACCCCACGAGGAGGACGCGCCAATGATGACGATCGCGATGCCTGCTCCGGCAGCGGCGCCTGAGCTGATGCCGAGGACGTAGGGCTCAGCGAGGGGATTACGGACGACCGCTTGCATGGCGACACCGCAGACTCCGAGCATGGCGCCGACGCCAAGAGCCATGACGATACGGGGCACTCGGTTGAGCCAGATGATGGCTTCCACGGCGGGGTCCCAGGGGCCAGTGTCGATGCCGGTGAGGCGGCCAGCGACGATAGCGAAGGCTTCATCGATGGGGACGGCCGCCGCGCCGAAACCGAGGCTGATCAATGGGGCGAGGACCACGAGTGCCAGAAGTGCAATGAGGGTGAGCGCGTTTTTCGCGCGGATGTTCACTTGTTCAACCACCTTCCGAGGGACCGTGAGGCGCGACCTCGGCGATGTTTGCCACGTACGCCAACGGCGTCGACCACATGGTAAGGCTAACCTAAGTCGCACCGTCCTGTGGTCTCCTGCAGTGAGGTGGGAGCCGGAGCTCTTCGACGTGGCGCCAGTGGCCTCTTCGGGCGGTGACTCGCCGGAAGGGTTGATCCGTAAAGAGTCCACGTTACTGGTGCGCTGGCCTGGTTAAAGAATCAGCATTATCACTTCTGTTTCAGGGGTGAGGCCCAGCCCGGGAACATACCGTAACTCCACTGCGCCGCCCACGATTCGGGCGGCGCGCTGGGTTCGAGGAGGTTCCTGCTGTGGGTGAGTTCTCCCGTCGTACGTTCATGACCGGTGCCGGTGCTCTGGCTGGTGCGGCAGGGGTCACCCTGATCACCCCGGGGCCGGCTCGAGCCTGGGATAGAGCGATGAGACAGACCCAGTCCCGGGCGATCAACATCCTCGGCACCACCTTGCAACGGGCTGCGATGCCGGGAGCGTTGGTGGGAAAGACGTCGTACCGACAGTTGGTTGGCGGACCAGGGTTCCCGATGAAGGTGCGCGAGGACATCAGAGCGGCAAAACCGCAACGAGATGATCGTCGCATCGGGTTGGCATCGATAGTTCAGGTCACAGACTTGCACCTCATGGATGCTCAATCACCGATGCGGGTGGAGTTTCTCATTGATCTGAACGGATCGGCGTTCCGGCCGCACGAGTCACTGGGGATGCATGGCGGCGTGGGGATGGTTCAACAGATCAACAAGGTGGGTGCTGGCCCTTACACCGGCCGCACCTTTGATGCCGTGATCTCGACAGGGGATAACACCGACAATCACGAGCGAATTGAACTGGATTGGTTCCTCGCGGTGATGTCCGGAGGCCGGATCACCGCCAATACCGGTGGGCGAGAGTGGGAAGGAGTGCAGACATTCGGGGATGGGAAGTATTACAACGTCGAGATCTCTTTTCAGGACCGCTATAAGAAAGCGGGTTTTCCACAGATTCCCAATTTCTTCTCACGGGTAACTGCACCTTTTGACAGTCCAGGCCTAAATTTTCCATGGTTCAGCGTCTTCGGCAACCATGACAATTCCATCCAAGGAGTTTTTCCCTCAACGTGGCAGACGCTCATGGAGTCGTATACCGGCAGTAAAAAGTTCATGGGGTTTACCGATCCGAAGGCGATGGAGGAGCTGAAGGCGACGTACGGCGCCCGGACTGGTTCCGCTCCGCAGCTTCGTCAGGCATCCCGGATCAATCAATCGGTGACACCTGATGCCCGGCGACGTCCGTTCACGACGTTCGACTACATTCGTTGCCATCTTGATCCCGCCGTGACAGGACGGGGTCCGGTAGGACACGGCTTCACCCCAGAGTCCATGGCCTCTGGGAAGGCGTATTACACCTTCCGGATCGCTCCGGGAGTAATGGGCGTGGCCTTGGATAGCACCAATAGAGCCGGCTTCTCAGATGGATCCTTGGATCACACCCAGTTCCGTTGGTTGGAGGAAACCCTCGCTAAGGGGAGCAGTCGCTATTATGACGGTCGCCAGAAAGAGGTGACCCATAGCGTCACGGACGAACTCTTCCTGTTGTTCAGTCACCACACATCGGGAACGATGGGCAACCTGCTCCTCGACCCCGCCAATCCGCAGATCCGTCACGGCGGCGGTCAGGTGGTGGCTCTGCTGCAGCGATTCCCCAACGTCTTGGCATGGGTGAACGGTCATACCCATGCCAATGCGATCACTCCGAGGCGGCATGCCTTGTCGCATCGCAGCTTCTGGGAGATCAACACGGCTAGCCACGTGGACTTCCCGCAACATGCGCGCATCATCGAGGTGGTGGATAACAAGGACAATAGCCTGTCGTTGTTTACGACCATGCTGGAGGCAGACGCACCGTACCGGGCCGATTATTCCTCAGCAAAAGTCACCGATTTGTGCTCGGTGTATCGTGAATTCGCTTTTAATGATCCGAAGAAGAGGGGAAAGTTGATGGGATCAGAGATTGATCTCAACACGGAGTTGCTCTTGGATCATCCATTCCGGCGGACCGGCAATTGGTGAGCTGACGGTCATGGTGACGCTGACTGCACGGACTCGTTCTTCCGTGCAGTCAGCGTCAGTGATGTCCAGCGCCTTGGCAGGTCTGTTCGGTAGTGATCTGATCAAGGGGTTGTGATGCCCGGTGGGCTCGCCACCTGCCGTGTCTGCGAAGCACGACGAGGTTTCTGGTGGCTCCAGTTCGGGTCAGCACGGTGGCGCTGGCGCAGCTGTGCCACCGCTGGTGGACGGCGACGTACGCCGGTGCGCTGCCGCGTTCGGTGGCCCATGTTCGGGCGGCTTTCTCGACGCTATCGGGTCGGGGGCCGCGTCTGAGCTGAACGGTGACGCAGGTGCTGACGAGGGTGATGACCAGCAGGATCGATAGTCCGATCAGCACGGGACGTCGTGGTAGACCCCGGCTCATCGTTCTGGTCCGTTCTGGTGGTGGTACGGCGTGCCATGCAGTCATGGCATCGTCGACTCTAGCGCCAGTGACGGAGTGGGTACGGAGTACCAGGTAGAGGCGCTGGCCGTCAGCTGTCGCGGGCGGCTAGTTCTGCATAGGCGGGCCGGATGGTGTCCTCGATGAGGGTGTCGATGCGGTGGTTGTCCCAGAACGCGGCGCGGGCGGCGTCGAGCGTAAACCGACATAGTTCTGCTGGTCCGTAACCGAAAGCGTCGACGAGATGAGCAAATTCGTCGGTGAGTGTGGTGCGGCTCTGAAGTCGGTTGTCGCAGTTCACGGTGACGGTGAAACCCAATGCCGCCAGAGTCGCCACGGGGTGGGCGGCGATGCTGTCACAGATCCCAGTTTGGACGTTGGAGGTGGGGCAGATCTCTAGGGGGATGGGACGGTCGCGAAGTTCGCTGGCCAAGGCCCCCAGGCGGGCGTGGGCAGGATCGCTGTCGGGCGGCAGGATGATGTCATCCATGATGCGCACGCCGTGACCGATGCGTTGTGCGCCGCAGGTGTGCACGGCGGAGCGAATCGAGTCGAGACCGTCGGCTTCTCCTGCGTGGGCGGTGGCGTGTCCGCCGTGTCCGAGGACGAGCTCGTAGGCCGGGGCAAACCGGGAGGCGGAAAAGCCGTGTTCGGCTCCGGCAATGTCAAAACCGACAACGCCATCTGCAGCGTGCTGCACCACGAGCTCGGCAATTGCAGTGCTGGGTTCTGCATGTCGCATGCTGCAGAGGATTTGCTGGACAACGATGCTGTGGCCGGCTTCAGCGCAGCGCTGCATGCCTTCTTGAAGGCCGACGCGGACGGCTTCGACCGCGTCATGAGGTGTGAGTCCGCGGGTGAGGTGCTGCTCTGGGGCCCATCGGGTTTCGCCGTAGACCACGCCGTCGTGGGCGAGGTCGATGACGTATTCGCGAGCGACGCGGGTGAGGGCTTCCGGGGTTTGGAGGACCGCAACGGTGTGCGCGAAGGTCTCTAGGTAGCGGGGTAGCGAGCCAGAGCTGGCAGCGTCGTAGAACCAGGTCTTGAGGTTTTCAGGTGAGCTGCTGGGGAGGGCCCAACCGATCTGGGCGGCGAGGTCGATGATGGTGGCAGTCCGTAGTCCGCCGTCGAGGTGGTCATGTAGCGATATCTTCGGCAGCGGTCGGATCTGGTCTGCGGTCAGGGTCATGGTTGTCCTTGGTGGGGTTCGTCTGCGTGGGGGAGGCTGTGGCCTGTGACGGGTGCGGGACCGCGATGTGGTGCCCTGAGGACAGCTTGGCCTGATTTTGTCGGTATGTGGTGGTGTTCTGCCGGTGTGTTTGTTCGCTAGGCTCGCGTCTCCTTCTTCGTCGGTTGAACAGGAGTGACCTCGCGCATGGCCGAGACTGGATTTCTACGGCGAAAGCCCATCGAGCAGATCATCGAACCGGATCGTGGTCCGGACGCTTTGTTGCCCACGTTGGGTCTGTGGCAGCTCACCGCCATCGGTGTGGGAGGGATCATTGGGGCGGGAATCTTCTCGTTGGCGGGCAGTGTTGCTAGCGGAGCGCCTGGGGGCAAGGGAGTAGGCCCAGCGGTGCTGTTGTCATTCCTGATCGCGGGGATCGCGAGTGCGGCGGCAGCGTTCAGCTATGCCGAGTTCGCCGGGATGATTCCGCGCGCTGGTTCGGCTTACACCTATTCCTACGCGGTGTTGGGTGAGGTCGTTGGGTGGTGTATCGGCTGGGACTTGTTGTTGGAATACACCGCGATCGTCGCGGTGGTGGCGATCGGCATATCGGGGTATTTCACGTTCATCCTGACCCAGTGGGGGGTGCACTTACCGCTGTGGATGATGGGGGCGCCGGGGACTGGTGAGGGACATCGGGTGGATGTCTTCGCGATGGTGTTGTGCCTGTTCGTGGCGTTCATGTTGAGCCGGGGGATCAAGAGCGCAGCACGGTTCGAGACGATCGTGGTGGGAATCAAGGTCGCGGTGGTGCTCTTAGTGATCGTGGTGGGTGCATTCCACGTGTCGACAGGCAACTACACCCCGTTTGCCCCGGCAGGTGTGGGGGGCGCGATGGGGGGCGCGGCGACGGTGTTCTTTGCGGTTTTCGGGTACGACGCGATGAGTACGGCGGCGGAGGAGTCTCAGGACGCTCAACGGCACATGCCCAAGGCGATCTTGTTGTCGTTGGCGATTTCGATGGTGCTGTACGTCGGGGTCTGCCTGGTGTTGACCGGGATGGTGTCCTATACCCAGATTGATCCGACGGCGGGGATCTCCTCGGCGTTCGCCTCGGTGGGTTTGTCCGGTTTGGCCGGGGTGATTGCGGTCGGGGCGATCGTGGGCATTTTGACGGTGATGTTCACCTTCATGTTGGGGGTGACCAGGGTGTGGTGGGCGATGAGCCGGGACGGTTTGATGCCCAAGTGGTTTGCTGCGACTCATCCCACACGGCATGTCCCGACCCGGGTGACATGGGTGGTCGGGGTTGCTTCGGCACTGATTGCCGGGCTGTTGCCGATCGGTGAGGTTGCTGAGTTGACCAATATCGGGATCTTGTTGGCGTTTGTGCTGGTGTGTGTCTCGGTGATCGTGTTGCGACGGACGAAGCCCGACTTGGAACGGCCATTCCGGTGTCCTGGAATGCCGGTGGTTCCTGCCTTGGGGGTGGTGTTTTCGTTGTGGTTGATCACGTTTTTGGAGCCGGTGACGTGGGCGCGGTTCCTGGTGTGGTTTGTGCTGGGACTCATGGTGTATTTCGCATACTCCTACCGGCATTCAGCGCTGCATCCGGCTGGTGACCGGGACGAGGCATCGGCTCGTTGAGTGGTCACTAGATGACCCTCACCTGATGTTGAGATATCAGGTGAGGGTCATGGTCAGTGGGGTGATGGCCAGAAGCGTTTCTCGGCGGGTGAGGGTGTGGCGTGGTCACTCAGGCTTTTCTGGTGATGTGGTGCTTTGCGGACCGGTGGGGACCGTCCGGCTGGGTGGGGTGACCGTTTGACGCATGATGTGAGGTGGCGCCCTTGAGTGGGTGGTCATGATGCGAAGGTTCCTTGACGTCATCGTCAAGAGCATCCGGTATTCCCGGATCGACCACCCGGCCAGAGTTCCTCGCCGTTAACGAGGACGAGGAAGGTGACGACAGTGTTCGAACTCTCCGCAGACCATGAAGAATTTCGTGCCCACGTCCGCGACTTCGCGGCCAGCGAGATCGCTCCCCAGGTGGCGCGATGGAGCAAGGAACATCATTTCCCGGCTGACTTGATTCCCACGTTGGGTGAGCTCGGGCTGTTCGGTTTGGTGGTGCCAGAGGAGTACGGCGGCGCTGGCATGCACCACGAGGAGGGGCCTTTTACGTATCTGTGTCTTGCCATTGAGGAGTTGGGGCGGGTCGATCAGTCGATCGGTATCACCCTTGAGGCGGGGGTGGGTCTTGGCATCAACCCGATCCTGCGCTATGGCACTGCGGAGCAGAAACAGGTTTTCCTGCCCGACCTTGCCACTGGTCAAGCACTTGCTGGCTTCGGTTTGACTGAGCCGGAAGCAGGTTCTGATGCTGGAGGGACGCGCACGAAGGCGGTTCTGGAGGATGGCCAGTGGGTGGTGGACGGCGCCAAGTCTTTCATCACCAATTCTGGTACGCCGGTGACATCGGTGGTCACTGTCACGGCCCGCACGGGCACCCGTGCGGATGGCACACCTGAGATCAGCGCGATCATGGTGCCTGCTGGCACTCCAGGTTTCACCGTCGAACCGGCGTACGACAAGCTCGGCTGGTGGATCTCTGACACCCACGGGCTCACTTTTAAGGATGTCCGTGTGCCGGAATCCCATCTGCTTGGCACGCGAGGCAAGGGCTACGCCCAGTTCTTGGCCACCCTCGATGACGGCCGTGTTGCGATTGCAGCTCTGGCCACGGGGTGTGTGGTGCGCATGCTTGAGGAGTGCGTGGAATACAGCAAGCGGCGTGTGTCATTTGGCCAGCCCATCGCCTCCTACCAAGGTGTTTCATTTCAGATTGCAGACCTTCAGGTGATGGCGGAGGCTTGTCGATTGCTGACTTATCGGGCTGCCGCGATGAAGGACAGCATGGAGCTCGGTAAGGTCGCTGCGTCGGAATTTAAACAAGCGGCGTCGGTCGCCAAGCTTTACACCTCTGAGGCTGCGGTGTCAGCCACTCGCATTGCTACTCAGATTTTCGGTGGTAATGGGTTTATGGAAGATTATCCGATTGCTCGGTTCTATCGGGACGCCAAAATCTTGGAGATTGGGGAGGGTACGTCGGAAGTGCAACGCATTCTGATTGCTCGAGGGCTGGGATTGCCAGCCTGAGGTGCATTATCCGCACTCGACGTGCTGCTGGATGTCTAGCACTAGGAGGCTGTGATGGGTTCCAAGGCGTTCGCGGTCCCGACACCGACGGAGGAGGGCGGAGACTCCCGGGTCGGTGATGTGCGGATCCGCTTAAATGCGGCGTACGGCGCCACCGCGAGCCTGCCGGTGAGGGCGAAGGCGAAGCTCGATGCGCAGGGCAAGATGTTCGTCCGTGACCGGGTGGCACTGCTCTTCGATGAGGGAAGTTTTGTCGAAGATGGTCGGTATGCCAACGCCACGGCAGGGGGTGTGCTGCCGGCGGATGGCGTGGTGACCGGTCGGGGAACCATCGACGGCCGAGCCGCCATCGTGGTGGCGAATGATCCATCAGTGAAGGCAGGTTCGTGGGGTGCGCGCACGGTCGAGAAGATCGTGCGCGCTACTGAGGCAGCGTTACGGGAGGAACTGCCGATCTTCTGGTTTGTTGATTCTGCGGGGGCTCGAATCACCGACCAGGTGGAGTTGTTTCCCGGCAGAAGGGGTGCCGGGCGGATCTTCCACAACGAGGTGGCACTGTCTGGGAAGGTGCCTCAGATCTGTTGTTTGTTTGGTCCGAGTGCGGCTGGTGGTGCGTACATCCCCGCGTTCACTGACGTGGTGATCATGGTCGATGGCAACGCCTCGATGTACCTGGGCAGCCCGCGCATGGCTGAGATGGTGGTGGGGGAGAAGGTCACCCTTGAGGAGATGGGCGGGGCACGGATGCACTGCACTGTCTCTGGATGCGGCGATCTCCTCGCTGAGGACGACGAAGAGGCCATTGAACTAGCGAAACTTTATTTCTCGTATATGCCTTCGACGTGGCGTGATGATCCGCCGTCGTTCTGCCCCGAGGCGCCTGCCGCCCCCTTGACAGCCGAGATGGTGCCTGAGGTGGAGTCAACCCCGTTCGACGTCCATCTGGTGATCGAGGGGTTGGTTGACGCGTTCAGCTTCTTCGAGATCAAAGCGCTGTTTGCCCCAGAGTTGGTGGTTGGCCTGGGCCGGATGGAGGGGCGCACTGTCGGGATCGTGGCCAACAACTCGGCTGTCAGGGGTGGGGTGCTCTTCGGAGACTCAGCTGACAAGGCAGCTCGATTCGTGCACCTGTGTGACGCCTTCTCAATCCCCTTGGTCTATTTGGCTGATGTCCCAGGTTTCATGATCGGTTCCGAGGTTGAGCGGGCTGGCATCATCCGGCATGGGGCAAAGATGGTCGCTGCGGTCGCAGAGGCGACAGTGCCGCAGGTGTGCGTCGTGGTTCGTAAGGCGTACGGCGCGGGCCTGTACGCGATGGCTGGCCCAGGCTTCGGACCTGACGCCACGATCGCGTTGCCGACGGCGCGCATCGCGGTGATGGGACCTGAGGCAGCGGTCAATGCGGTGTATGCCAACAAAATTGCTGAGATCTCTGATCCGGTGGCACGGGCGTCATTCGTGGCTGACCGCCGAGAGGAGTACGAAGAAGACGTCGACCTAGAACGCTTGCTCTCTGACCTGGTGGTGGACGATGTGGTGGAAGCAGATGACCTTCGTGAGGTGGTGATTCGCCGACTGAGGTACGCGAGTCGACGTGATCGTTCCTTCAGTGACCGTCGCCATGGTGTTCCACCGGTCTAGGCATGGTGATTCATCGGTCTAAGGGTTCGACCTCAACAGCCTGCCCGCTCAGACCAGGGCTGAGCCCTCTCAACCCGCTCTGGCACAGCTGATTTCCCCTACACCCGAGACCTGGTGTACATTAGAGAGGTTGCCCCGCACGGGGAGGCAAACGGTGCAGTCGGCGTAAGGCGAACTGCAGTCCCTTCATCCATTACGAGTAAGTATAGCTTAGCTATGCCCTCTCTTCGGATAAAGAACCGATTTGACTCACATACTGCGGGATGGCAAAGTTCTCCGAGTTGTCCGGAGAGTGTGTGTGAAGAAGTTTTTTCTGTGGAATGTCGCAGGAAACACGGATTTGACACTCGCTCAGCTGGAAGGATAACTTAGAGAAGTCGCCGAGCGGAAAGCTGAAAGGCTGAAAGCGAAGCGGTAACTGATTCTTGAGAACTCAACAGCGTGCCGAAATCGATGCCAATT
>NZ_JAHPZL010000005.1:0-56769 GCF_019331795.1 Austwickia sp. TVS 96-490-7B
CGGTCCTGGCGTTGCGGATCACTGACGTTCCTGCACAGATCGTTCTGATCTTCAAAGCGGCCTTCGGTATGGAACCGGCGATCAAGCCGGACGCCGCATCTTTATTGCGATTGGTTCAAGGGTGTTGTTCACAAATGTTTCTGGACAATCCCAGGTTACCTGCTGAGTAGAAACAGCTTGAATTATGTGATGCTGAAGGAGGTATTGTTGTCCTGTTTTTGTGGTCGGTTTATTTTTGTCCGTTTTATGATGACGGGGAGTATCAGGGTCGGTCGTCGCCGTGTCCTCGCAGATACCGTTCGAACTCGCGAGCGATGGCGTCGCCCGACGCGTCAGGCGACTCTGCAGCGTCGGTCGTCTCCTCTAGCGCCCGGACATACTCTCCGATCTCCCGATCACTGTCTGCGAGTTCGTCTACGCCGCGTTCCCAAGTACGAGCGCGATCAGCGAGGTCGCCTCGGGGTATGGGGCATCCGATGAGTCGCTCCACAATGCCGATCATGGCGAGGGTGGCTTTGGGACTGAAGACGCCTGCGGCGTAATGCGGCACCGAGACCCACGCCGAGACGGCTGGTAGGTCGCGGCGGGTCGCGGACTCGGCGAGGACTCCGACGATGCCGGTTGGTCCTTCGTAGGTGCTGCGTTCGGCGTCGTATCGCTCTCGTATGGCGGCATTCTCGCTGGTCAACATGACCGGCAACGGCCTGGTGTGCGGTACTTCGGCGAGGAGTGCACCCATACAGACGAGTAATTCTGCGTCTGCTTCATCCGTGAGATCGAGAATTTCGGTGCAGAAGGAGCGCCAGCGCATGGATGGTTCGATGCCGTCGATCAAGAGGAGGTCACGAGGTAAGTCGGGATTTTGGACTAGCAGGATCGATGTGGTCGGCCAGGTGATGTCGCGTGATGATCCGCGCACTGCTACCCGGGGCCGGTTGACCTGCAGGTCGTAGTAATCCTCTGGGTCTGTAGAGGCGATGGGGCGGGCGCCCCAGGTCTCGGCTAGGTGTGAAAGTAGTCCAGACGCTGCTTGTCCGGCGTCGTTCCAGCCCTCGAAGGCGGCCACGACCACTGGTGCGCGCAGCGGGGGCAGGTCTTCAAGAGTGATCATCGCTCCAGCCTAAGGGCACTGACGGTGACGTGGGACGGTTCGGTGGCTCGCGCCCCGGACACGCCGCTGCTGTGCCTCGATCCGTCGTTAGCATAGAAAGATTCCTGTGAAACCGCAGGTGGACATGGTCGTGATGGCCGTCTTCGGGCGGCGAGACTGCCGTGGACCCGCCGTTCGACCCTGTGAGGTGTGTCGACCGTGAGCAGCCGCTCCTCTTCTTTCCGTGCGTTGTTGGGCCATCAGGTCATCGTCCTTGACGGTGGGATGGGCACCATGCTGCAGGCACAGGACCCTTCACTTGTCGATTTCCAGGACTATGAGGGTTGCAACGAGATCCTCAACGTGACCCGGCCTGACATGGTCCGGTCCGTGCATGATGCCTACTTTGCTGTGGGGTGTGACGCGGTCGAGACCAACACGTTTGGAGCGAACCTGGCAAACCTGGGGGAGTACGGCATCCCCGATCGCATCTTTGACCTTGCCCACGCTGGGGCGATAGTCGCCCGAGAAGCTGCCGACGCCTGGTCCACCGAGTCGCATCCGCGGTTTGTGGTCGGATCGATCGGGCCGGGCACCAAGCTGCCCAGTCTGGGGCATGCCCGTTACGCCGATCTGCGTGACGCGTATCAGCGGTGCGCTGACGGACTCATCACCGGTGGCGCTGACGCGCTGCTCGTCGAGACCTGCCAGGACTTGTTGCAGGCCAAAGCCGCGATTGTCGGTGCGCGACGGGCCCGCGAACATTACGGCGTCGACGTACCCATCATGGTGCAGGTCACTGTCGAGACCACTGGCACCATGCTGATGGGCAGCGAAATCGGTGCCGCCTTGACAGCTCTGGTCCCGCTGGGAATTGACGCGATCGGCCTGAACTGTGCCACTGGCCCTGCTGAGATGAGTGAGCATCTGCGTCACCTTGCCGCGAACTCACCGGTCCCGATCAGTGTGTTGCCGAACGCTGGCCTTCCGGAGCTCACCAAGGACGGCGCCTATTACCCGTTGACCCCAGCCGAATTGGCTTCTGCTCACGACCGGTTCGTCCAGGAGTACGGCGTCGCTGTCGTGGGGGGCTGCTGTGGCACCACCCCGGACCATCTGCGAGCCGTGGTCGACCAGGTCCGCGGTCGCCCCGTCCCTCCTCGAGCGGCCGTGGATGAACCGAGCGTCGCCAGCCTTTACACTGCCGTCCCGTTACGTCAGGACACGACGTACTTGTCGATCGGGGAACGTACTAACGCCAACGGTTCCAAGGCATTTCGTGAGGCACTGCTCGACGGCAGGCTCGATGACTGCCTCGACATCGCCCGCGACCAGACTCGTGACGGCGCCCACCTTCTTGACGTGTGCGTCGACTACGTCGGCCGGGACGGCACCGCCGACATGAGCGAACTGGCTTATCGACTGGCCACCACATCGACTCTGCCGCTGGTCCTGGACTCCACCGAACCCGCTGTGATCCGCGCTGGCCTCGAACGTCTGGGGGGCCGCGCCGTCATCAACTCAGTGAACTTCGAGGATGGCGACGGCCCGGACAGCCGGTTCACCCGGATGATGCAACTCGTCGAGGAACATGGCGCTGCCGTGGTTGCCCTCACCATCGACGAAACCGGCCAAGCCCGCACCGCGGACCACAAGGTTGCCGTCGCCACCCGACTCGTTGACACTCTCACTGGCAAGTGGGGCCTAAGCGTCGGTGACATTATCGTCGACTGTCTCACCTTCCCCATCGCCACCGGCCAGGAAGAAACCCGCCGCGACGCCATCGAGACAATGGACGCCATTAAGCAGATCACCAGTCAATATCCTGGGATCGGCACCACCCTGGGCGTATCCAATGTCAGTTTTGGCCTCAAACCTCCTGCTCGCGTCGTCCTCAACTCGGTCTTCCTCGACGAATGCGTCCAGGCCGGGCTGACCTCTGCGATCGTGAATTCGGCAAAAATCCTTCCGGTCGCCCGGATTCCTGAGGAACAACGCCGCGTCGCGCTCGACCTGATCCACGACCGACGTGAGTACGACGCCGACGGCGTCCTCACCTACGACCCGCTCGCCCGGATGCTTGAGCTTTTCGAAGGCGTCGACTCCACCACCATCAAACAGACCAGAGCCGCAGCCCTAGCTGCCTTACCACTCGATGAACGCCTCGCACGCCGTATCGTCGATGGCGAACGCCAAGGACTCGAAGCTGATCTCGACCAGGCCCTCGCTGAAGGGCAAGATCCGCTGGACATCATCAATGACCATCTTCTCGCCGGCATGAAAACTGTCGGCGAACTCTTCGGCAGCGGCCAAATGCAGCTCCCCTTCGTCCTCCAATCCGCCGAAACGATGAAGACCGCGGTCGCCCACCTCGAACCCGCTATCCACGCCGCCATCCCCGACGGCCAGACCCGACGTGCTAAAGCCAAAATCCTCCTGGCCACCGTCAAAGGAGACGTTCACGACATCGGCAAAAACCTCGTCGAGATCATCCTCTCCAACAACGGTTACGACGTCGTCAACCTCGGCATTAAACAACCCATCAATGACATCATCGCCGCCGCAGAACACCACGACGTCGATGCCATTGGCATGTCCGGACTTCTCGTGAAGTCGACCGTCATCATGAAAGACAACCTCGAAGAACTCAACACCCGCGGCCTCGCCACCCGCTGGCCAGTCCTCCTTGGCGGCGCCGCCCTCACCCGCGCGTACGTCGAAGGAGACCTCGCCGACATATACGCCGGAGAAGTGCGCTACGCCCGTGACGCCTTCGAAGGCTTGCGACTCATGGACGCCATCGCTGCCGCCCGCACCGGCCAAGCCTCTTCCCTCGCCGACGCCCTCCCAGCACGCCGCCCCCGCCGTACGACGGCCACCATCGCGCACACCACCAACACTGACTCCACCGACACCACCCGATCCGCCATCGCCCGAGACATCGACGTACCCACCCCACCTTTCTGGGGCACCCGCGTCAGCAAAGGCATCGCCCTCGCCGACTACGCCACCTACCTCGACGAACGCGCCACCTTCCTCGGTCAGTGGGGACTCAAACCTGGGCGAGGAGGAGGTGACGGCCACGCTTCTGCCAGTTACGACGAACTCGTCGCCACTGAAGGTCAACCCCGACTGCGCATGTGGTTTGACCGAATCGCCGCCGAAAAAATCATGGAACCCGCAGTGGTCCACGGATACTTTCCTTGTTACAGCGACGGCAACGATCTCGTCGTCCTCGACCCCACAGACACCGGACAATCCGCGACCCCCATCGCCCGATTCACCTTCCCGCGCCAACGACGAGACCGCCGCTGGTGCCTCGCGGATTTCTTCCGAGACCGGGAACAGATCGACATCCACGGCCCCGACGTCCTCGCTCTGCAACTCGTCACCATGGGGCCTCGTGTCTCCACGGTCACCACCGACCTCTACTCGCGTAACGCCTACCGGGACTACCTCGAACTCCACGGCCTATCAGTCCAACTCACCGAAGCGCTCGCTGAGATGTGGCATGCCAGGATCCGCACCGAACTCCGTCTCGAAACCCCAGGGCAGGTCACTCCCAGCGACGCCATCGCCGTGCGATTCCGCGGCTGCCGTTACAGCTTCGGCTACCCGGCCTGCCCGAACCTCGACGACCGTGCCACTCTGGTGCAGTTACTCGATCCCACGCGGATCGGCGTCACCCTGTCCGAAGAACTCCAACTGCACCCCGAACAGTCCACGGACGCACTCATCGTCCACCACCCGGAAGCGACGTACTTCAAGGTATGAACCACATCGAACCATTCACCGCTACCGCACCCCTCCCCACAGCGGTGCTCTGGGACCTCGACGGCACCCTGATGGACACCGAACCGCTGTGGTTCGCCCAGGAATGTCAACTCGTCGAAGAATACGGCGGCACCTGGACCCATGACGACGCACTCGCGTTGGTCGGCAACCAGCTGTTGGTGTCAGCGAGATACATCCGGGGGCACTCACCGGTGACCCTCGAAGAGGAACACATTGTCCAACGGATGCAGAAAGGTGTCGTCGATGCCTTACGGGAACATGTGCCATGGCGGCCAGGCGCGGTGGAACTCCTCACTGAATTATCTGCTGCCGGAGTGCCTCAAGCCTTAGTCACCATGTCGTGGAAACCAGTTCTAGAGATCGTGCTCACGGCACTTCCAGGCGATATATTCAGCGCGATGGTCACAGGCGATAGCGTGATCCATGGCAAGCCTCATCCGGAGCCTTACTTGACCGGTTTGTCTTTGCTGGGAATTGACCACGCCGACGCTGGGTCGTGTGTGGCTGTGGAAGACTCCGAATCCGGATCAGCCTCCGCAGTCGCTGCAGGCATCCCCACCCTGGTGACTCCCTGCGTCAAAGACGTCCCTGCAGGCCCTGGCCTGGTCCTGCTCTCAGATTTATCCGAGGTACGGGCAGCTGACCTGCACCGACTCGCCCTGCAAGCAGGTACGACCAGCTGACATAGCACCAGCTGACATTCCAGCAGCGGCATCATCACCAAAAAACAGCATAATGTTCACATCATTCCCCATGATGCGAGCCAACGCTGAGTCACTCCTCCATCATTCCTGAATTTTTGGGGTGAAATTACTAAAGCGGGGGTGCGCAACTGGGCATTTCGCCATTTCGGGACTAAAGGCATATCTGTCGGGTCGGACTATTCACCCGAACGGCGCAGAATCAGGTGTTACGGTGCAGCCCTCGAGGCAACGGCGTCTTTAGCGGCCCACCATGGGTGCGATATGGCTACGCCCTGCCCCGGGGTCGTCATGTCATCTACTAAGGACACCCAATGCGATTCAAGCAGACATCGTTCCTTGCAGTCACGATTGCTGTGTCATGTGTTTTTCCGGTCACTGCGCACGCTGTTCCAGCTACCACAATCCCTGAAGAACCTACGCCCCCAGCATGGGCGATGGAAATGACACCAGAAAAAGCCGAAACTTTCGAGCCGACTGCGGCACAAACCGCAGAAATGCAAGAGTATGACCGAAAGCTCGTGGCGCATGTCATGGCTACTATCGAGGAAGATTTCAAAAAAAGAGACCAAGGTCCTCAGCCTAGCGCCAACGAAAAACCCACAGTAGGGCAATTTTTTGTCAGCCTTCAGATCAACTCTGGGTCCTCGGCTATTGGAGTAGGGCATGCGGCGATCATCTCAACTAACCCAAGTCAGACAATGGAAGCATACCCGAAAAAATATAGTCCCATCGGAAAAGAAGGCGTGCAGAAGCTATCAACGGCAGAATGGAAAAAACGAAAAAAATCGATGCGGGCAAGGCCAAATGACGGCGCTACACCTTCGAACTACTTTAAAGCAGGGAAATACGCAGAAAGCAAAGAAGGGAAACCGTATAACTGGAAATTCCATAGCAAGTGGCGGAATGATGCTTTTTATTGCAGCCAGTTGGTTTGGCGATCTTGGAAAGAGCAAAAAGTAGAACTACTTGGTGCCGTGCAATCAAAGATGGGGGCTGTGTCTCCTGCCATGTTGCTTAATGGCAATAAAGCCAAGATTCTTCAGCGTTACTAAGCAGGGAACCTGACATGAGAAGAGGTGTGCGTTCCCTCATTCGGGGCTCTTTGGTGGTGCCCATAATCATATGTTTTCTGCCGGGCTGCTCTCGTCAAGAACACACAATCGGCGCAGAAGTTTCCCTTCCACGGCAGGGAGCGTACACCCTACTTATGGCTGATGGTTTTGAAGAGGATGGGACAGTTTTTGATATTTCAGAAAAGGGAGATGTGCTGTCTTACCGTTCTGTTCAGTTACAGGGACTTGGTATCAAGTCATTATCTGCTGGTAGATTTGATCTGACGGGAGATCGTGCTGAGGGACAGTGGACGGTCACTCGTGACGGCAGGTTAAGCGGAGTTCGCACTGAAGGAAATGCCAGCGCACTTCTTCGGAGTGGCGATGGCCTGATTTATCGGGCTCAGAATAGGGGCTTCGGTAAAAATGGATATATTTCACGGCTCCAACGAGTAAATGATCAAGCAAAGCCGATAGCTGAGGTTGATCTTAAGTCTCACATCACGGGGATGACCGAGTTTGGTGATCGCATCATTGCGTCAGGTGATAGCGATCATTATCAGGGTCAGCTTTTTGTGATAGATCGGCCAACGATGCGCATCGTATCACAATGGACTTATCCCCAGATGATGACAATGCAGAGGTGCTATCCGGACCCTAATCCCAACTTCGCATTATGTATTGAGCATCATGTCGAGGATAATGAAAAAGAGACCGGGAATAGGCACTTATCGAGAATTGATCTCACCACGGGTCAGCGGGATGAGTTGGGAGTCTCTGAGCATAAAATCGTTGAAGTTTTTCATGATGGCGGGAAGCGCAGGGTCGTCACTATTGAGGGCATCGGCGACATTCGTGACAGGAAATGGGAACCAGAGTTAAAAATAGGTAACCCTGACTTCCGGGTAGAATACATCATCCGAAATGGCGAAATTGCTGATATACATATAGGGCCCCCAATCAATGTGATGATTGGTGACAAGGCTGACCGAGGCGCGATCGTGCGGGTTAATCTGAGGACGATGAAAGAGATCCGCAGGACGCCTTTGCATCTTCCTGAGCGGCCTTGGTCGGGTGTTGTTGTGCTACCTCGCGAGTTTTTTGAAGGACATCATGTTATTGGATAACTCCTTGGCCAGCTTTGAAGATGTGTCGAGGGTCTCTGAGGAGGTAGCTCTCCTCAGAGCTTACGGTCGGGGAGTTCTGATGTGCGCCATGTGTGGCGCACATCAGCATCCCGATCTTGGCGCTGACGTTCCATCTGGCGAAGCTCTGCACGTAAAAGCTCTTCGTGATCAAGACGCTCTTGTTCATGTCTAGTAATGATGTCATTGAGCAGCACAGCTGCAGTGTTGACATCAATGATGCTGATGCCGTATTTGCGGGCGCTGAGATGTGATCTACTTTGACCATTGCAGTTATCTGCAGCCACCCATTGCACAGTTTTGGTGATCACCTTCACCGTGGGCGCGCCATAAGTTTCTGCAGTAGTGCGGAGTTTGATGATGGCATCGCTGCTGCCAAGAAATCCAAATCGCATGCCCTTCAGGGGGAGTCCTGTGAGATCAACGTTAGGATTTGGCTCTCCGAAGCGACGATTTAAATCTTCGACGATATCTGTCAATCCTAAATGCGAAGCCGTTCTGCGCATTTCATTAATCCGTGATGTGTGTATATCTTTTTCCTGGTAGTCAGGGAAAGTTGATTTCCAGGCGGTGAGGTGAACTGTCCGCAACTGAGTTCCAGTTAACCCGGTGCGTGACACAGCAGATGCCAAAAGTATCGTTTCGGTGCGCGTGAGCCGTTCGTCTTTTAAGCAATCAGAGAGGAGTTCGCTGTATGAGACAACGGCTTGAGGGTCGCCGACACGCGGAGTGGGACTGTGAGGGAGAGCTTTGATGATGCCAGCGAGTGAAGTTTCTCCAGGTTGGAAAGCGCGCGGAGTGATACGGCATCGCTGTTCGACACTTATCCCGGAAGAGGGTAGCGGTGTCGGGATGCTGATCCACAACGTGTCAGGGCAGCTAGTGATCAACCACATCAACACGTCTTTCGTGGCTCGGGCATCTCCGAGTGCATGATGGGAATCTCCTCGCCAGGTCCCAGTCGCGCTGCGATGCATTGCCGACAATGTGAAAGCGCTGCCCTCGAGGTGACGTCGTGCTTCAAGGAAGGTGCATAGCCCCACGAGCTGAGGCAACGGTATGTTGGCGCGTTGACATTCGCTAGCGATGAAGTCACCAACATGGTCAAAGTTGTGTGCGACAACGATGCTGCCCTGGAGGAAGCTGACGACTTCTCGCCAGACGTCGTCTGGAAGGGGCGCCTCCACCAGGTCCACATCTTGGATCTGGTGCATTTCTCTGGCTTCGGTTGTCGAGCCGGGACATCTGATCAAGGTCGAAAATTCATCTAAGACTGTCCCGTCACCAGAGAATTTAACAGCACCGACCTCGCAGACCCGGTGCTGGGATGGATCAGGACCAGTGGTTTCCACGTCAATGCAAGTGAAAACCTGACAGTCAGCCCGTTGGCCCGTTGCCTTACGAGTAAGAATCGCTTTTATAGAATTTTTGATATAGGGCAGCGAGGGCTCCTGTGCTGGCTCAGGATGAGGAAGGATGTCTTGGACCTGTGAAAATGTCGCCACTCCTGAAGCTGGAATCACCTCAGGAGTCAGCGACAGCAATGGAAGGTTCTCGGAATCATGCAGTGTTGAGTCGTGGGCAGGGGCGTGGGAGGCCAGTGAGGATCTCACCGTGTTGATATGAGGTGATCTCAGCAGAAGACGAGTTCCTTGCCACCATCCCAGGCCCCCTAGGGCCAGGCATGAAATTCCTGGAATATATGTGGAGTGAATGGTGAGAAATATTCCGACCAGAACTGCTACTGTCGCTACAGCCTCCATGCCGATCGCCGTGATCTGCTGGCGCCGTTGATGCTTATTAAACGAGGATATTTCAGGTGTGAAAATGCTATTGCCACTTTGGGAAGTGGTGGTGCTGCTGCGCTGGAGGCGCATCGCTTTTGCGGTTGCCTTTTGTTGGAGCTTACGCTGCTTGGCCAGCGTGACTTCATGTTGCCGATGTTGGTGGGACAGGATTTTGGCTGCTGTCTGTGCAGCTCGAGGTGATGATGGTCGATGTGGGCCGTAGGGGCATCCTTGCATAGCCTTGCGTGATCGATGCTTGATGTCACAACCGAGATGAGTAAATGTGGTGTCGCCCATACGGCCCTCAATTCAACTTTTTATATCACTGAATGGTGCGCTATTCCTGCCATTGCCAGGCGTGTAAAAGAATCTGCAAAATAATGGTGCTCCCAGCGAGGCTTATCCCGCTTCGCCTTTTAAGCATCACGTCGATTGAGCACTATGGTGGGTCGGCAATGTTCCTGTTAGTGGAGGCTCCAGGAAATCCCTGCTACTTCGATAGATTGTGCTTTTTGCTCCCGGGGGATCGAGAACATAACCCATCCGCTGACGCTCTCGCCGGGCGGGATATCGGTCTTAAGTGGCATCGCCTGCCCATCACGGTATGGATTATATGAAGGTGTATAACGCTTTCCGGAGTCACTGGTAAGATAAGCAATAAGCCAGGGTGCTCTTGTGTAATTTTTTTCGCCAATATTTTCTATATTCATTTTTATGGCTACATATTTCATCTCGGGCTGGATTGGCTGAATCTCAGATTCGGCATTTACGTCATCTGCTACTTCAAGGATGGTGAGCTGACCCTCAGAGTCCAGTAATTTATGCTTTTGCGATTCCCTGATTTTTGCAGAACTGGTAGGGGTTCCCCATGGTTGGTGAGTGGCTTGCGGTGGCGGTGGTATTGATTTCTGGGCCTGCCATATGAAGTTTCCGGTAATCGCCGTGATAGTGACGGCGAGTACCATGCTCAAAATGTTGAGGATGATCCCGGCCAAAGCGGATCCGCGGTTGGTGGCAACTCTCTGAGTGACTCGAGAAAGTCCTATAATTCCCAGGATCAAGCCAACCAGCGCAAATGGCAACACCAAGATTCCCAGTAGGGGAATGAGTGAGCCAATCAGGGACAAGATGCCCAAGACGAGGGCGGCCGTGCCCAGTCCGTTCTTCGGTGACACCCCCCACAGCGGGTATGACGGCCCTTGCGGTGGCTGCTGGTAATAGTAAGGAGATGACATTGCTTGTGCTTCTTTGCTTTTCGTGGGAACAAGGGGAGCTGGGTGGGCTCTGACTGGTGTATCCGTGTCATGGGACCCGAGGTGTCATCATGCCTGATACCGGGGAAGTGCGTGTCTTCGATCTTCACTTATTGCTGCCGCTGTTGAGTGAATACCCAGCTTTCGCAGGGCGCTACGTCGTACCAGGACGCTGCGGTGAGGGTTTCGTGTCGGACATCTGCCGGTCAGCGAACTGATGCCCGGAGTCCCGGGGTGCCGTCCCTGTCGCCGAGACGCGGCACGTCACGATCTCGCTGGTTGGGCTCCTCCGCCGATCAGCATCGCTGCTGCCTCTGGCAGCGGTGGGGGAGTGCCACCCCATGACGGGCACAGCGACCGATGGTCGCACCAGTGACACAGTTTGCTCGGTGATGATCGGAAATCTCCGGTGATCGCGGCTCGCTCGATGGCAGACCACAACGCTTTGATCTTGCGTTCCACCGCTAGCAGATCGGCTTCCTCTGGCTCATATCGCACGATTTCCCCGCTGCCCAGATAGACCAACTGCAGCAACGTGGGGATGCGTCCGCGCAACCGCCATAACACCAGGGCATAGAATTTCATCTGGAACAAGGCTTTGCCCTGGAACACTTCACTTGGCGCCCGACCGGTCTTGTAGTCCACCACGCGCATCCGCCCATCCGGGGCGACGTCGAGACGGTCAACATAGCCGCGCAAGGTCAACCCGTCTAGGTCAGATTCGACGTACAGTTCTCGCTCCGCAGGCTCCAAACGGGTGGGATCTTCCAAGGTGAACCACCGCTGCACCAGCCGCTCAGCTGCATCGAACCATGCTCGTAACGCCTCTGCCTCATCGGCTGTCTCTGACGACCCGCCATCGTTCGCTAGGACTGATCCCGCCGGTGTCTGCGCCGTGACCAACGCTGCCAGCTCCGGGCGCTCTGTTACCAACCGATCCCACTCGGCTGGCACCAACGACACTGCTTCCTCCAGAGTCCGACAAGGCGCCGGAAGGTCGAACAACCGCTCCAACACAGCATGAACCAACGTGCCACGAGCAGCTGCTGCTGACGCCGGCTCAGGGAGCTTGTCAACGACCCGGAACCGGTACAACAACGGGCACTGCATGAAGTCACTGGCACGACTGGGAGAAAGAGCAGGAGCCATGTCGTCAACTCTAGGACGACCCACCGACAACTCTTCCACCAGCACAGACACCCTGACATCCCTGACCGGACTCACGCTGCCGTAGCCTCAAGAGCATGCCCACCGGCCCCACAGCCCCACCCCAGCCGACGCCCGGTGACCCTGAAACGCCAGCACCAGGGATCAGGATCGGAACCCTCGCAGGTATTCCCCTCTACCTCACTACCAGCTGGTTCCTCATCGCTGCGCTCATTGTCCTGGCCTTCGGCCCTGACATCGCCCGCAGTGCCCCACAGGTCTCCACTGCAGTGGCCTACCTCGTCGCCCTGGGATACGCGATCCTCCTGGCGTTGAGCGTGCTCTGCCACGAAATCGCCCATGCTCTCGTGGCCAGAGCCAGCGGATACGCCGTCGATGCCGTCGTCATCAACCTCTGGGGCGGACACACCGCCTTCACCACCGGCGCACTCACACCAGGACGTAGCGCTCTGATCAGTGTCAGCGGCCCAGCCGCGAACGCCGCCCTCGCCGTACTCGGCTGGCTCCTGCAACCCGCCGCCCCCACCGGACTCACCGCGCTCCTTCTCTACGCCTGGACCGCATCCAATGCGTTCGTCGCAGTGTTCAACCTCCTCCCCGGCCTGCCCCTCGACGGCGGACACCTCCTCGAAGCGGCCGTATGGAAAATCACCGGACGCCGAAGCACCGCACTGACTATCGCGGGCTGGGGCGGACGGATCCTCACCATCGCCGCCGTTCTCTGGTTCATCGGACTGCCTCTCACCCAAGGCCAACGCGCCAACCTCTGGAACGTCGCCTGGCTCGCTTTCATTGGCGCCTTCCTCTGGGTCGGCGCAGGAGGCGCACTGAGCACCGCCCGCTCACTACGAATCCTCGAAGCGCTCCGCCTTCACCAACTCCGTCGCCCCATCGCTCCCATCCCACAACACAGCGCGATCAGCGACATCCCCGACCTCATCCGCGCCCACAGCATCGCACCAGCCAGCACAGCTATCCCCGTCGTCACTGACACTGATCACCACCCGATCGGACTGCTCGACCCCGTCGGATACGCACAGATCCCCACCGATCACGCCGCCCACCTCCCCGCCAGCACACTCCTCCTCACCCCACCCGCCTCCTGGACCGCCCCCGATAATCACCACCCCGACGCCGGAATCCTCCCCTACGTCGACGCCCTCATGGCCACCCCCTACGGCGTCATCGTCCTCACCGATCCGGAAGGCCACCCCACCGGCGCGCTGACCTCCACCGACGTCGCCAGAGCGGCAGGCGCCGAAGACACAGACACCTAGACTGGTGCCCCATGAGCGACCTTGCCCCAACCACCCCGCCAACCGACACCCCCACCGGTGCCACCCGGCGTCGTGGACCCTTCGCCGCCGGCGACCGCGTGCAACTCACCGACCCCAAAGGCCGAATGCACACGATCACCCTGCAACCAGGCGGCCAATTCTTCACCCACCGAGGCAGCCTCGCCCACGACGACATCATCGGCCACCCCGACGGATCAACCGCCACCAACACCACCGGCGTCGAATACCTCGTCCTGCGCCCCCTGCTCTCCGACTACGTCATGTCCATGCCGCGTGGCGCCGCCGTCGTCTACCCCAAAGACGCCGGCCAAATCATCACCATGGCCGACATTTTCCCCGGCGCCCGCGTCATCGAAGCTGGCGTCGGCTCCGGCGCACTCACCATGTCCCTGCTGCGCGCCGTCGGTGACGGCGGACACCTGCACAGCATCGAACGCCGCGCCGAATTCGCCGACATCGCCCGCAACAACATCGAAGCCTTCTTCGGCCAACCCCACCCCGCCTGGACCCTGACCGTCGGTGACCTCGTCGAAACCCTGCCCCACGTCGCCACACCAGGCACCATCGACCGCGTCGTCCTCGACATGCTCGCCCCCTGGGAATGCCTCGACGTCGTCGCCGACGCACTAGCCCCCGGCGGCGTCCTCATCTGCTACGTCGCCACCGCCACCCAACTATCCCGCGTCGCCGAAACCGCCCGAGCCCACGGCGGATACACCGAACCCGCCGCCTGGGAATCCATGGTCCGCGGCTGGCACCTCGAAGGCCTCGCCGTCCGCCCCGAACACCGCATGCACGGACACACCGGATTCCTCATCACCACCCGCCGCCTCGCCCCCGGAGTCACCCCACCCCTACGCAAACGACGCCCCGCCAAAGGTGCCTACGGCGAAGACAACACCCCCGACTGGACCCCCGAAGCCATCGGCGAACGCCCCATCTCCGACAAAAAACTCCGCAAACTCGCCCGCACCGCCCGCGACATCGCCGACAACAACACCACCCCACCACAGCCTCAGGAGGATGACCAGGCATGACCGAACCCGCCGGGATCGACCGGGGCCCCTTCCCCACCGAACACTCGGCACCGACGGGGCCACAAGCCACCATCGCCCGCCTCCAACAGACCGTGACCCGCCTCACCGCCACCAACACCCAACTCACCCACACCCTCACCACCACTCGCAACCACCTCGTCGAACTCAAAAACCAGGTCGCCGCACTCGCCACACCCCCCTCGACCTACGGCCACCTACTCCACCGATACGACGACGGCACCGTCGACATCATCCACAACAGCCGCAAAATGCGTGTCACCGTCAGCCCCGACGTCAACACCCACGACCTCCACCCCGGCACCGAAGTCCGCGTCAACGACGCACTAGCCGTCATCGGCGCCACCACAACCACCACCACCGGCACCGTCGTCACCATCCACGAAACCCTCCCCGACAACCGCATCGTCATCACCATCAACGACGCCGAACAACGCGTCGTCCACCGTGCCCACACCCTCGCCCACACTCCACTACGCCAGGGCGACACCGTGCTCTACGACACCCGCAGCGGATTCATCCACGAACTCATCCCCCGCGCCGACGTCGAAGACCTCCTCCTCGAAGAAGTCCCCGACATCACCTACACCGACATCGGCGGCCTCCACGACCAGATCGAACAGATCCGCGACGCCATCGAACTGCCCTACCTGCACCCAGAACTCTTCCGCGAACACCAACTCCGTCCCCCCAAAGGCGTCCTCCTCTACGGACCCCCCGGATGCGGCAAAACCCTCATCGCCAAAGCCGTCGCCGCCTCCCTGGCCAGACACAGCGCCGCCGCCCGCGGCGACACCACCCCCACCAGCTACTTCCTCAACGTCAAAGGACCAGAACTCCTCAACAAATACGTCGGAGAAAGTGAACGCCAGATCCGACTCGCCTTCACCCGAGCCCGCGAACACGCCACCAGCGGAGCCCCCGTCATCGTCTTCTTCGACGAAATGGACAGCCTCTTCCGCACCCGAGGCTCCGGACGCTCCAGCGACGTCGAAACCACCATCGTCCCTCAGCTCCTCGCCGAGATCGACGGCGTCGAAACCCTCGACAACGTCATCATCATCGGAGCCTCCAACCGCGAAGACATGATCGACCCCGCCATCCTGCGCCCCGGCCGACTCGACGCCAAGATCCACATCGCTCGTCCCGACGCCACCGCAGCCCGCGACATCTTCACCAAATACCTCACCGCCGACCTCCCCCTCAACGACACCGAACTCGCCGCCCACCACGGCGACCGCGACGCTACCACCGCCGCACTCATCGACCACACCGTCACCACGATGTACGCCGACCACCCCCGCAACCACTTCCTCCACGTCACCTACGCCTCCGGACGCACCGAAACCCTCCACCACGCAGATTTCGCCTCAGGCGCGATGATCCACAACATCGTCGACCGCGCCAAACGCGCCGCCATCAAACACATCATCGCCGGCGGCCCCCGCGGACTGTCCTCCCGACTCCTCACCGAAGCAGTCACCGCAGAATTCACCGAAAACGGATCACTACCCAACACCGCCGACCCCGACGAATGGATGCGCCTGTCCGGCCGCAAAGGCGAACGAGTCACACACCTCACCCCACTCCACGGACACCAACCCGGCCAACCCACACCACCACCCGCACTCGCGGATGTCGCGGATGTCGCGGAGAGATCATCGTCAACGACGGTCCCCACTGCCGCGAGAACGGCACGACCGGTGGTGTCGGTGCCAACGACAGGAGACTATCTGTGAGCCCCGAGTTGACGCCTGCTGGCGCCGACACTCCCTCCGACGTACTCGCAGGTGAGGAGCACGAATCCGCTGCTGCGATGCTCCCGGACGTGAACACACCTGGACCGTGGGCCATGCAGTTGGCCGTGCGATACGACAAACAAGCCCTGCCCTGCCAGGTCGCCGTGTGTGAAGCCGCAGCGCAAGCAGTGGTGACCCTCCTAGCTGATGCACGTTCCCGGCAGGACGGCGCCTGGGCGCCGGCGGTACGACGGTGGCGAGACGGACGAATCCGCAAACTGGTCCGCCGAGCTCGTGGGCAACGATGGGACCGGGTCCAAGAAGTCCCCGGGGTGACCGTCGAGCATCGAGGGGCGTCAGTGCGGGCTTGTGTGCCGATGCCAGCCCGACCACTGCCACCGCTATTGGACGCATTACAGGTTTCCGGGACGAGTTTTCCCGCCACCACTGACACCGATTCAATCGCACACCGTGATCACTCACCGGCAGTGGTGGTCATCGCCCTCACTCCGCTGGCGGAACTCACCACCGGTAAAGCTGCCGCCCAATGTGGCCATGCAGCTCAACTGGTCTGGGAACATCTTGTCCGCGCCGGTGCCTCCGCGACGTTACGGGCCTGGCACGACGACCAGTGGCGAGTCGAGGTCCGCGACGACCTCACCGCGACCCAATGGCGTGACCTAGCCACCGCCCCAATCCAGGTCGTTGACGCCGGCTACACCGAGGTAGACGGGCCCACCGAAACCACTCGAGCCTGGTGGACACCAGCAGTCACCGACTGAACCGGTGCACCAGGTAAGCGCCCAACGCCCGCCAACCCACCACGGTGACGCCAATAAAGCCCGCTGCAAAAAGGACAAACATCAGCTTGACGTCAAGACCCGCAGCGAGTCGCACCGCCATACCGGCACCCACGGTGACCAGCCACACCACGATCCCGCCAGGAACCCCACCGGGACGGGGACCACCGTGCCAGAGCAGATACGCCCATCCCAAACAGGTCGCCGCGACAAAAGGACTGGTTGTGAGCAGCATCCCGCCCGGATTCAACGACTCACCATGGGCAAGCCGAGCGGTCACCGCGAACACGGTGACCGCGAACACGTCCACGATCAGCGCCCCCCAGGGCACCACCGGCTCTCGCTCCGACAGGTCACGACCCGACTCGTCGGACACACTCACAGCGCGGACTCCTCAGCTTCGTACAACGGCAGTTGACGAGCAGGTGAGGCGTACGCCGGATCGACGCCGTCGAACAGGCTGCTGACCGATTCCCCGACGTGGATCCGGGCGATGGCCTCAGCGAACAACCGAGACACCGACCGCACCTGCAACTCCGGAAAACCTTCCGGCCTGGGCACCGTATCAGTGGTCACGACCTCACTGATCAGCGGATGGGCCCGTAGCCGAGACACCGCCGCCCCAGCAAACAACCCGTGAGTACACGCCACCGAAGCGTGCGGACAGCCAGCCTCGACCAACCGATCCATCAGCTCAATGATCGAACCACCCGTAGCGATTTCGTCATCCAACACGATCGCCCGCCGACCAGTCACATCCCCCACGATCGCGTCAATGACCACTGTCTCGTCATCAACACGACGCTTACTCCCCGCCGCCACCGGCAGACCCAACAGCCTGGCCAGCAACGTCGCCTGCTTCGCATTACCCAGATCCGGTGAGACCACGACATGCCCCGCAAGGTCACGGTCACGAAAATGATCAGCCAACACCCCAATAGCAGTCAGATGATCCACCGGACACGAAAAGAACCCATGGACCTGAGGGGCATGCAACGCCATGGTCAACACCCGGTTCACCCCCGCCGTCACAAGCATGTCCGCCACCAGACGCCCGCCCAACGAGATCCGAGAAGCATCCTTCTTATCCGAACGGGCATATGCGTAATGGGGGATCACCGCCGTGATCTGAGCAGCTGACGCCCCCCGCGCCGCATCGATCATCAGCAGCAACTCCACCAGATGCTCCTGCGTAGGCGGCACCAACGGCTGCACGATGTACACATCCCGTTGCCGACAGTTCTCCAACAACTGCGCTTGCAAACAGTCATTGCTGAACCTGGTGATGTCCACCCCTGACAACGGGACACCCAGATGTTCACAGATATGCTGCGCCAGCGGCTCATGCGCCGAACCTGAGAAGACGATCACGTCACGCACGGAAAGGTCCTTCAGCGAGGCGGGAAAGACATACGGCCAGCATATCGACCAGCGCCGCCACCCCACCGCCATGACGCGCAACACATCACCAGGATCTGACGCCCCGTCCACCTCAACCTCAGACGAACCATCACCCCTGTTCCAGCAGTTCGGCCCGACACGCGGTACGGTCGAACCGAGAGGAGGCACCATGCCCACCACCACCCACGAGCGGATCCGAGACAGCGCCGGTCGGCTTTTCCATGAACTCGGCTACACCGGAGTGACCATCCGAGGAGTTGCCGACGACGCCGGAGTCTCACCTGCCCTGGTGATGAAGCTATTCGGCTCCAAAGCCGCCCTGTACGCCACCTGCGCACCCCAGGTCGGTCAACCCTCGACCGAAAACGTCCCCTTTGAGGAACTCGGGGTCTATCTCGTCAACCGGATCGTCGCGCGCATCCGCACCGGCGAGCAAGACCCCTGGGCCCAAGGAGTGTTCCTCACCTGGCAATCCCCGGACCCCGACGTCGAACGACGACTCTTCGCCGATCAGGTCCTCAGCCACGTACGAGCACACCTCCCCGACACCGACGAAGCCCGCCTTCGCGCAGACATCGTCGGCTGTCACCTGGTGGGACTATCCCTCGGACTACGCACCCTCAACCTGCGCGGCGACGTCGACACCGCCGCCCAGGAACAATTCATCGACCGCTACTCCGCCCTCATCCAAGCAGTCCTCGACGGACGAGACCCAGGCAACTAACCAGCACAACAACACCCCTCCCGGGCAGCTCGGCCCCACCCCACAGGATCACCCCTGACGGTGCCACCCGAGCTGCCCGGACCAATTCCGCCACCGAGACCACAACCCCGGCTCCACCACCGACTCCTCACTACGCCGATGCACCGACACGACGTACGTCGACGACGCAGCGAACTCCTCGCCAGACCACCCACCACACCGCTGCTCCTCCACCAACCCAGCCGCAGCACACGCCGCCCGATACTCCTCCCACGACGTCACCGGCAGCCCCTCAGGCAAATCCGAAGGATCAATCCCAAAACCCGCCACCACCCACCCACCACGCTTCGTCACCGCACTCACCTGAGACATCACCGCAGACAACGTCCCCTCCGCCAGATACGGCACCACATTCCCCGCCAACACCACCACATCAAAACCCCCACCAACCAACGCCTGCGGCATATCCAGACACGCCAGATCCGAGAGCCAAAACGGCACCGAAGGCACCGCCTCCGCCGCCACCCGCAACATCGACAGATCCGCATCCACCCCCACCACCGGATGACCCCAACCAGCTAAAACAGCCGCCACCCGCCCCGTCCCACACCCGGCATCCAACACCCGACCCACCGGCGCCAACTCATGCACCCACCGCGCCTCAGCATCCGGATCACGCCCCGCACGCCGAGCCTGCTCAGCAGCCACCGCAATACGCTCCGCATAAGCAGGACCAGCCTCACCACCCATCGCCGCAGACCACCGGGTCAAGATAGGTTCAGGCGTCGCACCAATCATGGCCGCCACTCTAAACGCCCCCCACATGCGTAGGCTGCCCGACATGAGCGTGCAGCGAATCATGGGCACCGAGACCGAATACGGCATCAGCGTCCCCGGACAACCCCACGCCAACCCCATCACCACATCCGGCCAAGTCATCCAGGCCTACGCCCTCGCACACGGCCACCACCACCTCACCCACCACTGGGACTACACCGACGAAACACCCCTCGCCGACGCCCGCGGATGGCACCACGACCGCACCACCGCCCACCCCAGCCAACTCACCCACGAATGGGCCGACGACCCCACCGTCACCAACATCGTCCTCACCAACGGCGCTCGCTTGTACGTCGATCACGCTCACCCTGAATACAGCGCACCCGAAGTGACGACCCCCCGTGATGCGCTGATCTGGGATCGTGCCGGTGAGCTCATCATGGCGGAAGCATGCCGGTATCTTGACGAATCGTCTGCCGACCATATCGATGACGGCTCCCGCCGCACGCCACCTGTCACTTTGTACAAGAACAACACCGACGGCAAAGGTGCCTCATACGGCTATCACGAAAACTATCTCGTCAGCCGGGCTACTCCTTTTGACCGGATCGTCACCGATCTCACGCCTTTCCTCGTCGCTCGCCCCCTGATCTGTGGTGCGGGCCGGGTCGGTATCGGGCAGCGATCGGAAACCCCGGGCTATCAAATCTCTGCACGGGCCGATTTCTTCGAAACCAGGGTCGGACTTGAAACCACGTTTCGGCGGCCTCTGATCAACACTCGCGATGAACCGCACGCCACCCCGGGGCGCTACCGCCGACTGCATCTCATCAACGGTGATGCCACCTTTGCCGATGTTGCTGGTCTCCTCAAGACCGGCACCACCAGCCTCGTTCTGGGACTGATTGAGGCTGGCGGGCTTCCGGCGTACGGACTCGACCCCGATGACATCACCCCTGCCGATCCGGTGGCCGCTCATCACGCTCTGTCTCACGACCCCACGCTGCAGACGAGTTTCACCACCATGACCGGCCGCACGCTCACCGGTCTTCACCTGCAGTGGACCTATCTGCACCTAGTTCACAGTCACCTAGCTCGCACTGGCGGCACGGACATTGACGCTGATACGGCTGAGGTTCTGCTCCATTGGGAGGATCTCCTCACGCGCCTCGAACGCGACCCCCTGAGCGCTGCAGCCCAACTCGATTGGGTCGCCAAGTGGGCGCTCCTCCAGGGGTACCGTGACCGTGACGGTGTGAGTTGGTCTGATCCTCAACTGGCCGCTATCGACCTTCAATGGTCCGATATCCGCCCTGGCAAAGGCATCGCTCGTCGCCTCGAAAGCCGCGGTCATCTTGAACGCCTCACCACCGCGGACGACGTACAAGCAGCGGTGACGTCACCGCCCACTGACACTCGGGCCTGGTTCCGTGGGGAGTGCCTCCGTCGTTACGGTCCGCACATTATGGCCGCGTCGTGGGACAGCATCGTGGTGGATCTGCCCGGTCGGGAGGCCTTGCATCGCATCCCGATGCTTGAACCTCGCCGGGGGACCCGCGCGCAGACCGAAGCCCTGCTCGATCGCTGCCCCGATGTTGCCACTCTGCTTGACGAGCTGACCCGCAGCTGATCGACCTGCCGACCTGGAGTGCACCGTCTTTGGAATGACGCAGCAAGCAATCAGGATTCGGTGATTGTGACAGCTGGTACCACGATTAGGCTGGTGAGCAGCCCCGGTGCGCCGGTGGTGCGTGGCGCGGTGTCGACGAGGAGGACGATGTGATGGCTGGGCAGGAGCAGATACGCCCGTCGCAGGGCCAGCTGACGGCGGAGGGGCCAGGTGGTCCGGAGGGTACGTCGGCGCAGATCGCGGCTCGTAAAGCGTCATTAGATGCGGACATCGATGCGGTGTTGGCTGATATTGATGAGGTGCTAGAGGCGAACGCGGAGGAGTTTGTCCGTGGGTTCGTGCAGAAGGGCGGTCAGTGACAGTGTGGGAACTGGGCGCAGCGTCCGGTGGAGCTGCTGATCGGGCTGGTGGGTCAGGTAGGCGTGCTGGCTCCGGGTGGGGGAGCGCGGGATTCGACCCCAGGGTCTTGTCGGCGTCGACATCGTCGTTCATGGAGTTGGTCGGGCAGTGCGCGCCGGAGTTGTTGCCATCCTGGGGTGGCGGGTCGATCCCGGCTGGTCCAGGGGGTCTTTCGGTGTCGGTGCCGCACGGTACGACGATCGTGGCGGTGCGGCACGCCGATGGGGTGGTGATGGCCGGTGACCGTCGGGCGACGGCAGGAAATTTGATTGCCAACCGGACCATCGACAAGGTCTTCGTCGCGGATGCGACGTCGCTGGTGGGGATCGCCGGGGTGGCGGGGATGGCTACGGAGCTGGTCGCCCTGTTCCAGGTGGAGTTGGAGCATTACGAGAAGATCGAAGGTGCGCCGCTGTCGTTGGAGGGGCGGGCGAATCGGTTACGCACGATGATTCGGGGCAATTTGAGCTTGGCGTTGCAGGGGTTGCCGGTGGTGCCCTTGTTTGCCGGTTTCGATGGGCATCAGGGGCGGATCTTCTCCTACGACGTGGCGGGTGGGTGTTATGAGGAGCATGATCACGCCGGGGTGGGATCTGGGTCGTTGTTTGCGCGGGGGGCGTTGAAAAAATTGTGGCGCCCAGATCTGGGGGCGCGGGAGGCGTTACGGATCGCGGTGGAAGCGTTGTATGACGCGGCCGATGACGACACGGGTACGGGTGGACCGGACCTCGCGCGCCGGATTTGGCCGACGTGCGGGGTGGCGGATGCCTCCGGGGCTCGGATGGTCGGTGATGAGGAGATCGCCGAATTGGTGACGGAGTTGGTCGATGACCGACGTGGCGATCCTGGCGGTTCTCGTCGTGGAGGTGAGTGGCGGTGAATATGGGTTTTTATGTGTCGCCGGAGCAGTTAACGAAGGACCGGGCCGAGTTTGCTCGGAAGGGTATTGCGCGAGGGCGGTCTGTGGTGGTGGCCAGCTGTGCGGAGGGAGTGCTTTTCATCGCCGAGAATCCGAGTCCGAGTTTGCATAAAGTCGCGGAAATCCACGACCGGATCGGTTTCGCGGGGGTGGGCAAGTATCACGAATTCGAGACTTTGCGGGTCGCGGGAATCCGGTACGCCGATATGCGAGGTTATGCCTATGACCGGGCTGATGTGACGGCGCGGGCATTGGCGGGAGCATATGCTCAGACGCTGGGGGCGACGTTCACTCAGGATTCGAAGCCATTCGAGGTGGAGATCCTGGTGGCTCAGGTGGGTTCGTCGCCGTCATCCGATGAGATCTACCGGGTGTCCTATGACGGGTCGGTCTCTGACGAGCCGGGTTGTGCGGTGGCTGGGGGAGCGGCGGAGCATGTTGCGGCCCGGCTGCGCAGTGACCTGGTGTCAGGTGCTCCGTTAACAGAGGTCGTGGCGGCGGCTGCAGCGGCATTACGCCGGGAGGATGTCCCACCGGCGCGCTTGGAGGCCGCCTTATTGGATCGGTCTCGGCCTCGACGGACCTTTCGACGGTTGGGGGAGGCGGACCTGCCTGATCTGCGACCTCGAAGTACGAATCCCCAAACTCAGCACCCGGATCACACCCGCCGGGATGGGTGAGGTTCGGCTGAGTCGGCAGGAGGAGGCGGGATGGACCGGCGGATCATGGGGATCGAGACGGAATACGGGGTGACCTGCGCCTTAGCGTCCGGGAAGGCGCTGACACCGGACGAGGTGGCCCGCTACTTGTTTGCCGATGTTGTGGCTCAGAACCGGTCAAGCAATGTCTTCCTGCCCAATGGTGGGCGGTTGTATCTGGATGTGGGGAATCATCCGGAGTATGCGACAGCGGAGTGTGACTCCTTGCCTGATCTGTTGGCGCAAGAACGCGCGGGCACCGCGGTCATGCAGGATCTGGTCGATCAAGCGCAGCGACGGATGTCTGAGGACGGCGTATCTGGTCAGGTGTTCTTGTTGAAAAATAACGTCGACTCGGTGGGAAACGCTTTTGGGTGTCACGAGAATTATTTAGTGTCGCGCGCGACAGACCTGACGGTGTTGACGAACGTGTTGGTGCCGTTCTTAGTGACTCGACAGATCATCTGTGGAGCGGGTCGGATTGTGCCGCGTCGGGATGGGTCGGCATTTTTTGCGGTGTCGCAGCGGGCGGAGTTGACCTGGGAGGGCGCGTCGAGTGCGACCACTCGAAGCCGTCCGATGATCAACACTCGGGACGAGCCACACGCGGAGGCGGCGCGATTCCGCCGGTTGCATGTCATCGTGGGTGATTCGTCCATGGCTGAATCAAGCACGATGGTGAAGGTCGCCGCGATGGATCTGGTGCTGCGGGCGTTGGAAGCGGGGGCGTCGGTGCCATCGTTGATGCCTGCTCAGATCTCTGGGGCGATTCGGGCGGTGTCGACAGATCTGTCTGGGCGGGGGATGTACCGCACGGTGGAAGGCCGTTCGGTCACGGCGCTAGAGGTGCAACGGATCTACCACGCGATGGTGGCGGATCATCTGGCCGCGTGTGGTCCGGCCCGACCCTGGGACCACGAAGCGGTGACCTTATGGGGAGACATTGTGTCTGCCTTGGAGCAAGACGAGCCGTTGCGGGTCGCGGCCCATGTCGACTGGATCGCTAAATGGGCATTGTTGTCGCGGCAGGCGGAGCGCTATGACCTGACATGGGAAGACGCCCGGTTGCGACAGCTTGATGTGCTTTATCACGACATCAACCCGGCACGGGGTCTCGCGGCGAAGTTGGAAGCGTCGGGGGTGTTGCAGCGGTGGACGTCCGCGGAGCAGGTCACAGATGCCGTACGCCGTCCGCCGCAGACAACTCGAGCTGCGTTGCGAGGGGCATTTTTGTCTGCAGCGCACCATTTCCGACGTGAGGTGACGGCTGACTGGACGCATCTTCGGTGGGAGGGCGGATCAGAACGCAGTGTGGTCTGTCAGGACCCATTTGCGTCGTCAGATTCGCGCGTGGATGAGCTGATTCAGCTGATGGAGCGAGTCCGGTGATCTGATCTACCCGGGCTGTGACAGCCCTTGGCGGCTGAAAATGGGCGTGCTGCAGCTGGAGTGGTGATGGTGCCGAGGACTATGAGGGGTCCTGGGCGGGGTTAGTCTGGACCGACATCCGCTCCGCGAAGAAAGTCGGCCTCTCGTGCGTTCTCTGTCGCTGCGCCTTGCCAGCCTCGTCGTCCTGCCTGCTGTGTTGCTCACGGGGTGCGCAGATAACCCATCGGACACGTTGCCCGCGGCGTCATCGTCCTCCGGTGTGTCTGACAACGTTGACTCGCTGTCCCTCACTCCCGGGAAGGACGACAAGACTCCACCGACGTTGAACATCGCGCAGAAGCCGTTCAAGGTCGCCAAGCCAGTGTCGAAGGAAATCAAGAACGGCACGGGCGAGGCGATCGGCGACCACGCGGTGCTGGAGGCGAAACATGTCATCTTCTCCGGCAAGGACGGCGCGGTGATCAACTCGTCGTACGGAGACACCCCGTCCACGTTGCGGGTGGGGGATGCGGACACGCCGCCATTCTTCACTGACGCGGTCAAGGGCAAAAAAATCGGCTGCCAGGTGATGGTCGCGGTCCCGGCGAAAGATACCTTGAGCGAGCAGCAGCTCCCCAAGGGGTTGACGTTGGATGACACGGTGGTCTTTGTGATTGACGTGGTGGGGAGCCGTCCGTACCTAGAGAAAGCCGAAGGTACGCCGGTGCCGCCGAAGGCTGGGTTGCCGACGGCCGAGGTGCCAGACGACATGAAACAGCCTGCCAAGATTTCGGTGCCTTCGCCGACACCGATCAAGGAGACGGTGACCCAGCCGCTGATCGCGGGTAAGGGCAAGAAAATTGAGAAGGGTCAGCACATCCGGATCCGCTACACCGGGGTGACCTGGCGGGAGCCGGGCAAGCCGTTCGACTACTCAGGTAAGGCTGGTCCGGGCTATGCGGAATTCCCGATCGGTGCCGGTCAGCTGATCAAGGCGTGGGACGAAGGCATTGTCGGTCAGACCGTGGGGTCACGGCTGCTGCTGGTGGTGCAGCCTGCTGACGGGTATGGCGCGAAGGGCGGAGCCAACGGCGCCATCAAGGGCGACGACGTGTTGATCTTCGTGGTGGATGTCTTGGACGCAGGGAAAAACTGATCCTTACGCTAGGTCGGGGCTGGCTTTCTTCGGTGGGAGGAGCCAGCCCCGTCGTTCTGTGAGCGCCCAGCGGGCAGCTGCGGTTCTGGCGGTGTCGTCGCCAGGCTGAGGTGCTGGGTAGGCTCTGGGTGTTGACCGTTGAATTGACGAAGGATGTTGCGCGACATGACCGAGTTCAACCGTGTGAAGCCCGAGATCGACTTCCCGGGGGACACCCCGCCGGCGGAGCTGGTCATTGAGGACCTGGTGGTCGGTGAGGGTGCGGTCGCCGAAACGGGCCACGAGGTTGAGGCCCACTACGTGGGGGTGGCCTGGAGCACCGGGGAGGAGTTTGACGCGTCGTGGAATCGTGGGCAGACGTTGTCCTTCCCGCTGGGGACGGGCATGGTCATCCGGGGCTGGGACCAGGGAATCGCCGGGATGCGGGTAGGCGGACGCCGCAAGCTCATCATCCCGCCGCACTTGGCATACGGCGATCGTGGCGCGGGTGCGGTGATCCAACCGGGGGAGACCTTGATCTTCGTGGTGGATCTGGTCGACGTGCACTGACGGTGTCGGTGGGGGGCTGGTCGAACTGGGGGCGGTGCGTGGACGCTGCGGTGTGTGGGGCGCCGCGATCATGAGGACTTCACCTCAGGTCGCGGCGAAGACCGAACGCCTGTTAAACCTGGTCATCTGCTTATTGTCGACGCGTCGGCCGTTGACGCGGGGGCAGATCCGGGCTGCTGTGGCGGCGTATGCGCAGACGCCTTCGGAAGAGTCGTTCGAGCGGATGTTCGAGCGAGACAAGGAGGAACTGCGCGAGTTGGGAGTGCCGTTGGTGACGGTGCAGCTCGATCAGTTCTTCGATGACGAACCGGCGTACCGCATTGACCGTGGTCAGTATGCGTTGCCCGAATTGCATCTAGCGCCGGACGAATGGGCAGTGTTGTCGTTGGCGAGCCGGGCCTGGTCGGAGGCCTCTTTGGGTGGTGCGGCTGCGGCGGCACTGCGAAAACTCGCCGCGGACGGTGTCGAGGTGGATGAGTCCGTCCTGTCGGGGGTGGAGACTCAGGTGCGCACCGTGGAGCCAGCATTCGAGGCGGTGACGGCAGCGGTGGTGGACTGTTGCCCGATCCGGTTTGCGTATCGCACTCGGGGCGCGGGCGAGCCGCAGGTCCGCCGCATCCAGCCGTGGTCGTTGACCAGTAGGTTCGGTCATTGGTATGTCGCTGGTTTTGACGTGGACCGGCAGGCGCCGCGGGTGTTTCGGCTGAGTCGGGTTGTCGGGGCTGTACGCCGGGATGGCAAGCCGGGGAGTTATGTCATCCCTGCCGATCATGATGCGCCGTCCATGATTCGCCGGCATGATCAGGACGCTCGGGTAGTGGCCACAGCGTGGGTGCGTCCAGGAGCAGGTCATGCATGGCGTCGGCGGGCAGTCTCTGGCGCGAGCTGCGAGGCTGCGCCTGACGGGTGGGATGTGTTGCGAGTGTCGGGCCCCTCGGTGAATCAGCTTGCTGACGAAGCGGCGTCATATGGGCCAGTGGTGCGAGTCGTTGACCCACCTGAGTTGGTGGAAGCGACAGTACGTCGACTGTCGGCGGTGGTGGCAGCGCACCGATCAGCGTCACCTGCGGGCCCACAGCCGTCACCGGAGGCACAGCCATGACCATCGGAGAAGGACCAGCAGGACGAAGCACCTCAGCTCGATCGCGGCAAGAATCAGCGTCAGATCGGCTAGCACGTTTGTTGACGATGGTGCCGTGGCTGCTCAACCGTCCGGGCATCGCGATCGAGGATGCCGCTGCTCAGTTGCAGGTGTCGCCGGAGCAGGTGGAATCGGATCTGGAATTGCTCTTCCTCTGCGGGATGCCCGGAGGAATGCCTGACGATCTCATCGAGGCGGATTGGCACGACGGACGGATCTACCTGGGAAACGCCGACACTATTGCCCGCCCGTTGCGTCTGGGCCGGGAGGAAGCGTTGGCGTTGATCGTGGCGCTGCGGACGTTGGCGCAGATCCCCGGCCTGGCTGAGCGGGATGCATTGGATCGCACGCTGGCGAAGTTGGAGGAGGCGGCATCGATGGATGCTGCGGCCAGTGTGGACGCGGCGCGGCATCGGATCCGGGTGCAGATCGGTGCGGAAGAGCAACAGGACACGATGGACCGGCTCCGTGAGGCCTTGGCCCGTCGACGCCGGGTGCATGTGCGCTATCTGGTGGCGGCCAGGGACGAGTCCACGGAGCGGGATGTCGATCCGATGCGTCTGACCAGTGTTGACGGCCGATGGTATCTGGAGGGGTGGTGTCACCGCTCGGAGGCAGTGCGGTTGTTTCGGGTCGACAGGGTCGAGTCGGTGGAGATCCTCGACGTCGATGGGACGCCGCCGGTGCAGGCCCAGGGGCGGGACTTGGGTAGTGGGGCGTTCCAGGCAGGTGCGAATGACGTGGTGGTGACGATGGAGTTGTCACCGTCTGCGGCGTGGGTGGCGGAATGGTGTCCCCATGTGGGGCATGTGGTCCACGATCAGGGTTCGACGTTGCTGGTGCCGACCTCCGATATGGGGTGGTTACGTCGGTTGGTGTGGCAGTTAGGCGGTCAGGCGCAGGTCACGGCGCCGCAGTGGGTCGCTGATCAGGTGCTCGCTGGGGCTGAGGAAGCCCTCGCGGGTTACCGGGAGCAGATCGACATACACTGAGCCGACAGTTCCGTCGAGGCACGTGAGATTCTGACAACATTCCGGTCGAAAGGACCAGTATCGATGTGGCGCAACGCTCTCGAACCGTGGCACATCATCATTGTTGCCCTGGTGATCGTGATCGTGTTCGGCTGGAACAAGCTGCCGGACATGGCGCGCAGTTTGGGCCGCTCGTTGCGAATCCTCAAGGCTGAGGTTGACGAGATGCGACGCGACGACGCCCCGAGTGCGGCTAGCCAGGACACCGTGTCGGGTGCGACGGTGCCACCGTCAGCGGCTACCACACCTGCTGCCGGGGCGACTGCGACGTCCGCCGCAGGTCAGCCAGCGAAGGACACGGGGTCTTCGGCCCCCGCGGCGCCGGAGACCCCGGAGCAGCGCACCGCGCGACTTCGTGCTGAGGTTGCGGCTTCCTTGGATGCTGAGGAGGAGCGGGCCAGGATCGAGGCGGAGATGCGAGCGCAGCGAGCGGCGAAGGCTGCCGGGGCAGAGTCGAAGCCCCGCACCGACCCCACCCTCTGATCCTGATCACCGGTGGCTTTCTTACGCCGACCCCGGCAGGCTCGACGCGACCCTGAGGGACGGATGTCCCTGATTGAGCATCTGATCGAATTGCGCAACCGAGTGGTAGTCGCAGCTGTCGCTATCGCCGTGGGCGTGATTCCGGGCTGGATGCTCTACGAGCCGATGTTCGCGCTGCTCGTACGGCCGTTGAAGGACCGTGGTGGTCATGTTAACTATGCGGGATTGACCGACCCGTTTGCGGTGCATCTGCAGATGGCGTTGTCACTGGCCATCATCTTGACTGCCCCGGTGTGGGTGTGGCAGATATGGGCCTTCATCGTTCCTGGATTAACCCGTCGGGAAAAACGCACCGCGATGGCGTTCATCGGTGTCGCGGTGCCGTTGTTTCTGGGTGGTTGTGCACTGGCGTTGTGGACGTTGCCGATGGCCGTGGATGTCTTGGTGTCGTTTACTCCAGCTGCGGGTGACAACATCATTGGCGCACCAGAGTATTTCACCTTCTTGACGAGGTATATTCTGGCGTTTGGTTTTGCATTCCTAATGCCAGTTTTTTTGGTCGCTTTGAATGTGATTGGGATTTTACCGGCTCGAGTGATGCTGTCTGGGTGGCGGTGGGCCGTGATCGGCAACTTTGTTTTTGCCGCGATGATGACGCCAACTCCGGACCCCTGGACGATGTTCATCCTGGCGTTGCCGATGTGCGCCCTGTTTTACGGGGCTTACGGGGTGGCCTGGCTGTTGGATCGTAGACGTGATCGACGTCGTCCGTCGTGGACTCGTGACGTTCCGGACGATCAAGCAAGCTCGTTGTGATGTCTGGGGTGTTGCGGCAGGAGCGGTAATCTGGCCTGTCCGTCGGTCGGCGTGTGGGGGAGGAGCTGTGCCTGCCGTAACCTGGGCGCATGTCTAGCCCTGCAGAACGTTATGCCCGGTCACGGCGCCGCTCACGTCATCCTCAGGTGACTGAGTTTGCTGCGGGACTGGATTTTCAGCTGGATGAGTTCCAGGAGCGGGCGTGTCAGGCGGTGGAAGACGGTCGGGGTGTCTTGGTGGCTGCGCCTACCGGGTCGGGCAAAACGGTGGTGGGGGAGTTCGCTGTCCATCTGGGGTTATCAACGGGACGTCGAGCTTTCTACACGACTCCGATCAAGGCCTTGTCTAATCAGAAATATCACGATTTATGCCGCCGGCATGGCAACGCTCAGGTGGGCCTGTTAACCGGCGACAGCGTGATCAACGGTTCCGCGCCGGTGGTGGTGATGACCACCGAGGTGCTGCGCAACATGATGTACGACGAAAGCCCAACCCTGGATGACTTGGGGTTTGTGGTGATGGATGAAGTTCATTATCTGGCCGATCGATTCCGCGGAGCGGTGTGGGAGGAAGTCATCATCCATCTGCCCCAGCAGGTGCAAGTGGTGTCCTTGTCAGCAACAGTGAGCAATGCCGAGGAGTTCGGTGCCTGGTTGGGGCAGGTCCGTGGAGACACCGAAGTGGTGGTCGAGGAGTTTCGGCCAGTGCCCTTGTGGCAGCACATGATGGTGGGGCGAGAGATCTGTGACTTGTTCGTTGAGGGGGAGGATTCCTTAGCTCCGGGGCATCGAGCGATGTCCGTATCATCGCGGATCAATCCGGAATTGTTGGAGAGCATTGAGCGTCGTCGTCGAGGTAGCCGGGACCGATTGCCGCGTCGACGAGGGGAGGCACGCGGACGGCGTACGGCGGAAACCGCAGGTCGGGAACGTCCGATGGAGCGGCGGGTGTCTCGTGCGGAGGTCGTAACCCGCCTAGAACGAGACGGCTTATTACCAGCGATCACGTTTATTTTTAGCCGGGCAGGTTGTGACGCCGCGGTGCAGCAGCTGTTGGCGTGGGGCACGACCTTAATCGATGAGAAGGAGGCCCGCGCTATCTCCGATTTGGTCCATGAGCGGGTGTCCTCGTTATCCGCAGCCGATTTGGGAGTGTTGGGTTTTGCCGATTTTTTGGAGGGGCTGACTCGAGGATTTGCCGCTCACCACGCCGGGATGCTGCCGACATTTCGAGAGTTGGTAGAAGAGCTCTTCACGCAAGGTCGGATCAAAATGATTTTTGCGACCGAAACCTTGGCGTTGGGGATTAATATGCCCGCTCGAACCGTCGTACTGGAAAAGTTGGTCAAATTCAACGGTGAAGGTCACGCGGACATCACTCCTGCTGAATATACGCAGCTCACTGGCAGGGCTGGCCGTCGAGGAGTGGACGTCGAGGGGCATGCCGTCGTCCTCTGGAACCCGCAGGTCGATCCAGTGTCTGTGGGAGGGCTAGCGTCGACCCGCACGTATCCGCTGCGCAGCAGCTTCCGTCCCAATCCCAACATGGCGGCAAATTTAGTGGCGACATTTGGGCGAGAGCGCGCCCGCGCTGTATTGGAGACCAGTTTTGCCCAGTTCCAGGCGGATCGTTCTGTGGTGGGAATCATGCAGACCATTCGTCGGCATGAGGAGGCATTAGCGGGATATGCGGAGTCGATGACTTGCCATCTGGGGGACTTTGCTGAATATGCAGCGTTGCGCCGGGACCTGTCTCAGGCCGAAAAGGAAGCGGCGCGAGTGCGGGCATCGGGTCGTCGGGCGCGGGTGGCCGCGTGGCTGGGCAAACGCACTCCTGGGGAGGTGCTGTTGCTGCCCACGCGATCCCACGGTCGACAGGTGGGTCGGGCTGTGGTGCTGACTCCGGCGACCTCCGGCTCGCAACCGGTGCTTTCGGTGCTGACCGAGGAAGCTCGGGTGCGGCGGATCGCTCCGAATGATCTGGAGGATGTGGCAGCGATAGCGGGAAAAGTGCGCATTCCACAGCAATTCCATGTCCGGGTGGTCAAGGACCGACGTGATCTGGCAGCAACGATGCGAGCCACAGTGCCGATCGACGCGCCCGCTTCGGAGCCGGCGGCAGCGGGGCTGGATTCTGAGGAATGTTGCGGTGGCTCAGCCGTGGACGTGGAGCAACGGATCACCGAGCTACGACGTCGGATGCGTGCACACCCTTGTCATGGATGTCCTGACCGTGAACATCACGCCCGATGGGGGGAGCGGTGGACGTCTTTGCAGAAGGAGACCGCAACGTTACGGCGGCGGGTGGAAGGTCGCACCAGTTCGGTGGCGCGGGTTTTTGATCGGCACTGTGATGTGCTCGCTGAGTTGGGTTATCTCGATGCTGATGGGATGGCGGTGACTGCAGCGGGAGAGCAGTTACGTCGGATCTTCTGTGAGCGTGATGTGCTCGTCGCGCAGTGTTTACGCCATCCGGGCTGGGCAAGGCTGACCCCTGCTGAACTCGCGGCGACGGTGTCTGCGTTGGTGCACGAGCCCAGGCGAGATGATTCCGAGCCGTTCCCGCAGCTGCCGACAGCAGCGGTGGAAGCTGCAATCACGGCGATGGATCGGGCGTGGTCGGACCTGGAGGATCGGGCAGTGGCCCACGGGGTGACGCCGGTGGCTCGCCCCGATGCAGGGATTGCGATGATGATCTATCGCTGGGCCAGTGGCGGGTCCTTGGAGTCTGTGCTGCGAGACAGTGATCTTGCGGCGGGTGACTTTGTCCGCCGGTGCAAGCAGCTGGTGGATCTGTTGGGGCAGATCGTGGATGTTGCGTCACCGACAGTGGCGGTGACGGCGCGGTCCGCGGTGACCGCGGTGATGCGTGGTGTCGTGGCGGCAGACAGGTTGGACTGAGCTGGCTGCGGGCGTCACCTAGCTGCCGTTGAGCGGATCAACACTGGCCAGGTGGATCAGCACTGGTCAAGTGATGTGCAGTGCGTCGAGAAGGCGGGTGAACTGACGGGTGAGTTGATATTGCACTGCGAGCTGCGAGATCAGACGTGCATCGGCGACCGTGCGGGGGAGAGATCCGTGCGGCGGGTCGCCGTCAGGGTCAGGAACTGGACAGTCACGGACCACATCGACCACTGTCGGGGCGACGGCCAGATAGTCGCGGGCTTTGCTGAGTCGAGCGAGCCGGGCGCCTTTGAGGCGGATGTCGACATCATCGATGGCTTGGATCACGCCGTCGAGATCACCGAAGGTGCGTAACAGGCTCGCCGCGCTCTTAGCGCCGATCCCCACCACCCCGGGCAGCCCGTCGGAGGGGTCTCCGCGCAGGACGGCGAGGTCAGCGTATCGGGCGCCGTCAGGGACGTCGTACTGGTCAAGCAGGTAGGCCTGGTCTACGTGGTCAGGATCACGGATTCCCCCGCGGGCGGTGTATATCACCCGGACGGGCACCTGGTCATCGACGAGCTGAAACAGGTCGCGGTCGCCTGTGACGACGTCGATGGAGGTGCCAGGGCAGCGGTGGACGGTAGTGGCGACGAGGGTGCCGATGACGTCGTCTGCTTCGTACCCCGAACTTCCGATACGGCAGATCCCTACTGCGTCGAGAGCTGCAGCAATGAGAGGGACCTGGACTGCCAGAGCAGCGGGGGTGTCTTCATCGGTGTCGCTGCCGGGGGCGAGTCGGTGGCTTTTGTAGCTGGGGACGGCGGCGACGCGGAAGGCGGGTCTCCAGTCGTTGTCCCAGCAGGTGACGAGGTGGGTGGGCTGGTAGGTGGTGAGAAGGGTGGCAAGCATGTCCAGGAATCCGCGGAGGGCGTTGGTGGGGGGATCAAGCCGGACGCCGCACTACTGCCCAGTTGACTAGGTCAGCTTGAGGGAGACAATAACACTGCCTGAGTCAAGCCGCTAGGTAAGAGCAGGGTCGCGGCGATCTCTTGTGAGGTATTGATCCCAGCGACAGTCTGAAGTTTCGCCCCCGGCGGCATATCCGCCACTACAAGGGGACGAATCTCACCACCCCGCAGTATTCCAGGCCCCCAGATCGAGTTGACCAGTGCCTTGTTGCCATTAAGGAGTTTCACTGGGGTGATAGCACTAGTACTACTGAGGATGGTCGGCCTGCGCTGTGCATCCCAGGCAATGGTGTGTGTGCCGATAGCCCCAATGATCCGTCGACCGTCCGGAGACACCTTGATCGTCGCCGGGGTTTTACGAGCTGAAGGAGCGGTCACTCCTGCAGGAAGAGGTAACATTTCTGGTAATGAACTTCCTCCAGAGGCAACAAAAGGTTTTTGGAGGATATCAGTGGTCGCCAGTTGGCCAGCATCTGCATGCGGAAGAATCACACCGGCCACAGTGCCTTGTTCTGCTAAATCTGTGCCATAAACTTCACTGCTGGGATCTGAGGGACTGATCCTACGGGAGGCGCCGTCCAGTGAGGTGACATAGGTGGAGTAGACATGCTTCTTCGTGTCAAGATCTACATGAAGAAGGTGGCCATCTTCAGTGCCATGAAAAAGTGAATATTGAACCTCTTGAGGTGATGCTGACAGGATCGTTCGAGGCAGCACTTTCTCCGATTCCCAGTGCACCACCATGTTCTTATTTTTACTGGAATCTGTTTTATGAATACAGTTCACGACCCCTAGCACAGACCCATCTCGACCAGCGGAGATGGGCCGCCATCGTGTAGCCCAAAAATATGGATAGCAGTCCTCGGAGATCCACGGGAATGCCACAGCTCCACTGCCCTGATCAATCAGGTTGATTGCAGACTTATCATACTCTGGGAACTCAGCATCTTCTTTTTTCTCTATAATTCCGACAAGTAGGCGACTATATTCTGTGATACCACTTCCAATAGTCGACTGATGTAAAATTTGTCCATTTCTATATGCAGGAGCTAGCTGGACGATCTCGTATGAGACATCCTGTCCGCGCGCTACCTGCTGGTGTGCGCCACGCTCTGCTGGTGTCGCTTCATCCGGCTGGGCGTGGGTAGCCCCCATAGGGAGAACGCTGATCAGCATGACAACCATCACCGACAGAGGCCAGCGTGACCGAGAATATGACATGGCAACCTCCTAGATCGACAGAACTTCCGTGACACTGGGACATGATTTCTTAGTGAGATGGCGCCAACAAGACGGCTCGACGTCGGCCTTCCCCAGTGCGGATTGTGGCTGCTATCTGCAAAGAACTATTGACATGGGAGACACTGACAAGCTGTGACCCTTGCGGCAAATCTTTGACTGATAGCGGATGCGCAATATTTCGGTCAAGTATGGCTGGACCCCACGCGGACGTAACGAGCGCTTGGTGTGCACTGAGAATCTTAACCGGGACAATGTGGGCATCGTCACTGAGAATCACCGGGTGTCGTTGGGAGTCCCAGGCGACAGTGCGCGGACCGTAGGAGCCAATGATCCATCTTCCATCCGGAGAAACCTGTAGAATATTTGGAGATTCAATGTCATTTGAGGTGGCCGTTCCTGGCGGTAGGGAGAGGGGGGTTGCAATAGCACTCCCTTTTTCTGCCACGAAAGGAAGTTGGGTCATGCCCGGCTCAGGGAATCGATGAAACCTTGCTGGTTCCTGCCGGATAAAATTACCCACTACTGTGCCATCATCGCCAATATCAATCCCATATACTTCTTGGTCAGAATTGACTGCATGAATCTCTTGCTGATGATGACCATCCTTCACCACTATTGTTTTAAAATGAGGCTCTTCGTAAGCAGAATTCATAATCTGACCGTCGTTGTTAATATCTAAGGTTGCAAATGACGTCTCCAGGGATGAAGCCAGGGGGACATTCCTGGGCATTTCTTTTGGCGTACCCCATCTCATGACTGTGTTACTCGAAAAAAGAGCACTTCCACCATCCCGACACACTGTGGAAGCACGTATCGACCCATCGCGCAAAATCCCCAATGCTTTCCAGGAGAAGAATGCAACCTCAGGGTTGCAATCGATAGACATGATGGGAAGCATCGTGACCCCGGTAGACTGATTGGCAAGATAGACCTTACTGTCATCCGGAAGGGGTGGCGTCACTGTGTCGTCGCCAGAATAAGGACCACGACTATCAGCCATCAACGTGCCATTGTCTGCGACAAAACGTCCGAAAGAGTCACTCCGGGATGGCAGCGTGGGTTCGGTGAGCGGAACCAACCGGTAAGTAGCCTCCTCGCCACGGGTCACATTGGTGTTGGTCACCCGTTGTGGCGGGCGTATCCCAGGATCAACCGGCTGGGCAAGAACTGACCCAGCTGGTAATACCCCGACAAAGAGGACAGTGAGAACAGACGAGTGACGACAGGCACGGTGTCGAAACATGAGGCGCTCCGTGGTCAGGGTGGGTCCGCCTCCCCGACAGCGTCGTCAGATGCTTGGGCGTCCACCGGTGCTCGCACCCTACCGGTGGTGTAAACCATCGACCACGGTCACTGAGACGAACGGTCATCACCTCAGATACAACACAGAAAATTGCAGGTCAGAGGCCCATAGTGGATGTCACCTGATATCGGACATGTCGCCAAAACTTCCCAGATTCTGCTGGTGAAACCGCTCATGCCAGATCATCACTAACCAGCGTGACCTGAGTCCATATCACCGTCCAATACGCCGGAGATCTCGCGAAGGTCAGTCAGTACGGGGACGCCAAGCTTGTCGGCAACCTCGGCGTGCAGGTGCCCCTCAGCGACCACAGCTACCCTGGCCCCGACTGTGGTTGCTACGTCGACGTCATGAGCGGTATCACCGACGAAAAGCACCTGTTGAGGGGCAAGACCCTGCTTGGAAAGCGTCGTCATCCAGCGGCGAGCCACGTCTTCTTTACTGTGTGCGTAAATATCACTGATCCCCAAAATAGCGGTGCAATATTGCGCTACAGCAAAAGGGGCGACTTGAGCGACGAGCAAATCCTGCCTGCTGGCTGACAGGATTGTCTGAGACAAACCTCGTCGGCGTATCTCCATGAGCGCTTCGATAGCGCCTGCACGAAGCGGCACTCCCGCCACCCGAGAATGATATTCCTCGATGAATCGATGTGCCGCTACCTCAAATAAACCCGTCTCCTCTCCCAGCCCGATCCGTTCGTAATACGTGCGGATCGGAAAAGTGAAGGTACGGCGGTAGGTGGGCAAATCAGGAATCACTGGCAGCCCGAATTCAGTAAGCACGACATTGATGGTCAACCATGAGATTTCGACATCAGCGAAGAGCGTGCCATTCCAGTCCCAGACAACATGTTGGATCGACGTGGCCGAGTCGCCTGGCCGGTTGTGGTCAGCCACGTCGGAACGGGCGACGACCCGTGAGAGAAAGCAACATGCCGAGGCGGTGATCGCCGGCGTAGGGCACGGGTGGCGCGAATAGTGAGCTCGTCTGGCCAGCAGCGACACGCGGTCGCTCGTAGGCGATCCCCGCCTCGACCGCGTCAGCGACTGGCTCATAGTTCACACCAGCACCGGCAGCTAAATCCCAGCCGTGCACAGTTAAGTCAAGCAGCATCTGGTGGGCGTAGTCGCGTACTGGCAGCAATCCCCCACGAGTATGGACTTGCCCGTCCGGATCTGCCTGCGCCCACGCCATCAACGAGAACGTCATCGCCCGCTTCCACGCACCAGGCAGGTCCGTACCAAGAACATCACCGTCGTACTGCTGCCCCACCTGCTCCAGGGTCTCCCCTCGGAGCAGGTGGGGTGCCCACAGATGCTCAGCGACGAGATGGTTCAGGACATCGCCGACCCGCCAGCCCTGACAAGGCGACGGCGCATACCAGTCATGATCGGTGACAGACTCCACGACAGCCGTGACAGCGCGCGCCGCTTCAGGTAGCAGCGTCAGGACGTGCGGAAGAGACATGCGGGCGCCTCCCAGGCAGGGATGGATCACATCGGTGACCACCAGATATTGGTGATGCCCGACGATAACAACTATTCAGTGCGTCGTAACAACTGTGACATAATGACCGGCGGCAAGAGCCTCCAGGAATCTGGTGAAAATCCAGAACGGTCCCGCCACTGTGAAACCAAGTCAGGAACTGTGCTCTTGTAACCCTGCTATATCGGGCGTGGATACCCGTGAGGAGATAACGCATTGGCTTCATCATGCCCCGCGACTGTACCGACCCCAGGTGGTACGGCGTGACTTGGTTGACAGATCTGATCACCGGACAAGGTACGGCGCATGCCATATTTGTCCTCGCCTTGGTCATCACTATCGGATTAGCACTCAGCAGCTGGAAAATCGCTGGACTGACGTTCGGTAGCGCTTGGATCTTATTTGTCGGGATCTTCCTAGCGCACTGCGGACTAGTCATCGACGGGCACACCTTGTATTTCGTGCGCGAACTAGGCTTAGCACTGTTCGTCTTTTCGATCGGACTGCAAGTCGGACCCAGTTTTCTGTCCGCGCTACGCAAGGGTGGCCTGATCCTGAACCTCCTGGCCACCGGAATGGTGGCACTTGGCGTTGCTGTCACTGTTGCTGTGTATTACGCCACAGATATCAGTGGCCCCACTCTGGTCGGAATTATGTCCGGAGCCGTCACCAACACCCCCGGCCTGGGAGCTGCGCAAGAAACCTACCGTGACATGACCGGTCGAGGCGACCCGACGATTGCCTCAGGGTATGCCGTTGCTTATCCCCTGGCAGTGGTCGGGATCATTCTGTCGATGATCGTGCTTCGGGCCGTCCTGAACGTGGACCTCCGCAGCGCTGAAAGAGAACTGAACGAACTCATTGGCGGAAGCGATAACGACGCGCGCAAATTCACCATTAAAGTGACTAACGCCGAAATCATTGGAAAATCAGTCACCGCAGTTACTAAGATGCTGCCGACCCACTTTGTCATTTCTCGGGTTAAGCGCGCTGGCAGCGACCTCATCGAACTTGTGGAACCCAGCACCACTTTTGCTGACGGTGATGAACTCCTCGTCATCGCGCAGCGTGCTGATCGTGATCTGCTCACTGCTGTTTTAGGACACCGGGTCGATGTCCCGGCAGAGCAGTGGCTCGAAGGTCCAGCCATCTACGAAGCACGCCAGATGGTCTTGTCCACACCCAAACTCAACGGCGTTGCGGTCAGTAAACTCAACCTGCGCTCAGTGCATGGTGTCACCATCACTAGGGTGCACCGCGGCGGCACTGACCTCGTCGCGTCTCCCCGCCTTCAACTGGTCCTCGGTGACCGACTAACTGTGGTAGGGACGGCCGAAAACCTCTCACGGGTAGAGAAACTCTGTGGCAACTCCGCGAGAAGTCTGGACGCACCCAACCTCTTTGTCCTGTTTAGCGGTTTAGTGCTGGGGGTGCTTCTCGGGAGTATCCCGTTGACGATCCCCGGCGTGCCGGTGCCAGTGAAACTTGGCCTCGCAGGGGGCCCTCTTGTCGTAGCTTTGCTCTTGGGTCGCTTCGGCCCACAGCTCCGGCTGGTCACTTACAGCACGGTCAGCGCCAACTTGATGCTCCGTGAGCTTGGAATGGCCTTGTTCCTGGCAGGGGTTGGCCTCAGCGCTGGACCGACATTTGTCGCGACGGTGATGCAAGGCGGCTATCTGTGGGTGCTGTGGGGACTCTTGATTACGGTGGTGCCAGTGTTGATTATCGGTGCCATCGGAGCCACTCTGACCGGGGTCAATTTCCTCGTCATGATTGGCGTTCTTGCCGGGGCAAGCACCGACCCGCCTGCGTTGGCTTATGCCCAGTCGTTGTCCACCTCGGACGGCCCCGCCATCGGTTATGCCAGTGTGTACCCGTTGACGATGTTTCTCCGGGTTGTTGCGGCGCAGGTTTTAGTGATTCTTCTGGTGTGAATCCTTACCAGCCGTCGGGGCGGGTGTGGCGGACATGTTTCGCAGCACCCGCCCCGCCTGGTAGACAGGCTGACCGGTCAGGTTGTTGTGTGTGGTTTAGAAATCCTCATCGAAGGATACTGACCCAGTCACGCCAACCTGGTACGCCGATACCCGACGTTCAAAGAAGTTCGACAGCTCCTGCACATCTTGAAGTTCCATGAATGCTAGCGGATTACGGCTTCCGTATTTCGGCTGTTGCCCTAACTGGGTGAGGCGACGATCGGCAACGCTCTCCAGGTAGAGCCGCATGTCTTGGAGCGATAAACCCGCCACTCCCCCGCTGAGCAAGTCTTCGGCAAATTGCACTTCACATTCAACAGCTTCGGAGATCATCTCCCGAACTTGCGCATTGAATTCGTCATCAAAAAGGTCAGGTTCTTCCAGTCGGATCGTATCGATCACGTCAAATGCAAACGCCATATGGCAGGACTCGTCTCGGAACACCCAGTTTGTTCCGGACGCCAACCCGTTGAGTAGTCCTTTAGATCGCAAGAAATACACATAGGCGAACGCGCCGTAAAAAAAGAGACCTTCGATGCAGGCAGCGAAACAGACGAGGTTGAGGAGAAATGCCCGGCGATCCTCCCTGGTGCGTAAGGCATCCAGGGTAAACACTGAGTCGATCCACCGAAAACAGAATTCAGCCTTACGACGGATCGAGGGAATCTTCTCGACTGCAGCGAACGCTTCTAAGCGTTCATCCTCATCAGGGACGTAGGTATCCAGCAGGGTCAAATAAAACTGGACATGCACAGCCTCTTCGAACAATTGTCGACTCAGATATAACCGCCCCTCAGGACAGTTCACGTGTTGATAAAGATTCAGCACGAGGTTGTTGGCGACAATAGTATCTCCAGTGGCAAAGAACGCGACTAGTCGATTCACCAGATGTCGTTCTGCGGAACTCAGGCGCGCCAGATCTGCCAGGTCGGAATGGAGGTCGACTTCCTCAACTGTCCAGGTGTTCTTGATCGCATCCCGGTAAGAGTCATAGAAGTGCGGATAACGCATCGGTCTCAGGGTGAGGTTCATACCAGGGTCGAGCAGTGCGCTGGTGGCATGGTGATCAGTGGCCGTGCTGAGCGGCCGATGATCACCATGGCCAAGCCGGTCGTCGTTGTCGGTGCGGATCTCAATATCGCGGTCAAGGGTTGTCACTGGCAGGCCTCACAGACGGTCGGGTTTTCCAGGGAACAAGCGACAGCTTCGGTGATCGGTACCGTCGCTTGCTGAATGCGGGTCGCGGGTCGCGAGCGCAGGTAGTAGGTGGTTTTGAGGCCGGCTTTCCAGGCGTATCGGTACATGGAGGAGAGTTTGCCGATGGTGGGGGCGGCCATGAAGAGGTTCAGTGATTGGGATTGGTCGATGTATGGTCCGCGGGCGGCGGCGAGGTCGATGAGGTCTTTTTGGGCGAGTTCCCAGGCGGTGCGGTAGAGCTGTCGGATGTCTTCGGGGATTTCGGTGATGGCTTGGATGGATCCTTCGTGGCGTTTGAGGGTTTCTCTGATGGCGTCGGTCCAGAGGCCTCGTTGTTTGAGTTCGCGGACGAGGTAGGTGTTGATTTGGAGGAATTCTCCAGAGAGGGTTTCTCTTTTGAAGAGGTTGGAGACTTGGGGTTCGATGCATTCGTAGCAGCCGGCGATGGCGGCGATGGTGGCGGTGGGGGCGACGGCGATGAGGAGGGAGTTGCGTAGACCGTGGGTGGCGATGGCGGTGCGGACGGTGTTCCAACGGTCGTGTTGGGTGGGGGTGGTGTTCCACAGGTCGGGTTGGAGGATGCCGTGGGCGGCGCGGGTGTGGGGGTAGGCGGGGTGGGGTCCGTGGGTGGCGGCGAGTTCGGTGGAGCGTTCGAGTGCGGAGAGGTAGATCTCTTCGAAGAGGCGGGTGGAGATCTCGCGGGCTTGGGGTGAGTCGAAGGGCAGCTTGAGGTGGAAGAAGACGTCTTGGAGTCCCATGACTCCTAGGCCGATGGGTCGCCAGGGTGGGTTGCTGGCGGCGGCTTGGGGTGTGGGGTAGAAATTGCGGTCGATGACGCGGTCGAGGAAGGTGACGGCGGTGCGAACGGTTTGGCGGAGTTTGGTCCAGTCGATGGTGCCGGAGAGGGGGTCGACGTGGTGGGCCAGGTTGATGGAGCCGAGGTTGCAGACGGCGGTTTCGGTGTCGTTGTTGACTTCGATGATTTCGGTGCAGAGGTTGGAGAGGTGGACGACGTTGCCTGGTTGGAGGGTTTGGTTGCAGGTGCGGTTGGCGGCGTCTTTGAAGGTGATCCAGCCGTTGCCGGTTTGGGCGAGGGTGCGCATCATCGTGCCGTAGAGTTCGCGGGCTTTGATTTGGCGGACGTATCGTCCTTGGGCTTCGAGGTCGCGGTAGGCCCGGTCGAAGTCTTCGCCCCAGAGGTCGGGGAGTTCGGCGCCGTCGGTGGGGTCGATGAGGGACCACATGTCGTCGGTTTCGACGCGTCGCATGAATTCGTCGGGGACCCAGTTGGCGATGTTGAGGTTGTGGGTGCGTCGGGCGTCTTCGCCGGTGTTGTGGCGGAGTTCGAGGAATTCTTCGATGTCGGGGTGCCAGGTTTCGAGGTAGACGCAGGCGGCTCCTTTGCGGCGTCCGCCTTGGTTGACGGCGGCGACGGAGGCGTCGAGGGTGCGTAGCCAGGGGACGATGCCGTTGGATCGGCCGTTGGTGCCGCGGATGAGGGCACCGCGGGAGCGGATTCTGCTCCAGGAGACGCCTATTCCACCGGCGAATTTGGAGAGTTTTGCGATTTGGGCGTAGCGGTCGTAGATGGATTCGAGGTCGTCGCGGGGGGAGTCGACGAGGTAGCAGGAGGACATTTGGGTGTGGGCGGTGCCGGAGTTGAAGAGGGTAGGTGAGCTGGGGAGGTAGTCCAGGGCGGTCATCAGGGTGGCTAGCTCGATGGCTTCGTCGAGGGTGTGCGCTAGTCCGGTGGCGACACGCATGAGCCAGTACTGGGGAGTTTCGAGGGGGAGGCGGGTGTGAGGGTGTCGTAGGAGGTAGCGGTCGTAGACCGTTTGCATGCCGACGTATTCGAAGCGGAGGGTGGCGTCGGGGTCAATGGCCGAGTCGAGAGCGGTGGCGTGGGCGGCGACGAAGGCGGCGGTGTCGTCGCCGATGAGTCCGTGGTGGTGTCCGATGCGGATGGACTCGGAGAAGGTGGTGATGTGTTGTCCGGTCACTTCTTCGTCGATGACGTGGCCGAGGAGGCGGGCGGCGAGACGGGAGTAGCCGGGGTCGAGGGCGGTGAGTTGTGCGGCGTTGGCGATGGCGAGGCGGTCGAGTTCGTCGGTGGTGGCGCCGTCGTAGAGGCCGCTGATGGTGCTGGTGGCGACGCGCATCGGGTCGACGTCGGGGAGGTCGGTGCACCAGCGTTCGATGGCGGTGACGATTTTGGTGACGTCGACGGGTTCGAGGGTTCCGGCTCTGGTGCGTACCCGCATGCGGGGTGGGTGGGTGAGTGCGGGTGGGCAGGCTTCGGGGGTGGTGTTGGGGTGGACCCGTGGTGTGGTGGCGGTCATGGGCTCTCTCCTCGCGAGCTGTGACGGGACGCGGTGTGTCCGAGGGAGGAGAGGTGGTCAGGCACGCATGACGAGGCGTCGGCCGGGCGGATTGGCACGGTCGTGGTCCGTTCTGTGTGTCTGCCGACCCCTCCCTCGGGGGCCGCGACGTGACCACACGCGTCGCGTGTGGTTGCTGGCAGGTCTTCGGACTCTGGGGCTCTCCGGTGGTGCCGGAATCTACTGGCCGTCGCTTCCCGGACTGCGTGTCCAGTGCGTGTGACGGTGGTCGTTCCCCATGACCGCTGCGGGGCAGTTCTGGATTCGCACCAGATTCCCTCTTTCCCCGGCTCCTTTCGGATCCGGACCAGCTCGAGCACTATATCTGTACGGCGAGCCGATGTGTGAAACCAGATGTTGTGTCGGGGAGTCGTTGTGGTGACTGGTCGGGTTGGCCGCTCAGGCGTAGGCCCAGTCGTGGTCGGTGAGGAACCGGGCTACAGCCAGTCCTGCGGCGACGGCGATCAGCAAGAGTGTCGCGGTGGTCGCTTCGGTGAGGAAGCTGTCGATGGTTCCTGCGTTGAGGTGGTACATCCCTCGGTACATGGTGGTCCCGGGGATCATGATGATCGCTGCGGGGACAGACACGGTGATGCGGGGTATATGGGCGCGGACCGAGATCAGCGCGGCGAGTAACCCGATGGCTAGTCCTGCGACAAAACATGCAGTTTGTGCGGGGACATGAAGGGTCAGGCAACCCAGTCGGATCAGGTTGGCTACGGCTCCGATCAGCGCGGACAGTAAGACCATCCGCAGGGCTGCGTCAAAGAGCATCGCAAATGCTGCGACGGCCACGAAGGACGCGACAGTCCAGATGAGGATCCCTAACCAGGGGGTCATCTCCCGGGGACGTGGTGGCAGAGGCGCGGCACCGGCGAGGGAGGACAGCATCCAGACGGTGCCGGTGGAGGTGCCAATCACCGCTATGGCATACACCAGTCGGATGGAACCAGCGACGACGTCGAGATGCGCGATGTCCAATAGTGCGGTGAACAGTGGAAATCCAGGAATGAGATAGAGCACCGCAGCGACGTATCCCGCGTCGTGGGCGGTGTGACTCATTCCGACGAGTGGAGCTGCTCCAGTCACCAATAGCAGGTAGAGCAGGCATGATGTCGCTGAGCAGAGTGCCACCACGGCCAGCGGGGCGACCCGGTGGTGACCTAGCAGGCTACGCAGGTATTGCCCCAGCCCGGCAGCGACGATCACTGCCATCGCGTCCCAGGGTCCAAAACCGTTGAGTACGGCGAATGCTGCGCATCCCACTCCGGCGGCAGCGGCGCGGGAGGAAAAACTCCATCGCCGTGGACTGCTGGTGATAGCCGTCAACGCGGCATGGATGTCATCGGGGTTCGCGCCGGACGGTAACCGGTGGGTCAGACGTTCTAGCGCGGCGATCCGTCCGGCGTCGACGCCGAGACTGGTGATTTCTCGGACGACGGTTCGAAACTCTCCGCCGCGGCGGGCGGTCACTGTGATGGTTGTCATGGTGACCGCGGCATCGAGGGCGTCAATATCAAGGAGACTAGCGACCTGATGCATGGCTCTGGTGACCCGGTAGGATCCGGTTCCGGCGGCGGCCAGCATCGTTCCGAGGCGAAGGACAGCCTGAAGGTCAGCGCCTAAGTTTCGCTGCTGGGGTGCGAGTCCAGCTGGCGGGGCGTTGTCGAGATGCTGGGGCGGATGGTCGTGGTGCGCGGCGTACTGCAGTGGTGTTCCCGTCATGGCCTCATCTCCCGTGAGGATGCCGCAAGCCGGGACGTCGAGCGCCGATCACACGGCGATGTGCTCGATCGGGTGGGGAAGCGCCGACGCCCTCGTCCGGGGCTGGGTGTCCTGTCATGTCACGCAGTCGACCGGGCTCGTCCCCTCTAGCCTTGTGGGGGCATCACCGTTGCGGGACAGCGCCGGGATCTCACCGGCTTCGCTGGCGTCACAAGGTCGAGCTGTCAGCTCGGCGCCGTCATTCTGCCACTGGGGCTGCCCGGGCGAGACACCAGCCCTGGGCTGGGTAGCTCAACGGGGTGCGTTCTCCTGGCCTGCGCTGCGCAGGCTGGGGCCATTCCCCTCATCGGTGTCGTCGGGGCCATCACCACGGCCTCGACGACACCGGCCGTCAAGCTCAGATGTTGAAGCCGAGAGCGCGCAGCTGCTCCCGACCGTCCGGGGTGATCTTGTCTGGACCCCATGGCGGCATCCACACCCAGTTAATGCGATGGCTCGCCACCAGCCCCTCCAGAGCCTGTGCGGTTTGGTCTTCGATGACATCGGTCAACGGGCAAGCCGCTGACGTCAACGTCATATCGATCACCGCGTGGGTCCCACCGTCAAGGTGCACCCCATAAATCAGCCCCAGGTCGACGACGTTGATCCCCAATTCCGGGTCGACAACATCTCGCAATGCCTCTTCGACATCGGCCACGTTAGCCGGGATCGGGACGGCTCCGGTGGGTGCCGCCGAGCCCGGCAGCTGTTCGTCCTGGACAGACTCGCTCATCAGTGGGTCTCCTTCGTCACATCATCGGTCAAGAGGGTCAGGTCTGCCCCAGAACGAGCCAGGGCATCAGTCAACGCGGTCCATCCGAGCAGTGCGCATTTGACTCGCGCCGGATATTGGGCGACCCCAGCCAATGCCACTCCGTCCCCGATGACCTCTTCATCTCCAGCGTCCTGACCGCGGGAGGTAAGCATCGCGCGCATCGCGGCGTACGTCTGCATTGTTTCGGCGAGGGAGTGTCCGATGCATTCCTGCGCAAGGATTGACGTGGACGCCATCGAAATGGAGCACCCCAGCGCGTCATAACTGATGTCAGTGACGATCGCATCGGGTCCTTTCGCGGCGTCATCAAGGTGCACCCGCAAGGTGATTTCATCGCCACATGTCGTGTTGACGTGATGCACCTCAGCGCCGTAAGGCTCCCGCAGCCCTGCATGCTGGGGATGTTTGCTGTGGTCGAGGATAAGTTCCTGGTAGAGGTCCATGTCATGTCTCCAGGCGGAAAATGGTCGGGATCGTGTCGAGAGCAGAGACCAGAGCATCGATTTCCGCTGGGGTGGTGTAGGGCCCAAAACTCGCCCGAGTAGAAGCCACCACCCTCAAGGCCCGGTGCAGCGGTGCCGCACAGTGATGCCCTACTCGCACCTCCACTCCCGCGTCGTCAAGCACCTGCCCCACGTCATGGGGGTGGACACCATCGACGGTCCAGGCGACCGCCCCAGAGCGATGATGACCTTGGCTCGGTCCGAGAACCCGCAACCACGAACGCTCGGCGAGCGCGTCGAGCAGTTGGGCGGCGAGGGCCTGCATGTGTGCGTCGAGGCGGTCCATCCCGAGGGCGTCGAGATAGTCGCAGGCCGCAGCGAGGCCAATGGCTTGCGCAGCGGCGGGCACTCCTGGTTCGAAGCGTTCCGGCGGGGGAAGGTAGGTGGAGCCTTCCATCCGGACGACTTCGATCATTGATCCGCCAGTGAGATACGGCGGCATCGCTCGCAGGAGGTTATAGCGTCCCCAGAGCACGCCTAGTCCGAGGGGTCCGAGCATTTTGTGTCCGGAAAACGCGAGGAAGTCAACGCCGAGGTCGGTGACGTCCAGGGCTCGGTGTGGGGCGGATTGGCAGGCATCAAGCACCGTGAGTGCCCCGACCTGTCGGGCCCGAGCCACCAGGGTGGCGATCGGGTTGAGGGTACCCAGCACGTTGGAGACGTGAGTGAACGCGAAGACCTTAGTGCGTTCGTCGACGATGGTGTCCAGGTGGGTGAGGTCGAGGCGCCCGTCAGGGGTTAGTGGAAGCCAGCGCAGGGTTGCGCCGGTACGGCGGGCTAGTTCTTGCCAAGGGACCAGATTGGCGTGGTGCTCCATTTCGGTGACGCAAATGTTGTCGCCGGGGCCGATGCGTAGTCGGTCCGCGACGGTGGGGTCCACGTCGTCGAGAGCGCCGGGTGTGGTGGCATTGCTCAGGGCGTATGCCACCAGGTTCAGGGATTCGGTGGCGCTTTTGGTGAAGACCACTTCCTGGCTTGGTGCGCCGATGAACGCGCCGATCCTGGATCTGGCGTGCTCGTAGGCTTCAGTGCCTTCTTCGGAGAGTTGGTGTGCGCCGCGGTGGACGGCGGAGTTTAGCTGTTCGTAGAAGGCTCGTTCGGCGTCCATGACCTGGCGAGGTTTGTGCGAGGTGGCCCCGGAGTCGAGATACACCAGGGGACGGTCACCTCGCAGGCGCCGCGACAGGATGGGGAAGTCGGCGCGGATCCGGGCCAGCTCGGCGTCGGTGAACGGCCCGCCGGACATCAGGCTTTGGCCGCGTTCTGCAGGGCGACGTACCGGTCGTAGCCGTGTTCTTCGAGGTGTTCGGCCAGTTCGGGGCCGCCTTCTTCGACGATGCGGCCGGCTGCGAAGACGTGGACGAAGTCAGGTTTGATGTAGCGCAGGATGCGGGTGTAGTGGGTGATGAGCAGGATGCCTAGATCATTGGCTTCTTTAGCGCGAACTACTCCTTCGGAGACGACGCGCAGTGCGTCGACGTCAAGGCCGGAGTCGGTTTCGTCGAGGATCGCCATCTTCGGTGCGAGCAGTTCGAGCTGGAGGACTTCGTGGCGTTTCTTTTCGCCGCCGGAGAAGCCAGCGTTAACGTCGCGTTCGGCGAAGGCGGGGTCCATTTTCAAGGCGTCCATGGCGGACCGTACTTCTTTGACCCAGGTGCGCAGTTTGGGTGCTTGGCCATCGACGGCGGTTTTGGCGGTGCGCAGGAAGTTCGACACTGATACCCCGGGGACTTCCACGGGGTATTGCATCGCCAAGAAGAGACCGGCGCGGGCGCGTTCGTCGACGCTCATCGCGAGGACGTCGTCACCGTCCAGGGTGACGGTGCCGCTGGTGATGGTGTATTTGGGGTGGCCGGCGATCGAGTAGGCCAGGGTGGATTTTCCAGAGCCGTTGGGTCCCATGATGGCGTGAGTTTCACCGGAACGAATGGTCAGGTCGACCCCGCGCAGGATTTCTTTCGCGCCGGATTCGGTGTCCACGCTGACGTGCAGGTCGCGGATCTCCAGGGTGGCCATGGTGTTTCTCCTCGGAACGTGGGGCGTGCGCGGTGGCGACGCTTAGGCGTGGGGGGTGGCGGGGATGTCGACGAGGACGTCGTCACCGTCGATGTGGACGGGGTAGACCAGGATCGCCGCAGTGGCCGGTGGGGTCAGTGGGGCGCCGGTGCGCAGGTCGAACCGGGCTCCGTGAAGCCAACATTCGATGCAGTTGCCGTCGACTTCTCCTTCAGAGAGGGCGACGCTGCCGTGGCTGCATTCGTCTTCAATGGCGTGGACGGTGCCCTCATCGTCCCGGACCACTGCCAGGGGGGCGTCCATGTCATCAAGGACAACCCTGATGGCACCGACTGTGGGGAGTTCAGACAGGGCACAGACCCGCTGGAAGGTCACTGGTCACTCTCCTGCGGTGCCGGGACTGGCCCCATGGAGGCGGCAAGTTCGTCGTCGACGACAGCCATCAGGTGTTCGCTGATCTCCTGGATGCCGATTTTGTTGACAATGTCGGCGAAGAAAGCGCGTACGACGAGACGACGAGCCTCGTCCTGAGGGATCCCGCGAGCCATCAGATAGAACAGTTGTTCGTCGTCGAAGCGCCCAGTGGCGCTGGCGTGACCGGCTCCGACGATGTCACCGGTTTCGATTTCCAGGTTGGGGACGGAGTCGGCGCGGGCACCGTCGGTCAGGACGAGGTTGCGGTTCAGCTCGTAGGTGTCGGTGCCATGGGCGGTGGCGCGGATGAGGACGTCACCGACCCAGACGGTGTGTGCGGATGCGCCTTGCAGCGCTCCCTTATAGACGACATTGCTGCGGCAGTTCGGGGTGTCATGGTCTACGAACAGTCGGTGTTCGAGGTGTTGACCTGCGTCAGCGAAGTACACGCCGAGACCTTCGAAGGACCCTCCTGGCGCGGCATATCGGGTGTTGGTGCTTTGCCGAACGAGGTGACCGCCAAGGGTGGCAGTGATGTGTCGCACGTCAGCATCCCGCCCGACGTACACGTCATGCTCGCTGAGGTGGATGGCGTCGTCCTGCCACTCGTGGACGGTGACCACTGTCAGATGGGCACCGTCCTCGGCGACGATCTCGACGCGATCCGCGAGGGTCGCAGCTCCACTGAAGCGCAACACCACGGCTGCCTGGCTGTGCCGCTCTGCCAGCACCACGAGATGGGCGGCAACGGGAGCGTCCTGTCCGAGACCGACCTGGTCAATAACGATCGGTTCAGTCAGGTGGGCGTCAGCGGTGATGCGCACCACGGTGACCTGTGCTGCAGAGGCATCAGCCAGCACCGCGCCACGATCGCCGGGACGTCCAGCAGAGGCGAGCGCGCGGGCTTCATCTCTGGTGACGGTGCTGACGTGCACGTTTTGGTCGGTGCGGCTGGTCAGCGTCAGTCCGGCGGCATCGAAGTCAGGGGCATTGAGGAGCCCCTGCAAGCGGTCCAGTGGGGTGTAGCGCCATTCTTCTTCGCGGCCGTGCGGCACGGGGAAATCCGCCGGGTCGAAGGAGGTGCGCCGTTCTCCGCGGGATTGTTCCGGGACAGTGCTTGGCGGGGTGTCGGGTGTGGACACCTGCGCAGCGTTCGGCGTGGCGGGTGCGGGGGCGGTCTCGATCGACATCAGCCGACGGCTCCTTCCATCTGCAGTTCGATGAGCCGGTTCAGCTCGAGGGCGTATTCCATGGGGAGTTCACGGGCGATCGGTTCGACGAAGCCGCGCACAATCATGGCCATGGCTTCCTCCTCGCTCATGCCGCGAGACATCAGGTAGAAGAGTTGGTCGTCGCTGACCTTGGAGACGGTGGCTTCGTGTCCCATCTGTACGTCGTCTTCTCGGACGTCGACGTACGGGTAGGTGTCGGAGCGGGAGATGTTGTCGACGAGAAGAGCGTCGCAGCGCACGGTGCTTTTCGCGCCGTGGGCCCCGTCCATGATGTGGATGAGGCCGCGGTAGCTGGTCCGTCCCCCACCACGCGCCACGGATTTGGAGACGATGGAGGAGGACGTGTGTGGCGCAGCGTGCACCATCTTCGCGCCGGCGTCTTGGTGCTGCCCCTCCCCCGCGAACGCGATGGACAGGGTTTCGCCGCGGGCGTGCTCACCCATGAGGAACACGGCTGGGTATTTCATCGTGACTTTGGAGCCGATGTTGCCGTCGACCCATTCCATGGTGGCTCCGGCTTCGCACATCGCCCGTTTGGTGACGAGGTTGAAAACGTTGTTCGACCAGTTTTGGATGGTCGTGTAGCGCACTCGGGCGCCTTTTTTGACGATAATCTCCACGACGGCGGAGTGCAGCGAGTCGGATTTGTAGATCGGGGCAGTGCACCCTTCGACGTAGTGCACGTAGGAGTCTTCGTCAGCGATGATCAGGGTCCGCTCAAATTGGCCCATGTTCTCGGTGTTGATCCGGAAGTAGGCCTGCAAAGGGATGTCTACGTGGACCCCCTTGGGCACGTAAATGAAGGATCCACCTGACCAGACGGCGGTGTTCAGCGCGGCGAACTTATTGTCGCCGGGGGGGATCACCGAGCCGAAGTACTCCTTGAAGATATCTTCGTGTTCGCGGAGACCGGTGTCGGTGTCGACAAAGATCACGCCCTTCGCTTCCAGGTCTTCCCGGATCTGGTGGTAGACCACCTCAGATTCGTACTGGGCTGCGACGCCAGCGACGAGCCGTTGTTTTTCGGCTTCCGGGATGCCCAGCTTGTCGTACGTCGCTTTGATGTCCTCGGGTAGCTCTTCCCATGTGGTGGCCTGTTTTTCCGTGGACTTCACGAAGTACTTGATGTTTTGAAAGTCGATGCCGGACAGATCGCTGCCCCAGTGTGGCATCGGTTTCTTATCGAACAAACGCAGCGACTTCAGCCGCAGCTTGGTCATCCACTCAGGTTCGTTCTTGCGGGTGGAAATGTCGGTGACGACGTCGACGTTGAGGCCACGTCGCGCCGAGGCTCCCGCCACGTCTGAGTCGGCCCACCCGTACTCATAGCGGCCGATGTCCTTTAGTCCCGGGTTGAGCGCGTCGATGCTCATCGGGGGCTCCTCTCGGTGGGGTGGTGCTCAGTGGTCGGGGTGGTGTGTGGGTGTGGGTCGTCCGGCGGCCCAGCTGGCAGGTCGGCCTGGGGACCGTCCCGGCCGTTCAGATCGTCTTGGCAGGTCGTGCCGACCCGTCCGGGGATGTATGTCGTACAGGCGTGGGCGCCGGAAGCCAACGTCGATAACCGCTGGACATGGACGCCTAGCAGGCGCGCAAAGGCCTGCGTTTCGGCCTCGCAGAATTCGGGAAACTCTTCGGCGATCTCTTGCACCGGGCAGTGTCCCTGACAGATTTGCAAGCCGATGCTGGACAGGTGACTGTGCATGCCGTCGGCGGTGGTCTTGCCGACTGGGAGGACTGGGATCATCGGACCGACCGGGCGCGCTGTCGCAGCGAAACCGTCGGCGTCCAAAGCGTGGGCGAGCGCTCGAGCGCGAGCGAGGACATCCGGACCTGCGGCGGCAACGACATGGCCGTAGCGGGATTCGAGCTGCGAGATACGTTGCCGGGCAAACGCAGTCACCGCGTGGGGACCAGCCTGTTCAGCAAGGTAACGCAATGCGGCAGTGGCGACTTGACCGTACTCAGTGGCGAGTCCAGTACGCACAGTCCCAGCGACATAGGCTCGAGCCGGTCGCCCTCGGCTCTTTTTGCGACCAAGCTGCCGACTTCCCGTAGCGTCAACTCCTGCGGGAGCGAGCCGGATCTGGCCATCGATCTCCAAGGCATCGAGGTGTCGACGTACTGCAGTGGGGGTGAGTCCGAACTCTTCAGCGAGTGTCGCTGCGGTGATCGGCCCACGTTCGACGACGGCGCGAAGGACCAGGTCCCGGGTGCGGGAGTCGTGGCCCTTGAGCCGGATGCGGGTTGCTCTCCCGTCCGCGACGGGAGTCCCGTCGTGAGCGTCGGCGGAAAACACAACACAAACCTTACCTAATTCGTGGGAGTGGTCGCGCCGCCCCCACCAGGTCCGCCGCGCCGCCACATCGAACAGGTCTGGGGCTCCAGGAAACCCGATACACCTCAAACCAGGCCTAGACTGCGCTAGTGCCTGCCGTGATCGTCGATGACGTGCGCCGTTCCTACGGGGCCGTGACAGCCCTGGACGGCATGACCTGGTCCGCTCGCGCCGGTGAGGTGACTGTCGTCCTCGGCCCCAACGGCGCGGGGAAGACCACCGTGATGGAATGCCTCGAAGGCCTGCAACGGCCTGACTCTGGCATGGTCCGTGTGCTCGACACCGACCCTTGGCAAGCCAGCGCAGACCACCGCGCTCGAGTAGGGGTGATGCTGCAAGACGGTGGGCTACCCAACGGGGCCCGGCCGATGGCAGTCCTGCACCACCTTGCACTGTTCCACGCCGATCCCATCGACGTCGTCGCGATCGCCCGAAAACTCGGTATCGACGGCTTCGCCGGCCGGACAGTCCGACGCCTCTCCGGAGGCCAACGGCAGCGAGTTGCCTTCGCCGCAGCCCTCGTTGGCCGACCCGAGGTGCTTTTCCTTGACGAGCCCACTGCGGGCCTGGACCCGCATGCCCGCCTAGACGTCTACGAGATCATTCGCGCCGAACGCGACCGTGGCGCAGGGATTGTCGTCACTACGCATTCCTTCGAGGAAGCCGAGGAGCTGGCCGATCATGTGGTGATCGTTCGTGACGGCACCGTCGCGATGGCGGGACGACTCGACCAGATCCGTGGCACGGGCCGACTCGCGGATGCCTATTTCACCCTGACCGGAAGTACCCCTCGATGAGCAAACCTTCATCCGCGTCGGCAGACACTGCCGACGTATCCACCGCCTCGCGTCCGCCACGCGACAGTCACCATGACAGCAATGGCACCGCACGTGCTGCCCGCCCATGGGTACGGGTGGCAGCAGCTGCTCGCTTTGATGCATTAATCATCCTGCGTAACGGCGAACAACTTCTGGTCTCGCTGCTGCTCCCAGCGCTGGCGCTGATTGGCCTCACCCTCTCCCCCTTCCCCAGCCTCGGCCCAGGGCCCCGGGTGGATGTCGCCGTCCCGGGGGCATTGGCGCTCGCATTGTTGTCCTCGGCGTTTACTGGGCAGGCGATCGGGCTCGGGTTCGACCGCCGGTACGGCGTTTTGCGGTTGTGGGGCACCACCCCGCTCGGCCGGGATGGATTCTTATATGCCCGGGTCCTGGCAGTGTTGTTAGTGCAGGGCGCGCAAGTGTGCGTGGTCGGCGTGGTGGGCGTCGTCATGGGGTGGCGCCCGTCATGGGAGGCGATTCCCGGGGTGCTGCTCTTCTGGATCGCCGGTACGGCGGCATTTGTGGCGTTGGCATTCGTGTTTGCTGGAACACTGCGCGCCGAGGCGGTGCTGGCTACGGCCAACCTGTTGTGGGTGGTGATGGCCGGAGCTGGTGGGGTACTCTCCCCGACGCATCGGTATCCGGCTCCATGGGGTGATCTCTTGGGATGGCTGCCGCCAGGGGCCCTCGGCGAAGGGATGCGATCAGCGATGGTGTCGCATACCGTCGCGTGGGGATCTCTGGGAGTGCTCCTGTGTTGGGCCACATTGTTAGCTGCGGTAGCCACTCGCACCTTCAGGTGGTCCGATTAACGAATCTGCTCTGAGGGCAAAGGCGTTCAGCACTGACGACTGGATGGTGTCAGGCACTCCCGATCGCCAGAGATTCCGGAGACCGCCTCTGCCGTCCTGGTCGGTACTAATCCGTTGAAGTCTTGAAATGTGAGATGACATGTCTCGCCCCAAAGATCTTCCCAGGTTTTTGCGCACAAGTTGGCCGAAACTTCAGAGTCAACTGTTCAAGACGATTGTCAGAATGACGCCGGTTTCCCCTACCGTAATGCTGTGAAGCACCGTCGACCGCCGGGACCCTTTTCGCGTCTCCGGCTTCCCATGATCGCCGCCTCCGCGATCACGCTCGTGATCGTCCTGGCCATCGCCAGCATCGCGCTGTGGCGGCAGAACAATGACAACCCCGCGGCGACGTCCAACGCCACTGCTTCAGGCAGCACGCCGGACGGCGCTCGTGGTACGACCGACGCTGAGAGGACAGTGGCGCTCAAACACGCAGGCCGCATTGTCTTCGTCGTGGACACCTCCAACGGTATGGGCCCCTGGCTCGATGCCGCCAAGGATGGTGTGTCGTCCCTGGTGGCGACCCTGCCTGACGAGGTCAGCGCTGGACTGATCACGTACTCGTCCAGCGGAGCAAATGTGGGCACTCCCATTGCCCCCGCGAATGCAGGACAACGTGGTCAGCTCTCCGACGCGATGCGCAGCCTGAAAGCCGGAGGAGGCCCCGGACCGCTGCCAGACGCTCTTCTCCTGGGTTACCAGAACGCCGTCAACAATGCTGCTCCCAATACCGCACCGCTGGTGGTGGTGATCACCGCGAGTGGGATGGCCTCCGGGACCGACATCTCCACCCTCACCTCGTTCATCCAAGCTGACGCCTCTAACCGCGTCACCGCAGCTCGCGTTGTTGCTCTCGCTGGCACCGGCGCCGACCGAGCACCACTCGACAAGGCCGCCTCGACCACTCACGGTCGTGTCGACGCAGTCAAGGACGCTGATGAGCTCCGCACCGCCATTCGTGACGTCGCTGTCTCTAAGGGCGGGAGTGGCTCATGACCCGTTCGATGCGACGGACGCAGCAGAGCACGCTGGCAGCCGCGACGACACTCTCTGTCGTCAGCGTGCTGTCTGCGTGTAGCCTGCCCAGCGTCCTGGGGGGTAACGCATCATGTTCCGATCCGGTCAAGGTCAACGTCGCGGTGTCCCCCGAAATGAGGGACATCGTCCACGCCCAGGCCGAACGGATCGCCGGACAAGTCTGTGCCGCCTTCACGGTCAATGCCGAGGAAAGCGCGGCCACAGCCAACCGGACCCCGGGCAAAGACGCGCCCGACCTGTGGATCCCCGACTCACCGCTGTGGTCACTGACCGCTAACCAAAAGACCACCGACGCCTACGAGGTGGAGGACAAGCCGGTCGCCACGAGCCCGCTAGTCCTGGGCGTCCCTAAATCCTTGGTGGACAGCAAAAAAATCCCGACCGGGTCTGTTCCCTCCGCGGAGATCCTCTCCAAGGCAGCACCCGCCTTCATGATGGCCAAACGGGACATCTCCTCCCCGACCATGATGACCTTGCTCAACACCTGGCAAAACGCGGGGGGCCGCCGACCTGACGAATTGCGGGCAGCCAAGGTGATGCTGCCGGTCGCCGCCAGCACCGCCACCGATGACGCTCTCTACTCTCGGGCCATGCCCGGTGGCAGCGGCGCCCCGGTGGTGTTCCCAGCCAGCGAAGTGGGGATCGCCGCCTTTAACAAGGCACATACCGACACGCCGATCTCCGCGCTGGCCGCGAAAGAGGGCGTCAGCTCCCTCAGTTACCTTCCCGCCCGAGCGTCCGCTAGCGACGAACGGGCCAAGAAGGCGTCCGAGGAACTGATCAAAGCGCTGCACTCAGAAGACAGCGTCAAGGCGCTCAAGGATGGCGGATTCCGGGTAGACGGGCAGACTTCGGTCACCGTCCCGGAGATGCCTGCTGAGGTCAAAGTCACCATGGACGCGCCGACTGCCAATCAGCTCCGTCAGTTCGGTGCGCTGATGCAAAAACTCAGCCAACGAGTGCGAATGCTGGTAGCCATCGATTCTTCAGGGTCGATGATGTCGCCCTCCGGATACGGCAACAGCCGCATCGAGCTGACGATCAATGCTCTCAAGGATGCCCTCACCTACATCCCTCCGAACACCGACGTCACGCTCTGGCAATTCGCCAACAACGCCAAGTTTGGTGCACACGACTGGCGCCAGCTGATGCCATCAACTCAGGTCACCGCAGCTGACGGGTCATTGCTCCCCGGAGCGTTGAAGATGAAGCAGTCCTTCAACTCCCTCATCGACAGTGTGGGGGGCGGCACCGGTCTGTACGACACCATCTGGGATGCGTACACCACTGCCCGGGGAACGGCCTCTCTGGACACCAACACCATCGTGGTCTTGTTGACGGACGGCCGCAATGAAGACGACCCGAACAGCATCGGTTTGGACAATCTGTTGTCCAAACTGAAATCGAGCCGTTCGGAGCTGCAACCCGTGAAACTGGTGCTGGCAGGTCTCGGGCCGCAGTCTGACATGGACGCGCTGCGCAAGATCGCTCAGGCCGCCAACGGCAGCGCCACCCTGGTGGACGACAAGACCACCTTCCTGGATGTCATCGTCGGTTCACTCGTCTAAGCCACTGCTGTCCGGGCTGACCAGCCCGGACAGCAGGACTCCATAGATCATTCCCG
>NZ_JAHPZL010000005.1:56869-59081 GCF_019331795.1 Austwickia sp. TVS 96-490-7B
GAAACACCTTCAAGTGTTTCCGGCCCGCGCCGTTGTGCTTCGGTCAGTCAGCCTCTGGGGCGGCTCTCCCGCTGATATGTCGTCATCCCCCGCTCCAACGCGTCCACCAGATACGGTCGCAGCTGCGCCGCCGGGATGATCAAATCCACCGATCCGACACGTTGAGCCCGCTCAACAGTGTGAACCCCGTCAAACTCATCCGCCACGTCCTTACGCCGCTGCGACCGCACTTCTTCCATGATCCGTTCCGCAGCTTGGCGTGCGGTCCCCGCCGTTGCCGTCGGAGCCGATGCAGCCACCTGTCGTGCCTCGACCACCCGAGCGTCCTGACTGGTGCGCGCGGCAACCTCTCGGACAAAGACCGTAGCTGCCGCCGGCGCACCACCGATTACTGAGGCATATGAACCTTCGATCGCGGCGATCTCCATGGAAGCATTCAGCTGCTTGGAAAAAACCACAAAGGCTCCACCGTGATATCGAGATACCACTACGAAGACGATCGGGCCACGGAAGTTGGTCACGGCTCGACCGATCTCCGCGCCGTACTCTAATTGCCAGTTGCGCATCGACTCTGGTGACCCATCGAAACCCGACAGATTGGCTAAGACCACCAAGGGTCTATTCCCGCTTGCAGCGTTGATGCTGCGAGCGCATTTACGGGAACTCTGCGGAAACAAGGTGCCTGACGTCCACGCTGGAGGCCCATACGACGGGACGAATCCTCGCCGGGGCACGCTATGTGATTCTAAGCCGAGGAGGCAGACCGGAATGCCACCAATGCGGGCGTCCCAGGTGATGACCGTGTCAGCGTCCTGCCAGTCCTGCCATCGTTCCAATGGGTCGCCGTCAGTATCACAGACCGCTCGCATCACCGATCGCATATCGAACGGCAGCTTGCGTTCACCGTTACGGTCTGCGTCAAAGATGTCTCCGACCCGGGTGAACGTGGAACCTGGCACAGGGAGGTGTGGTGCCGCACAGACGTCCCGGTGCCACGGATCGCTCGTCGTACGGCGGCGTGGGAAGGTCTCCCCCGGCATCACATACGTGTGGTCATAGTGTCGTAGCAGAATTGAGCAGGCTTCTGGGAAGTTTGGTGCCCAATATTGGGCCTGGCCATTAGGGCCCATGATGCGGTCGTATCCACCGATGCCGTGATTATCCTCGGCCGAGACAGCCCCAGAGAAGTCCAAGGCTTGTTTGCCGGTGAGCACCATGGTGGAAGTCGGAGTCATCACCAAGATGCCTTTGGTGTGCATGAGCATGGTGGCTTCGGCGTTCCAATACGGTTGGCCGCCGACATTAATACCAGTGACGATGATGTTGATTTCACCGCCGTCTTGAGTGAATTCGATGATCCGTCGGAGCGTCAACGAAATCCAGTCCATGTTTTCTGTGCCGGAGTCCATGGCGATCAGTGCTCCGGAAGACACGGCATACCACTCCACTGGAAGACGGTGTGCTCGCGCGTAGTCCAATGCGGCATTGACTCGACGACACTCTGGTTCAGCGAGGTTGCCCAATCCTTGGGTCGGGTCGGAGAGCAGCGCGACCCGAGACATTCCTTCGGGGTGGGTGGCTGTGACATGGGTGAGGACTCCGACGACGAGATGAGCCTGGTTACCTCCTGGTTCACGGTCAACGGGGCTGAGCTGGTCGTCGTCGGTCAGGTCGAATTCTTGGAAGTGTCCGGTCGGGAAGGGTGATCGGTCATCGGGTCCGGGGGTGAGCATCCGGATGATCTCGTACGGGTACGGCGAACCGAATCTGGCTGCGGTGAGCACCTTCTGGGCATACGGCGTCAAGGTCTGCACGGGATGTCGCGGCGGCTCGCCCCGGCGTACGGTCAAGGCGCCAACGCCGAGACCGTCAACCGTGAGGACCTGGTCACGGAGCACGGTGTTGTCATCATCGCCAGGCTCAGGAATCTGGACATGCAAGACCACTTTTTCCAGACCAGCACCGTGCGCCAGGTCTTGGTAGGTCGCAGCGAGCGCTGTCCATTCGTGGGTGGGCACGGTCCATGGGGCCCGAACGAGGAGGGTCAGACGGTTAGCCCGGGGGCGTTGTCGTGTGGGGTAGGTGGACAGCGCGGTGCGCATCGCGGCGAGCGCGCGGAGTCCGGTGCTGCCGAGGTGGGGGTAGCTGGTGTGCCCAGTCAGGGGGTCGGTGTGCGGGGTGAGGTGGTGGATTTCAGCGATGGCGAAGAGTC
>NZ_JAHPZL010000049.1 GCF_019331795.1 Austwickia sp. TVS 96-490-7B
TGGCCGGTGGTTGTTGCCGTCCGGTCGCCTGCTCGGGGTGGTGGGGGTGCGCGGTGCAGATGGTGACGCCGATGGGGATGGTCGGCTGCTGGCCGCCGTACGGCGGGAGGGGTGTGCCGCGTTGGTGCCGTTGATGCCGGAGGGCGCCCCTGCGGAGCCGTGGTGGGTGGGCGCTTTGGGGGTGGAGCTGGGAAGTGTCGGCGTGACGGGGGATTCTCAGGTGTGGTGGGTGACGCGATCGGCCGGGGCGCCGTCGCAGATGCATCGTCGGATATGGGACGCCGCGACAACGACTGGGGTGGAGATGGCGACGGTGGGGTCGGTGTCGCAGCGGTGTCGGCATGTCCGGGCGGAGGCGGTCGGTCCGGATGGGACAGCGATCCCCTATGTCGTCACTGATGATCCGGCGTGGCGGTCCGGGTCGGCCCGGCCGGTGTTGCTGACCGTGTACGGCGGTTTTGGGGTGGAGCACTGGCCAGAAGCGGAGCCGACGGTGGCGGCCTGGGTGCAGGCCGGTGGGGTGGTGGTGACTGCGCAGGTCCGCGGGGGCGGCGAGTTTGGTCCGCAGTGGCATGAGGCGGGCAGCGGTGAGTGGAAGGGGCGCGCTGCGGTGGATGTGCTGACAGTGGCGCGGGCTCTGGTGGATCGCGGTGTGACCTGTCCGGGGGGTGTGATGCTGTGTGGGGCATCGCATGGGGGGTTGGTCGCGGCGTCGGCGGCGTTGCTGGATGACGGGGACCCTGCGGTGGTCGGTGGGGTGGCGGTGACCGCGCCGTTGTTGGATGTGACTGATGTGTCCCGGCATGGCAATGGCCAGTTTTGGGCGGCGGAGTTCCCGGCCGGTCGGGCGGCTCGGGCGGCGGTGTCACCGTTGTGGCTGGTCCGGCAGGGGGATCGGAGGTTGCCACCGTTGTGGGTGGCCTCAATGGGTCGTGATGAGCGGGTCGCTGATGATGCCGCTGATTTTGTGGCGGCGTGGGCTCGTCGTGGTGAGGTGACGCATCGGCGGGAGGAGGAATCGGCGCATGTCGGGGATCGGTTGGCGCAGATCGATGCCCGTTCAGCGGACCTGTTGGGCTTTGCGTGGCGGGCGGCGTCAGCGGCTGTGATGGGGTGAGGGGTAAGCGCACCAGGAGAGGAGGTCCGATGGTGGGTCGCCTCGACAGGTGGTGGCGCGCTGTCGCTATGTCGATGCCGGCCCGGGAGCTGCGGGCGTTCTTCGGGGCTGCGCTGGTGGTGCCGGTGACGCGAGATCATCGGGAGTCGTTGGCGCGTCGGCGTCGCCGCCAGGTGGTGGTGGCAGTGACGTTGATGGTGGGGGCGTGGGCGTTAGGTCGGGCGTTGGCGGTGTCACCGGGTGATCCGTGGTTTTATGCGGCGACCTCGTCGGTGGCGGGGGTG
>NZ_JAHPZL010000050.1 GCF_019331795.1 Austwickia sp. TVS 96-490-7B
TCGCTTCGGTGACCGCCACCACAGGTGTGCAGGACGCCAGCGTCAAGGAAACACCCTTCGCAGAATTCCTCGGGGAAGTCCGGTGGCTATCACTGCGACACTCAGAAAAAGTATGTTGTGCCACCAACCGTCGATAGGGCGGATGCCGGCGGTGAGATGACGGTCCCACAACACCCAGGGAAGATAGCTTTGTAAGACTGGCAACAATGCGCACATCACCCCGCTGATCAGTGGCCCCAGATGTGGCCCAGCACCACGCACTGTCAGCAAACCGATCGCGCAGTACAACGCCCCTGAGGCCATCATCCTGCCCCACATCGGCACATCAGCCTTCGTCGTCAGCAGATGGAGCCGCCACCAGAAGACCGACAACGGGATCTGCGTCCCTAGGACGGCGAGTGTGGTGACGGTGATATGGATCATGCCGCGTGACCAGGGCGGATGCATCGCTAACGGACCCACTCCGTGATGCATGATCGCAGGAAGCACACAGGCAGTGATCATGACGAGGATTTCCCAGGTGGGAATCGGGCGCAGCGGTCGGGAAATCGCGCTGTCCAAGACGATGAAGGGAGAGAGCTGGGTCACGGCGGCGATCAGAGTCGCGACGGCCACCCAGGTCAGGGCTGCCCCGGCTCGGCGGCATTTCAAGGTCAAGACCAACCCGCGGATCATGGCAGACGCATTTTCCCGCAGTACGGGAGGTTGGCGACCTGATCGGCGAGGAAGGCACGCACCTGGTCACGGGACAGGTGCCAAACGCGGTCCTCCACCGACCCCGGGACCACCGAGGGAGGCCGATCAAGATGCCCGACTGTCAGGTAGGCGACGGTCACGGCGGTGAGAGCCGTCCTGGCTGATGCTTCGTCCGTGTACTGCTCTGGCAGTGACGTCCCTTCGTCTGTGTTCTGCATGCAATGCACCATCGGGCCAGCGATGGCGTCATAGACCGTGTTCGACAGCAAGACAGTCTGTTCGCTGCGCGGTGAGACATTGACGTGTGTCACCGTGGGGGCCTTCACCCCAGAACGAGATTCATGGACTTCTCTCACCATGCGCGCACCAGCGAAATTATTCATCTGTTGCACAACCTCTTCGATCTGGGGTCGACTCTTGCGATGTCCTGGCGGCAAACAAACTGTGACTTCAATGCCAGCGGAGGGGAACCCAGAGCACTCTTCGCTCACTGCCGCTTGCTTCACCAACTCCGGTTGCCACGCCCACGCCGTGACCCCAAAAACACCCACCACCGACCCTGCCGCGACCACCCGGAACCACCGCGCTACCCCTGACGTCACCCGCGCCAGGTAGGCCATCACCAGCAGCGTGCTCACAGCCAGGCAAAACATCGTGGAGAACGTCAATACCGCAAGATTCGGCCGGTCCCAGGCCGTCATGTCCCACAACTGCACCGGGCCCAATGCTCCGAGCCAGCGCGCCCCATACATCGGCTGCATGCCCCACCACAACAGCGCCACTCCTACCAGGAGCGCCCAGGCAGGGGAGCGCAGGATCATCCCGGCAGCTACCCCCACCACCGTGTAGCACAGCAGACCCACCAGGCCGTGCAAGACCACCCACAGGTCTAGGCTCCCCGCGGTCGCCGTCCGCCAGGTCCACACCATCTCCGGGAGCACACCCAGCACGTACGCCGACACCCACCACGATGCGGCAGCCGCCGTATGTGCCAGCAGTATTGACGGTGCTGACAGCCCATGCGAGGGCACTTTCCCGGTCAGTGAGGATCGACCCTGAGTCACTCGGCCCGCCCACGCGCAGCCGGCGATCGCCACTATCGGACCGACCAACAGCAGGTGCTCGCGCCATGCTGCTGAAGCGGACGGCCACACGCCGTACATCGAATGCATCGCTGGCTGCGAAGACACCACGTTGACGACTACGACCAGAATGGCTGGAACGGCTAACCAACTCACCCCTGTTGGCCAACCCTGCACCAGCCGCTTCCAGGGAAGTGCAGGTATCCCCTGCATCAGGACATCCCCAACGATTCAACGAACGACTCATAAGCCGCTTCGAGGGGTGACCCGTAATCAGAGGAGATCTGGTGGCCAGTCAAGGTGTCGGCGAAGTCCTCGGTGCGGCCCTGCCACTGCACACCGCCGTTCACGAGCACCGCCACGTGCTCACACATGACTTCGACGTCTTCCAGGAGATGGGTGGCGATCAGTACGCAGCTCACGTCTAACTCTGCGATCGCCCGACGTACGTGTAAACGCTGCGCTGGGTCTAAACCGGCCGTTGGCTCGTCGAGGATCAGCACCGATGGGCGGTGGGCGATTCCGGCAGCGATCAGCAGTCGCTGGCGTTGCCCACCAGAAAGCATGCTGACCCGGTGACGGCGATGCTCGGTTAAACCCACCGCCGACAATGCCACGTCTACGTGCTCATCGAGGTCTGGCGGACGGACGCCGTTCATCCAAGCGATATAGGCCAGAGCGTCGCCGACCCGCAGATGCCCCGGGATGGTGCATCCCTGAGGGACATGCCCGATGACGGCATCGCCCGCGTTGAACCTGATCGTCCCCTGACGAGGCCGCAGATCACCAGTCAGCGCTCGGATCAACGTGGTTTTCCCTGCGCCGTTAGGGCCCAACAGCCCAGTACATCCTGCTGCGACATTCCACGTCAGATCATCTATCACCGGTTTCCGCGAACGTGGATAGCGCAGCTGCAGGTGATCGACACGCACGACGGTCTCCACATCATCACTCTCTGTTTCAACACCCGCACGCATCGATATCACCTGCGCCCTCAATGCTTCATCAACACATTCACTGCGATATGCAGATCTGTACCTTGCCGCACCGGACCGATGTCTCTTTAAAAAGTGCCCGTCCTTCTGTGCTCCCCGCATTGAAAATGCTACCGGTTTACTTTGTCTCAGTGGTCAACACTAAGATCCCACAATAATGTTATGTGGGTCACATCTACTGAGATCTTCCCGGTAACCGTCCTCCGGCAGAGCCGCCTCCTTCTTGGGTGCCTGTGGTGGCATCCATGGAGTGACCACCGCCACAGGCGTGAAGGAAGATCGCCCCATGCTGATGCCCACGAAGGCGATGCGGCAGATTACCATTAACCATCACTCGCGCTCAGGGTCGCGATGAATCATCTGTCAGCTTCAAGTGTCACCGTGAGAGTTGCCTCCCCTTGAAACACTCATCACCTGCGACAGGGGCAAGATGAGGCCATGTCGCCATCTGAGTGGAGATCAGGAGCAGAGTTGCTGGTAGGTATGGCGGGGTCCTTTGGGTGTCCGAGTCGATATTCTCAATTTTCTGAGACGGGATGATTTCATCATGGGCTTGGTGTTTTTACTCAATGTGGGGTAATCGGTTCATCGCCGGATCAGGCCTGTCCCAGGTGGGGAGTTGGGTCAGTCTCTTAGCTATCATTGTAATATTACAAAAAGAATATGGCTCAGCTTCGGTGGTGTGGCTATTTCTGCTGCGCACCGCTGGGCCGGCACTGTTATCTCGCACCGTGACAAGGATGCTAAAGCGCTGTGAGCCGGGGAGCGCATGGGCTGCCGCTCAAGGGCTGCTGTGTTTCCTTCAGTTAAGCCTGTTCATCATCCCAATCAATATCGCGACTATCCTCGTCATAACGGGTATCTCGTGTGTTATTCAAGGGTGCGCCAATACGTGGATGATGAGCTGTGTGACCTGCACTCTGACTGGAGGTGACCGAGAGCGCACCATACGGGCGATGCGCACATCGGCTCATGTCGCATTGGTTGCCGGTCCGGCTCTTGGTGCATATATTCAAGGTCATTACGGCCTGCGAGCGGTTTTTATATTTGATGCGCTGACATTTCTCGCCGCGTTGATGCTCCTGCCCTGGAGGCTTTCCGCTGCTTTATGGAGCCCAGGTCAGCGAGATAAGGGAGGTCCTCGTTGGGTGATCGGTGCGCCTGCTTCGCTGCGGGGATGCGGATGGCTTGCTGATCTCCGTTATGGCTGGCTGACTTTCGGTGTCTTCACTGGACTTCTCAATTGTGTTGAAATGCCGGTCCTCGTGTCCCAGCGGCATCTTTCAACAACGGAAGTAGCTCTGACTATTTCGTTTTTTGGGGTGGGTGGGCTATGTTTCTTCGTGCAGTCATTGATGGGATTGAGTGTTGGCCCAGCATGGCTTCATGCACTTGGATCTGCAGTAGCTTTTATGGGTTGGGCGTCAGTGGAGGGCCTGGCGAGTTCTTTCCTTTTTGCAGTACTCGGTTATATGCTTGCAGCGGCCGGTTCTGGCATCGAGGTGCGGGCGGCCATGATGTTTTCAGAGATCACGGGCGATCCGTCGGATCTTTGGGCTTGGTTTTTTCAGCTCGGTTTTTATGTGAGTCTACTGACTTATCTTGCGGGGCTGATGTACTTTTATGTATGGGCGTCGCCGACATTCCTCATCGTGCTAGCGACGGTCGCCATAGTTCTTTGTGTTGTCTTCCTGCATCGACTCGTGCGTTCGAGTGAGTCTGACCATGTTCGCCTCCGGCCCTGATCCGTCTCTTCATGGTGTCCATTCAATCTCTACGGATGTCTCGGGCGGGCGTGAGCAGGAGCGACTCGTGACGACCGGTTCATGCCAGGGGCTACTGTCTGCGACACGCGGGTAGAGGGTGAGTATGGTCATCGAAACTATCCAGGAGCGAAGCCTGTTCGTCGTAGGGGAACGTGACGGGCGTCGTGTGCGGTGATCCAGTGCGTCGCCGCCGAGCAGAGAGTGAATCACCACCGATGTCTCCCACCACCATGGACGCTTCCCGACCCGGAACGGCTGCTCCTGCCGCACCAGACCTAGAGGCGATGCTGACGCGGGTTGGTGCGCTGTCACGGACCTTCGCGACACGTCGTGGCCCGCACGCCCTCACCGACGCTCGAAGTGAAGCAGCTGGTGACCTCGACGGGATGGTTGTCACTGGCAGTGAGCTCGCTGACGTCGACAGCGGTGCCGCTCGCGCCATGGTGGCAGCGCACGCTCAGATGCGTGGTCTCGACCCGGGCCCGTACGCCGCGTCGTTGGCCTTCCAACGGTATGTCCATCGGATCGCCGGATTGGCGGTAGCAGTGTGGACCACCGAACGTGTTGTCCTAGACCTCCAGGGTGCGACGACGTACATGCTGTTCGTGGATCGCAGCCCAGCTGTCACTGTGATCCCAGAGCCGCGGATCGTCCCCGGGGCAGGGACTGCTGACTTGGTCGACATGATCGTTGACGAGCACCTCCTTCCGGTGGGGCAGGCGTTGCACACGGTGGCGCGGCTGGGCACCGGCAACATGTGGGGCAACATCGCTGCTGGGGTGGCAGCGGCAACCCGGCAACTGTCGAAGACGATGCCAGCGCGTGACCTGCTGCGTGACGCGGAAGAGATCGTTGGTCAACGTGACCGGCTAGCTCGCAGTGGATCTTTCAGGGTGATGATGGGTGCTGATCGGGAACGACTGATGTATGACCGAAACACCTGCTGCCGGTGGTACACCTCCTCCGGGGGGAAAAACTGCGCCTGGTGCTCTCGGCTCAGCCCGGAAGAACGCACTCGCCGTTTCGAAGTCCTCATCGGGGTCCGGCCTGGCGACGTCCCGGACTAAACCCCGCCCGTGGGCGGCTTTCGCGTGTGCACCGGTGCGTTGGGGATCAACCGGCCCCTAAACCCCGCCCGTGGGCGGCTTTTTTCCCGTCGTATGTCGCCCGTGGGCGCAATCGCGTGGGCGGTGAGTCGCCCACGGGCGGCGTACGACGCCGAGGCGTGCGTTTCGTTTTTCCCAGGCCTACGACCGTGGCCGGTCCGGTTCGCGCGTGGGGTCCGGTTCGAGCGCCGAGTCCGGTTCGCGCGTGGGGTCTGCGTGGAGCACGGGGTACGGCGTGGGTTGCAGGTGGTCCGCTGGGTTGACCGGCGCGGGGGGCCGACCGACGATGACGTGGGTGTCTTCAGGGTTGACGGGGTCGCCGTGTTCGTCGGTGATGGTGGCGTAGTCGAAGGGGTCGGCGCCATTGAGGACATTCCGGACTCGTTCTAGGTCAGCGGTGTTGGTCCAGGAGCCGACGAGGATGGTGGCGACGGCGTTGCCGGAGAAGTTGGTCAGTGCGCGGGCTTCGGACATGAAGCGGTCGATGCCGACGATGAGCCCGACACCGTCGAGGAGGTCGGTGCGGTGGGCGGTGAGTCCTCCAGCGAGGGTGGCCAGTCCGGCGCCGGAGACTCCGGCAGCACCTTTGCTGGCGACAATCATGAAGAGCAGCAGACCGATTTGTTCGCTGAGGGAAAGCGGTTTGTTCATGGCGTCGGCGATGAATAGCGCCGACATGGTCAGGTAGATCGCGGTGCCGTCGAGATTGAATGAGTATCCGGTGGGTACGACGATGCCGACGGTGGGTTTGGCGATGCCGAGGTGTTCCATTTTGGCCATGAGGTTTGGTAGGGCCGACTCTGACGAGGAGGTGGCCACGATGAGCAGGTATTCGCGGGCGAGGTATTTCGTCAGTTTCCAGATGTTGACTCGGGTGAAGGCCCACAGGATGGCGCCGAGCACTCCGAAGATGAAGATGATGCAAGTCAGGTAGAACGCTGCCATCAGTTTGAGCATTTCGACGACGGCGGCAGCTCCGGATGTTGCGACGACTCCGGCGATGGCACCGAAGGCTCCGATGGGTGCGGTCCACAGGATCATGATGAGGATCCGGAAGACGAGTTTTTGGATAGCGGCGATGAGGCCGAGGAGGGGCTCAGCTTGGCGGCCCATGCGTTGGATAGCGAAGCCGACGAGGAGGGCGACGAAGAGTGCTTGCAGGACGCTTCCGGCGGTGAGTGCACTCAAGAGGGTGGTGGGGATGATTCCTTGGATGAATTCGATGGTTCCACCGGTGTGTTCGGCTTGTTTGGCGTATTTGTCGCCGGAGCCTTTGATCACGGTGAGGCCTTCGCCGGGTTTGATGAGGTTGCCGACGGCGAGGCCGATGGCTAGGGCGAAGGTCGACATGGTGAGGAAGTAGGCCAGGGCGATGCCGCCGGCGCGTCCGACGGTGGCGGCGGTGCGGATGGATCCGATGCCGAGGACGATGGTGCAGAAGATGACGGGGCCGATCATCATTTTGATGAGTGCGACGAAGATGTCGCCGAGGACTTTCCAGTCTTTCGCGGCTTCGGGGGCGATGAGGCCAAAGGCGATGCCGCCGAGGACGGCGATGATGACGGCGATGTAGAGCCAGTGGGTGCGATCGCGGTGGGGGCGGGCTGGTTCGACGATGACGGGGCCAGGTGGTGCGCTGTGATTCATCAAGACCTTCTCTGGGGCGGATGCGATGGATGGGTCGGTTGTGACTGTGCATTGTGCCGTCCCAGGCAGGCCGTTGGTCCCGTTCCCGGCGGCCAATCCGTTGAGAGGCCGCGACGCTGTTTTCAGTGGGGTTGAGGGGCGGATTGTGGGAATGAGGTCAGCCCTGTCTGATCCGCGGGAGATCGCTGGCAGAGATCTTCGTCACATCGGCTGAATCCCTTCGCCTAGCTTCCAAGGGTCGCGCAGCCATGTTGCTGCAGTTCAGCTGGGGCACAACGCATCTCAAGGGCACAATGGTGCTGACGGCGTGTCGATAACAGCGTATTCACCACCTTGGTTAGGTTGCGCTTTCACCCAATTCCCGCCGACCGGAGGCGCCCACATATGACCCACCACTTCATCGACGGGGCATGGGTGCCCTCCCGAGACGGCCGGACCCGGACGATCATCTGTCCCGCCGACGGCCGTGAGGTCGCTGTCGTCGCCGACGGATCTCCCCACGAGATCACCGCCGCAGTCAGCGCCGCCCGCCGCGCCTTCGATGACGGCCCCTGGCCCCACCTGCCGACGAGCTCGCGCGCCCGACTGCTCCTCGCGCTCGCCGACCGGATCGACAAGGAGGCAGGGGAAATCGCGGCGGCAGAATCCCTCGACACCGGGCGCCGCTATGTGGAATCCCGGATGGACATGGACGACATCGTGAGGGTGTTTCGGCAGGCTGCGGCGGCGGTCAATGTCGATCGAGGACGGGTGGTCGACACCGGCCATGCCGAGATCACGAGCCGCATCGTCTATGAGCCGGTCGGGGTTTGCGCGTTGATCACCCCGTGGAACTGCCCGCTGCTGCAAGTGGCGTCCAAGGTCGCGCCTGCATTGGCCACGGGCAACACGTTCGTGCTCAAACCCAGTGAGCTGACCCCGTCGAGCGCGATGTGGTTGATGCGCGCTATGGATGAGGTGGGTCTGCCGCCAGGGGTGGGCAACATGGTGCTGGGTTCTGGCCCTGTCGTAGGTGCCGCGTTGGCTCGATCCTCGGACGTGGATCTGGTGTCCTTCACCGGCTCCCTGACTACCGGTCGGATGGTGGCGGCAGCGGCTGCTCACACCATCACCCAGGTTGTCTTGCAGCTCGGAGGGAAGAACCCCAACGTCATCTTCGCCGACGCGGATCTCCCTGCCGCGATCGACAATGCCTTGACGGCGGTTTTCTTGGATTCCGGGCAAGTCTGTTCAGCTGGGGCGCGACTCATTGTGGAGGAGTCGGTACATGACGAGGTGGTGGACGAGTTAGTCCGGCGGGCTCAGCTGATCAGGATGGGCGGTCCTTTCGATGATTCGGCACAGACCGGTCCGTTGATCAGCGCCGCTCATCGGGATCGGGTCGAGGCGTACGTCGAGGCTGCCATCGAGGAGGGTGCAGTGTTGCGCACCGGTGGGAGCCGTCCTCAAGGACCGACGTACGACGCTGGTTTCTACTTCTCCCCGACGATCCTGGACGAGTGTCACAGGGGGATGCGCTGTGTTCAGGAGGAATCGGCAGGGCCAGTGCTCACGGTGGAGACGTTCAGCGGTCACACCCGTGCCCAGGCGGAAGAGGCAGCGTTGCAGCTGGCCAATGACACGATCTACGGCCTAGCCGGGGCGGTCTGGTCCCAGGATGTACGTCGGGCTGAACGGATGGCGCGCGGGATGCGCCACGGCACGGTGTGGATCAACGACTATCACCCACACGTCCCCCAGGCTGAGTGGGGTGGGCGCGGCCAGTCAGGGATCGGCCGCGAGTTGGGCGAGGCGGGCCTGGCGGCATACCGGGAGATCAAACACATCTGGCACCACACTTCACCGGCGCCGTCTGGCTGGTTTGGTGCGGCCAGTTCCTCCTGACCAGGGCCCTGGTGGGGTGGGCGTGTAGCGCCGCCACGCAACGTGATCAGCCCTGAGCGGTGGATACACCTGTGAATTGGCTGGAGTTTCTTCCCAGTAGAGGATGGACCGTGCGATGATCCGCGGGCTGTGCTCCGCCGGAGCGCATTTCGTGCTGAGGAGATCTCGACATGTCACAACAGTTCAGCCCGGTGCCCCCGTCGCCGGATTATCCGCCGGTGCTGTACGGCGCTACGGGTCAGATCGGTAAAGTCAGGAGCACCGGGGTTGTCATACTGCTGACAATTGTCACGTTGGGGATCTACCCGCTGGCGTATTACTACATGGTCCACCAGGAGATGAAAGACCACACTGGTGAAGGCATCGGCGGAGGGATCGCCCTGCTCATCGGGATCTTCCTCGTGCCGGTGATCTGGTTTGTCATGCCAGCTGAGGTTGGGCGCTTGTATGAGCGTCGCGGTCAGCAGCCCCCGGTGACCGGCTTGACTGGACTGTGGGTGTTGCTGCCGATCATCGGCGGTTTCGTGTGGCTCTTCAAGGTCAACGGCTGGCTCAACGACTACTGGCGCAGCCTCGGCGCCTGAGACCGTCCACCGGGTCCTGGGGGCGAGGTGGGCGCCCCCAGGACCGTCGCCTTGTCGGTGCCACTCAGATCTTTCGCAGCGCGGGCTCCTACGATGGATCAGTGTCGCGACGTGTGAAACCGAAGAAGAAGTGCTGCGACAGCACTCCACGGTGCAAGCGGTGCCCACTGCGGCTGCTCAAAGAAGGCAATCTCCCCTCCGGGTACACCGTGCACCGTCGTCGACTGGTCAAGGTCGATGACTCCTCGGGCCGCGACGTCCGCGGATCAGATCAGTCTGGTCCACGGCGTAAGAACAGAAAGAAGACATCTTCAGGCAAGGTCGTCGCGGCGGACCAGCTGCGACGCAGGAGGAGTGACGTGTCCCAGTTCAGTGAAAAACTCAACGCCCAGATCGGCCATGAGTTCGAGGCACACCAGCAATACGTCGCGATCGCGGTGCACTACGAATCGTTGACGATGCCGCAGATGGCAGCGTTCTTCTATGCACAAGCCGCAGAAGAACGTGACCACGCGATGATGATGGTGCAGTATCTCCTGGACGTCGATGCCCAGGTTGATATCCCGGCCACGCCGGCACCGACCTGCCGATTCACCGGCGTGGTCGCGCCGATCGAGTTGACGGTTGCCCTGGAAAAACGCGTCACCGGGCAGATCCACGAATTGACTCGGACCGCCCGCGAGGAGACCGACTTTGGCGCCGAGCAGTTCATGCAATGGTTCATCAAGGAGCAGATCGAGGAAGTCTCCACGATGAGTGACCTGCTGACGGTGGTGTCTCGGGAAGGGATCTCCATCAACGACATTGAGCAGTACGTCGCGCGGGAGATGTCCTCACGTGGTAAGGATCCGATGGCTCCGCGCCTGGCTGGCGCCTGATCAACACCACCCGCCACACGCGTTCGTTCCAGAATGAGGGTGGCGCGTTCGGAAAGGCTCAGTAGCCTGGGGCCTCAACACTGTCGTTTCGTGGAGAGGCCCACCGGTGCACGACCATTCCGCCCTCACCGTTGCTCGTGGTCGACGTGTCCTTCGGGAACGGATCAGACCTGCTGCTCATCGCACCGTGGGCGAGGTACGCCTGCGCAGGTTCGATGTCACCGAAGGCGAAGGCGAACCAGTGCCTTTCGCCACGGTCGTGGGACCTGAGGGGCCGCGGTCTCCAGAGTTGTGGTCGCCGGCAGC
>NZ_JAHPZL010000051.1 GCF_019331795.1 Austwickia sp. TVS 96-490-7B
CCGTGACGCCCTCGATCGCTGCTGCGACGACCGATCGTGCGTGCACGTCAAGCCCCACGCTCGTACGCACGGTCAACACCGGGGCCTCCCACGAATGTCGGATAGGCCAAGCAGGCGGCCTGCTCGGTAACCCACGAATCTCGTGAGCGAGGCCCCGGCCCGCAACCCCGTCACAACGACCGGGTCGCTAACATACCGTCTAGCCGACTACATCCGCGCCTACTTCGCCCTCCTACCCGCCGAAGACTGACCGGCTTGTTCGCCGATGCGATCATGCCGCACGTTTCGCTGGCGAGCGCGGATAATCCTAGGCTGGGAATGTGCGCGAACGGCCCCGCTAGTGAACCTCTACACCCGTTCCAGGAGCCTGAGGAGAGCTCTATCGACCCGACTAGTAATCATAAATGACACAGAAACCCTGGTGAATAATTCCCCTATGCAAGCAGGCTGATGCTGGCATCTTCTCTCAGTGAAGTATCACCAAAAAACAATGCTGCTTTATTTAAAAGATTGAGGTCGAAGTCATCCGGATAGGTCCGCGATGATGCACGTATGAACCCTAGCGTGTCGAATGGCTTCCCCGCTGCATAGTTGGTCTGGTGTGCAAAACGAGTGATGACCTCTGCCATGGGCCGGGGCCCGGGGCTCTCCGTGATGGGCCAGGTAAACTTCCACCCATAGGCTTTCGCAAAGAACTCTTCATCTTTGCGAAAAAAGACCTGCCCCTGAAAAGTGCATGTTTCACCGGAAGCAGCGGCCGCGCGGCGTTGAATCGGATGGGTCTTCATGTACTGGGTACTTGCGGCAGTAATACTTCCAATCGTCATACCATCTCCCCTGCGAAACTGACCCTCATCACTCAGGTCGACTGCGGCGCCTTCTACCTGAGGTAGATCCAGCGCCAGATCAGCATCCGCGGTCCACACCGTCCGCTAGTACAGCGAGAGCCTGCCCCAGGTCAAGAGGGTGCGAAGGGCAACCGCACCACAGGTGCGGTTCCGCTCCATGGCTACGGACATCCCCCTCAACGTGCACTCACGAAACGTGCAACATCAGACGCGAGACAGCGCTATCTCTGCACGATGTCGATGAAGTGGAATCCAGTCAGATCTCGGCCGGTCAGTCGCGTTAGCCCGGCTATATCAGCATGGAATGTCACCATCGTCCCAGCGTGATCGCGGGGTGAAACTACTCTTGAATCAGCGTCAGGAAGTCAGCGCCGGTAGACCTGCACCCATGAACCGTGAGCTCGATGGTTTTCATGCACAAGCCAGGAATTGAGTGCGCTGACTACCGATATTCTCCGGTGAAGCGGTCTCTCCGGCAGCACAGGCGCCGTAACTGGATCAACGAAGCCCACATTCCGTGTGGACATCACCGGTTTGCGGATGGCGTTCCCGTGGGCATCGATGCGGGTGTCGGTACCACGCCCAACATCGTCGACCGTGATGCTGCCAACAGTGTGATAGGTCACGATCACACGCCCACGACGGCGTCTGGCAGCAGCTTCATCCGCCGCGTAGGCGACAAATCTCCAGGATTAGATGTCATCCGCCACTGATGTCACCGGCCTCAGCCGCGACCTACCGAATATCCGCGAGGTGGTGTGGGTCTACGTTGTATGCCCAGATGTGGGTCGGTGTCGCCCAGGTTTGTCGATCGGGCATGCCGTAGCTCCTAGGACGAGTTGCAGTGGACATGCCGTAGGGCGCGGGTGGCCAATGTGCCCTGGGCGAGTCAGATGAATCCGTGGGCGTTGATAGATGGTAAAGAGATCTCATGGTTTCCTCCCCCACTGGTTCGACATCCGGCGATCCTGTTGACTGTTGCGACAACTCGTCCATCACACCGACGACCTCACCGGCGACAGCGGCCGCCACCCCGTTGACTCCAACGGGGCAAAAGCCCCGACTATCAGTGACAGGGTTGTCAAAGTCATACGGCGGTCGGCCGATCGTTCACGACCTGTCTTTTGAGGTACACGCCGGGGAGATTGTGGCGTTAACCGGGCCCAATGGTGTCGGCAAGAGCACGACGTTGCGGTGCGTACTGGGCAGTGTTGAGGTTGATGCCGGCCAGGTTCTTCTGGACGGGCGGGTCTTGGATGAACAGGATCCGATGGTGCGGGCCCGAGTGGCGACGGTGCTAGACGACATGGGGTGGTTTCCCGATCTGACGGCGGTGGAACATCTTGATCTGTTTGCTCGGGTGCACGGCAATGATGCTCCGTCCGCCGCGGTAGATGCCGCGATGAGGGTAGTGCACCTGACCGATGCCGCGGATCAGTTGCCCGACAGTCTCAGCTCGGGACAACGGCGACGGTTAGCGTTGGCGACGACGTTGATCCGCCCGTTTGATGTGTTGGTCCTTGATGAGCCGGAACAGCGTCTTGATGTTGCTGGCCGTGACTGGTTAGCCAGCTATCTCGGTGAGGCGAAAACAGCGGGCGCAGCGATCTTGTTGGCCAGTCACGACCCACAGTTGTTGCAGCGAGTCGAAGCTCGCATCGTTCCGATTCTCCCGACGGATGGCAGCGCAGCATGACAGCCTCGACTAGCCGCGCGGATCAGCGGCGACGGGCTCGGCTGGTGCAACGGGAGCTGCGGTGGGTGCGCACCTCTGATCAAGACATCGTTGATTCCGCAGTCACCACTTGGTACATGGTGGCGTTGACCGTGGTGCTGTTTGCGGCGATGGCAGCGAGTCTGCTGAGGGGTTTGGGCGTCGCGTGGGGCGGGGAGGCCAGGGAGAGCACGGCGACATTAGTGGCAGCGGTGTTTCCGGTGGCGCTGGTGGGAGCAATCTGGTGGGCAGCGGCGATCGCTGGCCCGTTGGGGGCGTCCTCAGCGAAGCGGACCTGGCTGTTTGCCGGCCCGGTGGACCGGGCAGTGTTGTTGCGCAGCCGGATTGCATGGATGGGGGCGGGTGCGTGGTCCGCCGGGGCGGTCACCACCGGACTCGCAACTGCCGCGACCATCGCGGAGGAATCGTTCGGTGGATGGGCCGCTCGTACAGCGGCTGGTGCAGGGCTGTCGATGTGGATTATGGCGATGGCAGGATGGCGGCAAACGGTGAACCCGACGTCAGCGGGAGCAGACCGCCGAAGCCGTTTCGGGGTGACGCTCTTGGGGGTGACATCACTGTTGGCAGCATTGACCGCTGCCGGGGTGAAACTACCGAAGCTGGTGGGGGTGAGCACTGCGGTGATCGCAGTGGCGGCTGTGGGGATTACCGCTGCTGGTGTCTTCTCTTTAGCGCTAGTGGCGCGGCGAGCAGATCGGTTACCGATAAGCGATATTGCTCGTGGCGGTGACCTCACGGACGCCGCCGAGGCGAGCGCAGCGATGTTGGATGCCAGCGCGGTATGGGCGGTGACAACGCGACGTAGTCTGGCCCGGCGGGGTCGACGGCGAAGCAGGGGGATGTGGACCTCTGGTGTCATGGTCCTGGCCGTGGCGGATGCACGGCGGGTGTCACGGCGGTGGGAGCCCTGGCTGGCGGTGGGGGGCATGTTGCCGTGGCTGTGGTTGTTGTTGCCAGCGTCGGCGTCTGGGGCGGGGTTGTTTGTGGCCGGAGTGGTGGTGGTCTCGGCAACCATGCCGTACGGCGCGGGGTTGCGTGCGTGGACGCGGTCGACGGGGTTACGCCGGTCATTGCCGGGGTCGATTCAGCGGGTAGCTTTGGCGCTGTTAGTGATTCCGATGATGATGGCGACAGCGCTGTCGGTGGCGGTGGTGGTGGCCTCGCATCTCTCGGGGTGGTCAGTGCTGTTGTTGGTGGGTGCGGCGACAGTCGGGGTGTCCCATACGGCGCCGGCTCCAGATATGGCCGATGTGGGGGCGTTGGTGTCGACCCCAGCAGGGGCGGTGCCGGTCGGGGTGGTTAAGCGGGTGATGCGTGGTGTGGTCAGGCCGGGGTTGGTGTTAATGCCGGGTCTGATGGCGTCAGGTCCGACGACATTCCTGGGGGCAACGCTAGGGGTGATGATCGCTGGGTATTTCGTGGAGCGGGATATCGCTGCGTTGTCGTGAGCTGAGGGAGGAACTGTTCAGTCGGTGGACTGGTCGAGTGTGCTGCGTAGCCAGTGCACGACGTCGCGGGCGTTCCATCCGTGGGGGTGAAGTGCAGCGAGTCGGCGGGCACTGCTGAGGTCTTGACCAAGAGTGAGCCCGGGAGCTTCGACGTATCCGTCTTTGCGGGTTTGGCCGAGCCCGATGTTAGCGAGGAGCGCGTTGCACAGGCATTTGCGCCCGACAGCGTCGCCGAGGTCGCCGCCTTTACGAAGGTATTGCTCGACCGGCTCGCTAGGGCATCGGTAGCCGATGCCACCGTCGGGGCGTGCGTAGGGTTGCCGAAGGTAGCCCAGATCACACAGGCGAGGTCGGGCGGCGTACGTCGTCTCGTGGGAGACGGTGCCGGGGACGTGGGCCACTTTGAAGGGGAAGCCGGTGGGAGAGGCGCGGGGATCGTTGCGCACGGTGAGGGTTCCAGCGCGGAGGCGTGCCTCAAGTTGGGTGCGCAGGTCAGAGTCGAGGCCGGAATCGGTGGAGAGCGCAAAGAGCGTGCCGCATTGGACGCCAGCGGCGCCCTGGGCGCGTGCATCGGCGACAGCTTCAGGGGTGGCTTGGCCGCCGGCGACCCAGAAAGGCAGACCGATCGTGGCGATGGCAGCGAGGTCGGCGACGTCGCGGGGACGGTAGATAGGGTCGCCTCGCTGGTCGAGTTCAAGGCGTCCACGAGGTGGTGCACTGTGCCCGCCGGCGGTGGGTCCTTCAACGACGAACCCATCAGGCCGGATCTGCGGATCGCGGGAGAGATATGCCGCGAGGGAATGCAGGGAGACGATCGCCAAGAAGTGAGGCCGGTGCAGGACGGGCAGGTGCGCACCGAGGACAGCGGAGGGGTCGATGCTGGTGTGGTGGGTGTCGCTCGCTCCGGCAACGTCGACAGTGATTGCTGCGGGACGTCCGGCAGCGAGGTCGTCGAGAAGTCGGGGAATCTCCCGGGGAATCCCTGCTCCCATGAGGACGTAGTCAACTCCGGCGAGCATGGCACCAAGCACTGCGGTGGGGGTGGCCATCTGGATCTTTTCCAACAAGTTGATGCCCACTGGACCGTCGTGGCCTTCTTTAGCAAGCCACACTTCGACGAAATTCCCGGCGATGCACAGATCGATGGCGTCCCGGCTGGGGGTAAGGGTGAGGGTGGGGTGGGGTCGGTACGGTGTACCGGGGGTTCTGCCGTGGGGTCGGTGGTACCGCTGGAGAACCCGGTCGGCCATGGCCGGATCAGGGAAGTGGGCGAGGGCGCGACGGGCGTGCCCGTCGGGGTCGCCGTCTTGGAGACGGCGGGCCAGGACAGCGTCCAGGGCGGTCCCAGAGACGACGCCCAGTTCACCCGTGTGAGCGACAGCGCGGGCCATCTGCCAGGAGGACACGGCCACTCCCATGCCGCCTTGGATGACTGTGGGTGGTGGTGTGGGGATCACGGGGCACCTCCGGTGGGGAGCGGTCTCGGGTCACACCCGATGAACCTACGGCCACGTAAGTTACGGGTACGAAGGTTACGGTACCGAAGGTTGACTGAACTCGCCGGTCACATTCGGTTGTCCACAGACACGACAGCGGACTCCAACACCGACGTCCCTGATCAGTCACCATGCTCGACGTGGATCTTCGCCTCCTGCTCAGCTCACCTAGCCATCGACCTGATCAGTTCGAACATGTCATCGTCACTGCCCCTTCCGGCACTCGATTCGGCCAGGTGGCAAGCCTGCTCACGGCACGAGCTGAGGTGCGCCCCGACCACGTCGCCCATATCGACTCTCGGCCTCTCCTCGCCACAGATGTCCTTGGCACACCACCCCTCATCGATGGAGCTGTGCTGCATTGGGCGCCGCCACACCGCGACGCATCCGCCGTACCAGCCGTACCAGCTGTAGAACTGTGCACCATCGCTGGACCAGACGCCGGTCATCGGTTTTCCCTGACTATCGGCACCCATCTCATCGGGCGCAGCGATCACGCCGAGCTGTGCCTGGGCGACCCCGACGTGTCCCGACGACATGCCTGTCTGACCGTCACCCAAGATCAGGTCCACCTCCACGACCTCGGCTCGAGCAATGGCACCTATCTCGGCGCTCAGAAGGTGGGCGCCCGTCCAGTCCTTCTGACTCCAGGAGCCCCAATCCGGGTGGGTAGCACCACTCTCGTCATAGGTCCCCCGAGTTCTGATCACCGTCAGCCTCGGCATCTTTCTCGTGGCGATGGCACCCTTGCCGTCCATCCCGCACCTCGAATCCTTCCCGATTCCCAACCCCCACCACTGATCAAGCTCCCCCGTGCCCCATACCCCCAAGAGGCCCCTCGACGGTCCTGGCCGATGCTGCTCCTGCCCGTCATCATGTCCCTTGCAGCGGCCGCCTTGACCCACCGTGCCGTCTATCTAGCTTTCGGGCTTCTCGGGCCCACCATGTTCATCGCTCAGTTCCATATTCAACGCCGTCGTCACCAGACCCGTACCGCCGCCCAACAGCGCGAACACGCCGATGCGCTCGCCAGGGTCCACCGTCAGGTCACCGACCTGACCGAGCAGGAACGCTATCGCCTGAACATCGGGATGCCGCATCTGGCTGACATCGCCCTGATCGCCCGACGCGGCACCGCCGACCTCTGGTCTCGACAGCTCGCTGATCCCGACCACCTGGCCATTTCGGTGGGGCGGGGTGACGTCACCTCCGCGCTCACCCTGCGCGCGGAGAACGGGAGCACCAGTAACCCCACCCTGGCCGACCTCCCCGTTGTCGTCTTACTGCCTCAGGTGGGGGTCCTCGGGATCGCCCCAGCCCAGTGTTCCCCACAGACCGACACCGTCCATGACGCGAAGTTCACCGATCCTGTTGCCGCGCACGCACGAGCCCTCATCGCTCAGATCGTCACCTGCCACAGCCCCCTCGAGGTCCGGCTGTGGCTGCTTGCCGCTCACGATGCCACCGCATCCCAATGGTCCTGGACGACACTCCTCCCCCACAGCCGGGATGCTGCCTCGACCTACCCGGTTCAGGCGGCGAGCGCCACACATCCCGAACAATTCGCCAGGTGTCTCCACGATCTGACCAGTGAAATGGATCGGCGTATCACTACAGCTCCGACTGGAGCGCCCAGCAGCAACGGCTGCCCAGTCGTGGTGATTCTGCTGATCGGGGCGGAGGCTTTACGTGAGATTCCAGGAGTGGCCCGGCTCTTACAGGAAGGTCCTGCGGTAGGAATTGTCGCGATGTGCGTCGCCGACCGGGTTTCTCAGCTTCCTCAGGAATGCGCCGCCGTCATTGAAGTGGGCACAGGGGCAGGCTGGTTGCGCAGTGACGCTGGCGATCGTCAGATCATCCCGGACGGTGTCTCCTTGTCCTACGCCATGGACCTGGCCCGAGCGCTGGCCCCGCTGCGGGATGCACCCCCCGGGCTGGGCGAGGATCTCCCTGAACTGGTCCGGTTTGCGGACACGGTCACTGCCGACCCCTATGACGTGCAAGCAGTGGCGGATCGGTGGCGACGACAGGCTGCAAGTACGTCATTTCCGATCGGTGTGGGCGCTGGTGGGGTTGTCCATCTTGATTTGCGCCGGGACGGACCGCACGTGGTGGTCGGTGGGACAACGGGTGCAGGGACCTCGGAATTATTGCGATCGTTGGTGGCGTCGTTGGCCTGGCAGAACAGCCCTGAGCGGATGGCTTTTGTCCTGGTGGATAACAAGGATGGTTCAGCGTTCGATGTCTGTGCTGACTTGCCGCACACGGTGGGGGTGGTCACCGATGTGGATGTGGCCGGAACTCGGCGCGCTTTAGCTGGGCTAGAGGCCGAGTTGCGTTCTCGGGAGACGCTGCTGCGTGCAGCGGGAGCCTGTGACATCGACGCTTATCAGGACCTCGTGGACTCTGGGGCGTGTGATGCTCAGGGTGTGCCGCTGCAGGCATTGGCGCGTCTGGTCGTCGTGGTCGATGAGTTCCGTGCACTGGTAGAGGAACTTCCCGAGTTCATGGCGGGTTTGGTGCGGATGGCCGCGCGGGGTCGTTCATTGGGGTTGCACTTGGTGTTGGCCACGCAGCGTCCTGCCGGGGTTGTCTCTGCAGACATGCGGGCTCATATCTCATTGCGGATTGCTCTGCGAGTAAGGGATGCTCGCGATTCAGTTGAGGTGATTGGATCACCAATCGCGGCAGCCATCAGCCCTTGCCATCCGGGGCGTGCCGTGGTCCGCACAGGTGATGGGGACCCGGTATTGCTGCAAACGACGTATCTGGGGTCATTGCCGGACGGACCATCAGTTCCTGTGGTGGTGAGGTCCTTATCGGCCGGGATGGTCGGCGCTCGCTGGGACGAGCTGCCCACGGTGGGGACGGTGTCGGGAGCCGCGCCAGCTCGTCAGGGACCGATGTCGGGTGCAGCGGATCTGCCGCAGCTGGTCGCTACGTTGACGGCAGCTGCTAGACAGGTCGGCGCTCGCCCGGTGTTCCCGCCGTGGCTGCCAGTGTTGCCGACTGTAGTCTCGATCAACGATGTCGAGACACATGTCAATGCATCCGAGGGGGCCGATCGACATAACGCGGCCTGATCGGGGCGTGACGGCGGTTGCCGTACGGGCTCATCTTCGTCAGTGGCGTGCGAGACGGGGAGGTGTACGGCGTGACGATGCCCGCTGGGGAACCGATGGCGCCGGGCCGAGTACCTCTCGTTGAGGACAGACGGGTTCGCTCGATTCAGGTCGTCGACTTGCCAGGCGAGCTCAACAGCACCGAACCCAACCCGCCGAGCGCCACCGCACCCACCATGACCGCAAAGATGAGCTGACTGGCTTGGGCAAGGCTTACCGCCACCGGCACCAGCAGAGCGTGCCAGACCAACACCGGGGTACGCACCCATGTGGCGCCATGCCATAGTCCCCGACCCAGTACAGCCAGACCACATGCTCCCACAAGGAAGACGACCACGGACATCAAAACCCGTGCCCGGTCATCACCCAACCCGCGAGCGAGCTCGACGAGATAGAAGACACTGGCGGCGAGGATGGCCCCGGTCTGAACCCAGAGTAGGACCGCACCAACTCGTCGAGAACCGTTCGACCATTCGTCTGAGGATGCGTGCACAGATGACAACGTAACTCCCACAGACCCTCTCACATGCGCAGAACATCGCAGGCAATGATGCGCAAAGCTCTTCCCTCGACAGGCGTCCAACACGTAAACTCGGACGTCGATTGGGGCCTGTCACCCGACCTGTCCATGTCACGGGAAACCATTCCAGGGATATGGGGCGGGGTGATGACGGCTTGGCAACAGCCCCACATCACTGCGGAACACACAGCCCACCATAGTCGTTGGTCTGTGACATCACCCTGGCAACAGGACATCATCGACGTCCTCAGTCAGGACGGTCACGACAGCGCCGACACGTCGGTTGTTGTCGGTACGTCCGATGAGCAGCTTACCGGCTGTTCGGCGGCCATCCAGATGTCCCCGTGTCCTGCGTGCCTCTCAGACCCACCGATGTAGGAGTTCATGATGGACTGGCGCGATCGCGCTGCTTGCCTCGAGGAAGACCCCGAGCTGTTCTTCCCGATCGGCAACACGGGCCCGGCCCTCCTCCAGATCGAGGAAGCCAAGGCTGTCTGCCGTCGCTGTGACGTGCAGGACACCTGCCTGAAGTGGGCACTGGAATCCGGCCAGGACGCCGGAGTATGGGGAGGCTTGTCTGAGGACGAGCGCCGCGCCCTGAAACGCCGTAACGCCCGCGCACGCCGCGCTGGCTAACACCACCGACGGCGGGGACGCCACCTCAGACAAGCCTCCCCATACTCCGGCGTCCTGGCCGGATTCCAGTGCCCAC
>NZ_JAHPZL010000052.1 GCF_019331795.1 Austwickia sp. TVS 96-490-7B
TTTTCCTGTCCTGAGCTTTGATTCGATAAATTTCCTTGTTCTTGTATACGCATAAAAAATCAGCTCCTTAATTTTAAGAAGCCGTCCCACTCAAAATATATATCTTGATGATTCACAAATTATCGTTTAGTATCTAGATATACAAATCATAAAAAATAATCGACTTATTTTTTAATTAACGGTCGTTCACAAACTTTGGTCGGGGAGTGAACGGCTTCTTTTTTTGAATTTAATAATAATATAGCACTAACTTTCAAATTGGTCTAATTATTCAAAAACACTGTTATATCAACGTATAGACATAATTTTGTTTTTAATAAAATGACCTTGTTGCTTTATTCCAATTGCTTTATTGACAACGAGCCTCTGAACCCTTAACAAACCCAAAACTGTCGACTCGTCGGCTTAATAGCTCACGCTATGCCGACATTCGTCGCTACAGTTTAGTTAAGGGTTCTGCTCATTATCAATAAATTTTCTCGGCATAAATGCGTCAACAAAACTTATAACGTGCTAAATCAAGCATTTTACAAATTGTAAAAAAACACTTATACTTTAAGTAACAAGTGTTATTACTGTACGTCATAGCAAAACCCCCACAGCCGTCCAAAGCTTTGTGGGGGTTTTTAGTTACTTATCTGATTCATCTATTTTCTTGCTGATGTAATTCGCAATTACACCAGCAAGCACAGATAAAACAAACGAAGCAACAAGTGATAATACTGTAAACGTCATAGCATACACCTCCTTTTCGCACGGAAGTGCAGTATTAATATAACATATCTCAAAATACTTTAGCGCTTTAACGTGACGGTGATATGCAAATTACTGTTTAAAAGCAATTTAAGCGTTTATAAGACGTTTTGATAGTTTTTTACCTAGATTACTAAAAAACGTGTTATACGGCTTCTATGACGTTCTCAGACGTAATATAGTTACTAATCTTTCTATCAGCACACGTTTTACTTCCGCCTGCTCCTCTTTTAACTGCTCGTTCTCTTGC
>NZ_JAHPZL010000053.1 GCF_019331795.1 Austwickia sp. TVS 96-490-7B
GCCCCACTCCAGCGCAGCACCTGCCGACGCCGACCATCAGACACCTCGGGACAACACACCACCCGCCCCCACTCGTCCAGGACCGGCTTCGCCCACGGCGACACCCCCGACACCACCACCTCCCCCCAGCGACGCTCGCCACCCTTCAGCCACCACATCTCCAACCGCTCGCCCCCCGCAGGGCGCACCACCACCGCCGCCGACGATCCGCCCGTGAGAAACTGCACCACCTCCACCTCACGACCGTCCCCCACCACCACCGGGTCACCCGGATCGCCCTCCAGCAGCGACGCACTGTCCGCAGATCGCCACAGCCCAGTGCGCTGCGCCCCATCCGGCCGATGCAGATGCCACCACTGACCGTCGTACGCCGTCGGCACCTGCCACCGAGCCCCCCGACCGTGGTGACGGATCAACCGCCCAAAATCGGGGGCCTTCATCGGCCGATCCGATCCCGATGAGCTGGCGCGACCCGATCGTCAAACCACCCCAGATGTCCGCCGTCGTGCAGCGGGCTCGGAGCGTCCAACGTGACCAGATCACCACGAGGAGAGCTGACATCGACGAGATGGACCTCACCGTGGCCGCCTTGACTGACCAACACCTGCTCCGAGTAGGGCGCCGCCGCCACTGCCCGGCGTTCCGCGTGATCCCACGGTGCATGCCCCGGTCGAGGTGCACCCGCCATCGGCGGCAACGCCCAGCAGCCTCGCGCTCGCAGATCGGGCAGGTCGTGGACCAGCAGTTCGTCCCCGTCTGGGTGGATGCGGGTGGTGACCAGCGCCGTCGGAGTCAGCGCGCATCGAAACACCAGTCCGTCGCCGACCGGGACATGAGTGGTGACGCCCTCGTCGACATGGTGAATCCACAACGAGTTGTGCCACCGATGCCACATGGTGGGATCGTCGCCGCCGCGACGCAAGGTCGCGACCACGATGCGCCGCCGAGGACAGAACCGCAGGAAGTAAGCCCGCCCGGGGTGGTCGCCGTGCCCGTCGTACCAGGGGATGATCCCGACCGCTCGGGGAGCGCCGTCAGCGAGGTCGAACTGCTCTACGCCGCGGTCGGTGGCCATCATCAGTCGCCCGGTCTGGGGGTCGAAGACATCGCCGTGGCCGGTGTCGTCGAGGTCGTCGCAGCTGATCCCGGTGACGGTGGGGACATGGGGCCCGGCCTGGTCGATCTCGGTGAAGCTGATGGCCTGCACGGAGCCGGGTTCGCGGTGGCGCAGCAGCACGCTGTCTTCGGTGAGGGCGATGCCGGGTTCGCCGGGGCGGGTGCGCACTCGTCGTGGCCGGGGTGGGGTCCGGGTGAGGTCGATCAGGGTGAACTGGTCATTGGTGCCGGTGAAGGATGCGCCCAGGCCGGTGCTCACGGCGATGTGGTGGCCTGCAGGGTCGGCGGCGAGATGCTCGGCGGGGATGGCGATGGCGGTACGTCGGATCTGCGGTGGGGTGGTGGTGGGGTCGAGTAGGACGAGTTCGCCGGTGGCGTCGTCGGCGAAGGCGATCTGTCCATCGGGGAGGTGGAGCAGGCCAGCGTGTTCGGCCAGGACGGTGTCGACCAGCGGGGTGGTCCAGGTGCGGCGGGTCGGGTTGAGCAGGTGGATCACACCTGCGCGTTGGTCGGCGACAACGACGGTCTCCATACACCACCTCGGGGTGTTCGGTGGGGCATCCGCCCCGTATTGATTATCATTCTCAATATTAGTACGGTGGATTCACCAGCGGCAATCACCGCCGTATGGCTGTCATGTCGAACCCCTAGAAGGAGAAAAACATGCAGAACGACGTGAGCGCGGTCATGGAAGAGATCCAGGACACCGAGCACCTCGCCCACCTGTCCGCCTCGCACTCCAACGCTCTGGTGGAGAACCCCTTCGAGGTCTGAGCACCCAGGTGCGGGCCGGTGGACCATGCGTC
>NZ_JAHPZL010000054.1 GCF_019331795.1 Austwickia sp. TVS 96-490-7B
GCTCCCCCCACCACTGACATGACCACCGCTGCTAGCGACGCCACCACCAGCACCGCCACCACCCGTGCTGCTGCCTGCCCATGATCCACCCCCCGCCGTGCTAGCGCCGCTACCACCAGATGCCTCAGGCAATGTCGCGGGAGGGGGTCCTATATCTTCTCCAGGAGGAATCGTGGGCCAGGTGACCCCACCGACCTGATCCCGTGAGGCTTCCGCCTCCCGCGCCATCTCCTGGACCTTCTTCACAATCTCCTGGCGTTGGCGGTCCGCTTTGTCTTGAGCTTCCTTGTACGCATCCCGTAGTGATCCCATCCCCGGATAG
>NZ_JAHPZL010000055.1 GCF_019331795.1 Austwickia sp. TVS 96-490-7B
TTTTCTTGGCGTTTCAGTTGTTCGAGTTCTTGTTTGTACTTCTTCTTATAGCCTGGTTTTACTTTCTTTTTCGTATTGCGCTTTACTTTATGCTTTACTTTTTGAGTAATATGGTCATCCTGTTTTTGACGCAATTGTCGTGTATTGTGCGCTTTGATTGGCTTAAATTCGCCATCTTTAATATCGACATTTTCAAAGAGATAGCCTTTGTTTTCGATAGCCGCAATTAAACCAACTTCTTCAGGTGTATAAAGTGTTATCGCCACACCTTTATAATTCCCTCTGCCTGTACGACCAACACGGTGCG
>NZ_JAHPZL010000056.1 GCF_019331795.1 Austwickia sp. TVS 96-490-7B
TGATGTGGGGGTCGTAGTAGCGGTGGAGGTTGTAGATCCAGCCGGTGTCTTCATCGTAGAGCTGGCCGGGTGATCCTAGGGGGCAGGTGTGGAGGTTGTGTGGGGTGTGGGGGTGTCCGTAGAGGGTGGTGTGACGGGCCTAGGTGATGTTTTCCTCGGGGTGAGGGATTCAACGTGACTTGGAGCGCGTGAGCTAGATTAGCTTCACGATGACATCGATGACATCGATGACACCGATGACTCATGGGGTGAAGAATATACTGACCCGAACCATAAGGCGCATATTTCTTCATTAAGAAGTCACCCGGACAGGGGCGTGCCGAAGCTTATTTGTAATACATTAAGCAGATCGTCGGCCTCTGCGCTCACGATCGAAACATGGCATGGGGATCCCGCTAAGGCATGCAGTCGTCAACATCTATGAGGTGAATTAGTGTGTAGCGGTTTACCTTAGGTACGTCTGATCTCTGGTACGTCGAAGGTTGTCGAGACCGGGGCGTGTGGTGCAGATGACGGTACGACGGTGAGTGCTGCTGTTGCTGCAGGTCAGGGCGATATTGGGAGCTGAGAGCCGAGAGGGAATACGCCGTAATCAACAAGACGATGATCAAGCCTCACCGCAGAGCTGAAAAATGGCTATCGGTGGATAACCCTGAGACGAGATGGAGTGAAGTCACCCCATGCTGAGTTATGCCAAGAATGCAAGCTATTGAGGGCGTCATTCACGAGGGATTTTTACCCTTGCGGAAAATTAGAAGACATGCAGGTTGCGGACCCCTCTAGCGGGTGGTTTGTTCTATGTCTTATCGCTCGCGAATGACGCCCTATGAATCAAAAGCTTTCATGTCAATTTTCAATGAGAAGCTATTGTAAAAAAATATGTTCCCCGAGGTGTGGGCAGCTGGCGCCTCGTAAGTAACACCCTTATCCCTCTCCGTATCCCAATGACCAATCATTTGAAGATGGGATGAATTTACCTTGCGCCACCTCTAACATTACTTGGAAAACTGTTTTTCTATTATCTGTTTTAGTCCAGACGGGTTGAATTCTTTCGTCTTCTATGTCCTCGACAATGAGAAGCCATCCTGTCTGAATTGACAGCGACAGTCCACTCTCATGTTGAATGCTAACGTCCGGGTGTTCATCATCTGCAGTAGATAGTTCGTCAAGAAGAAGGGCGAAATCTTCACGGTTACCGCTTGTCATGGATCCGTCTATATGTGTAAAAGTGAAAGTCATGGGAACTCCTCTTGGTGCTGTGATCTGCTATCTTGATTTCCTATTTAACGGAGCGCCATTAGGGGGCACCCACTCTGAGTATCCACCTTTATTCTATGGATGACGCGCTGCCCAGAAGATTGATCCGGGTGGATGCTGCACCCTTGGTGCCTCATCGCATAATGCCTAATTCACCTCTCGCTTGAGAAGGTGGGACGTGGTGCCACATCCATCCAGGGGGGATCTTGCGGGAGTCAGCTTGTGCGACTGTAGCGCCAGGGCCTGGGTTGAGGTTGTCTATGTTTCTGCGAATTTAGAGTCCGAGCTGATTGCGTTATCCAGCGCCGCATTTGCTCGATTAAAACGGACAGGGCGGGATTCACCAAAGTCCCCTGGCTCCGGTCTCATTTCTAAAGCTGTCGAATACTGGTTGCCATTAACAATCCTGTTTGCGGTTTTTTGTATTCTTGGGGGGTGAGCCCCCAGGGGGCGGTCCAGGTGGTGGGGTTGGGGACGGGGTTCTGGGGATTGGTTCCGCCTGCTGGGCCGAGGGAGTCGGGGTGGCGTAGCGGGTGATGTAGGCGTTCGGTAGCGGATCAGACTGAGGTGATGGATAAATCCATCGATACTGGCGTCTTGCCCCGGATATTTTATCGAAGTGGCGCTCTTTAACTCGCGCCCAAATTTCGTGAATTTCGCTCTAAGGCTAATTCTCGGTAAATCTTGGTGAATGAGACGGAAAATCCTCGGGAAATATATCAAGTCTTAAGTTGCGAGACAGTATTTTGTACAGAAACTCGGCGGTGGTAAAAGGTAATGTCATCCATAAAGGTTCTCTCGAATCGTTGACAGTTACAATCCACTGGTCAGGATCATGTGATGATGATCGAACCCAGTAGCAGATGTCGCCATTGTCAGTGACGGCCCATGGCGCTAGTTGTTCATCGCCTATGTTCAGTTCAAATGGCACTTCTTCTCCCCCCTCGCGTAGCGTGCGAAGTGCATTGAGCTGTTCGCTGCTTTGTCGACATAGATCAATATTTGGATTAACGTTTGATGGTTGAAGGATCCAGAGGAAGTCGTCAAATACCCCTGGTCCGTACATCTCAACTATTTGCTTATAGTCCCACGGGAGTTTATGGCCAAGTTGATTCTCAATGGCTATCCAATCGAACTTTGAGGCAAGGTCGCTAGGTGGTCGTATGAGAGTGGCGAGCCGATCCAGGAAAAATGTCACAGTCAGTTCCTCCTGTTGGCTATTGCTTTTTATTTAATATAGTCACATGAAAGCTTAAATCCCCAGATCCCTGAGCCCTCAATGTGATTCCTATGGGCATTCCATTTGTTCCAACATAGATCGGCGTGGCCGAGTAATCTATTACTTGCCCTGCATCGAGTGCTTTACGTGTCAGGTTTTCGAAGCTGCGCATCACGGGACTGTTGGCTGGATTGTGGATCATCGTGACAAGGTTGCGAGTATCTCTTCCTGATCCACCAAGTTGTTTACCGAGCAGATGTCCGCGAGCGTGACCAGCAACTTTCCCTCCAAAGTCGGGAGGTTTCTTGCGGCCCGCGATCCGGTGTCCACCATAGCTGGTGTCAAGAATGCAGATACACCGGTAGGCCTTCCCAAGCTATCAAGAGCACCGTAATTAATCGATCCTGGACTTACTGCTTTTTTGTATTCTTGGGGGGTGAGTCCCCAGGGGTCGGTCCAGGTGGTGGGGTTGGGTACGGGGTTGTGGGGGTTGGTTCCGCCTGCTGGGCCGAGGGGGTCGGGGGTGGTGTAGCGGGTGATGTGGGGGTCGTAGTAGCGGTGGAGGTTGTAGATCCAGCCGGTGTCTTCATCGTAGAGCTGGCCGGGTGATCCTAGGGGGCATGAGCCCTTTTCATCTGGCGGGTTGACCTGCGGTGATGTGGGTGGTGATGGCGGCGATGCTAGGCCTTTGGCCCGGGAACAGTGCAGGGTGGACCTGCTGGTCAAGATCCACCGGCTCCGACAGCGTGAACGGCACGCCGGGGATCACCGCCGACCTGCGCGCCGACGGTGAGATCGTCTCCTGCAAGACAGTCGCCACATCCATGCGCCAAGCGATATCCGCGGGATCAGCCCGCGGCCGTGTCGGCCAGTCACCACCGTGCCCGATCAGGTGCCGCACAGCATCCCTGACCTGTTCGGACGCCACCTCGACTGCGGCATCCTGAACACGGTGTGGACCTCGGACCTCACCTATCTGGCCACCGGGGAGGTCTGGCTGTACTTGTGCGCGGTGCGGGACCGCTGCTCCCGAAGCGTGATCGGGTACGCCTTCTCCGAGTACCTGCACACCGATGTGGTGGAGACCGCGCTGCGCCGCGCGGTGAGGTTCCGCGCCCACGACCTCGCCGCAGTCGCCTACGCCCTGAACACCCGACCCCGCAAATCCCTGGGATGGCGAACACCAGCCGAGGCCTACAACGATCAACTAATCTCACTGCAGCGAGCAGGCGTTGCAACAACCGGTTGAACCCAGTCAGTACACCTCCAGCCAACTCGCGGTGGCCGCTGAGGAACTCGACGGGCTGCTCTCGATCGGACGCTTTGTGCGCGGTCTTGATGTCGATGACCAGCACCGCGGTGGGCACCTCTACTTGATCTTGCGGTCGAGTTTCGCGGCCGCGAAAAAAGCCGCGTTCGTCTTCAGGATCTCATTGGCCCGGCGTAGTTCAGGGACCTCACGCTCGAGCTCGGCCAGCCGCTGTGCGTCGTCGGTCGTAGTGCCCAGCAGGACGCCGCCGTCGATCTCTGCCTGCCGACTCTGCCTGCCGAACCCAGTTCCTCAGCGCTTCAAGGCGAAACCCGAGCTGATCGGCGACCCGCTTGATCGCCCCACGTGCCGACTCCGGGTCCCTCCGTGCGTCCGTCGCCATCCGCGTGGACCGCTGCTGGAGCTCAACGCTGTACTTCTTCGGTGCTACCTAACTCTCATCATCCTTCCCAGGATTGAGAGCCTCCATCAGACCCGGGGCTATCCACGATGCCTACACCCTCATCTGGGAAGAGCCGATTTACCTCAGGTACGTCTGATTTCTGGTACGGCGAAGGTCGTCGAGACCGGGGCGTGTAGTGCACACGACGGTACGGCGGTCAGTGTTGCTGTTGCTGCAGGTCAGGGCGATACTGGGAACTGAGATTGAGAGAGTTCAGGCCGTGATCAACAAGACGACGATCAAACCTCACCACAGAGCTGTGAAAGGGCCGTCGGTGAATAACCCCGGGACGAGATGGAGTGAGGTCACCCCATACTGGATAATGCCAAGAATGCAGGCTGCTGGGGGCGTCATTCATGAGGAATTTTTACTCTTGCGGAAAATCAGAAGATATGCAGGTCGCAGGGCCCTCTCGTGACGGCTTATTTTATATCTTATTGCTCGTGAATAACGCCCTTTGTTATTCCTTGATCCAAGAAGCCAGTTCCTCCAGAAGTTCTCCGAAAGAATCGTGAGACACAACTGCCTCCTTGGAATTTTTTGTTTCACCGGGAATCCAGGCCAAAATAGGCGGGTCTTCCGATGACTTGCAGTCAATGACATAGTAATACTCGAAACCATCAAAATAAAGCACGAAAAATTCTGCAGGCAATGGCCACCCTGTACGTGCATCTAACGTCATCCATACTCCATCCGGTGGACCTGCCCCCTCAGGGTTATTGTCAATAACTCCATACACCTCGGATGCCCCTATGGCGCCAGCCCCAAAATCAGTAATAAATTGCCGAAGGTCGCGAGGGAATTTAAAGCCAAGAGTTTCCTCTGCTTTCACGATTAAATTCTCGCATCTTGGGCCCACAAGATCGCAGTCATCTATATTTTCAATTGCCATGGAGATTGCATGAAGGTATTGATCTTGACTCATTATTCCCCTCCGTGTGGATTTTGTGCTCCATTTCGCCAGTAAGCCCTTCGCTAGGAATCAAAAGCTTTTCTGTCAATTTTTGATGGGAAGCTATTGTCAAAGATATGTATAACTCGCCTACTTGAAGTGTGCATTATGTGAGATATCTTGGCAATTGGGCCATCTGGAGTTTGTAGTATGTGGTGTAAGGGCGTTATTCACGAGGCGTTAGAGACCCATGTCCCGCACCCCGGGCAACAATCGATACACGCCTGTCACCATACGCATATATAAAAACATCTGCCGCTTTGAGATCATTGGGTTAGCAGACTCACATCTCTCAGGGAAGCGACCGATGCGGTACCAGTCGTGCAGCGGGACTCGATCACGATGCACTCGATGAACTCGTCAGGCGTGTCACCGAGATTTTTCACTCCCGGGGAGTCGACTTGAGTAGACACCGGTTGCCCGTCAAAGAACACGTCATCCTCACCCTGGAACTCCTACGGAACAATCTGTCACAGATGTTCCTTGCTGATCTGCTTAATATTTCACCATCCACCGCTTCACGCATCTATCGCAGGATGCTCCCGGTCATCGACGAAGCTCTCCTCTTGACAGGTATCCCCATACAGCAAGCAGCCAGTGATGGCCGAGTAATCTTGATCGACGGCACATACAGCCCAACTGGCAACCGCCCAGCTCAGGGGCAAGATGTCACCAAAGCCACCTACTCCGGTAAACGCCGTTGCCAGTGTGTCAGCATCCAGGTCGCTTCCACCTTGGAAGGACAACTCCTCGCAACGTCTCCACACCGGTTCCCGGAGCTCGACATGACTCTGCTGCTCTCAACCTCACCGGCTGGTCACAGATCCTCGCAGAAAACCACACGCCATGGATCGCAGACACCGCTGACATCGTCCATGGAGCACGAACGCCGCTCACAAAGAAGAAAGGACAAGAGCGAACCGACCATGAGAAACGCTACAACAAAGAAATATCCAGTATTCGCAGCCATGTCGAACACGCCATCGGACACCTTAAACAATGGAAAATCCTCGCCACCGGCTATCGAGGCAGACTCACCGAACTCCCCGACATCATTGCCGTCATCACCCGACTCGAGCTCTATCGACTTGGCTGGTAGCCAAGAATGACCTAGAAATGCCTCGTGAATAACGCCCTTATTCCTCGATCCAAGAAGCGAGTTCCTCCAGGAATTCCCCAAATGAACCATGCGTGATAAATTCTTTTTTAGGATTTACTGCCTCGCCCGGAAACCATGCCAGAATAGGCGGGTCTTCCGATGACTTGCAATCAATGATATAATAATACTCAAAGCCGTCAAAATAGAGTACAAAAAAATTGGCCGGGAGCGACCATTCTGTGCGGGCTAGGACGGTTAGTTTGACGCCGTCGGGGGGGCCCACGCTATCAGGTCGGTTCGCGACGACTCCATAAACCTCGGATCCTCCAATATCACCCGCCCCAAACTCGGCAATAAAGTGACGAAGGTCCCGCGGAAAGGTGAAGCCTAGGATTGCCTCAGCGGCAACAATCAAATCGTGATTTCTGGGTCCCACGAGGTCGCAGTCTTCTATCTTTTCTCGGATCACTGAGGTGGCCCGAATGTAATCTTTATGGCTCATGATTCTCCTAAATTGAATGATTCAGAGCGGTTCCTCCAGTATGCCCTTCTCCATGAGCCGAAATGTGCTCTATTGATGCTGGAAGGGGTTGTGTTGGGAAAGATGTGAATTACACGACTATTTGCTTGATGCATCGTTTGGGAAATTTCTGCAATTGGACCATCTGGCGTTTGAAGCATGTGATGTAAATTTACCGTTTTTCCATCTTGGCCCAGTGGGGCTCGCCCATGTTTCATGCGTTGGATGTTTGAGCGACCTTTTTCGTCTATCATGGCAGGATCTATAAGATCATCTCTTTTGTAAACTCGAGTCCCGTGAAATTCTCCCCTGGACCAATACTTTAGTGTTTGTGCTGGTTTTTTGTATTCTTGGGGGGTGAGTCCCCAGGGGTCGGTCCAGGTGGTGGGGTTGGGTACGGGGTTGTGGGGGTTGG
>NZ_JAHPZL010000057.1 GCF_019331795.1 Austwickia sp. TVS 96-490-7B
CTGGACCCAGAACTGGAACAAGGACCCCAAGCCGTTCGTGTGGACCAAATCCGCCGACCAGATCCTCGAAACCCTCGCCAGCTACTGCCAACGAATCAACGACTCAAGACACTAGCTTAGCCAGACCCAGCCAGATAGCAGCCTCTACGTCCGCTAGTAAAGAACTCAGCCACGTGCCCCAATACGTCAGCAAAGAAGACTAAGGGGGCGGGCTGGCTTTTCCACTCTGGGTCCAGGTGACGTTGTTGTGTTTCAGCTCGGTCGCATAGCAGTGAGTCGAGGGCCGATGTTGCGACGGGGCTCCTTGACGAGTCAGTTTCCGATCAGGTTCAACCAGGACGGGGGGTAGGTGTGAAATGCAGCACACCCCCGGGTCGTTCGAGTAGTCAGGCCTTAAAGGCAGATATTGTTGGTGGTGTAGTCGTCCAGGACTGAATGCAGCTCAAGTTCGTTCGGGGTAGCCTTCCCGATTTCTTTGAGGGAGCGCAAGAACTCCGTGCTAAGGGTGTGCAGGTAGTTCTGCCCGATCACTAACCTCGTGATGATGTCCATTTCCAGCACCAAAACTTTAGCCGGAGGGTATAGGGGCCACTCGACGATATCACGGAGCCTTGTCCACAAAGCTCGGATCTGTGGACATCACCAAGGAATCCACTGCACAAAGTTTCAGATCGAACGCCCACGGATCCGCGACATCTGAGCCTGGTCCAGGACCTGGTCTGCGACCATCGATCTGGTCGACCAGTGCGTGTCTTGCCTAGGAAGTTCGTTCGGCAAGGTGCACGTGATAAACGGATTGATCTGCTCGTCCGTTAGTTTGCGCAGCAGCCCCCGCCGCGATGCATCACTCATCTCACCAAACCGCCCGCTCGTGCTTTGGTGACACCAATGACTTCGCCGCAAGATCTGGCATATCCGAATCTAACCCAACAGGATGTCTAGTGATGACTGAGGGCACTAGTAAGGCAACGTGGCCTGGCTGACGCTCGATGCTCCTACCAGGAGCTTTGTGATGCTCAAGGACCACACCCCTCGCGACCTCACTGTCATTCAGGATGTAGAAGTCTCCTGGAGTCGCCTACCTCCATCGGTAAGGTACCAATATAGTGACAGAAGCCACCTGCCACGATCAGGCCCCACCGGAGCTACCCTATGGCACACTGCAGGAGTGTCAGGATCTGGCGATGCCACATAAAGAGAAGGGTGTAGTCAAGTGAGATTTTCGGGTCACCAATTTCAAATCGGAGGCGCCCTGTTATTTCTGGGGGTGGTTATTCAGCAAATCCCTGTGAATATCGCTGACGGCTTTTCAGTCAGCCCTTCAATAACATATTTGCTATGGCGCGTGATGCACTCTTTGGGTTACGCAACAATGACTCTAGGGGGCGCATTTTTCGCATCCTGGCTGGTCATTAACGGAAAGACTTCACGTGAGGAAGATGAGGATGAGCCAGATGAAAATAGCTAATTTTAGGACGGTTTTATCGTAGGGTGTTATTAGCGTTGGCTTCTGTGGTTTTCATAGTTTCTAGCCGAGTCGGTTAGAGTTCGGGCCGAGATATTATCGCGATGACGTCTGGAGGCCTGTCTCAATATCCATCGGTGATCGACGGTACCTCCGTCACGACCGGTCGCAGCCCAGTTCTAGGCACGGCACTGACAAAAGTCGCCTCCTCAGTGAGGTATCGCTGTCAATGCCTGAGCATTCAGGTCGCCTGATCTTGGAAGGGTGACTCCTGGCAACTTCCATTGCGGTTTTAGGAGCACGGCATGGCTCTGACTCCCTCGACCTCACCGACTGATTATACATTACGACAGAACACCACATCCCATGGATTGCAGGTACCGTATATGCCGCCCATGACGCACTGATCCACTAAAGAAAAGCAAAGAGAACAATGAACCAATTAGGAAAACGCTACAACAAACACAACCCAGCATTTGTTCTTATGGAGAACACGCCATTACTAACCCGCGTGTCGGCTAGTGGATTTTGTTGGGTCTTTTAGGATTGTTTCTATGGATAAGGGTAGGCGGGTGCCTCGGTCGGAGTAGTTGGGGACTGTCCGTCTAACGGTTTAAGTGGCGTTTTCATGGTCAGCAGTCTTCGGCGCTGGCATGCGGTCAGCGAAGGTGATGGCGAACGCGTTCAATGCTGGTTTCCAGCGCAAGGTCCATCGTGTCTATCCGGTGCCTTTGGGGTCCAGACTCCGGGTGACGCGATACAGAGTTTTCATCGCAGCCTGCTTGTTAGGACAGTGCCCCCGGGCCCGGACTGCGCGCCGGTAGCGGGCGTTGAGGGACTCGATCGCGTTGGTCTAGCAGATCACCTTGCGGATCTCGAGGTCGTAGTCCAGGATCGGGATGACCCCGCTCCTAGTGTTCTGCCACAGTCGCATGATCGCCGGGTAGGGCTTTCCCCATTTCTCGGTGAGCTCTTCGAACTGGTCCCGCGCCGCGGCTGTGGTCGGGGCAGTGTAGATGGGTTTCATATCTTTGGACATCGCGTCCCAGTACTTGCGGGAGGCGTACCGGAAGGTGTTGCGGATCAGGTGGATGATGCACGTTTGTACCGTGGCTAGTGGGAACACGGTGTTGACACTGGCCGGCAGACCCTTCAGGCCGTCACAGACGACGAAGAACACGTCCTGCACGCCCCGGTTGCGCAGCTTAGTCAACACAGCCAACTAATACTTGGCTGATTCCCCATCCCCTGTCCACATGCCCAGCACGTCCTTGCACCCGTTCAGGTCGACTCCGATCGCTGCGTAGAACGGCCGGTTACGGACCTGCCCATCACGCACCTTCACCACGATCGCATCAATAAAGATCGCCGCGTACACCTTCTCCAGCGGCCGCGCCCACCACGTAGTCATCTGTTCGATGACCCGATTAGTGACGCGGCTGACGGTGTCTTTGGTCACCGACGCCCCATACACCTCGCCCAGGTGGGCACTGATCTCAGCTGTCGTGAGGTCCTTGGCGTACAGCGATAACACCATCGCGTCCAGGTCCCCCAGGCGCCGTTGACGCTTCTTGACCAACTGCGGCTCAAACGAGCCGTCCCGATCCCGCGGCACCTCGATCCTGACGGGGCCGACGTTATCAGTGTCCATGGTTTTGGACCGCACCCCGTTGCGGGAGTTTCCCCTGCTTCAACCTGCCGGGTCGTGCTTGTCATAGCCCAAATGCTCAGACATCTCCTCATCCAAAGCGGTCTGGATGACCATCTTTGTCAGCTGCTTGAGCAGCCCACCCGGGCCGGTCAGGTCCATCCCAGCTTCCTTAGCGGTCAGCACCATCTGCCGGATCACGGCCGCGTTCGCCGCCGACAGATCCTGCTCGACCGGTGACTGCTCCTTCGGCGCTACCGCGCTGAACGCATCACCAGAGGCGGTGCTTTCCTCGAATTGTTCCTACGGTTCGAACTCGTCCACGTGCTCCTGTGTCTCGGTCATAACAACCCTCCTGCCCGGAACAGGGCAATCAGGCCACTTACACCGTTAGAGCGGCAGACCCAGTTGTTGCGTATTCGTCGTGATGTGGTGGCGGCGGTTCGTAGGGGGGAGAGGGGGGCTCATCCTGATGGTGTGGCGGTGGCTTTTGATGTGGGGAGGTCGACGGTTTGTAGG
>NZ_JAHPZL010000006.1:0-18583 GCF_019331795.1 Austwickia sp. TVS 96-490-7B
CACACCCCAAGGACCCATCACCGCCGCCGCACCCCGCAGCCCCGCCACCGCCTCCTGGGCCATCCTCGCCGGACTGGCCACCTGCACCACCCTCATCGGCGGCCTAACCTGGTGGCTCCGACGCCGCCGCAGACACCCATGACCAGACCGCATCCACGACACACCGCCACCGCCATCCTCCTCACAGCCGGATTAGCCTGCAGCGCCGCGGTCCCGGCTCATGCGGGGGACCAGGTCCGGGACCGGCAATGGTGGATCACCCCGATGGGCATCGACCGCGGCCTCTCAGTATCGCAAGGTTCAGGCGTCACGGTCTGCCTCATTGACAGTGGTGTTGACGCCACCCATCCTGACCTAGTTGGGGTCCGATTTGCTCATGGCAAAGACTTCAGTGATATCGGCGCCCCTGACGGACTGAAACCCATCAAGGATGATCGTCGATATGACCACGGCACATCGATGGCCGTCAATATTGCCGGGCGTGGCCATGGGTCTCATGGTAATGAGGGGATGCTCGGCGCCGCCCCTGACGCCACCATCATCAGCGTCTCCTACGGATTCCCGACAGCTACTGTCACAAACCCGGTCCCTACCGCGATCCGATATTGCATCGACCACGGCGCTAAAGTCATCAACCTGTCCCTGGTCGCCGAGAACGACAAAGTCCGCGCCGCAGTCGCCGACGCCCAAGCCAAAGACATCGTCTTGGTAGCCGGCTCTGGAAATGACGGGGATGTAGCCCTGTCCGGGTTTCCCACCATGTTCGGGATCCTTACTGTCGGCGGCATCGACAATAATCTTCAACGTGATCCCCGATCCAACTTCAGCAAGATCAGCAAAGACATCAAAGGCCAAATCCATCACGCTGGCGTCGGGGTGTGTGGCCCGTTTGCGGCCACCCCGGACACGGGAGTCCCGCAAGCCTGGCCCGGCGGCGGCTACCGCGACGGCGCAGGAACATCCATCTCCACCTCGGTAGTCACCGGCATCGTCGCCGCGATCCGCGCGAAACACCCCGACCTCAACGCCGCCAACGTCATCAACCGGGTGCTGAAAACCGCTAAAAAAACCGGCACCGGTGACATCCCCACCGCCGACTGCGGCTGGGGCCTCGTCGACGCCTACGCCGCACTGACCGCTGACATCCCTACCGTCACCGACAACCCCCTCGGGCAACTCGGTGAGGGCTATAGCAACCCCTCTAAAAACGTGTTTGGCGTGAAATCCATGGGCCTATGGGACCCCACCTACCAACCCGACCCCGCCTACTCCACCGCCATGCCCCAACCCCCCACAAACACACCCCAAGGACCCATCACCTCAGCCGAAGCCAATACCAGCGGCCCAGCCTGGACCATCCTCGCCGGACTGGCCACCTGCACCACCCTCATCGGCGGCCTAACCTGGTGGCTCCGCCGTCGCCCGCGTCAGTGACGATCAAGGAGGGCGAGATCACCACGTCGTGAGGGTGCCCAGGCGATTCTCTGCCTGGGCACCCTCACTGGTTCCTTGCAGTGGTCAACCCTGTAGCCGATACACAGTCGCCCGACCCACTGTGCTCCGCACCCACTGGTCGTCGATGTTCATCGTTGTCTCAGCTCCACCGAGGAAAAGATAGCCATCTGGCCGGATGACTTTCTTCACCTGCGCAAGAATTTTCTTCTTCATATCCACGTCAAAGTAGATCAACACGTTACGCAGAAACACGATGTCCATCTGCGGCATGGGCGGGAAGGGCTCAGCGAGGTTCAAGAACTTGGTCTCTACCATGTTGCGGAGGCGAGCGTCGATCTGATAGTTCAAACCGTGCCGTGCAAAATACCGGACCAGCAGTGGAGCAGGTAGGCCACGGTTCACCTCAAACTGGTTGTAGACGCCCTCTTTGGTGCGATTCAACATTTGCGTGTCAATATCCGTGGCGACCAAACGCACCCGCCAACTCGGATCGGCACCAATCAATTCCTGAATCAGCATCGCGATGGTGTACGGCTCCTGCCCGGAGCTACATGCGGCACACCAGATCGACAATGACCGTTCCCGTCCGCGCTGCACCAGCAGCTCCGGCAGAATCGTGTCCTGCATCGCCCGGAACGGATGGATGTCGCGGAAGAACGACGTCTCATTCGTCGTCATGGCCTCGACGACTTGGTCACGCAACGGCCCGTTCGGTTGGGCTCGTAGCTTCTTGACCAGATCAGCCACCGATTCGTCGCCCCGTTCCCGGGCTAACGTCTGCAACCGCGACTCGATCAGGTATTCCTTGCTTCGATCGAGGACGATCGCTGCTCGAGCGCGGACCACCTGGCTGATGAAGTCCACATCAGCGCCGGAAATCGTCATGGCGTCCTCCTCGGGGCGGACCCGCCCGAACGGGCCGCATTGACTCGGGTGGTGATGACCTCGGCGAGTTTGCCCAGGGGAAAGACATCGCAGGGCAATCCTGCGTGTACGGCGGCGCCAGGCATCCCCCACACCACCGATGTGGCCTCGTCCTGCACGATCAAACTCCCACCGGCACGGATGATGTGTTCCGCGCCGCGGTGACCGTCGCTTCCCATCCCGGTCATGATCACCGAGAGCACATGGGCGCCGTACATCTCTGAAACAGACCGGAACATCGGGTCCACCGCAGGGCGACAGTAATTTTCCTGCGGTCCCTGATCCAGGACCACCGCTGGTCCGCTCGCCTTCTGCACAAACCGCATGTGGTAGTCACCTGGTGCGATGAGGACCTGGCCTGGTTTCAACGGGTCGTTTTGAGCAGCTTCTCTGACCGTCAGTTTGGCTTTGGCATCGAGCCGTTGAGCGAAGAGCTGGGTAAACACCGGGGGCATGTGTTGTGTCACCACGATGGGCACCGGAAAGTTTGCTGGCAACGCGCTAATGACAGTGGTCAAGGCGTCGGGTCCGCCAGTCGACACGCCAATGGCGACGACGTCGATCCGCCCGCCAGGGGCGGCAGCTTTCAGCGGCGTACCAGGTGCGGCTCCCTTACCTGCCGCTCCAGGAGGAGGCGGCTGTCCCGGAGCGCCACCGAAAGCGGGCCGGGCGGTATGCAGGATCGGCGCTCGACCGGTCAGCGATTTGATTTTCGGGATCAGTTGACTGCGGACAGCTTCCATGGATTCTGAGAGCGAACCCACGTTGGCTGGTTTCGTCACGTAATCTGACGCGCCGCGCTCCAACGCATCCAACGTGGCTCCAGCGCCTCGTTCGGTCAGCGTGGAAAACATGATGATCGGAAGCTTTTTATAGGTTTTGCGGACCTCAACGAGAGTTTGCAGACCATCCATGATCGGCATTTCCACGTCCAGGGTCAGGATGTCGGGTTTGAGCAGTGGGATCTTGTCCAGGGCATTTTTCCCGTTGACGGCCGTGCCCACCACCTCTATGTCAGGGTCCTGAGCGAGGACGTCGGACACGAGGCGACGGATGACGACCGAGTCGTCACACACCATCGCTCGAATCTTGGTCGGCATCAGAGCAGCCCCAGCATGGACAACTTGTCCTCGATGATCTCGGTGGTGAACGGCTTGATGACGTACTCGTGGGCGCCCGCGGCGAGGGCACGCACAATGTTGGCTTGTTCAGCTTCGGTGGTGACCATCATCAACGTGATGTCACGCCAGTCCCGGTTTTTGCGGACTTCCACAATGAATTCCAGCCCGTTCATCACTGGCATGTTCCAGTCGATGAGGCAGACGTCTGGAAGGGGGCCACGTTGCACCGCTTCCAAAGCCTGAGCGCCGTCACCGACAGCTTCGACCTCGAATCCGAGGCTGTCCATGGTCCGCGTCAGGATGGTTCGCATGGCTCGGGAGTCATCGATCACCAGTGCACGCATTGTGGTCCTCTTACCGGTTGAAGGACCCGCGAGGGGGTCGTGGGTGGTGGGGTGTGGCGGCGCGGAACGGTGTGATCCAGTGGTGCGGTGTCGTCAGGCGACGTGTCCGGTAGCTTCGAGGGCCACCGCTTTGTCGGTGTCGAGCACCAACATCAGGTCGCGGTCGAGTTTGCAGACCGCCATGACGAGGTCACGGACACGGGAGGGCACCGTCTCCGGGGGCGATTCAAAACGGTCCAGGTCGGGTTCGAGGACGTCACCGATCTCGTCGACGAGCAAGCTGGTCGCGCCATCCGCTGTCCGTACGACGACGTTAGTGGCGGCGTCATTGGACTCCCGCGGCGGCAAGCCCATGCGACTTCGCAGGTCGACGGTGATGACGATCTGGCCACGCAGGTTGATCAGGCCGGACACTGCGGTGGGCGCCAACGGCACTCGGGTGAGGTCTTGTTGGCGCAGGACCTCTTGGACCGTCTCGACGGGTACGCCGAAAAGATGTCCACCAAGTCGGAATGTGCAGTACTGGTTCGCCATGGGATGCTCTTCACTCCTTGCGAGCCGACGCCGTGGCGACGTCGGTGCCCCGACAGGGTCACCCTCCTCATCGGCGAACTTCACGCTTTCTCAAGCGTTCTCGATATAGGTGGGTGCTTTTGTCGGGGGTGGGCGGTGGGTTCGATGCGCACAGACCGGGTGGCTGCGCTAGAGGAGAGGACGGGCCGCTCGCCCCCAATTGGGGTGAGGGCCCGTCCTGCTGCGCCGCGCGACGCTCACATGATGTCGTCGGTGAACTGGGCTCCGTAGTTTTCCAGTTCGGGTGGGAGCATCCCCATCAGGGCGTGGTCGATGTTGAGGAGTTCCGTGACATGTTCGTTGACGACGGCCGACCCGAGGTTGCCACCAGTGTCAAGGTGGGTGCGGATCGCTAGTTCGTCTTCGACGATGTCGAGGACTTGCGAAACGACGAAACCAAAGAGTTGTCCGCGGTGTTGGCACACCACGACTTGGAGCGGGGCGTTGGCTTCCATGGCTTCGTAGCTGCCGTAGTCATCGGCGAGACGCAGCAGCGGAAGGATGACACCGCGGTATTGGACGACCTGGTTGGAGCCGACAGTTTCGACGCGCGCCATCGGGAATTCTTCGAGGCGCTCGACAACTTTGAGCGGGAGAGCGGCCCGACGTCCGTTGCCCAGTTTGACGACGAGCAGCGACGTGGCGTCGGAGTTCGAGCGGCGAGCAGCTTCCTCGGCGGCGCGTTTTGCAGCTTCTCCAGAGTCGTTGATCATTCCAGCCCGGCCGGCGAGGCTGTTGGCGTCGAGGATCAACGCGACGCGCCCGTCACCCATGAGGGTGGCCCCGGCGTACAGGTTGATGCCGCGTAGTTGCTTGCCGAGTGGTTTGACGACGATTTCCTCAGTGTCTTCGATGTCGTCGACGACGAGCCCGAACTGTTTTTCGTCGGCTTTGAGGACGGCGATGAACGTCGTTTCGTGGTCGATGTCTTCAGCGTTGATCTGTTGGCGAAGGTCAACGAGCGGAAGGAGTGCGCCTCGGAGCCGATAGACGGGGGTGCCTTGGATGTTTTCCAGGCGTTCGGCGGCTTGTTCCTTGTCGAGCCTGACTAGTTCGAGGAGGTTGACCTGGGGGATGGCAAACATGTTCTCGTCGCCGCGAACCAGCAGAGCCGGGATGATCGCCAGGGTGAGTGGGATCTTGATACGGACAGTGGTGCCTTCACCGGCGACACTGCTGATGTCGATGACGCCACCGATCTTTTCGATGTTCGTCTTGACGACGTCCATACCGACACCACGTCCGGAGACATTGGTGACAGCTGCGGCGGTGGAGAAACCCGGACGGAAGATCAGGTGCATCGCGTCCCGGTCGCCCATCCGGTCTGCTTCTTCGCGAGAGATCAGTTGCTTCTCGACGGCTTTGTCGCGCAGTTTGTCCGGGTCGATGCCGGCGCCGTCGTCGATGATCTCGATGTTGACCTGTCCGCCTTCGTGGAACGCCCGCATGAGGAGGCGTCCTTCAGCGGGTTTGCCTTTGGCGATCCGAACGTCTGGTTGTTCGATGCCGTGGTCGCACGAGTTGCGGACCAGGTGGGTCAGCGGGTCTTTGATCGCTTCCAGGATCGTCTTGTCGAGTTCGGTTTCTTTACCTTCCATCTCGACACGGATCTGGCGACCCATCTGGTTGGACAGGTCCCGTACGACGCGGGGGATCTTGGACCAGACGTTGTCGATGGGCTGCATCCGCGTCTTCATGACGCCTTCTTGCAGTTCTCCGGCAACGAGGTTGAGCCGATGCATCGATCGCATCAGTTCTTGATCTTGTCGTGCGGCAGCTCGTTGTAACAGTTGGTTACGGGTCAGGACGAGTTCACCGACGAGGTTCATCAGCGAGTCGAGTAGGTCGACGTCGACACGGATGGAGCTGTCAGCGACGCTACGACGTTGGGTTTCCCCGTCGCCACCTTCTTGTTTACGGGCGACAGGTTTAGCCGTCGTTTGCGCAGCATGTACGGCGTCACTTTGTGCTGCTGCGGCGGCGGTGGCGGCAGCTGCTGGCGTCGATGGCACGGGGGGTGCCGGTGCTGCTGCCACGGGTTCGGCAGGCGGGGGTGGCGGAGGCGCGCTGGGTGGGCTTGCTGGAGCTGCTGGTACGCCGGTGGCTGCGGCGACTGGCTCAGCGACTTTGACGGACACCACAGCTTCGGCGGGCACCTCAACGGTGACGGTGGGGGCTTCTGCTGTGGCGGCGGGGGTTGCTTCTGCCTCGGGGGCTGCGGCTTCGGCGGCAGCCGGGGCATCTTGGGCGGCCCCGCCCAGGCCGGCCAGGGAGCGGCCTTCGAGGAGTGCTTGGAGACGTTCGACGAGGTCGGCGTATGTCTCGGTGCCTTCGTTGCCGTCGTTCTCTATGTGGCCGAGGAGTGAGCGGACCGCATCAACCATTTCCAGGAGCACCGTGGTGATCTCAGCGGTGAGAGTCATCTCCCCGTCGCGGAGCTTGCTGAGCAGGCTCTCGCCGTGGTGAGCGACGCGTTCCAAGGTGTGTAGGGCGAGGAACCCACTGGTGCCTTTGATGGTGTGCAAAGTGCGGAAGATGCTGGACAGCAGCTCGCGAGACCCAGGGTCCCGCTCCAGTGCCAGCAGGTCCTGGTCCAGCTGGTCGAGGTTCTCGTGGCTCTCGATCAGGAACTCCTGAACAATCTCTTCCATGCCTTCCATCGGCGAGCTCCTCACGAGATAGGGGAATCGGAGCATTAATCGGCTCAGCCACAACGGATCTGAGGGTTGCCGACCGTCCGCTGCAACACGAGGGGGGATGGAGGGCTTCCGTTGGATGCATCAGTGCGGCCGTACGTCGGCCATCGAAAGGTGAACTGATGTTTTTGTGGGGAGCCAGGCTGGAGATCCTGACACCGTGTCCATCTGGTGGGAATGAGGGGCCGCGGAAGCCGCTCCTCTCATTCCTCTTTTTTGGAAGTTCGCACCGCCTCTTCACAGGGATATCGGCACTAAGAACCCATAGCTGAAACCACGCCGAAAATTTAGCTATCAACGATGGGGTATTCAATGGTTGCAAATACCTTAGATGGGTCCTGACCTGCAGAAATAAGCCAAGAACGCCTAACTAAAGCCAAGGGTTCCCGCACAAAAATACCAATCAAGCATCGATCATTTTTTTCTTAATTCCCAGCAGCTCAGGTACGCTCATGACCACGGAAACCACACCGGTTAACGCGAAAGATGAACACCACTCATCTTCACCATTCAAACGTCAATTCTTCACCAAGAAGAAGGAGAGTAGCCATGCCTATACGCGGACCGCCGTAACTAATATCTGCGACACGCCAGAAAGCTTCATCGACGACCAGCCCGTCGCTCGATACTGCTCACTATGGCAACCGCATCAGAAAAAACACCGCGCCTGCCGGGAACGCCTCGACAGGCATTTTCATGCCCTCAATCAGACACACCCACATCCGGTGCAACCGCCACATGTCCCGGACGTGGTCCCCAACTGCCATTCCACCTCGAAAGGGATGACACATGAAGACCCGTCACAAGCTCGCCGCTATTGTTTGCGCGGCCAGCTCCCTTGGCACCCTGACCCTCACCTGCGCTCCTGGCGCATTCGCTTCGCCTATCTCGCCAGCAATCGACAAAGAAAAGTCTAAAGTCGTCGAGAATTTTACGTCGTACCATGGAACTAAACATCAATACATTGAAAATGTCCTGAAGGGCATCAATAAGCCGGAAACTGGATCTCAAGGTAATCACGACCCGGACTGGAAAGGGTTTTACACTACTGACAGCAAGTATGCTGCAGCAGGATATACGCCAGATGAAGAAAATCCCATGTCGGGCAAAGCTGGGGGTGTGGTAAAAGTATCTTACACCGGCAAAACCAAGATTCTGGCTTTGAAGGATATGCCGGCAGGGAAGATCAAGGGTCATTTGGGCCTTGATCCAAATAAACCCCTCACTGAACAAATTAAAGATCAGGAATTTATTAATAAATATGGCGAAGGAGCAGATAGAGTCGTCCTCCAGATGCCATTTGCAGAAGGCTCATCCGAAGTTGAATACATCAACAACTGGGATAATGCAAAGGATCTGAAAGTGGAACCTGAAGTCAGGTTCGATCAGCATGGAAAAAGGGGGCAGGATGCCATGTACGAGTACATGGCATTGGCGAGCTGTGAGAGTGCAGGTAAAGCTAAAAGGAGTGTCAGCAAAACTTGCCTCTCCAACATCAAATGGGAGCGCGTGAGGCAAAAGTCAGAGGAGCTAATTAAGAAACTGAAAGATGATGAAAATGTAAAAAAGGCAGTTCAAGAAAGGAAAGAGGGGGTAAAGCCTACTTCTGATGACTTGCAGAATCTTCACAAGGCTTTGATTGACCATGAATCATTTAAAGAGCTAAAGTCAGTACACAGCAATGGCGTTAAAGCTATGGATGCTGCCAATGCTGCACTTTGGGGCGCCAATGTTGCACGAGTTTTTTCTGATTCTAAGTCTGACGGATTAGAAAAAGCGACAGCAGCACTGGCTGCCGTTCCTGGCCTGGGCCAAGTAATGGGAGTGGCCGACGGTGTGACTCACCATAACACCGAAGAAGTTGTCGTCCAGTCAGTTGCTTTAGCAGGGTTTATTGCCGCTCAGGCAATTCCGGTTGTTGGGGAAATTGTTGACATTGGTGTTTTGGCTTATCAGTTCGTGGAAGGCGTCATCGACCTTAGCAGGCAGATGATGACTTCTAATGCCCGAGGAATAGCAGAAAAACGGCAGGTCGTTGACATTAAGGATGCGAATGGCCTTAGTGGAGGATGGCTGACTCCTCAAGACTCCAAGATCCACCTTCCACCTCACTACGGCACTAAGACTCAGAGACTCGCTGTAAGTGCAAATGGAGATCACAATCTCCCAATTACAGGTTTCAAAACTTCGATTAACCCAAAGTTTTTTAACATTAACGAGTCTGGCTCTTTCATTGTTCAAAACGGACTTAAAGTTCCGATGAACTGCAGCGAGGAGGCTTCGAAAACTGAAGCAGTCTGCATCCCGGTTCATCCTATTTGGCTTACCGATAAGAATAACGCAATTATTCACGTCTCATACCAGACCAAGAGCCCCGAAGGATCGCGCATTGATAATCCCCGGCTTGAGGTTTGGGGACAGATCATGCATACCGAAGAAGGCCCTAAGACTAATACGATCAACTTGGGGTACTCTGTAGATCAAGAAATGCCCTGTTACAGCTCAATTAAGTTTGAAAATGGGGGAGATTACGTTGGGCGCCTAGCTGTAAACTCCAAAGATGGGAAGGTTACTCACAGCAAAATGAGCGGCATGCGGGATAAGGACAAGGTGGATTTAAGTGCATTTAACTCCGGTGAAGTCCTAACAACAGAAATCAGCCCAACTGGAGGCGGAGCACCTACTCCCGGCCCAAGTATTAAGTACTGTTCTGATGGAGGGATCGAAGCTTCGATCAAGTCTTGGGGAACCAAGGACAAGGCATTCTTGGGTTTCAACTAAGACGGCAGACGGCTGCCGGTAGAAATCCTGTGAATTTGCACTTAGCACACTTTCAATCGAGAATTTTTTGAGAAGAAATCTGGAGGATCCATAGCCTGAGCACATGCCCTCCAGTGCCTCATATCCTGGTCCTATATATGAGGCGCTGGAGGGCGCCGCTCTTCCTATCATCAATTCAGGGTTTGGTATTAGAAGAATTGTCAAACAAATCAATTTTGGTGCAGTATCAGGGGGTCAAGGTTCTATCAGGGTCCGTTCATGCAGTGCTCATGGTGGCATGTCATGCTCTTGTCTGGCACGACGAGAGCATGTTCTGGGGAGTGGGCTGAACATGTCTTTCTACAGTCTTATCGGATCATTTAAAATGATCCGCTGCGACACCGGCCACGTCTGTTGAAAGTCAGATTTGATACTTCGATCTTGCAGGTACCTCTGCACTGCAGGATTGAGCTGCCCGATATAGAGAAGAGAACCGTCATGATCAAACGCTCCATGAGCATCGCGGCCGTGTCCTCGCTCATCGCGGGGACGGCCCTGGCTGTCGTCGCTTCACCCGCCTCTGCGGCGACCCCTCCGCCGGCTCCGGCCCCCACCAGCGCCGGCGCTCAGCGTCCTGTCTATGCGATCGCTCACCGCGTGTTGACCACCAAGGGTGTTGACGACGCGCTGGAACTTGGCGCGAACGCCATCGAAATCGACCTGACAGCGTGGAAGAAGGGCTGGTACGCCGACCACGACGGTCTGCCCACCAGCGCCGGTGACACTGCAGAGAAGATGTTCAAGCACATCGCTGAGCAGCGTCGTGCGGGGAAGAACATCACGTTCGTATGGCTTGACATCAAGAACCCTGACCACTGCAAGGGTGACGGCGCAACCACGGATGTCTGTTCCATCACCAAGCTGCGCGAGATGGCCCGCAACACCTTCGAGAAGGAAGGTGTGCGCGCGCTGTTCGGGTTCTACAAGACCGTTGGTGGACCCGCGTGGAAGACCATCACCAACGACCTGAACGACAAAGAAGCGGTCGCACTCAGTGGCCCCACCGCTAACGTTCTCGCCGACTACGAGAAGTCAGATAAGAAGGTTCCCGCGAAGCAGCGCGTCGCTGACTACGGCTACTACGACATCAACCAGGGCTTCGGCACCTGCACCGGCACCGCGCACAAGACGTGTGACCAGTTGCGCCTGTCCAGCGAAGCCCGGGACAAGGGTCAACTCGGCAAAACCTTCGCCTGGACCACGGCCACGGGCCAGTCCCGTCACGTGTCTGACCTGCTTGGCAAAGCCAAGGTCGACGGCATGATCGCCGGCTTCAAAGCGACCCACTTCTACAAGCACAAGCACACCGAAGACGCGATCAATGACATCAAGTCCTGGGTCGCCAAAAACCCCACTACGCACCGTATGGCCACCAAGGATGACTTCCCCTGGTGATCACCCAGCACATCCTCTGAGGGGGGCCGTCAGCAATGACGGCCCCCCTTCATGTTGCCGTACCGAATTCAACATCCAGCAGATATTCAACGGCCGCACAGCTTTTATTCGGCCCACAAGATCTACTCATTATCACTCTGTTCGGGCGATCATCATGACAAACCCGAGTTGTTCCCAGACTCCAAGTGGACTTCCCTGAATTCATCCATATACTGGCGGCCACATCGGGCCAAGAAGGGCCGTCACATCTTTGTCCTTTCCGCTCGGTGGATCGTGCTGACCAGTAGCACCAATCGGGAAGGATTCACTTTTGTCCATTCGTCACCTGAGCGCCGCAGCCGCCGTCACCTTCTTCGCAGGCATGGCCCTGGCAGTCAGCCCTTCCTACGCCGCTGAGCCTCCAGCTACGCCCGCCCCCACAAGCACGGGAAGCGCCAAACCATCCACTCCGGGAAACACCACCCCTCCAGCGCCCCCGGCCGATAAACCCACTACGCCGTCAGGCCCGAAGCCCATCTTCGCCGTCGAGCAGCGGGCCCGTTACCCCAAGGACATCGACGAGGCCATCAAGAACGGCGCCAATGCCATCCAGATCCAGGTGGACGCGCACCGTAAACATGGCTGGTATGCCACCACCGCGCGGCGAGGTGGACGCCGTGGCGAGTCCGTCGAGGGAATGCTCAAACACGTCGCCAAGCTCCGGCAGGAAGGCAAGACGATCAACTTCGTCTGGCTCGACCTACGTCGGGCAGTGCCGTGCAAGACCGACGTATGCAAGGCATCGATCCTGCGAGACCTGGCCCGCACCCACGTGCAAAAACACGGTGTCCGGGTCATCTACGGATTTAACGATGGCTACGGTCAGCGCTCCTGGCATGCCCTCACCCAAGGACTCAACGACAAAGAGGCCATTTCGGTCCATCACTACACCTCAGATGCGTTGGGGATCTATGCCAAGCACGGCAAGCACATCAAACCCCAACAGCGGATCATCGACTACGGCGTCGAAGAGATCGGCAACTGCACCACCCCGAACAAAACGATCTGCTACCAGCTCAAGCAGGCCGATGCCGCCCGCAAACGCGGCGAACTGGGGCAGATGATCGGTTGGACGACGCCGTTCAACCCCATGCAGAGCGTGGATATCGAGGTCACCAAAGCCAACGTGAACATCCTGCTCGCAGCGCTCCCGTTGACCTTGAGCTCAAACCGTAAAGCTCACGCTGACCCGATGCGCGACATCAACAACTGGGTGAAGGCCAACCCGAAAGAAGCACGCATGGCCACCCAAGACGACAAGCCCTGGTGACCTGTCACCGCTAAGCCAGCAACACCACAGCCGTACCACCGCTACTCGCCGGGGTCCTGCCTGCGGGACGCAGCTCACGCTGCACGCTCCCGCCTGATGGCAGGGCCCCGCTGTCGTCGCGCGACCTCCCCGTGAGCACACGGCCGAAAATGGTCCCGTTTTCAATCATCAGTACGACGACTGGCCGTTCCTCTCATTCAGTGAAAACACATGTTCATCCCAGGATCGACAGTGATTCTCTCCTTACGATGTTCACCACCGAGACCCTCGAGCGGAGAAATAGTCAAGGAATAGCTGATCCTGACAGCGAGCGCTTTCATGCGCGACGCTTCAGCAACATCTTTGACTGGGCCCAGGAAAACCCTACAGCTCTGCGCCCAGCTTTTCCGCGACAGTGCACTAATGGTGACCTGTCCACGTGTTTTAAGAAAGAGAAGGACCTAGCCTTGTCGAAGCATCTCCTGAGCAGCGCCGTCGTCGCGTCCCTCCTCGCCGGTGCCGGACTGGCCGCCGTCGCCGCCCCGGCCAACGCATTGGTCCCCACCAAAGGCCCTCGCCCAGTCTTTGCTATCGCTCACCGGGTCACCAGCGTCGAAGCTGTGGATGAGGCATTGAACCAGGGCGCTAACGCCATCCACATTGACGCCAAAGGAATCTCTGGCGGAATGACCGCGGTCGAAGGCAACGACGTCCGCACCGGCGGGCGTTTTGTCGAAATCATCTTGAAGAAGATCGCCAACGCCCGCAAGCAGGGCAAGACCATCAACTTCGTGTGGCTGGAGTTCCACGAGCCGCACCGCTGCACCAAGACCCCAGAAACCTGCAGCGGCAAGACCCTGCGTGAGCTTGCTCGCAACACCGTGGAGAAGGAAAACATCCGCGTCGTCTTCGGCTTCGGCAAGGGGGTGGGCGGTGCTGACTGGAAGCAGATCACCGAAGGCCTCAACGACAAGGAAGCCGTCTCGATCTACGGCCCCACCGACCAGGTCATCGACAACTTCGAGAAGCACGGCAAGCACATCAAGCCGGGCCAGCGCATCCTCAACTTCGGCCACAGCAGCATGAAAGACCGTGCTGGCGACTGCACCACCCCCAACCAGCAGAGCTGCTACCAGCTGAAGCAGGCCGCCGCCAAGCGCAACGAAAACAAGATCGGCAACGTCTTCGGGTGGACCACCCCGATCAACCACGAGAAGAAGCTCAACGACCTCTTCACCAAGGCTGACGTTGACGGTGTCCTCGCGGTCATGCCCAGCGCACGTCGTACTGAAGTGCCCGTGAACAAGCCGGCGCTCAGCGAGATCAACAAGTGGGTCAAGGCGCACCCCCAGACCCACCGGATGGCGGGCCAGGAAGACCGTCCCTGGTGACCCGACGCTGATCCGTCCCTCCTCAGGACGTGACCACGCACCGCTACCGAAGCCGCGACCACCTCACTTCACGAGGTCGGTCGCGGCTTCGTGTTATCCCTGTTCATGCCATCCGCATCCCCGCGATGATCAGCTGGAAAGTCCTCACCAAAGACCTCAACGACAAGGAAGCCGTCACCGTCCGCGCCGCCACACCCGACGCCCTAGCTTTCTTCTACCAGCACACGCACCACGTGCCCCGCACCAAATGAGTCCTCAACTACGGCACCGAAGACACCGGCGACTGTCGCAGCAAGAGCCACCAAAACTGCTACCAACTACGCATCGCCGCACAATTCGCCAAAGCCGGAGTCGATGACATCCTCGCCACCCTCCCCCACCGGCCCACCCTGGTAACACCATGCGGCCCTGCTCAGAAAACCCCGAGCAGGGCCGCCGCACCCCCCACGTCACAACCACATCACCCCACCGGCAACGACCCAATTCCACACCCAGAAAGCTCCACATCTCACCGAGGACACCGATGAGGAAAATGCCTCGGACCAGCACCAGCGCCACCCGACGTACCGGCCACACAGATCACCTCGCAGGCCCACGCACACAAAACCTCGTCGTGACCTGCAGCTAATCCTCAAGTCCGTTGTGACACAGCCGATAAGGGCGACGTCCACGTGTGGTCAGGCCATCCGGCAGGGGCAGCAACGAGCTCCCGCCTACGCACCAAGGGCCAACCGCCGACCTACCTTCCGAAGGGCCTCACCCGAAGGACTTCACAAAGGACCCAGTTATGCAGTTGTCCAGCGACGACGTCGCCCAGATCATCCACGAGGTGTGGAGTTCGATGCTCGGACTACCTGCCGAGCCTTTCGATATGGAGCGACCCGACAACGAAAACGCCACCGCGGGTTCTGTCGGTGTCACCGGCGCCACCGAATGCCTCATCTCCATGGAGATGGGCAACGAGGCTGCACGCCGCTTCGCCGCAACAATGTTCGGGCTCGACGAAACCGCCTGCTCCGACGACGACGTCGCAGACGCCATCGGCGAACTCACCAACATGGTCGGCGGCAACATCAAATCGCTCCTCCCCGAACCCAGCACCCTGTCGCTACCAGTCGTGGCCTCCGGGAAGAGCCCCACCCTGCGGGTCCCCGGCGGTAAACCACTCCTTGAGTCCGGATATCTCGCCGACGGACTCCCCATGTACCTCACCGTCTGGAGTCGCCCACAACGCGGCTGAACGGCGTACGCCGACACCACCCGGACCATCGACGAGGACGGCAGCCACACCGCCCCCGGACCATCCCGGCCGCCCCAGAACCACCCGCCCACCCAGCCCACCCACACCCAGGAAGCGAGCCCACCGTGAAGGTCGTAGTCGCCGACGACAGCCGTGCCATGCGAATGATCGTGATCCGTACCCTGCGCCAAGCCGGATATGACAGCGCCGACGTCACCGAATGTGAAAACGGCGCCGAAGGACTCGCCAAAGTCAAAGAACTCAACCCCGACCTGGTGCTCTCCGACTGGAACATGCCCGAAATGAGTGGCATCGAATTCCTGCAAGCACTCCGCGCTGAAGGCAACCAAGTGCCCTTCGGATTCGTCACCTCCGAAGGCAGCGATGCCATGCGCAGCCAAGCCTCAGAATCCGGCGCGCTCTTCCTCATCGCCAAACCCTTCACCGCCGACATGTTCAGCGAAGCCCTCAAACCGGTGCTCGGCTGAACCGCCGTACCAGCCTGCCCCCACATCCGACCAGACCAGCAACCGGGGAACCACGATGACCATACCGATCCCCGACCCTAAACCGGTCAAGGACCTCTTCCAGGATCTCCTCGGCCGCACGGTCACGATCGCCAGCTCCGACAAAGCCGTCGTCCCCAGTGCCCGCCGTGCCTGCTGCACCGGCCTGTACGTCGACGGCAACCTGGACACCAAAGCGATTGTGTGCGCCGACCTGGACCTGTCCGCCCGCGCCGGCGCCGCGCTCGGTCTGGTCCCACCCACCGGGGCGCAGACCGCCATTGACAACCTTGAACTCCCACCGGCGTTATACGACAACTTCTACGAGGTGATGAACATCTTCGCTTCCCTATTCAACGTTGGGGAAAACGAAGCTCACCTTAAACTCAACGCCGTTTTCCAACCCGGATCAGTCATTCCGACCCACGCCGCCATGCTGCTGCGCGGACTCGGTAAACGAGCCGACTATTCCCTCGACATCGAAGGTTACGGACTCGGATCCATCGGAATCGTCGTCCCCATGTGAGCTCGACGCCACGTCGACCACACCATGTCGACATCGTCGACGGCACTTCACCACCGACGGTGGCGACGACACCGACACGACCCGCCCAGTCATCCCGCAGCATCGCGGATACCGGGCGGGTCGCGTCATGTCTGAGCTGCTCCCCCGCCCCCACCCCACCAAACCCGCCCACGGGCGTGTTTTCGCCGTAAAACCCCAGGCCACACCTTCCCAAACCCGCCCACGGGCGACTTTTCCCCACGAAACCCCAGGCCACACCTTCCCAAACCCGCCCACGGGCGACTTTTCCGCACGAAACCCCAGGCCACACCTTCCCAAACCCGCCCACGGGCGACATCCGGCCCAGCAAAACCCGCCCACGGGCGACTTGGGGTGAGAGGTGCGGGAACTTCAGGGTCAGTGCTGTGGAGTGTCGCTCGCCGCCCCCAGCACACCGCACTCTGTGGATAACTTTCGGGCCTTGCCAGGCGAACAGGTCACCGTGTCGGGATGACCACGCACACCGGGACGACCTTTGTCCGTCGTACTCCACCTCATCGTTCACGCGCTATGACCGCAGCCTCACCAACCTCTGGCGGCACCACAGTCGGGCCGTACGACGTTCATCCTTCGACCACACGCTCGGCTGTGGCACATCGCGCCCGCGACGTCCTCCAGCGTTGCCCCAACGGAACTGTCCTGTCACATCACACCGCTGCCACACTGTGGGGCTTGTGGACGCCCCATGAACTGCGGATTCACGTCGCGGTACCAGGGGAACGGTACCGTCCTCGACGCGTCGGGATTGCCGCGCACCGACTCCCCACTGCACGGACGTCAGTGCAGGTGGACGGCTTGCCCGTGACTAGTGTCCTCGACACGCTCCTCGACCTCGCCGCGGTGTTGTCGCTACCGGATTTGGTGGCCGCCGTCGACCGCAGCTGTGGCCTTGGGCTGACTGACCCTTCTGAAGTGGCCCGGTACGCCCACGGTCACAGCCGAGCCGGGGTGCGGATGTTGCGCCGTGCCGCACAGCTAGCAGATGGCCGCAGCGAATCAGCCATGGAATCTCGGACCCGCGTCCTGCTGTGCCTCGCTGGTTATCCTCAGCCAGAAAGCAATCCGACCGTGACAGGCGGCACTGGGCGGCGTTACCGTCTCGACTTAGTCTTCTGGCAGTGGTCAATCGCCGTGGAGTATGACGGCCGCCATCACGCCGAAAACAGCGCGCAATACGCCTCTGACCTGCGTCGTCGCGAAGATCTTCAGAGCGCACACTGGCAGTTGGTGACGGCGGTCGCGCAGGACGTGTACGGCGACCCTGAGGGTTTCCTCGACCGGTTGGATCGGGCGATCCGCGCAGCAGGTGGTACGCCGCCGCGGCGTCGACGTGGCTGGCAGGCGATGTTGGGGCGCCGCTGACGCGGATACTGGACCGGATCTCGCAGTGACAGCATGCTCAGGGCGAGAGCTTGACGTGCCAGCGGCCTGACCGTCAAGCGTTGTCGTTCCGCCCACGGGCGGGTTTTCGCCGTAAAACCCCAGGAATCTCTCCACCAAAACCCGCCCACGGGCGACATCGGTGCAAGGAAACCCGCCCACGGGCGCATTCTGGCCACAAAACCCCAGGAACCACCCACCAAAACCCGCCCACGGGCGCATTCTGGCCACAAAACCCCAGGAACCACCCACCAAAACCCGCCCACGGGCGACATCCGGAGCAAGGAAACCCGCCCACGGGCGACATGGGGCGAGAGGCGCGAGAGCCTCAGGGGCGGGGAAGCGGGGTCGCCACGAGTTCACGCGCCGTGGCGACGAGAGTGTCGACGTCGATGCCGGCGCGGGCCATGACTTGGGGTCCGGGCCCGCTGGTGCCGAAGTCGTCGACGCCGAGGACACGTCCGTGGCTGCCGACGTATTTCCACCAGCTGTCGCTGCGCCCGGCTTCGATGGCGATGCGTCTGGTGATGGTGGGCGGCAGGACGTGGTGTCGGTAGTCAGTGGGCTGGCTGTCGAACCATTCTCGGCAGGGCATGGAGACGACGCGCACGGTGTGCCCGCTGTCGCCGAGTCGGTCTGCGGCGTGGACGGCGAGCGCCACTTCGGTGCCGGTGGCGATGATGATGAGGTCGGCGTCGGCGGGGCCGGTGACGACGTATCCTCCGCGGTGGGTGGCGGCGGCGATGTCGAGGGGTGGCGTGGTGGCGGGGGTGATGTCGCGGAGTTGGTGCATCGGTGTTGTGAGGCGGTGGGGCAGCACAGTGCCCGGGTGTCCTTGGTGCTGAAAGCTGATATTCGTCCTGGACGCACTGGTGAACTTCAGGG
>NZ_JAHPZL010000006.1:18683-72210 GCF_019331795.1 Austwickia sp. TVS 96-490-7B
CGCATCAAAACTCCGCGCCGCCATCGCCAACGCAGCCATCCCAGCAGACACCAGATCATCCGTATACACATGACCCGGCAGACGCGACGAAATCGCCCGAACCTCGAAGTGCACCAACGGCAGGTGCTCTCGACACAACTCCTCGACATCCACTGTGGCGGTGGTGTCGTTGCCCTGGGGGAATTCAACTGAAGCGGTCACAAGAAAAAGGTAAGAAGAGGGTAAAGGGTCTCCCAAGGCATGTCCATCATTTGAGAAATTGCTGATCAGCGACTTGTTCTTTACCAACACTATACCTTTTTGGACATTCGCTTAGATGCATGGAACAGCCTCAGAACATACTTGCGCAATAGCCTGACCACATGCTTTGGCGTTCACTGAACAGTCGATCGTCATAACAAGTCGTACGACTGTTCGTAAATTCAATACCAAGCATTTACCACTCGCATTTCACTAGTGAACAGCATGATCTTGTGATCACAGTGGCGCGGCGCGCTTGACCACCCCTACGACATACGAGAGCCTCCCGGGGCGGGACCGTAGCCCGCGCGCCTCCGGGAGGCTCTCACGCAGCCAGCCGGGGAGGACTGACCGGACAGCGTCCGCAACGGACGCCTCTTTTCCGTGAACCCCGGAGTCGCTGGGGAGGCGACTCCGGTCTTACCGTGAGGCGGCGTACCGCCTCTGGCTCGGATCGGTGGGGGCCGATCCTTTGCCGGCCGGGCTGGCCTAGGGAGGGCTTGCCCGGCGTTGCGACCAGTGGGGGGCTGGTCGCTGACCGATGCGATGGGGGATCGCATCGGCAGCTCACAACAACTACACCACTCTTTTCATCGACCGTCCAGGTCGATGGTTAAGTCCTTTCCGGTCGCGGATCATCATCCGCGCGCACCCACCACTGGGGTACGTCGCCCGTGCCCCTGGCCTTCGCTAGGTCGCTCGGTGAGTCGGTCCTTGTACGTCGAGCGAGCCGCGATCTGCGCGTAATACGCCGCCTTACGCCGCGCCACCGCACCACCAGCATTCACCGGCACCTCCACCAACGCCGGATCCAACTGCGCATTCATCCCCTCACGCAACAACTTCAACGCCTCAGCACGCATCTGCGAAATCCGCGACTCCGTCACACCCAACTCCACCGCCAACTCCCGCATCGGCCGATCCTCAAAGAAACACCCCCGAATCACCACCTGCAACCGCTCCGGCAACACCTCCACCGCATCCCGCAAATACGCCTGACGCTCCCGCGCCACCAACGCCGCCTCCGGCGTCTCCGCCGTCGACGGCAACACCGAATCCGCACCCACCGTGTCCGTAATCACATCCAAACGCAACACCACACTGCTATGCAGATCAGCATCCAAACGCTCCAACTCACCCACCTCAATACCCATCGCCCCAGCAATCTCCACACCACTAGGACGACGACCCAACCGCGCCGCCAACTCATCATGCACCGCATCCCGACGACGCACCTTCGACCGCAACGACCGCGTCGCCCAATCCGCAGAACGCAACTCATCCAACAACGCCCCACGAATACGACGCACCGCATACCGACCAAACGGCACACCCAACGACGCATCAAAACTCCGCGCCGCCATCGCCAACGCAGCCATCCCAGCAGACACCAGATCATCCGTATACACATGACCCGGCAGACGCGACGAAATCGCCCGAACCTCGAAGTGCACCAACGGCAGGTGAGCCCGGCACAGTTCGTCGATGACCGGCGCGGTCTGCGAGCCGGAGTTGCCTCCGGTAGAGCTCGAACGCGTCACATCTGACATGGAGCCAACCCCCTGAATCAGGCCGTCGTGGCCATGTGCTTTGGCAGTGAGAGAAGAACACTTACTAGCCCTGCTGACTGCCACCACTTTACCTTCCCTTTACCTTCTTGGACGAGTGCTTAGATACATACAAAAGCGCTCATCAGAGTTTTTTCACCCCGCGAGAACGGGCCCCTCCGCACACCCGCCCTTCACCTCAGTACCGCCATAAGAAAGCTTCCGCAAAAAGCAGTGCAGACTGCTGAAAAGTCTGCGGGCACAACGACGTACGACGATGTGCATCTCGCGGTGAATGTCTTTTTTCAGCGCTGACTCTCACGCTGATCGGTCTGGACCGACGCTCTGGCGCGAACGGCACCGTCCCGGAGCTCAGCTCCTGGGCTCCTCGGCCGATCAAACCACCGTGACGGAGAGGAGTTCCGCGTGACAGATCCCACGCAGACCGAGCGCGCGTCCATGGCACTGTCCGATCTTTCGACCGGACTGTGGCGCATCCAGGACCTCCTGGAGACGCTGCTCTACAAACTCGAGGTCCAGAGCCTGGTGATTGAATCCGGCCGCTCACGGTGGCTGGGGCGATCCACTGCGGAGATCGAGGCCGTCGTCGAGAATCTGCGCGAGACCGAACTTCTGCGTGCCGTTGACGCCGCCCCGGTCTGCGAGCTCCTCGGGTTGCCCATGGACACCCCGCTCAGTCAGATTGCCGCAGCGTCACCTTCTCCCTGGGACCAGGTGCTTGAAGAGCATCGCACCGCGCTGTCCGCAGCAACCCAGGAACTCTCCCTGATCTCCCGGAGCAATGGCGAAATGCTGGAGATCAGCTATCGGGCCGTTCAAGACACCTTGGAACGGTTCAACCACGCCCCCGAAGGGGCCACCTACACCGCTCGTGGCTCCCGGGAAACGGGCAGAGCACACCACCTGATTGACCACATCGGTTGACCGGGCACATTCCCGGCCACCGATATCCCACAGACACGGATGGACCCACCGACCACCGGGTCGGTACCGGCCCTCATGGACGAAATCGCCGGTCTCTTCGAGAAGACACGACACGTCCCGGTCCTCACCGGGCACGCAGCCGGTGAAACCCGGCCCTCACCGAAGGACGATCGACATGACCATGACCGCTGAACGCACTTCGATCACCCTGCAGATTCCCGCCGGAATGGTGGGCTTCCCCGAGGTGACCGAGTACTCGCTGTCAGAGATCGAACACGGCGTCTACGAAATGCTCAGCGTGGATGATCCACAGTTCGGTTTCGTCGTGATCCAGCCGGAACCGTACTTCCCCGACTACGACCCGATGATCGACCGCACCACAGCGGATCGGCTCTCCCTGAACACCGCAGATGACGCTGTTCTTCTTCTGGTCGTCAACATCGGGCTCGATGGGGAACCACCGGTCGCCAACCTGCTCGCTCCGGTGATCGTGAATAAGTCCACGCACACCGCGACACAGGTAGTGCTTGCCGACCAGGAGTGGCCGCTTCGTGGGACCATTCCCCTCGGCTGACCTACGTTTTCAGCTCCCGCGCCACGCGCGGTATCCCCTCACACAAAGGAGCACACGGTGCTCGTCCTCAGCCGCAGACCGCAGCAATCGCTGTTGATCGGCAATGATGTCGTCGTAACCGTCCTTGAGGTGAACGGCGACACCGTCAGAATCGGCATCACAGCACCACCAGAAGTCGATATTCACCGCGAAGAGGTGTATCTCGACTTGAAGAAGTCGAATGCTGAATCCGCTGCCGCTCCCGGGTCTGCTGCGGCCCTCTCCCGCCGAATGCGTGGCCGGGACCGCAACGCCGGGAGCGAAGCAGCGGGCCAGGACAGCGACGCTGCAGAGCCTGGTGGCCACCGGAGCGGCCCGGTGCCCACCCCGCCGCCCCGTCCGTGTGCACCGACACCCACGCCCGCGCAGCCCGTGCCAGGGCCCGTGAGGTGAGTCGGATCAGGTCTGAGGGGGGTATCCGCCCGATCCAGAGAGCAGTGCGTACACCTCGTCTGCGCGATACCTGCGATGACCACCCAACGTCCGCAGCGAGGTCAATTTCCCCGACACGGCCCATCGGGTGACCGTTTTGGGGTCGACCCGAAACAGGGCCGCCACCTCTGCTGGGGTGAGCAACTCTGCTCGTGAGTGCGACGATTCTGTGGTCGACATGGACGATGACCCCTTACGCATGTTGGCTCAGCGCAGTTCGTTGCCGTTGATGCTAGTGGAGCAAACCCCCGACATGCGGTGGGACACCTGATCAATTCCGGCGTAGGACAAGGGTGGAGGCGACAGGTGCTAGCTGAAGCATCGTAGGATGAGGGTCCTCGGGGCGCGTTCACGGCGTCCTCTTCGGGGTTGTCGGCACCCCAGCAGTTCCGACGACTCGCTGACACCATGTACGGTAGACAGCACGACAGATGAAACTTCCCGGACGCCGCTCCGTGCTGACCCTCAGGGCCTGCGCGATGCGCCGCCGGCAGACGCGTGAGGGGGTCGACGCCATGGGGCGCGGCCGTGCAAAGGCCAAGCAGACGAAGGTCGCTCGGGAGTTGAAGTATTACAGCCCCGACACCGACTTGACCGCGCTTGAGCGCGAGCTCCACGGAGCTCAGAGCAAGGACGTCGATCGGAACCCTCACGTCGACAGCGACGAGGGGTACGACGACTACGAATCGTGGAGTCGTCGGGGTCGTTAAGACCCTGCGTCACCAACACTGCACGTCCGGGGAAGACCCACCAGGTCAACCCCGGACGCTGTATGTGCGGATCCTGGTCAGGGTGCGCCCACCCAGGTCGGTCCGGTCGTGAACGACTCGATCGAGCTGTCACGGCGGCCTTTTCGGGCAGACGGTACCGCTAGATGACTGGATGAGCCGCCCGGTCACCCCGCTGAGGGGTGAACCCCGACCATCTGGACCGCGCCGCCGTCGACGCCTTTGGCTCCTCGGACTACGTCCTGCGCTGGGTCGGGCTGGGCCATGTCCCACGACGCGACCTCGCCGAGCACCCACGCAGAGAGACCGACGCGCTGGGCAACCCGCAATGTGTCGGTGACGCTGTCTGCAGACACCACCGCCACAAAGCCCACTCCCTGGTTGAGGGTGCGTTCAATGTCGTCCTGAGGGACCCGCCCCAGCTGTTGGAGGACCTGGAAGACCGCAGGCGGTGTCCACGTGGAGCGGTCCACCCGGGCCCAAACCCCCGCCGGGAGCACCCGCGCTAGGTTTGCTGCCAATCCCCCACCAGTCACATGCGACAACGCATGCACCTGCACTTCCGGCGCGCGGATCACCGACAGCAGCGGAGCGGCGTACACCTGAGTGGGGGTAAGTAATTCTTCACCAAGAGTGCGACCAAACTCCGGGACATGCCGTCCCAGGTCCCAGCCAGCGGCCTCCACGACTCGGCGTACCAACGAATATCCGTTGCTGTGCAGCCCCGAGCTGGCGATCCCCACGACCACGTCACCGGCGTGGACTCGCGCGGGGCCGAGCAGGTCGGCATACTCGACCACCCCGGTGACGGCACCAGCCAGGTCGTACTCGTCCTCCCCCAGCAAACCCGGATGCTCCGCGGTCTCCCCACCGACCAGCGCGCACCCCGCCTCCCGACACGCTGCAGCGATCCCCGACACGATCGCCGCGATCCGTTCTGGGACGACCTTGCCGCAGGCGATGTAATCCGTCATGAACAGCGGCTCGGCGCCACTGACCACGATGTCATCGACGACCATTCCAACCAGGTCGAACCCAATCGTGTCGTGGCGGCCCATGGCCTGTGCCAGCGCGACCTTCGTGCCCACCCCGTCCGTGGATGTCGCCAGGACGGGACGCTGCATCCCCGTCAACGCTGACGCGTCAAACATCCCGGCAAACCCCCCGAGGCCACCGAGGACCTCCGGACGCCCTGCCGCAGCCACATGAGCTTTCATCAACGCCACGGCCCGGTCACCGGCCTCTACATCGACCCCAGCCGAGGCATAGGTGATCGGTGCGTCCTGCGGTTGGTTCACGAAGAGACCCCTTGTCCGAGAAAAGCTGTCACATCATGGCCCACCGGCCCACCCGCACAGGGCAGGACGTTCGCGTCGAGCTGCCCATCCCGCAGGACCAACGGGTAGCTGCCGGTGAAACACGCCTGGCATAGGGAGTCATCGGGCTGCTCGGTGGCAGCGACCATGCCCTCCCTACTGATGTACCCCAATGAATCAGCGCCCAAGGTGCGCCGTACCCCCTCCACGTCCAACCCGGTGGCGACCAGCTCCTCACGGGAGGCGAAGTCGATGCCGAAGAAACACGGCCAACGCACCGGCGGCGAGGAGATCCGCACATGCACCTCAGCGGCCCCGGCATCACGCAACATCTGCACCAATGCCTGCTGAGTGTTGCCCCGCACGATTGAGTCATCGACCACGACCAGTCGTCGCCCGCGGATCACCTCACGCAACGGGTTCAATTTCAACCGGATCCCCATCTGGCGGATCCGTTGGCTTGGGGAGATAAACGTGCGACCGACGTACGCATTTTTGACGAGCCCTAATCCGAATGGGATTCCGGACTCTTCCGCATACCCGATGGCCGACGGGATTCCCGAATCCGGAGTCGGCATCACCATGTCTGCTTCCACCGGGTGTTCTCGAGCTAAGGTGCGCCCCATCTGCACCCGAGCTTCGTAGATTCCTTTCCCGCGGATCGTGGTGTCCGGCCGGGCCAGGTAGACATATTCGAAGACGCATCCCGCCGGGGATGGCTCCGCGAAACGTCGACTGTGCACGCCGTGATCATCGATCATCACCAATTCGCCCGGCTCGATCTCCCGGATTTGCTGTGCCCCGACGATGTCTAGGGCCGCCGTCTCTGAGGCCACCACCCATCCTCGGTCCAGCTGACCGAGCACCAATGGCCGGAACCCGTGGGGATCACGCGCGGCAAACAATCGGTGCTCATCCATGAAAACCACGCAGAAGGCACCGTCAATGTGCGGCAGCACGGCGCTGGCCCGGTCAAAAAGGCACTCTCCGGGTCCGTCAACCAAGAGCGCCGTCATGATGGCCGTATCGGAGGTCGCTCCGCGGCGCAGCTCAGCGTGTCCGTCAGTGCCCCGCTCCCCCGCTTCGACCAAACCACGCAGGTGAGCCGCGTTAGTCAGGTTTCCGTTGTGGGCGAGCGCGATGGTCCCCAGGTCGCTGTCTGACAGGGTGGGTTGGGCGTTTTCCCAGATGGAGGAGCCTGTCGTGGAATATCGCACGTGGCCGACGGCCAGGTGTCCGACGAGCGGGCTTAAGGCCTGTTCGTCGAATACTTGACTGACCAGGCCCATGTCTTTATACACCAGCACTCGTTGGCCGTCAGCCGCGGCGATTCCCGCGGATTCCTGGCCTCGATGTTGCAGGGCGTACAGCCCGTAGTAGGTCAATTTGGCGACTTCTTCCCCGGGCGCATACACGCCGAAGACGCCGCACGCGTCGCGCGGCCCCTTGTCACCGGGCAGAAGATCGTGATTCAGCCGTCCGTCACCGCGTGGCACGAGGTCAGTCTGGCACAGTGCTGACAACGCTGAGGCAGGTCCCCATCAACCGCGTGTGAACATCCGGTCGAGCACTGCTGCGATGGTGGCGCCTAAGGCCGCGCCGAGCGTTGCCCCCAGTACGGCGAAGAAGGCCAAGGTCACGGAGGGTGAATAGGCTGCGCGGCAGCTGTTGACTGCGTCGTGTGGGCATCGTGCGTCCGGACCGAGGATGTCGATGAGGATTCCAGCCACCATTCCTAGGACGACGCCGGTGGCGACGAACGCGGAGATGCGCGGCACTCGACGTATCCGCACGGGGACGGTTTCTGGCTGGGTGCTGTCTTGCTTCGACGCCTCTGACACGCCGGTCAGCCTACGTCGCATCCGCCTCGCGCACGTGGGGGAAGACGAGGGGGATCACGGTAGAGAGGTCGGCGCGTGTCCCGCTGGCTCGCACGGTCCCTGAGTTCACTGCTGCCGCCCAGGACAGGTGTCCGCTCACCAACGCTAACCAGGTCGCGGCGTCGGTTTCCACCACGTTGGGTGGGGTGCCTCGGGTGTGGATTGGCCCGTCCACGCAGTGGACCACGCCGTACGGCGGGATGCGCACTTCCACGGTGCGCCCTGGTGAGCGGGTCCCCAACTCTTCGAGGGTGTATCGCACGGCGGTGGCGGTGGTGGTGCGGTCGGCGCGGGTGGGGTCGGCGAGATATGTCGCGATGGCTTGGTGGCCGAGAGCGGGGTCGATACGTCGACGCGGTGGCATGCCCCCATGGTGCCTGTCGGTGGTGGGGTGGGCCGTGGCCGAGGGGTGCTCCGGTGCGAGGATGGGTGTATGAAAGCGACCATCCTGCACGCTCCTCGCGATATTCGTCTCGACGACGTGGCGGACCCTCAGGTCCTCGCTCCCACCGATGCGGTGGTGCGGGTGGTAGCGGCCTGTGTGTGTGGTTCGGATTTGTGGAATTACCGGGGTGTCAACGAGGTCACGTCGCCGCGAGCGATCGGTCATGAACTGGTCGGGGTGGTGACGGACATCGGTGCTGAGGTGCGTAGTTTGCGGGTGGGTGATTTTGTGATCAGCCCCTTTACGATCAGCGATAACACCTGCCCGCACTGTCAGGTGGGGATGCAGAGCGCCTGCGAGAACATCTCATATTTCGGGACCACTGACCGGCAGGGACGCCCGTTGGGGGCGGCGCAAGCCGAATATGCGCGGATTCCCTTCGCGGACGGGACGTTGGTGTCATTGCGGGACATGCCCGACGACGATCTGGTGCCGAGTTTGTTGACCTTGGCGGATGTGATGGGCACCGGATGGCATGCGGCGTTGAGTGCTGGGGTGCGAGAAGGGGACACGGTATGCGTCGTCGGGGACGGAGCGGTGGGTTTGCTCGGCGTGTTGGCGGCTCACCTGATGGGAGCGGAACGCATCATCGCGATGTCACGTCATGCTGATCGGCAAGCGTTGGCGCGCCAGTTCGGAGCGACCGACATCGTTGCCGAGCGGGGCGAGGACGGGGCTGCTCGGGTCCTCGACCTGACGGGTGGGGTGGGCGCGGATGCCACGTTGGAATGCGTGGGCACGAAAGCTTCTTTGGATCAGGCGATGGCGTGCGCACGCCCGGGGTCGACAGTCGGTTTTGTCGGGGTGCCGCACGGGGTGCAGCCGCCGGTGGAGTTGATGTTCCGCAAAAACATTGGCTTGGCTGGGGGGATGGCTCCAGTGCGGCAATATCTGCCTGAGCTGCGCGACCGAGTCCTCGCCGGGGGCATCAACCCTGGTGCCGTGTTTGACCTGCATCTGCCATTGGATCAAGTCGCGGAAGGCTACGCAGCCATGGACGAGCGTCGCGCCGTGAAGACCCTGCTTCGGCCGTGACCGGACGCCCCGACCCCACCGTGGCCACACCCGACGTCCCGGAATATCACCAGGCCAGCCATTGGGGCACCTACACGGTCGCCAGCGACGGTCAGGACATCACTGCGGTCACCCCGTGGGCCGGCGACCAGGATCCGTCGCCGCTGCTGCGCAACCTCCCCGGGTCGGTGACACACCGCAGCCGAATCGACGGGCCAGCAGTACGACGCGGCTGGTGGGAAGACGGCCCCGGCCCCAGCGCCGACCGAGGCACCGGCCGCGGCAAAGGCAGCTACCTGCGAGTCAGTTGGGACGATCTGCTGGACCGACTCGCCGATGAATTCCGCCGCGTCATCGACACCCACGGCAACCACGCCATCTACGGCAGCAGCTACGGATGGGGATCCGCTGGTCGATTCCATCACGCGCAAAGCCAAATCCACCGTTTCTTACACACCCTCGGCGGCGCCACCCGCAGCGTCAACACCTACTCCACCGGCGCCCTGGAAGTCTTCCTCCCCCAGATCGTCTGCCCAGAAACCGACGTCAGCCGCGGCTCCACCCCGTGGTCCCAGATCGTCGAACACACCGACGTATGGCTCGCCCTCGGCGGGACCCCAGCCAAAAACACCGGCACCAACGATGGCGGCACCGGCGACCACCCCACCCGTGGCGCGTTGACCGCCTACCTCAACCGGGGCGGCACCCTCATCGGCGTCAGCCCCCTGCGCGCCGACCTGCCCGACCACCCCGACGGCGGCGTGACCTGGATCGCGCCCCGCCCCGGCTCAGACACCGCTTTCCTGCTCGCCCTCTGCCACACCCTGCTCGTCAACGGCCACGCCGACCACGAATTTTTGAGCAGCTACACCGTCGGCCACAACCACCTCAACGACTACCTACGAGGCCACACCGACGGCATCGTCAAAGACGCCGCCTGGGCTGCGCAGCTCTGCCACATCCCCACCGAACAAATCACCCGCACCGCCCACCAACTCACCACCGGACGCGCCCTGATCACCGCGACCTGGTCCCTGCAACGCCAACAACACGGCGAAATGGCGATCTGGGCCGTCGTGGCGCTCGCCGCGTACCTCGGCCAGATCGGCCTACCCGGTGGCGGATTCGGATTTGGCTACGGCTCCATGAACGAACCTGGCCTGACCCAAACCCCCTTCGGGCTACCCTCCCTGCCCCAAGGCCCCAACCCGGTCACCACCCGCGTCCCCGTCGCTGCGCTCTCCGACATGCTGCTCCGCCCCGGCGCCACCATCCCCTACGCCACCGGCACCATCACCTACCCCGACATCCGGCTTGTCCACTGGGCGGGCGGCAACCCCTTCCACCACCACCAAAACCTCAACCGGCTCCGCCGCGCCCTGGCCCGCCCCGACACCGTCATCGTCCACGACCCCTACTGGACCGCCATGGCCCGCCACGCCGACATCGTCATCCCCTCCACCACCGCCGCCGAACGCGACGACTTCACCGGCAGCCGCAACGGCGCCCTCCTCGTCGCCATGCACGCCGCCACCGCCCGCCACGCCGACAGCCGCGACGACTACGACACCTTCACCGCGCTCGCCGACCGTCTCGGGATCGGGGCAGCCTTCACTGAGGGGCGCACCAGCCAGGAATGGATCCGATACCTCTACGAAGAATGGCGGCACCGCGTCACCACAGATTCAGCCGCCCGTGACCTGCGCTGGCCGGACGGGCCACCACCGTCGTACGACGAGTTCCGGGCCCGCGGGGTGCTGCGCCTGCCGACCGTGCCAGCCAGGACGATGCTGACCGACTGGCGTGCCGACCCCACCGGTCATCCCCTGTCCACCCCGAGCGGCAAAATCCAGCTGACCCTGCCCCGCGATGGCGTCCTGACGCTTCCGGACCGCCCCCATCAACCCACCTGGTCGGCGCCAGCGGAGTGGGACGAAGAGACCAGCCACCCGTTGCATCTCATCGCCAACCAACCGCGCACCCGACTACACAGTCAACTGGACCACGGGCCACTCAGCCAGGCCAGCAAAATCGCCGGCCGGGAACCGATCCACATTCACCCCGTCGACGCCGCTGCCCGCGGTATCAGTGACGGGGACCTGGTCCGGGTGTTCAACCATCGGGGGCACTGCCTCGCGGGTGCGGTCCTCGACGACACACTCCGTCCCGCCGTCGTCAACCTGTCGACGGGCGCGTGGTATGACCCTGCCGCCCCGACCCCCGTACCGGTGGGTGACGACTCATCGACGTACGACCCGCTGGCCCCAGCCAACCTCGACGTCCACGGCAACCCCAACGTCCTCACCAGCGACCGGCGTACCTCCTCCATCGCCCAAGCCACCACCGGACAATGGGTGATGGTGCAGGTCGAACGCTACGACCCGGCTCGATGGGGGCCAGCCCGCCCGGTCCGTGCCCACGACCCGGCCTGCTGACCCACCCGCATCAGCACCTGGGGTGCGAGGAGCACCCGCCGATCAGGCCACGCACACCACCCGGACAGCATTCGGCCCAGGAATCCCTTGCGGGTCCCCGGGCCGAATCCACGTCACAATCAGTGACCGCTCTGAGCGACCTGCTTGTCATGCCCTGAGCGCTGCGCCTCTTCAACGTCCATCATCTTGCTGCGCACCCACGGCACCATCGCAAACAATGCCACCGCGACCACCGCCGTGATCACCCCGTTGATCAGGTAATACTGACTGTCCGGGAGATCCTTCGTCATCGTGATCAGCTGCGCCGACAATGCCTGCCCAGCCGCCGAGGACAAGAACCACAACGCCATCGCCTGGCTGGCAAATGCCGCTGGCGCCAACAGCGTCGTCGCCGACAGACCCACCGGTGACAGACACAACTCACCAACGGTCTGCAATACGAAACACGCCATCAGCAAGATCACCGGGGAACGATGCGCCGCATCAAACGTCGAAAACATCCAGGACAGCATGAACGCCGACACACCAATCAAGGTGACACCAGTCGCGAACTTCATCGGCAATGACGGGAACCGTCCAGCGCGCCGCTGCCACAACATGGCAAACACCGGCGCCAACACGATGATCGCCAGCGGGTTCACCGACTGGAACCACTCGGCGTAGAAGCTCATCCCCAAGAACGAATCCGAGGTGCGTTCTTCAGCGAAGGTCGCCATCTTGCCCGACGCCTGCTCGAAGATCATCCAGAACAGTACGGCGCCCACCCAGAGCGGGACGTACGCCCACAGGTGCGACTTCTCAGTGGTCGTGACCCGGGGGCTGCGGAACATCATCACGAAATAAGCAATGGGAGCGCCGAAGGCAAAGACCGACACTGCGTCAACGAACCGGGCCACGCCCTCCCCATCGCCACGCCATGCCGCCGCCACAAAGAACACCGCAGCAAACAGTGCGATCGCCGCCACAGTCCACAGCGCCACTTTGCGTCCTTCACCTGGCTGCAACGGGTTGGGCACCTGAGACCCAGCGCCACGCAACCGGCCGGCATGCAGGACAAAGAGCACCACCGCGATGGCCATCCCGAAGGCTGCCACCGAGAAACCAGCGTGGAAGCCCCACCGGGAACGGATCGGCGCGATCACCAACGGGGAGAAGAAAGCACCAATGTTCACCGACATGTAGAAGAGCGAGAAACCGCCGTCCCGACGCGGGTCGCCTCGGTCGTACAGGCCACCGACCATCGTGGAAATATTCGGCTTCAGCAGACCCGTCCCGATCGCCACCAAGGCGATACCGACCCACGACATCACTGCCGCAGGAACGGCCAGGCTGATGTGACCACACATGATCACGATGCCGCCGTACAAGGTCGCCCGCCAGGCCCCCATCACGCGGTCAGCCAGGAAACCCCCGACCACACCGAGCAGGTAGACCGACGAACCATAGATGGCCACGACAGCCTGAGCGGTGGGTTTTTCCATTCCCAAGCCGCCGTCGACGATCGCGAAATACAGGTAGTAAGCCAGGATGGCGCGCATCCCGTAGTAGGAGAACCGTTCCCACAACTCGACGAAGAAGAGCGTGGACAGACCGGACGGCTGCCCGAAAAATCCACGATCGGCGAGTGAGCCCAGCTCCGATCTGGTGTCAGTGGTGGCATTCGCCATGAGGGGTGCCTCTCTTGTGCAGGCCGCAACACGACAACGGGCGGCTAAGGCACCTTACGCCGTACCAGGACTCGGAGAACAGCAATTCCGTTAACCTACGGACCGATCTCAGTGACGATCTGTCAACGTTGTACGGTGTCCTGATGCCTGATTCGACACCTGACGAGGACAATCTCGGGCAGATCGTCCACTCACCCGACGGTGTCACGGTGTGGCGCGACGGCCGCCACCAATCCTTCGTCGACCCCGACGATCCGACTCACTTGGCCTTCGAATACATCGCGCAGATGGGTCTCGCTGTAGACACGATGCTCCCCCCAGGGCGGATCACCGCGACCCACATTGGTGGCGCCGGGCTGACTCTCCCCCGGTACGTCGAACACACCAGACCAGGCTCACCACAAATCGTCCTCGAACCCGATCAGCAGCTCACCGACCAGGTCCGCCGTACCCTTCCGCTGCCTCGGGGGCATCGCATCCGCGTCCGCGCTCAGACCGGTCAGGTCGGCGTGCCGCTTCTCGCCGACAACAGCGCCGACCTCATCGTCCTCGACGCGTATGACGGCGGCCGAGTCCCCGCCGACCTTGGCACCGTCGATTTCTTCGGTCATCTCGCTCGAGTCCTGCGACCCGCCGGGGTGCTCGTCGCAAATATCGCTGACGAGCCTGCCCGCCGCTACCTAGGACGGGTGACCGCGGGGGCCTGCGCTGCCGGATTGCCTCACCTGGCAATCATCGCCACTCACGACGTCCTCAAAGGTCGCCGGTTCGGCAACACCGTCCTGGTCGCCAGCGCCAGCCCGTACGACGTGGACGACCTACGACGCGCCATCACTCGCTGCCCCCACCCCTCCGGGGTGCGTGCTGGAGCTGACCTGGACCGGTGGGTACGGGGCGCTCGTCCGTTCACCACTGAGGATGCCGAGCCTTCTCCTGAGCCACCGGCCACCGGGACCTGGCGCACCCGCTGACACCACTGCGGCGTGGAGCGTCGTGGGAGGCCATGGTGCCTGCCGAAGCTCCTGGGAGTCATGTCGTTGCTATTGTCACAGTGACGAGCGTCGCGTCATTGAGGGTGGCGGCGGATGTCACCGGATAGCGTTGACGTCAACCATCTGCATTGGGTTGACCGCTATGTTCGGAAGTGGCACAGCCACGAGAATCTGAGACCGACCTCAGTGATCAGGTGACCCGGAAGATAGCACGCATACAGTGATACCAGGAATCATCATCCTCACCGCTATTACTATCTTCGCCGCCCGGAGAAGCGGCGAAGCTGCGTGAAGGCCGCCTAGAACGGCTCGCACAACCGGCGAGAATCGCGGGTGCACGGTGAGACAGGAGAGATGGACGGCCATCAGCAGCTGTGGATCAGTCAATGCTGACGACTCACCAGTCGTCAGAGCGCGCATCATGGACAGCATCTGATCGCGATCAACCAGGTACCGCCATGAACGCAACATCCGTAGCACGCATGCGCCTTGTTGATCTACCGTGGTCACATGACTGTTGACACCGTTGCCACTGCGCTACGTCAGATCGGGTCGCCGTTGACGGAGACAGACCTGGTTGCAGCCATCTTGGCTCCCAGCCTGTCACGTCAAGCTGGCGTTGCAATCGTTTCCCAGAGCGACCAGGAAGCATTCGTCACCGCTTCTGGACTCCCCCTCACAAGCCAGAGGTGGATACGAGAACAGCTCAGCGACCGCGTCGGCCTGCTGCGAATCAGACAGAGCCTGGAGCTATCCCCCGTCATCAGTACCGCCGAATCTGCATTGACTTCCCCTCAGGTGCAAGAGTTGTTGGGCTTAAGCCGTTCGGGACTATCACGCAGAGTCTCCGAACAGCGGATCTACGCCATTAAGGATGGTCGACAACGTCTCTTCCCCCGCTGGCAGTTCCACCGCGGTCCCGATGGTCAGATGGAAGTCCTTCCTGGTCTGGATGTAGTTCTCAAAGCCGAAGCTGATCAGGTACATCCACAGAGCTTTGAAGCGCTGGTCACCACCACCCAGGATGAACTGGATGGTCGTACACCAGTGCAATGGCTGGCTGGTGGCGGCGACCCCACACCAGTAGCAGCCTTGGTTATTGGGCTCAGCACGTGGTGAACCACCCGAAGGTGCCTCGTCGTCCCGGCAGTTCCTTGACGGCCTCACCAGGGGATGTCATTCAGTGGACAGAGCCTTTGATCCGAGTCATGCGCACGCAGGGTCGACATGTGACGGCCTGGGACGAATTTCGCCATCACGGACCCCTAGCCGGAATGCGGTGGGAACCCCATCCAGCCGGTCCGATCAGTCACCATCCCCGCCACGGCGTGAGCTACCAGGGCGTGGACATCGCCACCTGCCTCGCCGAAGTGTTTCAAACAACACGATGCATCGACACCCATACTGGAAAACCACAGATAATCATGTGGACCCCCACTCGACCAGTGCCATTGCTGGATGTGACCGGGACGTGGCCAATTCGGCAGGGAGCTTCTGCCGCCTTGATGAGCGCACCACGGCCAGTGTGTACCGCTTGGGCGCAAGCCATCCACCACGATCTGCCCCAGGTCGAAGGGATCATGACCAGATCTACCATGACCGGAAATGCAGTAGTCGTGCTCTTCACTGCTGCTGCCTCAGCCTTTCCTGCGGCACCGGATCATGTTGTCTCCCTGAGCAGTGACATCGGTGTGCTCTTGGCTCACGCAGCGGCCGTGGAGCTGGGGTATGCCCTGCTGTAGGTATCGGATCATCCGATCCGAGCTCTGAGGCAGGGCATACCCCACGCTGTTACTCGCCTAACGCGGCTGGGATGGTCCGGCGGTGCGCTGCTGACAGTTCAGCCACCGACACCTCACCCACCCCAGCTACCGCAACATGCTCGCCACCGGTGCGCCCCACCGAGACACAGGGCACCCCGTGCTCAGCGGCGAGTGCGTGGACGTCGTCGAGGTGCGTTGCGTGGACGGCGATCAGGCAGCGCGCGGTGGATTCGGCGTACAGGGCGGTGAAGGTGTCGATGGTGTCGCGGTGTTGGAGGGCGGTCAGGTCGAGGTGGGCGCCGATCCCGTGGGCGATGGCGGCTTCGGTGACGGCGATGGCTAGTCCGCCGTCGGACAGGTCGTGGGCTGCGGCAAGCAGTCCGCGGTGTGCGCCGTCGATGAGGACATTGGCGAGGGCTCGTTCGGCGGCCAAGTCGACGGTGGGTGGGTGGCCGCCGAGGTGGTGGTGGACGACGTCGGCCCAGGTGGAGCCGCCGAATTCGTCGCGGGTGACGCCGAGGAGCAGGAGGTGCAGGTCGGGGTCGGTCCAGGACGAGGGGGTACGGCGGGTGACGTTGTCGATGACGCCGAGGACGCCGACGACGGGGGTGGGGTGGATGGCGACGTCGCCGGTCTGGTTGTAGAAGGACACGTTGCCGCCGGTGACGGGGATGCCGAGGTCGCGGCATCCTTCGGCGAGTCCTTGGATGGTTTGTGCGAATTGCCACATGACGGCGGGATCTTCGGGGGATCCGAAGTTGAGGCAGTCGGTGACGGCCAGGGGGCGGGCGCCGGTGGTGGCGACGTTGCGGTAAGCCTCAGCGAGAGCGGCTTGGGCGCCGACGTACGGGTCGAGTCGGCAGTAGCGGCTGTTGCCGTCGGTGGACAGGGCGACGCCGCGTCCGGTGGTCTCGTCGACGCGGATGACCCCGGCGTCGTGGGGGGTGGCTAGGGTTGTGTTGCCCATGACGTAGCGGTCGTATTGGTCGGTGATCCAGCGTGTGTCGGCGAGGTTGGGGGCGGCGATGAGGGTGCGCAGGGTGTCGATGATCTCGCCAGCGGTGACAGGTCGGGGCAGGTCGCGGGGAGTGTTGGCTTGCAGCGCGTCTTGGTCGGCGGGGCGGGCCAGGGGACGCTGATAGACGGGGCCGTCGTGGGCGACGGATCGGGGTGGGACGTCGACGATGATCTCGCCGTGGGAGAACACCCGGAGACGATCACCAGGGACGACTTCACCGCAGACGGTCGCTTCGACGTCCCATCGTGCGCAGATCGCTAGGAACTCCGCCAGCTTCGCCGGTTCGACGACGGCCATCATTCGTTCCTGGGATTCGCTCATGAGGATTTCCTCAGGGGCGAGGGTGGGGTCGCGCAGCGGGACGTCGTCGAGCCAGACGTCCATGCCGCCGTCACCGGCACCGGCGAGTTCAGACCAGGCGCAAGACAGTCCGGCGGCGCCGAGGTCTTGGATGCCGTCGACGACGCCAGCGGCGTACAAGTCGAGGCAGCATTCGATGAGGATTTTTTCCATGAACGGGTCGCCGACTTGCACGCTAGGGCGTTTGGTCGGTCCGTCAGCGTCGAAGGTCGCGCTGGCCAGCACTGAGGCGCCACCGATCCCGTCGCCGCCGGTGCGGGCACCGAAGAGGACGACTTTGTTGCCGACGCCGGAGGCGTGTGCGGTGTGGATGTCTTCGATCCGCATCGCCCCAACGCACAGCGCGTTGACCAGCGGGTTGCCTTGATAGCAGGGGTCAAAGACGACTTCGCCACCGATATTTGGCAGGCCCAGACAGTTGCCGTACCCGCCGATGCCGGCGACGACACCCGGCAGGACCCGGTGGGTGTCGGGGTGGTCGAGGGCGCCGAATCGCAGCGGATCCATCACCGCGATGGGGCGGGCGCCCATCGCCATGATGTCCCGGACGATGCCACCGATACCGGTCGCGGCGCCTTGGTAAGGCTCGACGTACGACGGATGGTTATGTGATTCGACTTTGAAAGTGACCGCCCACCCATCGCCAATGTCGACAACACCGGCGTTTTCCCCGATCCCGACGAGCATCGCAGCGCGCATCTCGTCGGTGAGGTTGTCAGCGAAGTGATGGAAGTGGGTTTTGGAGGACTTGTAAGAGCAGTGTTCGGACCACATCACGGAATACATGGCCAGTTCACCGCCGGTGGGGCGGCGGCCCAGGATCTCCCGAATCCGCGCGTATTCCTCGTCGTTCAGGCCGAGCTCACGGTAAGGCAGAGGATGGTCGGGGGTGGCTCGGGCACGATCCACGGTGTCGAGGACGGCGTCACGAGCGGTTGGTGCGGCGATGACATCGGCGTCAAGGCCAGGTCGACGGTGCTGGTCAGTTGGTGTCTCAGACACGATCAGGCCCCCACGAGGTGATGCAGGACGGATGTGAAGAAGGGGCGCCCGTCGAGTCCGGGGCCGAAGCCTTCCTCGACGCAGTGCTCCGGGTGCGGCATCAAGCCGACGACGTTGCCGCGGTCATTGCAGATCCCAGCGATGTCGGCGTACGAGCCATTGGGGTTGTCCCCGACGTAGCGGAAGACCACCCGGCCTTCTCCTTCGATCTCTTCGATGGTGCGGGCGTCAGCGACGAAGCACCCTTCACCGTTTTTCAGCACGATGGTGATCTCTTGCCCGTCGGTGAAGTCACCCGTCCACGCCGTGTGAGTGTTGTCGACGCGCAACCGCTGGTCACGACACACGAAGCGCCGACCAGCGTTGCGGGACAGCGCACCCGGCAGCAGATGCGACTCGCACAGCACTTGGAAGCCGTTGCAGATCCCCAACACGGGAAGGCCACCCCGGGCAGCATCAACCAGGGGGGTCATCACCGGGGCGAACCTGGCGATCGCGCCGCAACGCAGGTAGTCGCCGTAACTGAACCCACCAGGCAAGATCACCGCGTCCACGCCGTGCAGGTCAGCGTCAGCGTGCCACAACGACACCGGTTCGGCACCAGCAAGACGCACCGCACGAGACGCATCCCGGTCATCGAGGGTCCCAGGGAAGGTGACCACACCGATACGCATCAGTCGTCATCCCCGGTGTGGACGGCACCGCCGAGGCCGTGCAACCGGTCCGTGTCGACGGGGGTCCGTCGACCGCGCTCCCGGCCCGGGTTGGAGCCCGCCGGGATCGGCCCGATCGCTCCCCAACTCTCGGGGTTGTCCTCGTCATCCCAGTCGTAGCCCCCCTGTCGTGCGCTGTCGTGGGCAGCGTCCCGGACAGAGACGACGTCCTCCATCACGGGGTTGGACAACAAGGTGCGGGCGGCTTCTTCCGCAGCGGCGAGCACCTCCGGGGTGACCTCACCGTCCACGTCCAATGTGAAACGTTTGCCTTGGCGTACCGAGGTGAACTGGGTGAAGCCCAGTCGCGGTAGCGCACCGGCCACTGCGTGGCCTTGCGGGTCGAGGATCTCCGGTTTGAGCATGACGTCGACGACGACAGTTCCCATGGTGAGGTGGCTCCTGTACGGCGGGTTCGGGGGCCTCGCGCGCTGCAGTGCGCGCACACGAACAGCCCAGGACAACGAGGCACCGTCCGGGCCGTTCGCCGACAACGTCTCCACCCTAGCGGGATGCACCTAGCCACCGGCGAGACGGTCTCATGGGAAGCCGTGCCACCATGACCGTCGTGAATTCCGACTCCTCGGGTGCCGAGCACCCACCCCGCCACGTGGATGTCGATCCGGTGGCTGAGGCGTTTATCGAGAGCTCCTCGAACGCTCCTGGCTGCGACGTGGTCCAGCCGACTGAGTCCTCCCCGCTGCTGCCCAATGAGACAGCTGCGATGACCCCGCCCCCCACATCCACTGACCAGGGGCGGCAGAAGCTTCCCTTTCTCACCTTGGCCGCGCTGGGCATTGTCTTCGGTGACATCGGCACCAGCCCGCTGTATTCACTGCAGACCGTGTTCAGCATCGACCAGCATGCGGTGGCACCGACCCCGCAGAACGTCTACGGAGTGATCTCCTTAGTGTTCTGGTCGATCACCACGATCGTGTCCGTCAAATACGTCGCTCTGGTGATGCGCGCCCATAACCAGGGCGAAGGGGGGATCCTCGCGCTCACCGCGCTGCTGCGCGACTCGTTGCGCACCGCTCGCGGCGTCCAAGCAGTCACCGTGCTGGGCATCGTCGGAGCCGCACTGTTTTACGGCGATTCGGTGATCACCCCGGCGATTTCGGTGATGTCAGCGGTGGAAGGCCTGAACGTCGCCAACCCTGCTCTGGAGGATTACATCCTGCCGATCTCGGTGACGATCCTCACCGTGCTGTTCCTCGTCCAACGGTTTGGCACCGCCGTGGTGGGGCGCGCGTTCGGGCCGGTCATGGTGCTGTGGTTTGGCACGATCGCCGCGTTGGGGGTGCCGCCGGTGCTGGCTCATCCGCAGATCATCGGTGCCCTGTCCCCGACGCACGCGGTCGTTTTTGCCGCGGAAGAACCGATGATCGGGTTCATCGCGATGGGTGCGGTGGTGTTGACGATCACCGGCGCCGAGGCCCTGTACGCCGACATGGGTCATTTCGGGGCAAAACCGATCCGGTTGGCATGGTTTTTCGTGGTGCTGCCGTGCCTGATTGTGAACTACTTGGGGCAAGGCGCGGAGATCCTCGCCGACCCGAAAGCCATCGACAACCCGTTTTTCCGGTTAGCGCCGTCCTGGGCGACAGTGCCGCTCGTGGTCCTGGCGACGGTGGCCACCGTCATCGCGTCGCAGGCGGTGATCTCCGGGGCGTTCTCGGTGTCTCACCAGGCAGTCCACATGGGGCTGATGCCGCGGCTGTCGGTGCGGCACACCTCGAAGGAAGAGGGCGGGCAGATTTATGTGCCCACCGTCAACTGGCTGCTCTATTTCGGGGTGTTGCTGCTGATCGCAGGGTTCCCGGACTCCTCTCATTTGGCCAACGCCTACGGCCTGGCGGTGACGGGCACGCTGATCCTGACGACGGTGCTCTTCCTCGGCTTGGCCGACAAGGTGTGGGGCTGGCCGATATGGGTGCTCGTGGTGATCGCCGTCCTTGTTGGCGGCTTGGAAGCAGTGTTTTTCAGCGCGAACCTGACCAAGGTGCTGCACGGCGGCTGGTTGCCGGTCCTCATCGCTGGCACGTTGATTTTTGTGATGACCACCTGGATGCGTGGCGCCATACTGGTACGTCGTCGCCGCGCCGAACTGGAAGGGCCGTTGCGCCCATGGATCGAAACAGTCCGATCACTGGATATTCCCCGGGTGCCGGGGACCGCGGTGTTCTTGCACGCCAACCCGGACACGGTGCCGCTGGCGTTGAAGGAAAACCTACGATTCAACCACGTCCTGCATGAGCAGATCGCGATCGTCACGGTCGTCGTGCAAAACATTCCCCATGTACGGCACGTAGACCGGGTCACCTTTGACGATCTGGGATACACCGATGACGGGATCTGTCACGTCCAGATCCGGCTGGGTTTCAACGACTCTCAGAACGTCCCGGTCGGGCTGTCCTGGGGGGCAGGCAAGAGCGAAGAATTCCACATCGACCCGGATGAGGCCCGCTACTTCCTGTCCTTGCTGAAGATCCATGCCACCGAGGGATCTGGGTTGACCCGGTGGCGGCACAAAATCTTCGTGTGGCTGACCCACAACGAAGGAGACCGCACCGTGGCTTTCCACCTGCCGCCGTCCCGGACTGCCGTGATGGGCGGCTCGTTGTCGATCTAAGCGGGACAACTCATCCGGGCGGGGTGCCGGGCTTGATAGATCTCACACCCCGCCCGGACCGAGCAGAGCCCGATATTCATCCTCACAGCTACCAGAACCACCTGGCCGACACGCTAAAGTGACACAAACTCTAGCTTTATATGCGGCAACAGCATCCAGCATTGCCATCTACATGGCAGTAACACTTCTTGCTGGAATGCCAGCCTGGAATGTTGTTGGAACGCCACCCATAGATGACGTCAGAAAATATGACGATGTCGATGCCGGGCGCACGGAAAACGGCGGATAGCCGAGGTGGATGAGATGGGCACTGTCAGTGGCCCAGTGCGCATGACGGGCGGTCTCGTACAGCTCGGGCAGGTGCCAGACCTGCTAGATCTGGCACCTGCTCGATGTGGAAAGACTCCACTTCACAGCTGCAGATGGCATCCGGTCAACGTCTCATACGCCTGCACATACGTCGCCCGGGTGCGTTCCACAACATCCTCAGGTAACGGCGGTGGAGTGTGGCCGCTGCGTCGGTCCCAGCCGCTAGCGGGAGACGTCAACCAGTCCCGCACATATTGTTTGTCGTAACTGCGTTGTGGCTGACCAGGGCAGTAGTCCGCTGCTGGCCAGAATCGGGAACTGTCCGGGGTGAGCACCTCGTCTGCGAGCATCACCGTGCCGTCGGGGGCGACGCCGTACTCCACTTTGGTGTCAGCGATGAGGATGCCGCGGGGCGCAGCGATCCGCCCCGCCAGCGACAGGATGCCGGTCGTGAGTTCCGCGACTCGGGCTGCGGTGTGTGGCCCGATCAGCTCAGCGACCTCCGCTGCGGTCATCGGTGCGTCGTGTGCGCCGACCGCGGCTTTCGACGTAGGGGTAAAGATCGGCATTTCTAAAGCGCTGGCTTCGCCCAGACCCGGCGGCAGCGACACCCCGCACACACTGCCACTCACCTGATATTCGGCCAGTCCCGACCCGGTCAGGTAGGCCCGGGCGATGCATTCCACGGGGAGCATCTCTAACCGACGTACCAGTACCGCTCGACCGGCGACCTGCGCGGGCACCTCCGTGGACAGCACGTGGTGGGGGACTAGATCGGCGAGCTGCTCGAACCACCACAGGCTCAGCTGGGTCAGCACGATGCCTTTGTCGGGGATCACCGAGTCCAGCACGAAGTCGTAGGCGGAGATCCGGTCGCTGGCGACCAGTAACAGCTGGTCAGGAACCTCTTCGCCGGTGGTCGGATCCACGGGCACATAGAGATCCCGGACCTTCCCGGACGCCAGATGCCGATAACCGGGGAGGTGAGGTGCAGATACCGTCGAAGCGGGAGACATCAGGGGCCTTTCAGTCAGGTCGGTTTAGTCACGTACCGGGAGCGGAACCCACACCTGGCCTTGTTCAGCGGCCAGAGCGATATCACGGCGATGGTGACTGCCCCGCACCGAAATCACGTCGACAGCCGCATACGCCACCTGCCGGGCTGCCCCCAGGTCCGGGCCAACTCCCACCACCGAAAGCACCCGACCACCGGAGCTGACCAGCTGTTCCCCGGACTGGGCTGTGCCGGCATGCAGGACGTACGCCGGTTCGTTGACCTGGTCCACCCCGTCGATCGGGTCACCTTTGCGCGGACCTTCCGGGTAGCCCTGGGCGGCGACGACCACGGTCACAGCGTGGTCGGTGGACCAGCGCAGCGGCGGGTGCGCTGCCAACGTCCCGGTCGCTGCGGCGTACAGCAATCCGCCGAGCGGGGTGCGCAACCGGGCCAGCACGACTTGGGTCTCAGGGTCCCCGAACCGGGCGTTGAACTCGACCACTCGCAACCCGCGGGAGGTCAGCGCCAATCCGACGTACAAGATCCCCACGAAGGGTGTCCCCCGATCCCGCATGTGCGCGACGGTCGGCTCGGCGATGCGGGTGACCACTTCGGCCACCAAATCGGTCGGCGCCCAGTCCAATGGTGAATATGCACCCATGCCACCGGTGTTGGGGCCTTCATCGCCGTCCAGGGCTCGTTTGAAGTCTTGCGCTGGCGCGAGCGGAACCACACTCGTCCCATCCGTGACACAAAATAGCGACACTTCCGGTCCGTCCAGGTATTCCTCGACGACTACCGTCGGCATCCGCCCTGTCGCCTCTTCAGGGCGGTTCAAGCACTGCGCTGCATGGGCCATCGCCGTCATCCGGTTGTCGGTGACCACAACGCCTTTCCCCGCCGCGAGCCCGTCGTCTTTCACGACGTACGGCGAACCCAACACGTCCAGGGCTTCAGCCACCTCATCGACGGTGGTGCACACACGCGCCGCGGCGGTCGGCACTCCCGCCGCGGCCATCACGTCCTTCGCAAAGGATTTACTGCCCTCCAATGCGGCGGCCGCCGCATCTGGGCCAAAGCAGGCGATCCCAGACTCACGGACTGCGTTTGCGACCCCAGCCACGAGCGGCGCCTCCGGGCCGATCACGACTAGATCTGCTCCCACCTCCCGGGCCAACGCGGTGACCGCTACGGGGTCGGTCGGGTCGGCCAACGGACACAGCGTCGCAGAGGACGCCATCCCCGGATTGCCGGGAGCGGCAAACAAGCCGTCGACCTGGGGATCTGCTGCGAGCGAATGGACGAGGGCATGTTCACGGGCGCCGGATCCGACGACGAGGATCTTCACGACCCCAGCCTAACGAGGGGCATCCCCAGGCGAACACCCTGGGCGGCTGCGCTTCCGGTGTCTCTGACCTGTCGTGGCCCTCACTGCGGCATCGCCACGGACGTCCCCGAGGAACAGGGGGGTCCTCCCCGGGGAAACGCCCGCGGCACCTCGGCCCGTCAGGGGGAGCCGGGCGGAGGTATCGGCTCGGCCAGCGCCAGGAGCCGACGTCATCCACACTGGCAAACCCAGCAAGAGAGGTAAAGGCGACGCGCCCAACGGTGCGCCCACCGGTTGACACCAGCCGCGGACGCCCCGGTGCCGGATCCGGTCAGCGTAGACCGATAAACTGTCGGACTCCCCGGTCATCGCTACGCCGCCAGAACGGACGGCCATCGAGTCGATGCCACCAGCGGCGGATCACCGGAGAGACGCTGGTGCACAACGGTATTGAATTTCGACGTCACACGTCGCCGCTGGACGGGCGGCGCGCAATGAGAGAGGTGCACGTGGGTCACGCCAAGGGCGACACCGAGATCCGGGCCAGGGAGCTGGCCGTCGAGCAGGCCCACGTGGACCGCGTCTACGCGGAGCTGGAAGCGGCCGGACGACGCGTGGATCTGGTGCAGGCCGACGGCATGGCTAGAGGCCGCACCGACCGCACCGGCGACGTCCGAGACGAGGAGATGACCGGTCTTTTCGAACGAGATGCGCTGGTTTACAGCGCCGCTCGACGCCGCGCCGACCTTGACCGGGAGCACGAGGGTCTCGTTTTTGGTCGCCTCGACCTGGATCATCCCTGCCATTCGTTGGCGACCGCCCGTGAGATCAGGTACGTCGGACGTCTCGGGGTGCGAGATGACGATTATGAACCACTCGTCATCGACTGGCGGGCCCCCGCAGCGGCCCCGTTCTATCGGGCTACCCCCACCACTCCGATGGGCGTGATCCGCCGTCGGGTGTTGCGCTGCCGTGGCCAGCAAGTCATCGGCGCCGAAGACGACCTGATGGTCAGTCAAGCCCCTGATGACATGGCTGTACTCGGTGAAGGTGCGCTGTTGGCAGCGTTGACGCGGAGTCGATCCGGTCGGATGCGTGACATCGTCGCCACCATCCAAGCCCACCAGGACGAAGCGATCCGAGCCGACGCTCGCGGCGTAGTGGAGATCGCCGGTGGCCCCGGCACCGGCAAAACCGTCGTCGCATTGCATCGGGCGGCCTACCTGCTTTACTCCGACCGGCGCCGCTTCGAACGCGGCGGCGTCCTCGTCGTCGGACCGTCCGCGGCGTACACGGCCTATATCGAACGGGTCCTTCCTTCCCTCGGTGAGGATTCGGTCCTGCTCCGCTCGATCGGGGACATCGTCGACGCGGTCACCGCGACCCGCACCGACACCCCCGCGGTTGCTGCGCTGAAGGGGACGCTAGCGATCCGCCGGGTCCTCGCCCGGGCAGCGCGCGATGTCGCCCCCGGGGCCCCACAAGCCTTGCGAGCCATGGTGGATGGCCGCCCCGTCCACTTGGACCGTCCCACGCTGGACCGGATCCGCGCCCAAGTGTTGCGCCACCACCACCGCAACAGTTCCCGAGACGCCATGCTCACCGCGCTCGCTCAGGCTGCGTGGCGGCAAGTCCGTGAGGGTGACCGTGAGGAATTTCTCGACGTGTTCCACGAACATCGGGACGTCGAACGTTTCCTGCACGACTGGTGGCGCCCCGTCGATCCGCGTGAAGTGCTGCTCTGGCTCGCGGACCCCCACCGCGCCGTCCGCTACTGCGCCGGGATTTTCAGCACTGATGACGCGCACGCCCTCGCCGCGTCCTACCGCACCGCTGTGGCGACCGGCCGATGGAGCATCGCTGATGCCGCTCTCATTGATGACCTGTCCGCGCGTCTGGGTCTCGTCCCCGAAACCACCGACACCGAACGTGGTTTCTACGAAGTAGAACTCCTCGATGACGCTGAGGACGAAGCCATCGCTGGCGGGTCACTGCGCGGCCCGTCCGCACCCCGCGGTGCGGCAGCGTCCAGCGCTCAGGGATATCGGGAGATGTCCGGGCGAGCCGCCTCTGACCTCGACGACCAGGGTCGCCGGGCCTTGTTGTTGCGCGGCCGCATCGATCAACCCGGTTCGTCTGCGCACATCCTCGTCGACGAAGCCCAGGACCTATCCCCCATGCAGTGGCGGATGCTCGGACGACGCGGCCGATCAGCGTCGTGGACGGTGGTCGGTGACGCCGCGCAGGCCTCCTGGCCGGACGCGGCCGAAGCCGCAGCAGCCCGTGACGACGCATTCGGCGCGAAGACCCGCAGCGCCTTCCACATGGACACCAATTACCGCAACGCCCGAGAAATCTTCGACTACGCCGCTCGCATCGTCCTGCCGAGCGTGCCTGACGCCGATATCCCACGCGCTGTCCGAGAGACCGGCGTTGACCCGGTCGAGACAGACCTGCCGATCGCACACCTCACCGGCATGGACGCCGCGAGCGCTGTCCGTACCGCTGTGGCTGACGCCGTGACGGCGTTGCGCAGTGAGGTTGATGGGGCGATTGGCATTATCAGTCCTGCTCGGTGGTGTGAGGCCTTGGCCTGCCTTGATGAAGGCGAGGACGGGCGGGTCATCGTGGTGGATCCGCTCAGCTGCAAGGGTTTGGAGTACGACGCGACCGTTGTCGTCGATCCGGACGAGATTACGGCGGAATCCCCTGGTGGGGTTCGGGTGTTGTACGTTGCGCTCACCCGGGCGGCGCACCGCATGACGGTGTTGCGTCCCCGCTGATGGGCCTGTCCGGGACCGGCACCGGACGGCGCGGTGTTCCCAGCTGCCCGTCCGACCGGTCCTGACCCCATGCCGCGATCAACTGGGCCAGCCGACTCGCTCCCGCGGCATCGACCGGCCCGAACCAATGTCCCTGCGGATATACCACCAGCACCGGCGCACCATTGCACGGATACAAGCACCCGGTGTGGGTGACCAGCACCTCTTCGGTGGCGTTGTTGACGGCCCGCAGTGCCTCTCGCAACGCCTCGGCTGTCCGGCTGGCTCCCCGGGCCTGGCATCGCGGCCCTCGACATACCAGTACGTGGTGGCGAAACGCCGGTGTTTCCTCCCATGCTGCGCTGGTCAACGGCGGTTCGCATCCCGTCACCGCCCGGTCCTGGTCACTGCCCACCTGACGGTGCACTATCTCGCCGCGCACCACCACGGACATCGACGAGTCGCTGTCCCGATGCCATGACCCCGCTACCCGACGTAACCAGCTGAGTCCGCTGCGCTCCGCGCAGGTCACCCCCACGAGTTCCACTGCGGTCGTCCCGGCTGCTGCTAAGTCAGCCAATACCTCTGGCACGCTCGGTCCGTCCCCCTGCAATGCCGCGACCCGTCCTGGGATCGGTTGCTCTCGCGCCAGCATGGGTAGCAGCGCCACGTCGGCGAGTTCCATCGTGACCCACACCACTGTCACCGGGTCGTTCGCTGATGCTGCTGTCACCTTCACACCTCTGAATCTGTGGGCGCCACCATCTGGGTCACTGCGCACGCCCCGTCCAGACAAATCGCGGTCGCCCCTCTCGTTCGACTCGCCCCTCGACTCCAAACACCCGACGTACCAGCCCCTCCGAGAGCACCTCGGCTGTGGGTCCTTGGGCCACGACCCGCCCTCGGTCCAACACCACTAACCGGTCACAGAAATATGCCGCCAGATCCAAGTCGTGCAGCACCACCACTGTGGTGATCCCCAAGGTCGTCAACACGTCCAAAAAGTCCAGGCGATGCCGCAGATCGAGGTGATTGGTCGGTTCGTCCAACAACAGCACCCGAGGCCGTTGCGCCAATGCTCGCGCCAGGTGGACTCGCTGCTGCTCTCCACCGGACAGCGTTGGCCACAACCGCTCCGCTAATTCCTCCACCCCAGCAACCCGCATCGAGTCAGCGACGATCTCGTCCTGCTCCGCATCAGCAGACCACCGGCCTTGATGCGGAGTCCGGCCTAACCGCACCACGTCCTGGACCGTCAACTCCAGATCCGTCACCGGGTTCTGCTCCATTAACGCGACCCGACGCGCCCGCAACCGGGCTGGCATGCCCCGCACCGGCTCCCCGTCGTAGCGGATCTCACCGTGCGTCGCTGGACGCACCCCTGCGATGACATGCAACAACGTGGTCTTTCCTGAGCCGTTCGGCCCCACGATCGCGGTGATCGACCCCGCTGGGACATCCGCGCTCACCCCATCAAGGATCGCCCGCCCCCCGACCACCCAGGACAGCCCATCCATCTCGACATTCATGCCCGAGCCCTCCTGCGCAACAACACCGCCAATACTGGCGCGCCAATCAACGAGGTCACCACCCCGACCGGGATTTCCTGACCTGAAGCAACCGTACGCGCCACGGTATCGGCCACCAGCAACAGCAGCGCACCTCCCACGGCACTCGCTGGGAGCAAAGCTGCATGTCCGGGGCCGATGAGGACTCGCAAAATATGCGGCACCGTGAGGCCGACAAAACCGATGGGCCCGACCAGCGCCACCGTGCCCGCCGCGGCCAAGGCACAACCCACCAACAACGCCCACCGAGTTCGCCGTACGTCGACGCCTAGGGCCTGCGCGGTGACTTCACCGAAAGCGAAGGCATCCAGGGTGCGAGCCATCCCGGTCACCCCGACCGTCGTGAGTACCGCCAACACCATCAAAGCGACCGCATCCCCAGCTCGGACCCCGGTGAACGACCCGAAAGTCCAGCTCAGCGCCAGCCTGGCCGTGTCATGGTCGGCGAGAACCATGATCGCAAAGGACACGATCGCTCCAGCGACCTGCGCCACCGCCACCCCTGCCAGCACGGTCCGGCCGGTGGGGAGATCGCCGGCACGGCCGGTCGCTAACGCCAGAACTGCCAGCAAACCGGCTATCGCTCCCACGAACGCTGCCAGCGTCACCGCCCCTACCGGCCCGGCGCCTGGGAGGGACCATCCGTTGAGGACCGCTGCGACGGCCCCTACCGATGCGCCGCTGGAAATGCCCAGGAGATATGGGTCGGCCAGATCGTTGCGGGTCACTGACTGCAGCACTGTCCCGCACTGCGCCAAGACCGCACCGACAGCGACCGCGGCGATCACCCGCGGTAATCGCAGTTCCCAGACGATGCGGTCGTCGATGGCTCCGACCTGTGCGCCGTCGATCAGCCAGGTACGCCGTAACACCACCTGCACCACTCGGTCGGCGGGGATGGCGACGGCCCCGGCACCCAAGGCCAACACCCCCATGACCACGGTGACAATCACCAACCCGACAGTGACCGTCCACACCCGCGCGGGCGATTTCCTCACAGTCAGTGCCTCACTCGTGGGAGGTCTTCAACGCCGCCAACTGATCGGAGACATGCTGCGCCCCATCGGCCAAGGTGATCCCGGCGTTGGATTCACTGAACGGAATGGTCACGTACGCCTTGTTCTTCACCGCATCGAGTTTGTTCAAGACCGGATCGGCTTCCAGGTGCGCTTTCTTTGACGCCGCCGTATCCCAGGAGGCGTCGATGAGGACGATCACGTCCGGTTCCGCGGCAACGACTTTCTCCCAGCTGGCTTTGGCCCAGCCGCCGTCGAGGTCTGCGAAGACATTCTTCGCCCCGACAGCATCCAGGATGCTCTGTGGGCCGCCCTTGCCGGCACCGACGAAGGGGGTGTCTGTCCCCGAGTCGTACCAGAGCACGGTGCGTCCTGCGCCGGCCTTGGCTTGATGAATCTTCGTGATCGCGGTGCGTTGGGCCTCAATGACCTCGTCGGCGCGGGACTGCACCCCAAAGATCCGAGCCATGTCCCGGACCTCAGCCCACGCTGAATCAAACGACGCTGGCGCTGACGATGTGCCCTTCGGGCAACTCATCGGGCTGGTGTAGGTGGTCACTGAATCTTTGGCCAGAGCATCCCGATCACCGACGCCCTTGTCAGTGAAAGCGCTGGCAAAGGTGGCATAGGCCATGTCCGGTTTGGCCGCGAGGAAGGTCTCCTTCGCCGGGTATTTCGGCGCCATCACCGGGACCTTCTGGTAGGCCTGCGCCCACCGGGAGGGGACGGCATCGTCGAGGTAGGCGGTGCCCACCATCCGGTCTTGCAGACCTAGCGCGAGCGCCACCTGGGTGGCTCCTTGATTGAGGGTGACCAGTCGTGACGGCGGTTTGGAGACGCTGATTTCTCGTCCGCAGTTGGTCAGGGCCACCGGGGTGGGGTGGGCGGTGTCATTGCTATGGGCTGTGGTGTCCTCGGGGGCTCCGGCGCAGGCGGTGGCTCCGGTGATGACGGCGAGGCTGAGGGCGGTGGTCAGGATGGTACGGCGGATATGGCGCACGGTGTCGGTGTCTTTCTGTCATCGACCTCAGTGGGAGTCATGTCCGCTCCCGCGCCGACCGCCAGTCGTCGATGACCGCGGCTGGTCGGCATCCCCATGAGGTTTTATCGCTGATGAGTTGCATTATCGGCAACTGGCGTCATCGTATCCCCCACTGACCGGCGCCTCCGAATGCATCACACCACTCGACTCGCCGATAGCCCCGAGCAGACGACTGTGGGGGCGGTCGCCCGGAGCCGGACGACCGCCCCCACAGGACGGACTACTAGCATCGACGACCCGTCAGGCGCCGATCAACGCGCGCACCCGCTGCGCTCCCACACACAACAACAAGGTGGGGATCCGCGGACCGGTGTCAGTGCCCAACAGCAACTGGTACAACAACGCGAAGAACGCCCGCTGATCCGCTTTGACCTCCGGCGGCAACTTCTTCTCCGTCACATCAAAACCAGCCTGGCGCTTGGGGATGCCATAGACCAGCGACGTCAGCCCGTCCAAGCTCCAGTTCGCATCCAAGTCCGCTGCCAGCATGGCCAGCGCCTGCCGTTGATGCTCACTCAGCCCAGCCAAGGTCGCCGTATCCGGCGTACTCCGCACCACGGTGCGGTCCTCCGGATCAGCCTGAGTTTCCAGCCACGTCGTCGCCAGGTCTAACCGGGGACGTGCCACGTCGAGATCAGTGATCGACGCATCAATCGAGGTGAGGATGCGTCCGATCTGCTCGACATTGCCTCCGGTGATGTCCACCACCGAACACAACGCCTTATAGGGGACCGTCACTGCGGTGCGTGGCAGATCCGCGGTGGCGGTGCGCACCGACCGGGCATGAATAGCGTTATCAGCTGGCTGCCCCTTACCACCGGCGATTTTGCGCTCCAACGCATCCCATTCGTCGTACAACCGGTGGATCTCATTGTTGAACGCCACGGTGAACGACTGGTTGGGCTTACGCCGGGCATACAACCACCGCAGTACGTGCGGCTCCATGATGGCCAAGGCATCCGCTGGCGTGGGGACCCCACCTTTGGAGCTGGACATCTTGGCCATGCCCGCGATCCCCACGAAGGCATACATCGGTCCGACCGGCCGTTGCGCCCCGAAGATCGGTGCCAGGTCCTTGCCCACCACCCAACTCGACCCGGGGCTTTGATGATCCACGCCGCTCGGTTCAAAATCGACGCCTTCAAACGCCCACCGCATCGGCCAGTCGACTTTCCACACCAACTTGCCGTGCGTGTCGGTGTCCAAGCGCATCGTCTCAACGACCTGGTCGCCGTCCGGGCCGGTCGCGACGTAGGTCACCGTCGTTGTCTCCGGGTCGTACGCCGTCACCCGGGTGGCGTCAGTGCCGAAAGCACGGCTATACGGCCGGAACGGGAAATACTCCGCACCCTCCGCACTGCCATCATCTTCACCGGCCGCCCCGGAGCCTTCAGCTGCCTCAACTGCCGCCTGATCCTGAAGTTCAGGTGAGCGTGAGGATGATGTCGCCGCAGGTGGCTCCACCTTCGTACGGTACTGCCCGAGGACGGCGTCAATGTCGTTGCGACACGCCATCGCATGCAACACCGACTCCCGGTACGCCCCCGAGGTGTACATCTGCGTCTGGCTGATCCCGCGGTATTTCACCCCGAGCTGCGCCAACGACGCCTCCATCGCTGCCCGGAAATGCGCCGCCCACGAGTCATACGCCGACCCCGGCGGGGCAGGCACACTCGTCAACGGCTTACCGATGTGCGCACTCCACGACGCATCCACACCGTCCACCCCGAACGGAACCTTGCGGTAGCGGTCGTAATCGTCCCAGCTGATGATGTGCTCGCAAGGAATGCCCCGCCGGGTGATCTCATCGGCGACCAAATGCGGCACCATCACCTCACGCAGGTTGCCCAAATGAATCGGCCCCGACGGCGACAATCCCGACGCGCAGGTGATGGTGTACCCCTCCAACGAGCCGCGACGACGCACCACGTCGTCAATGACCTCGTCAGCGAGACGCGCAACCCAGTCGTTCTCCTGGACCGCCACGCTCACTCCCCCTCACCGAGCATCGAATACCGCACCACGACCTCATCCCGGCCCGGGCCGACTCCAATCACCGAGATCCGCGCCCCGAACAACTCTTCCATCCGCAACACATACGCTTGCGCGTTCGCTGGCAACTCCTCGAAAGATCGTGCTCCCGTGATGTCCTCAGTCCATCCCGGCAACTCTTCATAGATGGGAACTGCGTGATGGAAGTCAGACTGGTTCACCGGCATCTCGTCGTACCGGGTGCCGTTGACGTCGTACGCCACGCACACCGGGATCGTCTCCAGGCCGGTCAACACATCCAGCTTCGTCAACACATAGTCGGTGACTCCATTGACCCGCGTCGAATACCGCGCCACGACCGTGTCTGCCCAGCCACACCGGCGGGGACGCCCCGTCGTCGTCCCGAACTCAAAACCACCAGCCCGCAAGAAATCACCGCTAGCGTCAAACAACTCCGTCGGGAACGGCCCCGACCCGACCCGCGTCGTATACGCCTTGTGCACCGCAACCACCCGATCCACGCGCGTCGGCGCGACACCTGAACCAGTGCACGCGCCCGCCGCCGTACACGCCGAACTCGTCACGAACGGGTACGTGCCGTGATCCACGTCAAGCATCGTGGCCTGGCCCGCCTCAAACAACACCACCTTGCCCGCATCCAACGCCTGGTTTAGCTCCAAGCCGGTGTCCACCACCATCGGCGCGAGCCGGTCACGATAGGCGAGTAACTCCTCAGTCACCAGATCCGCGTCAATGGAGCGACGGTTGAAGATCTTCACCAACAGGTGGTTCTTCTCGTCCAGCGCCGCCTCGACCTTCTGCCGCAAGATCGACTCGTCAAACAGATCCTGCACCCGGATCCCCACCCGGTTCATCTTGTCGGCGTACGTCGGACCGATGCCACGGCCCGTCGTCCCCAACTTGCGCTTCCCCAAGAAACGCTCCCGCACCTTGTCCAAAGCAATGTTGTACGACGGGATGACGTGGGCGTTAGCGCTGACCCGCAACCGCGACACGTCCATGCCTCGGGCTTTGAGCGCCTCCAACTCGGCGAACAGCACCTCCAAGTCGATGACCACGCCGTTGCCGATCACCGGCGTCACGTTCGGCGACAAGATCCCCGACGGAAGCAGATGGAGCGCGTATTTCTCCCCACCGATCACGACCGTGTGCCCGGCGTTGTTACCACCGTTGAACTTGACGACATAGTCGACCTTGCTACCCAGCAGGTCCGTCGCCTTGCCCTTACCTTCGTCGCCCCACTGGGCGCCGACCAGCACGATCGCCGGCATCGCGGCCACCATCCTCACATCGCTGACGGTGCGCGGCTCCTCGGCAGCTCCTTGGAGGACACCGATCCCGCGCTTTCACGCGTCAAGCCCGCGACGTACGACGACGTCCGGGCTCGTACTGCCCAAGTCTACCGGGCGAGACCGCTCACCCGAATCAGGGGTTTTCTGCACCATCACTTGGGTGCACTTGGGTGCACTTGGGCGGGGTCACCCTCCACCGGGCCTCAGATCGCCACCCCCAATCCGCCCACGGGCGACTTTCCCCCGCAAAACCCCACGTCACACCCACCAAAACCCGCCCACGGGCGACTCCGAGTGACCAAAACCCGCCCATGGGCGCACAACCTGACACGCCACCTGCAGGTTTGCCCACTCAAACCCGCCCACGGGCGACTTGGTGAGGCGGGAACCCGCCCACGGGCGCAAAACCCGAGAGGCGACCTGCAGATTCACGCCTAAAACCCGCCCATGGGCGACTTAGCGAGTCCGAAAGTCGCCCGTGGGCGGGTACGAGTGGGCGTGGGTGGTCGGTGGTGGGACATCAGCCCCCCGGCAGTTCATCGGGACCCGGCGGTTTATCGGGACCTGACGGTGCACCACGTCCCAGGCAGTCCACGATGCTGTCAAGACGACAGCACGCGGTGGTGGTGATCACAGACCCCTCAGGGTCACATCGCCACCACCACCGCGTCGTTCACCGTAGAACTCACATGTCGAGTTCGGCGACAGCTTCCATCGAGCAGTCTCGGAGGAACTGCAGGCAGCGCTCTTGCTCGTCGGTTTCACCGATCATTCCGGCCGCCCGAGACAGGGCAGCTAGTGCCCGCAGGAAACCTTGGTTAGGGACGTGCGCCCAGGGGACTGGGCCTGCCCCACGCCAGCCAGCACGTCGCAACGCATCCAGGCCGCGGTGATATCCGACCCGGGCGTAGGCATACCCTTCGACTGGTCGCCCACCTGCGAGAGCGTCTTCGGCCAGCTCAGCCCATGCCAACGAACTTGATGGATGCGCCGCAGCCACGTCGGATGCCGGCGACCCGGCCGTGAGCATGGTCACGGCCGGGTCGTCGGGCAGCTGGGTGGGCGGGGGTTCCAACAGGTTGTGCCGGTGTGCGTCCCCGCCGCTCATCAGCGGTGGGTTCCGGCGGACCGCAGGTTCTCGCAGGCCTCGACGATGCGCTTGGCCATGCCCTCTTCGGCAGCCTTGCCCCAGGAGCGTGGGTCGTACATCTTCTTGTTGCCGACCTCACCGTCGATCTTCAGCACACCGTCGTAGTTCTTGAGCATGTGCTCGACGACGGGACGGCTGAAGGCGTACTGGGTGTCGGTGTCGACGTTCATCTTCACTACGCCGAAGTCCACCGCGTCGGAGATCTCCTGCGGCAGTGACCCGGAGCCACCGTGGAAGACCAGGTCGAGCGGCTTGTCGGCGGTGCCGTACTTGGCCTGCACTGCGTCCTGGCACTGCTTGAGGATTTCCGGGCGCAGCTTGACGTTGCCCGGCTTGTAGACGCCGTGGACGTTGCCGAAGGTCAGCGCGGCCATGTAGCGGCCGTTTTCGCCCAGGCCGAGGGCCTCGACGGTCTTCAGCGCATCCTCGGGGGTGGTGTACAGCTGGTCGTTAATTTCGTTGGCGACGCCGTCTTCTTCGCCACCGACAACGCCGATCTCCACCTCAAGGATGATGTTGGCGGCTTTGGCGAGCGCGAGCAGTTCGCGGGCGATCTCCAGGTTTTCGGTCAGCGGCACTGCGGAGCCGTCCCACATGTGGGATTGGAAGATCGGCAGACCGGTCTTCTTGACCTGTTCGGCGGATGCGGCGAGCAGCGGGCGTACGAAGCCGTCCAGCTTGTCCTTGGGGCAGTGGTCGGTGTGCAGCGCGATGTTGACGTCGAAGTTCTTCGCGACTTCGTGGGCGTAGGCGGCGAGTGCCAGCGAGCCGGTGACCATGTTTTTGATGGTCGGGCCGGAGAGGTATTCGCCACCGCCGGTGGAGACCTGGATGATGCCGTCGGATCCGGCCTCGGCGAATCCGCGGATGGCGGCGTTCAGCGTCTGGGAGGAGGAAACGTTGATGGCCGGGTAGGCGAAGGACCCTGCCTTCGCCCGGTCGAGCATGTCGGCGTAGACCTCGGGGGTTGCGATGGGCACGGCGTGGCTCCTTATGCGTACAAGACCTCGGCCGTGCCGGGATGCACGACCGGTGCTGCGGCCCAGCCTAGTGCGCTGGGTGGTGCGTGCTGCCTGCCTGCCCCTGTCGCTTCCCGCAGTGCGGACACCTTTGGTCTCATCGGAACCGCCTGTCTCCGGTGTCACGCGGCGATGGTGGGGTTGTCCACAACGGGCTGTCACCTGGGTCGGGGTACGTCGGCGGGGGTGATGGCGGGGTGGGGAGGGCGAGTGGTGGAGCCGACGGCGATTCGGGACGGAAGTCCTGTGTCTGAGGAGTTCGGTTGCGACGGGTACCTCAGGTGTGCTTGAGGTCGTAGCGTCGGGGATGTCCACCTCGCGGTCCCGTCCGATGGGGACGGGACGATTCCCCGCAACCGCCGTGGACCCACGGAAGGGAAGAAGCATGCCGTCCATGCAGGCCGCTGTCGTCACCTCCTTCGGGACTCCCCTTGAGGTCAAGGAGTGCTCGCTCCCTGAGCCTGGCCCAGGCCAGGCGTTAGTGAAGAACATTTCCTCAGGGGTGTGTCACACCGATTTACACGCCGCCATGGGTGACTGGCCGGTCAAACCTCAACCGCCGTTCATCCCCGGGCATGAAGGGGTAGGTCGAGTGGTGGCGGTGGGTCCGCAGGTCACCGACCTTGCCGTGGGTGACCTGGTCGGTAATGCGTGGTTGTGGTCGGCGTGTGGGACCTGTGAGTACTGCCGCACTGGCTGGGAGACCCTGTGCGGGGCTCAGGAGAATGGCGGGTACACCGTTGATGGCTCCTTCGGGGAGTACATGCTGGTCGATACCCGCTTTGCGGCGCGCCTCCCTGAAGGGTGTGATCCCGTGGAGGTGGCGCCGATCCTGTGCGCCGGGGTCACTGTCTATAAGGGGTTGAAAGTCACGGAGACCCGGCCCGGTCAGTGGGTGGCGATCTCCGGGATTGGTGGGCTGGGGCATGTGGCCGTCCAGTATGCGGTGGCGATGGGGTTGCGGGTGGCGGCGGTCGACGTCTCCGATGACAAGTTGTCGCTGGCTCGTGACTATGGCGCGGAGGTCCTCGTGAATGCGGCGACCACTGATCCGGTGGTGGCTGTCCAGGACGCTACCGGCGGGGTGCATGGTGTCCTGGTCACCGCGGTCCATCCGTCGGCTTTCGGCCAGGCCATCGGAATGGCTCGCCCTGGAGGCACGATCGTGTTCAACGGGTTGCCTCCGGGGGAGTTTCCGGCGTCGATCTTCGATGTGGTGTTGCAGGGCTTGACGATTCGCGGGTCAATCGTGGGGAACCGTCAAGACATGATCGAAGCCGTGGACTTCTACGCTCGGGGGTTGGTCACGCCACGGGTGCACCGTCGTCATCTCAGCGAGATCAACACGATTTTCGACGAGATGCGGGCGGGGACGATCGACGGGCGAGTTGTCATCGAATATTGAGGACGTCGTACGGCGGTGTCGTTCCCTGCGGCGGCACCGCCCGGCACCTCCGGTGGGTGAGTGTCTCGACAGTGTGGTGTTAACGGGTGATGGTGGCGTGCGCGCGGACCCAGGCGTGCATGGCGATGGCCGCGGCCGCCCCGGCGTTGAGTGAACGAGTGGAGCCGAATTGAGTGATGTGCAGAATGGCGTCTGCTCCGGTGAGAGCGGGCTCACTCAGCCCGGGTCCTTCTTGCCCGAAGACCATCAGTGCTCGGCGGGGCAGGTCAAACGTTTCTAAAGGGACACTGCCGGGCATGTTGTCTACCGCGAGGACGGTGTAGTCGTGGGCGCGCGCCCAATCGAGTAAGTCACTGACGTGGGCGTGGTGATGTTCATGCTGGTATCGGTCGGTGACCATGGCGCCGCGGCGGTTCCAGCGGCGTTTACCCACGATGTGGAATGCCCCCACATTGAAGGCATTGGCGGTGCGGATGATCGACCCGATGTTGAAGTCGTGTTCCCAGTTTTCCACGGCAATGTGGAGTGCGTGGCGGTGGGTGTCGAGGTCGGCAACGATCGCGTCATGGCGCCAGTAGCGGTATCGGTCGTCGACGTTACGACGGTCGCCGTGGGCGAGCAGCTCTGGGTCGTATGGGGCAGCGATATCTCCGGATGTCGTCCGCGGCCAATGTTTTTCGCCACCTGGCCAGGGGCCGACTCCCACGGTGCGTTCGGCGGTCGCCACAGTCTCATCGGTGCCGGTTTTGTCCCTCGTCACGACGGCGAGTCTAGGCGGGGCGGGGTTCTTGGTGGCGGTGGCGACGACGTACCAGACCCGGCGGACTCCCAGGGAACTCTCAGGGTACCCCCGGTAGCCTTGAGATCGTGATGCCTGCGCTCGGTCCTGACTGGTTGGACCCGGAATTCCTGCTCAACGCCCTGGGACCCTGGGCCACCTGGGGTGCCGCCGCCATCGTTTTTGCTGAATGCGGCCTGTTCACAGCGTTTCTCCCCGGGGATTCACTGCTGTTCACCGTCGGCTTGATGGTGGGTCGGGGCAACATTTCTCAGCCGTTGTGGCTGGTATGCCTCGTGCTCTTCCTGGCAGCCTTCCTCGGCAACGTCATCGGGTATGAGATCGGCCGCGCGATCGGCGCACCGCTACGCCACCGTGACGGCCGCATCATCAAGGCGAAGTACTTCGACCAGACCGAAGAGTTCTTCGAAAAGTACGGCAACAAAGCTCTCGTCCTGGGACGTTTCGTCCCGATCGTGCGGACCTTCATCACTGTCGTCGCCGGCATCGGCCGGATGGACCGGAAGCGCTTCTTCACCTACTCGGGTGTCGGCGCGTTCCTGTGGGCAGTGGGCGTGACGATCCTGGGCTACTACCTCGGCCAGTTCGACGTCGTGAAGAAGAACATCGAAGCCGCGCTCGTGCTCATCGTGGTGGTCTCCGTGTTGCCGATGGTCTTCGAATACCTCGCGCACCGGCGTCGCTCCCGCCTCGCCGCCGAAGAAGCAGCAGCGATCGCGGCCGAATACCCCGAAGAGCCTGCCGACATCCGCTACCACTGACAACCACAGTCCTTCAGCACTGACCACCAAGCCCACCGGCGCCGGTCTCCCTCCACCCACGGCGGAGACCGGCGCCGGCGGCGTTCCCCCCTCTCGACGCCAGGACATCGTCACCGGTAGCGTCCGGGGCCTCTCCCGGATCAATCTCCGACGGCGACATCTCCCGGGGTCAAGCCAATAAACGCAGCGCAGCAGGACGCACCCGCACCGCCACCGGAAGTGTCCCGACCGGATCACCGTCGGCGTACACCAAAGACGGCCCGTCAGAGACGTCCTGGACCTCCACCAACGACCCTTGATCCGTCGCCACCCCAGGCATATCGATATGCGTACCGTGGAAAGCGCGCGCCATGACCTGCGCAAAACCACGTTTGCGGGTCGCCACGAATGTCAGGTCCACCAAGCCGTCGTCCAACCTGGCTTGCGGACAGATATTCAAGCCGCCGCCGTACCACCCGGACATCCCGATAGCCAGCTCATACCCGGACCAGTGAATCGTCCGATTGTCGATAGTGACGTCGAACTGAAACGGCGACACCCGAGCCATCGTGCGTACCGCTGCAGTGTGATAAGCCAACGGGCCAGGGATCCGAGAACGCGCCGCGATCTGCGATGCCAACGCAGAGAACCCAATACTCACCACCCCCAAGAAGGGCGCACCATTGACCTCCCCCAGGTCGATACGCCGTTCATGGGCCACCCGCAACGCCGCCGCAGCCGCCGCTGGATCCCGAGGGGCACCCACCGCGCGAACAAAATCGTTGCCACGGCCACCAGGCAGTGGGGCGAACCGAGCCCCACTGATCACAGCGCCTCGCGCCACCAGAGCATGCATGCCGTCGCCGCCGAGACTGGCCACCACCTCATCCGAGTCAGCTTCCGCGGCAATCCTGGTGGCCTCATCACTGTTGCGACTGCGGATCGCCCGCACCACCCAGCCGTGCGACCGCAGCACATCCTGAACTATCGGTGCAGCGGCAACGGCCCGGCCACCACCGGCGGTCGGGTTAATCACCAGAAGAGCTCGCTGGGTCACGACAGTTGTCCCGGGTCGCTCGTCGGATCAGCGACGCGGTGCGCGCCAGGCAACGCAGGAAGCAACTTACCGGGATTCATGATGCCCGCCGGATCAAGTTCTCGTTTCACCGCATGCAGCGCTCGCACCCCCAAGTCACCCAACTCTTCCGCAAGGTAGGGCCGGTGATCACGCCCGACCGCGTGGTGATGGGTGATGGTGCCGCCCCCGGCACTGATCGCTTCACAAGCGGCCGCCTTCACCGCAGCCCACTGCGCGATGGGGTCTTGCTCCTCAGGGGCAGCGAAGGTGTAATACAGCGACGCACCGGCCGGATAGACGTGCGAGACATGGCACATCACCAGGCAGCGGCCACCTTTCGCAGTCAACGCATCCCGGATCGCCGCACCCACCCGATCATGCAGGTCCGCGAGGTTACCCCAGGTCGTTGCTGTTTCCAAGGTGTCCGCGAGGATGCGATGGCCCATCAGGTAATCCCGCTGGTAGGGGCCAGAGAACCGATGTTTCTCCCACGCTTTGGCGATCATGGACGGGGCGGCGATACCTCCAGCTTGGCGCAGCACCGGAGTGCATGCGTTCTGGCGGGCTTTGAGGATCTGATCGTCGGTGCCCTCCCAGACCAAAATCAGCAAGCAGGGACGCGCCAAGCCACGCATTCCGGCGTACCGCAGCAGGGCCTTGCCGACCGGCCCGGCATGCATGAATGTCACTTCGCTCTCGTCCTCGTCGGACAGGCGGGCGACGTCGGCGATCCACCCGTGCCCCAGCTCTTGAGAGAGCTGCCGCAGTGCGGCGCTTCCCGCGGCGAACGAGCCAAACAGCCAGGCTGCGTACCGTTTGTGCGTCGGCATCGGCTGCACCCGCACAGTCGCTTCAGAGATCACCCCGAGCGTGCCCTCACTGCCAAGGACCATATCGTGCAGACGCGGCCCGGCCGCTGATGCCGGAGACCGGCCGCCAACGACGAGTTCCCCGGTGGGGGTTGCCATCCGCACCCCAATGACTTGCTGGTCAACACGTCCATAACCTGTCGAAGCCTGCCCTGCGGATCGGGTGGCGAGATATCCACCGAAGGTCGCTTCCTGGTGACTCTGCGGGTAGTGCCCGAGAGTCAGGCCATACGGGCGCAACGCGCGCTCAATATCAGGACCGCGCACCCCGGCTTGGAACACCGCCGTGCGAGAAAGCTGGTCGCAGGACACCATCCGATCGAGGCGTCGCAAATCAAGGCTGATCACCCCGGTGAATCCGGACGCGCCAGCGGATGTCGCGTCGGTGCCAGTAGTGCCAGCGACGCCACCGACGACGGAGGTGCCACCACCGAAGGGCACCACGGCGATCCGACGCCGGGCACAGATCTGCAGCACCTGGACGATCTCGTCAGTGGTGCCAGGCAACACCACCGCATCCGGGGCTTCCTGCCCGTCGCCGAGCCACATGCGCATCATGTCGGGGTAGCTCTTACCCCCCGCATGCCGGACCCGAGTGTCATGGTCGTCCCGGACCAGGTCGTGACCGACCACGGTCCGCAGCTCGGCGATGGCTTCGTCATCCACCCGTCTGGTGGGGACACGCACTGCATCGATCTGCACCGGTCGGCGTGGGGTCGACAACGGTTGGACACCGAGACGGCTCGTCAGATACGACCAAGCGTCGGGGCGTAATGGCTTCATTTCGGTGGGATCGCCCCACCCGTGCCACACGGATCGTGGGATGGATCGGGTGAGGGCGTCTTCCATGGCGTGTCCCATGTGAAACACCTTGGCATAAAGTGATACACATCGTCATATGAACGTGCGACCATTTCTGATGTGAAACCCCCGCAGCCCCTCCCCGAGACGTCGCTCCGGTCGCCCCGAGGTTCCCGGACCGCCCCTCACGCCACCCGCGTCGCCGACACCCGCATCCTCCAAGCCGTCCGCGAAGAAGTCCTCGCCGTCGGCGTCGGCCGCGCCACCGCAAGCTCCATCGCCCGCCGCGCCAAAGTCGCCCGCGTCACCGTCTACCGCCACGGCTGGAGCATCGACAGCCTCGTCCTCCAAGCCATCACCGACGAAGCCGTCACCCTCGCCGCCGACGTTACCGACCACCTCCCCGACGGCGACGGCCTGCACGTCCTCACCGAAATGTGCTGCCGAACCGTCAACACCATCGCCTCATCCGAACTCCTCCCCGCCGTACTGCGCCACGACAGCGAACTCCTGCTGCCTTACCTCACAGAACGCCTCGGAGCCAGCCAGCGCATCTTCGTCGACACCACCATCCCCCTGCTCGAAGCCGGACACCGCGACGGCACCATCCGCCGCGACGACCCCCGAGTCCAAGCCACCATCCTCTTGCAAATCCTCACCCCCTTCGCCCTCGGGCCTGCCCTGCTCACCCGGGAAATCGGCGCCGACACCACTCACGAGCAGGTACGACGCCTCGTCATCGGCTACCTGGCCAACACCGACCAGGCCGAACCACCCCCAGGAGGGAATGCGGAATGACCCGCCACGCCGCCCCGGACTCACTCGACGCCCACACCCGGACCCGCGCACTGGAACGACTCGCCGAAGAACGGTACGACGTGATCGTCATCGGCGGCGGCGTCACCGGAGCCGGGGTGGCACTAGACGCCGCCTCCCGCGGCCTGCGCACCGCCCTCATCGAACAGGTCGACCTTGCCGCTGGCACCAGCCGATGGAGCAGCAAACTCGCCCACGGCGGCCTGCGATACCTGGCCACCGGCAATGTCGGCGTCGCCTGGGAATCCGCCATGGAACGTCACCACCTCATGACCAGGATCGCCCCCCACCTCACCCGATCCACGACATACCTGGTCCCCCTCGACGCCAACACCGGTGCCGCCATGGGCGCCCTCACCACCGCCGGCGTCCACGTCGCCGACGCCATGCGCATCGCCGCCCGCACCCCCGCCATCACGCTGCCCCGACCCCGACGTATCAACGCCGCCCAAGTCCTCCACCTCGCCCCCGGCGTACGACAGCAACACCTGCGCGGCGCAGTCAGCTACACCGACGGGCAAATCGAAGACGACGCCCGACTCGTCATCGCGCTCGCCCGCACCGCCTCCGCCCACGGCGCAGACATCATCACCCGATGCCGCGCCAGCGAACTCACCGCCGACAGCGCCACCCTCCACGACGACCTGACCGGCCAGAGCCTGACCGTCCACGGGCACATCATCTCCGCCACTGGTGTTTGGGCTGGGAACCACACCCCCGACCTGACCATCCTGCCCAGCCGTGGCTCTCACCTCATCGTGCACGCCGACGCCGTCGGACGCCCCCACGCCGTCTTCACCGCACCCGTGCCCGGACACTTCGGACGATTCGTCTTCGCCGTACCCCAAACCGACGACATCGTCCTCATCGGCCTCACCGACGAAGAAGCCCCCGGCGTAGACGGCATCGCCCCACCCGTCCCCGCCGCCGAAGAAGACTTCCTCATCGACACCATCAACCGTGCCCTCGAACGCCCCCTCACCCACGCCGACATCCTCGGCCGCTTCGCCGGACTGCGCCCTCTCGTCATCCCCACCACCAACACTGATGACGCCGACCAGCACAGCAACCACAAACCCACCTCTGACGTCTCCCGCCGCCACCTGCTACTGGACACCCCCGGCGCCCCCATCACCATCGCCGGCGGCAAACTCACCACCTATCGCAAAATGGCCCAAGACGCCGTCGACGCCGTCGCCAAACGCATCCCCAACGGCAGCACCGTCGGTGGGCACACCATCAGCCCGTGCCGCACCACCACCCTGCCACTCATCGGCGCCGCACCCCACGACGTCCTCGCCCAGATTGACGCACCCACCCGGCTGATCCGCCGATACGGCACCCAAGCCACCGACGTCATGGCACTCGCCCAGCAACACCCCGAATTCGCCACGCCAGTGCTGCCCCCCACCAACGGCCACCAGACCCCGCCCATGGCCACCATCGGCGCCGAACTCCTCTACGGGGCTCTCCACGAAGGAGCACTCACCGTCGACGACCTCATCGAACGACGGACCAGGCTCTCCTTCATCGAAGACGGCCGCGCCCAAGCGACCGAGGTCGCCGAACGAGCCCTAGCGCTCGCCGCAGACCTCCAGCACTAACACCAGACCGACCCGGGACCGATCAGCCCACGGTCCCGGGTCAAAACACCGACCAGCTCCCTAGCAGGCCAGCCAACACCTTCAGGACAGGCCGAGATCTGCCAGACCGTAGGCGAACAGGTAGGGCACCTGGGTCTCCGCAGCAATCCGCTCCGCCGCACCAGAACTCCGATCAGCGATCACTGCGACCGCCACGACCTGTGCCCCCGCCTCCCGACAGGCCTGCACCGCTGTCAACGGCGATCCCCCCGTGGTGGAGGTGTCCTCCACCACCAGCACCCGACGCCCCTCAATCGACGGCCCTTCGATCCGCTGCTGCAAACCGTGCGCTTTCTCTGACTTGCGCACCACGAAGGCATCCAGCGTCCGACCCCGACGAGCGGCTGCGTGCAACATCGCGGTGGCGACCGGGTCTGCTCCCATCGTCAAACCGCCGACTGCGTCAAACTCCAGGCCAGCAGTGAGATCCAGCATCACCTCACCCACCAGCGGGGCAGCTTCACCGTCCAGGGTGATTCGGCGTAGATCAACGTAATAATCGGCTTCTTTTCCCGACGACAAGGTCACTCGGCCATGGACCACGGCCTTCTCCTTGACCAATTCACGAAGACGATCCTGGGCATGCTGCTGCATCTCGGTCACGAAGCCACCCTACTCAGCGCGGCGCCGCCCCTCTGCTCTCAGGAGGCTGCGCCTCTCATCGACCGGTCCGCTGGGGTATCGCTGTCCCGTCGGACGTACATAGCCGTGAGCAGATCGGCAGCCCTGCACCTGGACAATGCTGTGACCAGCGAAAATACTCGAACGGTCGCCACGCCAACGGGGCACTGTACGTCTGAAGGAACGCTCACCCCCGTCCACGGCCCCGTTCCCGCCCACGTCGGCGCATCCGTCGTCGGCCACCGACCAAGAGTCCGGAGATTCCTCGCACCACCGACCGGGGCATCACCCCGGTGACCACCTCCACCGCCTTGTACACCCGGCCTGGCGTGCTCATCACCCGTCCGGCGCGTGCATCAGCCAGGGCGGCACGCACCAAGTAGTCCGCGTCTAACCACATCAGTTCGGGCAGACCAGACATCGTCTCCCCCATCCGTTGATGAAACTCGGTGTGGGTATATCCCGGGCAGAGCGCAGTCACCCCCACACCAGTCCCCCGCAGCTCGATCGCCATCGCCTGCGAAAACGTGCTCACCCAGGCTTTGCACGCCGAATACGTCCCCATCGTGGTGAACGCCGCCACGCTGGAGACGTTGATGATCTGGCCTCGCCCCCGAGTAGTCATTGCACGCCCCGCCGCATGGCTCAACACCAACACCGCGTGGACGAGCACCGCCAGTTGCCGCTCTTCGTCGGCGATCTGTGAGCGCAGGAAGGACGTCGTCAATCCGAATCCGGCGTTGTTGATCAGCAGGTCGACAGCCTCGTCACCTCCTCGATTCAGCCGGTTAGCGACGTGGTCGACGTCGGTGTGTCGAGCTAGGTCGGCGGGGAGCACTTCGCAGCGGATGCCGTAGGTGGCGGACAACTCGGTGGCGACGTGGTGCAGGCGGGCCTGGTCTCGCGCGACGAGCACGAGGTCGTGTCCGGTCCGGGCAAGTTCATGGGCGAAGGCTCGGCCAATCCCTGCGGTGGCTCCGGTGATCAACGCAGTCGTCATCTCTCCACGGTAGGTGCGGTGACCTCGCTAGGGTGTCGCTGTGCGTATCGCGACCTGGAACGTCAATTCCATCCGTACCCGTGCCGAGCGGGTCCTTGCTGTCTTACGTCGCCATGAGCTGGATGTGCTGGCGGTGCAGGAAACCAAATGCAAGGACGAGCAGTTCCCGATGCAGCTGTTTGAGGAGGCTGGGTATGAGGTGGCCTGGCATGGTCTGAGTCAGTGGAACGGGGTGGCGATCTTGTCCCGGGTGGGTATGTCTGATGTCCAGGTGGGGTTTCCGGGTATGCCGGGATGGGGGGAGCCAGATCCGGCGGCTGAGGCTCGGGCGATTGGCGCGCTCTGTGGTGGCGTGCGGGTGTGGTCGGTGTATGTCCCGAATGGCCGGGAGCTGGATCATCCGCACTACCGGTACAAGTTGGACTGGTTAGCCGGGTTACGGGCGGCTGGGGCCCAGTGGTTAGCGGCGGATCCGCAGGCTCAGGTGGTGTTGATGGGCGACTGGAATGTCGCGCCCCTGGACGAAGATGTGTGGGATCCGGCATTTTTCGCGGATAAGACCCATACCAGTGGTCCGGAGCGGGCAGCTTTTGCGGCGATGGTGGATGCGGGGTTTGTCGATGTGGTCCGGCCGTATTGCCCTGGCCCGGGGGTGTACACGTATTGGGATTACACCCAGTTACGGTTCCCGAAGAAGCAGGGGATGCGCATCGATTTTGCGTTGGCCTCTCCGGCCCTGGCTGACCGAGTGACTGGTGCGAGCATTGATCGCGACGAGCGTAAAGGCAAGGGAGCGAGCGACCATGTGCCTGTCATCGTCGATCTTTCCTGACCTGTCTGTTTGCTGCTGAGGAGTTGTGATGACCCGCCCCCCTGTGGCTGTGACGATCGCCGGTTCTGACCCTAGTGGTGGGGCGGGAGTCCAGGCGGATCTGAAGACATTCTCTGCGTTGGGCGCCTACGGCACGAGCGTGCTCACCGCATTGACAGCGCAGGCGACGACGGGGGTGACTGCGGTCCACACCGTCCCGGTGGATTTTGTGCGGGCCCAACTGGATACCTTGCTTGCTGATGTGCGAGTCGACACGGTGAAGGTGGGCATGCTCGCTTCGAGTGACCTGGCGTGCACTGTCGGAGAGTATCTGCGGGGTCCGTTAGCGGGGATGCATCGGGTGTTGGACCCGGTGATGGTCGCGACGAGCGGGAGCCGACTGTTGGCTGATGAGGCGGTGTTCGCCGTACGGGCGCTGCTGCCTGATGTGGACGTGGTGACACCGAATCTCCCTGAGGCTGCTGTCCTGACTGGGACGGCGACGGCGACGTCTGTGGCGCAGATGGGTGAGCAGGCGCGTCGGTTGCGTGAGGAGTACGGCGCTCGCGCGGTGTTGGTCAAGGGCGGTCACTTGTCTGGAGTGGCCGATGCGGTGGATCTGTGGCGTGATGATGCTGGTGAGCGCCTGTATCACGCGGAGCGGGTCCCTACGGTGAATACGCACGGCACCGGGTGCACCTTGTCGTCAGCAGTGGCTGCGCTGCGCCCGCGCCATCCGGATTGGCCGTCGACGGTGGCGGCGGCGAAAGAGTGGCTGACTGAGGCGTTGCGGCACGCTGATGTCCTCGAGGTGGGTGCGGGTCCGGGACCGGTGCATCATTTCCACGAGTTGACGGCTCGCTGGGTGGTTGCGCCGTACGCCGCAGTGCCTCGACCCTGAGGGTCGGGTTCGCTGCGGCACAGCGTTACCGTGCCTGAATGAGTGATACCACCTGGTCGGGACGGTCCGACGTGGACGAGTGTCTCCCCGACAATCCGTGGCCAGCGCTGTGGGCGTTGGTGGTGGGGTTCTTCATGATCCTCGTGGATTCGACGATCGTGTCGATCGCTATGCCGTCGCTGATTCGGACTTTCAGGGCTGATGTCGCTGATGTGATGTGGGTGACCAGCGCGTATTTGTTGGCGTACGCCGTACCACTGTTGGTGACGGGTCGTCTGGGAGATCGTGTTGGCCCGAAGCGGGTGTATTTGACGGGTTTGGTGGTATTCACGGCCGCGTCCTGGGGGTGTGGGTTGTCCGGGTCGGTGACGGCGTTGGTCGTGGCGCGCACCGTTCAGGGGTTGGGTGCCTCGATGATGACGCCGCAGACGATGGCGGTGATCACCCGGACGTTCCCGGCGGATCGGCGAGGTCAGGCGATGGCGTTGTGGGGGGCCACTGCTGGGGCCGCGACGTTGGTGGGGCCCTTGGCGGGTGGGGTGCTGATTGACACGCTGGGGTGGGAGTGGATTTTTTTTGTGAATGTCCCGGTCGGGGTGGTGGCGTTCGCGTTGGCGGCGCGACTGGTCCCGTCGTTGCCGACGCATGCGCATAGTTTTGACTGGGTCGGGGTGGTGTTGTCGGCCACGGGGATGTTTTGTGGGGTGTTTGCCCTGCAGGAGGGCGAAACGTATCAATGGGGCACGATCTCAGGGGTGATGTCTGTCCCGCTGTTATTGGCGGTGGCGGCGGTAGCGTGGGTGGCTTTTGTGTGGTGGCAGTCGAAGGTACGGCGCGAACCTCTGGTGCCCTTGAGCTTATTCCGGGATCGTAATTTCTCGCTGGCGAATATTGCCATCACCACGGTCGGTTTTACGGTGACCTCGATGATTTTCCCGTTCACGTTGTATGCGCAGACGGTGCGCGGTTTGTCCCCGACGATGGCTGCGTTGCTCCTGGCACCGCAATCAGTGATGTCGATCCTGTTGGCTCGCCCCACTGGGCGGCTCGTGGATCGACTTCATCCTCGGGTGATGGCCGGGATCGGGCTGGCAGGGTATAGCGCCTGCATCGTGGTGATGTCGTTGTTGATGACTCCGACGACGCCGTACTGGCAGATCCTGGCGGTAGCGGTACTGATGGGGGCGGCTAATAGCTGCGTGTGGGGGCCGTTGTCGACCAGCGCCAACCGCAACTTGCCCCGTCATCTCGCAGGCGCTGGGTCGGGGGTCTACAACACCACCCGGCAGGTGGGATCGGTGCTGGGAAGCGCAGCGATCGCCGCGCTGATGACCAGCAGGATCGCCGCTCATCTCCCGAGTGGTGGGCCGATGATGGGTCGGGGACATCACACCTCTGGGGGCGGTGCGTTGCCGACAACGGTCGCCGAGGGGTTAGCTCAGGCGCTGGCAGAGACCATGGTGTTGCCAGCCGCGGTGCTCCTGATCGGCTGGGTGGCAGCGCTGTGCTTTGAAGCTCCCCGCCACTTGCGTCGTCTGGAAGGAATGCCACCGGATTGAACCGCACCGGAATCAGCCCGACTCCACGGCGCGGTTGACCCGGTGTGACGTGCGACGCCGCGCCCTCTCACACCGGGTCGACGACGATCAGCTGTGGACCTCTTCAGTGGTGGTGTCGTCCTGGTGGACCTTGTCACGGGACATGAACCAACCGATGGTGAGCACCACAAACCAGACGGGGGTGACCAGCAATGCCTGCAGGGTGTCTTGTTCGCGGGTGAGCAGGACCAGGACAAAGACGAAGAAGGCCAACACCACCCAGCACATCGGCACCCCACCTGGCATTTTGTACGTCGAAGCGGCGTGCGCTTCGGGATGACGGCGCCGGTAGACGATGTAACTGAACAGGATAAGCCCCCACACAAACAGGAAAAGCACCGCGGAGATGGTGGTCACCACGGTGAAGGCTCCCATCACGGTGTCACTCATGAGCAGGAAGACTGACAGGGAAATGAGGGCCACCGAGACAAATAGGCCGTTTTGAGGGACGGCGCGCCGGGAAAGCCGACCGAATGCTGCCGGCGCCATTCGTTTGTGGGACAGACCGTAGAGCATCCGGGAGGTGGAGAAGATTCCGGAGTTGCACGAGGACGACGCCGAAGTGAGGACGACGAAGTTCATGAGGGATGCTGCGGAGGCAATCCCAATGAGGGAGAACAGGTTGACGAAGGGTGATACGGCGGGGTTGACCTGGTCCCAAGGGGTGACGGACATGATGGCCATCAGGGCGAAGACGTAGAAGAGGATGACACGGATGGGGATGGAGTTGATCGCTTTGGGCAGGGTGACACGCGGGTCGGCGGTCTCGGCGGCGGTGGTGCCGACGAGTTCAATCCCCACGAAAGCAAAAACGGCGATCTGGAATCCGGCAAAGAATCCGTCGATGCCGTGCGGGAAGATCCCGCCAGGGCGCGACCACAGGTAGGTCAGCGATGCTTTGGTGCCGTCGGGGGCGGTGAAAGCGGTGGCGACCATCACGATCCCGGCGATGATCAGTGCGACGATGGCGATGACCTTGATGATCGCGAACCAAAACTCCATCTCACCGAAGAGTTTGACAGTGAGTAGGTTTAATCCGAGAAGAGCCGCGAGGGTGACCACAGCCAGCACGATGGCGGTGCCAGTCATCTTTTCGGGATGGTCCGAGTTAACCCAGAAGTTCCAGTAGCCAGCGACGGCGATGATCTCGGCCATGCCGGTGACCACCCAGCACATCCAATAGGTCCAGCCAGAGAAAAACCCTGCCCAAGGACCTAAGAATTCGCTGGTGAAGTCTTGGAAGGACTTGTAGTTGAGGTCATGCAGCAGAAGTTCGCCCATGGCGCGCATGACAAAAAACAGCATCAGCCCGATGGTGAGATAGACCAGCAGGATGGAGGGTCCGGCAGCATGGATGGTCTTACCTGATCCCATGAAGAGTCCGGTGCCGATGGCTCCACCGATGGCGATCAATTGGACATGTCGGTTCTTCAGGCTGCGTTGGAGGTGCTCACCAGAGTCCGGGGTGCTGGCTCCGTCGACCCCAGCGGTCAGCGTGGCGGGGGTGGAGGGGGTCGGTCGATCGTGCAGGTCGGACACGGGGTTCTCCTGTCAAGGCATGACCCTCAGGTGCGCCGCGCAGTTCCCTGTCGGTAGTCCGGGGCAGACCTGGGTGGTGTGTATTGGGGCACGTTAGCTTCCCGCCCCCTGCACAAGAACTGGGTTTCCCAGGAGCGGGAAAGAGATTCATCCCACGTCACTGGTGACAGCACTGTCGGGATCATGCATGGTAAAGCGCCGACCCCGTCTGAGGTCGGCGCTCTACGGAAGAGGACGACGATTCTGCCACCTCCCCCGGAGATTTCATGGTGGTGGGCGTGCCGTGATGTCAGAAACGCCTTTGACCTGCAAGGTCATTGCGTACGACGGCAGATATCCGGCAGCTCGAAGGGCACTTCCCCAGTGAGTCAACGCAGCGGTCTGCACCCGGTCCGAGAGGGCTACCACTTATCCGCATTCGTCACCAACACCACCCGCGACCAGCTCGCCCCACTGTCACACCCACATGCCTGAATAGGTCCCAGCACACCAGCAACAACACCGCCCTACCCACCGACGGAGCACGATGAAACATTCGGGCTAGCACGCTATAAACCATGACTGCGCGACAGCTAGACGTCGGGCGACCTGTCCGTTGCAAGGGCCTTCGACCTGCAGGACTTCTGGCTCTCCACCAGGGCTTCTGAAAGTTCGGTGGGATAGGGCTGTGAGCTGCGAGAACGTGGGGGTGTGGTCGGCGTGTCTGGTGTGACGGATGGGGCCTGTGGGTTGAGATGGGAGTTCTCACACCGACCGTCTCGCGCGAGGACCCCATCCGCTGATGTCAGCATTGCCGATCACCACCGCTGTTGCCGACTCGGGCTTGTTGGGCGTCTTGGAGCGAGTGCCTGATCCGCGAGACCGGCGGGGTAGGCGGTACCTGTTGGCGGGCTTGGTCGCCGTGGCGGTGTGTGCCGTGATCGCCGTGGCTCGCTCGTTCGCCGCGATCGGGGAGTGGGCCTTGGGCCTGGAGGGTGAGCAGTTGGCCAGGCCGGGGTTTTTGCGGGCGCCGGAGGAATCCACGTTAGGCAAGCTGTTCGCGCGGCTGGCCGCCGCGGTCCTGGATCGTCTCCTGGCGGTCCTGGCGTGGTGTCGGATTCGCGACGGGGGGTCGGCGGGTGGTGGCCATTGATGGCAAGACCATCTGCGGGGCCCGCAGCGCCAGCCGGAACACCCCGCACATGGTGGCCGTGTTTGATCACAGCACCGGGGTCGTCCTGGGGCAGCGCGCTGTGGACGCCAAGAGCAACGAGATCCCCGCGGTGCGGGACTTGATCGGCGGGTTCGACCCGGCTGACGTGCGTGGAGGCGTCATCACTGTCGATGCGATCCACACCCAGGACGACACGGCCAAGGCCATCGTGGCCGCGGGCGCGGACTTCGTGTTCACGATCAAAGCCAACCGTGCCTGGCTGTACAGGGAGTGCAAGACCCTGCCCTGGGCGTCGATCCCGATCGGGGCCACCAGCACCGGGCGGGGCAACGGCCGACGAGCGAGGCGAACCATCAAGGCCATCAACACCCCCGACCTGCCGGGCTGGCCCGAGTTGGCCGGTGTCGCCCACATCGCTCAACTACGTCGAACCCTCACCCGAGCGGGTAAGAAGACCGTCGAGGTCGTCTACCTGGCTACCTCCAGCAGCTGCCAGGACGCGCCACCGGCGGTGCTCGCGGCGTGGGTGCACGGCCACTGGGGCATCGAAAACCGGCTCCACTACGTGCGCGACGTCACCTACGCCGAGGACGCCTCCCACGTGCGCACCGGCCAGGCACCACGCATCATGGCCAGCCTGCGCAACACCGCCATCAGCCTCCTACCCCTCGCCGGCTGGGACAACATAGCCGCCGCCTTGCGCCATCACTCACGCAACCCCAACCGGGCACTCACATCCGCCCTGAACTGCTGAAACGCGACATTTCCGGAGCCCTGGGCTCTCCGCAAAGGGGTAAATCCCTGGTGGATAACGCCCTACTGACTCTGCTGGCAACCCTGCAATAACACTAAAGCCCTCAGGGATAACGCCGACAAAAAAGCGCATTTTATGCTAGAAAATATAAAAATTGAACGCCCAATGATGTGATCATAATCACATCATAAGAATATGATTTGCACTATTTGAGGTTGGCGAGAGATGTACATTATTGCCCTTGCGAAAGGGGTGAAAATTATGTACAAGAAACCCGTATTTGAACTCATAGTGATCATGCGGAATGGTCGCCCACTTAAGCCGACCGCGTGTGACTCCTACGGGCGTTATTCACGAGGCGTTAGAGACCCACCCCCTACACTCCGGGGAACAATCGATACACGCCTGTCACCATACGCATATATGAAAACATCGGCCGCTTTGAGATCATTGGGTTAGACGACTCACATCTCTCATGAAAGCGGCCGATGCGGTACCAGTCGTGCAGCAGGACTCGATCACGATGCACTCGATGAACTCGTCAGGCGGGTCACCGAGATTTTTCACTCCCGGGGAGTGGACTTCAGGAGAAATCGGTGGCCCGTCAAAGAACACGTTATCCTCACCCTGGAACTTCTACGGAACAATCTGTCACAGATGTTCCTTGCTGACCAGGTAGATGATTTCACCATCGACAGCTTCTCGAATCTATTGCAGGATGCTCCCGGTCGTCAATGAAGCTCTCCTCTTGACAGGTATCCC
>NZ_JAHPZL010000007.1:0-24788 GCF_019331795.1 Austwickia sp. TVS 96-490-7B
CCGAAGCGACCGCCACCACAGGTTCCGCTGCTGCAGGTGGAGGGATCCGCAGCAGCGGCCGACGCCCCGATCACAGTGACGCCGGAGTCGGTGTCACAACAGAATCCGCGCCAATGCTGTCCCGACCAGGCAGCCGGTGATGACACAGATGAAGCCAGGGATCATGAAACTGTGGTTGAGGATGTATTTACCGATACGAGTGGTACCGGTCCGGTCAAAGCCAATGCACGCCAGGTCGCTGGGGTACGTCGGAAGGAAGAAGTAGCCGTACGACGCTCCGAAGAAACCAATAAGCGTGACCGGATCCACCCCGATCTTCAACCCGATCGGCGCCATCGCTGTCAGTGCCGCTGCCTGGCTGTTCACGAGTTTACTGACCAGGAATAGGGCGATCGCGAAGGTCCACACGTGGGCCTGCACCATCGTGGTGAGCTCTTTCTGCATTTCAGCGAGGTGAGCATGGAAGAAGGTTTCCGCCATCCAGGCGACACCGAAGACGGAGAAAATCGCGACCATTCCGGCTTTGAAGACCGCTGAATTGGGGATGTCGTTGGGCTTGACCTTGCAGGTGATGAGGATGAGTGCGCCTGCAATGAGCATGAACATCTGAATGGTCAGCGTCATGGACAGCGGCTTGGAGCTGCCGTTCGCAGCCGCAAAGCTGGGCCGCAGGTCGGGGAACGCCCCGAGGATCACAACGATCGCGATGGCCGTGAAGAAAATCCACATGGCCCGGAAGGCCTCTTTGGGCATGTCCCGGTCCAGGAGGGTGGTGCCGTCAGCTTTGCCGTAGATGTAGGCACGTTTTTCCGGGTCGGCGATCTTCGCCTGGAACTCCGGGTCCTGATCGAGGTCCTTGCCGCGACGCAAACTCCACAAGGCCGCCAACACGACGCCGCACAGCGAAGCGGGGATCGACACTGACAGGATCTGCGGGATGGAGTACGTCGGACCACCGTGCGCAGCGCTGTTGGTGGCAAGGATCGTGGCCAGGGACACGGTCGCCACGGACACCGGGGAGGCGGTAATACCGACCTGCGCAGCCACGGAAGAGACCGCCATGGGCCGTTCGGGGCGAATGTTTTTTTCCAGCGCGATGTCCTCGATGATCGGGAACATGGTGTAGACCACGTGGCCGGTGCCGCACAGCAAGGTGAGGAACCAGGTGGTGATCGGCGCGAGGATCGTCAGCTGTTTCGGGTGAGCGCGCAGGATCCGTTCGGCGTACCTCATCATCACGTCCAGACCACCGGCGGTCTGCAAGGTTGATGCGCATCCGATGACCGCGAGGATCGTCATCATGACGTCGATCGGGGGGTCGCCGGGTTTGAGGTGGAAGACGAAGACGAGGATCAGCAGACCGAATCCGCTGATTAGTCCGAGTCCCATGCCGCCGTAACGGGTGCCCATCACCAGGCAGGCGAGGACGATGAGGATCTGGATCGTGAGGGCCATTGCGGTATCCGTCGGAAAAGTGGTGGAGATCTGTCGTGACAAACCCTCACCGATAGGTGCGGTTACTGTCACCGTTGTGTTCGTAGTGTTCATAGCTGATGTGGGAATGCGCCGGTGAGGCGCGGGAATGTGCCGTTGCGTCCGGCACCGGCACAGTCGTTGGCCTCACGGGTATTCGTGGCACAGCTGGCAGTGATGATGGCAGTCGTCGTGGTGGGCACGATCGGTGCGGCAGTGCAGGCGCGCCGAGCGGTGGCGGCGAAAGCCGCCAGCACGACTCTCGCAGTAGCTCGCACGGTAGCGACTGATCCGCAGGTCGCGGTCGCGTTGCGTGGCCCCGACCCCGCCCGCGCGTTGCAGAGTCACGTCGAGGAGGTACGACGCCGTAACGACGTGTCCTTCGTCGTGGTGATGTCACCGGCGGGGCAGCGGTATACCCATCCGATCAGCGAGAAGATCGGTCAGATCTACGTCGGCTCATTGGGTGCTGCCCCGAACGGCGGTGAAGAGACTGAAACCCGAGCCGGGACGATGGGGGTCTCGCTGCGGTCAGTGGTGCCGATCCGGGAACGACCTGACGGGCCGGTAATGGGGCTGGTCGCGGTCGGTATCCCCGTGGAGCACATCGAAGGGGAAGTGGCGTCGTGGATGCCGACCGTGCTCGCCGCAGGGGTAGCTGCGGCCTTAGTGACCTGGGTGGTCGGCACCATTGGGGCCCGGCGGGTGGCGCGCGCCACCCACGGGATGACCGTTCCGGAACTGCGGGGCCTGTATGACTGCTATGACGCCGCTTTGCATGCGATGCGCGAAGGGTTGGTCTTGATCGGCGAAGACGGACAAGTACGGGTCGTCAACGATGAAGCTCGCCGCTTGTTGGGCGTCAACGGGACCCTGACTGGAGCGCCGTCGGCTTCGCTCGGATTGCCCGCCGACCTGGTGGCTGCGGTCAGCGCGGGGACGGCCTTATCTGACCGTGCGGTGGTCGCAGGGTCACGGATCGTGGTGGCCAGTGTCGCCCCAACTGGTGGCGGGGGTTCTGGAGCGGTCATCACCTTGCGTGATCGCACCGAATTGGAAGAAGTTGCTGGCGAACTGGCCTCGACCCGCACGCTGATGGATGCCTTGCGGGCCCAAAGCCACGAAGCTGGTAACCGCCTACACACCGTGGTCTCCCTGGTAGAGATGGGGCAGCCGGACGAAGCAGTCGCCTTCGCCACCGAAGAAGCAGCGCGGGGGCAGCGCCTCACCGACGAAGTGATGTCTGCCTCCGGCGAACCCGCCGTCACAGCGCTGCTACTCGCGAAATCCAATGACGCAGCTCGGCGGGGGGTGTCCTTGGACTTGGATCCTGATTCCTGGCTGCCCGCTGGGATCGCTCCCGCCCCGGAACTCGTCACGATCGTCGGCAATCTGGTGGACAACGCCATCGAGGCCGCTGCCCGTTCCGCCGCAGCCCGGGTGGGCGTAGCGATGTACGTCGAAAACCACCAGGCGGTGATAGAAGTCACCGATTCCGGCCCTGGACTGCCCACCGATGCAGACGCTTTCGCACCCGGTTGGACCACCAAACCTGATGACGGCCGACCGCACGGACTCGGGCTGGCGTTGGTGCGGGAAGCCGCAGCACGTTTGGGCGGAACGGTACAGGTAGCCGATGATGACTCGTCATGCCTGGTGGCGCGCTTCCCGGCAGGAGGGACGTCGGGATGAGACCCATGTGGACCCAAGAGGGTGCCGCCGTGGCTGCTGGCGACCCCAGCGCGGCTGTCCCAGCGACCCATCTTTCGCCCCTGCCGCTACGGGTGCTGGTTGTCGACGATGAACCGTTCGCGGCGACCGCACACGCCCGATACGTCGCGCGAGTCGACGGATTCGACGTCGTCGGAATCGTCGGATCTGGGCGAGAAGCACTGTCCATGGTGTTGCGCGGCAACATCGACCTGGTGCTCTTGGACTTGGGGCTGCCCGATATGTCCGGTCTGGACGTGGCCAGAGTGATCCGCGGGCGAGGAATCCCCACCGATGTATTGGCGATCACCTCGGCGCGGGAAGTATCCACTGTGCGTAGCGCCGCCGACCTTGGAGTGGTCCATTACCTGCTCAAACCGTTTGCCTTCGCCACCCTCGCTGAGCGGCTTCGCGGATACCGCCAGTTTCGCGCCGACACTGCGGCACCACGCGAATTGTCCTCGCAGCATGACGTGGACCTGCTGGTCGCCGGAGTGCATCCCGCACCGGTCACGGTGCTCCCCAAAGGCCTGTCCGAGGACCTGCTGGGACGAATCGTCAACACTGTCCGTGACCAAGGCGAAGTGTCCGCAGCTGGTGTGGCCCACGCGGTGGAGGTATCCCGGGTCACGGCCCGGCGATACCTGGAGCACCTGGTCGGATCCGGGTTGGTCCGCCGACAGGGCCGACGTACCGGACCGGGGCGACCGGTGATCACTTACACCTGGGAACACAGATGACCCAACGCAGTCATCACGATGACTGGTCAGGTGCCAAAGGGCCTGTCACGGTGGCACACGATCACGAGCACGTCTTCTGTCCGGGACATCGCAGCGCTGACCAGCCCGCGGGTGACATCACGACGGACCCGCTCTTCGAGCGCAGTGCTGGTCAGGAAGGCCCCGGACGGCAGATCCGCGCGCAGCTGCCGCGGCACGTCTGGAGTGGGCACCGTCGACGAAGACCGCACCGGCAACAACCGCGCCCGCAATCCACGAGCGACGTCCGGATTGAGGTTGACCACCGCGATGAGCTCATACATCGACGGACCAGGCACGCTGTCATCCCCGCGGCGACCGATCACCCAACTCACTGACGCTGCCTCAGGCAGCCGGGGCACGAACGCCCGCAAACCAGAGATGTCATGGCGCACCGGGCCGTCAACGTGGTGGTAGTCGCGCCGCCCAGTCGGCAACGGCTTGCGAGACGCCGGGGCGTTGAAACTCAGGTCCGCCACCTCGGTCTGATTCGCCGCCGTGGTTTGCTCCGCGAGCGCGGATCCGGAGTCCACGCACCACCCCCCGCCGCACAGGGTCACGGCGACGAGCACCGGCAACCCGACCAACGGGACCGTACGTCGCTTGACGACGGCACGGGTGATCTTCGTTGTCGCAGAAGGAACCTCACGTTTTATTTGGGGTGGACCGCCGGTCACGCCCAGCAGCATAGACGCCTTGCCGCCTCGGCCGCCCCATCAGCCACACCTGCCAGGTGCGAGCAGCGCTGCGCAAGGTCACGTGGCTCAGACGATCTCCACCGGCGGATACCTCGGCGTCCACATCCGCTGATACACATCGTTGATCGGGTCGGTCAGCGGGCGACGAGCCACCCCTTCATCCTCTGCCGCGCGCGCCACCGCCAACGCCACCTGCGCCGACACCGGCCGCAATTCGTCAATTGACGGCAACAGCGACGCGCCCGGACGATACGCATTGGCGTGCGAAGCCAACGCCCGCGCCGCGGCAGAAATCATCGAATCAGTGACCCGCTCAGCACGACACGCCGCCACTCCCAAACCGATCCCCGGGAAGATCAACGCATTGTTGGCTTGCGCGATGTAATGGCGCACTTCTCGATGATCCACCGGGTCGAACGGGCTTCCCGTGGCCACCAACGCCGCCCCATCCGTCCATTCGATCAGGTCTGCTGGAGTCGCCTCGGCCCGCGCCGTGGGATTCGACAGCGGCATGATGATCGGGCGCTCGCAATAGCGGTGCATCTCTTCTACGACCTCACGGGTGAAGGCGCCCCCTGCTGTGGACGTGCCGATGAGGATCGTTGGCTTGACCTGCCGTACGACGTCCAACAAGGTGATCCGACGTCCCGGGACACATCCCCATTCAGTGACCTCGGCGCGGGACCGGGCAAAGGGCCGCTGGAAGTCCAGCAGGTCGTCCATGTCCTCGACGTACAAGCCTTGGAGACCGATGGCGAAAAACCGGGATTGTGCTTCTGCTGCGGACATCCCGGAGTCCACCATGTGATCACGGAGCAGCGTGGCGATCCCGATCCCTGCTGACCCGGCGCCGAAGGACACGACCCGGTGGTCACTCAGCGGATGCCCAGCAACGTCAATTCCGGCAAGGATGGCCGCTTGTACTACCGCTGCCGTGCCTTGGATGTCGTCGTTGAAGGTGCAGTAGTCGTGCCGGTATGCCTCCAAAATGCGGAACGCGTTTCCGGTGCCCAGGTCCTCCCAGTGCAGCATCGCATGCGGGAAGACCCGTGAAGTGACCTCGACGAACGTGCGGATGAACTCGTCGTACCGCGGACCGCGCACCCGGGCATGCTGCTCCCCCAGGTAGAAGGGGCTGTTGAGCAGACCGAGGTTGTCGGTGCCGGTATCGAGAACCACCGGGATCGCCCGTCGAGGGTGAATCCCCGCAGCGGCGGTATACACCGAGAGTTTGCCGATAGCGATCTGGACACCACCGATGCCCTGGTCACCGATGCCCAGAATGCCCTCAGAGTCGGTGGCCACGACCAGGTCGACGTCCTCAGGGTCTAGGCCGTATTCCAGGAGAGAACGCTCGATGGCTTCCGGTCGATCAATGGACAGGAACACCCCGCGGGGCCGGTTGTACTCGACGCTGAATCGCTCGATGACTTCACCGATGGTCGGGGTGTAGACGATCGGCATCATCTCTTCGATGTGATCGGAGAACAGTCGGTAGAAGAGCACCTCGTTGCGGTCGCGGAGGTTGGCGAGATAGCTGTGCTTGGCAAAGGGGGTGCGTGCCGATTTGTACTGCTCATAGACTCGACGTACCTGATTGCCCATTGAGGTGACCCCGGTCGGCAATAACCCACCGATCTCCAGGGCCTCGCGCTGCTCCGCGGTGAACGCTGTGCCCCGATTGGTCATGGGATTGGCTAAGACCGCGCGTCCCCGCGCATGAATGCGAAGGACCCCGTTGCGTTGGGTGGTGTCGAGTTCGTAATCCGGCATTGCCCCTCCACGACGTCGTCCGATGGCTCCGCGATAGTAGTGCACGGCCGTGACGGCGACGATGACCGGGGCCGACCAGGTCACGACGGTGGCTGACCTTCCAGCGACAATCGGCATGAAGCGGACACGCCTAAGCTTGGCCGACAAGGCCGTCCGCCGTGAGGCCCTACCGAGCGCCGAGCCGACGCCACGACGAGCCCGACGCACACCCCCCACTCATGGCACGACCATGTACGTCGACCGTCAGGACAACACCTGTGAACAGCCGCGCCACCATGATGCTGATGAACGCTGCGTGGCGGGAAGCCGCACGTCGTCGGGCTGCCGTCATCGAGGTCACCGACCTGTTGCTCGGCTTGCTCGCCTGGGGCGGACCATGCGCCCAGATCCTCGCCGAACACGGAGTCACGTTGGCCGTGGCACGGGAGGCAGCGGAAAACGCCCAGCGACATCGGCTGACCGCCCCGGACATGGACGTCGATATGGCAGTCCCGCCGCTGGTGCCCCGCCCGGTAGAAGAACTACACCACGGCGCAGTGGGCGACCTTTTCCTGGATCGGCAGAGCCGCCACCTCCTCGACTCACTCCCTCGTGGCTGGTCAGAGACCGACCTCTTGGCTGTGCTGCTGCGAGAGCCCACTCGCCGCGTCGCTGAACTCCTCGATCACGCCGGGGCAGACCCTGAGGTGCTGCACCCGTGTCTATCCGGGCCGTTGATGTTGCCCACCCCGGTGCCGCGACGCCTGCGGGCGACCCCGCCGTTGCCAGCGCTGTCCGACGAAGTCCGCCCGGCTGTGATGCTGGACTTTTTTATCTCGGCAGCACCCCGCGTCGTACACCATGCGGCGACGGATGCGGCGTGCGCCTTGCGGTGGGCGCATTTCTACGAAGGTGCCGTCGTGGACGGGCACGGATTAGCGGCCACCGAACGTGGCCATGGACATCCGATCGTGTTTCAGTTCACCCGAATGGTGGCCGACACCGACCGGGTGGTCTGGGTGACGACCCGCGACGGAGTGCCCGTGGGATGGCACGAGATCTGCCTGTCCGCTGTGGCAGGTGGGACTCAGGTAGTCATGACCCAAGGCACCCGGGTGCACGGCCGACTCTCGGACATGATGAACACCTTCAGTCAGATCATGACGTCGGTGTCCTTGCCGACCACCGCGCAAGATCTGACGTCAGTGTGTTCGGAGTTGGTCGACGTGCCACGGTGAACAGCTGATTCCGCAGGGAAACAGTGGCGAACCCTCCAGAATTCATCCGAGAAGTCCTTGTGATCACATTCACAGTCGCCCCCAACTCCGAAAATCGCAGGCATCACACCTTTCGCCAGAAATCCCTACCGTATCCAGCGATGACGCCCGCCAAGAGGTCACTGCCCTCTCGGATCTGCCACCGCAACAAGCCAGAAGGCTCAGGACGGGCGTCCAGTTCGATGAGATGATCACCTCGTGAAGATCGTCGATGAACTCACCCACCGTGTATTGGCCTACGTCGAAGCTCTCGGGCGCCATGGCGCGCCGCCGAGCAAGACTCAGGTGAATGCTTTCGGCTCCTCACCAGATGTACGCACCAGGTATGTGCCGGGTCTGACTGAGGGCGCCAAGGACAACCTGCAACGCCTGCTGGCCGGGCATGATGAACCCGCTGAATCCTTCTGTTCGTTCCTCGAACGTCTCGGCTGGGTCTACACCGCTGAGGACCGGGTCATCCTCTCCGAAACCGGTCGTGCTCTGCTCAAGGCGCTGAACATGCCCGGGGACACCGACGGCGTTGCCCACGTCCTCGACGTCACCGTCGACGCGGATGTGCCGTTCACCTATGAATTGGCCTCTCCCATTTTTTCGTCAACGCACGAAGCGATGCTCGTTGAGCCTCATTTCCGGCTGGAACAGCTGATGGATGTCATCGAGTACGGTCAGATTCGCCGAGTGCTCATGGGCCCCAAGGTCAACACTCGGGACCGGCATGTGCTCACCACCGGGCTATCCTCCCTGGAGCCCGGTCGGCTAGAGGTACGTCGAGCCAATGATCTGCATGATCGCTACCTCATCCCCACTGATGGCGGAGTGATCGTGCTCGGTGCGTCCCGCGGTGACGGCGGCCGCACCTTGAACACCACGACAACCCTTGGCGAGTTGGCGTCGTACGCCGTCCGGCAAGCGTACGAACGAGCCTGGGCGGAAGCCGAAGTGGTGCATTCAGGTAAAGCAGAGTTCATCCCGGTGAGCACCTACACTCCGATCGCCACCCCTGCCCCGCCACCAGCGGGCCCCAACGGCTCATCCGCACCGGCCACCCCAGCGCAGACCCCCACCCCAGCCCAGGTCGGCGCTAACGGCTCGGGTCATGGACCGAGCAGCGCCGGTGCCAGCAGCAACAGCAAATCGTCTGGGAGCAACTCCACCGACAGCTCAGGGAAGAACTCCGCCGCTTGACCTGATGGACCACCGCACCCCTGACCTGGATCCGCCTCCCAGGAAGAGCGCACATCCCGGTGATACGGTCGAGCCCGTCACCGGCCTGGTGGGAATACCAACGCCCTTCTCCAGCAGGCATGATCGCCCGGAGGCATTCATGATCCAGCAGTACCAGCTCAATTACGGATGGCCGCAACTCTTCGCCGGAGACCCCGAGGAGGTCGTCCTGACCCTGCGTGCCCAGATCACCGGGGCCGCTGCGATGGCTGCCGTGAGCCGGTGGTTCAGCACGCTCACGCCCAGCGAGCTTCCCAGCGAGGCCGGTTGGCGCTATCACGGTGGCGCGTCCATGTTCTTGCATGAACCCACCGGGGCAGAGGCGATTCTCGACATTGAATCCCAAGGTCAGGATGCCGCGGACTCGGTGGCGTGGTATGCCCAGGAGGTCGTTGAGGTGGTCCAAGGCACCACGCAGGACACCTCCGAAGTCGCCACGGTGACCTGGACCGAACTGCCGCCACGAAGCGGCTCTGACCGCTGACCATTCCCCGTCGTAATATCGAGGAGCACCCGGTGATTGAGCGCTATCAGATCAACTACGACTGGCCTTGGCCGCAGGAATCCGGCCCGTTCGACACGCATGTCCAGATCACCTTGGTCGCTCATATCACCAGCGCTGCCGCCGCCCAGGCGGTCGTCGCCTGGTTCCAAGGTCTCCCGGAGGGAAAAGCCTCTCACCAGCGAGTCGACTGCGGTGCCACCATGCACATTCGTCGGTCTACCCCGGCCAGTCTGGACCTGGCAATCAGTGCAGCCGGGCAGGATTGCTGCGAGATGGTCACGGACCAGGCCACTGTGATCGCTGACCTCGTGGAAGCCGCCGACCAGGGCAATGCCACCCTGCGCTGGATTGAATTGCCTCCCGTCACTGTCCCCACCCGCTAACAACAGATCGATTTCTGACCGTGGTATTCCTTCCGTCATCCCGTCATGCCGTCATCGCTCGCCGTATCCATGGCGTCGTCGCCATCACTGCCACAGCAGGTTTCTTGGCAGTGATCATCTTGTCCGCTTCGGGAGGTTTCCTCCCCCAACCAGCACAACCAGGTCATCTCCTGGGGACCAACCCGGAAGGCCCAGCAGGAATGTGGTCACGGGTCTGGGACACCCTGACCTATTTCACGGTCTGGTCCAATATCATCGTCGCCGTCGCCTTCTGGGTGATGGTGGCGCGACCTGCCCACGGGTATGTCGACTCACCGCCGCCGCTGTGGCAGCGCTCCTTGCTGCTGGATGCGCTGATGATGATCACCGTGACGGCGATCGTCTATGCCACGCTCATCGGACCCAGCCAGGTGTTGGAGGGATGGTCGATGCTGACCAACCCCTGGCAACACATCGTGGTGCCCGTGGTGGCGGTGGCGGGCTGGGTCTGGGCCGGTCCGCGGAGGTGGATCGATCGGTGGGCCATTGTGGGCAGTCTGCTCCTGCCGATGATCTGGACCGTGTTCATGTTGATCCGAGGCGCCGCGATCACCGCATACCCCTATGCCTTCGTGGATGTGGCCACGCACGGGATGGGTCCCGTGGCGGTGATGATCGTCGCGATCGTGGTGTTTGGCTTGTTGGTGATGGCGTCGTACGCCGGAGTGGATCTGTTCTTGCAGCGGTTCAGTCAAGCGCCTGATCCGCAACCTGATCTGTCGGCCACGGACCGACCCGACGCGACAGCCACCCGCTGACTTTCTCATCTCGCTAAACAATTTGACCATCAACCACCGGCTTAGGGTCGTCACCCCGGACGAGTAAGCCGCATTTCAGTCGATTATTCTGGACAACGTGACCATTGCGCCCTCCCGGCGCTCACGTTCAACGACACCCTCCAGAGGCCCCGATGCCCACCAGTGCTGCCGCTACCGCGGATCCTGACACCACCCACCTTGCCCCCACCGACGGCGACACTCTGCATCGAGGTCTCAAAAACCGTCACATCCAGATGATCGCCCTCGGTGGGGCCATCGGCACCGGGCTGTTCTATGGATCAGCCAGCAGCGTCCACCGTGCCGGACCTGCGATTCTCATCAGCTATGCCATCGGCGGACTGATCATCTTCCTGGTCATGCGCGCCCTCGGCGAGATGAGCGTCGAGGAACCCGTCACTGGCGCTTTCGCCCACTACGCTCGCACTCATTGGGGTGAGCTTCCTGGCTATTACTCCGGCTGGAACTACTGGTTTAGCTATGTCGCCGTCTCCATGGCCGAGCTCACCGTCGTCGGGGTCTACATCAACCATTGGTGGCCCACCGTCCCTGCCTGGGTGTCCGCAGCGGTCTGCTTGGCTGTCATCACCGCCGTCAATCTCATCGAAGTCAGCGCGTACGGCGAATTCGAATTTTGGTTTGCCCTGATCAAAGTGGTCGCCATCGTGGCGATGATCATCGGCGGACTGATCATCATCACCACGGGCGTGGGCACCAATGAACCTCCCGTGGGACTGACCAATCTCACTGCCCATGGCGGGTTCATGCCGCAGGGCCTCTGGGGCGTGGCGAGCGCATTGGCGGTGGTGATGTTTGCCTTCGGTGGTGTCGAGCTGATTGGCATTGCTGCCGGTGAGGCAGACAATCCACGCACGACGATTCCGCGGGCGATCAACCAGGTGATTCACCGCATTTTCTTGTTTTACGTCGGCGCTGTCTTCGTGATGTTGTGTCTTTTTCCGTGGAATCAGATCGGTCAGAACGGCAGCCCCTTCGTGACGATTTTTGACCAGATTGGTGTGCCGTACGCCGGGGATATCCTCAACGTGGTGGTGTTGTCAGCAGCGGTCTCTGCGTACAACAGTGGTCTTTACAGCAATGGCCGGATGTTGCACACCCTTGCCCATCAGGGGAATGCTCCTCGTTTTCTGGGTCAGTTGAGCCGCACTGGCGCTCCGGCTGCCGGGGTGTTGGTGTCTTCGGCGGTGACTGCCTCAGCGGTGTTGCTGGTGGCGTTATTTCCCAAGGACGTCTTCGGATATGTGATGGCGGTGGCGTTGTTTGCTGCTGGCACCAACTGGGCGATGATCACCTACACCCATCTGCGTTTTCGGCGGGGGCTGACTGAGGCTCAGCTGGCCCGATTGCACTTCCCGATGCCTGGTGCGCCGTACAGCAACTATCTCGTTCTGGGGTTCTTCGTCGTCTTGCTTGGTGTGATGTGGACTCAGGAGAACTTCCGCCCGGCGTTGATTGTCGGCCCGCTGTGGGCTGCTCTGCTGATCGCGAGCTACTACATTCGTCGCCATCTGCTGAGTCGCCGGGGTGAGTCGGCGTGAGTGTGCCGTTGACCTGCGCTGCGCGGATCGGCGTACGTGCGCGAGAAGGGTCAGCAGTTGGTCCACCCCGCTGACAGGTGGGACCCGCCATCGGACCTGTAAGGGCACGGACACTGGAGGGTCGAGCGGGGCGTGGGCCAGGCTAGATGGGGCGTCGCGGGCGAAGTCTTCCGGCACCAGGGAGAAGGCTTCCCCGGAGGACAACAGATATGACTGCGATCCGGAAAAACGTGTGGTCGCCGCCACGATTTCTGGGGTCATCCCCGCCGCTGTGCACGCTGCGACGATGACATCGTGATACGCCGGGTGTTGCTCGCGTGGCCACAGCAGCAACCGCCGTACTGGCAGGTGCCCCAGTGTGATCGGTGCCGATGCGTCGATCAGGCCCGCCGCTGTCAACACGTGTAGTTGGTCTGTGCCAACTCGTGCTCCCCGAGTGCCTGGCACCGACTCCACGAGATGCCCTACTCCGACATCGGCTTCTCCGGCGCGTAGTGCCTGTCCCACTCCGCCGGTCGGCACTTCGACCACGGTCACCGTCAAGGACGGCTCCAGTTGTCCTATCCGTCGCAGCAGCTCTGGCACCACTCTGTTGACCAGGCTGGGTGATGCGGCCAGCCGGATCGTCCCGTACGGCGAGACGTGATCGGCGCGGTCTTGGAGTCGATGTGCGGCGTGGGTGACTTCCCGTGCCCACGGCCACAGATCGCGGCCTACCTCGGTGAGTGTGGTGCCTGACCGGGATCGGGAGAACAGCATCACGCCGAGGGCGCGCTCTAGTGCTTTGATCTCGCCGCTGACAGTCGGCTGGGCTAAACCGACCAGCTGGGCTGCCCTGCCAAAGTGCTCGGTCTGCGCCACGGCATCGAACACCTGCAACTGGCGCAACGTGAATCTCATAGCGAAACCCTATGAGCTGATAGTGAATTGGGTCTGTCCGTTGCCCCAAAGCGACCTTATTGTCTCTGTTCAACCCTGCCGTGCGACATCGAGGAGCCCCCATGGACCCCTACTTCCAGATTTCCTCCCAGGTCGCCGACGCCCTCAGCAGCGGCCGCCCGGTGGTCGCCCTCGAATCGACGATCTTCACCCACGGGTTGCCTCGTCCCCGCAACATCGCGGTCGCCCTGGAAGCGGAAGACATCGTCCGTCGCGAGGGTGCTGTCCCGGCCACCATCGGCGTCCACCGGGGGATACCCACGGTGGGACTCGACGAGGACCAAATCCACGAACTCGCTTATGACGACATCGCCCTGAAATCTGGCATCCGTGAACTCCCGCTCGGGGCTGTGCTGAAGAAGAACGCTGGCACCACCATCTCCGGGAGCATCTATCTGGCTCGTCGCGCTGGCATTGATGTCTTCGCGACCGGGGGTCTCGGTGGGGTACACCACGGCGCTCACCGCACGTACGACGAGTCTGCCGATCTGATTGCGCTGTCCCGCACCCCGATCGTCGTGATCAGCTCCGGCGCTAAAGCCATCCTCGATGTGGCCGCCACCCTCGAACGCCTCGAAACTCTCTGTGTTCCCATCGTCGGATATCGCACTCACGCCTACCCAGGTTTTTACGTCGCCGACTCCGGCCATCGCGTCACGCACCGACTCGAATCAGCTGACGACATCGCCACCGTCTATCGAGCTCAACGACGCCTCGACACCCCCGGCGCGCTCCTCGTAGGCAACCCCATCCCCACCGAAGCCCAACTCGACCCCACCCGGCTTGAGGAGACCGTCACCAAAGCCTGGGCTGCTGCCGACGAACGCGGAATCAACGGCCAAGGGCTGACCCCCTTCTTGCTGGAATTCATCCGCGCCAAAACTGGTGGCGCCAGCCTCGAAGCGAACGTCGCTCTCTATCGCAACAACGTCCAGCTCGCCACCCAGGTCGCCTTATCCCTCAAGGCTGCACCCCAGGAGCCCTGATGCTCGGAGTCATCGGCGATCTCGTCCAGGATGTGGTGGTCTGGCTCGACGACACCCCCCGACATGCCACCGACACCACCGCGCAGATCACTCTGACCCGTGGCGGGTCAGCCGCGAACGTCGCTGCCTTCGCTGGCCCGCACCACCCCACCCGGTTTATGGGCTGTGTCGGCACTGACCGCACGGGACAGGACCTAGCCCGCGATTTGCGCGACCACGACGTCGAGGTACGTCTGCAACAGCGCGGGACGACCGGCACCATCGTCGTCATCGTGGGTCCTGACGGCGAGCGCAGCATGTTGACCTGTCGAGGAGCTTGTGCACGGCTCGGGCCGATTGATCCACAGTGGCTGGCTGGGGTGGATCTGCTTCATGTCACCGGGTATTCCTTTCAGGATCCGATCGGACGTGAAAGTGTCGTGGATGCGGCGCGTCAGGTGCACGCTGCGGGGGGCCGGGTCAGTGTCGATGTGTCGTCGACGGGGATGATCCAGGATTGCGGTGTGGCGGCTTTTTCTCAGTGGCTCATCGATATGGGTCCGGATGTGGTTTCTGCGAATGCGGACGAATCCCGACTGTTGACGTTGGCTGACGGTGCTGGGCCGGGTGAGCTGGCGCGGTGGCTCGATTCGACGGTGGTGTTGAATCGGTCTGGCCCTGGGCCGACCAGGGTTACGTGTGGGGAGCGGGTATTAGGGGAGGTCCCGGTTGAGGCGGTGATGTCGGTGCGAGATGTCACTGGCGCGGGTGATGCGTTTGACGCGGGTTTTTTGGTGGCCTGGGCAGGGGGCGCTGACCCGGTAGAAGCGTGTCGGTGCGGTCATGACCTGGCTCGGCGGGTGATCGGCTCTCCTGGGGCGACGGTAGCGCGCTGAGGTGGGTTGATCTCAGGGGGCCTGGCGTCAGTGGGGCTGGGGGCGTGTCGGGGTGAGCTCGTCGTACTCCATCCGCGGTCATCCTGGTCGGTCCTTTTGACCGGCAACGTCATTCGATGATTTCTGTGAGGACGTCCCTGGGGCGGGCACAGGAAAGACGGGCCGCCACCGTCACTACCAGTTGGGATTGATTCTCATTATTGCTAGAGTTTCGTCCCCTGCCCTTATATGAAGGAGAACGGTGAGGACGGCACGCCACAAGCATCTCTGGAGCATCGCGCTGGCCGTAGCCATCATCACGATCGTCCTCATCTCGACCGCGCATGGTCCCCTGGCTATGAGCCCCTGGCAAGCAGCACGCATCGTCCTCGGACATCTACTCCCCGACATGCCCTGGATGAGCGACGGCAGCATCACCGCCGCCCAAGACCAAGTCGTGTGGACCTTCCGACTTCCCCGGGTCCTCTTGGCGGCGCTTGCCGGGGCCTGTCTCTCCCTCGCCGGAGCGCTCCTGCAAGTCAGCGTCCGCAACCCCCTGGCTGAGCCCTACATCCTGGGCATCTCCTCCGGAGCGGGGCTCGGCGCGGTCCTCGCCATCGTCACCGGCTCAATCATGGCGTCTGGGGTGATGCTCAACCTCGCCGCGTTCATCGGCGCCGCCACCACCATGACCTTGGTCTACCTGTTGGCCTTGCAACGCGGCGTCATCGTGCCCGCCCGACTCATCCTGGTCGGAGTCGCCCTCGGATCGTTGCTGTCCGCCCTCACCAACTTCCTGCTGATGACCACCGACGCCCAAAAGATCTTCAGCATCCTGCACTTCCTGCTCGGCTCAGTCTCCGCTGCCACCTGGACCAGCCTCCTGCCACCGGCCATCGCGCTGCTCATCGGAGTGATCGTCGTCGGGTTGCGCACCCGCTCCCTCAACGCCCTCATGGTCGGCGACGAAACCGCCACCGCCCTCGGCGTGGACGTCCCCCGGCTACGGCGGACCCTCCTGGCCGTCACCGCCCTGCTCACCGCCGCCACTGTCGCTGTCGCTGGCGGTATCGGATTCGTCGGACTCATCGTCCCGCATGTCACCCGAATGATCGTCGGTGCCGACCACCGCTACGTCATCCCGGTGAGTGTCCTTGGCGGCGCTGCCTTCCTCAGCGTCTGTGACCTCCTGGCGCGCAGCATCGTCGCTCCAGCCGAGATCCCGCTAGGCATCCTCACCGCCGTCGCCGGCGCCCCCTTCTTTCTCTGGTTGATGCGCCGCAAGGACAGCTAATGGACCTCACCTTCGACCGCATCGACCTCACCCTGGGCGGACACCGCATCCTCCACCAGGTCAGTTTCACCGTCCCCACCGGTGCGACCGTGGCCCTCCTAGGGGCCAATGGCAGCGGCAAATCCACCCTGCTCCGCACCGCCTACCGAGTCCACCGCCCCACCCACGGCACCGTCCGCGTCGGGGGCGACGACGTCCACCGCATCCCCCCGGTCGAAGCTGCCCGACGGATCGCCGTGATGACCCAAGAAATCAGCTCCGACTTCCCGCTGACCGCACTTGACGTCGTGCTCCTCGGCAGAGTCCCCCACCAGCGCGGATTCGGCGCCGACTCCCCCCAGGACCTCGACCTAGCTCACGACTCCCTCACCGATGTCGGGGCTCCCCACCTGGCAGCCCGCACCTTCGCGTCCCTCTCCGGCGGCGAAAAACAACGCATCCTGCTAGCTCGCGCCCTCACCCAGCAAGCACCCGTCATGATCCTCGACGAACCCACTAACCATGCTGACCTCGGGTTTCAACACGACCTCCTGCACCTGGTCACGACCCGAGGCGCCACCGTGCTAGCAGCCCTCCATGACATCAACTTGGCCCTGGCCTACTGCGATCAAGCGGCCGTCATGCACCACGGACAGCTGCACGCCCACGGACCCGTCACCGACGTCCTGACCCCACAACTCCTCGACGACACGCTCGGCGTGTCCTCGATGGCCATCCCCGACCCCCGCGGTGGACAGGTGCTGTCCTTCCGCCGCCGCACCACCCACCTGTCGACCACCACGACCAAGGACAACCCATGAGCCTCAACACCACCAGAAAACACCGCCGCGCCGTCACCATCGCACTCCTCAGCGCGCTCGCACTCACCGGCTGCGGTCAGAGTGTCAGCACCCCACAAGCAAGCGGCAGCAGCAGCGCCGCCACGGTCACCCTCACCAACTGCGGCGCTGACCAGACCTACCCCGTCGGTCGGGAACGCATCGTCGCCCTCGGCACCGGCCAAGCAGACCTCATAGCCCGCCTCGGCGCCGCCAAGAAGGTCGTCGCAGTCGCCCAGACCCACGGCGAGAAACTCCCCGGCGCTCTCGAAGCCGACGGCCATAAAGTCGACATCATCAGCAAAGACGCCCCGCCCACCAAGGAACAGCTGTTGGGGGCGCGCCCCGACCTGGTCTTGTCCCCCACCACCTACGAATTCACCGCCGAAAAGGGCTACGCCACCCAAGACCAGCTCCGTCAGTCCGGCGCGCAGGTGTACGTCGCCGCCGCCGGATGCTTCCAGCGCCGCTCCACCGCCGAAGTCACCGACCTGCTCACCGACATCGACGCCCTCGGCAAGATCATCGGTGCCGAAAAAACCGCAGCCGAGCTACGCGCCCAGGCCGAAACTCAGCTCAAAACCGCCAAAGACCGCGCCCAGGGCAAAACCGCTCCGACCGTCGCCCAACTCTTCATCGAAGGCGACACCATCACCGCAATCGGCGCAGGCGTCGAACACAGCATGGCTGCGGCAGCAGGCGGCACCAGCGTCTTCTCCCCCACAGACGAAGCCTTCTCGAAATTCTTTGCCGCCGAAGTCTCCCGCGAAACCATCGTCGCCAAGAACCCTCAGGTCATCGTGTTCACCACCACTGGTCCCGACCACGAAAAAAGCACCCGTGAATGGCTGAAGAAACACCTCGGCGGCGTCAAAGCGGTCCACGATGACCGGCTCGTCGCGATCCCCGGCACCCACGTCCTCCCCGGCACCTGGGGCACCATCGACGCCGTCACCACCATGAACAAGGCGTTCTACCCGCAGGACTGAACCAGCTCGGGGGCCTGAGAGCCGACCCCTGCTCAGCTCTCAGGCCCCCGTCACCTCAGGGAAGCCACCGGATCACCCGAGGCGTTCGCGCCAACGTCCGCTCCCGATGGCTGATCACCAGCACCGTGCAACGCAGCTGCTCCACCACATCCATCACCGCTGACTCGGCAGCCGCGTCCAAAGCCGCTGTCGTCTCATCCAGCACCAAGATCTGTGGCTCCAGCAACAGCGCCCGCGCCAACGCCACGCGAGCCCGCTGGCCACCAGACAACGTCGTACCGTCCTCCCCGACAGCAGTGTCCAAGCCCAGCGGGAACGCCTCATCGGTCACCGACAGCCCCACCTGCTGCAACGCGCTCTCCAGATCCCCATCGGTGGCATCCGGTGCCCCCAAACGCAGATTGTGCGCGAGCGAACCATGCACCAAAGGCGCGTCTTGCTCGACCAGCTGCACCCACGACGGCCACTCTCCCGCGGGGATCTGCTCCGGCGTACGACCCCCAAGCAGCACCATCCCAGCGTCAGCCCGCCACAACCCGGTCAGCAATCGAGCCAAGGTCGACTTGCCGACCCCGGATGGCCCGGCAACCCCGACCAGTTCACCCGGCTCAATTTCTAGGTCAGGCACCATGATCGGCGCCCGACCTGGATAGTCAAAGCGCACCCCCCGAGTGCTGATCGACGCCGCCTGCTGCCGCTGCGCAGACACCGGCGCCACCCCAGACACCCGCTCCCGCTCCGGCCCCGGCCCCGGCAAGGCTGCACCGATATCCGCGCCCAAAGACATTCCCTCCGCGACCCGACGAGCACTCGCCCGATGAGGTTGCAAAGTCGCTGCCACCGCCACCGCCTCAGCGATCGGAGCAAAAAACGTCAACGAGCCGGCCAAAAGACATGGCACCCAGACCGGATCACAACCAGGCAAACCAGCAGCGACCAGCATCAACGCCACCGACGTCAACACCACCACCGACTCGCGGATCCCGGCGCCCCAGGCCTCCACCGCCCGCAATCGACGCGCCGGAGCATCCGCCCGAGCTGCCGCCGCCGCCAGATCGGCGACCGCCTGCTCACGACGGTCAAACACCAAGATCTCCCGGGTGCCGGCAAGCAGATCCACTGCACGTTCAGACAGCTCAGTACGCCGATGCTGCTGGGTGGCGCCCCACCGCTCACCGCGGCCTAGCAACGGCCAGGTCGTCACCACCAGCAACACCAGACCCGCCACCAAGACCCCCGCGAGCGCTGGTGACACCCAGGCGGCGACCGGCACTCCGACGACGACCAGCACCGCGGCGGCAGCCATTTGGGCGACGGTGTGGGCGTAGAAAAACTCCAGTTTCTCCACGTCAGTCATCGCAGTCGCCGCCAGTCGTCCCGAATGCACCCCGCCCCGAGAAGGCACGCCACGGGCGTATCCGTCGTACAGGGCCATCCGCAACGCAGCTAGCACCCGATAGGCCACCGCATGGGACACATCCATTTCGTGCCAGGTCAGCACGGGGCGAAGCAACGCCAGGACGACGGCCGCGACCCACCAGGGCCCCTCATCGGCCCGGCCATAGAGCACCGCAGTGGCGACCAGATGGGCGGTGGTCACGGACAGTGCGATTAAGGACACATTGGCAGCGAGGTCCACCAGGGCTGTCCACAGCAATGGTCCACGCTCACCGCGAAGTGACGGAGCCAGTCGAGCGAGGTCGGTGATCGTAGAGGTAGCGCGAGTCGGAGCCGATACGGCACCACCGGAGGGCGCTGTCACGGTCAGCGGTGCGGCCGTCGTACCGGAGGTATTCATGGCGTCTCCTGAGGGTGCGGGATGATCTCGGGACACAACCGGCCGCCCTGCAAGTGCAGTCGTCGATCGGCGGCGGCGACAGCTTCAGGACGGTGCGCGATCATCATCACGATGCGATGCTGTGCCTCCCGACGCAGTACGTCACAGATGCGGCGGGCGTTGGCATCGTCGAGGGCGCTGGTCGGTTCGTCGAGGAGCAGCAGGTCCGCGCGAGCCAGGAGCGCCCGGGCGATAGCCAATCGTTGGCGTTGCCCCCCGGACACCCCGGTGCCGCCTTCACCGAGGACCGTGTGCACGCCGTGCGGCCACCCCCGCACCGTGTCGGCCAGGCCGACGTCGGTGAGGGCGTGCCAGAGGTCGTCTTCACTGGCAGTAGGGGCAGCGACCCGCAGCGTCTCAGCGACGGTGCCGGGGAACAGATAGGAGTGTTGCGAGACGACGGCGACGCGTTCGGGCCGTGCGATGGTGCCCTGCTGGGGGTGGAGCAGCCCCAGGACGAGGTCAAAGAGCGTTGACTTGCCTGACCCGGAGGCTCCGGTCAGGGCAACGAGCCCACCGGGCCGCACCGTGAGATCGATGCCGTCGAGGACCAGGTCGTCGGCGTCATATCCGAAACGGACGTCAGTCAACGTCAACTCCGGTGCGTCCTGCCAGGTGGCGCTCTGCGCCGTACTCCGGGTGGTCGGCGGGTGGGCGGCGGAAGCCAGCGAGTCGGACGTGCTGGTCCCCCCGGCCAGGGCAGCGTCAATGCTGTCGAGGGCGGTCAGTCCGAGATAGCCGGCATGCCAGTGCCGGGCCAGGTCGCGCACCGGCCGGAACGCCTCAGAGGAGAGCAACAGCACCAGGTACGTCGCAGTGGCACCGGAACCCCACGCCCCGGGGAGGACACCGAGCGTGGGGACAGTGAGCGCGCCGGTCGCTTCGAGGGCGGCGAGCGCGGCGGCGGCAGTCAATCCGACTTGGATGCCGATGTCGGTCAGGCCGGTGTCGATCAAGGAGATACGCATGGTGGCGACGGTGTGCCGATGCAAGGCGTCAGACCGCTCTTGGAGTCGTTGGCGGCGACGACCGACTGCACCGAGGACGCGCAGGGTCGACATGACTCGGAGCGATTCGAGGTGGTCTGCGCTGAGTTGTTCGTAGCTGTCCCAGTGGTCGCGTCCACGGTCGGTGAGTCGGCGCTTCCACCAGCGGGGCGCGAGGACCGCGACGGCCACGCAGCCGGCCACGGCCACCGCTGCCCACAGGTTGATCCAGGCGATGGCCGCGATCGCCAGCGGGCAGAGGATCCACACCTGCAGTGCGGCAGCGAGGTATCTGCTGACGTAGGCGTCGACACCGTCGACTCCTTCGGTGAGGGCGGAGCGGCGCGCCCCGAGCCGTTCGTCGGCGTCATGGAGTCGAGTGGGGACGATCAACGCGCGTACCAGGCGTTCTCGCAGGTCAGCTCGGACTGTTTCGCCGAGCCTGGTGGCGAGGTGGATGTGGGCTTGGGCGAGAGCGAGGCGGGTCACGACGACGAGACACACCGCGCTCAGTGGTCCGGTCGGCAGCGCGGTGGTGTCGTGGTCGCGGGCAGCGAGGGCGAGACCAGAGAGCGCAGCAGCGAGGAAAGCTGCTTGGACGGCGTAACTGAGGGTGACGGCGAGTTGCAGGACGGTGGTCGCGGTCAGGAGCCGAGGGTGGGCAGCGGCGAGTCGCCAGAGTCGGATCTCCACGATCCGGGAGAGCCAGCGGTGGATGGTGGTGGGAGGTACGTCGTCGATGTGGGCCGGGGTCGCGCTCACTGGTCCTCCTACATATGTGGAGCCGGGGTGAGCTCCAGGTCGTCAGGGCCGTGTGGGATGGGCCAGCCGCGCTGACGGGCGGCGTCGGCGAAGCGGGGCATCCCGTAATAGGCGAATGCCGCAGGAGCATTGGGGACCAGGTCGCTGACCAGCACGCGAGCTACGGCCAGTCCGGTCGGAGCGACGTCGGGGGTGGTGAGGTCTTTGACGACGACGCGGTGGCCGGCGTCGGCGAGGCGGCGGCGGAGGTGAGCTGAGGAGATCGCCTCTATCTCGTGGAGATCGCCGACACCCAAGTCGGGGTGGGTGAAGCGGCGGGCGAGATGGTGGGTGCGGGGGTCCTGCCAGATCTGCACGTGGGCGCCAAGGTCGCGCACTGCCGCGAAGTGCGGTCCTGCCGAGTCGAGATAGTGATGGTCGTCGCGGTGGTCGAGGTGCAGGCCGGTGGCCATCAGACCGGCAGTGATGGCGTGAAACACCCAGCCGTCGGCGTCGACAGTGCCCAAAGTGTAGATCCAGGTGTGCACCGCTTCGAGGACTGCTTTGCGGGCGGCTTCGGCAGGGTCTGGTTTCGCGGAAAACCCGGCGGCATATACCCCGGTATGGGGGTCGTGGACCAGCGCTGCGAACGCCGGGGCGTATTCGTGAGGCATCGCCACGACCCAATAGTCAAGGTCGCAGCCTGCCATGGCGTCAGTCAGACCGGGGATGGTGGCGGGGTCGATGCCTCGGGCGGGCCCGCCAAGGTGCCACCACAGTTCGAGGGCGTCGCGTTCGATCACTTCGTAGAGGGCTCGATCGCAGGCATCGGCGAAACCTTGACCGGTGGCGATGCCGGCGTAGTTGAGGTGATGAATGCGGGGCAGGTCGCGGTAACGCTGGAGACGCCAGTTGAGGTGGATGAGGGATGAGGGTGCCCACACCTCACCGGCAGTACCACGTCCGGGATGCTCGGGGTGGTCTTCGGCGCAGCGCACCCACAGGGTGGGGGTGTGCTCATCAAGGGGGGTGTATTCGAAACCGGGGCGTCGTACCTGCCAGTCAGCGAAGCGCGGGAGCCGATCGAGATCGATCACCTGGCGACCGTCAGCGCGTAGCTCTGCGGCGGTGCCACGACGCAGGTCATCCCCTTCGGGGGGAAGATAGTTGCCGCAGTAGCGTTCGCAGGCTTCGGCGACGGCGGCGATCCAGGCGCCGTGGGGGTCGCCGAAGGTGGTGCCGAGGGAGACCCGGTCGGCGGGCCATTCGCCGAGGCGGCGAGCGTCAGCAACTTCAGCGGTCATCGAGGTGTAGGCGTGCGGTGCGCGCTCTGGGCGCAGGACGGTGCGAACACGCCGGATGAGTCCGGTGTGTTCGTCGACGAGGGCGTCCAGCGGCCAGGGCGCAGGGTGCGTCAGGGTGGTCATGGTTCCTCCCGGTCAGGCAGTGGGCGCCACCCGTGGATCGGGTCGAGGCGGCAGCGGGCAGTCAGGTGCGGATGAGGTACGTCGGGATGCTGTTGATGGTGAGCGGCGGCATCAGCCCAGGTGAGGATCGGCGGGAGCAGACCGCCGTGGGCGCGCAAGGCTTGCCGGACCGGGTGAGTCGCTGGCAGGTGGGTGCCGAGCCCGTGACCCCAGTCTCCCCAGAGCAGTGCCGCTGGCCCGGGCCAGTGCTGCACGAGACAGCGGGAATCTTCAGCGAAGAAGTCTCGACTGCCCCCGATCACGAGGAGTGGGGTGTGCAGGCCGGACCAGCGAGTGGTGGGGTCGGGGCGGGGCGCGCTCCAGAGGCGGCGCCAGGGACCGTCGAGGTCTGGATGGTCCGCAAACAGCTCGGTGACCTGGCTGTGGGTAGCCCGGTGAGTCAGGGCGTCCAAGGTGGTCGGATCGAGGGGGGTGTGGGAGATGGATCCGTGGCCGTGCTGCCACCACCAGCCGATGCGGTCCCGAAGTCGGGGGGTGCCATCCGGAGCGTGCGCAGTGTCCCAGAGCCCCAGAGCGGGGACCATCGCGATGACACCTGCGGGGCGTGCACTGAGAGAGTCGGTGACGGTCAAGGCCCGTGCCGTGTCGATGGCGGCGTGCGCGCCGTACGAGGAGCCGCTGAGCAGGAGCGGACCGGTGATACCGCCATCGCGGTGGAGGGCACGGACCGTGTCTGCCCCATCGCTGCCTTCGTGGGCGTACGGGGTCCAATGGCCCTCAGAGCGGTAGCGGCCGCGCACGTCCTGTAGGTAGGTGCGATATCCGGCGCCAGCCCAGGAACGAGCCTCCGGGAGAAGCGCTTCGACGCCGTACGGAGTGCGCAGCAAAACGGTGCCGCGGGTGTCGGTAGTGGTGGCGGGTAGGTGCAGGGTGTGCAGTCGATGCCCGTCAACGGTGGTGATGGGCACGGTGGTGGCGGAGGTCGTGGCGGCAGGCAGCGGGGTGTGGGTGGAGGTGGTCATGAGCGGGGTCGGGGTGGAGTGTGCAGCTCAGGGACGCGTAAGACGGGGTGATCATCGACTCGCAACGGCGTCATCTCGATGCGGTGGAGCAGGTGGGGTCCCCGATGTGGTTGCCGGTGCAGATAGTGCAGGGCGTGCTGCAGGATGCGCGCAACGGCCAGGTGGGCTGCCGTGGGAGGCAGGTCGGTGAGAGGGTCACCGCCACGGTCCTGCCAGAGTTGACTGAGCAGGTCAGCGGCAGGGCTGGCAGCGAGTCGGCGGGCGCGCAGGTCGTGGGCGCTGACCGCGTGTGGGTCGGCTGGGTCGGCGAGCGGATGGACGAAAAGGACGTCATCTTCCCGGTGGACGCGGATGACGGCGCTTCCGGCGGCCAGATCGGCATCAGCCAGGTCTTCGTCGGCGGGCCCGGTGACGGCGTGAAGAGCCACTGCCAACGGAGTGGGTTCGTCAGCGTCGCCCGTGGGGGTTGTCAGCGGAGTGAGCGCAGCCACGACGGGGGTGAACAGTTGCGGAGCGTCGCCGTGCACCGTGATGACAGCAGGATGGGGTCGTCGGCGGCGAGCGCGTTGTGCCAGGGCGGCATCGAGTTGCGCGGGGGTGGCCTCGGGTGCGAGGCGCATGAAAGCGCCGTCGGGGGTGCGCAGGACGTCACGTCCGTGGGACTGCAGTGGCGGGTGGGTCATGGGCCGGTCCCTGGTCTTGGCGGGGTGGGGTGACATGCCGGTGCGGGCCGGTGGACGC
>NZ_JAHPZL010000007.1:24888-90496 GCF_019331795.1 Austwickia sp. TVS 96-490-7B
GATACCCCGCGAAATATCCTCACGCTCAGCCAACGTCAACCCGCGACCACGCATCAACACTCTCCCTCACCTGGAACCACACATCATCCCAAGCGAGGCACTGACCCCTTTACCCCAAGGGTTGAGACCGGTGATCTTCTGGTGGGCACTCCGATGGTGCTAGATTCATCCCATGATGTTGAGAGGTTGATAGGTCACCCCCTTAGCAAGGATCAAGTCCTTGCTTTTAATAAAGGCGGCTTGCTTGTTCCTGACTCACATAAGTCAATTCAGTTGAAAAGTCTGAAGTCATTGCCAACGAAAGATCATCAAGGTCGGGATACCGGCGTGCTTCATATTACTCATATTCAGGATGTCCCAGATGCTTACGCTCAATACTTGGGATTTATATCGTCAGGTAAGGCACGGCAAGCTGGTTGGCGTCTCGATCAAGCTTTCACAGTATATGACAATGTGAGTCCTATTCAAATCTCCGACGCTTTAAAAGCTCCTGATAAAAAAGGATTTGATCCAAACTATGTTCAGATTTATAAGGTGCCTGAGAAAATTACAGTTCCAGAGACTCTTGTTTGGTCAGCGACAGGTACAGGAGTTCTGTTTGTCCTGCTAACATGCTGGGTCGCAGCTTCCCACACAAAAGCACTTCGTGAATATAGGAACTCACTTATTGCGATTGGGCTAAGCCACCGACTTTTATTTGGGATTACTTTGACGGTGTTGTTATTCGTTGTAGCAATTCCCGCCTTTGTTGGACTGGGAGTGGCTTTGCTCGCAAATCATTTGGCTTGGGGTATGATTCTTGAGTCTGGAAGAAGTGCATTTATTCCATGGGAGTGGATTATGAATGGAATGCTGATGACTGCTCTAAGTATTACGTTCGGCACCTTGGTTGGAGCTTTCATGCTTCGCAGGCAGTCCTGATTGCGTTGTATTTTTTGCCTACGCCATGAGAGGTGGATGTTACTCACCCTTCTCGCGTTTCAGCGCGTCAGTCCTGGTAGGGCGTGGCCTGGGGGCGTTTCGCGGTGCGGGTGTCGCCAGAGCTGCGGCCGGTCAACCGGCGGTGCACCCACGGCCCGACGTGGACCCGAGCCCACTCGCGGTCGGCGCGTAACTGGGTAGTCCACGTTTCGGGTGCGGCCGCAGGGAGGGGAACGTCCCAGTCAGGATCGTCCGGGGTGTAGCCCAACGCGGCGAAGGCAGCGAGCGCGACGCGGCGGTGTCCTTCGGGGGTCATGTGGATGCGGTCTGGTGCCCACATGCGCAGATCTTGTAGTGGTCGCATGCCCCATTGGTCTATGACGTGACAGCCGTGGGTGCGGGCGATGGTCCAGATGTTCGCGGTGTGCAGGGCGTGGCGTTGGCGGACGTGGCGCAGCAGGGGCGCGCCTCGGGTGTCGGTGGAGGTGGCGAGGATGACGTCGGCGCCGGTGGCGCGGATGGTGCGGACGGCGTGGTCGAGTTGGTGGGCGAGTGCGTCCATGTCGGCGTTGGGTCGCAGGATGTCGTTGCCGCCGCCGACGAGGGATACCAGGTCGGGTTCGAGGGCGAGCGCGGCGGGGAGTTGGCGGTCGGTGATATCGGTGAGGAGGCGGCCGCGTACGGCGAGGTTGGCGTAGTCGAGCTGGTGTCCTTCGCGGGCGGCGACCTGGTGCAGCAGGGCGGCGAGTCGGTCGGCCCAGCCGATGTATTCGTCGTCGTGGTCGGGGTGGGTGTCGCACATGCCTTCGGTGAAGGAGTCGCCGATGGCGACGTACCGCTGCCAGGGGGTGTGCGGTGGGTGCGGCAGCGTGGGGCTCATGGCAGCCTCCAATCGATGGGGGACGCGCCGAGCTGGGTCAGCAAGTGGTTGGCGCGGCTGAACGGGCGGGAACCAAAAAATCCCGAATGCGCCGACAGCGGTGAGGGGTGGGGCGATTCGATGCGGGGTACGCCGGGAAGCGCGGGGGCTAGGTTGCGGGCGTCTCGGCCCCACAGGATCGCTACGAGGGGTTGCCCGGCGGCGGCGCGTTCGGCGAGGACGGTGATGGCTCGATCGGTCACTGCTTCCCATCCTTTGCCGCGGTGGCTGCCGGCGGCGCCGGGGCGTACGGTGAGGGATCGGTTGAGGAGCAGGACACCGCGTTCGGTCCAGGGGGTGAGGTCACCGCAGCTGGGCGGGGGCACGCCGAGGTCGGTCGTGAGTTCTTGGAAGATGTTGACCAGGCTGCGCGGCAGCGGCCGGACATCGGGGGCGACGCTGAAGGACAGTCCAACGGCGTGTCCGGGAGTGGGATAAGGATCTTGACCGACGATGAGGATGCGCACTTCGGGCAGGGGGCGGGTGAAGGCGCGCAGCACGTGCTCGCCAGCGGGGAGGTAGCCGCGGCCGGCAGCGAGCTCGGCGCGAAGAAAGTCTCCCATCGTGTGGATCTGTTCGGTGACGGGTTCGAGGGCCTGCGCCCAGGTGGGATGGATCAGGTGGTGCAAGGGGCGAGGCGTGGACACCCGCCCACCCTAACGGTCGTGGCGGCTCCGACTCAGGGTGGGATCTGATCCCACTCAGGGAGGAATCCGGTTGTTCCCCTGGTGCGCTCCGTGGTTCGGGTTCTTACAGTGGGTAGCAGTGCGTCAGGGGCGGGTTCGGGTCGTCCGGGGTGGCGCCGGGCCGACGGTTCATCAGAGCGTCGGATGTCCACGACAGCAGGGATCATCATGGCACTTTTGGAACGTCGTACTGAGGGATCGGGCGGGCCGGGCACGGTCGCCGCTTCAGCGCGGGACCTGGTGAAGGTCTATGGCACGGGGTCGACTCAGGTCGTCGCATTGGAGAAAGTCGACATTGACATTTATGGCGGGGAATTCACTGCGGTGATGGGCCCGTCAGGGTCGGGGAAGTCGACGTTGATGCACTGCATGGCCGGGTTGGACCGGATCACGCAGGGGGAGGTCACTGTCGGTGGAACCCCGTTGGGCCGGTTGTCGGACAAGGAGCTCACCGCGTTACGTCGGGACAAGATCGGTTTTATCTTCCAGGCGTTCAATTTGATTCCGACGTTGACGGCGCAGGAGAACATTTTGTTGCCGTTGTCTATTGCTGGTCGTCAACCTCAGGAGGACTGGTATCGCACGGTGATTGAGACCACGGGCCTGGCCGATCGTCTCGGGCATAAGCCGAGCGAACTCTCCGGCGGCCAGCAGCAGCGGGTCGCCTGCGCCCGAGCGTTGGCTTCTCGACCGGACATCATTTTCGCTGACGAACCCACCGGCAACCTTGATAGCCGGTCTGGGGCGGAGGTATTGGGTTTCTTGCGGCGCAGCGTGGACGAGTTCGCGCAGACCATCGTGATGGTCACCCACGATCCAACGGCAGCGGGATACACCGATCGGGTGATTTTCTTGGCTGACGGGCATGTGGTCACCGAGCTGCGCCAACCCACCCCGCAGAAAGTCCTGGAAACGATGACCTCATTGGACCGTCAGACCGCTGCTGCGGTCCTGGGTGAGCGTCCGGGGGCCTGACGTCATGCTCAAGGCTTCATTCAAGAGCTTGTGGGCCCGCAAGGTCGCGTTGCTGTTGTCGACGGTCGCGATCATGTTGGGTACCGCATTCGTCGGGGGGTCGTTGACCTTCACTGACATGTTGGACAGCACATTCAAGGGCATCGTCGGCGGCAGCGTCGCTGACGTCAATGTCCAGGCCAAAGGGTCGTCTTTCAGCTCTGACGGGTCAGAACAATCAATCGACCAGACGGTGGTCGACAAGGTCGCCAAAGTTGAGGGAGTCGCGTCCGCTCACGGCACGATCGCGTCCAATAGCACCTACCTGTTGGGCAAAAACGGCAAGCCGATGACGACCGGCGCACCAGGCATCGGGACTAACTTCGTGGATGCCCCGGCGTCTGGTGGCCAGCAGGGCCTGGTCATGAAATCAGGACATCGTCCTGAAGGGTCAGATCAGGTGGTCATCGACCCCGAGTCGCTGACCAAGGCAGGGTTGTCTCTTGGCGACCGGATCAAGATTTACACCACTGGCAAACAAGGCGTTGTCGAAAAAACCATCGTCGGGACAGCCCTCTACGGCGCTAAAGGGTCCAGCGCCGGAGCGTCGTACGCGATCTTTGACACCCATACCGCCCAGCAGCTGCTCCTCGACGGCAAGGATGCCTACCAATCGATTTGGGTGGTGACCGCTCCTGGTGCTGACCCGCAGGAAGTGGCTCGCCGGATCAACGGCCAATTGCCGCAGGGAATGGAAGCGCTCAGCGGTAAGGAACTCTCGGAAAAAATCAATGAAGTGATTTCCTCCGGGCTGCGGTTCGTCACGGTGATGCTGCTGGTTTTCGCGGGAATTTCTCTCCTGGTCGGATCTTTCCTCATCGTCAACACCTTCACCATCCTGGTGGCTCAGCGGGCTCGTGAGCTGGCTCTCTTCCGCGCCATGGGGGCCTCCCGTGGGCAAGTGATGCGGTCAGTGGTCTTTGAGGCGTTGATCCTCGGCCTGGTCGGTTCGACTCTCGGCCTCGGGTTGGGACTCGCTCTCGCCTTTGGGATCTCCCAGGTCTTCGGCACATTGGGACTGGATATCTCCGGGAGTTCCATGCAACTCACCGGCCAAGCCGTGCTGGCGACGTACCTGGTTGGTGTTCTGGTGACGATCGGTGCCGCAGTGATTCCCGCGGTGCGGGCCAGCCGAGTGCCACCGGTGGCAGCAATGAGCGGCGACTTCGCCACCGGCGCGTCCGGTCTGGGATGGCGAGCTGTCGTAGGTAGCACAGTGACGGCGATCGGCGGTGCCGTCCTGGCCTATGGGTTGTTCGGTCAGCCCGAGTTCAACCGGATGTGGGCGATTGGTCTTGGCGCGCTCGCCCTGGTCCTGGGGATCGCCGCGGTCAGCCCGATTGTTGGTGCGCCGGTCATTTGGCTGATTGGCCGGGCTGGTGAGGCCGTGTTCGGGACGACTGGGCGACTCGCTGAGCTCAATGCCGCCCGCAATCCCCGCCGTACGGCGATCACCGCGTCGGCGTTGATGGTGGGATTGGCGCTGGTGACGGCGTTCGGGGTGGTCGCTGCGTCGGTGAACGTGAGCACCCAGAAAGCGGTCACTAAGAACCTGCGTGGTGATTTCGTGGTCACCAGCGCCAACCAGCAGCCGTTCTCCCCGTCCATCGGAGATGCGATGGCCAAGGTCGACGGGGTTGAGCAGGTCCACCGGGTTCGTTTCGTCCCGGGGACCATCGGCGGTGAGGAAACTTTCCTCGGGGCGATGCCACCGACGAGTTTCGACAAGATTCTCAAGCAGACGATGACGTCAGGATCTCTGTCGGATTTCGCCAAGAACACGGTGATTCTCCGGGATGAGTACGCCAAGGAGAAAAATCTGTCTGTCGGCAAGGAAATGGAGGTGACTCTCAATGGGAAACAGGTCGCCTTACGGGTCGCTGGCATCTTCTCCATGGAGAAGGGAGCTGGCCTGAATTCGGTGATCACGACCGTCGACACCATCGAAGGTGTGGGGATGCGCGCCACGGACAGTATGTTGACTGTCGACCTTCGATCGGGCGCAGACAAAGCGAGCGTGAAAAACAAACTGAACGACATCATTTCGCCGCTCCCTTTGGCGTCGGTCGCTGATCAAAAAGAATTCGCTGATTCGCAGTCGCAGCAGATCAACACGGTGTTGTATCTGATCTACGCTTTGTTAGGATTGGCGATTGTCATTGCGATCTTCGGTGTGGTCAATACCTTGGGATTGTCGGTGATTGAACGGACTCGGGAAATTGGTCTACTGCGTGCGGTCGGACTGAACAAGAGCCAGGTCCGGCGGATGATCGTGCTGGAGTCGCTGACGATCTCACTGCTCGGTGCCGTGCTGGGTATCGGTCTGGGACTCGTGCTGGGTATCGCCGCACAACGGGCCCTGGCCGGTGACGGGCTCAGTGATCTGGCGTTGCCGTGGGAACAGCTCGGGATCAGCGTGCTGGTGGCTTTCGTGGTGGGTGTGCTGGCCGGGCTATGGCCGTCAGTGCGGGCCACCAACCTGGATGTGCTCAAGGCGATTGCAGCCGACTGATTCTCGGATGCGCTTGTCCCGCGGTGGTTTTCTCGGGGCCGGCCGGGCTCTTCCTGCCCGGTCGGCCCCGAGGCGTGCTGACCCGCCCGTCGGGAACACGTCGAACAGTGGACATCTCATGACATCGATGTCATTCCCTGGCACAGTTGTATACATATGCCGGTCTGCAGAAGGGGTACGTCGATGGAGGTCGTCGCTGCCGATCGTGGCAAAGGCCAGGGTGAACTCGGAGAACTGCAGCGAGAGATCTTGGCGTTCGAGCGGCAATGGTGGAAGTACGCAGGGTCGAAGGAACAGGCCATCAGTGACCTGTTCAAGATGAGCGCGACCCGGTATTACCAGGTGCTCAACGCCTTGCTCGATGAGCCTGCGGCGCTGGCACACGATCCGATGTTGGTCAAACGGTTACGGCGGATGCGTGCGGCCCGTCAACGACAGCGTTCTGCGCGTCGCTCGGGCGCGCGGAGCTAACCTCAGGTTTGGACGCGACTGCCAGCTGTGAGCAAGCCTGAGTCCCAGTGCCTCAGAGCTCAGCAGCGAGGCGCGTGGCCTGATCGATGGCACGTTTCGCATCAAGTTCAGCAGCCTTGTCGGCGCCGCCTACGAGATGAGTGCGAATCCCAGCGTGGCGTAACGGTTCTACAAGCTCTTGGACTGGCTCCTGACCGGTGCACAGCACGATCGTGTCGACCTCTAGCAGTCGTTGCTGTCGAGGACTATCCGGGGAGGTTTTAGCGCCCTGGGGATGGGTGAATCGCCGGTGCCATGTCGTGGCGTGTGTGGCTACGGTGTGGATGCCCCGGCCGAGGGAAGCGCGAGCCTCGGTGGGGAGCCCGATCCAGGCGAGGGTGCCCAGGTGCGCAGTGGCCGCCACGAGAGGATGACTGCGCTGATGCATCTCTTCGGCAAGCTGACCGAAAAACCCACCCTGTCGCAGCATCGCCTGCGGTGACTGATCTTTTCCAGCGGGAGGAGTGACCGGCGGTGGGACAGGCACGCTCACGAGAAGTCCGGTGTCGTCGATGCGCTCGTATCCCACGCCAGTGAGGAGGTGGACTTTTTTGGCCCGTAATGACGCCCGGTGGATCCAGCCGGTGGTCGGGCCGAGTGAGTGGCCGATCGGGTGGTGGCTGCGCTGCATGAGATAGACCTCTCGCGGGCTGGGGGCGTGGCTCGCGCGGGTGAGGCCTCCTGGGTTGTTGTCGGGGTCGCCGACGCCCCATTCACGACGCCAGGTCGGCACGTCCAGAGTGGGGGATGTGGAGTGGGTCAGGTATTCGCAGACGTCGACGCCGATGCCGCCAGCGCCGAGGACAGCGACGCGGTGGCCGGCGGTGCGATCACCGCGAAGAAGTTGGGCATATGTGATGACGCGGGGATGGTCAATGCCAGGGATGTCGGGGATCCGAGGGGCGACGCCGGTGGCGAGGACCACGTCGTCGTACTGGCCGTGGATGAGGGTGGCGGCATCAATGGAGGTGTTCAGGTGCAGGTGAGCCCCGCTCTCCTGGATGCGATGGGTGAAATAGCGGATCGTCTCGGCGAACTCTTCTTTGCCGGGGATGGCGGCGGCGAGGGCAAACTGACCACCGATGGTGCTGGCCGATTCGTAGAGATCAACGTGATGTCCGCGGTCAGCGAGAGTGGTCGCCGCAGCTAACCCTGCCGGTCCGGCTCCGACGACGGCGATACGACGTGGGCGCGGCGTGGATGTGATGGTGAGGCTTCGTTCGTGGCCAGCACGTGGGTTGACCAGGCAGGACACCGGGCGGCCGGTGAAGGTGTGATCCAGACAAGCCTGATTGCAGGCGAGGCAGGTGTTGATGCGCTCCGGGTGACCAGCGGCGCTTTTGGCGACGAAGTGCGGATCTGCCAGCAGCGGGCGGGCCATGGAGATGAGGTCGGCTTGACCTGTGGCCAGGATCGTCTCGGCTAGATCAGGGGAGTTGATCCGGTTTGACGCGACGATGGGGATGCGCAGGTGGCTGCGCATCCGTGCCGTGGTGTCGACGAATGCGGCGCGAGGCACGCTGGTCGCAATGGTGGGCACGCGGGATTCATGCCAGCCGATGCCAGTGTTGATCAGGGTGGCGCCGACAGCCTCGACGGCAAGAGCGGTCGCGACGACCTCCTCCCAGGTTTGCCCTTCCGGTACGAGGTCCAGCAGGGACAGCCGATATTGGATGACGAAATCAGGTCCGGTAGCGAGACGGACCGCCTGGACGATGTCGGTGGCCAGGCGGCGCCGGTGGCTGGCGGTCCTGCCCCAGTCATCGGTCCGCCGGTTGGTGCGCAGGGCCAGGAACTGGTTGATCAGATATCCCTCGCTGCCCATGATTTCTACCCCGTCGTAGCCCGCTTCTCGAGCGAGTTCGGCAGCGCGAGCGAAGCCGTCAATCTGCTGTCGGATCTCGGTGGGGGAGAGCGCATGCGGGGTCAACGGGTTAATGGGAGCTTTGACGCGGGAGGCCGACACCGTGAGGGGGTGTCGGCCGTACCGGCCCGAGTGGAGCAGCTGGAGCAGGATCGCTGCCCCGTGCTCGTGAGTGGCGGCGGTGAGGGCGCGATGCTCCGGGACCTGCCGACGGTGGTAGAGCCCTGCAGCGCCGGGATAGAGCGATCCTTCAACAGTGGGGGAGACGCCACCGGTGACGATGGTGCCGACGCCGCCAGCTGCTCGTTCGGCGTAAAAAGCAGCCAAGTCGTCGACGGAGCCGGGCTGCCCTTCCATGCCGGTGTGCATTGATCCCATCATCACGCGGTTGCGCAGGGTGAGGAATCCCAGGTCGAGGGGTTCGAGCAGCCGGGGATACGAGGTCATGGGCGCCTCCTTCGGTCTCGGCTCGGACGCTAACACCACGCTCGGTCGGGAGGTGACGCTGTGTCGACGTGACCTGGGCCACCTGGTGCAGGTGGTCGCGGGGCGGCGATGTGGCGGCCGACCATTTGCACTCCCCAGGGGCGAGTGCTAATCATGGACTTAGCACTCTGGGCGCCCGAGTGATAACGGCAGTGTCGATTGCGACACCGGATCAGGCGTCATGGAGTGAGCAGGACAGCCCTGACCGGTGCCGGTGAGGCCCGGTGGCGACGGCGTGAACGGCGCGCCGTCCGATCCGGTCCGTCCGTCGCGGGCGCCGCCCGGTCGACATATCCGTTCGCGTGGGAGGAAACCACCGACAATGGCCAAGATCATCGCCTTCGACGAAGAGGCCCGCCGCGGTCTCGAGCGTGGCATGAACCAGCTCGCCGACGCGGTCAAGGTCACGCTCGGCCCGAAGGGCCGCAACGTCGTCCTGGAGAAGAAGTGGGGCGCCCCCACGATCACCAACGATGGTGTGTCCATCGCTAAGGAGATCGAGCTGGACGACCCCTATGAGAAGATCGGCGCCGAGCTGGTCAAGGAGGTCGCCAAGAAGACCGACGACGTCGCCGGTGACGGTACGACGACGGCAACCGTGCTGGCCCAGGCCCTAGTGCGTGAGGGGCTGCGTAACGTGGCCGCTGGCGCCAACCCGATGGCGCTCAAGCGCGGCATCGAAAAGGCCACCGAAGCCGTGAGCAACGAACTGCTCGGCATGGCCAAGGATGTGGAGACCAAGGAGCAGATCGCGGCGACCGCGTCGATTTCCGCTGCTGACACCCTGATCGGCGACATGATCGCCGAGGCCATGGACAAGGTCGGCAAGGAAGGCGTCATCACCGTCGAGGAGTCCAACACCTTCGGCCTGGAGCTGGAGCTCACCGAGGGAATGCGCTTCGACAAGGGCTACATCTCGGGTTACTTCGTGACCGACCCCGAGCGGATGGAAGCGGTCCTGGAGGACCCGTACATCCTGGTCGTGAACTCCAAGATCGGCTCCATCAAGGACCTGATCCCGATCCTCGACAAGACCAAGCAGGCCGGCAAGCCGCTGCTGATCATCGCTGAGGACGTCGAGGGCGAGGCGCTGGCCACGCTGGTGCTCAACCACCTGCGCCGCAACATCTCGGTGTGCGCGGTGAAGGCCCCCGGCTTCGGTGACCGTCGTAAGGCCATGCTCGGTGACATCGCGATCCTCACCGGTGGCCAGGTCATCTCCGAGGAGGTGGGCTTGAAGTTGGAGTCCACCGAGCTCGACATGCTGGGCACCGCCCGCAAGGTCGTCGTCACCAAGGACGAGACCACGATCGTCGAGGGTGGCGGTGACGCCGACCAGATCGCCGGTCGGGTCAAGCAGATCCGCGTGGAGATCGAGAAGTCCGACTCTGACTACGACCGGGAGAAGCTCCAGGAGCGTCTCGCTAAGCTGGCCGGTGGCGTGGCCGTCATCAAGGCTGGCGCGGCCACTGAGGTCGAGCTGAAGGAGCGCAAGCACCGCATCGAGGACGCCGTCCGCAACGCGAAGGCTGCCGTCGAAGAGGGCATCATCGCCGGTGGTGGCGTGGCGCTCATCCAGGCGGGCGACGCGGCGTTCGGCAAGCTGTCGCTCGAGGGTGACGAGGCCACTGGCGCCAACATCGTCAAGGTCGCCATCGAGGCGCCGCTGAAGCAGATCGCGATCAACGCTGGCCTTGAGGGTGGGGTTGTCGCAGAGAAGGTGCGTCACCTGCCTGCGGGGCACGGCCTGAACGCGGCCAACGGTGAGTACGTCGACCTGATCGCCGCTGGCATCATCGACCCGGCCAAGGTGACCCGCTCGGCGCTGCAGAACGCAGCGTCCATCGCGGCGCTCTTCCTGACCACCGAAGCCGTCATCGCGGACAAGCCGGAGAAGTCTGCTCCGGCGATGCCTGGTGGCGACGAGATGGGCGGCATGGGCTTCTGATCCGATTTCAGGATCAGCTGGAGCTCGTCGTCGAGGCCCCGGGAGTTTTCCCGGGGCCTCGGCCATGCTGGCATGCAGCCCTACGATCCGGCGTGGACAGTTGGAGTCTGGGCGCGCAGAGCAGCGTTATTGCGGGCTGACTGGCCATCCGCCGTCGCGGAGTCGGCTACCGACACGGTGCATCTCTTCCGGCGAGGGGACTTCGTCGGTGCGTTTCATGATTCCCGCGCCGACGTCGTATCGGTCCGCTGGGATCATGCCGTTGCGGACGAGCTCCTGACCGAGGTCCTCGACCTCGTCGTCAGAGAGACGGCGTCGCAGCAGCGCCATGAGCGGGATGTAGTCCTGTGAGGGGACACCGTGGGGATAACCGGCACGCACCCACGTGATGAATCGGTCCAGTGGGCCCATGGTCCCTCCCTTCGGCGCGGACATGCGCAGATCCAGGTGCACCGACCACGGTGATCGTCCGGGCGCGTCCTATCGCTCTTCCCCTGGCGCCGTAGCCGGTTGGGGACCAGCGTAACTCTGCACGGGCGATGGTGTTTCCCCGTTCCTCCTGCTGGTCAGGAAGGCGGGTTATCGGTGGAGTCCTCGTCGGCGGTGGTCGGCCACCCGCCGGCTGCCAGGTGGGACACCACCCGCTGGATGTCCTCGTCGGCAGCGTGGCCTTTGAGGATGTTTTCGATGGTACGGCGAACCTCATCTTCCGTGGGAGGCGCCTCACCCCGGGCTTCCCGGAGTTCGCACGCCGCCTGGACGATCTCAGCCTCGGTCAGATGGCGCTGCAGGACACCGAACAACGCGATGTAGTCCTCCTGCGGTATCCCCTGGGGATAGCCAGCGCGCAGCCAATCGAGGATCGAACGGAAGGTGAAACTCATGGGGACCTTTCGACACCGAGACGGTGAGGGGACACAAACTCACCGGGGATCACCGCATCGTAATGGTTGTCTCACCAGGGCTGCGACAACCGTCGCAGCGGTGGACGATCAAGGCACGATCCGGTAGCGATCGAGGGGTGCCGGTCTTACTTGGTTTTAGGGATGAACGTCGGAATGACGTACTCGAAGCTCACCTGCATGCCCAAACCAGAAGCAACGACGATCGCGATCCCGGAGCAGATGGCAAAGAGCACCACTGCGAAGATCGCAATGCCCAGAATCTTGCCGATCGGATGCGGTGAGCCATGGCCCACTTCGGCTTCGTCGCCCACTCCGTACGCCATGGCACGGACGCCGGCGGCGAAAAGAGCCGGCAGGCCAGCGCCAACGACGATGGAGACCATCAGGACCTTGCCTGCCGCAGTCGCGAGCAAACCCAACATGATCAGTTCCTCGTGATGTCGTGGAGCGGACGAACGTCACCTGCAGTTGGCATCGGGCGACCAGGGGTCACGCCTGCCGAGACCAGAGCGGACTCAGGGGCGGCCGGGGTAGGGCGGCTCTCACCGCCGTCACGGCTCTCGCCGGTCGACTCCTCCCAGTCATCGTTCACGTTGTTGTGGTCCACCGGTGCTCGGCGGGCCCGCAACCACATGTAACCGGACAGGGCGACCAGGATCAGGAAAACAATGCTCGGACCGGCGTAACCGCCGAAGGCGTTACCGATATACCAGGTGACCGCACCGACAATGCCGGCGCATGGGAGAGTGATCAACCAGGCAGCGGCCATGCGTGCCGCCACGCCCCAACGCACCTCTGCGCCGGGCTTACCGATGCCGGTGCCAAGGATCGAGCCCGTTGCCACATGGGTGGTCGACAGTGCAAACCCCAGATGGCTGGACGTCAGGATCACCGCTGCCGAAGCGGACTCCGCCGCCATACCTTGCGGCGAGGAAATCTCCACCAAGCCCTTACCGAGGGTGCGGATGATCCGCCATCCACCAAGGTAGGTGCCCAAGGCAATCGCGAAGGCGCAAGCGACCTTCACCCACAGCGGGATGCTGTGCGTGTCGCTCCACGAACCGTGGGCGATCAGCGCCAACGTGATGACACCCATGGTCTTCTGTGCGTCATTGGTGCCGTGAGCTAGGGAGACCAAGGAGGCCGTCCCGATCTGGCCCCATCGGAAACCGCTCTCCTTGTAGCGCTCGGCCACGCCTTCAGTGATCCGGAAGATCAACCAGGTGCCCACAGCGGCGACGAGGCCTGCCACGACCGGGGAGACCAGCGCCGGCATGATGACCTTGCCCACCACGCCATCCAGCTTGGAGCCATCACCGGACCAGTTGACCCCGCCCCAGCCGATGCCTGCCACGGTCGACCCAATCAGGCCGCCAAACAAGGCGTGCGACGAGCTGGAGGGCAGCCCCAAGAGCCAGGTGAGGAGGTTCCATACGATGCCACCCACGAGGCCGCACAGGATGATCAACAACAGACCTTGGCCGTGATCGGCCAGGAACTGTGCCTTGGGAGCACCCGTCTTGTCCTGGATGTTGATGACCGCATTGGTCACCGTGAGGGCTACCTCGACCGACAAGAACGCGCCGACGAGGTTAAGAACGGCGGAGAGGGCGACGGCGGTCTTCGGCTTCAACGCACCCGTAGCGATGGACGTCGCCATCGCATTGCCGGTGTCATGGAAGCCGTTGGTGAAATCGAAGGCCAGCGCCGTGATGACCACGAGGGCCACAAGCAAGAGAGCTACGTCCACGTGCCAATTGTGCGGCCCGAAAGTGGCGACATGTGCACCTGTCCGAGGTCGTTTCCTGGACGAAACGCTCTGACCTGGGACTGCCTCAGAATTGTTCAACGAAAGTTTGCTTAAGGGTCTGGGACGGTTTACCTGGACGGGTGCCCCACAGGCCTCTCACCCGTGCTGTTCACGCGGGAACAGCACGGGTGAGAGGGGGTGTGAGACGACTGTCTCACCGACGATCAGCGGGCGAACAACGTCGGGTTCGGCGTCGCCACGTCGGCGTCCTGAGAACCGGCACGGGAGAGGACCACCTTGATCTGAGCGGACATTCGCCTCGTGTCGCTTGCTGCGCCGGTGATCTGCTGGGTGTCGACCTGGAGCTGGGGGCTCAGGTGCCGCCTTTCGGTGGGGCGGCCGGTAGCCGTGACCATTCCACCGTGGGAGGACGACGACGGGCACCCCCGAAGTGATCCACAGGGGATCGCGGGGGTGCCCGAGGCGACTCAGGAGTTGCGTTCTTCCAGCGTGACCTTGATGTCTTGACGCTTGCCATCACGGACCACAGTCAACGTGACGGTGTCGCCGACCTGCCGCTCTCTGATTTGTGCGCTCAACGCCAAACCGCTGTCGACGGGCTCGTTGTCGACCGCGATCACAGGGTCGCCGACCTTCAGGCCTGCCTTGTCGGCTGCCGACCCCGGCGACGTTGAGGCGATCTTGGCGGCGGCGCGCTTGTCCTTGCCATCGTCGGCGACGGTGTCATCGACAGTCACTCCCAGCAGCGCATGTTTCGCCTTGCCAGTGGCGATCAACTGCCCAGAGACGTTCTTGACCTCATTGACGGGGATGGCAAACCCGATGCCGATGTTGCCGCCTTGCTGCCCTGGTTGCGCACCCATCGTGGCGATCGAGGAGTTGATCCCGATCAGTCGCCCTTGACCATCCACCAATGCGCCACCAGAGTTCCCCGGATTGATCGCGGCGCTGGTCTGGATGGCATTGGTCACCACTGGGTTGGCGTTGGGCGTTGCGCCCGGGGCTTGGTTCCGGGTGCGGACCGGACGATTCAACGCGCTGACGATACCGGTGGTGACTGTGCCAGACAGGCCCAACGGGTTTCCGACCGCCATGACTGGATCGCCGACGTGCAGTTTTGTGTCATCCCCTAACGCGATAGGGCGCAAGTTGTCGGGGGCATTGTTGAGCGTCAACACCGCCAGATCGGTGTCCGGGTCGGTCCCCACGATGGTGGCGTCGTACACCCGTTTGTCGTCCAGGACCACCGTGATCTTGCCGCCTTCAGCACCAGCAGCCACCACGTGGTTGTTGGTGACGATATGCCCCTTCTTGTCGATGATCACCCCGGACCCATCTCCACCTTGGGTGGCATTGGTGGCCCGAATCGACACGACAGAGGAACCCACCGCTTTGGCCGTCGCCGACCAGTCCGGGTGGGCCATATCGCTCTGTCGGACCACCGTTTCAGGAGTTTCCTCGCTGGTGGACAACTGCGCCGCGGCAAACAGTCCAGTGCAGGCCAGCGCCGCGACCACCACGACTCCCACCCCGATCAGCATCGTGCGACGGCGACGACCCGGCCGTTCGGGGGCCGGACCCACGGGAGTCGGGGAGCCGAACGCTTGCCCCGGGGGGGTCATCGGCCAGGGGCCAGAGCTGCCGGGCATCCCTGGCGAAGGGTTCCCTGGCGGGGGGAAGATCGGCGGGCCGCCTGGTGTCTGCTGCGTCGGCGGCCCAAAGCGACCATCTGCCGGTGGAGGCGGAAACAGTGGGCGGGTCGTCGGGTTATCGCCCTGCGCCCAGGTCGTGCTCTCACCGGTATGGGGGTCAGCGGGCCGTGGTGGGGGTTGGCCAGCCGGTGATTCCTGGGGGTTCTGGGGATGCTGCGGGTAAGGCCCTCCAGGAGCGGCAGCCTGCTGAGGTGGACCGGACGGCGGCATGGGCGGCCCCGACGGGGCAGGATGCTCCGTCTTCGGGACGTCGGGGTTGCTCATCGTGCTCCTTCGGTGTGCTGATCACGGGTAGTGCCCTCAGGGCGGTCGTCGTGTTCACGACCGGGTGTGGGGGTGCTGCGGGGCAGCTCGACGACGAACGTCGCGCCACCTCCCGGCGTGGCCCGTACCCCGACCCTGCCGGCGTGGGCGGTCACGATGGCCATCACGATGGCCAAGCCGAGCCCGCTTCCGCCGGAAGCACGGCCACGAGAGGGGTCGCCACGGTAGAACCGTTGGAAAACCCTTTCGATTTCATTCTCGGCGATACCAGGTCCATGATCTCGAACTTCGATGCGATAAGCCGCTCCTGCGTCGTGGCGTTGAGCCTTCGCGGCAGCGGAGCGGCCGGGTCGGCGGGCCGGTTTGGCTGTGGGCAGCGGGCCGACCGCGATCTCTACCGGCGAGCCCGCCGGGGTGTGCTGCAGGGCATTGGCGATGAGGTTAGTGACCACCTGGCGCAATCTGGCTTCGTCGCCGCGCACCATCGCTGGCCCCAGCTGACGATCGCCGAGGCCGATCAGGCGCAAATTGCGTTCGGGTTCCCTGGCCCTGGCGTCCTGAACTGCATCGGCTGCCAGCACGGTCAGGTCCACTTCGCCGATGTTCATCGGGCGCCGGTTATCCAAACGGGCCAAGGTCAACAGGTCCTCAACGAGGCCACTCATCCGGGTCGCCTCGTCCTCAATGCGTTTCATGGCCACTGCGGTCGCTTCCGGGCCAGAGGCAGCGCCCTGACGATACAACTCGGCGTACCCCCTGACCGTGGCCAGCGGAGTACGCAATTCGTGGGAGGCATCGGTGACGAAACGTCGCATCCGCTCCTCCGACGCTTCCCGGATGGAGAACGACGACTCGATCTGAGACAGCATCGCGTTCAACGACCGCGACAGGCTGGCGACCTCATCATCTGCGGGATGTTCAGGGACCCGTTGGGTCAGATCGCCATCAGCGATCGCCGCTGCCGTGTCTTCCATCTGACGCAGCGGCCGGAATGCCCGTTTGACTCCGAGGAACCCGACGGTGGCACTTGAGGCTGCGACCACCAGCCCGATGGCCAGAGACAAGGCCTGCAAGCGGGCGATAGTCTCGTCGATTCCTCGCAAGGGCATGGCGACCGCATAGACCCCGGAACCGTCCGTGAGTCGTCCAGCAACCACTTGCCATTTGGTGTCTGGGTCATCGCTGGACCCGACGATGAAGGGCTTGTTCCCGGTGACCCGCTGATCGTTGAAGGTCAGAGAGGGGATCGTCGGGGTGTTGTTTTCGTCAGCGGCAGCCAACCCGACTGGTGAGCCACCCTCCGAATTCATAAACAACAGCGCGTAGCTGGTGGGGACACCAGGGGTGTAGACGTGACCGCGGGTCGCCACCTGGTACAGGGAGTTCTCAGCGGCAACTTTGCCCGCTGAGTGCAATTCGGCAGCAGCACGGTCCATCAGGTAGGTGCGCAGCACGATCTGAGTGGCGACTGCGTTCAGCCCCAATGCGGTCACCAACATCACCACCAGAACCGCTACCAGACGCCACGTCAACGGCCAGGTCCGCAGCGGATCCGCCAAGTTACGGCGGGTCCGCTGGAACCACTCCCGGGAGGGGCGATAACGACGCTGGACTGTCTCGGTGTCTACCGCGGCCATCGGTGAGGGAGGCGGCGCGGGCACAGGCGACGTCACGGCGGACCTGTCAGCTGTTCTCTGGGGGCAGGCGCAGGACGTATCCGACACCCCGGCGGGTGTGGATCAGATGCGGCTCCTCCACATCGATCTTGCGTCGCAGGTAAGAGATGTACGACTCGACGATGCCTGCTTCCCCACGGAAGTCGTAATCCCATACGTGGTCAAGGATCTGAGCTTTGGAGAGCACTCGGTTGGGGTTGAGCAGGAGGTAACGCAGCAACTTGAACTCAGTAGGGGAGACGTCAATGACCCGCCGGCCACGTCGTACCTCGTGTGAATCCTCGTTGAGCTCTAGGTCGTGGAAGCGCAGCACCTCGTCCTCAGTGCTATCGCCTCGGGTACGCCGAAGAACCGCGCGGATCCGAGCCACGACTTCTTCGAGGCTGAACGGTTTGGTGACATAGTCGTCGCCGCCGACAGTGAGCCCCTTGACCTTGTCCTCGATCGAGTCCCGGGCGGTGACGAAGACGATGGGCATCAACCGCCCGGTCTCCCTCAGCCTGCGGGTCACCGCGAAACCGTCCATGTCCGGGAGCATCACGTCGAGGACCAGCAGGTCGGGCTGCTCCCGTTCCGCCACCGCCACCGCGGTGGAGCCGTCCCCCGCTGTGAACACTTCGAAACCTGCGAAACGCAAGGACGTCGCGAGGAGTTCTCGGATGTTGGGTTCGTCTTCAACGACGAGGAGGCGCGCTTCAGGGGTCGTGGTGCTCACACCATCAAGTGTGAGAGCGATCCCTGGACGTTTGCTGTGAGGCTCCCAGACGTAGGGCTGCCGCAACCTGATCGGCTGCCGGACATCACAAGAGCATCAACAGGGCCAAGAACATTCCAAAGAGTGCAAGAGCTAACGTGGTTAAGCCGATCGAAATCCAGCTCATCACGATTCCGGCCGTCACCTTGCCTGATCCACCAAGATCAGCGGCTTCAATCTCCTTTCGGGCTTTACTTCCCATGATGATCGTCACGATCCCCAGGATGAATCCCAATCCTGTCAAAGAAGTCAATATGATGGCGCCGATCCCTAATCCTAAAATCGCTCCAGCCTGGGGATGTTCGGGCACATGGAGTGGCTGGGAGGGCACCGATGCGGTGCCATACCCACGGTAGGGGACCTGGTCCTGCATCGTGAAGGAAGATTGCCCCTGAACGTGACCGGACGACGGATGGCCCTGCTGATGACCTACGGGTCCCTGATGAGGAGAATATGGCGGCAGACCCTGAGGGTGCTGGCCAGGGTAAGTCATGGGATCCCCTTTGTTGAGTCGTCATCATCTCGTGCAGGGATAGCCATCAACTATGGTCTTGACCCCCAGCGTCCAGGATAACCACGAAGTCCGTCAGCCGCTCTCGCCGATCAAGAACAGGGATGATGAAAGCCCGAGCACCCCCGCCCCACCCCGTCGACACTCCCGACGAGGGCTTCCGGAGGAGGCCACCATGACGTCAGCACACTGTGAACCGTTGCCAGGCATGCCCCACGAGCTGCACCTCTATGAAGTCGGCCCCCGGGACGGCCTGCAAAACGAAAAGACGACCGTTCCGGTCCACGTCAAAGCCGAATTCGTGCGAAGGCTCCTCGCTGCTGGTCTGCAAAGCATTGAAATCACCAGCTTCGTCCACCCCCGTTGGGTGCCCCAACTCGCCGACGCCACCGAACTACTCACCGCGTTAGGTGCCGAAGGCCTCGGCCCCAACCGACCTGTCCTCGTCCCCAACGAAAACGGTCTGAATCGCGCTCTAGACCACGGTGTCAGTGCCATCGCGGTCTTCGGCAGCGCCACCGAAACTTTCAGTCAACGTAACCTCAACAGGTCCATGACGGAAGCGATGGCGATGTTTACCCCGGTCATCTCCCACGCCAAAAATGCCAATGTCTGGGTGCGGGCCTACATCTCCATGTGCTTCGGTGACCCCTGGGAGGGACCGGTACCCATCCATCGCGTCGTAGATGTGGCACACCGCTTCATCGACCTCGGCGTCGACCAACTCTCACTCGGCGACACCATCGGCGTAGCCACCCCCGGGCACGTCGTACGTCTCCTCGATGAACTCGCCGCAGCTGGAATCGGCCCCAACCAACTCGCCGTCCACTTCCACGACACCTACGGACAAGCCCTGACCAACACCCTCGAAGCAATCCGATACGGCGTGACCACGGTCGACACATCCGCCGGCGGTCTGGGCGGATGCCCCTATGCCGCATCAGCCACCGGCAATCTCGCCACCGAAGACCTCCTCTGGGCCCTAGATGGCATGGGCATCCACACCGGTGTGGACCTGCCCGCCCTAGCCGACACCAGCCGGTGGATGGCCCAACAGCTCGGCCGCCCCCCGGCGAGCAAGGTGGTCACCGCGCTCGCCGGGGGTGCCAGCGACTACAACGAGTAGGACTCGACCAGAGCCATCAGCGAATTGGCGCGGGTGGACAGCTCTGCAGCGGCCCCGTCGGTGACCTGAGCAGCCTCCCGGGTGGCATGGGCGCTCGCGGAGATGCCACCCACCTCGCCGGCGATCCGACTTGCTCCAGACGCAGCCTCAGACACGTTCCGTCCCATCTCGTTGGTGGTAGCTGTCTGCTCTTCCACCGCCGAGGCAATCGTGGCCTGGGTGTCGTTGATCTGCGCGATGATCATCGAGATTTCTCCGATGGCAGCAACCGCTGCTTCCGTGTCCAACTGAATTTGTTCCACCTTGCGTGAAATATCCTCAGTTGCTTTTGCCGTTTCCTGCGCCAAGTCTTTGACCTCGTTAGCGACGACGGCGAAACCCTTGCCCGCTTCTCCAGCCCGGGCAGCCTCGATCGTGGCGTTCAACGCCAACAGGTTGGTCTGTTCGGCGATGGAGGTGATGGTCTTGATGACCTCACCGATCTGGGTGGAGCTGTCGCCGAGGGTGGCGACCGTGCCCGTGGCCCGATCAGCGACTTGCACTGCCCCGGCGGCGACCCCGGCAGCGTCCGTGGTGTTTTTTGAGATCTCGCGGATGGACGCGGTCATTTCTTCGGTGCCGGCGGCCACAGTTTGTACGTTGGTGGAGACTTCATCAGCGGAAGCGGAAACCGTCTGCAAGGTGGCTGCTGTTTCATCGGCGCTGTGGCGCAGGTCACGAGCTGCTCCTGCGATGACCCCTGACGCAGATTGCACCAAGGTGGCATTTTCCCGGACTCCGTCGACGGTGGTGTGCAAAGCGGCGATCGTGGCATCCAGACCAGTGGATAGCCGGCACAGTTCATCTGTTCCAGAGATATCGCATCGGGCGGTCAGATCGCCATGCCCCACACGCTCCACAGTGCGTTTCATGACCTCAATGGGGCGCAAGATACTGACAGCCACAGTGGTGACGCCACCCACGGCCAACACAATGGACAATGCCAAAACGATCAACAGAGTGAGGCGGCTTCGTTCGTATTGTGCGGTGGCATTGGCGCGTAGCTCGTCTGCGCGGGCAGTTTCTTTCGCGACCAGTTTCATCACGGCGGCGTCAGCTTTACCAGACGGGCCGATAGCGTTGGCGTCTCGATAGGTGCCGTATCCGGCAAAGTCCAGTTTGTCGCCGTAAGCCATCAACGGGTCAAGGACCGGCAGGTATGCCGTCCACGCCTCTTCCAGCTCTTTCACCAGTGACGCGTCAACCGTAGTGCTCCGATAGGCAGCTAGGTCTTTCTGGAACTGCTGTTGGGCAGTTTCCTTCCGTTTCTTGTGAGTGTCCTTGGCTTTGGGGTCAACGGAGGTGACATAGTTCAGCGTGCCAATGCGGACATCTTTCATGTCGGCGCGTAGCGCTCCGAGCTGGCTGACTGGCACCACCGAGGTGGTGTACATCTCTTCGGCAAGGGCAGAAACCCTGGAGAGGGACATCACGGAGAACGTGCCCAGACCCACCGCGATCACCAGTACCAGGCCGACCAGAGCGCCAAGACGCTGCTTGATCGACAGGCGTGACAGCCAGGTCAGGGCATGACGACTGGTCCGCGGCGGCGAAATGGTGGGGAAGGTGGGACTGAAGTCCGTGGTGGCCATGGGGGTCCTCATCGACGTGGCGGGGCGGATGTGCTGCTTCTATCGGTGTGGATCGGCAGGTTCATCAGATGTCCAAGAGAATCCCGTTTTTTCACTCAATCCGCGGGTTGCGGTGGGATGGAGGTGAAGTGCGCCGTAGCGTGGGCCACGTCGTCGACCTTGTTGAGGAGTTGCAGATGCGCTCGGGAATCGTCCCTGACCAGATGGATACCGCGGTACGGCCGCAGGATGACTTATACGGCTATGTCAATGGAGGTTGGCTCGCCGACGCGACGATCCCCCAGGACCGCAGCAGCTATGGCACCTTCGACATCCTGCGGGAACGCGCCGAATTCGACATGCGCGCCCTCCTGGAAGAGTCTGGGGACAGCGACGGGGCATCCCCTGCACCGGGGACCTTGGCACGTCGGTTGTACGCGGCTTTCCTCGACGAGCAACGGGCCGACCAGCTGGGCATCACCCCGATTGCCGACCTGCTCGCCCAGGCAGATCAGGTCGACGATGGTGCTGCCGCAATGGTCTTGCTGGGTCGGTTGCAGCGGTACGGCGTGGGGGGTCTGGTGGAGGCGTACGTCGACACTGACCGGGGCCAGCCAGACCGATATGTCACCTATTTGGAGCAGGCTGGGATAGGGCTACCTGATGAGTCCTTCTACCGGGAAGAGGAATACGCGCAGATCCGAGAGGCATACGTTGCCCACGTGACCCGGACCTTTGTCGTGGCGGGCATGTCGCAGGCTGCCGCCGAGGCCGATGCTGCCGCCGTGATGACTCTGGAGACGGCACTGGCTGCGGGACATTGGGACAACGTGGCCTGTCGGGACGTGGTGAAGTCCTACACCCTGACTGATCTGTCCGGCCTGGAGGAGCTTGCTGGTGCTGTCCCGTGGCGGGCCTGGCTTGATGCGCTGGGCGCGCCAGAATCGGCTGCCACAGCTCTAGTGACACGTCAGCCGTCAGCATTGCAAGCCTTGTCCGAGCAGATCAGTGCGGTGGCGGCACCGGTGTGGCGGGCCTGGGTGCGCTGGATGATCCTGCACGCCTACTCGCCGTACCTCACCCGAGAGCTGTCTGCGGAGAGTTTCGACTTCTATGGGCGGGTGCTGTCCGGCATCCCGGAGCAGCGGGACCGCTGGCGGCGAGGGGTGGCACTGGTCAACGACCTCGTCGGTGAAGATGCCGGACAGCTGTACGTCGCCCGACACTTCCCAGCACACGCGTCCGAACGGATGTCCGTCCTCGTCGATAACCTCATCGAGGCCTATCGCCGAGACATCCGCGACCTGGCGTGGATGACTCCAGACACCAGGGAACGAGCGTTGGCGAAGCTGGACTCGTTCACCGCAAAGATTGGGCATCCGCAACGGTGGCGTGACTACTCAGGCCTGAAATTTGATGCTGATGATCTGGTCGGCGCGGTCCAAGCAGCTCAGAACTTCGAAGCCGACCGGATGTGGGCCAAGCTTGATGGTCCCGTAGATCGGGACGAATGGTTCATGAACGCGCAGACCGTGAATGCCTACTACAACCCGGGGATGAACGAAATCGTCTTCCCGGCGGGGATCCTCCAGCCGCCATTCTTCGATGTGGACGCCGATGACGCCGTGAACTACGGGGCGATCGGTGCTGTCATCGGCCACGAAATCGGACATGGTTTTGATGACCAGGGCAGCAGGTACGACGGCCGCGGTGAGCTCGTTGACTGGTGGACCGCTGAGGATCGAGCGGCATTTGATGAGCGCGCGCAGGCGCTCATTGTTCAGTACGACGGTTTTCACCCGCGCAATCTGCCCGACGAGAAAGTCAACGGAGCCCTCACTGTCGGGGAAAACATCGGTGACCTGGGCGGAGTCACTATTGCGCACCTGGCCTACCGGATTTCATTAGCTGGCCACGAGGCGCCGGTGATCGACGGGCTGACTGGTGACCAACGATTCTTTGCAGGGTGGGCTCAGATCTGGCGGATAGTGTCACGCCCGGAGGAAGCCAAGCGCCGGTTGGCTCTGGACCCGCACTCGCCGGGGGAGTTCCGCGCGAACATCGTGCGTAACCTCACTGAGTTCCATGACGCCTTCGAGGTGCGGGAGGGTGATGAGTTGTGGCTGCCGGAGGATCGTCGGGTGCGGATCTGGTGAAAATGTGCTGATGAGTGAGGTCGGCCCTGCCGGGATGTTCTAGCAGGGCCGACGCTTACCAGCAGATGAATAGCAGGGCGATGATGATGGTCAGTGGTGCGAAGAAGTGCATGGGGATGAAGAAGAACGAATGCTGGTTGCGCAGCCTGGCTCTCAGTTGGCTGGTTTCGTGGGCGACCACCATGTTTGCTTGGTAGTAGGCCTCATCGAATGACTGCGGTGGCGCGTGTCCGGGGCCGAGGGTGAAGGCGCCGGCAGCCACTACCCCGTGGAGTTCTTCCGTGCGGGCTTGAGTGAACTGGTCTGTGCGCCTTCCGGGAAGGACGGTATTCAGATAGTGGCCTAGGAACCAACACGCAGTGCCGCCTAAGAGGGTGAGCAGGACCGCGAGCGTCCGGTAGGCCCACAATGACGAATGCGGATTGAGAATGAGGAACGTGAACGTCCCGCCAAGCACGAACACCGGGGCGAGAATCCCCCAACCACGCCAGATGATGATCACATCGCCATAAACTAGTTGATCGCTCATGCTTCTTGCCGGGGCTGTCCACGGATGAATCGATTCTGTTGTGCCCCATCTCACCTGGCCATCTGTCCCTGGATGCACAGTTCGTCGCTCGGCGTGGCAGCGCCGGTCCGGCGTACCCGATAGCCTGGTGAAGCCGGCCGCACGGGCGGACCGGCCGATGACGTCCGTGTGAAGGTAAGGTCCCACAGTGCCTACAGGCAAAGTGAAGTTCTTCGATGAGCAGAAGGGCTTCGGATTCGTCTCCTCCGACGAGGGGGGCGACGACGTGTTCGTGCCCGCGAAATCTCTCCCGCAGGGAGTGACCAGCCTCAAGGCCGGCACCAGGCTGGAGTACAGCATCGCCGCTGGTAAACGCGGCACGCAGGCGATGCAAGTCAAGGTGATCGGTCCGGCGCCGTCCGTCGCTGCCGCCGTGCATGCCAAGCACCGCAAGGCTGCTGAGGAGATGGCAGTCATCACCGAAGACCTGATCAAAATGCTCGACAAGATCGGCAACAGCTTCCGTCGCGGCCACTACCCCGACCGCAAAGAATCCGAGAAGGTTGCGGCGGTGTTGCGTGCCGTGGCCAGCCACCTGGATGGGGCCTGATGGCCAGCCGTGACGCGATTCTGGCCGGTGCCGTCGACCAGGCGCGGGACGCGGCAGTAGCTATCGCGGAGCCAGGGACTGTGGGCGACCACCTCGGCGTACGGATGGAAGCTGAGCGTCTAGCCACGCATTTGTTTGTGTGCACTGCTCCGGCCTATCGGGGCTGGACGTGGGCGGTCACTGTGGCACGGGTGCCGCGGTCTCGTCGGGTCACTGTGTGTGAGGCGCATCTGCTTCCCGGGCCTGATGCCTTGCTCTCCCCGGATTGGCTGCCTTATGCCCAACGGTTGCAGCCGGGCGATGTCGGTCCCGGGGATGTCCTGCCTTATCAAGCAGATGATGCCAACCTTGAGGTGGGTTTCGAAGCCACCGGCCAGGACGATGTCGACCAATTGGCCCTGACCGAGTTGGGCCTCGGTCGGGTCCGAGTGCTGTCCCCTGCTGGGCTAGAGGCGGCCGCGCAACGGTGGTACGACGGCAGTCATGGACCGAGTTCGGCGGATGCGTCGAAGGCACAAGCCCACTGCTCGTCATGTGGTTATTTCCTGCCCATGTCGGGGGCATTGCGTCGGCTTTTTGGGGTGTGTGCGCATGCGTGGTCGCCCAGTGATGGCACCGTGGTCAGCCTGGACCACGGATGCGGTGCCCATAGCGAAACCGATGTGGTGGCTGAGCCACCGGTGCCGGTCAGTGCGCCGTTGGTGGACGACCTCTGCTGGGAGAGTTTGGTCGAGGGGCGAGCCTGATCTGTCGTCGATGTCCTGGCGGTGACCAGATCGCCTACAGGGATATGGCGAGTCACACGCCGGAGGCGTTGCCGCGTCCGCGTCGGACGTAGACATATCCCAGCCCGCCTAGGACCAGCCCAGCCACGCAGCACCAAGGCCACCAGGAGCGTTCACCGGTGTGCAGGCTGGGGATGGTGAGGGTGACCAGCAGGGCTATCGCCCACCAGGCCAGCAGGGGAGCGAGTAACCAGGCGATAGGCCACCGTAGCGGCTCTGGGTCGGGCCGCCAGCGACGTGGGGATTTCCTGGTCACCTGTCCACCGTAGCGGTTGATGATCGAGCCTGTCCGATCCGTGATTCATCATGCTCGGGGCGGTTCGCCTCACCAGCCGAACGTATTCCATGACTCCGCCGACGACCCCCTACGCTGTGCAGTTATGTCACTCCCTGTCACGCCCACACCTGGGAAAACTCGACGTGCTCTTGACGAGTTTTTCCTGATCAGCCGCCGTGGATCCACGATCAGACAAGAGATTCGCGGTGGCGTTGCCACCTTCTTCACGATGGCGTACATCGTGGTGCTCAACCCGTTGATCATCGGCACGGTCAAAGACGGGACCGGGATGTATCTCGGTGGGGGGACAAGCCCCAATTTGGCGATGGTTTCTGCGGCGACGGCGTTGATCGCCGGGGTGATGACGGTCCTGATGGGCGTCGTCGCGAACTTCCCGATGGCGTTGGCGACCGGGCTGGGGCTCAACGCTTTCGTTGCTTTCAGCATCGCGGCGCTGCCCCGGATGACGTGGGCCGACGCGATGGGACTCGTGGTCCTAGAGGGTGTCATCATGCTGTGCCTGGTGCTCAGCGGCTTCCGTCGGGCAGTGTTCCGGTCGATTCCCGGTCAGTTGAAGACGGCGATCAGCGTCGGCATCGGCTTGTTCATCACGTTGATTGGCTTGTACGACGCGGGGATCGTCCGGAAGGCTCCGGCGACGCCGGTGCAGCTGGGGCCGGGTGGTTTCCTCGCGGGGTGGCCGAGCCTGGTCTTTGTGGTTGGACTGATGGCGATCATCGTCATGATGGTGCGGCAGGTGAAAGGTGCCATCCTTTACGGCATCGTCGGCGGAACCCTGTTTGCCATGACGGTGGAGGCGGTGGCCCATGTCGGTGGGCAGACTGATGAGTCTGGGAAGGTCGTCAAACCGACTGGATGGGGGCTGAACATCCCCAAGATTCCCGAGCACATCATCTCTACCCCGGACTTCGGGCTGCTCGGCCAGATCGATGTGTTCGGGTCGGTAGGCAAGATCGGCGTCGTGTCGGTAGCTCTGCTGGTGTTCACTCTGATCTTGGCTGACTTCTTCGACACGATGGGCACGATGGTCGCGATCGGATCAGAGGCGGGTTTGCTTGACGAGGAGGGCAACCCGTTAGGCACTGAACGGATTTTGGTCGTCGATGCGGCTGCTGCCATCGCTGGTGGGGCGGCAGGGGTGTCGAGCAATACGGCGTATATCGAGTCGGCATCTGGTGTCGGCGCTGGCGCTCGGACCGGTCTGGCTTCGGTGACCACGGGTGTCCTTTTCCTCGCAGCCACGTTCTTGGCGCCCTTGGTCGAGGTCATCCCCTATGAGGCGGCAACGCCCGCCTTGGTGATCGTGGGCTTCTTGATGATGCAGCAAGCCGGTGAGATCTCTTGGCGCGACCCGGAGATCGCGATCCCCGCGTTCTTGACGATCGTGTTGATGCCGTTCACGTACTCCATCACGGCAGGAATCGGTGCCGGGCTGGTCACTTACGTCGTGATCCAGGTGGTCACGAGGCGAGCCCGGCAGCTGCATCCGCTGATCTGGCTGATCGCGACACTGTTCGTCTGCTATTTCGCGATCGATCCGTTGCGGCAGCTCTTGGGAGCGTCCTGATCGCTGGGGGCGTCTGAAGTCTCGTAATCCGTTAAGGATGACTAACCAGTATGCTTGTCGCACATAAATTCCCATGGCCTGATGTCAGGGCTTGGGGTGTGATGTGCTGCTGGCAAGGGGAGATCATGGGACGCTCGGGCGGTGACAGTCGCGATCTGAAGGTCGATGTCACCGCCCATGCAGCGCCGGAGCACTCTGAGGACGATGTGCTCGATGACAAACCCCGAGACCTCGACGACCTGGCCCGTCAGGGACTTGAGCTGCGCCTGGCCTGTCAGCTCATTGCCCGCCGAATCCGTTATGAATCGACCCCGGATCTCATTGCTCCTCACCAGTTCGCTGCCCTGGCCAGGCTGGAGGACGGCGAAAAAGCTCCGGGTGAGATCGCCGAACTTGAACGGGTCAGCCCGCCGAGCATGACCCGCACTGTCACCAAACTTGTGGAGGACGGCTACGCCCGCCGTACCCGCCATCCCACCGATGGCCGGGTCGTGCTGATCGGACTGACGGACGCTGGCCGAGCATTGCTTGAGGAGACTCGACACCGCAGAGACCTGTGGATGACTTCCAGGTTGGGGAAACTCAGCCCTGACGAGATCGCGCTGGTACCTGATGTGGCTCGCATCCTCACCCGCGTCGCCGCATGGTGATCGGTGCGGTGACGGTGGTCCTGCCCGTCAGGATCAGCGACGGCGAGAAGATGCGGTGTGTGACGCCGAGACGACATGGTCAATGCACCTGGTCAGTGCGCTGACATCGTCCGGTTCGATGGAGGGAAACAAGGCCACCCGCAGTTGATTGCGGCCGAGTTTGCGATAGGGCTCGACATCGACGACTCCATTGGCCCGTAAGGCCGCCGCGACCCATGGGGCATCCACGGCTTCGTCCAGATCGATGGTCGCCACAACGTGGCTGCGCCATGCTGGTTCGGCCACGAAACACTGTGCGTAGGGCGTCGCGGCCACCCAGTCATAGAGGCGGGTTGCGCTCTCGGTGGTACGTCGGGTGGCCCAGTCCATACCGCCGTGATGGAGGAGCCAGCGGACTTGGCTTTGCATCAACACCAAGGTTGTCAAGGCTGGGGTGTTGAGAGTTTGGTTGCGACGTGATGACGCGATCGCCGTGGATAGTCGTAGCGTCGCTGGGATCCATCGGCCGGTCGCTTCGATGTGATCGACCCGCTTGATGGCTCGCGGAGATAAGAACGCCCACCATAGGCCGCCGTCAGAGCCGAGGCATTTTTGGGGCGCGAAGTAATACACATCGGTCTGGCTGACATCAACGGGTAGACCTGCGGCAGCGCTGGTGGCATCGACGAGGGTGAGGGTGTCCTCGCTGGTTCCTGGGGGGCGCAGCACGGGGGCCATCGCTCCGGTGGAGGTCTCGTTGTGCGGCCAGGCCAGCACGTCCACGTCAGGGTCTGCTTCGGGAAGGGACACCGATCCGGCTGGCGCCCGTCGGATCTGGGGTGTCTCCAGGAATGGGGCTTGCTCGGTCACCTCGGCGAACTTCGCGGAGAACTCCCCAAAGACACAGTGTTGGGCGCGTCGACGGATCAGGGAGAACGCTGCCATATCCCAGAAGGAGGTGGTCCCGCCGTTACCCAGCACCACCAGGTAGTCCTCGGGTAGTTCAAACAATGTGGCCAGGTCCGCCCGCAACCCACCGACCAGCTCGGTGACCGGAGGTTGCCGGTGGGAGGTGCCCAGCACCTGACTGGCCATCAGATCGGTGAGCTGCGCGGGACGAATCAGGCTGGGGCCACACCCAAAGCGGCCGTCGCGGGGGAGCAGCGGGGCGGGGATGGTGGGCAGGGATACAGCGGTCACCGGGTCATCATCGCCCAGGACCGCTCCGCTGTCAGGGGGTGTGTCGTGGCAAGGCGGCTGATGTCATCGGGCTCGTGGTGGGGGGATGTCCTCCCAGCCGGGCACTTCCGTTGCCGGTCGGGCTGGTTCACCGACGTACGTCGCGACCGGTCGGATGGGTCGACCGAGAAGTTTCTGTTCCAGGATGTGGGCTGACCAGCCGGCGGATCGAGCGCAGATAAACATGGGAGTGAACAGTCGTGGTGGGACGTCGGCGCCATGGAAAAGGACCGCGGCCCAGAACTCCATGTTGACGCCAATGGGTTGGTCAGGTCGGCGCTCGGCGAGGGCGTTGAGCGCGGCAGTTTCCACGGCTTCGGCGATTTCGCAGAGCGGTGCGTCGAGCCGCCAGGCGAGGTCCCGGACTGCGCGGACCCGGGGGTCTTCGCCTCGATAAATGCGGTGCCCGAAGCCCATGAGTCGTACGCCGCGTTCCAGCAGTCCCCGGACGTAGGCGTCGGCATCATCTTGCAGCGCTGCTTCTTGGATCATTTTGAGCGCTCGGGAGGGTGCGCCGCCGTGCAACGGGCCGGAAATCGCGCCCACGGCCCCAGAGAGGCACGCTGCGACATCGGCGCCGGTGGATGCGATGACTCTGGCAGTCAGGGTGGAAGCGTTCATGCCGTGTTCAGCCGCCACGGTGAAATATCCGTCGAGAGCTGCCACATGGGCCGGGTCGGGATCCCCGCGCCAGCGGGTCATGAATCGACCCACCACAGTCTCGGCGGTGTCGATCTCACGTTCGGGTACGACGGGCAGGTCAGCACCTCGTGCCGATTGCGCGATGAACGACATGGCCATGGTGGCGGCGCGGGCGAGTTGCTCACGTGCGGTGACGGAGTCAATGTCGTGCAGCGGCCGAAAACCCCACACTGGTGCGAGCTGAGCGAGCGCGCTTTGTACGTCGACGCGGACGTCGCCGGTGCGCACCGGGAGGGGGAATCGTTCGGCGGGGGGCAGGCCGGAGCCGAAGCGACCGTCGACGAGGAGCCCCCAGACCTCGCCGAAGGTGACGTTGGCGACCAGTTCGTCGACATCGACGCCGCGGAAGCGGAGTCGACCGGAATCATGGTCGGCCTCGGCGATGGCCGTGGTCAGCCGGTCGGGAGTTTCGGGCGCTGAGGGCATGAAAGTCATTGTCGCGCAGAGTTGCTGCAGCTTCTTCCTGGGGTGTCCGCGTTGAGGGTCTCCGGAGCTCTCTCGAGATGTCATCCCGTGAGGAGGGCTGCGACGTCACGATTGCGGCGTGGTGTCTGGGCAAGCGTGGTGACGGGGGAAGCCGTCGGGAACAGGCGAAGGGCCGAGACGAGTGAACGTCTCGGCCCTTCGCGACCGACGTGGAGGTCGGTCGGCGCTGACTGCCAGGGGGTGCGTCAGCGCGTGCCACCGACGAGTGTGACCTAGCTCGGGGGTCCTAGGCCACACCCGTCTGGTGTGCTTGAAGAATAAAGCGTGAGCTGAAGCGGATTCAAGTCTTTGCCCAAATATGGCGTGTCTCTTGCATGGTGAATTCTTGTGCACCGGAGACTCGTCCGAAATGGCGGTTTCCTTGGGCGGCTGAAGGGTTCCCCAGAGGCCTGAGGGGAGTGGACGCCACACTGACTCCTGATGCCGCTGAGATGGGATCAAACAGGCGAGGCGGGAAGAGATCCATGGGGTCGTGATGTTCTTCTCTTCATACGCAGCGAAGCCGGAGTACTTTTCCCCGGACGAGGTGTGTTCGTCCTCACCCGTCGTGACCGAGAGCACGTCCACCTGAGAGAATGTCACTGTGACCGAACTGATCGACACCACGGAGATGTACCTGCGGATCATCTTCGAACTTGAGGAGGAAGGGACGCCGGTGCTGCGTGCCCGCATCGTGGAGAGGATCGGTCACTCCGGCCCCACGGTGTCCCAGACTGTCGGGCGGATGGAGCGCGATGGTCTCCTCACCGTCCAGCCTGACCGAAGCCTGCTGCTGTCCCAGGAGGGGCGACTGCGAGCGACGCGGGTGATGCGCAAGCATCGCATCGCCGAGCGACTGCTCGCTGATGTCATTGGACTGGAATATGAGTTCGTCCATGCGGAGGCCTGTCGCTGGGAGCACGTGATGAGCGAACGAGTGGAGCAAAAGATCCTGGCGTTGCTCGAGGAGCGAACGCATAGCCCATACGGGAATCCGATTCCGGGGTTGGAAGAGCTTGGTGTCCGTCCGGGGCGCGGAAAGAACGCACGCCTGATGCGCCTGATCGACCTGGACCTCGCGCAGCCACGGCAGGTGGAGATCCGCAAGATCGGCGAGTTCGTGCAGGACGACACCGAGGTTCTCGCGCTATTGGGGGCGGCGGGGGTGACGGCTGGGACGGTCGTTGAGGTGCTGCGCGACGAAGGCGGATGGCGGATTGGTGCCGAAGAAGCTGCGGTGGTGGATGCTGACGTGGCGGCGCAGCTGTGGGTGGTCGAGGCCACATCCGTTGGTCGGTAAGCAGACGGGCGCTAGCCCGGGTCTGAACGGGGGCACGCGGTCGGGGTGACCCCATGGGACGAAGCGGGGCGCTGAGGGTGGCTCCTGGGGTGTGTCGACACCTCGGGAGCCACCCTTTGGCATTCCGGTCTCAGGTGGGCGCTGAGTGTGCCGATGGGAGGGGGACGAGCGTCTTGATGATCTGTCCAAGGTCTCGCCAAGGTCACGCTTGTGACGCAGTTCACACTTGCGAACTCACCGTTACTGAGCTGGGAAAAAGCAGTCAGTTCGATGAGAAGTGTGACCACACCTTGTACTTTCTGTGATCTGAGCGTGACATCGCAGCCACTCGTGCCGTAATTTCAGGTCGTCACCCACCCCTGGGGTGGCTCCAGACGCGGATCGCCACATCCTGCCAGCCGCAGACGGATCAGCATGGCAATCACGGTCGGCAGGAGTGAGTGAGCCCTCGGGCTCCGCGTAAGACACGTTCCACCTGATCGCGGTCCTTCGTCGCGGTCGTCCCGGAGTTCCGGGCGGATCGAGTCTTGCAGCGCAGGCGGCCGGAGAGGTCATTCATCCGTGTCGAATCGCACTGTTGGGCGCCATCGAGCCCCGGGATCAAGTAATCCTGTCGCTTCTTTGTCCTCGGCTGTTGTTCGTGGCGCTCGCCCTGCTGTGGCCGCCACCGCGACTGTCGCTGCCACTGGCGGTATCGCCATTGTCGGCCTCACGGGCACGGCGAACGCCGCCCAGGCCGCCCCGAACGCCCCCACGGCCGAAGCCGTGGTTCTCTCCGGTGACACCAGCGCGAGCGTCTCCTACGGCGCCCCGGTGATGGCTACTGACGAAGACCACGCGCAGGTCGAGAAGGACGCCAAGACCACGTCGTTCACCGCGGTCACTCTTTCTAACCGCGCCAAGCCCGCTCCGCAGGCTGACGAAGAGGCTCCTAGCCGCTCTGGTGGTGCTATCGACACCATCGGTGGCAACTACAACCAGGCTCCGGCCAGCAAGGGCCGCAACATTCCCGCGACCGGTGGCGTGCTCGGTATCGCTGCCAGCCTGAGCGGTATTCCGTACGTCTGGGGTGGCACCAGCACCGCTGGTTTCGACTGCTCCGGGTATGTCCAGTATGTGTTCCGCCAGGCTGGCATCAGCCTCCCGCGGACCTCCGGTCAGATGCGTGCATCGACCACATACATCTCCAACCCCCAACCGGGTGACCTGGTCTTCTTCGGTGACTGGCACGTTGGCATCTACGCTGGCAACGGCATGATGTATGACGCACCCACCGCTGGTCAGACCACTGGTCTGCACAAGATTTGGTCCAGCGGAGTCTCCTACGGGCGAGTTGGCTGACCTCACGCTTGACCCTTGAGCGGGGCGAGGATATCACTCCTCGTGTGGTCGGCGGCCTTTACGACATGTCGTAGGGGCCGCCGCTGCTCGCAGGTGCGCCGGTGCGCAGTGCATGTGTCTGCCCTCCATAGTCACCACGCCAGCATTCCGATGTGAATCTCACATCTGTCGATGCTGCTCCGCCTTGCACTCGACTGCCGAGGAAACTCAGGGGTTCCTCGGCAGTTCGTCATGCCCCAAAATGGGAACTACATGACCACTGCCCACCCTGCCGCGGCTGCCGCGATGCTGCACAGCAGCATTGACACCGTCAGGACCAGCGCAGTGAGTGGCCTCGTGGCCCGCCATAACCGCACTGCCTCAACGGAAGCTGTGCTGAAAGTGGTAAAACCCCCGAGAAAACCGGTACCCACTACAGTTTTCAGCTCAATCTGACCCGGTGCCCACCGAACGACCACGGCGGTGAGTATGGCCAGCAGGAACGATCCGGTGATGTTGATCAGCAACGTCCCTATCGGGTAGGGGCGCCGGTGTCGGGCTGCGATTTCACTGTCGACGATGAAGCGCACCACCGCGCCAGCGCCCCCAGCGAGAGGCGCCAAGATTCCGGTGATCACGACGCCCGCACCCCGTATCTGTCGTACAGACGATCCACACACCACATCCCCACCGCAGCTGCGGCCACGCCGGTCGCCACGCTCACCACGTCGTAAATCATGGCGAGCTGCCACCGACCTGTCGCACCGAGCGAGATCGTTTCCACCACAAATGTGCTGTACGTCGTCAACCCGCCGAGGACTCCAGTGCCTCCACCCAACCGGACCATCCTGCGACGGCCTTGATCCGGTCCGGAACGGGCCAACCACTGCAGCAATACTCCTAATGCGGCGGCACCAGACATATTGATCAGCCACGTGGTGACCGGAAAACTCCCGACGGGGGAGGGGTACGCCGTCGACAGCCATGCCCGCCCTGCTGTCCCCACAGCGCCTCCCAGGAACACCACTCCCAGCAGGACGGGATCCCGGTGAGCGGGCTTGGCCGCCCCTCTCATGTCACCAGCCGATCCGTCACCAGCCGATCCTTTGATCACCCCCATGGCGCTTCGCCGTGCCAGTCGACCACATGCCCAGGAACCACCACCACTGGCCGGTGCTGGTGATGTGACAACCGCGCCGCTAGCGACCCTTCCAGGAAATCCCGAGCGGAGGACCAACGACCAGCGGAGCGTGAACCCACCACGATCGCCCCCGCTCCCACCGCCCGAGCCAGATGAGTCAAGGCCCGGTCGGCTCGTCCCGCCAAAAAACGCCACTGCCAAGCCACCTCCGACTCCGCCAGTGCGGCGTGGACCTGCGCCTTCACGGCGGTCTCACGGGCCATCCATGAGTCATCCACCCCATCAACGGCGACCGGTGCGTGTTCAACCCGCCCATCAGGATGTTCCGTCATGACCATCCGAGTCGGATCGACATACGCACACACCAACGACCCACTCATCGCTTCGGCCCAGGTCGCTGCGGTCAGGACCACGAGGGGCGCCTGACCTGGGACGACACCGACAACTAACGGATGACCTGCGACGGGTTCGATCCGGTCGAGCCCTGGCTGCGGGGGAGAAGCCATTGTGTGCTCCGTCCTCGAGGCGTGCCAACCTGCCCGCCTCGCTTGAGGGGTGCAGGAACCATCAGCCACCGAGGCGGTTCGAGCATCACGATCGCCATGCTCGGGCGGGATCCATCGCCACTGATCACCTTAGCCACCCTGCTGATGAGCCGTCCACGGCAGGGTCCGATATAGCTCAGCACGCTTGGGGCACAAGAAATCACCGCATCATCACGGTAAAAAAGCACGACATCGTGATGTATGGGGCGTGTTACAACGGCAGAGGCCACCGTGACCGCTACTCTCACCAGCAGACAACCGTTCAGCGACACCTCAGGTCGCCGAGCAGCGAGCGGTCCGAGACTACGGTCCGGACGCGGAAGGGATCGCCATGAGCATGGCGAACACGACGGTCCGATTCCTGCATACCAGTGACTGGCAACTCGGGATGACCCGACATTTCCTCGAAGGCGAAGCCCAAGGCCGCTACGGTCAGGCCCGCCTGGACGCAGTCAGAGCCATCGCTGACCTCGCCCGGGAACGCCACTGCGACTTCATTGTCGTCGCCGGTGATGTATTCGACTCCAACCTGGTCTCCTCCCAAGTGGTACGGCGTGCTTTCGACGCTCTCACCGAGATCGACGTCCCGGTCTACCTTCTCCCTGGCAACCATGACGCTCTCAACGCAGCGTCGGTCTACCGCAACGATGTCTTCCGCGCCGAATGTCCCTGTCACGTGCACGTCTTAGATCAGCCAAGAGCATGGCCGGTCGCGCCCGGCGTGGAGATCATCGCGGCCCCACTCACCTCCAACAGCCCTATCGCAGACCCGACAGATGCCGTCCTGAGCGATCTGCCTGCCGACGGTACTCGACGGATCCTCCTAGCCCACGGTCAAATCGACCAGATCGACCCCGATGCTCGATCAGTCAGCGCGATTCGACTAGCGCCCCTGGAAGCCGCCCTCCGCGAAGGGCGGCTCCACTATGTCGCCTTAGGTGATCGCCACTCCCGGTTGTCCGTGGGCCACACCGGCGCAGTGCACTACAGCGGCACTCCCGAAGTGACCTCCTTCCGCGAAGAATTCCCCGGCGATGTCCTCATCGTCGAACTTCCGCCTGACCGCCCAGCCCACGTCGACGCCGTCCACATCGGCCGGTGGCATTTCGTCACCCTCGAAGCTGACGTATCCACCGCCGCTGACGTCACCGACCTAGACCGACGACTCGGCGAACTCCCCGACCCTGAGCGCACCGTCGTCAACCACATCCTCACCGGCACGTTATCCCTGAGCGACCATGCCGCCCTCGAGGAGATCCTCGAGAGACACACTGATCGGCTCGCTTCTTGCCGCGCGTGGCAACGCCACACCCGCATCGCCGTCCATGTCGACGGCGCCGAACTCAGCGATCTCGGTGTCGGCGGGTACGTCGCCGATGCCGCGGCCGATCTGGCCGCCCGCGCCGCCCGCGACACCGACCGCAACCTGCCCACCGGCACGACGTCAGACAGTGAGGCACCCACCGCGACCGACGCGCTCGCCTTGCTCTACCGACTCGTCACAGTAGGTGCACGATGAGGATCCACCGCCTGAACGTCACCCACTTCCGCGGTATCGACACCCAGGAGGTCGTCTTCCCCGACCAAGGGGTCCTCGTGCTGCAGGGCGCCAATGAAGTCGGCAAATCCTCCCTCGTCGATGCCCTCGACATGCTCATCGATCACAAGGACGACACCACCCGACGTCACGTCAAAGCAGTCCGCCCGATCGGACGTGATGTCGCCACCACTGTCGCCGCCGACATCACTGCCGGGCCTTACCGATTCAGCTACCGCAAACGCTGGTTTAAACAACCCGCCACCGAACTCGACATCACCTCCCCCCGCACCGAACACCTCACCGGCGTTGAAGCCCACGAACGAGTCCGAGAAATCCTCACCGAAAACACTGACATGGCGCTGTGGGGCGCTCTGCGATTGCTGCAAGCCACCGCACTAGACCAGGTGGCACTCGCAGACAGCACTGCGCTCGCAGCAGCGTTAGACACCGCCGCTGGGACGACCGCTGCTGCTGCCGGTGGGGACGGCGACACCATCATGGCTGCCGCTGAGGAGGAGCTGCGTCGGTACTACACCCCGGGTCGTAAAGAGACGGGGGAATTACGCGACGCTCTGGCCTCGCTGGCTCAGGCTGAAGAAGCTGCCGCTCAAGCTGACCGGGAGGTGCGCGAGGTCGAGGACGACGTACGTCGTCATGAAGCGCTGTCCACGGAACTCAACGTGGCACGCACCCGGTGGGGCACGGCGCAGGAGCAACTCCGGGAGATCACGGCACAGTGGTCACTGGTCGAAGATGTCCAGGGCCGACGAGCTGCCGCAGCCACCCACGCCGAAGCAGCAGCCCGGGAGGCGGCGTACGCCCAAGACCGGCGCCGAGAACGCCACGACCTGATCGCCGAGGAGGAACGACACACCGGTGACCTAGAACGAGCCGTGGCCCTTGCCGAAGAACGACGGGTGGCTTTGCATCCGTTGGAACGTCGCCGCGATGACCTTGAAACGGCTCATCAGGATGCCCAAGCGCAGGTCGAACGGCTCGCGCGGGATGTGGAATCGGTGGAAAACGCCGAGGAACGAGCTCGTGCTGAACGTCTTGTCGAGTCTGCACAGACCCGGCGTCAGGCGGTCACAGCCGCTGATCAACGCCGTCAGGAAGCAGCCGCTGCCGTCGCGGAACTCCCTGAGGTCGATGACAGGATTGTTCGGAGCTTGGAAAAAGCCGCTACCGCCGTTGAAGTCGCTCAGGCGCGCAGCGATGCCCAAAGCGCCCAGGTTGTCCTCGAAGGGCTGGGCGATGCTGAGGACATCCTCGTCGACGGGCAGCCACTGCAGCTGCACGCGGGGGAACATCAGGCTTACCCAGTGGATGCACCCTTCGACGTGGAGATCCCCGGTCGGGTGCGGTTGAGGCTACGTCCGGCGGCAGGGCATCGGGAACGCTCCGACGACGTATCCGCCGCTCGTAGCGAATTGGCCGGGATGTTAAGGCAGTTCGGGGTCGACGATGTTGAAGCGGCCAGGCATTTAGCTGATCGACGGCGCGATGCTCAGGCTGTGCTCGCGCACGCAGAAGATCGGCTTGTGGGGCTACTAGGCGAGGACACCCCACAGGACGTCGAGGACGCGGTGACCGCCGCCCGAGCCGCCGTAGACCGGCTCCGTCCCGCCGCCCACCAGCCGACCCTCGTCCTAGATCGCGATCTGACTCAACTGCGAGCTGATCTGCGCGCGGCCCGTGATCAGGCCGCCGAACTCGCGGCAGCACTCGCCGGAGCTGACCGTGCGGTCACGGCGGCCCGCGAAGAGCAAGCAGTGGCAGCTGCTCAGGTCGAGGGGCTGCGAGGGGTGTTGCTGTCGGTGCGGGAAAGGCTGTCTCGGCATCGGGCACAACTCGCCGATGATCAGGTTGACCTGGTTGCTGCGCAGGCCACGGTGCAAGCTGACTCGGCTGTTGCGGCATTGCAGGAGGTTGACGGGCAACTTGCGGAGTTGGACGCGACCGGTTTGGGGCAACGTCGGGAGTCGGCGATGCAGGCGGAGCGGGCTAGCGCCGAACGGGTCGACCGGCTTCGGGAGGACCAGATTGGGGTGTCGGCACGGTTGGAGCAGTCCGGTCGTCAGGGTCGATACGATGCGCAGGCCACCGCCCAAGCAGATCTGGAGCATGCTCAGGACCGGGCGGCAGCTGTCCGCCGTCGGGCGGCAGCGGCCCGCATGCTGTGTGACACGTTGGAGGCTCGCCGGACTCAAGCACGGGCGGCGTACATCGAGCCATTTTCGGCAGCGTTACGTCGCTTCGGGACCGTCGTCTATGGCGCTGACATGGATGTCGAAGTTGATGACAGGCTCGCGGTCACGGCCCGTTTCCTCGGGGGACGGCGGGTGCCCTATGAGTCGTTGTCCACCGGAGCGCGAGAGCAGCTGGCCATCCTGACTCGCTTGGCTGCCGCGACCTTAGTGGACCCAGAACACGGGGTCCCCGTCGTCATTGATGATGCACTGGGATGGTCTGACCCTGAGCGGCAACGACGTATGGTCGCCGCTTTTGGGATGCTCTCTGAGCGGGTGCAAGTGGTCTTGTTGACCTGTGAGCCGGGCCGGTACGACGGGGTCCCTGGAGCGCATCACCGTACTTGGGATGAGTTGCACGCAGCGTTGCGCAGCTGACCGGGACCGGCGAGGGGAGGGGGCGGGATGAGGTGCGTCCAAAACCGCTGGGATACAGTATCCTTCCCCCCGTTACACCCTCGTACGACGTCTGGAGTCCCGTGGAGAGCACCGCCACCGCCGAAGAGACGTCACCACCTGCCACCCCAGCATCACCGCCAGCTGACGCTGGACCGGTGACGCCGGTGCCGGAATCGGTCGACAACCGACGTTTCAGCAGCACCGTCGGCGCAACCCTTTTCGCGTCTCGGTGGTTGCAAGCGCCGTTGTATTTCGGGCTCGTGGTGGCGCAACTGTTCTATGTGTTCACTTTTATGAAGGAGTTGTGGCATATCGCCAGCCACATCACCTCCATGAAGGAATCAGACATGATGTTGATGGTGCTAGGGCTTGTCGACGTGGTGATGGTCGCCAACCTGCTCATCATGGTCATTGTCGGTGGCTATGAAACGTTTGTGTCACGGGTCGACTTGAAAGATCACCCCGATCAGCCTGAATGGCTGAGCCATGTCAACGCCAATGTGTTGAAAGTCAAACTGGCGATGGCGATCATTGGTATCAGCTCAGTGCATCTCTTGAAGACCTTTGTCGAAGCTAAGGGCTACTATCTGTCGATGGGCTCCACCGCGACCGCGTTGCTGCTCTCTCAGACCGCCATTCACCTGGCCTTCATCCTGTCCGCGATGGGCCTGGCCTGGATCGACAACTCGTCTCGCAAGTCAATGGGGCACTGATCTCGACACTGCGGGATTGAGACCAGTGAGGCTCTGCCCATGCAGAGGCAGTATGTATCTCTCTGGGTTGAGATCTGCTGCTTGTGCGTGAAGCGTGCTACTGACACAGCTCTCGCCCAATAGAGCAACTTCCCATAGCCTGCGGAGCCGATCTGACTGCGCCAACCTGACTGGCGTACCTTCACGTTCATGACCTTGAACCGATGTCTGATATGCACGACTGGTGACATATTTCTCTGAAACCACCACGGCGACATGCAACAGAGGGTACCGTGTGACCCCGAGATTAGTCATGAGGAAAATCGTAAGAATTATCCCCCCTGCTGGTCAGGCAACAAAAGAATGATCATGCCTGCGGATCCACTGCCCAGGCATGGCGTCGGAGGGTTTGGATGATGGCATATCTCGCTTTGATGCGGATGGGTTTAAAGTCTGCGCTGTCATTTCCTCGCGCGCTCGCTTCAGATGCACTATTTGCAGTATTAAATATCGCGGTACTGGCAAGCCTCTTGCTGGCATTTATTCCTGCTGAAGCAAAAACCCTGCGTCACCAGGTTGTCCTGTATGTCATGTGTGTTTCTGGCATAGGAGCAGGCACGCCCTTGAATCGCATTCCAGACTTCACGACAAGCCTGACTGACGGCACATTCGTTCGATTCCATGTTCGCCCGCAGAGCCTTTATTCGCAGTTTTATTTGTTTGAATTAGGGGCGATGTTGCCACGTTTTATGCCTGCCGTTTTTATTATGATTGGTGCTGCCGTATTCGAGGGTCACCCCAGCGGTCTTTGGCGGATCGTATGCGGCATTGGCAGTGCGCTGATGGGGGGCGCCCTGGCCGCTTCCATAGCTGTCACTTTCTACATATTGACCGCATTCACAAAGCGAGACTCTGGTCCGCGTGCCTTACTGCAGGGAGTTTCGGCTCTGCTCAGTGGGCAGATGGTTCCCCTATCATTTTGGCCAGGCGGCTCTTCATGGATCACTCTTCAACCATTCGCATATACTGCTGATCAGCCAGCAAATATCCTCATGGGAAATTCATCTATGACTGCAGTTTTAGGTGCCCAGGTTTTATGGACAGTGCTTTTCTCTGCGATAGGAATGATCGTGGCGGAGCGCCACTTCCGTCTTCGCGAATCAGTGGGGGCCTAGCCATGTGGTGGATAACGACATACCGGCTCGATCTTAAGACTCAGGCTTCCTATCGTCTCGACTTCGCTATCCAAATTATTATTTGGGTACTTTATGCATCGCTACCGTTGCTGGTTGTCGGCGTGATGGTGGAAAAATTCCCAAACTCGGGTATGAATATCAGCCAAGTGGCGCTTCTATACTGTGCAGTGCAGATTGGATATGAAACATCTCGCATGCTCGAACGCGCGCTGGATGATTTTCATACGGAGACATCCAAGGGTCATTTGGATCGCTTACTCGTTCGTCCGAGAGCATTGCTGCCAATGATTATTTCTAGCCGCATCTTTCCACGCCGTATTGCTGGCATCACTGCTGGCCTAGCCGGGGGTGTTATCGGTATGTCTGGTAGGGAAAATATCGAAGATGCTCTTTTCCTTCTTATAGTGGCAATCATCTCCTCAGGGCTTGTTTTCAGCGGCCTTCTCACGATCTACGCGGCCAGCTGTTTTTTGACAGTGACGCGCAACATGTTTGCAGATGTTGTGACAGGTTCCCTGGTCACCCTTTCCCTGGCGCCCATTGAAAACTTTGCCACACCATTGCAGTTTCTTGTGTCGTATGTCATCCCTATCCGAACGACCCTTCAAAGTCCGATTAGATCGATTGACGATGGGGTTGCCTTTCAGCTTTTCGCTGATGTTATTATTCCCATTGCCAGCGCTGCTGCATTTTATGCATTTTCCGTCGCTATTTTTCAATATTGTCGCCGATTTTATCAGAGCCCAGGTGCGTAATTCATGATCATGATCAAGGACCTTGAATATTCCTTTGCGAGGACTAGAAAAGCGAGGAAATCTGGGGGTGCTCGCTTATCAATCACAACATTAACAATTCCTGATGGAGGATGGCTGCACCTCACGGGGGTGAATGGATCCGGCAAGTCGACGCTTGTCAAATTAATTCTCGGTATTCTGCGACCGGATCATGGGAAAGTTCTCGTGTGCGGTCACGATGCGTATCACAACCGACGGATTCTCATGCAAGACACGGGTGTGGTGTGGGGTCACCGATCTACTCTGTGGTGGGACGCTAGTGCTCAGGATGCGTTGGGGGCTCTTAATGCGATCTATCGATGCAAGGCCGAAGGAGTGCGAGAGCTTCAGCGCCAGCTAATTAGTCGCCTCGAAACCCAGGATTACATGTCGCGACCAATCCGGACGCTGAGTTTGGGTCAGCGGCAGCGTGTGGAGATTCTGGCCTGTCTGGCCCACGCACCAACGCGAATCTTCCTTGATGAGCCATTCGTGGGTCTCGATACGAAGGGAGTGGAGTGTGTGAGAAGTACCTTGGAGGAGTTTTTCCCCCATGCCACGCTTGTGATTATTGATCATGATTCGAATGCACTCACTCGGTGCGAACGTATCGACATGGCTGACATCACATCTAAGACAGCGACTCAGGACTAAGGATTCTTTATGTCATCTGGGGCAGGTGAGATCCTCTGCGCATGTGAGGAAGCGTCCGTGTACCTGCTGATAAAAACTCTCGCTGATGGGGTGCTACGCAGGAAGGCCAGCCACTAGCGCCATATTCTCAATCTGAGGTCAGCGTGGACTCTTGTCCAGGCTGTTCAGTATGTGCAGCAACGTCGCGCGATGCTTTTTAAATTCGGATAGTCCGCGTGGAGTTGCGAAGACAACAGTCTCAGAACCTCCTTCTTTCCTCGCCTTGAATGTCACTATCAAGCCTTTGTCTGATAGAAGTTTGAGTTGTTTCGACAGGTGTTGTGGGCTGATACCGAGTACTTCTTGCAGGTGTGCATGCGTAGTTTGGTTGGTCCCGGCGAGCAGTGCCAGAATTTTGAGACGGATAGGTGAATGTATGAGTTTGTTGAATTCTTCCATCGCTACCGGCGCCAAATAGTGATCAGCATCGCGGCAAAGAGTATGACGCAGGGGCTGGCGAAGCAGAAGTAGGGAAGTGCCGGCGCTGTCTGTAGCGGACCCCACCAAATGAACGCCAATAATGAAGCACTCATACTGCTTAAGTAAGTGGGAATCCCTCGAATGTTAGGGCCATTAGAAGTTCTGCTGTAAAAAGCGATCCAGGCAGTTTGCAATATGCCACATATTAAAAGTGGGAGTCCGCTTCGAGCGAGGTAAGCGGCAGTGAGAAGCAGTGCGCCAGCAAGCACACTCATGATGCCGAGCATCATCACTGTCTTGGTGGGTCGGTGCTTCTGAGAGCTCAGTGCATCGAGCTCGGCGAAGAGTGAAGCAGCGTCGTTGCTGTCCATAGAGAAAAGCTATCGGGTACTTGTCATATTGGCAAGTACCCGATAGTCCGGGTGTACAGTCCACGTGAGGTGATCGCACGCCTCGAGTCACTGGTGGGCAACATTTGCCGCTGCATCTCGCACAGATTGGGCCATCAATTTGCTACTCTCACAGGAAAGCTTGTTGGGAGTAATCTGAATGGCGCAGATGCAGGAAAGATGACCTCATGCTGCTGTGGGTTTCCTCGACACGTTCGGGGTTCACTTGCCTCAACGGCAAGATTATTGAAGGAGACCATTGGCGTGACTTCCTCAAAAATCAAACGTCCGTCATTTTTTAGTGCAATTATTGGCCATTTCGTTATTGGTGTATTAATGGCAGTCCCTCAAGGTTTAGGGTTTTATTTTCTGTCTTGCTATTCTGGAGGGCCCGAAGTGAGCTCGAGGGACGTCGCCATGGCCTTATTGATTGAAAATTTGCTGGTGCAGCCAGGGAGTGTTTGGGTCGAACGCATTGTCGATAATATGGCGGGGAGGGATCAGGCGGGAAGCTGGGGGAAAACATGCTCGCTGTTAGTGCTCACTCTCGCTGCGAGCGGATTTTCTGCACGTCTAGTTTTTGGGGACATTGCGACGACATCTCTGTATGTTGTCGTCAGCGCCTTGGCGTGCATCATATTTATGCTCTTTTTTGGGAAGCCGTGGCTTGACGGTGCGACGATGGAAGATGCAGAACGCAACTGGAGTGAGACAAAAGCTTTAGCCAATGAGATGTTTGCGGAGGAAATAGATTTTCTCCGCAAGGGAGGTCGGCGGCAATGAGGTGCCCAGACCAGTTGCCTGTCGGCCTCTCCCTCTGACGCATTTCATTTTGAGTGAGTGCTCGACCTCGCTGATTCAGCATGCCAGCAGCGACAACACCGCTTTTCGTGAATGGTGGAGTGTGTCAGCGAGCAGGCACTGAGGTCACTGGCACCAATGCGGACAGATCACGGCGGCGCATTTTGCCCGAGGGGTCACGCGGCACTGCATCGACAAAAGTGACACCAGCGAGGTGTTTATAGCGGGCGGTACGATCGGCGACGTACTGCAGTAGGCCTTCTTCGCTGGGGCCGCTACCCGCAGACACGCCTCGCACGACCAGCGCGTAGGGCCGTTCGTCGGTGCTGTCTTCCACTGGGACCCCCACCACGGCGGCGTCCGAAACCCCGGGATATTCCCGCAGCAAAGCTTCCAATTCAGCTGGTGCGACCTGATATCCGTGACATTTCAGCAGTTCCTTCAGTCGGGCCACGATCGTCACGCATCCCGCGGCGTCGACAGTGACCATGTCGCCGGTGTGCAGCCAGCCGTCTTCATCGATGATCACCGCAGTGGCTTCTGGCGCGCCCACATAGCCGGACATCATGTTGGGGCCGCGCACCCACAGCTCCCCAGGAGCTGTCCGTCCCTGCTCGACCGGGTCGACATCAACACCACTGACCGGATCAACCACGCGGAACACCACACCTGGGACAGCGGTCCCCACCGAATCTAGCGGCATCCGGGTCCCCGGGCGCATCACATGAGTCACCGGCGCCATCTCCGTCAACCCATAGCCTTGCAGGACATCCACGCCTAACCGCACCGCAATGGCACGGGCCACTGCCGGATCCAAGGGCGCTGCCCCGCTGATCACCAACTGCAAGGAATGCAACCGGTCTGGGTCCGCAGATGGATGTGCCGCCAAGATAGTCGCAACCGGCGGGACGATAAACGCCATCGTGACCTGCTCCTGCTCGACCACATCCACAGCGTCAGCCACGTGAAAACGTGGCATCGTCACGATCGTGTCTCCCCGTGCGAGACCCCCAAACAAGACCGTCGACATGGCATAGACATGGCTGAACGGTAAAAAAGCCAATGTGGTCTGCTCGGCAGGCCAGTCCAACGCTGACGCGAACTGCACCACGTTCGCCGTCAACGCCCGATGCGTCAACCACACCGGTTTAGGCAACCCTGTCGTGCCCGAAGACATCGGCAAACATGCTGCCGCCGCTGCCGGATCAACGGGTACGTCGCCGGCCACGTCATCGGGGCCGTCCCCGCCAGCCAACGACGTCCACGACGTCACTTCAGCTGAGCAGTCTCCCGCAGCAGACAGGTCATCGCCGACCATCACCACCCGAGACAACGCCAACCCAGCCGCTTCCGCCGCCGCTACCCCCACCGCAGCGACCCGGACATCAGTGACCACAGCGACCGCTGCTGTCGCCGTGAGCTGTCGGCTGATTTCCTCCGCTGTCCCGACGATCGACACCGGAGTCATGGCCGCCCCACACCGGGACAGGGCCAACGCCAGCACGGCATACTCCACACCGTTAGGCAGGTGCACCGCCACCACATCGCTGGGGGAGATCCCCCACCGCTGCAATGCCCCTGCGAGGCGCGACACCTCGCCAGGAAGATCGCCGTACGTGACGGACCGGCCCGTGGAACGATCCAGCACCGCCACCCGCCCCGGATCGAACCGGGCCGTCACCTCCAGGAGGTACTCATCGAGCCGCCCCGAGGGGAGGTCGAGGTCGGGGTCGGCACTTCGATACTCCACGGTGACCCTCCCACCGGCGCGATCGTTCAGGTCACATCGTAGATGCCGCAACCGCCTCGGTCCGCCCTCGGGCGCCGACACGATGCCCCGCACGCCACACTTCCCAGGTCAACGGCATTCCCGGCCGGTACGCCAAGTGAGTCGCTGACGGGGCATCCAAGACATGCAGGTCCGCGCGTGCCCCCACCCGCACCACGCCCAGGTCGTCGCGGCGCACCGCCTGCGCCCCACCAGACGTCGCCGCCCGCACCGCCTCAGCGACAGTCAAGCGCATCTGCAACACCGCAGTGGCCACACAGAAATTCATCGACGTCGTATAACTCGTGCCCGGGTTGCAGTTCGACGCGATCGCCACAGATGCGCCCGCATCAAGCAACGCCCGCGCCGGAGCCAATGGGGCACGTGTTGATAGGTCACACGCAGGCAGCACCGTCGCCACCGTCGTCGACCGGACGTCAGCGAGCGCGGTCAGGTCATCAGCAGTCAGGAAGTTGCAGTGGTCTACGCTCGCGGCACCTACGTCGATCGCTAAAGCGACGCCACCGGAATGGCCGAGCTGGTTGCCGTGTACCCGAAGTCCCAACCCGGCATCTCGGCAGGTCGTCAAGATCCGTCGGGATTCCTCAACGGTGAAGGCCCCCTCCTCGCAAAAAACGTCAGCCCAGGTCACATCGTCGCGCACCGCATCAAGCATCGGTCCGCAGACCACGTCGACGTACGCCGACCGATCCGGCCCGGCGCCCTTCCCGGCGTACTCGTTGGGGATGAGGTGGGCACCGAGGAAGGTCACCTCGTCGACGAACTCCCTGGCGAGTCGGGCTGCCCGCGCCTCCTGTGGGACCGACAACCCATAGCCGGTTTTGGTTTCCAGGTATGTCGTGCCGCCAGCGACGGCGTCAGCGACCCGGCCCGCGATGAGCGTCCGAAGCTGATCGTCGCTCGCCGCCCGCGTCGCAGTGGTCGTCACTGCGATCCCGCCAGCGGCATATGACCGGCCAGCCATTCGGGCAGCGAATTCGCTGGCGCGGTCCCCGGCGAACACCAGATGTGAATGCGAATCGACCCAGCCAGGAAGCACGGCCCGCCCACCGACATCACAACAGATGTCTGCGGCAGGTGCCCGATCGGCTGGGCCGACCCAGACAATCCGGCCGCCCTGCACCACCACGGCCGCATCAGCCAGCACCCCACCGTCATAGCCGAGCGTCGGATCCTCATGGACCTGGTCGTCGATGGTCCACAACTCACCGATGCCGGTGATCAGCTCGGCTGGGCCGGTGTCGGGCATCACTGTTCCTGCATCGGGATACGGACCCCACGTTCGGCAGCCACCTGGCGGGCCCGCTCATAGCCAGCGTCGACATGGCGGATGACGCCCATGCCGGGGTCATTCAGTAACAGTCGGGACAGTTTCTGCTCCGCCAGGTCCGTCCCATCAGCCACCCCGACCTGACCAGCGTGGATGGACCGGCCGATACCGACACCACCACCGTGATGGATCGACACCCAGGTCGCGCCCGAACTCGTCGACAGCAAAGCGTTCAGCAACGGCCAATCAGCGATCGCATCGGAGCCGTCGATCATCCCTTCAGTTTCCCGGTACGGCGAGGCCACCGACCCGGAATCCAAGTGGTCCCGGCCGATGACAATGGGGGCTTTGACCAGGCCGTCCCGCACCAATTCGTTGAAACGCACTCCAGCCCGGTGTCGTTCGCCGTACCCCAGCCAGCAGATCCGCGCTGGCAGCCCCTCGAATTCGACGTACTCCGCTGCCGCGTCCAGCCAGTGATGTAGGTGGGTGTTTTCTGGGAACAATTCTTTGATCGCAGCGTCAGTGACGGCGATATCTGCTGGGTCACCAGAGAGTGCCGCCCACCGGAACGGACCCAACCCCTCACAAAACAGCGGACGAATATATGCCGGGACGAACCCGGGAAAGTCAAACGCCCGGGCATACCCGGCATGGCGGGCCTCATCACGGATCGAATTGCCGTAATCGAAGACTTCAGCGCCCTCATCGCTGAACTCCACCATCGCCTGCACCTGAGCCGCCATTGACTCACGGGCTTTCTTGGTGAAGCCCACCGGGTCAGCTGCAGCTTCCTGCGCCCACTGCTCCACCGGCACCTCGAGCGGCAGATACGACAATGGGTCGTGCGCGCTGGTCTGATCAGTGACGATATCGACGGTGATCTCCCCGGCTCGGTGACGGCGCACCATCTCCGGGAAAATCTCCGCAGCGTTACCGACCACACCCACCGACAACGCCCGCCGTTCAGCTTTCGCCGCACCCAGCCGTCGTACCGCGTCATCAATGTCCACAGCGATCTCATGCAGATACCGTTTGTCCACCCGCCGCTGCAAGCGGTGCTCGTCCACGTCGACAACCAGCGCCGTCCCCCCGTTTAAGGTCACTGCCAATGGTTGCGCCCCGCCCATTCCGCCACACCCGCCAGTCAGGGTGAGCGTGCCCGCCAAACTCGGCTCGGACAACCGGCCGGCTGCACACAACTTGCGTGCCACCGCATAGAACGTCTCATAGGTGCCTTGCAGGATGCCCTGGGTGGCGATGTAAATCCACGACCCGGCCGTCATCTGGCCATACATCATTAACCCCTCGGCCTCCAGACGACGGAACTCCTCCCACGTCGCCCAGTCACCGACCAGATTCGAGTTAGCGATCAACACCCGCGGTGCCCACTCATGGGTGCGAAACACCCCCACTGGCTTGCCTGACTGCACCAGCAACGTCTCATCCGACCCCAAGTCACGCAAGGTCGCCACGATCGCGTCGAAAGCCTCCCAGGACCGACAAGCCCGCCCCGTCCCGCCGTACACCACCAAGTCATCCGGCCGCTCCGCGACCTCGGGGTCCAAATTGTTCATCAACATCCGCAAGGGAGCCTCGGTCTGCCAGGACCTGGCGGACAACTGCGTACCGCGCGGCGCGCGGACCTCACGGGCACCGGGAAGGGCCATGACTGCTCCTTGCTGAGAAAAGAGACGACACGTCGTGGGGCCCCGTCCGGTACGACGACGGGCCGCCCCCGTGACCGTATGCAATCGCCTTCCCACCCGACCTGCCAGGCAGATCACCACGAAGCCGTCTCAGATCTGAGACGTCAGGACGGCCGTCGATGTGCCAGTAGGGCATCAAGGACGAGATGATCCCAGGTATGGACGACACCCAGGTGCTCCCCGTGGTCGAGATCCCCCCGCTGTCCGGCTGGCAGCCCACCCCCGACGGGGTGTGGACCGGCCGCTGCGACGGCGCCAGCTCCGCCCACGCCAGATGGCATCAACGCATCCGCCCCTGGGAGCCAGGCAGCATCCAACGCGGCGACGTCGCCATCCTCGGATTCGCCTCTGACGAAGGCGTACGCCGCAACCACGGCCGCCCCGGCGCCGCCCAAGCCCCCGACATGATCCGAGCAGCGCTCGCACCCATCGCGCTGTCCTCCATGTCGCCCCGAGCCTGGGAAGGGCTGTCCTCCTCTTTGCTCCTCGAAGCGACCGCGATGTCCTCAGCTGGCCTGGCCATGCCCATGATGATGCCGATGTCCGGCACCGAACGCCCCGCCGACGCACGCCCACTGGACCTGCACGACGCCGGGACAGTCCACCTCATCGATGACGACCTGGAAACCGGCCAAGAAATGCTCGGCCGCGTCATCGCTGAACTCCTCGACAGCCACCGCCTCACCGTGGTCCTCGGCGGCGGACATGAAACCGCCTATGGCACCTATCTAGGGCTGCACGGTTCCCGCCGAGGCGAACGCGCCCGCATCGGCGTCATCAACCTCGATGCACATTTCGACCTGCGTGACGAAGACCGCGCCACCTCTGGGACCCCCTTCGCGCAGATGGCCCGCCGAGAGCTCGCCGCGGGACGAGACCTGCGCTACCTCGTCCTTGGCGTGTCCCCGACCTCCAACACCCGCGCGCTGTTTGAAACCGCCCATCAACTCCAGACGACCTACCTGCTCGACACGCACTGCACCCCACGGCACCTCTCCCATATCGAACACCTCGTCGACCGGTTCGTGCGCGACGTCGACATCGTCCACCTGTCCATCGATGTCGACGTCCTCCCCGCGTCCATCGCCCCTGGCGTCAGCGCGCCCGCCGCATTCGGGGTCCCCCTGGAGACCCTCCTGGAGATCTGCCATCGCGTCTCCGAAAGCGGCAAACTCGCCGTCGTTGACGTCGTCGAAGTGTCCCCGCCGTACGACGTGGACGGCATCACCTGCCGCGCCGCAGCACGACTGGTCAGCACCCTCGTGGAGGCCCTCCCGATCTCATAGCCCGCTCATCCCTGCGGGACATGCGCCTCAATATCGGCCACCCACAATCGGGCATTGGCATCCGACGGCATCCGCCAGTCGCCCCGCGGTGACAACGACCCACCCGCCATCACCTTCGGGCCATTCGGCACAGCTGACCGCTTGAACTGCTGCGTCGCAAAACGCTGCACAAATGTCGTCAACCAGCGCCGAATCGTCGCGAGATCATAAGCACCCCGCTCCGCCATCGGATATCCCGCTGGCCACTCACCCCGCTGCGGATCTGACCAGGCATGCCACGCCAAGAACGCGATCTTGTGCGGCGGATACCCGCGCCGCAACACATGGAAAAGCGCAAAATCGTGCAACGCATACGGCCCAATCAGGTCCTGTGTCGACTGCACCTTCCCGTCCGGTCCCGCCGGAACCAACTCCGGGCTGATCTCAGTGTCCAACACCGCCTGCAACACCCCACCGACCTGATCTGAGAACTCCCCAGAAGCAATCACCCACCGGATCAGGTGCTGCATCAATGACTTCGGCACCCCCGAATTCACCCCGTAATGGGACATCTGGTCGCCTACGCCGTACGTACACCACCCCAACGCCAACTCGGACAGATCGCCCGTCCCGACGACGATGCCCCCACGGGCATTCGCCAACCGGAACAAGTAGTCATAGCGCAAACCCGCCTGGACATTCTCAAAGGTGACGTCATACACCTCCCGACCCCGCTCCCCGCGGGAATAAGGATGCCCCAGGTCAGCGAGCATCTGCGTTGCCGCTGGACGGATGTCAATCTCTTCAAAAGACACCCCCAGCCCGCGACACAACTCCTCCGCATGCCGACGAGTGTCCACAGACGTCGCAAACCCCGGCATCGTGTACGCCAAGATGTCACTGCGCGGACGCCCCGCCAGATCCATCGCCCGCGCACACACGATCAACGCATGGGTGGAATCCAGCCCTCCGGACACCCCGATCACCAATTTCGGCGACCCAATCGCATCCATCCGCTGCCGCAACGCACTGACTTGGATGTGATACGCCTCGTAACAATCCAACGCTAGTTTCTCCGCATCGTCTGGGACGAACGGGAACCGATCCACCACTCGCGCCAAACCAATGTCCGTCCGCGGCGGATTCACCGCAAACTCCACCGTGCGAAAACCCCCCGTCACTGACTCCAACGCCCGACGGTTGTCATCAAAACTGCCCTGTCGGCGCCGCTCCGCGACCAACCGATCCACGTCCACGTCGACCACGCTCGACTGCGGACCCGTCGGGAAACGCGGCGACTCACCCAGCAGATCCCCAGCCTCAAAAACAAACGTCTGCCCATCCCACGACAAGTCAGTGCTCGACTCACCTTGACCCGCCGCGGCATACACGTACGCCGCAACACACCGGGCGCTCGCTGCCTCAGCGAGGCGTTGGCGCTCCCGAGCCCGCCCCACAGTGATCGGTGACCCTGACAGATTGACCAGGACTGTGGCCCCAGCGAGCGCGGCGCGGGCGCTCGGCGGGACCGGCACCCACATGTCCTCGCAGATCTCCACGTGCACCGTCAGCCCGGGAATGTCGACGGCATCGAAAAGCAGATCCGGTCCGAAGGGGACGCGGTGTCCAGCGACGGTGATGTCCCCCCGGATGTCGTCGCCGGGTGCGAAGTGTCTTTTTTCGTAAAATTCCCGGTAGTTGGGCAGGAATGACTTGGGGGCTACCCCCAGGACGCGACCACGGTGGATGACTACGGCACAGTTGTAGACCCGGTTGCGCCAGGGCAGAGGGGCTCCGACGATGAGCACCGGCCCCAGAGTCGCGCTATCGCGGACGAGGCGTTCCAGAGCGTGGTGGACACCGTCGAGGAGACTGCTGTTGAGCAGCAGATCGTCAAGGGCATAACCGCTCACGCCGAGTTCGGGAAAGACCGCTAGAGCGACGCCTTGGGCGGAGAGCTCCGCGGCGTACGTCAGGATCGTTTCGGCATTGCGGGCCGGATCAGCGATGGCGGTCGGGACGGTTGCGGCCGCCACCCGCACGAAGCCCTGGTCGTAGGCGGAGAAGAAGTCCACAGCCGGAAGTGTAGAGCGGCGCCCCGCAGGACGAGGGATACGTCTGCGGGGCGCCGGGAGGTGGGGGAGGAGTGGGCTGTGCTCCGATCAGGGCCTGATCTCGGCGGGAGGTGCGGCGCCGCGACCAGCATCCGGGGGAGGTGCGAGGCCACCACCGTTGCCAGCGCCGCCCCCGCCACCGCCGCCGCCAGGGGCGGGTGGGATCGACGGGTGGGCGGGACCGGTCGGGCGTGCCGGTGCGCTTGGCTGCCCGGGAGCAGACGGTACGCCGGTGGTGGGGATCCCGGTGACACTCTGTGACGGAGTGGGCAGGAATGTCCCGCCGCCGGTGGGCGTCGGGCCGCCCGGGTATCCCGTAGTCGGCGCCACCGGTGGGGCCACTGGTTGATGGGGTTGTGTCGGCACCTGAGTGGGTTCTGGTGGCGCTGGTGGACGTTCGATGATGTTGCTGATGCTGGTGCCCTTCTCGTCGGAGTGGGCCACCGGGTGGCCTAGTCCAAACTCGATCACCGTGATGGTGCCCATCGCAATGGCAAACATCGCCAGCCCACCGAGCCAGGCCTGTCGGGGCACCTGGAAGCGGCGGGTGGCCCGACCTTCGACGTACGAGCCGTCTTTGTCTTGGGAGAGCACCTGCGTTTTTGTGGTGCGGGGCGTGGATGACGAGGAGTCAGCGCCCTTGGCCTTGTCCTTGCCCAGTCCGTAGGAGCGCAGGAACTGGTGCACCCGGTTGGCCATGTTGGTGTATTGCGCGGAGGCGATGGTCGAGACAATCGAGGCGATGGCCGCGCCGATGAGGGTGCCAGCCACGCCCAGTTTGGAGGCGACCAGGGCGGCGCTCATCGCCGCGCAGGCACCGCCAAACAGTTGCGGGACGGTGACGCCGATCCGGGAGGGCTTGTCGTCGTCCTCTTTTGTGGATTCGGCGGCGGTGTCCACCACTGCGGTGGCTGCTCCGGTCGGTGCGGGCGCCATCGGGGCGGGCACCGGAGCGGTCGCTGCCGGGACTCGGGCGGTCGGTGCTGGCGCAGCTCGACGTGAGGTTCCGGCGAGCTGACGGGTCGCCTGGGTCTGCGGGTGCCCTGTCGGTACGTCGTGGGCCTGGGTGCGGGGGGCACCGGGCACGCGGGGCATCGCGGCGGAATGAGGGTCGACGGGATGATGGGGGCCGCCGGTGCCCCGCCGTGGATAGGGCGACGGATCGGGGGTTTCCGTCCAGGCCCGGGTGCGTCCTTCAGAGGCGTCGTAGGGTTGCTGCGGTGGTCGCCCTCGTGGTGGTCTGCGGGGATGATTGTGCGTGGACTCCGTGGGCGCGTCCCGGCCGGTCATGATCTCCTCCCTGTACGACGAAGACCGCCCTCGCGAGTGCCCGCCATTGGCCACGGTGCACGCGAAGCGGTCTGAGCGCCATAACTATTACCTTCTTCGACCCTGGCCCCACGACGGACACATGTCAAACTCCTGTCTCACGTCGGTGGTGCAGGTCGAACTCATCGTGTCCTTGAGGAAAGCACATCCTCCTCGGACGAACGCTGGCAGGTCGCCGGTGGCGTGGGCGGCGCCGATGGGGTGTCTGACCGAGCGCCCCGAGCCACCGCCACAGACATGCCCACTGCGACCGCCGACAACGCTGTCAGCCACAGCACCAGCATCGACCAGCCACCCCGGTGGAAGACCACTCCGGACAGATATCCCACGACAGACGAGCCCAGGTAGTAGCAAGCCAAGTAGGTGCCGCTGGCTTCAGCGCGGTCCCGCACCGCCAACGCCCCGACCCACCCGGAGGCGACCGCGTGGGCGGTGAAGAAACCGGTAGTGAATAACGCGGTGCCCACCACCACAGCCCACAGCGATGGCACTGCGATCAGCGGTAGTGACAGGACACACACTGCTGCCCCGACCAGCAAGACTCGGGGTCTGCCATGTCGCACCGTCAACCGCCCAGCGACAGCCGAAGCCGCCGTCCCAAAGAGATAGAGCAGGAAGATCGACCCGACTTGGGCTTCCCGTAGACCGAAGGACGAGACGAGACGGTATCCGAGGAAGTCATACACCGAGACAAACACCCCCATCAGCACGAATGCCACGAGAAACAGTCCCGCCAACTGCTGATGCCGCCAATGCTGTCGAACAGCCCGCCACTCTTGACCGGCAGAGAGCTGTTTAGGCACGAACCGTCGTTGCGCTGGCATCACCAGGATCGTCGCTGCTGCACACAGCGCCGCAAACACGGTGGTTGCGGCCAACGCCCAACGCCACGAAGCGAACTCCAACACGCCTGAAGGGATCAACCGGCCCAGCAGGCCACCGATCGTGGTGCCGGCGACGTACTGACCCATCGCCGGTGCGAGGTGGTCCCCATGGATTTCCTCGCTGAGCCAGGCCATCGCCGTTGCGGGCACTCCGGCAAGCAGCAAACCTTGTACGGCGCGCCCCGCCACCAACCAGGTCAGATCAGGCGCCCAAGGCAACAGCAGCCCCAGCACGGACGCTGACAGCGCTGACACTGCGATGACCCGGCCGCGACCATATCTCTCGGAGAACACTGAAGCCGGCAAGATCGCCAAAGCCAGCACCCCGGTCGTCGCGCTCACCGTCAACGACGCCTGCGCAGGATCCACTCCCAACCCGTGGGTCAACGCTGGCATCAAAGCCTGGGTGCAATACAACGCGTTGAACGACGCCAGCCCCGCTGCCAGCAGCGCCACCACGGCCCGGGCATAACCGGGCTCCCCTCTGCGAAGGCCATCGGGCAGTTCGGCCCGCTCCAGAGACTCATCCATACCGGCAAGCGTCCCCCGTCCTTCTTCTTAGCGGAAATGCATGACTGACCGTAATTTCATGCTTTTTCTGCATCAAACCAGGTCAACCTCGCTATTCTGGCGCAGTGCTCGCTGACGACCTGACCTGGTTCCTCACTCTCGCTGACTGCGAACACATGACAGATGCGGCGGCTCTGCTCGGCATCCCCCAATCCACGTTGTCCCGTCGGCTCTCCCGCCTCGAATCTGACCTCGGCGCTGACCTCTTCGACCGGCACGGTCGCCAACTCACCCTCAACTCTCGCGGCCGGGTGCTCCGTGACCATTACCTCGCTGCCCGCAGAGAACTCGACCGAGGAGAAACCGAGATCCGGCGCCTCCTCGACCCAGAGACCGGGACGGTTCGGTTCGGATTCATGCACTCGCTGGGGCCCTGGCTAGCGCCACGCCTGCTACGGGCATTCCTCGCTCGCCACCCCCGCACCGACGTACGACTCACCCAGGGCACCGGCACCGAACTCGCCGCACACCTCGACCATGACGACTGCGATGTGGTGCTGTGCTCACCACGGCCCGTCGATCCCCGCTGCGGATGGCAGGTGGTGCGCCGTCAACCATTGGCGCTCGCTGTCCCCGACGGTCATCACCTGGCAGGGCGCCACCGTGCCCGATGGAGTGACGTGGCAGGAGAGCCGCTGGTGACGACCCCACCCGGGTTCACCACTCGGGCACTCCTCGACGCCCTCGACGCCCGGGCTGGGCGGCGAAGTTGTCCCCGATTCGAGTCTGCTGAATTAGCCACCGTCGCCGGACTTGTCAGTGCCGGCTTCGGAGTGGCAGTGCTTCCCGCAGACGATCCCGCGCTGCAGGTGCCCGGGTTGACGATGGTGCCGCTGGTGACCTCGCTGCGTCGCGTCGTCGGTCTTGCCTGGACCCCGCAGGCAACGCACAATCCCACGGCACGAGCGTTCATCGACGTCGCCCGGGATCTCAGCTGGGATCGGCCCTGATCGACTCATCCTGATATAACGTCACCCGCCCAGAACGGATCGTTGACGGCAGATCGATCAACCGCTGATTGTCACTACCCCGCCAGGCCAGCTGCAACGTCCGACGATTCTGCACATATGGCCCGTCGACCAGGACGTCGACCAGGCTGAGCAGACTCGCCACGTCTGGGTCGGTGCTGGCCTGCCGCAGTAGAGCTTCCACGCGATAGCCCGACCAACACCACACATCCAACCCGTCGTCATGTGCCGCCCGCGCCAAGGCCGCCGCCGCCACGGGCTGACGGCTCGGTTCGCCCCCGCTGAGGGTCACCCCAGTCAGCAGCGGATTAGACCGCCAATCCGCGATCATCTCCGACACCGGCACTGACACGCCGCCGTACGGGTCCTGCGACTGCGGATTGTGACAGCCAGGGCACGCCAACGGGCATCCCTGAGCAAAGACGACGTACCGCAGGCCAGGCCCGTCGACAATAGAGTCGTGGGTCCGACCTGCGATACGCATCCTCACGATCGGTGACCGGTCACGACTGGGCCGCATCGGGAATGCCGTGTTTGACGCGGTCTTCAACTTCGGCGCGTTTGGCGTCATTAAACCGGTCCAATGTGCCCACCAAATAGCCGGTGATCCGCCGGATCCTCTCAAAAGGCACCTGATCGGCGTCCTGACGGCCGCACCCTGGGCAGGTGTCATCAATGACACCGGTATAGCCGCAGATCGGATCCCGATCCACTGGGTGATTAATTGATCCGTATCCGATGCCGCTATCCGCCATATGCCGCACGATCCGCTCGAAGGCGGCCGGGTTGCGCGTGGGATCCCCGTCGACTTCGACGTACGTAATGTGACCGGCGTTGGTGAGCGCATGGTAGGGCGCTTCCACCGAGATCTTCGTCGCTGCGGGAAGTGTGTAACCCACCGGCACATGGAAACCGTTGGTGTAGTAAGCCTTGTCCGTGACACCGGGAATGGTCCCAAATCGCGCCCGATCCAATCGGACGAACCGTCCTGACAGCCCCTCTGCCGGGGTGGCCAACAAAGAGAAGTTCAACTGGTGCTCCACTGCTGCTGCGTCCATCCGGTCGCGCAGATGTCGCACGATCCGCAAGCCCAATTCCTGGGCTGCAGGATCCTGACCGTGATGATGACCGGTCAGCACCGTGAGGGTCTCCGCTAGCCCGATGAACCCCAACGACAGGGTGCCGTGCTTGAGAATCTCACCAATCTCGTCATCCGGTGACAACCCATCGCTGCCCAACCAGACACCCTGCCCCATCAGGAACGGGAAATTGCGCACCCGCTTATGCCGTTGGATTTCGAAACGTTCCAGCAGTTGAGCGATCACCAGGTCGGTCATCTCGTCCAGCAGCGCGAAGAAGGTGTCGACGTCGCCGTCGGCGCGCAACGCCAACCGGGGGAGATCCACACTGGTAAAAGACAGATTGCCCCGGCCATTGACAACCGCTTGTTTTGGGTCGTGAATATTGCCCAGCACCCTAGTGCGGCATCCCATATAAGCGATTTCTGTCTCCGGGCGATTCGGGTCGTATCCTTCGGCGTTAAACGGCGCGTCCTGGAAAGAGAAATTCGGGAAGAGACGTTGTGCGCTCACCCGGCAGGCCAGCCGGAACAGGTCATGGTTCGGGTCGTCCTCGTCGAGATTGACGCCCCGCTGCACCCGGAAGATCTGGATCGGGAAGATGGGGGTCTCGCCGTTGCCCAATCCCGATTCGGTAGCCAACAACAGCTGCTGTACCACTAGCCGCGCCTCCGGGGACGTATCAGTCCCGTAGTTGATGGAGGAAAACGGGGTCTGCGCTCCGGCTCGGGAGTTCATCGTGTTCAAGTTGTGGATGAGCGCTTCCATGGCCTGGTATGTCGCCCGCTCAGTGTCCCGGCGAGCTTCGGCGTGGGCGAAGGTCACCACCGCGTCGATATCCGGGACGGATAGCTCGGGGACCTCCCGCGCCAAAGCCTCCCGGGTGATCGCGCTCTGTACGACGGTGGGCTCCCATTGGGGGCGTACGCCTTCGGCCTGCCAGCGTTCCTGGACTGCTGCGACGACACTTTCCCACCGGCTGCGGTCTTGACTTTCCGCGGCGCACCGGCCGGTCAACGCCCGGATCAGGTTGTCGGTGTAGGCGCGAGCATAGGTCAGGCGCACCCCATCTGCCATGGCCCGATCAAAGTCAGGGATGGATTGACCGCCGTGCTGGTCGTTCTGGTTGGACTGGATCGCGATGCACGCCAGCGCGGCATATGAGGCGATGCTACGAGGGGTGCGCAGCACACCGTGTCCAGTGGAAAAACCGCCGTTAGCAAAAAGTTTGCGCAGATCGATCTGACAGCACGTCGTGGTGAGGGTCAGGAAGTCCAGGTCATGGATGTGGATGTCACCGTCGGTGTGGGCGCGGGCATGGGTGGGGTCCAAGACACGCAGCAGGTTGAAATGTTTGGCACCCTCCGAGCCGTATTTCAACATCGCACCCATCGCGGTGTCGGCGTCGATATTCGCGTTTTCCCGTTGGCCATCAGAGTCGGCAGCAGACAGATCGGTGATCTCCCCGAAGGTCCGCATCAGTCGCGTGTCCAGCTCACGGGCCCGCGTCCGCTCCTGCCGGAAGAGGATGTACGCCTTCGCGGCGTCTCGGTAGCCCTGCGCCATCAGGGTCGCTTCAACGATGTCCTGGACGGATTCCACGTCGGGTGGCGCTGGTGGAGCGCCATTCTGCCCGTCAGAAGGTACGGCGGGGGCGGCCGCCAATTGGTCGGCGACGATGATCGCGATCCGGTGGGCCCGCACTGTCGCGTCGGTGATGCCGGTGGCGGTGAAGCAGCGCTGGACTGCGGCGACGATCCGGGTCAGGTCGAATGGGACGATGCGTCCGTCCCGTTTACGCACCTCGGTGGGGGTGGCTGCAACGGAGTCGGCGCTCCGACGGGGACTGCTGATCGTGGTGCGTCGATCTAGGACAACGGTGCGGTGGGACGTCATACCCTCTCCTCGCGAGCGATGCTCGGGGCAGGGCAGGGGGCGCCTGGGCACGACAAGAGACGTGTCCGCGACGGGGCCCACCCGCGAGGCCCGAACTCATCGGCCGGGGCCGTGTCGGCTCCGGGCGTCGGCAGGTCTTCGGACTCGGGGGCACGCCGGAATGGACCGGTTGGCCTACTGGGCGGCGCTTCCCAACCTCAAGGTCAGTGCGTGATGCCGCCGGTCGTTCCCTCTCACCGCTGCGGGGCAGTCCCGGAGTTTCACCGGGTTCCCTCTTGCCTCGTGGCACTCACCGACATACGCACGTTTAAAGATCACTCAAACGCAACATGTTGTGGTTGATGCCGCGAACCGACACAAGGGAAGCTTAGTGGGTGCCGGAGAGTGCTTCGGCACCCGCCACGCCGAGACCTGTGTCACGGACCTTCGTCCCGAGCATGTCTCAGGGACAGGGACACCGATCGTTCGGTCTGCCAGCTCCGGTATGGTCCCGCACTGGCCGACAACCAGGGCGGGAGAACGGAGCGACCATGTTCGGGTGGGGACGCAAGAAAAAATCACAGATGACGCCGGTGATGACGACACCGGTAGGCCCGGACTTCTCCCATCCAGCCCCCGCCACGCACCTCGTCGGGGAGGTCCTGTTTCCCACCACGCCCGCCTTCGACCAGGTGTACGCAGCCCTCACCGAACGGGTCGACGGTGAGATCACCCAGACGCACGACGGCTATCTCCAGGTCAATGCGCCTGGCTCCACCACCATCGTCACAGTGTGCGATGGACCTCTCCCCATCCCCGATGTTGCAGCTACCTGTCATCCACTCTTCTGGCAGCGAGGCACTGCCCCCGTGGAAGCGCACGGCGCCCACGTCCTGATCAGCACCCGATCGGCTGCTGAACCCACCGGAGCCTCAGACGAGGCAGCTGCCCGTGCCCACACCCAGGCCCTCGCCTCAGTGCATGGCATGATCGGATCGGCCATCGCCCAAATGGACGACGCCATCGCGTATTTCATGGCCTCAACCATGACCACCATGCCTGCCGACGTGTCCGTCGCTTTCACCCTCGACTGCCTGGCCAACAACACTCTCTCCGGAGAGATGTGGCGACCAGTGTGGGTCCGGCCCGCCGCACACAGCCCGGTCGACGCCACCGGCTTCCCCACCACCTGGACGGCGTACACCAGCGGACTTGCCGCATTCGGGCACGCCGAACTGCAGATCGAATCCGCCCCCCGCACCCCCAATGAGCTCTTCGACATCCTCACCGGCATCGCGTCATATGTCTTCGACGGCGCCACCCTCTACCCCGGCGACACCATGGGCAGCAGCCACGCGGTGAGCCACACCGTCACGGCCAGTGTGTCCCTCCTTGACGGTGTCACCCCTGCCTTGAGCATCACCATCTGACCGTCCCCCCCCTGCAAGCCCCCACAAACCCGCCACTGGCGACACCTCGCTCCCTATGCTGGGCAGCGGGGAAAAAACCGGTAACACCGCCGCTCTCACCAGGGCGGCGGTGGCGGCGTCGAGGAGTGGGCGATGGCACGCACGTCAGATCAAGACCGGCAAGCAAAAATCCAGGCGGCGACACCACGGTCCCGTTCACCCTTAAAGATCATCCTCGCTGTCGCCGTCGTCGCAGCAGTGGCACTGGGCGTCACACTCACCCTGGTCCTCACCCGCGACGACACCCCGGACCAACTCGTCGCACCCACCACCGGAACCGCGCAGATCGCGTTACCCCGCAGCGTCACCGGAGCGGAATCACCGATTATCGCCACCCACGACGGCACCCTCAACGACGGCATCCCTACATTGCAGGTCTTCGAGGACTACCAATGCCCCGTCTGTAAACAAGCCGAGGACAACTTCGGCAGCACCATCCGCGAACTCGGATCCAATGGAAAAATCAACGTCACCTACTACGTCATGACCTTCCTGGACCGAATGCTGAAAAACGACTCCTCCATGAAAGCTGCTGGGGCAGCAGGTTGCGCTGCCGATGCGGGTCGGTTTGAAGCCTTCCACGAAAAAACCATGGCCCGTCAACCTGCTCATGAAGGTGACGGCTACACCGACGAACAACTCATCTCCGCCGCCACCGACGCTGGCATCAGCGGAGCTGCGCTCGACACGTGGAAAACATGCTTCACCGCCAAAAAGTACCACCCCTATTTCCGCAGCCTCGACACCTACGCCTTCGATAAAGCTCAGCTCAAAGGCACCCCGACGTACTACCTCAACGGCAAACAACTCGATGTGTCACCGGCGATGTCAGCTGGTGATTTCGCAAAACTCATCGAAGACGCCAGCCGCACCTCGAAGTGACCCGTCACCCTCCGCTGAGGGGCAGCCGTGCCATGCGTGCCCCAGCAGTGCGGACAGGTCGATTGGGTACGTCGACAGTGATCCAGGCTCTGGCTGGAGCGATCAGCTCAATCCGGTGTGCTACTCAGCGAAACGACACGACAAGACGTCGTACATGAGTGCATACCGTGGCGTTGCCACCCGGGCCTGCGTGCCCAAACGGACGATCGCACCCACTTGGCCGTCCAGTTCGCTGGGGTGGCCATCGGCTAAATCCCGCTGCATCGACGTGGTGGAGTCAGGGGGCATCGCATCAGTAAAAGCCAGGAGGCGCGTTGCGATGTCCTCGCTCAGCGGGACACCATGAGCGCGACCGACGCTGGCGGCCTCCTCGAACACCGCGACCAACTCGTGGCGTAATCGGGTGCGGACGGTGCCGATTGTGGCGTCGGACATGGCGCCCAAACCCCCGACCGCAGCGATATATACGGCTTTTTCCCAGAGCGCGACCCGCACGTCATCGGGGATGTCGACGGGCACCCCAGCCCCCTCGAAAGCGTCCCGGAGGGCTTGCGTCCGAGGTCGGTCCACGCCGTCCGGCTCAGCGAAAGACACCGATCCAGGGCCACCGCGGTGCTCAATCACTCCTGGCTGAGCGATCTGCGTAAATACCTTGACGATGCACGGGATCACCCGATCCGCACCGACGATCTCCGCCACTACGGTGGGAGTCTCCACGCCGTTTTGAGTGGTGAGGACCGCAGTGTTCGGCCCGAGCAACGGCGGTAACGTCGGGAGGATTTCTGTCAGATGTGTCGTTTTGACACACAACAACACCGCATCCACCGGACCGACCTCAGATGTGTCTTGAGTTGCTGTGACCGATGGGACATGGACGTCATCTAAGCCCACCACGCGGATCCCATCGCGACGCAACGCTGCCAGTGTGTTGCCACGAGCCACGAAGACCACCTCATGACCTGCTGCGGCCAGTTTTACCCCGAAATAGCAACCCAGGCCGCCTGCTCCGATCACCGCGAACCGCATCATTGCTCTCCTCTGCTCGATGTCCCGCGAGACTACAAGCCGCGTCAAGACAACGCACACATAAGTCGTGACAAAGGATAAATCACCATCAAACCGACAAGGTTGATCATCGGATTCGGGTGCCGTGACTGTGTTGCCGGGAACGGCAAGAGATCAAAGATGCCAAGGTATCTAGACATCGGTAAGAGCGTTACGTGTCGCTGTCGGACTGACCTGGTCAGTCGACCCAAGGAGGCGCTCATCCCCTGCTATGGTCTGGTGGCGTGAAGGCTTCGCGTCAAGATGTGATCCTCATAATAATCGTCATGTGGCTGGTCGCATCATTGACCATTTTTATTCCGGGGGTCACTCGTGTCAGGGATTCTATCGCTGTGACGACCATCTCCTCTTCGGGTCCCCTTTAGTCGAGCGTGCTGATTTTTTCCTCGCTGGTCACCTCATGGGCAGTGGCCATCGTGATTAATGTGACTTCGTAGGAGTTGGATATGCAGATTGACTGCTCAAGGCAGCGGGGGAGTCGTCAGCGTCGAGACGCTATGAAGACCACTAGGTTGTGTTGAGAGTTGTGGGTGTCAGACGGGGAGGGAAATCGGGTGCTTGACTTGAATAGGTGTGGGTTCGGGTGTGCCATCCGTCTAGCTTTTAGATAAATGGTCCGCACTGAATGGACGTTGAACTGGTAGTTCAGGCATAGTTGGATAGGGGAGGACACGAAATGCTCAGGAAGCATGACAACATCCAGATGTTTTATTCCTCAAGTATGTGGACGGGTCGAGTGAAGGTGACGCTGCAGATTGGCGTGCGGACATCTATCCATCTGAAGAAAATGAGAAAAGCAGAGTGGGTTGACTATCAGAATCGTCAAGCCGAGTATCCGGTGCGACTGCCAAGAGTAAAAAATCGCACCTATTGGTGGTTCCAAGATCAGTTCTATTCTGAGAATGAGGACTTGAGTGCTTCTGAGGTCTATGCCTTGATCGTGACGCGACAGCAGCGCCAAGCGCAACGCATTGATCATGCCAAACAAATTGTCGCCATGGGATCGGCTCAACGCTCTCCTCGGTTACGCACGGCTGTGCCCGATGATGTGAAACAGTTAGTGTGGATAAGAGACGGAGGTGCTTGCCGTCGCTGCGGTGCGACTTTTGAGCTTCAGTATGACCATGTCATCCCGGTGTCGATGGGCGGATCAAATGCCGCAGAGAATCTGCAGATTCTCTGCGGTCCATGTAATCGCCGAAAAGGTGCCAGCATTACGGTCAGGTGATCCCATGAGTCCTCATATAGATCATCTTGACAATGTTTCAGCTGTACGATAACTTCAGGCCAGAGTGCTGCTATCCAGGGGTAACTGCCTTTGGGGTGTCAAGAATCGGTAGTCTTCTCATGGGCCCGCTGTAAAGGTGAGGTCACATGCGCAGATCGGTTTGATCTAGTCACGCACTGCATGAGCTATTTTTATTCACTGCTTGCTTAAGGTGCGTTATGTTGCAGCAAAGAGTTACCACCGGTACGGAAAGTGTTGCAGCGAAATCACTGTCTCGGAGTTTAATTCAGCTGGTGATGTTCGGTATTGTCGGCGCCTCTGGCGTCCTGGCAAACCTGGCGATAAGCATTGTTCTTCACCGTCTGAACGGGGGCACGGCACACGCGGGTGACGTGATTTTCAGCATATCAGATCAGCCTTACGCGGTGCGCTATCGAAACTTCGTATGGATTTCCTCATTCGTTATTGCTAATATCTGGAACTATCAATTAAATCGAGCTTTCACTTTTAAGGATTCAAAGCCGAAGTGGGTGCGGGGGTTCGTGCTTTTCCTGCTGTCGGGGACGGCGGGAATGCTGTTTGGCCTCTTGGCACAGTGGGCCATGACTCATCCCGGATCAGCTTTTTATCTTCCCAGCGAATTCTTTAATGAACGCTCTGGGTTCCGGTCGCGTGAATACTGGTCTCAGATCATTTCTATTGGATTAGCGACGCCGATTAATTTTGTCTTTAGCAAGTATGTCACTTTTAAAGATGCATCGGACCTAGCTAACACTCCTGCCTCAGGAAACTGACCGTACAGAGCCGTCCTGATGAGCTGACATCAGTTGATGAATTGCAGGTCCAGGTGGTGCACCCGGCGCGATTCGAACGCGAGACACCTGCTTACGGAGTACCATCGGGGCGCCTCGTGGAGTCTCGTACTGACGGGGAGCATGACGCAGAACGCTTGAATGCCGTATCTTTCGCCTGGTTAGCTGGAGGTTTCATCTGGGCTGAGCCGTGAAATCCCCGGCCTGCCCCCAGCGAACGTGCCAACGCTCTGATCAACTCCGCCTTCAAAGCTCTACACCGCAACACCCTGTGCCCCTGGGGAATCGGACACATCGTCACCGCCACACTCGTGATCCCCACCACCAACGACGGCCACGAGTGAGAAAACATCATTGCATCTATCCGCTTTAATGTGATCGACTTTTTAGGATGGGAAACCAGATCCCATCGGGGCAGGCAGCGTCTGATGATTTGGAGCAAATGCACCATGTGATGCAAGCCGCGCTAGAGGCACCGTCGGTGCCGTTTGGGCGTTCGAACGAACCTCAGCGCGGCATCGGTCATGCAGATAATAAGTGAGGAAAAGCTGGCTGCATCTTTGTTTTTATTTATTGATTTGCCCAAGGGCCTATGGGCTCTAGGTGACGCCTCGGTGCGAGCTTGGCCTGCGGGAACGTTGCTGTCTCCCGCTCATGCTGTTCCGGTTGTGCTGGGTTGTTTTGGGCCTTATTGCTGGTCTCCGATGAGATCTATCCGTGTTACAGAAGTCCAGCTCCCCGCATCATCCATCGGCTTAGCTTTCCATCATATCGAAAGCCTAAGCCCGTATACAGCTTCTTCCCGTCCTTTGTTGACTGCAACAACACCTCATGACACCCCCGAGTCGCGGCCCATCGGCATAGCTCACGAACGACTTGACCTCCAAACCCCATTCCCCTGAAGTCCTCTTTGCAAAAAATCCAAAAAAGGCAAGCCGACTGCCCCTCCACCCACATGACCCCCGACGCTACAGGCACGCCATCAAAGAAGACGACCACCGCACACTGTTTGCCTGACCGGAATAGGGTTGGTTCCAGAACATAGCAACGCTCCTCCTTGCCAAGCGCCCCTACCCCAAAGTTCTCAGATTGAACGTCATGCATCGCCCTAAAGGCTCCGGGATGGAGTTCTCTCCCAACACGGCAGACGGTTACCGTTCCCTGATCAGGGCAAGACGGCATATTCTCTTGGAGATCTAAGTGCATTAACTGCACGCTCTTGAGCTTCTCTACATGGGACCCCATGTCTCGGAACCCATTTTTGCGAGAACCCGACTCGTCGAAGTCCCAAATGACCCCATTCTCCCGCCGGGAAATGAGATAATTCGCTACCCGGCCAGGGAAATCTTTACCCGACATCTCCTGACTGGGTAGACAGAAGCTAAACAGGGCGCGAGGCGAGTCCACGCGTGAGCGAACTGAAATGCCCCAATCAACGTCATCTAATGAGCATAAGGGATGCAGTCTTGCCAGCGAGCGACCAAAAGACGACATGAAGGCCCTATGACTGCCGCGCATCCCGGTCACCGTTCCGTTGTAGAAGGCTAGATGTTAGCCGTAGGGAAGGTAAGGGCGTTATTCACGAGGCATTTCCAGGTCATTCTTGGCTACCAGCCAAGTCGATAGAGCTCGAGTCGGGTAATGACGGCAATGATATCGGGGAGTTCTGTGAGTCTGCCTCGATAGCCAGTGGC
>NZ_JAHPZL010000007.1:90596-373093 GCF_019331795.1 Austwickia sp. TVS 96-490-7B
CCAATGATCTCAAAGCGGCCGATGTTTTTATATATGTGTATGGCGACAGGTGTGTATCGATTGTTTCCCGGAGTGTAGGGGGTGGGTCGCTAACGCCTCGTGAATAACGCCCTAAGGTTACCACTAAAATTATACCCCAACATGCTCAGCTGGATAACCCTAAATCATCAACGAGCCAACCCCGCTGGACTGGAGACGGCGCCATCAATGCACCCTGCGAGGCTCCACGCGAATAGGATTTCCCCTTCACCAGTATCCTCGCGCCCTTAGATAGCGGAATCTGCAGTACGATGACGATGACGATGACCGTGCAGGCAATAATTGACCCATTCGCGACCCATGATAGGTCTGCATTGGGCCGCACTACCTACATGGGTATTGCCCCTCTAGGGTCCACCCCTGGAGATACATGAAATTTACACATATGACACTGCAATAAAGGTAGGGGTAGATAAGAAGGAGGCGAGTCGTCGACGCTGCTTTTTGCCGCGTAACGGGTGTTGGACATTCTGCGATCCGGGAGATGGGGTTCCATCCGCTCGACGGGGCGCGGCACCTCCAACGCTTGGGCATCGACGATGAAATCGTGCGCCTGGTTGCCTGGCATACGGGTGCGGGGTTCGAGGCCGAGCAGCGGGGGTTGATCGACGACTTGAACTGCTTTGCCCTACCGGAGCAGGTGGAACTGGACGCGTTGACGATGGTGGACTTGGCGACCGACCCAGACTGCACGGCTGTGTTGGACTCGCGACGCATCGTCGAGATGCTCAGTCGCTACGAGGACGTGATCCGGCGTATGAGGCCGTCACGCGATCTACGTCGTTCCTACTGGCGTCGTCAGCGAAGGCGAAGAGGCGATTGGGGCTACCGGAGGAATGGCCCGCCGTCTGCTAGGGCATCGTCGCTGGTGGCACGACTGCCGCCAATGTGCCTGGCGCGGAAGGCGGGCGAGAACTGCTGGCGCACCTCGCCGTTGTCGTAGGCCATGACGTGGTGTGGGTTGGTGTAAGTGCCGGTGGAGGTTTCGACGTCGATGTCGTAGCCCGTCTCTTCCTTGACCTCGCGGACGACGGTCTGGGTGATCGACTCGCCGGGTTCTTGGTCGGCGCCGGGGAGTGCCCACTTCTTGTTGTCGGTCTTGTGGATTAGGAGGATGCGCCCCTCATCGTCGCGAACGATCGCGACAACGGAGGGGACGACGCTGTTGATCGCGGGGGCGTTGGGGTCGTCGATGTGGTCGATGCGGGCCACGTCTCGACCGTACCTGACATCCGCTCTCAGGGCCTGTCAGGCACCGTGCGCACGAGAGCTCGGCGGGAGGCTCTGCGCAGATGTGGTGAAGAGGAGCGGGTGGCGCGAGGGGAGAGGAGGGGAGAGCTGTTCAGAGTGGGCCAGAGTTTGTGGGGTGCCTGACGGTTAGCTCGTAGGAGCGGTAACTGGTCGCGGTGGCGAGGGGAGGCAGAACTCGACCGTTCGGTGACGTCGTTCGCTCCTGTCTTGGAGCCAGACAGATTTGGCAGCGCGTGCTTCAGGCAGCGACGGCGGCCCATCTGCCGCCATTCGCTTGAGGCCATGGTCTTCCCACCACACACCCGTACGGTCGACACGCCACCTTCCGCACAAGTGACGGCGTCTCCTGGCAACCTTCGTAAAACTGCGGGCAGCAATGACCAAGCAGCCCTAGGCTCTGCTATTGGTGGCGCTACATCGGGCCGCGCTGCTCTCTGCAGGGTGGAAGGGGGCGGGATTCATGAAGGTTACTTCTCAGGTGACGAACACGAGCAACCATGCCGCATCACTGCTGGCTGGGGGCGTGCTCTTCAACTCGTCCATAACTAAGAGATGGCTGGAAGTGAGCTGTCTAGAGACAGCAACGGTGCGTCCTTGAAGGAGTAGTAAGCGGATCGCTCAGCGGAGTGGAACTGCTAATCCGATCTGCCGCCCGTCGGGGGCCGGTGACGGCGCCTTCTTTATGCAGGCGTCGTCACCGTGCTCCGATGCCGGGTTTGATCTGCTCCAGTTGCAGCGCGCAGGACCTTACCGATTCGATCGGGACAGGAATAATAATGTTCACTTTTGCGGCGGATGACTTCGCGTTCCGACAGGAATACTTTGGCGGACTATTGATTCGAAAGTCCAATAATGAAATCTTCGAAATTTCTAAATGGGACTATATCTTCTTGTCGTTAGTTCGTGAGGGAGTCTGGCCCGACCAGGCCGAATCCCTCATGTTAGGCAATTTCGGTGTCCACTTCCAGCCAGACCTCGAGGCTTATGAGCAGTCTGGATTCATTGTCGACCAATCCACTCACGGTGCGCCATTGCCATCCGTGCCATTGGGGGACATTGACGTGAGTCGGCTGTGGCTCGATCTGCCTCCTGGCTATCTTTGTGCTCCCGCCGAGGTTTCCATCTATCCTACTCTTCGCTGTCAGTTGTCTTGTGATTTCTGCTTCGCTGCTGAGCCAATGTCGCAGGGTTCTAAACGCTCGGAGGTTTCCGCTGCCACGTGGCTGCTAACGCTTGAGTCGCTAGCAGCGGCAGGGACTTACTCTCTCAGTGTCCTGGGCGGTGAGCCCATGCAGTACGGAGAGATTGTTCCACTCCTGGACGGATTGAATGGGCTTTTCCCAAAGATGGGACTCACCTCCAATGGGCAGTCATGGAGTAAGGAGCTTGAGGAGGCGGTAATCTCGTGCGGCAATCTTGTGCCATGTTTTTCCCTGCAGTCCTTGGATGATTTCAATGTCCGGTATATGGGGAGGAACTTCAGGATTAAACGCACGACAAGCCTTATTTCTCGGCTGCTCGCAGGGGGGCGAAAGTCGCGCATTAATGCTGTATATAGCGGACAGAGTTCCGCTCAGCTTCGTGATCTCGCTGACTTCTGCGATAAGAGTGAATGCGAGGCTCTTTCCATCGCATATAGATTTGACCTAGTTCACCATGACTCCTTTCGGGAGTTTCGTAACGTCGCTGAGTCTCTGCGGGAGTACATCGATCAGCGAGGTTACTGCTTTACCTTCCGGCCAGAGGGTTGCCTGACGTATACGGCGTACCCCGAGATTTCTGAGATCAAAGACCTAACCGCTTACCAGAAGCTTTATTTCGGATGTGACGCAGGGAAGACGCGGATGGAGATCCACCCTTCAGGGGACGCTTACGCATGCGCCGTCTTGACCGCTCCAGAAACCCGTTTGGGGAATGTCTTTGAATCGGGCTGGAGTGATGTCTGGAATGGTTCTAAGGTGGCTGCGCACTTGCGCACCGCTATGACCAAGGCAGACAAGTGTCACGGGTGCGGGTTGCTTGAAGCTTGCAACGGAGGGTGTGCAGCGGTCGTCCTGCATGCGACTGGCGAGCTGATTGGTGAAGCGGATCCCCGATGCCTCCTGTAGGCATGCGATGGATCGCTAGAGGGTTGTCTTCATCTAGCGGCATGAACCGATCGGTCAAGCTTCTTGTCGCTTTCAAAGTTGTGTCATCAGCCTCACTGCTTCCTGTAATTTTCGTGTTGTTTCTACAGGGGCGGGGATTCAGCTTCTTTGAAATCGCGTTGGTGAATTCGTTCGGATCACTCGTTACGGTCCTTGCGGAGGTGCCAGCCGGATGGATGGGCGACCGCTACGGATTGCGGAGGTCCCTTCTGTGCGGAGTTAGCGTGTCGGGCCTGGGCATACTGGCGCTAATCGGCTCGACCGAGCTCCTTCATGCTCTGGGGGCAGAGCTCATCTTCTGCGTCGGTGCGGCGCTCATTTCTGGTGCTGACACTGCTCTGATATACAATTGTCTAGAATCTTCCGGGGAAGAGGGTTCTTTCCTTAAGGTTACCTCTCAATATCGTTCGAACTCCTACCTGGCGAGTTTTGCAGCCAAACTTGTTGCACCTCCATTGTTCGGTTTGCTGGATATTCTTCCCTTGATTGTTTCGATTGCGCTCTGCTTCGTTGGCCTCCTTCTTCTGTCCGCTGTGAAAGATCCCGCCGTGGCAGCAAAAGGGGAGGGGGACGGCTCGGGGTCAGCGCGCGGTCGCGTGTGGGGGGAGTTGAAGAGGGGAAGATATCTTCGAGCATTTGGTGGAATGTGCCTAGCTAGCAGTCTCCTAACTGTGGGGGTTAGCAACTTTTCTGTTTATGTGGCGCCCTTCCTTCAATCCCTTGGAGCGGAGTCGAGCGCCCTTGGTTTGGCGCTGGCTGTAGGTAGCCTTGGGGGGTACTGCGGGTCACGCGTCGCTCCCCTGCTCGTAAATCGGTTCAGCGAGCGAAGTGTTTTGGTGTGGTCGGCGCTCGGGGGACTCTCTACTTTCGGCGTAGCGCCCGGGGCAGGGTCATGGCCGGTAGGGTCTGTTTTCTACTTCATAATCACCTGCTGTAGTGCCGGGTTCTATACTGTAGCTTCTCCGGTGATTAATAGGAGTATTCCTAGCCGGTGGCGGGCGACGGCCTTGTCGTCATTGGCCATGGTTGACGAGGCGATGTTCTTGTTGCTGGATCCTGTGTTCGGTTGGACTGTCGATTCGTTTGGGTATGACATTTATGCTGTGTGGGCAGCGGCTCTTGCGCCAGCTGTACTCATTCTCTTGTTGTTGGCGCTTTTCGGGCGTTTCGCTCCGGGAGGAATCGCTGGGATGTAAGGGCGTTATTCACGAGGGTTTCACCCCCTTGAGGAGAGTCAGGAAACCTGCAGGTCACAGGCCCTTGCAACGGACGGGTCGTCCGACTTCTAATCGCTCGTGAATAACGCCCTAAGCTAATGGCTCGGCAGTTCAGTAGAAAAGGTGATGTCGGGAACTTACGGCGTGTTGATGATGGGTGGTTGTTGCCTGCCTCGATGTCGACGGGTGCGCGCTGGAGTTCGTGAAGCGATTTTGGGGGCACTTGATGCATGCCTGCATAGAAGGTCTAAGTCCAGTGGGCCCTTGTATGTGATGAGGCGCCGTCCTGATCCGTCCAACCAGGGTCAGCTTCGAATTTTTTGGCGGAGCGGTCATCCGCTGGAGCAGGCTCTTGATCATGAAGAGGTTCTTTGTAGTGGAGCTTCGGAGGTTCCTGCAGTGTCACAAGTCTGCTCGAATCCCTGCAGGTAGTGCGAGAAGTGGCGCCCGCCAGTACTTAGGCGTAGGTGGAGAACGGCAGACCGCGATGTCGGGGTGCCATAGGAGTGGCAATTGACGAGGATGTTTTCGTCGAAGCGGAAGATGAGTTGTACAAGGAGCAACCGTCCGTGCTTCGATGCCGGGGTGTCTAGGCAGGGCTTGAGGTATTTCCAGCTAAGGGCGTAGCGGTGACCGAGGGATCCGTCCTGTGCAAGTCATGCGAGCGAATGGGCTGTCGTTACGTTTCCGATCGGGTACGGACGTGAGCGCGCCGGAGGCGGAATATCTGTTCCAGAGCGTGGCCTTTCCGCGAATGGGAGAGCACTCTGTTGTTCCTTAGGGCCTGCACTTATTCAGCCGTTTTCGAGCCGCGCTCACGAAGAGCCTAGTAGTTACCACGGAGTGCGGCGGCGAGACAGTTGGGCTGGCGCTGTTTGGCGTTGTGAGACTTCGGGAGTTGAACTTGTTGGGGGGCTGCGATAGGTCGCCCCGTGGTCCCCGCCGGGCTACTAAGAGCGTGGCGTCCTGGCACCGTCCAGGTCAATCGGTACTGGTGGGCTCTCATTGCTGATGAGTTGCGAGCCAGGGGTGTGCCCTTTGTGTCGCATGGAGGAGATAATGGGCTAGTTGATCCTGGGTACGTCCGCGTGCTCCTGGATAAGATGATTTGGGCAGAGCAGCTCGGAGTGCATGAGGGTGGGTCTAAGAATGACATATGGGTAAATCCGGCGTCGCCACCGTCTAGGTATGGGTTATACGCTGCCCGAGGAGGGCCGCATGGCTTGGTATTCGTCGAACTCGACAGCCAGTGTCGTTCGTTGGCGGCAGCGCTGAATGGACAAGTGGAACGCATGTTTGCTCAGGCGAGGTGGGATACTCATGAAGTTGCGCAATTCGGTTCTCATGGATAGGAATTTTCGGCTCTTTCTCGTTTCTCGTGGTGTATACACGATTGCCATTTCGGGGCTTCCTGCTTTGCTGGCAGTGTCAGTGGTAAGTCAGGGGGGTGGCCCTGGTGAGTTAGGGGTGGTGCTCGGCATCGGAGCACTGCCCGCCATATTGGGTGCCATAGCCAGCCCTGCAGTACTGCGTCGGTTCGATCAGCGGGCGCTTTTCCAAGCATCTTGCGTTGTGTGGGTGGGAGGATGCCTGACGGTAGGTCTCCTGGAACTAACGAGGGGAGTTAGTTACTTCGTTTATGTACTTGTGACCTTCTGTCTTGAGCTGGTGGCAGCCATGTTGTATGGCGCGATTGGGTCGTACTTGCCCAGCATTGTGCCGGAAGGGAAGCTGCAAGAGGCGAATGGGGTCAAATCGACTGTATTTGGTTTAGCTGGCGTCGCGGGCCCACTAATCGCTGTGCCAGTGACGGCGTCGGGTGATGGGGGCCGGTCGGCGGCTTGGTTTGGAGTGGCAGCCTTGATGTTCCTGGGGATGTTGTGTCAAACGCAACTGCCGAGTGGTAGGAGAGCCGATGGTTTGAGCGGGGAAGTTGGGAATCCCTTCTCGTCTAGTTGGGGATACCTCAGGAGATGCCCGGGAATGCTGGTGGTTATTTTCTACTCTGCGATCTGGCACGTACTGGGTTGGTCCTGCTACCTCGTGGGGATTCCGGTGTTACTCCGTCAGAACTATGACTCCCTGTGGGCGTGGGGAGTTATGCAGGCTTTCGTTTCTGGAGGGGTTGTTATTGGGGGCCTAGTCGCTGTGATGTATAAAGCCAGCACAGGGAGGGTCTGTATCACCTCCCTGTTGCCGCTTCTATTGCTCGTTCTGATGGTCGCAACTTCGGCGCCTTTATGGAGTGTCACGCTCATGTCTGCCGTGTCTGGAGTTGGACTGAGCGTCGGCGGCGTGCATTGGGCCACCCGGGTTCAGCGTGAAGTCCCGGAAGTGCTCATACCAGCCGTTTTTTCATTGGAATATGTGATGAGTGAAGGGGTTGGGCCTGTGGGTTACCTCGGCGTCCCCCTCGTGATGAGTGTTTTCGGGGTGGGTATGACGATGTGTGCAGCCTCTACATTGGCGCTTGCGCTTGGAGTTGCGGCGGTGCTCTTTTTTCCTCGCAGGTTTGCTTATCGCGAAGCGGGCAGCCAGAAGGAGGCCCGCTTGTAATCGGGTGTTAGCCAGCTTTTCTTAGTTGCCGGTCCCGCGAGTCAGGGCTGTCCAGGGGTATGTCGATGACCCATCTTCGACAACTGCTTCATTCTTCCGATCGTGCCGGTGAACCTCTCGCCGGTGTCGTGGGAAGGCAGCATCATCTGACAGGGTCACGGTGGTGGCCGGTGATTCGGCGCAGGTGGAAGCTGGCGGCGAAGGCGAGGACGTCGATCGACTCTCGGGCGTTGCGGGCCAGGGAGAACCACATGTCGTGGGGGACGGCGCCGCGGTTGGGGTAGAGGGTGACCAGTTCGGATTGTGCGGCGGTCAGGGACTGTCGGTCCTGAGCTGTGTCGGGCTAGAGGTACACGTCGTCGCGCCCCAGGATGCGGGCTGTGCTGAGCCGGTCGGCGCGAACGTCAAGGTCGTTCAGCAGATGCTCGGCCACGCGTCGGCGGCGATGACGCTCGACATCTACGCCGGGTTGTTGCTCGATGGCCTCGACCCGGTTGGGTGTGCGCTCGATGCGTGGGTGTCACAAACGTGCCGCCACGGTCCGGTCGGGGCCCTCGGGTCGGCGTCGACCGCTGACCAAAAGTGGCCGTGAGCTGCGGTGATGTTCGGTGCCCCCGGCGCGATTCGAACGCGCGACACCCGCTTTAGGAGAGCGGTGCTCTATCCCCTGAGCTACGAGGGCGTGACCCACGTAGCGCGGGCACGTCGACATCCTCTCATGGACAGTGGGGTGCCTGGTCACGGTTCGCGGGGGAGTGCTCACAGGTCGTACGGCGGACGCTGGGTCGTCGCTCGAGGGCTCCTCTCGGGTCGCCTGGTGTGGTCCACCGGTCACCTGCGATGACGTCGTACTGGACGACCCGCCGACTCCGGTCGCCCTTACGGCTCTTCGGTCGCCGCGGCACGTAGCCTGTGGGAGTGACGCCGACTCCTCCCCAGCCTCCTTCAGGGCGCGGAAGTGATACTGCGCGCCGCCGGACGACGTCGCGTGGCAACCGCTCCTCGGGGCCGACGCCGCGTCGCCATGACGAGGACACTGCCCCGGTGATCACTGGCGATGTGGTGCCTGACGTCGCCGAGCCCGGCGCGGTCGATGATTCGATCCGGCCCGACACGGATCAATCCGACGTGCCAAACACCGCTGTTGATGCCCCCCTTCCGACTGCTGATCCGTCCGGTTTGGCCGAGCCTGACGGACTGTCATCATCCCCGTGCGTCACGGTGGTCCCGCCGGATACGCTGTCCCCCAAGACTTCCGAGAAGCCGGAAGAGCAGTTCACCGCTGTGCTTCCACTGCAGGACAGCCCCACCCCCAGTTCTCCGATCACTTTCCCTACGACGGCCACGCCCGCCGACATCGGTACGGCGAAGCCGCCCAGCCCGACGACGCCCCGGTCGCCCTCGCCGAATGCCCCCTGCGAGTCCATGTCAGACACTCCGGTCGCAGCAGATCTTTCGACCTGCGACCAGAGCCGCACGGGTCATTTGACCAGTGACGACGGGGAGAAAGACAGCGCTCCCATCAGCACCGCGTCTCCCCTCGCGGCCGACCTGAGCCGCGTCATCGAACCCACTGAACCCTCCGTCACGTCTGGTCCTTGCGCCAGCACTGACCCGCCGGTCGTCACTGACCAGGAGGGAAGTCCATCCACGTCAGCAACACTGACTGTCGTTCCCGATCCGATACCGCAGCACGACGCGGCGGCGTCGCCGGTCTCAACGTCGCCGTACCCCACAGAGACGTCGTCCTCCCCGGCGGTCCCCCCAGCTCTGGACGCCACCTCGACGTCCACGCCGATCCGCCCGGAGATTCCCACCCGACCTATCGCGCAGCGCTACCCGACCCGCAGCGCCCGACGTACCGCCATCCTCGAACCGCATGACGATCTGGGTTATGAACCAGGCGCCACGTTGTCACGCAGCGAACGAGTCGGTGCGGCCCTGCGTCGCTGGCGAGGAGAACTCGCCCATGCCGGAGGCCCCAACGCCCTGCTGTGGTACCGAGACACCCCTGATGGGACCCTCGACCTGACCAACGCCCACCCCACGGGGGCGTCCATGCTGATGGCTGGCACGCGAGTGCGCCTGTCACATCTGGTCCGGGAGGCGGCAGCATTCCGGGAGGCCTTAGCTACGGCGCATCGGATCCGCGCGAAAGCCCTCGAACTGCATGAGGACCACGGCCTAGACACGGCGCACGTCTGTGTAGGTATGGCCACCTGGGAGATCCCCGGTGCGCGGCGCCGTCCGCAAGCCCCGATCATGTTGCGCACGGTGCGTCTGCACGCGGTGGACGCTGCCGAGACTGATCTGGAGTTGCAACTGCAGGAACGAGTGGAGATCAACCCGGTCCTGCTGCATTACCTCGTCTCGGAGCAGGGGATCCGCCTTGACGGGGACGCCCTGGCCGATCTGGCCCACTCCACCGGACGATTCGACCCGCTGCCGGTGTATCGAGAAATGCGGCGGCTGCTGCTGCACGTCCCTGAGTTCACCATCTCTGACCGGCGGGTTTTGTCGACTTTCCCGATGAGTAAAATGTCGATGGTCGCTGACCTGGCGGCGTTCGCGGACCGGCTGAGCGGTAACGATGTCATCGCAGCCTTAGCCGGAGATCCCGCTGCCGCGCAGGCGTTGCGTGCTGATGGTGATGGCGGTCTATCCGAGAGTTCGCGCCGCCGTGGTGAACCCGACCTGGCCCGTGAAGTTCTCGTCGTCGATGCGGACCCGGCACAGGCCGATGTCATCGACGTCGCTCGCAGCGGCCGCCACGTCCTCATCGACGCAGCCAGCGGCACCGGGTTGACGCAGACTTTGGTCAACATCGCAGCTGCTCTCGTCGGGTCGGACCAGCGGGTCTTGGTGATCAGTGAGAATTCCCGTCAACTCGGCGATCTGATCGGCCACCTCGAACGAGCCGGATTGTCCGATCTGGTCCTGGATGCCCGGGACCCACACGAGCTGCGGCACACCCTCCCTGGGGACATCCTGGCCCGCATCGACCCGCCCTCACCGGACACGGAGGCCCTGCACGCAGCCCCCGATCCCGCACCAGTAGCTGCCGCAGAGATCTCCAGCAGTGCAGGTGACTCAACGACAGCGCCTTCCTCGGCGGGTCGCGTCGACTCGTGTGCGCGACCAACGAACCAACGGATGGGCGCCGATGCTTTCGGCTGGCCTGCCCCGTTTAGTGGCTCTGGCGGTCACGTCGCTGAGCGGCACTTGAGCGACCTGCGGGAACTGCTGTCGACGCATGTGGAGAGCATGCACATTCGGCGGGATCCGTGGGGCGTGACCATCGTCGAGGCCCAGACAGCTTTGGCGGCTTTGGCGGCCCGAGAGGTCGTTCCGACGTCACAGGTGCGTCTCACCCGGGAGGCGTTGACCGGGCTGACCCATGTGGAAGTAGCTCGGGTCGGCGCGGAGCTCAGCTCGCTGGCCCAAGCCGGTGCCTGGCTGGTTGATCACGGCCGATCTCGCCTCACCGTGGAGACCGCGTCCTCCAGCCGGGGATCTCATGCTGACGATGAAGACCCGTGGTGGGGCGCCAGCCTGCACACGGATACCGACGTACGTCGGGCGCTGGAACTGGTCAGAGAGCTTTCTGGCGGGCGGTTGTCAGCAGATCAGCGCGCTTTGGACGCCGCTCTTGCCGACGCTGGGTTACCAGCGGCGCATTCGGCGTCGGATTGGGAGACAGCTTTCGTCTTATGTGAAGCGGTCCGTGAAACGTTGGGCACCTTCCGGGAGTCGGTCTTCGCCCAACCGTTGCGTCCGTTGATTGCGGCGACCGATCCGAGTTCGATTTCCGGGGCACGGTGGTGGTCCCGCAACGGAGCCAAAAAGACCGCTCGGTCGCTGCTGTTGCCGCACGCGCAGGTCGACTCGTTGTATGAGGCGTTGTGTGAAGCTGAGCGGCAACGTGAAGACTGGGTGAGCTTGGCAGGAGCGGATGCTGAGCCGCGCCTGCCGCGAGGGTACGACGCTGCCGCGGCACGGTGGGCAGCTTTGCACTATGACCTGCGGTGGCTCGATGAGGTGCTCGCCGGGACTCGGGACGGCGCTAGCCTGCTGGATCGAGGATTGGACGCGACGCGAGAACGGCTGGCGTTGTTGGCGGCGTCGCCGCGTCGTGCCGGGGTGCTGCCCAAAGTCCGGGACAGATTGGACGCATTGACCGGCCGAGGGCTGGGCGAACTTCTCGACGATCTTGCCGCCCGCAGAGTGCCTGCCGATCAGGTCCCCGCTGAAGTCGAGTTCGTCTGGTGGCGTTCGATCCTGGAGGTCGTCGCTGAGGACGATACGACGTACCGGTCGCATGACGGCGGGGCGCTGCGTGACCTTGTTGATCGCTATGTCCGTGCCGATCACAGCCTGTTGCAGCGCCGCGCCCGTCAGGTAGCGGCCCGCGCCCAGGCCCACGCGCGAGTGGAGATCACGACTCGTGGTGACCAGGTGGCTGCGTTGCGCGAAGCGGCACGGTCGGTCAAACCACCACGGCCGACCCGGACCTTGCTCGCGGAGACGGGTGAATTGGTGGCCGCCGTCGCCCCGATCTGGGTGATGAGCCCGTTGACGTTGGCCTCCATGGTGCCCACCCATCTGGTCTTTGACGTGGTCATCATCGATGATGCTGGTCGGATGCCCGTGGCGCATGCGGTGTCCGCGCTGGCCAGGGCGGTGCGTGTGGTCGCTGGTGGCGACTTGTGTGGTGTGGGTCCGCGTCCGTTCCGTACGTTGGCTTCAGCGGAGGAGGACGAACCACCCTCGGGTGTCCCCTCGGTGCTGGAAGAGTTGGCCAGACACCTTCCAGTGCGGCATCTTCCGCGGGCCTACGACGACCGGGATCCGCGTATCGGCGGCTTTGCGTGGCAGCAGCGGGAGGACACGGTCCAGGCGTGGCCGGTGGCGGGACGCGGTCCGGCGTTGCGACTGTTGCGCACCTGCGCGGTGATTTCGTCAGTCGATCAGGACGGCGAAGCTGAGAGCCGGGAAAACACGCGGATCGTCGAGGCTGTCCTCGACCACGCCAGACGGCGGCCAGACACCTCGCTGGCGGTGTTGACGGTCACGGCGGCGCAGGCAGACGCGCTCGGGCAGGAGATCAGACACGCGCTGAGCCGTGATGAGAAAGCCGCGGGGGCAGCGATGCTCGCCGAGGACTTCGATGAGCGTCTGCTGGTGTGCACGGTGGATGCCGCTGCCGGTCGGACCCGGCATACGGTGATTTTTGCCACGGGGTTGGCGCCGGGACCTGGGATGCACCTGAGGTCGCCGGAGCGATTGCAGCGTGCCGATGGGGCGGCGTTGATCGATCAGGTGGCGGTGATTGCGCGACGTCGGTTGGAGATCGTCAGTGCGTTGACCGCTGCCGATCTGGGTCGGATGGCGGATGTCTCGGTGGGGGTGGCCCGGTTGGCGCAGTTGTTGCGTCATGCAGAAGCAGACGGCTCAGTGGGGGATGAGGAGCCGGTGCAGCCGCTGCTTGCGGAGGTCTGTGCGCGGTTGCGTCAAGAAGGTCTGGTCGTGCGGCACGGATACGGCGTCGGCGCGTGTCGGCTGGATCTGGTGGTGGAGGATCCCTACGACCCGGGATGTTTGTCAGTGGCGGTCCTCACTGATGGGGTCCGTCATGCGGCGGTGCCGACGGTGCGAGAACGAGAACGTCTCATGCCGGAACAGCTCGCCAGGCGAGGCTGGCGGACGGTGCGGGTGTCCAGCACGGAGCTCTTCCGTGATCCGGCCCGGGATGTCGGCCGGATCGTGGAGACGGCTCGTCGGGAGCTGTCCTGACCCCTGGCGGGAAGGTCGGGCGGCCGGTCAGGTGGTGCGGGGACAATGAGTGCGTGAATGATGCTGCTCGTGAGGAACCGTCAAATGCTGTGGTGGACTCTGCTTCGGCGAGTCGTCCTCCGGTACGCCGGGTAGGGCGCCGCCGGGTAGTCACCTCGGATATGCCGGGGGTGTGTCCGCAGCTCGACCCGACGTACGACGATCGACCCGCTGATGGTGACCGAGGAGATGAGCCATCTCCCACGGCGGGGACGTCGTCGGGGGAGCCTGCGTTGGACGCGAGGGACCGGTGGATCGTGGAGCAGCGACCTCCGCATTGGGGATGAACGGGTCTGCATTGCGTGGACATGGCGAAGGGGTCCCACTGTGGTCAGATGGGACCCCTCCGCTGGGTGTGCGCAGTGGCTGCGCGGGCGCTCGCGTCGCGTGGTGATCAGTTGCGGGCGCGCAGGGCGTCGCGGATCTCCTGCAGCAGCAAGACCTCTTCGGAGGGAGCCTTCGGCTCCGGCTCAACGCCGGCTTTACGCCGTTCGGAGAGTTTGTTCATCGGGACGACAAACACGAAGTAGACGACGGCGGCAGTCATCACAAACACGATGACTGAGTTGATGATGGTGGAGAAGTTGATCAGGGTGTTGGGTTTACCTGCGACGAGCTGGAATCCCCACCCTTCAACCTTTGCTCCGGGCATGGCGTTCAGCAGCGGCGTGATGATGGCGGTCACGAAGCTGTCGACGACTTTCTGGAAAGCACCACCGACGACGACCGCGATGGCCAGTTCGACGACGTTGCCGCGCAGAATGAAGTCCTTGAATCCCTTGAGCATGATTGTCCTGTTCTGGGGAGAGGGGGAGTAGTGATCGTCCGCTGACCCGGAATTCCACCTCATTGTGCGGTGCGGCACGACCGCGTAGATCGTACCGGGGGTTGACGTCATGCTGCGGTCGTCGGTCTTGTCGTGCCTGAAAGTGGGCGTTGTGAGCGCTGACTGGTGCGCGTCAGCGGGTGATCCCACCGGAATCAAGGGTGACGGGAAACAATGTGTACGCCGCCACGAGATGCATTTCCAGCGGATAGCGCGGCTGAGGTTAACGGCCCGACTCGGTCGGCTGGAACCGCTACAGAGAGCCCTCGAGTGGTGCCGCTCTCCGCGACAAGGGAGGTGGAAGAAGGCCGGTCCACGTCAACGACCACCACATCTGAGGCGACCACAGTGCCGGTGGCGACGGCGATGACATCCACGTGATGGCCAGCGCCTAAACGGTGTAACGAGGCGGTGTCAAGAAGGGGGAGATGGACGACCCGCGTTGACGGTGTCATCCCGGTCAGGGCAGCCCCAGCGGTAATCCGTGGTTCGGTGAGGACTTCACTCTGGCTCACCGCTGCGGTGAGGCTTTGACCGACGGCAGCCCGAAGATCCCGCACTGCGCGGGAGGGCGCCGCACCTGCCGGCAGCATCCGCATCGTCAGATCCTGTTCAGTGAGGACGTGCCCCAACGGGAGATCGGCTCCGGCCACGACCACGCGCGTCCCGGAAGATGACGGGTCAGTTGTCAGCGGTCCCAACGCGATCCAGCACGCCACCGACAAGCAGATGCCAGCCAGAGTCCGCCGTAACACCAGTCGACGCCATATCGCGGCCCGTCCTGGCGGGCGGCGCCGAAGCTGACTGGGCGACGTTCGGGCGGTGCTTGATGCGCGGTGGGCAGTGGGCAACGACAAGAACGAAGGGCGGCTCATGGCGGCAGGCTAGGCAGCGGTACGTCGGTGCCACTGTCTGCGCGGACCGCAGATGTGGACGACCTCATCGACGCCTTGAGGGTGTGGACGAGGTCAGCTCAGGACGCCGCAGTGGTGCCAGCCGAGGCGCTGCTTGAGGCGGATGAGCCGGACGAGGTCGTGCTGCTTCCCGACGTGGTGGAGCTGCTGTCTGATGACGTGGATGACGTCGAACTGGCCGGGATTGACCCCCCTGACCGAGAGTCGGTGCGGTAGAAACCCGAACCCTTGAAGACCACGCCGACCGCGTTGAACAGCTTGCGTAGCCGCCCGGTGCATTCGGGGCAATCGGTGAGAGCGTCGTCGGAGAACGACTGGCGCACTTCAAATTGGTGCTCGCACTCGGTGCAGGCGTAGGCATACGTGGGCATGCAGCATCTCCGTGGGGTGGTCGGGGTTCCTGGACAATTCTACCGTCGGCTCACCCAGGGCTTGTGCCGCGGTGCAGGTCACGCCCTGAAAGCTGCTGGTGATCAGGACACCTGCCCTGCTGGGGTAGCCACCCTGCGAGACGACCCCGGGCATCAATGGCATGCAACTGCCACTCCGCCTGACGCCGGGTGCCAGGAGCCGCCACGATCAACAACTGATCCCGATGACGCAACACCGTCGTCGGTGTGGGGACCAGTGCTTGCTGATCACGCACGATCAACGCGACCTGCGCGCCCACTGGGAGCCGCAGTTCAAACACTTCGGTCCCATGCAGATGGGAATGCTCACCGATACGGACCTGCAACAAGTCGGCACCCACCTCCTCCAACGGAACGGCGTCGACCTCCAACGCAGTGGTCCGCTCCGTGACGGTCACCCGCAACCATCGGGCCACCCAGGGCAGCGTCGGCCCTTGCACCACCGTAAACACCACTACCAGCACAAAGACCAGGTCAAAGAGCCAATTCACGCCGCGTACCCCAGAGATGAAAGGCACCGTCGCTAGGACGATCGGCACGGCCCCGCGCAAGCCAGCCCAGGACAAGAACACTTGATCGCGCCAGGTCAGACCGGATCCCCAGCAGGAAACGAAGACCGACGTCGGCCTGGCCACCAGCAAGAGCACCAGCCCTAAAACCACCGCTGGAACCAACTGGTGCACCAGATGTGACGGTGTGACCAGCAACCCCAACATCACGAACAACCCGATTTGGGCCAGCCATCCAGTCGCCTGCGCGAAACCCCGCACTGCCAGTCGGTGCGGCAACGCCATGTTGCCGAGCAACAAACCCGCGACGTACACGGCGATGAACCCGGAGGTGTGGGCCACCGATGCCGCGCCGTAAGCCACCATCACCCACGCCAACACCCCGAGGGGAAATAGCCCGGCATGCCCGGCGACGATCCTGCTCATCACTTGCGCGCCGCACCACCCCACCACTGCGCCGATGACCACGCCGCCGACCAGCTCCATCACGATCGATCCAATCAGCAGAGCGACCGTCCCCACGCTCCACTGCCCGGCGCCACCGGAGGCTTGCTCGGACAAGGCCACCACCACGAGAACCACCGGGGCGTCGTTGAAACCGGACTCCGCCTCCAAGATCCCGGTCAGTCGATGTGGCAGCGGCAACGACCGCAACACAGAAAACACAGCTGCGGCGTCGGTGGACGCCAGAATCGCGCCCAGGAGCAAGGCCACCGGCGCATCGATTCTCAAAATCAGATGGGCAGCTGCGCCGACAACTAACACGGACAAGGCCACGCCGACGGTCGATAACAACGCAGCTGGCGCCACGGACGCACGGATCTCGTCCCAATCAGTGGTCAGGCCGCCTTCGGCAAGGATCAACGCCAACGCGAGATATCCCAATACCCTGGTCAACGCCATCGATTCGAATTGCACGCCGAAGCCTTCGCCGCCCAGGGCCACTCCGATCAGCAGGTAGATCAGCAAGGAGGGCAGCCCGGTCCGGGTCGACAGGCGCACCGCAGCAACCGCGACGACTACGACGGCAGCGCCGACAAGCAACCAGACCCCCAAGTCCCACACGGTGACACTTTCCAGGGTCGACAGATCCGTCTCCTTCGACGATGGACGTGCAGTCGGCTCACTTATTCTGACAAACAGCTGCCTGCTCTGGCAGGAACGTCCATCCAGCGGTGGGTCGGACGACCGCCTGCACCGGCAGGTCATGAGCGTCTGTGGGGACTTCATCGACCAGAGCATCGTCGTCAACGAGCGCGATGACCGGCGCGTCAGGAGAACGACGAGTCAACGCCCGGTCATAACACCCGCCGCCCTGCCCCAACCGCATCCCGCGCCGGTCGATCCGTAACGCCGGGACCATCACCATGTCGGCATCCGCGATAGCACCGACTCCCAACAAAGGCGGATCAACCTCCTCGGCAGGCCACCACGTCCATTCGAGGTCCAAGTCAGGTAGCACCACTGGCACCATGATGCGCACTCCCGCTGCGTGCCAGCGCTCATGCAAGGCGGTGGTCGGCGGCTCCCCCGGCATCGACACGTACGACGTGACCGTCTCCACTCGCCGTACCCGTCCGGCATCCTGCAACGCCTGCACCAACTGAGCCATGGTCTCTGCCACGGCTTGCGCCTCCTGGAGTCGGGCGGGGGAGTCCGGTGGCAGCGCGGCTCGGACCCGGCGCTGGGAGCGCACCTCCCGCCGCGCCACTCGTTTGGCGTCCATGATGTCCACAGCAAGGGAATCAGCAGTGTCACGTTCGTCGCTCACTGGTCCAGTCTGCCCGCGCCGATAAGGTGCAGACATGTCGTCCCGCACCTGTCTTCCCGCCATCTCTCCCCTCCAGCTGGAGGTGACACGGTGATCAGCGTCGAGCAACACCTGGAACGCATCCTGGCCAGCGTCGAACCGCTGCGCCCCAGCAGGCTTCGACTGCTCGACGCACAAGGGTGTGTGCTCGCCGAAGACATCGAAGCTCTGGTGGATCTGCCTGGCTTCGACAATTCCGCGATGGACGGGTATGCGGTGGGGCAGGAGGAGGTGATGGGAGCCGACCGGGAACACCCCGTCTATCTCGATGTCGTCGGTGACATCGCTGCCGGCGACACCCGCCGCATCACCTTGCCCCCCGGCCGGACCTATCGCATCATGACCGGGGCGCCCGTTCCCGATGGTGCCGAGGCCATCGTCCCGGTAGAAGATACCGACGGCGGAGTCGACGTCGTCGCCATCAGGGACGAGCCGCTGCCTGGCCGACACATCCGCCGTACCGGCGACGACGTACGGCGCGGCGATATTGTGGCCCGCTGCGGCACCCGGCTCGGGCCACGCCAGCTTGCTGTGATTGCCGCCGCTGGCCACGGTGACGTCGTGGTCATCCCGCCGCCGCGAGTGGTGGTGATCAGCACCGGCGACGAACTCGTCGAGCCAGGAATACTGCCCGGCCTGGGACAGGTCGTCGACAGCAATTCGCTGATGCTGGTCGCCGCGGTCCGCGAACTCGGCGCCCTGCCCTACCGAGTCAGCGGTGTCGCCGATGACGCGGAGACTTTCCTACGCACGTTGCAGTCCCAACTGGTGCGGGCCGACGCGATCATCACCACCGGGGGAGTGTCAATGGGAGCTTTTGACGTGGTCAAGGAAGGACTATCCCGGCTGGGCACGGTTCACTTCGACCAGGTCGCGATGCAACCGGGCAAACCTCAAGGCTTCGGCACCATCGGCCGTGACGACACCCCTGTCTTCACCCTGCCCGGCAACCCGGTCAGCGCCCTGGTCTCCTTCGAAGCGTTTGTCGCCCCGGCGTTGCGGGTCATGGCAGGCCGGTCTGCCCGTGAGGGAGAACTCGTCAGGGCCACCGTCACTGATGGATGGACCTCACCCGCAGGGAAGGTGCAATACGCCCGGGTCTATCTGACCCGCACCCCCACTCGCCACCAGGTGCGGCTGGCGGGCGCCCAGGGAAGTCACATCCTGGGAGGACTCGCCGAAGCCAACGCATTGGCAGTCGTCCCTGCCGATGTCACCGAGGTCTGCGTCGGTGATGTGCTGCCATGCCTCCCCATCGGCCCCGTGGAGGACGCCCGCGAGGAACAAGGCGGACCAGCATGACCGAGCCTCGAACCGACCTCACCCACGTCAGGCCGGACGGGACAGCCCACATGGTCGACGTCACTGCCAAACAGATCACCGCCCGCAGCGCCACCGCCGTCGGCACCGTCCTTCTCGACGCCGCGGCAGTCACCGCGCTGCGTCACGGCGCCGTCCCCAAAGGCGACGCACTCGCCGTCGCTCGAATCGCGGGGATTCAAGCCGCCAAACGCTGCCCCGATCTGATCCCGCTCGCCCACCCCATCGGCGTCCACGGCGTCGAAGTGGACCTTGAGGTGCAGGACGACGGCGTGCACCTCCGAGCCACCTGCCGCACCGCCGACCGCACCGGCATCGAAATGGAAGCGTTGACCTGCGTCACCGTGGCCGCCTTGACCGTGATTGACATGGTCAAGGCCGTCGACCGACACGCCCGGATCACCGACGTCCGGGTCGTCGCCAAATCCGGTGGCCGCTCCGGAGATTGGAGCGAATCATGACCGACACTGAATCGCAGGACCATCAACTCGGATGCCAAGGACGCCGGGCACGTGTCGTGGTCGCCTCCACCCGCGCAGCCGCCGGAGTTTACGCCGACCGCAGCGGCGCCCTCGCGGTGCGCCAACTGCGGGACTGGGGCATGGACTGCCCCGACGCGATCGTGGTCGTCGATGGCGAACCCGTCGGCCAGGCCCTGCGTGCTGCCCTCAACGATGAGGTCGATCTGGTGCTGACCAGCGGCGGCACCGGTCTGTCCCCGACCGACCGCACTCCGGAATACACCGCTGCGCTCGTGGACCGGCAGATCCCCGGACTGGCTGACGCGATCCGGCGCATCGGCGCCGACAACGGCGTGCCCACCGCCGTACTCTCCCGAGGCATCGCCGGCATCGCCGGCCGCACCGTCGTGGTCAACCTTCCCGGATCCACCGGCGGAGTCAAAGACGGACTGCGCGCCCTTGAACCGATCCTCGCCCACCTGCTCGACCAAGTCCGTGGCGGCGATCATTGAGCGGTATATGGCCCAGCACCGTGCACGTCCGGGCGACAGCTCACCGCCCTGGGCTAGTGCTGCGCGCACTGACCACCCGGGACCGGCGCGCCTGGGAAGCACTCCGCGCGGCGAACGCTGACTGGCTGCGCCCCTGGGAAGCGAGCTCACCACTGCCCACCCGCCGTATGTCCTTCTCCCAACTGGTCCGTCACCTCGACCGGGAAGGTCGAGCAGGCCGAGCCCAGCCCTTCGTCATCGAATACGACGGCCGCCTCATCGGCCAGATGCACCTGAGCCAGATGCTCTGGGGCGCATCCCGCAGTGCCCGAGCTGGATACTGGATAGATCACCAGATGGCAGGACAAGGCATCGCACCCACTGCGCTCGCTGCCGCCGTCGATCACGCCTTCGTCGGACTGGGCCTGCACCGGGTGGCTGTGGACGTGCGCGTCGACAATGCCCCGAGTGTGCGGATGGTCCGCAAACTCGGTTTCCGCGATGAAGGCATCAGACGCGCGGCGCTCTACGTCGACGGCCAATGGCGCGACCATCACGAGTTCGCCCTCACCGTCGAAGACCTCGACGGTGAATCTCTCGTGCACCGATGGAACCTTCGGGCAGCTCTGGAACGTTAATCTGGACCTTCCAGAGCGCCTTCCCCGTCATGACGTCGGAAAACACACAGTTGTAAGTAAATTCGCTGAGAAAACGGTGTGTCACCGGCGTTGCTCGATATCGAGGCCGTAACGTGATCTTCGTGTCCCCGAGCAGTGTCATCCTGGTGGTCGTCCTCCTGATATGGGCGGCCTATTGGCTCCTGGACGTGTTGCGCCGCAAAGACCACTCGTCCGCTTCCCGGTCAGTGGACCGGTTCTCGGCGCAGATGCGCGTCCTAGAGCGTCGAAGCGTCTCCTCCGTGCCGCGATCCGTGCTGCACTCTTCCTCCGGGGCGACCCGCACTTCCCTCCTAGCTGCCGGTGCCATGAACGGCGAACAAGGCCAGGCCTACGCCGCGGCACCAACCCCCGCCGCTGCCGCGACCCGCCCCCAAAATGCCACCGTCGAAGCCGCCGACATAGGCGCCAGCGACGAACTCAACGAGATCGTCCACGGACACTCCCACCAGGACCACCAGACGCCGTACGGCCACCACACCGACACCATCACCACCGAGACACCCACCACCGCCGTCCCCGGCGCAGCACCCAGCGATCCCGCGCGACGGCGCGTCATCACGCTTAGCCGCGCTCGCGGTGTCACGCTCTTGGGGTTCGCTGGCGCCAGCCTGGCCACCGCGCTGGCTGCGGTCCTCGGCAATGCGCCATGGAACGTGCCACTGAGTTGCGCTGTCATCACCGTCGCCCTCTTCACCTGGGTGCGCCAAGATCGTCTGGCGGCACAGACTCGCCGCGCTCAACAGCAGCGGATGGCCGCGGCTCGCCTGCGCGTCGAAGCTGCCCGGACTGCCTCCCATCCGAGCGTCACCACCGCCCCCATGACCCAATGGCGTCCTCAGCCGCGGACCGCCCCCACCGCGCGTCCTCGCACTGTGCCGCGCGAGCAGGTGCCTTTTGATGTCGCCGCCTACGACGCCCCGCCACGTCAGAGCGAGTCAGGTCTTTCCCCTTCGGATCCTGCCGATGTCACCGTGCCGGTCCCGGTAGGAGTCGGAGCCGACGATCCCCTCGTCCGTGAGGACAGCTGGCAGCCCGCCCCCGTGCCTCGACCGACGTACGCCGTCAAGGCCCGGGCTGCGCACAGTGACCTGCCGGTGCCGGTGCCCATCGACATTGAGGACGACCCCTCGGAGGACTTCTTGCCTCCGCCAGCCCGCGCAGTGGGCAGCTGACGTCGGATGCATGGTGGGAGGATGGTTCTTCGCTGACGAGGGCTCTCCAGCCAGGGATTTCGGTGGATCCCACGCTGGATGCTAAGGTGTCACTCGCACCAAGGGGCTGTAGCGCAGCTGGTAGCGCACCTCGTTCGCAACGAGGGGGTCAGGGGTTCGAGTCCCCTCAGCTCCACCACCTCTTTCAATCCGGGCTCATCGTCATGATGGGGCCGGATTTTTTTGTCTCGCTGCTGTCCGAGCGACCCGGACGTCCCTGCAGGTCCGCCGCTCGGCGAAAGGCCAACCGGTCAGTAGGGGGCACGTGATATGGTCCTCCGCAGGTGTCGTCCTGTGTACGCCGAAAATCATCTGTGGGCCCCGAGTTCTCGGGGCCCACGATTCATTCCTGGGCCGTCAGATCCCAGCCCGTGGTGCCATCGGTCGGGCTGGTGGGCTTCCACACTCACGGCGCCCGATGCCTCGCGATCGCCCTGCGCAGATCCCCGATCGGGCTAGCCCTGCATGGAACACTGGAACACGTGGCCCTGTCATCAGCGGACCTGCCCTCACCACCGCCGCCGGACTCCTGGCCCGGTGCACACGGGCGACGATCTGTCGCTCCCGAGGTGCCATCCTGGCCTGGCCAGAAAACAGGACCCGCCGGTGCGAGCTGGCCTGGCGCGACCCAGCCGACTCGCCATCGTCCCCCCACACTGACCGCAGGTCGGCGCCCCGGCGGTGTCGCCCTCATCATGCTGCCTGCGCTGGTCGGTCTCGTCTTGATGGCCCTGATCGGGATCTGGGCGTGGCTTGATGGCGAGCGCCGAGCTGTTCAGGCCGTGCTCGTGCTGGTCATTGCTCTCGGCGCGCTCGTGATGTTGGGGATGGTCGCTCTGCGGCAACGGACCCGCAGGTGATTGAGGTTTCTCTCAGATCCATGACGGGAACCACATGTGCCATTGCCACTGTTCGTAGGGGATCACCTGCGCGGTCCAGATTGGCCACCACAGCACGAAGAACACCGCAGTGAGCACCACATAACTGCCGGACAGGGCCACCCCCCATCGGCGGCGTCGTACTGAGGCATCGATGCGACCGACGATCAGCCCCAGCACATACACCACGGCCAACACGATCCATGGCACGAATGCCACCGCGTAGAACGCGTAGATCGTACGCTCCTGGAACAGGAACCACGGGAACCACCCCGCAAACAATCCTGCCAGCACCGCTCCGGCCCGCCAGTCACGACGCAGTGCCCAACAGAAAAACACGATCGGGATGGCGATGGCGGCAGCCCACCAGATGGGGATGGTGCCGATGTTGGTGATCGCTTTGCTGCACTGGGCGACGGCGCATCCTTGCTCGCCGAGCTTGGGGCTTTCGTAGTAAAAGCTGGTCGGGCGACCCATCACGATCCACGACCAGGGGTTGGATTGGTAGGTGTGGGGTTGTGACAGCCCCACATTGAACGCCCACACCTGTTGTTCGTAGTACCACAATGAGCGCAACGCGTCTGGGACCAGGCCGCCCAAGGCAGTCTGGGGCGGGTTGGTTTGTGCCCAATGCCGCCCCCAGCCGTCGTTGCTGAGGAACCAGCCCGTCCAGCTCGCGATGTACACCACGAGTGATGTCCCGACCATCAGGAATCCCGCGGGGACTGCGTCACGCAGGAAAGTCCCTGCTACCCAGTGCTTCACCCGGATCGATCGGCGCGCCCCGAGGTCCCAGGCCACTGTCATCAATCCGAACACCGCCAAGAACCACAGCCCTGACCATTTCGTGCCGATGCACAATCCCAGGCACACCGCGGCCACCCACCGCCACGGCCGCCATCCGGTCCACGGGCCGAGACCGTCCAGATCCGCGCCACCGGCGACGGCCACCGCTAGCCGGTCCCGGGTGCGATCCCGGTCGATGAGCAGCGCGCAAAACGCCGCCAGGGCGAAGAACATCACGATTAGATCGAGGATCCCGATCCGGCTCATCGTCAGGTGCATCCCGTCGAATGCCAACAGCAACGCGGCGCAGGTGGCCAGGTACGTCGACCCGAACAGTCGGCGTGCGGCGCGACCCAGCATCAGGATTGACAGGGTGCCCATCACTGCGACGGCGAATCGCCAGCCAAACGGGTTGTTGATCCCGAAGAGCCACTCGCCGGCACCGATGACCCACTTCCCGACGGGGGGGTGCACCACGAAATCGCCGTCGTGGCTGAGGAAGATCTTGGACGGATCGAACGTCCCGGCGTTCCACAGGACGTTTTCCTTGTTGACCTGGTTGTCCCGGAGCTCGACGCCGTACAACATCATCGAGTAGCCCTCTTTGACGTAATACGTTTCGTCGAAGATGAGCGTGTTGATCCGCCCTAGCTCCCAGAACCTCAAGAATCCGCCGATGACCGCCGCCATCAACGGACCTAACCATCCGAGGAGCCGGTCAGAGGGCCGGACCCCCGATAACCTCAGGCGCCACGTCTGCGCATCGAAACCCGGGCGTGCCCCGTCGCGGCAGCCTGAAGCTGCGGGGGCACGCCGTGCCGAGGAGGGATTCGCGTCCACCGCCGTCATGGCCCCAGGGTACGGGCCCGTCCTGACAATCTTCGGGGGAGCACGAGGATCATCCGTCGACCTGGCAAGATGCCGTGCATGGATGACGGTCTCCTCATTTTGGCAGCCACCCCTATCGGGGACCCTGGTGATGCGTCACCCCGGCTGCGGGCCGCCATCGCCGATGCTGCCGTGGTCGCGGCGGAGGACACCCGTCGATTGCACCGGCTCTGCACTGAACTTCAGGTGCGTCCGCGGGGGGAGGTGGTCTCCTACCACGAACATAACGAAGCTGCCCGCACCGGTGATCTGCTCACCGCGCTCCGCGAAGGCCGACACGTGCTTGTCGTCACGGATGCGGGGATGCCCAGTGTCTCCGATCCGGGATATCGCTTGGTCACCGCGGCGGTGGAGGCGGGGGTCCGCGTCACCTGTGTTCCGGGGCCGAGTGCAGTGCTCATGGCGTTGGCGGTGTCCGGTCTGCCGGTGGACCGGTTCTGCTTCGAGGGGTTTCTGCCTCGCAAGGGCGGTGAACGGGCGCGTGCGTTAGCTGACCTTGCTGATGAACGACGTACCCTCGTCTTTTTTGAGGCACCGCACCGGCTGGCGGCCACCCTTGAGGCGATGGCGCAGGCTTTCGGCGCCGATCGACGTGCCGCGGTCTGTCGTGAACTGACGAAGACCTACGAGGAGATCCGTCGCGGCACGCTCACTGAACTCACTGAGTGGGCTCAGGAGCAGGTGCGTGGAGAGATCACGGTGGTCGTCGCGGGGGCTGCGGCCCGCAGTCTCGACATAGCGACGGCGACCGCACGGGTCCAGGATCGTGTCGCCGCTGGTGAACGACTCAAGGACGCGTGCAAAGCTGTCGCTGCTGAAGGTGGGCTCTCGAGCAAAGAGCTGTACGCCGCTGCGCTGTCCTCACGGTGAAGAAGCCTCATCTGTCACGGTGACGTGTGGTGGCGCACAATCTGACTGAATCGCCTGACGGGAGGCGGCGCTATTCCTAGGCTCGCTTTGTAGCGGGGGACACCCGCGATACGCCGTCGCAGTACCGGCGCCACGAGCACAGGTCGCATTCAGGAGGGTCGCAGTGAAGATCGGCATTCCGACCGAGGTCAAAAACAACGAGTTCCGCGTGGGGATCACCCCGGTGGGCGTCCATGAGCTCGTCCGCCACGGGCACACCGTCTACGTCCAGGAGGGCGCCGGGCTCGGGTCGTCCATCACGGACGAGGAGTACGTCGCAGAGGGTGCGACCATCCTGCCCACCGCCGATGAGGTGTGGGGTCAGTCGCAGATGGTCATGAAAGTCAAGGAACCGGTCGCTGAGGAATATCACCGGCTTCGTGATGATTTGCTGCTGTTCACCTACCTCCACCTGGCGGCTGACCGCCCGCAGACTGAGGAGCTGTTGGCGAAGGGCACCACGGCGATTGCGTACGAGACCGTTCAGCAGCCCAGCGGCCTGTTGCCGTTGCTCTACCCGATGTCAGAGGTTGCTGGCTGTCTAGCTCCTCAGGTTGGCGCGCACGCCCTGATGAAAGCTCAGGGGGGCCGTGGTGTCCTGATGGGTGGCGTCGGTGGAGTGGCCAATGCCAAGGTCGTCGTCCTCGGTGGGGGCGTCGCTGGGCAGAATGCCGCGAACATTGCTCTGGGCATGGGCGCCGACGTGACGATCTTGGACACTGACCTCGATAAGTTGCGGATGAGCTTCTGGCGATACAGCAACCGTGTCCACGGATTGGCCTCCTCAACCCTGGCTATTAAACAGCAGGTGATGCAGGCAGATCTGGTCATCGGTGCCGTCCTGATTCCTGGGGCGAAGGCTCCCCGGTTGGTCACGAATGAGCTGGTGGCACAGATGAAACCGGGAAGTGTCCTCGTCGATATCGCCATCGACCAGGGGGGCTGTTTCGAGGACTCCCGCCCCACCACGCACGCTGATCCCACTTTCGCAGTCCACAGCTCGACCTTCTACTGTGTGGCCAACATGCCCGGCGCTGTCCCTAACACCTCAACGTGGGCGCTGACCAACGCAACGCTTCCTTATGCGTTGCGGTTGGCAGATCAGGGATGGAAGAAGGCCTGTCAGGACGACCGCGCCCTCGCTCTGGGGTTGAACACCTTCGGCGGCGAGATCACTTGTCCAGGAGTTGCCGACGCTTTCGATATGTCGTTGACCCCCCTGGAGAAGGTGCTTGCCTGATACCTGTCACCGCAGGTGGGGGCCGGTCGTTGCCGACGACCGGCCCCCACCGGCGTACAGGGCTGTCATCCGACGATGATGGCCCGTGAACAGGAAAGGACCAGCCTCGTGACCGCTGTACCGCCGTCGCGTCCCTTCGAGCAGACTGTTCCGAGCATGCTGGGCTCGCTCGAGCACATGGCTTTGAGTGAGCGTTTCGCAGCCCGAAACTATTTGCCTCTCCCCGTGGTGCTGCGTAGCGGATCCGGCGCCTGGGTGATCGATGTCGACGGGCGACGTTATCTGGATTGTCTGGCTGGGTATTCAGCGCTGAATTTTGGGCATTGTCATCCGCGGATCTTAGCCAGAGCTATGGAGCAACTGACTCGGATCACTTTGACCTCGAGGGCATTTCATCATGACCAGTTCGGCGCTTTCGTGACCGACCTGGCTCGGTTGACTGGCAAGGAATCGGTGCTGCCGATGAACAGCGGCGCCGAGGCGGTCGAAGCCGCGGTGAAGGTGGCCCGCAGATGGGGCCGCCGAGTGAAGGGCGTCCCGGAGAACTCCGGGACGATCATCACGATGAGCGGGAATTTCCACGGTGGGACCACCAGCGTCGTCTCCTTCTCGACCGATGAGACGGTGCGGGCTGATTTCGGGCCGTTCACGCCCGGTTTTCGGCCGGTGCCCTATGGCAATCTGGCGATCCTGGACGCTGCGATGACCAGCGATGTGGTGGCGGTGATCCTGGAGCCCATCCAAGGCGAAGCCGGAGTGATCATCCCGCCGCCAGGCTACTTGCAGGCGGTCCGGGAGCTGTGCACCGCCCGGGGGGTGTTGATGATTGCCGACGAGATCCAGTCCGGTCTGGGGCGTACCGGCCGACTATTCGCCTGTGATCACGAGCAGGTCGTTCCGGACGTCTATGTTTTGGGGAAATCCTTGGGGGGCGGGGTCGTTCCCGTGTCAGCAGTGGTGGCGGATAACCCGGTGATGTCGATGTTCACTCCGGGGTCTCATGCCTCCACCTTCGGGGGGAATCCGTTGGGGTGCGCAGTCGCTCATGAAGTGGTCGGGTTGTTGGCTGAGGGGGATCTCATTCGGCGTGGGGCGATGTTGGGGGAGCGCTTGGCTTCCGGGTTGTTCCCACTGATCGGACGGGGGCTGACCGAGGTGCGGATGCGGGGGTTGTGGGCCGGAATCGATGTGGACCCCTCGGTGGGTACCGCCCGAGCTGTCTCAGAAAGGCTTCTTCAGGCAGGAGTGCTGGCCAAAGAGACGCAAGGCTTCACATTGCGATTGGCGCCGCCGCTCGTCATCTCGGAAGCTGAGATCGATCTGCTCATCGATGCGTTGAGAACCGCGGTGTCAGGCTGATCGGCATAGGGACTTTCGGCACGATTCCAGTGCTGGAGCGAGGAATACCCGCAGGGACGATCTAGGATTGAAGCGGCAGCAGGGCATGGGCGAAGGGAGCGGCGATGACATGTCGACGCACCGTCGGGGTTACCTCGCCCTTGTCTGGCGGCACCTACGGTGTCGATACCGGCTGAGAAGTGCGACGGTCGGGTATGCCCACAGCCCCGGCCGGCGAGTCAAAGCAACCGGTATTCCGACCGCCGTGGGCACCGACAATCCGTAATCCCACTAGAACAGGGCAGACTGCGCTCGTGGCTACTTCGACTGTGACTCCCTCTCGGCCGAGTCCGACCCATTCGTCCGTCTGGATGAAAATCGCGATGGCGATCTCGGGTCTGTACTTCGTCTTCTTCGTGCTGTTCCACATGTATGGGAACCTCAAGATCTTGTACGCCGGGGTGACCGGGTACGACGAGTACGCCCATCACCTCCGGACGATGTTCGAGCCGATCCTTCCGTACCAGGGTTTCCTCTGGATCTTCCGTATGTCCCTGATCCTGGCGATCATCGTGCACGTCTGGTCGGCGTCCCAGCTGTGGCGTCGCGCCAAGCAGGCCCGTCCCGTCCAGTACGCCGCCACCCCGACCGTCAAGAAGGGCGTGTCCACCCTGGCCATGCGCTGGGGCGGTGTCGCGCTGCTGCTGTTCATCGTGTTCCACCTGCTGCAGTTCACGGTTGTGAAGTTCAACGTCAACACCGCTGTCCCGCAGAGCGACCTGATGATCAACGGAGTGGAGAGCCCCGGCAAGCTGCTCATCGCCAGCTTCCAGGTGTGGTGGCTCTTCGTGGTCTACGCGATCGCACTGCTCGCTCTCGGTGTCCACCTGAACCACGGCACGTGGAGCGCCATCCAGACGCTCGGCTGGACCAACACCGCGAAGTCCCGGGCCATCGCCAAGACGTGCGCCATGGCTATCGCAGTGGTCGTGGTGGTGGGCTTCCTGATCCCGCCGTTCCTGATCCTCGTCGGCGTCATCAAGTAAGGGTTGATTCGACTCATGACTGAACTGATCAACGGCCTCTACCGTGAGGGTGAGCCGGTCAAGGACACCAAGGCCCCCGGTGGGCCGATCGAGCAGCGCTGGACCAAGCGCAAGTTCGAGGCCAAGCTGGTTAACCCTGCGAACCGTCGCAAACTGACCGTCATCATGGTGGGCACCGGTCTGGCCGGTGGTGCCGCTGCGGCCACCCTCGGCGAAGCCGGATACAACGTCAAGGTGTTCTGCTACCAGGACAGCCCGCGGCGCGCGCACTCCATTGCCGCGCAGGGTGGAATCAACGCCGCGAAAAACTACAAGGAAGACGGCGACTCGACGTTCCGTCTCTTCTACGACACCGTCAAGGGCGGTGACTACCGCGCTCGGGAAAACAACGTCTACCGACTCGCCGAGGTCAGCGCCAACATCATTGACCAGTGCGTCGCCCAAGGCGTCCCGTTCGCCCGCGACTACGGCGGCCTGCTGGACAACCGCTCCTTTGGTGGTGTCCAGGTCTCTCGCACCTTCTACGCCCGTGGCCAGACCGGTCAGCAGCTGCTGATTGGCGCCTACCAGGCGTTGGAGCGTCAGGTGAAGGGCCCGGACAACACGACCGGCACGGTCGAGATGTTCTCCCGCCACGAGATGGTCGAGCTGATCGTCGTTGACGGTCGCGCTCGCGGCATCATCGCCCGTGACATGGTCACTGGTGAGGTCGAAACTCACCTCGCTGACGCGGTCGTCCTGGCCACCGGTGGATACGGCAACGTGTTCTTCCTGTCGACCAACGCGATGGGCTGCAACGGTACGGCGATCTGGCGGGCCCACCGCAAGGGCGCCTACTTCGGCAACCCGTGCTTCACCCAGATCCACCCGACCTGCATTCCGGTGCACGGCGACCAGCAGTCCAAGCTGACGCTGATGTCGGAGTCGCTGCGCAACGATGGTCGTATCTGGGTGCCTAAGCGCGCCGAGGACTGCGACAAGGACCCGCGTCAGATCGCTGAGGAGGACCGCGACTACTACCTGGAGCGGATCTACCCGGCCTTCGGCAACCTGGTCCCGCGTGACATCGCTTCCCGGCAGGCGAAGAACATGTGCGACGAAGGTCGCGGCGTCGGCCCAGAGGTCCTTGAGCGTGACCTCGACGGCAACGAACGTCGTGTCCGCCGTGGCGTGTACCTCGACTTCGCCGACGCCATCGCCCGGCTCGGCAAGGACGCGGTGTCCGCCAAGTACGGCAACCTGTTCGACATGTACGCCGAGATCACCGGCGAAGACCCGTACAGCACGCCGATGCGGATCTACCCCGCGGTGCACTACACCATGGGTGGCCTGTGGGTCGACTACGACCTGCAGTCCTCGGTGCCAGGCCTGTTCGTGACCGGAGAAGCCAACTTCTCCGACCACGGCGCCAACCGGCTGGGTGCATCTGCGCTCATGCAGGGACTGTCCGACGGATACTTCGTGCTGCCGAACACGATCCGCGATTACCTGGCTTCCGGGCCGTACCCCGCGGTCGACGCCAACCACCCTGCGGTGGTCGAAGCGGCGGAGAATGTCCGGGCCCGCCTGGCGCACTTCCTGTCCAGCAATGGCACCCGCTCCGTCGACAGCTACCACAAGGAGCTCGGCGCGATCATGTGGGAGTACTGCGGCATGGAGCGCAGCGAATCCGGGCTGAAGATCGCGATTGAGAAGATCCGCGAGCTCCGCAAGGAGTTCTGGTCCAACCTGCGGGTCCTCGGCAAGGCCGACGAGCTCAACCAGTCTCTGGAGAAGGCCGGGCGCGTCGCCGACTTCCTGGAGCTCGGTGAGCTCATGTGCATCGACGCGCTGCACCGCCGTGAGTCCTGCGGTGGTCACTTCCGCGCCGAGAGCCAGACAGAAGATGGCGAAGCACTGCGCCACGACGACCAGTTCTGCTACGTCGCGGCCTGGGAATGGGGCGGGGAGAACGAGGCCCCGGTCCTGCACAAGGAAGACCTGGTCTACGAGTTCATCGAGTTGAAGCAGCGGAGCTACAAGTGAAAATCACTCTGAAGATCTGGCGTCAGGCGGGCCCGCACGCCCAGGGGAAGCTGGCCACCTACCAGGTGGACAACATCTCGCCCGACATGTCCTTCCTCGAGATGCTCGACCAGCTCAATGAGGACCTGAACGCGCGTGGTGAAGAGCCAGTGGCTTTTGACAGCGACTGCCGTGAGGGCATCTGCGGCATGTGTGGCGTGGTCATCAACGGCCGCCCACACGGCAAGAAGGGTGTCACCACCTGTCAGCTGCACATGCGCAACTTCAACGATGGCGACGAGGTCATCGTGGAACCATGGCGGGCTACCGCCTTCCCGGTGTTGCGTGACCTGGTCGTCGACCGGAACGCGCTGGACCGGATCATCGGTGCGGGCGGCTTCATCTCCGCGAACACTGGTTCAGCACCTGAAGCGAACTCACTTCCGGTCGGTAAAAACCTAGCGCTCCGTTCTTTCCATGCGGCTGAGTGTATCGGCTGTGGCGCGTGTGTCGCGGCCTGTCCGAACGCTGCCGCGATGCTCTTCATGGGTGCCAAGGTGACGCATCTGGGTCTGTTGCCCCAGGGCCAGCCGGAGCGATGGACCAGGGTCAAGGCGATGGTCAAGCGGCACGACGCCGAGGGCTTTGGTGGCTGCACCAACGTCGGCGCCTGCGCCGATGCGTGCCCGAAGGAGATCCCGATGGACATGATTTCCTTCCTGAACAAAGACGTACGTCGGTCGTCTGTGCACTGACCTGACTCGTCTCACACGTTCGATCCACCGAGGCCCACGCTGAAATCAGCGTGGGCCTCGGTGTCCTTTATCTCGATACATTGACTGTTCGATGATGAGGCTGTGCTGATTGTCCTCGTTACTAACATAGAAGAACGAAGGTGAACAGCTGGGGATTTAGACGCTCCTGAGACTTGAGTGTGGCTTTATGGGGTGGGTCTATTGGCGAGGAGCAGGCAAGGTAGGGGAAGTTGCCGCGGTTGGGGAAACCTCGGACGATGCGTTGGTGGAGCTTAATGAGACCATTGTCAGCTTCGGTGCCACCGTTGGATGCCCCGTCGGCGTCGATGTATGCGAGCAGGGGTCCAGCCCACTGCGCTTCAGGATGTGACCGAGTCGACGGACATTCAGGATGGGACAGGCAGTCAGGATCCTCGGGAGTCGTTGCACCGCGGCCTTGCCCTGGACGAGGGTGGGGTGTGGGACAGGGCCCGCACGTCCTGGGCGACCTGCCGGGAGACCGCGAGTTCCATGTTGGACTTATGCGCGGTGAACACTGCTGTGAGGTCAGCGAGTTGGTGGTCGGTGGGGTTCTCGATGCGCGCGCAGAAGCATTCGCGCGTCGTGCGAGGGGTCGCTCCTGCTGTCACGGTGTCCCTGGGTGTCCTGCTGCACGCGGCGACGCCTTCCAGTTCCCCACCGCCGGACACTTCGCCGCACTCATATGCCTGTCACGACGCCGCTGTGACGTCCTGTTCACCAGGATCATGGAAAGAAGATTCTTACCGAGCATCCGCTCCGACCCTATAACCATCACGTATGCCCCTCACCGCTTGACGAGAGACATAGAGACACATCCACACACGGCCCGATCACTCCGCTTTGCGTAACCCACACTTAAATCCACAAGAGCCGGGTAGCCAGAGAAACAAAGGCAAACTATATCATCTCCACTCCATCACAAACCTGGATTAGGCGTGCATCAAAATTTCACTGACTTCATCCTTCAAAATGGTTCTACGGACTGTGATTTTGCCCACTTGGCATAACGCCGCTTCAAGTTCTAGACGAAGTCTTTGCTATGAGTTTGCTCATTTATGACTCTTGTTCGCCTATCTTATCGAATAAGGGGGTATTCACGGGCGGGTCGTCCGACTTCTAACCGCTCGTGAATAACGCCCAAAGAAGAAATAGGCAACCAACGGAGTCTTCGCTTATCTAGTATTTCTAATATGCCCTAAAAGCAGAACGTGCAGTAAAAGCATTATTCGGTGCGGAAAAAGATGGTCCAGGCAAGCTTGCAGCAAAACAAGCTCTGTTCTAAAGAGATCAGTTACTATCAGAACTCATCAAGGAGAATGAAAGCCGTGAAACAGTTTCTTCCTGAAGGCGACATTGATGCAATCAAATCGAATTGGGGTCGAAGTTTAACGCATTTTAGGTTAAATGAATCGCTAGGTTCATGGGATCAACAAACTGTCATCGATTTAATTTCAAGACCTTCTTATTTTGAAAAATTCCCTGTCTTTGCTCGCAACCATAAAGAGGAATTAAATGGGCGGCTTCACGATCTCTGTTCATGCATTGAAGCGATTAACTTAGGTTGTAGTCTCCAATTGCGAAATATAGAAGGAGCCCTAAGTGTATTTAACCCTATTAATTGCCTCGCTAGTGAGCTAGAAAAATTAGGTAAATTACCGCTCTCCACCATCACATTATTCTATACCCCCCCGGGAGAAAAAGCGCTTCCTATGCACTCAGGGCGTTATTCACGAGGCATTTCCAGGTCATTCTTGGCTACCAGCCAAGTCGATAGAGCTCGAGTCGGGTAATGACGGCAATGATATCGGGGAGTTCTGTGAGTCTGCCTCGATGTCTAACCCAATGATCTCAAAGCGGCCGATGTTTTTATATATGTGTATGGCGACAGGTGTGTATCGATTGTTTCCCGGAGTGTAGGGGGTGGGTCGCTAACGCCTCGTGAATAACGCCCTCAGATGAGACAGAAGTAATTGCGATACAAATATCTGGGAGTAAAATCTGGAAGATCGACGGTTATAGACACATATTAAAACTTTCACCAGGTCAAGGACTATATATTCCATCCGATGTGATGCATGAAGTTGTTAGTTCTGCAGATGAAGCATCAATCAGCCTAGCCATAGCATTTAGCAATATCACGATTGGCGAAATTTTGACAACTGCACTCAAAACCCAAATTGGAGACGAATTGTACTATAAGCCTGTCTCGGCACGATTCACTCAAGGTGATCCTGAATCATTATTAAGCACATCGATATCACAACATTTCCAAGAATGTTTTTCAGATACACATTTGATGAAGTCAGCTCTAAAATTAGCGCAATCAAAGTGGATTTATTCCGAAAATCTCATTCCAAAAAACTGAAAGGAAATACCGATATGCTTCCTGAGTTAATTGAGTTCTCTAACCTCAATCTCAGTAACATTGTTGAATCATCAGAAGAATGGTGGGATAAGTCTGTAGTTTTATGGAAAAAGTGCGCTTCCCCCCAAATATTTAATTACAAACTATTCGAAAGTCTTCTCAACATGCCAGTTCCATATAATGAAAAAAATATAAGACTAGCATCATGGCCCAGAACTGATAATTCAATTAATAATGATATAGTAGTACTTAGTCCTCGTGAACTATTGTTAAATATATCTTATGGTAAATCAATTGTACTTAATCATATGGACCGATATTTATATCAAAATCATGAGCTTATGGAATTATATAGAGATCTTTCAATGCACACAGGTACTGTAGCCCATGCAGGGCAGCTTGCCGCTTTTTATACTCCTGAGTCATCACAAGCATTTGGTAGTCATTTTGATGAAAATCACGTATTCACCTTGCAGATAAGTGGTACTAAAGTATGGAGATTCGGCGTAGAAGATGCTATAAACGTAAATTTATCAAGTGGTGATGTCTTGTATGTTCCGTACGGATTACACCATGAAGTTTTGACTACAGCGGAGCCAAGTCTCTCAGTGGCAATTATCCTTGAAGCACCAAGCCGTTCTTGGTTCAATGGTGAAATGGCTGCCAGAACTGCATATTTATCAGCTTCAGAAGGAGTAAAAGGAAGTATAGGTTCTGACTGGATGCATCTGCCTTCAGGGTTTAATGAAATCCCAATTTGCCAAATTGAACCCAAATTATTACACCAAACACAAAACTCTCTAATAGGAGAAATATGGGAGGGGTTGCCATGTAATTATTATGATTTTTTCGCAGATTCATATTCAAGATCTAGCTCTCAATCAAGTCTATTTACAAAATATAGTTTAAGATTAGGCAATCGTGCTGATATTTATTCAATAAATGAAGATTGGTACATCAGGTCTCCTGGGCTCAGTCCGGTGTTGTTGCCAAATCGCTACAAACAAGTCTGGAAATCGCTTGCAGTTGATAAAAAGGCGACATTGCAGTGCAGTCTCAATGATTCTCATGAATTAAATAAGTTATTAAATCATTTGCGCATTGGCGCCTACTTGTATGCGGATGGAGAATACTATGATAAATAGTATGGAGATCAGGGCGTTATTCACGGGGGTTTTACCCCCTTAAGGAGAGTTAGAAAACCTGCAGGTCACAGGCCCTTGCAGCGGGCGGGTCGTCCGACTTCTAACCGCTCGTGAATAACACCCTCAGTAAAATTTCAGCCAATTTTGAGTCGAGTCGCATGTCACACTTTGCTATTGATCCGTCATTTATAAATAGCGTCATTGAAGAGTTTAGTCTCGATGCAAAGGAAGGCTTATATGATTTCTTGAAAAACAGAATGCGCGAGCTACTTTATTCAAAGAGGTAAGTAGTGTTGATGTACAAGAAGTTGTTAATGTGCGAGATTTAAGTTGGCAGGATATCACTTCGGGCACATTGGTTATTGAAGATATAGGTAAATGCAGTATGCAAATTCAAGAAGTTGCTGGCTGGCTTCATCATAATCTAGGTTATGCAAATGATGCTGGGTCGGTCGCTTTGACTATCACGGCTCCTAATCACACGGTCCCTCTTCATTACGATGGCTGCGAAGTCTTAACTTTACAGCTCACCGGTGAAAAAAAATGGTCAGTTGGCCGCGCCTATGAAGTTGATTGGCCCGATAGAGCCCTTTTTCTAAACTCACGTGATTCTGGGGCGCGCGATGGTAATCAACCGCCGAAGATATCACTTCCAGCGAATTTTTATTCCATCAATGAACTTGATGAATTTATTTTGACTGCAGGGTTTGGGGTGGCATTGCCGAGGGGGTGGTGGCACAGTACTAAAGCGGGAAATCCCAATAGAACAGGCGTAAGCGCGGGATTAATATTCAAGATTCCATCGCTATCCCTAGCTCAAAGAATCACACCTTTAATCGGCGATGAGTTATCCAGGATTCCTAATTTCAGACGCCCATATTTGACGGGTGGAAAAAGTCGACACGGCTTGTTAGATGGAGGTGATGCTGCATCATTGATTCAAGTCGTCTCTAACATTGCTAATTCTTTGTGTTATGAGACGTCTATAGAGTTGTCTGAGTAGATCAGAGATGATTAGAAGGAGTCTAGTAGATGACTAGCAATATTGCGGCGAACCGGAACAACAACTGGGGTTCTGAGGTTGGTGCGGCGAACCGGAACAACAACTGGGGTTCTGAGGTTGGTGCGGCGAACCGGAACAACAACTGGGGTTCTGAGGTGGTGCATCCCTAGCCACTGGTATATTTGTCAGATTTTCATGCAAGATATGACTAGGCCCGGAGATACCAGCGAATTGTTCGCTGGTATCTCCGGGCCTAGTTGTACTTTAATACTGATTCTTGCTGTGGAGGATTTGGTGGAGGGTTTTTTGGTTTTGCGCCAGCATGCCGCGTTGAGGTATCTACTGCTGGCTCAAGTGATCACTAATTTCGGTAACGGCTTAGCGCCAGTGGCGGTGGTGTTCTATGTGATGGATCGCAACCTTGGTCCTGAAATTCTTGGCATAGCCGGAGGGATCTATGGGTGCTGTCTTGCCGTCATGCTGCTCATAGGCGGTCATATAGGAGATTCATATGACCGCTTAACGGTGGCTTCTCGTCTCAGCCTAGTTCGAGGAATTACTCAAGGCGGTATTGCCTTATATCTTCTCTGTGTCGCGGATGGGACTTTCGGTCTTTATCTGGGGAACGGGATCCTGGGAGCTGCTGCGGGTTTGTCCATTCCATCCTCGCAGGGTGCAATGCGAGAGGTTCTCCCTCGCGAGCAGATTCATATAGGAGTCAAATTACGTTCAATTCTCCAAGAAGGTTCTCGTGTCGCTGGGACGGGGTTGGCTGGGCCGTTGTGTATTTTGGTGGGAGCCCCGGCAGTTCTCTTCGTGGATGCGCTCACGTTTTTGATCGCCTGCGTGGGATTTTGGTTAGCATCGCAGCGCAGGGTTGATACGGTTCAGCGGCGAGAGGGTGCCACCATTCGCCTGTCGGACGGTTTTCATGAAATCCGGAAAACGACATGGCTGATGGTGCTCATGATTCAGAGCGTCATCACTCAGCTGTGCTTTTCAGGTATTGAGTCAGGGCTCCTGCCGGTCTGGGTAGGGTCCCGCTACGGAGTTGAAGTCTGGTCGGTGACCAGTGCGCTGATGATGGCGGGGAGTATTGTCGCTGGGGTGGCGCTCCTCAGGTTTGACACGCGCCCATCGCCAGCAAGTGCTTGCCTGTGGCTTGGTTTAGGATGTGCCTCCGCTCTCCTTTTCGTCCCGCCATTACCAGTCTGGGTGATTTGGGCATGTGCGTTGTCGCAAGGAGTCCTGGTGCAAATCTACAACATCCAGTGGGATATTCTTGTCATGGCCCGCATTCCATCCGATCGCTTGAGCGGTGTGATTGGTTCTTATCAAAGTGTGAACTTCATGGGGCGTCCTGCTGGATTGTTTGCTTTTTCTGTAGCCATAGGGAGTGTGGGGCAGGCTCGATGGCTTGTCATCGCTTCCCTGGTGAGCGCTTTAGTCCCACTGTGTGCTGCATTGTATCTTTGGGGGAAGAGCCAGGTGGCAAAGAGGTAGGGCTGACGACACCTAGGTAGATCTGACTTGCTTTCGGTTTGCGACAGGCTGCCGCCACTGCTGGTGTTCTTCAGCCTCGACGTACCGCCTGTTCGGAGGAGGATGAAGGTATGGAGATCACTGTGGTCGGCTACAAGAGAGCGAGCGTCCCTGCGGAGCGGGCCACCGTTCATCTGATGGCGGGGTTCGAATCCGGTGACAAGAGCGAAGCGATGACCAGGGCGACGTCCCTGGTTGGCAAGCTCACCGCGCATATCCAGGTTTTGGAAGGCGCCGGAAGCTCACCTATCACCTGGTATGCCGTCCTCCCGATGGAGACTCGATCCTGGCGGCCCCATTCGGACAGCGGGGCGATCCTGCCGCTACGTCATCAGGTCTCCGCGGAGGTCAAGGTCAAGTTCCGGGACTTCGCCGCCCTGGCGCATTTTGTCCAACAGGTCGGCGGGACAGCTGGCGTGACGTTGCACCACGTGGAGTGGACGTTGACAGAAGTCACTCAGGAGCGACTGCGTCAACAACTTTTGGCTCAAGCAGTCGCGGAAGCTACGTCGCGGGCGGTGACCCTCGCGACCGCAGCAGGGGCGGCAGAAGTTGTTCCTCTCGAGATCGCAGACCCTGGGCTGTTGTCTGGGGTGGGTGGGGCCATGACGACGCTGTCGGTAGGTGGGACCTCTTGGCGCGGCGCCCATTTGAGTGATTCCTCCCCCTCGGGGGAAGGAGTGCGGGTCCTCCCTGAAGACATCGTCCTCGAGGCTGAGGTGCACGCCCGTTTTGGCGCGACCTGAGAGGGTCGCTGACGGCCCTGGCCGCGGCGGAAGGTGCGGTAGCGCGCCACTAGACTCATGGTCATGACCAAGGTGCTCTCCGCTGTCGCGTGGCCGTATGCCAATGGCCCCCGCCACATCGGGCATGTCGCAGGTTTCGGCGTGCCCTCCGACGTCTTTAGCCGGTACATGCGAATGTCCGGGCATGACGTGTTGATGGTCAGTGGCACCGACGAGCACGGCACACCCATCTTGGTTGCTGCGGATCAAGCTGGAGTGACTCCACGGGAATTGGCCGACGTCAATAACCGCATCATCGTGGAAGACCTGGTCAACCTGGGTCTGTCCTACGATCTGTTCACCCGCACCACCACCCGCCACCACTATGCCGTCGTCCAGGAGCTGTTCCGCCAGGTCCACGCCAACGGCTACATGATCGAGCAGACGACGTACGGGGCGATCTCCCCGAGCACGGGACGGACCCTGCCAGACCGATACATCGAAGGCACCTGCCCGATTTGTGGAGCCACGGATGCCCGCGGTGACCAGTGCGACAGCTGCGGCAATCAGCTCGACCCCACTGACCTCATCAATCCGAAGAGCCGCATCAACGGGGAAACCCCGAAGTTTGTCGAGTCCCAGCACTTCTTCTTGGACTTGCCTGCTTTGGCGGATGCGCTGGCCGGATGGTTGGGGGAGCGGGAAGCTGACGGGTCGTGGCGCCCCAATGTCATCCGTTTCTCCCAAGGTCTGCTCAAAGACATGAAGCCGCGAGCGATGACCCGCGACATTGACTGGGGCATCCCGATCCCGCTGGACGGCTGGCGCGACCAGCCCGGCAAACGGTTGTATGTCTGGTTCGACGCGGTCATCGGTTATCTCTCCGCGTCCATCGAATGGGCCCGCCGGACTGGGGACCCCGAGCGGTGGCGCGAATGGTGGAACGACCCGGCGGCCGTGTCTTACTACTTCCAAGGTAAGGACAACATCACCTTCCACTCTCAGATTTGGCCAGCAGAGCTACTCGGGTCGATGGGTCGGGGAGACAAAGGCGGCACACCGGGTGTTTTCGGTGAACTGAACCTGCCCACCGAGGTCGTGGCCAGTGAGTTCATGACGATGGAAGGCAAACAGTTCTCCAGCTCCCGTGGCGTGGTCATCTATGTGCGCGACATGCTGTCCCGTTATCAGCCGGACGCATTGCGATATTTCATCTGTGCCGCCGGGCCGGAATCCAGCGACTCCGATTTCACCTGGGCCGAGTTCGTCACCCGCACTAACTCTGAACTGGTCGCAGGTTGGGGCAACCTGGTCAACCGCACGGCCACGATGATCGCGAAGAACTTCGGGGAGATCCCCGCATGTGGTCCGTTAGAAGCTGGTGACGAGGAGGTGCTCACCGCAGTCCGAGGTGGCTTCGACGTCGTCGGTGATCTCATCGGGCGACACCGCCAGCGGGCCGCGATCGCTGAGGCGATGCGCCTGGTCGGTGAGGTCAACGCCTACATTTCCCGGACCGAACCATTCAAGCTCAAGAGCGCCGATCAGCGGGAACGCCTCGGCACGATCCTGCATGTAGTGGCACAGTGCGTCGCTGACCTCAACGTGATGCTCAGCCCGTTCCTGCCGCACTCGTCCAACCAGGTCCACCGGGCGTTGGGAGGCGACGGCACCTTGACCCCGATGCCGCGCATTGAGGAAGTCACCGACTTCGACGACGAGGTCGAAGGCATCGACGGGCAGTTGCACACCTACCCGATCATTACCGGCGACTACACCGGCCCTCACGGGTTCCGCAACTGGGCCTCGACGCCCATCGTGGTGGGGACGCCGGTCGCGAAGCCCAGCCCGATTTTCACCAAACTCGATCCATCAGTGGTCGAGGAGGAGACAGCCCGGCTGCGCGGTGACGTCACGGACGGCGCACCAGCGTGAGCGCGGCCGATGGACCGTTGCGGCCCGCTGACCCGCTGCCCCTGCCAGTCGTTGACAACCACTGTCACCTCGACATGGGCCGAGCGGGAGAAACACCTCCGGACGTAGCGGAGGTGCTGCGGGCCGCCCGGGCCGTCGGCGTGGACCGGGTGGTCCACATCGGATGCGACCGACCCGCCATTGCCGCAGCGGTGGCCTTGGCTGAGCAGCATCCCCGCCTGGTGGCTGGAGTAGCGATCCACCCCAACGAGGCGCCGGAACTGGCCGCTCAAGGCCACCTCGCGTCCGCCTTGGATGACGTGGAACTCGCCGCTCGACATCCACGGGTACGGGTCGTCGGTGAGACAGGTCTGGACTATTTCCGCACCGAACCCTCCGGGCGGGCAGCGCAGCAGGAGGCATTCCGGGCGCATATTGACATTGCCAAGCGCTGTGAACTGCCGTTGCAGATCCATGACCGGGATGCCCACGACGATGTCTTGCGGATCCTCGCCGCAGAGGGCGCGCCAGCACACACCGTGCTGCACTGCTTCTCCGGGGGGATCGACATGGCCCGAGAGTGCGTGGACCGCGGCTACTATCTCAGCTTCTCCGGCACGGTGACCTTTAAAAACGCCCGCGAGCTGCGAGACGCACTCGCAGTGGTGCCCTTGGGGCAGTTGCTGGTGGAGACGGACGCGCCGTACCTAGCGCCGACGCCGTATCGGGGGCGAACGAATGCGCCAGCGCTGGTGCCGTTTACGGTCCGGGTGATGGCATCGGTGAAGGCCGTGGATGTGCCGACGATGTGCGCGGCGCTCTCTGACAACGCGGAGCGACTGTACGGCCCGTGGTGATCCACGAGGGCTAGCCCCCTCCGCCGAAGGCGCCAGGCAGACCCATCCTGGCCCATGCGGCATCGTCTCCCTTGTCGAAGTAGCCCAAGCATCAGCGGCGAGACGAAGGACTCCCGGCCTTGACAGGACATGCTCACAAACTGTCGACTAGTGCCTTGACGGTCGTCGATGTCCTGTCCACTGGCCGTTCACTGCACCGTGCGCTCCTTCCGAGCGCATGCACCAGTGCCCTCGGGGGCACGACGACGAAGGAGTTGTCACGATGGCCGAGCGCGTACGAGTAGGTCTTCTCGGCATCGGACGAATCGGCATTGGACACGCCCAAGCGCTCCGGGACCTGCCCCGCGTCGAAGAGCTCGTCCTCGCCGACGTGGCACCAGGACGCGCCGCCCAGGTCGCTGCCCAACTAGGCGTCTCCCACGGGGATGTCGACGACGTCTTCGACACCTCCCGAGTCGACGCCTTAATCATTGCCACCGGCACCGACACCCACGCCGACCTGCTGATCAGGGCTGCCCACGCCACGATGCCAGTGTTCTGCGAAAAACCAGTCGCGATGGACATCGCCGAAGCCCGCCGAGCCATCGAAGCCCTCGAAACCGCTGGCATCCTCAACCACATCGGCTTCCACCGCCGCTTCGACGCCGGATACCTCGAAGCCAAACGACGACTCAGCTCCGGAGAACTCGGCGAACTCCGCCGAGTGCACATGCTCACCTGCGACATGGACACCCCGGACCCTTCGTTCATCCCCACCTCAGGCGGCATCTTCCGGGACTGCCTCATCCACGACTTCGACATCCTGCGATGGATGACCGGGCAGCGGATCGAAACGGTCTACGCCCTCGGCACCGCTAAAGGAGACCCCGTCTACCAAGCCTCCCACGATGCCTCCGACGCCGTACTCGTGCTGACCCTGGAAGACGGAACCCTCGGCACCGCACACACCTCCCGCTATAACGGGGCCGGTCACGACGTACGAATGGAACTCTCCGGCACCCGAGGCGGCGCCATCGTCGGCCTTGACTCCCGCGCACCACAGTTCTCCACCGAACCCGGCCACACCGACCTCCCCGGGCCGGTCTGGGTGAACTTCCTAGAACGGTTCGAACCGTGTTACGCCGCAGAACTCGCCGCTTTCATCGACGCCGTCTGTGATGGCACCCCCAGCCCATGCACCGCCGCCGACGCCCTGGAAGCCCTCTACGTCGCGATGGCCGCGACAGTCTCCTTCACCGAAGGACGACCCGTCCACGTCGACGAGATTCGACGCTCCTGACACACCCCCAGCACCACCTCTACCCATCACCGCATCACACCTTCAGTCAAGGGAGACCGACATGGTGAACGTCGCCGTCATCGGCGCAGGCCGCATCGGAACTGTGCACGCCCGGGCCGTGGCCGATAACCCGCACACCCGGCTGACCCTGATCGCCGATCCGTTTGGCGACGGCGCACAACGCCTGGGAGAGCAGTACGGCGCTCGCCACACAACCGAGGTGGATGATGTTTTCGCTGCCGACGACGTGGATGCCGTCATCATCGGATCCCCCACGCCACTGCACGTCGATCACATCCTCGCCGCCGCCGCCGCGGGGAAGAAAATCATGTGTGAGAAGCCCGTCGACCTGGACATCGCCCGTGTCGACGAGTGCATCGCCACCTTGGGTGAGCGCGCCGCGCAGGTGATGATCGGGTTCAACCGCCGCTTCGACCCGGGGTTCGCGCAGATCCAGGCGCGCGCTGCAGCCGGTGAGATCGGAGAGATTGAGCAGGTCACCATCATCAGCCGGGACCCGGCAGCACCTCCAGCCAGCTATGTCGCTCAGTCCGGTGGCATCTTCCGGGACATGACCATCCACGACTTCGACATGGCCCGGTTCCTGGTGGGTGACATTGTCGAGGTCAGCGCCGTGGGGCAAAACCTGGACCCGCAGATCAAAGCAGCAGGTGATTTCGACGCTGCGGTCGTCACGTTGACTGCGGCATCCGGTGCGGTTGCCACGATCATCAACAATCGGCACTGCCCGTCGGGCTATGACCAGCGGTTGGAAGTCAGCGGATCCACCGGCATGTTGGACGCGGCGAACCACCGGGCGACCTCAGTGCGCTATTCGGGCGCGCGGTACACCGAAGCCGCCGCACCGTATCTTGACTTCTTCCTGGAGCGGTACACCGCCGCGTACGCTGCGGAACTGGCAGCTTTTGTCGCATCCTGCGAATCCGGTGGCCCGGTGACCCCCAATGTCCTTGACGGTCGCGCCGCCCTGGCGCTGGCCGACGCCGCGACCCACAGCGCGCGAACTGGGGAGCGGGTCCGTCTGTCTTGACGGGTCCGGCCCCCGCGCCGTCCCGTGCGTTCCCCGAGTTGAATCGTCTTGTTGCAAAGGAGCACGTCCATGAAGATCGCCGGTGCCCCCATCTCTTGGGGTGTGTGTGAGGTTCCCGGTTGGGGCTACCAACTGACGCCGGAGCGAGTCCTGACCGAGATGAAAGAGGTCGGTTTGACCGCCACCGAGTTCGGCCCGCAGGGCTGGCTCCCCGAAGCGCCCGCAGAGCGCGCGGCCGCATTGACGCCGTACGGTCTGGCGGCAGTGGGGGCCTTCGTGCCGGTCGTGTTGCACGACCCGGACCACGACCCGGTCCCAGAGGTGGCGCGAGAGCTGGACAGCTTTGAGGCGGCGGGCGGCGACGTCCTGGTTTTGGCGGCAGCGACCGGTCAGGACGGGTACGACGACCGTCCGGTCCTCGACGACTCCGGGTGGGCGGCGTTGTTGGGCAACCTGGACCGGTTGAAGGAGCTGGCGGAGTCGCGGGGCGTCAAAGCCACCTTGCACCCCCACGTCGGCACCATGGTCGAGAAAGCCGACGAGGTCGAGCGGGTCATGGCGGGTTCGCAGATCGGGCTGTGCTTGGACACCGGTCACCTGATGATCGGTGGGACCGACCCGGTGGATCTGGTCCGCCGGTATGCGGGCCGGGTCAACCACGTGCACACCAAGGACGTCCGCAAGGATGTGGTGGCGCAGGTGCAGTCCGGTGAGTTGACCTACACCGACGCGGTGCGCGCCGGGATCTATGTCCCACTGGGCACGGGAGACGTGGACTTCGCTTCGATCATCGGCGATTTGAACGCTGCTGGGTTCGACGGTTGGTATGTCTTGGAGCAGGACACCATCCTGCCGGGCGAGCCGGAAGGCGAGGGCCCCGTTGCCGACGTACGAGCGTCGATCGCCTATTTGACGAGCCTGGCCTGAGGATCTGTCACTCATCTCGGTGGGTGCGCCCTGGATGTGTCGGGGCGCACCCACCGGGGGTGTCCGGGTGCTGGTGAGCGCGCGACGGTCAGCAGGTGGTGGCCACCCTGGATAGGCTGGTGACCATGTCGTACACCGAACCTGGGGACCGTGCCGCTGAGGACCTGACTGGTCAGGAAGCCGCTTTGGTGCATTCGGGGCATGAGTTGTTGGGGGCCGCGTCGATCCGAGAGATTGCCGGTCGGTTGGGGATTCGACCGACGAAACAGTGGGGGCAAAACTTCGTCGTTGATGCCAACACGGTGCGGCGGATCGTCCGGTTGGCGGGGGTGGGTCCGCAGGACAGCGTCGTGGAGATCGGTCCGGGGTTGGGATCGTTGACATTGGCCCTGTTGGAAGTTGCTGAGCAGGTCACGGCGGTGGAGATCGATCCGGTGCTGGCAGCGGAGTTGCCGCACACCGTGGCACGGCTGCAAGCGGCGCATGCGGGGCGGTTGCAGGTGGTGCAGGCTGATGCGATGACCGTGACGGAGCTGCCGGGGGCGGCGCCGACAGCGTTAGTGGCGAATCTGCCGTATAACGTGTCCGTCCCGGTGTTGTTGACGTTTTTGGAGCGCTTTTCGTCGTTGCAGCGGGCGTTGGTGATGGTGCAGTGGGAGGTCGCTGAGCGGTTGGCGGCTCGTCCGGGCAGCAAGGCGTACGGCGTGCCCAGTGTGAAAGCTGCCTGGTACGGCGATGTCCGGTTGGCGGGGACGGTGCCTCGAGCGATTTTTTGGCCGATTCCGCACGTCGATTCGGGATTGGTGGAGTTTGTCCGTCGCCCGGGGCCGTTGGCGGTGCAGGATCGTGATGGGCAGCCAGTGTCGCCGCCACGTTCGGCGGTGTTTTCGTGTGTGGATGCGGCGTTCGCGCAGCGTCGTAAGACCTTGCGGGCGGCCTTGGCAGGGTGGGCTGGCGGAGCGGATCGCGCGGAAGCAGCATTAGTGGCGGCGGGAGTGGATCCGCGGACCAGGGGGGAGCAGCTGGGTGTGGAGGACTTTGTGCGGGTGGCTGCTGCGCATGGTGAGGGGCGGGGCGGCGCGAGCGCATAGGGTGGGCCCATGAGCAGCGCCCTTCCGAGTTCGGTGACCGTGCGGGTCCCCGCCAAGATCAACCTAGAACTCGTGGTGGGGCCGTTGCGCCCGGATGGGTATCACGACCTGTCGACGGTGTTTCATGCAGTGAGTGTCTTCGACGAGGTGACGGTGACTCCTGCTCCCGCATGGTCGGTGCAGGTCAGCGGGCCGTACGCCGATCTGGTGCCGGTGGGCGATGACAATCTGGTGGTGCGGGCAGGCCGGTTGCTGGCCGAGCGGTGCGGCGCGGCGGAGGCGGGGCCCGCGCTCGTGCATATCGCCAAGGAGATCCCGGTGGCGGGGGGGATGGCTGGCGGATCGGCGGACGCGGCGGCGACGTTGGTGGCTTTGGACCACCTGTGGGGTGTGGGTGGGCGGCGTGATCTGTGGGATGAGTGCGCCGCAGAGTTAGGCAGTGACGTGAATTTCGCGTTGGTGGGGGGGACGGCGATCGGGTCGGGACGGGGTGAGCAGATCGCTCCGGTGTTGGGGCGGGGTCGCTACCACTGGGTGCTGGTGCCCAGTGCACAGGGTTTGTCGACGCCGACGGTCTTCGCGGAATTGGACCGGATGCGGGGTGCGGAGGCCACCACGGTGGCGCAGCCGCGGCCGGGGGAGTCGATGATGCAGGCGCTGCGTTCTGGTGAGGTGGAGGCATTGGCGGCGGCGCTGCGTAATGACCTGCAAGAACCAGCGTGTGTGTTGCAGCCTCGGCTGCGTGAGGTGGTGGCGGCGGGGCAGGAGTTTGGTGCCCTGGGTGCGGTGGTGTCAGGGTCGGGTCCGACGGTGGCTTTCCTGGTGGACGGCCCGGAAGGGGCCTTGGACCTGGCGGTGGCGTTGACGGCGTCTGGGGTTGCCGATGAGGTGGTCCGGGCGGTGGGTCCGGTGCATGGTGCGCATGTGGTGACATCGGCGACGCCCTGACGTGGTGTTTCAGTCCGGTGATGAGTCTCGGCCGCCCCGGTGGGTGCGGCCCCGTGTGGAAACGAAGGATGTATGGCGAATCTGATCTCGGTGGAGAAAGCCGATCTGTCCCTGGGAACGACGCATCTGCTTGATGAGGTGTCCTTGGGTGTGGCTACCGGCGACCGGATCGGGGTGGTGGGTCGCAATGGGGGCGGCAAGTCCACGTTGTTGCGGGTGCTCAGCGGAGACCGGGAGATCGATTCTGGGCGGGTGGCACGGACGACGGGTCTGACCATGGGGGTGTTGCAGCAGAGCGACGCCCTCGATCCGTCCTGGACAGTACGCCGCGCGGTGCTGGGTGAGCAGGCCGAGCATGAGTGGGCCGCTGATCCGAGGGTGCGCACGATTTTGGATGGGCTGCTCGGCGGGATCGACGCAGCTGGCGTGGGTGGGTTGGATTCAGTGATCGGGCCCATGTCTGGTGGGGAGCGACGCCGGATCGCGTTGGCGGCTTTGCTGGTCGCTGACCCGGATGTGTTGCTGCTCGACGAGCCGACCAACCATTTGGATGTCGAAGGGGTGGCGTGGTTGGCGTCGTACCTCTCGCAGGTGCGTTCCCGTGGTGACGCGGCGCTGGTGGTGGTCACGCACGACCGGTGGTTCTTGGATGCGGTGGCGACATCCACCTGGGAGGTCGTTGACGGGCGAGTCGAGTCGTACGAAGGTGGTTATGCGGCGTACGTGCTGGCTAAAGCGGAACGGGCGCGGATCGCGTCGGTGACTGCAGAACGGCGGGACAACCTGCTGCGTAAGGAACTGGCGTGGCTGCGCCGGGGTGCGCCAGCTCGGACGAGCAAACCGAAATTCCGTATCGAAGCGGCCAGCGCGCTCATCGACGACGAGCCACCGCCCCGCGACGAGGTGTCGTTGGTGAGTTTCGCAACCCGGCGTCTCGGCAAGGACGTCATCGACCTGCTCGACGCGACAATCCGGTGGGGCGAACGGACTTTGCTGGATCGGGTGACGTGGCGACTCGCGCCCGGCGACCGAGTCGGCATCGTTGGTGTCAACGGCGCCGGGAAATCCACTCTGCTGCGGGCGTTCCTCGGCGAGGTCGACCTGACCGCGGGGCGCCGTAAAGTCGGCAAGACCGTCGTGACGGCGTTCTTATCTCAGGAAGTCACCGAACTCGAGCGCCTCGCCGACACTAAAGTCATTGACGCCATCAGCGAGGTCCGCAGCTACATCGCCCTCGGCAAAGGCGAGATCAGTGCTAGCCAACTCGCGCAGCGGCTCGGGTTCACTGGGTTGCGCCAGCAATCTCTGGTGGGTGAACTCTCCGGTGGGGAACGTCGCCGCTTGCAGTTTCTCCGGCTGCTCATGACCGAACCCAACGTGTTGGTCCTCGACGAGCCGACCAACGATCTGGACATTGAGACGCTCACCTCCATGGAAGACGTTTTAGACGGCTGGGCTGGCACGCTCCTAGTCGTCAGTCACGACCGTTACCTGCTGGAACGCATGTGTGACCGGCAGGTGGCGCTGCTCGGTGACGGCAAAGTCCGTGACCTGCCCGGTGGTGTCGAGCAGTATTTGGAGTTGCGGCATCAGATGGCGGCCAGCAGCACCGGCAGCGGGGGGGCCAGTGGCGGCGGCAGCGCTGGCAGGGCACCAGCAGCGTCGGGGGCAGCCCCGTCCACTCAGGCGCAGATTCGTGAAGCGCGGCGCGAACTCAACCGGGTCGATCGGCAGCTGTCCAAACTGTCGCAGGCTGAGGAAAAACTGCACACTCAGATGGTGGCGCAGGCCGCTGACCACGCGGCCGTCTTGGAGCTCAACGAGAAGTTGCGAGCCATCGTCGAGGAACGTGAAGAGCTGGAACTGGCGTGGCTGGAAGCTGCGGAGATCGCCGAACCCTGATCGGTGACGCGTGGCCTGGCGGGGTCAGTGTTCGCACAGCCAGGTCAGTGCTCGAAAGCCGCCATGATTCGGGCGAGCATCGCTGCGAGCTGGCGACGCTCGTCCGGATCGAGGTCTTCCAGCAGGCCCCGTTCATGGTCAAGGAGCCCCGCCAGGGCATCCTCGGTGATGCGGCACCCTTGGGTGGTCAGCCGCACCCGCACGCCACGACGGTCGGCGGGGTCGGGGCGGCGGTCAACGAGGCCGCGCCGGGCCAGCCGGTCGATGCGGTTGGTCATGGTGCCGCTGGTGGACAGGGTCGCCTTCACCAGGTCGCCGGGGGAGAGCTCGTACGGCGCTCCAGAGCGTCGTAGCGCCGACATCACGTCGAACTCCCATACTTCTAAGCCGTGCTCGGCGAACGCGGTCCGACGGGCGAGATCGAGGTGCCGTGCGAGCCGCGTGAGTCGGGATAAGACGTGGAGCGGTTCGACGTCAAGATCCGGTGCTTCACGGTGCCACGCCGCGACGATCGTGTCGACCTCGTCGTTCCCGGTGCTGCTCGACCGCTGGTGACTCATGTCGACAGCCTAACGAGCGGGTCTGTCGGCCCACCGCTCCGGAGGCCTCTCGAGGTGGAATATCTCGATATCAAGATCAACTGGGGTGGGAACGCTGGTCCTCCCCAGGCCGACGCTCCCGCAATCGCGGGTTCGGTTCCACCCGGGACAGGCCATTCCACGCGAGGTTCACCACATGCGCGGCAACCTCCTCTTTCGGGCGGCGAGGTGAGTCCAACCACCACTGCCCACACAACGCGACCATGCCCACCAACATCTGCGCATACATCGGCGCCGTCAACGGATCCAACCCCCGCTGGCGGAACTCCTCAACCAGCAGATACTCCACTTGCCGGGTGATGTCGCTGATCAACGTGGCGAAACTTCCCGTGGACTGCCCCATCGGAGAATCCCGCACCAAGATCCGGAAGCCATCACTGGACGACTCGATATAGTCCAGCAGCGCCAACGCGGCCCGCTCCACCAAGGCATACGGGCTACCAGCGCTCGTCAGCGCTTTCGTGATCAACCCCAGCAGCACCTCCATCTCCCGGTCCACGACCACGGCATACAACCCCTCCTTGCCACCGAAGTGCTCGTAGACCACCGGCTTGCTCACGCGAGCCTGCGCCGCGATCTCCTCCACCGTGGTCCCCTCGAAGCCCTTCTGAGCAAACAAAGTCCGCCCGATGCCCAAGAGTTGCTCACGTCGCTGCTTCCCGGTCATCCGTGCACGGGGCAAGGGCGTGCCTTTCGTCGTCGTCACTCAGCCATTCTCTCCCGAGGACCGGAGTCGTTCGCGCACCTCCAGTTTCGGGACGGTGACGTTCGTGCAGCGGAACGTGGTCCAAGGCACTCTCGGACTCGACTAGGCTGTGGGGGTCGTCGCTACGGCGAAGACACCTTCCCCGGTTGGTCTGCTGGCAGGGCCCGCCTGACTTTGAATCAGGACTAGCGACGATGGTTCGATTCCATCCCGGGGAACCACTCACGTAGGTCAGCGTCTCGCGATGGCCTACGGTCTCGGCGTACCTGGGCGCCTTGCTAGCAGCAGCCTCACCGAGACAACTCCTCATCGCGCAGATCGGCGAACGACTGCGCCGCGTTCCACGTCTGATCCCGCAACACGTGGGCATACACGCGCAGGGTGATCTCCAGGTCCATATGCCCCAGTCGAGCCGCGACGACATGCACCGGGACGCCGACAGCAGCGCGGTCTGGTATCGCGTGGGCCTCGACCTCGCACTCAGCTCCTGTTTTTCACACTCAGCCCCCGGTCGATGACGGCGGGGAGTGGTAGGAACAGGAGCTGAGTGCGGCATGCTCAGGCGGGCTGAGGTGGGCGGCAGGATAGCACCGACGTCGCCCGCCTCAGCTGACGGATCTCAGGTCAGTTGTGGTTCTTCGCGAGCCAGGCGCCAAATTTTTCTGCGCCATCGATGTTGCGGGGCCCGGAGATGCATTCGTTGTAGTCGATGACATAAAACTTGTCGTTTTTCACGGCGGCGACCTTAGCCAAGGCAGGGTTCGCTTTGAGTGCGGCGATCTTTTCCTCAGCGGGCTTGTCGCGGTAAGACATGATCATGATGACGTCCGGGTCAGCTTTGACCACGGATTCCCAGCTGGTTTTGGTCCACCGTTGGTTGAGGTCGGCGTAAATGTTGGTCCCACCGGCGGCGTCGATGATTTCTTGCACAGGCACCTGGTTGCCTGCGGTGGCGGGCTGGTCAGTGCCGGAGTCGTACAGGAAAACTTTCGGTTTGCTGGGCAGTTCGGATCCGGTTTTGCGGACCTTGTCCATGCGGTCCTTGAATTCGTTGACTTTGGCGGTGGCGCGGTCCTCGACGTGGAAGATCTTTCCCAAGCGTTCAAAATCGGCGTAGAGCGCGGGGAGCGGTTTCATCGTCTCGGGGTGGCCGGGGTAGGCGAAGCACGATTCGGTGTGCATAAAACTGGCGATGCCTAGCCCGTCGAGGATCTTCGGGGTGATCCCGCGTTTTTCAGAGAAGCCGGAGTTCCATCCGGCGATGACCATGTCGGCTTTCTTGTCGACGACCAGTTCCTTGTTGAGCAGGTCGGAAGACAGCAACGGCACTTTCGCGTAGTCCGCGGCGTACGGCGAGGTGGCCGGGTCAGGGTTGGTGGGGGTCATCACGTAGCCGAGGACCCGATCAGTGAGGCCCAGGGCAAACATTTTGTCGGCGGAGCCACCTTCATAGGCGATGACTTTGCGCGGGTCACGGTAGGTGACGGTTTCGCCGCACCGTTGGACCTGGACTTCGGCGGCGGTGGAGCTGCTGCCGCCGGCATTGTCGGCGACGGTCGCGCCGCAGGAGGTGGTCATGGCCAGCCCAGCGATCAGCGCGAGGGCGGTGGCGGTACGGCGGGATGCCCGGGCTGTGCTCATCGGGTTCGCTCCAGGGGTTCGAGGGTGTGCAGGATTTGGGGTCGGCCGGTGACGGGGTGTTCGACGATGAGGACGTCGACGTCGTAGACCTGTCGGATGATCGGTGTGGTGATGACCTCGGCCGGGGTGCCAGAGGCGACGATCCGGCCGTCGTGGAGGAGATAGATGCGGTCGCACGCTGCCGCGGCGAGGTTGATGTCGTGCAAGACCGCCAGGACGGTGGTGGTCCCACCGCGCAGCAGCGACAGCAGTCGCAACTGGTGGGTGATGTCGAGGTGGTTGGTGGGTTCGTCGAGGACGAGCAGGGTGGGTTCTTGGACCAGGGCGCGGGCGATGAGGACGCGTTGACGTTCACCGCCGGACAGGCTGAGGATCCCGCGGTGGCGCAGATGGCTGACACCGAGACGGTCCATGGCGGTGTCAGCCAGGTCGAGTTCGCGGGTGGTGAGGCGGCGTCCGCGGTCTTGGTGGGGGCTGCGGCCGAGCCGGACGATCTCTTCGACGGTGAAGTCCAGGTCGGAGCTGCTGTCTTGGGCGAGTGCAGCGACCCGTCGGGCGCTATCGCGGAGCGATAACGAGGTCAGGTCGTCGCCGTCCAGCACGAGCGCTCCGGCGTGTGGGGTTAGTGACCGGTAGACGGTGCGGAGCAGGGTGGATTTGCCGCTGCCGTTCGGTCCGAGGAGTCCGACGATGTCGCCGGCGGGGACGTTCAGGGTGAGGTCGCGGACGATGTCGTGGCCGCCGAGGCGGACGGTCAGGTCGCGAATGTCCAGCTGACCGGTCATCGGTGGCCTCCGAGGATGTGACCGCGCCGCCGGAGTAGCACGATAAAGACGGGGACGCCGATGAGGGCGGTGATGGCGCTGAGGGGGAGTTCGCGCGGGGCGACGAGGGTGCGGGCGATCAGGTCAACCCAGACCATCAGGATCGCACCGACGAGAGGAGCGACAGCTAGCACGCGAGCGTGGGTGGCGCCGACGAGCATCCGCACGATGTGGGGGACGACGAGTCCCACGAAGCCGATGCAGCCGCTGACGGCGGTGACTGCGCCGGTGGTCAGCGAGAGGACGACAAAGAGAGTACGGCGGGCCGCGGTGGCGTCGACGCCGAGGCTGGCGGCAGTTTCGTCGCCAAGGGAGAGGACGTCGAGGGTGGAGGCGTGGCGGCGGTAGACCACGAGGCCGAGGGCCACGAAGACGGTGACGACCGGCAGGAGCGCCCAGGCAGCAGCCCCGAAGGAGCCCATTGACCAGAACAGCACCGTGGAGGTGGATTCGGTGTCGGGGACGAGATAGATGAGCACGCTCATGATCGCTTGGAATCCGGCGGCGAGGACCACCCCGGTCAGGACGAGTCGCACCGGGGTCACGCCGCTGTCGCGTTGCCAGGATGCCGCCCAGACGAGGGCGCTGGCGCCGAGAGCACCGAGGAAGGCGCCGCCGGTGACGAAGAAGACGCCGAGGGTGGAGGCTAAAGCGCCCATTCCCAGGGAGCTCATGCCGACGGCGGCGAGGGTGACACTGACGGCTCCGACGGAGGCTCCGGAGCTGACGCCAAGCAGGAACGGGTCGGCGAGGACATTGCGGACCATGGCTTGGATGACGGCGCCGGTGGCGCTGAGTGCAGCACCGACGAGGGCGGCAAGAAGGACGCGGGGCGTGCGTACCTGCCAAATGATTTGGTATGACGACACCTCGTCCCGGGCGATGGTGCCGCCGGTGATGGCCTGGGTCAGGTAGTGCACGGTCTGCGACAGGGATACGTCGGCGCCACCGCTGGCGATGGCGGTCACGATGGACACGCCCAGCAACACGGCCAATGCGAGACACAGCAGCGGGAGGCGGGCTGGGCGGTCGATCCAGCGGGGGGCGGGGGGAGCAAGAGCCTGGGCCGACACGTCGCCGATCGTACCTTCATCGAATATGAGAATCATGCGCAACAGGCGTCCAGTTCAGTGGGCTCGTTCCTGCACCCGACGTGCAGGTCCCCCACGGATGGACGCACACCGTCCCAGTTCGACGGGTGAGGCAGGTTCGGAGCCGCCCCGGCGGTACGATGACGAGCGGTGCTGGCGCTCCAGACCAGGTCCGGGCGTCTTCAGTCCGTTCCCGTTCAGATGGTCACGCCACGCTGCCCGTCTACCCCCGACCTCCGGAGCACGCCTGTGACCACCAGTCGTCCCGCCGCTGTCGTCATCCTCGCCGCAGGCGAGGGGACGCGCATGAAGTCCTCCACACCCAAGGTGTTGCATCCGATCGGGGGTCGCTCCCTCCTCGGCCACGCCATCGCCGCTGCTCGCGGTCTCCAACCACACCACCTGGCCGTTGTCGTCCGCCACGAGCGTGACCGCGTCGCCGCGCATGTCGCCGACGTCGCACCAGACGCTGTCATCGCCGACCAAGACGAGGTCAAAGGCACCGGGCGTGCCACCGAATGCGGTTTGGACGCCCTTCCCAGCCCATTGACCGGCACTGTCCTGGTCACGTACGGCGACGTACCGCTGTTGACCACCGACACCTTGGCCGCGCTGCTCGACCGCCACGACAGCGCCGGTTGCGCTGCCACCGTCCTGACCGCCCACGTCCAAGACCCCACCGGCTACGGCCGAATCCTGCGGGACTCTGATGGCACCGTGACAGGGATCGTCGAGCAAAAAGACGCCACCGAAGAGCAGCGGCAGATCACCGAGATCAACTCCGGGATCTACGCTTTCGACGGTGACCTGTTACGCGATGCGCTCGCGGAGGTCGGCACTGACAACGTCCAGGGCGAGAAATACCTCACGGATGTCCTGGGGCTGGCGCGGTCCCGCGGCTTGAGCGTGCAGACCCACCTCATCGAAGACCTCTGGCAGACCGAAGGCGTCAACGACCGGGTGCAGCTGGCCCGGATGGGCGCTGAGCTCAACCGTCGAGTCGTCGAGTCGCATCAGCGCGCCGGGGTGACCATCGTGGATCCGGCGACCACGTGGATCGACGTGGACGTCACCATCGGGCAGGACACGGTGATCCAGCCCAACTGCCAGTTGTTGGGGGCGACGAGCATCGGCACCGAGGCTCGTATCGGGCCGGACTGCACGATCGAGTCCTGCGAGATTGGCGACGGGGCGGAGGTCAAACGCACCGAAGCTCATCACGCAGTGATCGGGGATGGCGCGACTGTCGGGCCGTTCAGCTACCTGCGTCCCGGCACCGAGTTGGGTGTCAAGGGCAAGATCGGTGGATTCGTCGAGACCAAGAACGCCCAGATCGGGGATGGCGCGAAGGTGCCGCACCTCACGTATTGCGGTGATGCTGTCATTGGTCCTGGGGCCAACATCGGCGCTGGCACGATCTTCGCCAACTACGACGGGGTCGCCAAACACCAGACGTACGTCGGTGCGGATTCCTTCGTGGGGTCCCAGACCGTCCTGGTGGCGCCAGTGTCTGTCGCCGATGGGTGTTACGTCGCCGCAGGATCTGCGCTGACCGATGACACTCAGCCTGGGCAGATCGCCGTAGCGAGGGGCAGACAACGCAATATCGATGGGTGGGTGGCTCGACGTCGCGCCGGCACCAGGACCGATGCGTCCGCGCGAGCGGCGGCAGCGGCGACCGAGCAGACCGGCCAGACGACTTCGCAGGAGACCCAGAAGTGACCTCGTTGAAACGCACCACCGAGAAGAGCCTGATGATCCTGTCCGGCCGAGCGCATCCTGCGCTGGCTGATGAGGTCGCCGAATGTCTGGGTATCCACCCTGTCCCCACCACGGCTTATGAGTTTGCTAACTCTGAGATCTATGTCCGTTTCGAAGAGTCGGTTCGTGGTTCGGATGCTTTCTGCATCCAGAGCCATACGGCGCCGATTAACGAGTGGATCATGGAGCATCTGATCATGGTCGACGCCCTGAAACGGGCTTCGGCGAAGCGCATCACCGTGGTGCTGCCGTTCTACGGTTATGCCCGTCAGGACAAGAAGCACCGTGGTCGTGAGCCCATCTCCGCCCGATTGATGGCTGACCTCTTTAAGGCCGCCGGAGCTGATCGGCTCATCTGCGTGGATCTGCATACTGCGCAGATCCAAGGATTTTTTGACGGACCGGTCGATCATCTGCAGGCGTTGCCGATCCTGTCTGATTATGTCGCCGGAAAATATGGCCATGAGCAGTTGGCCGTAGTCTCCCCGGATGCCGGACGTATCAAGGTGGCCGAGCAGTGGAGCAAACGGCTCGGCGGGGCGCCGCTGGCGTTTATCCATAAGACTCGCGACATCACCCGGCCTAACCAGTCCGTGGCCAACAGGGTCGTCGGTGATGTCAAGGACCGGATGTGTGTGCTCGTCGACGACATGATCGACTCTGGGGGCACGATTTGTCAGGCCGCCGATGCCTTGCTGGCTGCTGGGGCCAGTGGAGTGGTCATCGCCGCGACCCACGCGATCTTCTCTGACCCAGCTGTCGAACGGTTGCGTCGTTCGCCGGTGCAGGAAGTGATCGTGACCAATACGCTGCCTATTCCTGCCGAGAAGCATTTCGACAAGTTGCAGGTGCTCTCGATTGCCCCACTGATCAGCCAAGCGATTCACGAGGTGTTTGAAGACGGATCGGTCACGAGCCTGTTTGATGCCCCCAACTGATCCGCCCGAACCCGGTCGGTTCGCACGGCATACGTCGTCGGGACCGGCCTCGGCTCGGATTTCTGGTGCTGTCCTCGGAGCAGATACCATGAACCGTTGCCTCGGCGAGGGATGATGCGCGGCCGCTCTGCGGTCTAGTGATCCGTGATCGACGCGGCCCGGTTCGGGCATGGCCTTGTGGTTTGTGCTCGCTGCGGCGTCCGCGTGATGTCCCATTCCGAGGCTGCGTGACACTCACACCGGACGTTCCGGTGCCGTATCTGGGCAGGGTCGATGCCTTGTCCGTCCCCGAGGAGGTCGGCTATGGCCGAGAACACCACGATCGCTGCTGAGAAGCGCACCGAGTTTGGCAAGGGCGCGGCCCGTCGCGTCCGGCGTGAGCACAAGATCCCCGCCGTCCTGTACGGCCACGGCTCCGACCCGATCCACCTGAACCTGCCCGGCCACGAGATGATGCTGGCCGTGAAGGTCCCCAACGCCGTGTTGACATTCGTCGTTGACGGTGAGGAGCACTTGGCCCTGGTCAAGGAGGTCCAGCGGGACGTCATCAAGCCGATCATCAAGCACATCGACCTGGTCGCGGTGCGTCGGGGCGAGAAGGTCGTCGTCGACCTGGTTGTCTCCACCGTGGGTGATGCAGCTCCGGAGACTGTCGTCAACGTGGAGACGCAGACCGTTCACGTCCAGGCGGAGGCCACGCACATCCCCACCGGCCTTGAGGTTTCGGTTGAGGGCTTGGCACCAGGCACCCAGATTCACGCCCGTGACTTGGTCCTGCCGACTGGCGTTGAGCTCGTCACCGAGCCTGACACCCTCGTCGTGAACGTCAGCCAGGCGATCTCCGCCGAAGCGCTGGAAGCAGAGCTGGGTGAGGCTGCGGAGTCAGACGAGGACGCCGAGGCCTGATCTGGTCGAGAGGGAGGGTGGCCCAGGCTGCACTCCGACATCAGAGCTGAAGGGGGTGACCGTCGTGACGGTCACCCCCTTCAGGGTGCAAAGCCTGGTGCCATCAGCCGTGGTCGGTGGCGTCGGCGTCCCCCGATAATCTGGGGCTGTGACCGAGATCTCAGCTACGAAGCCTCTGGACCCGGCATTGGTCGTGGGGCTGGGCAATCCGGGTGGGCAGTACGCCGGGAACCGACACAACGTGGGGGCAATGGTCCTGGATGCCATTGCCGAGCAGCATGGGGCCACGCTGCGCCGGCATCGGGCGCGGGCTTCTATCGCCCAGATTCGATGGGGCACCCTCCCCGGGGGACGCCCTGGCCCACAGGTGATCTTGGCGCGGCCGACGACCTACATGAATGAGTCTGGTGGCCCGGTGAAGGCCCTAGCGACGTACTATTCAGTGGCTTCGCCAGCAGTCGTGGTCGTGCATGACGACCTGGAGTTGGCCTTCGGTGAGGTGCGGTTAAAACGTGGCGGTGGTGAGGCAGGGCACAACGGGTTGAGGTCGGTCTCCTCGGCGCTGGGATCACGTGACTACTGTCGATTGCGCGTCGGGGTGGGTCGCCCGCCGGGGCGTCAATCTCCCGGCGATTTCGTACTGCGAGATTTCACTCCCGCTGAGCGCAAGGAGCTGCCGTTCGTCGTTGCGGATGCGGCGGAGTTGCTGGAAGCGTTGATCGTCCGAGGTCACACTGTGCTCGACCTCCCGCGGTGACTGGGCATCGTCCGTCCGCGCATTCCCTTTGCGACCAGGGATGCTCATGTCGCGGTCCTGGCGTTGGCGCTGTGTGAGCACGGAGATGGCCCTCAACCAGATGCTGAGTCTGGGGATGCCTCTCGGCCCGTTCTGTCCGTCGGTCAGGGTACTCTTGGACCGGCGTTCGGCTGCCACTTCCGAACCGTCTGGGGAGACTTCTGGGGGTGCTTCGTCCATAGGGCGATGCGGTTCCAGGTGGTGAGTGGGAAGAGGGATCCGGCCATTCCTAGGTCCTGTCGTTGGGGGTAACGACAGGACCTGTTCGGGGAGGACGGCATCCATGCAGTGCATCTGTTCCAACTGGGAGGGGTTGGCAACGTGTCGATTCATGAGCGCGACATCGCACGACACAATGATCGCGCCAGGCATCGTTCAGAGCGTCGGGGCGCCATGGTGGAGCGGCTGGAGGTGCCGGTCAACTCCACCGAGATCTTCGCACCGAGCTTAGGGGGGACACCGGAGCGAATCTCTCTGCGTAATGGCTGGTCACGTGCTTATCTGACCAGGTTGATCATCGTGGATGTCGCTGTCGGAGTCCTGTGCAGTGTGGCGGCGGCCATGATTCGCTTTGGGGATTCGGATCTGCAGGAGCCCTACCTGTGGATCGTCCCGGTCGTCGGCTTGTGTTGGGTGGCAGCGTTGGCCATGGCCAATGCGTATGAACGCCGATATCTGGGCATCTCCACCGAGGAGTATCGCTCCGTTGGACGAGCCGTAGTGGGGATGCTGGCGCTGCTGGCGGTGGCGTCGTTCTTGACTAACTGGCAGTTGGCGCGGGCGTACGTTCTGGTATTGATGCCGTTGCTTCTGGTGAGTGGCCTCGCTACCCGCAGGCAAATGCGCCTGTGGTTGGGGCGACGCCGGGAAAAGGGCGAACTCATGCAGCGCACCGTGGTGGTGGGGCGTGCTGATGCGGCGGCGTCGTTGTTGCGCAGCATGCAGAACGAACCGACCCAAGGGCTGTTGCCGGTGGCGGTATGCGCCTCAGGGATGGATGCCAGTTGGGATGCCACGAGTTCGATTGAAGGCGTCCCGGTGATGGGGACTCCGCGCGATGCGATCTCTGCAGCAGACTTGTACGACGCCGAGGTCGTCGCGGTGGCTTCACACCCTGACTTGGCGGGGAAAGCATTGCGGCGTTTGGCGTGGGCATTGGAAGAGCGCGGCGTCGAGTTGATCGTTTCTCCTGGGCTCCTTGACGTGGCTGGTCCTCGGATGTCGATCCGCCCGTCAAACAATTTGTCGCTGCTGCATGTGGAGCGGCCAGCCCATGCGACCCGGTCGATGTTCCTCAAGAGTGTGATGGACCGGACGTTGGCTTTCCTGCTGGTCTTGTTTCTCTCGCCGCTGCTGTTGACAGTCGCATTGCTGATCAAGATCACCGATCCAGGCCCGGTCTTTTTCATGCAAAAACGGGTCGGAGTCCGTGGCGAAATTTTCTTCATCTACAAGTTCCGCACGATGTGTGTGGACGCTGAGAAGCGCTTGGAGGCGTTGCGCGCGCAGAGCGATGGCAATGGTGTCCTCTTCAAGATGAAGGACGACCCACGAGTCACCCGGGTCGGCAAGGTGTTGCGGCGGTTCTCGATTGACGAGCTACCTCAGCTGTTGAATGTGCTCTTCGGCGATATGTCTTTGGTGGGTCCCCGTCCGCCGCTTCCGGCAGAGGTGGAGCAGTACGAGCCGGATGCGTTACGACGCCTGCATGTGCGACCGGGTATGACCGGGCTGTGGCAGGTTTCTGGCCGCAGCGATCTGAGCTGGGAGGAGTCTCTCCGATTGGATCTGCGGTACGTCGATAACTGGTCGCCGATTGGTGATCTGCATATTCTGATTCGCACGTTCCGTGCCGTGACGCACAGCTCTGGGGCCTACTGACCTGGTCGGGGGTGAACCGTGGTCGGCCCTGGACGCGTCGAGACGACGTACCGGCCGGTCACAGACCTGTCGGGGGATCCAGATACTCTGAACGACGTCCGAGAAGCTGCTGGCGTCACCTGTGGGGTGACGCATTGGAGCGTAAGCCGTGGTGGGCTCACCGGTGACGGTGAGCCGTCGCGGTCAGCCGTCATTTCACGAGCACGCTGTGCTGTGATCCCTGACAGGAGAGCCGATGACCCTGGAGTGTCTGGCGACCGCCTTGCTTGCCGACCAGGGGGTCCAGCGTGCGGTTGATCTGGCCGAGTCGGGGCAGTCGCTAGTCGACGTGGCAGTCGCTCCAGGGGCGCGTCCACCGTTAGCGGCGGTCCTTGCTGGAAGGCAGCCGGTAGGGGCGCCTTTAGTGCTCGTCACCGCGACAGGTCGCGAAGCCGATGACACCGTGACGGCGCTGCGGTCTTTCCTGCCGGCCGATGACGTCGTCCTCATGCCTAGTTGGGAGACGCTGCCGCACGAGAGGCTAAGCCCGCGCAGCGATACCGTCGGGCGGCGTCTGGCGGTGCTGCGTCGCATGGTGCATCCCGATCCGGAGGACTCGACGTACGGGCCGGTGCGGGTCGTGGTGGTGCCCGTCCGGGCGCTGCTTCAACCAGTGGTGACCGGGTTGGCGGAGCTGACGCCGGTGTCGGTGCGGGTCGGGCAGCACCATGACCTATCCGCCGTGGTCGAAGCTCTGGTGGCTGCGGCGTACGTGCGGACCGACTTGGTTGAGCGGCGCGGTGAGTTCGCGGTGCGGGGAGGGATCCTGGATGTGTTCCCGCCGACAGAAGATCACCCGGTGCGGGTCGAGTTTTTTGGCGACGAGGTTGAGCAGATCAGATTTTTCACGGTCGCCGATCAACGCTCTGTTGGTCTGGCCACGCATGGGCTGTGGGCGCCACCGTGCCGGGAGATTCTGCTCACTGACGCGGTCCGCGAGCGGGCCGCCGCCCTGATGAGTCAGCTTCCCGGAGTGGCTGACATGCTCGGCAAGATTGCCGCAGGGATTGCTGTGGAGGGAATGGAGTCGCTGGGGCCAGTCCTGGTGGAGGGAATGGAATCTCTCTTAGATGTCCTGCCGAAGGACTCCCGGGTCGTGGTGATCGAGCCTGAACGAGTGCGCGCCAGAGCACGAGACCTGGTGGCCACCAGTCAGGAGTTTCTACAGGCCAGCTGGGCCGGGGCCGCCGCTGGCGGAGCGGTACCCGTGGATCTGGAGTCGATGCTCGGCACCGGATCGTTCTGGACATTGGCGCAGACCCGCGAGCGGGCCATAGAGCTGGGGCTGCCCTGGTGGACCTTGACCGCGTTTGCCGCTGACGACGAACTGGTGGGCGACCTTGGCGGTGACGACGCCGTCGCTGTCACGGTGCCCAGTCGGGACCTCGATGGGTATCACGGCGATGGAGAGGCCATCCGGGCAGATCTGCGACGTTGGGCAGTGGAGGAACATCAGCGAGTTGTCGTTGTCACCGAAGGCGCCGGGCTAGGGCAGCGTCTCGCTGAGGTGCTTGCCGATCAGGGGGTGCCTGCCACCGTTGGTGAGATCGACCCGACGTCTGGACCGGTAGCAGGCGGGGTGCACCTGACCACCGGCTGCCTCCAGCGTGGTTTTGTCGCGCGGGGAGCCGACCTGGTCGTGGTCACTGAGGCTGATCTCCTCGGGCAGACTGGCACGGCCACAGCTGGTGGGTCGACCAGGGACATGCGGCGTATGCCGTCTCGACGCCGTCAGCAAGTCGACCCGTTGCAGCTGCGGCCTGGCGACTTCGTGGTGCACGAGCAGCACGGAGTGGGCCGGTTTGTGGAAATGACCCAACGCACTGTGCAGGGGGCAACCCGGGAATATCTGGTCCTCGAATATGCCTCCTCCAAGCGTGGGCAGCCGGGCGATCGACTGTTTGTCCCCACTGACCAGCTTGATCAGGTCACTCGGTATGTCGGGGGAGAAGCTCCCACGCTGAACAAACTCGGCGGGTCGGACTGGTCTAAGACCAAGTCGCGAGCGAAGCGGCATGTCAAGGAGATTGCTGGCGAGCTGATCCGACTCTATTCGGCGCGGATGGCCACCCGCGGACACGCCTTCGCTGCGGACACGCCCTGGCAACGTGAGCTGGAGGACGCCTTCGCGTATATCGAGACCCCGGACCAGCTGAGTTCGATCGACGAGGTCAAAGCTGACATGGAGAAGGAGGTCCCCATGGATCGCCTGATCTGCGGGGACGTCGGCTATGGCAAGACCGAGATCGCGGTGCGCGCCGCCTTCAAAGCGATCCAAGACGGCAAGCAGGTCGCGGTGTTGGTGCCCACCACCTTGCTTGTTCAGCAGCACCTGGTGACTTTCTCTGAGCGGTACGCCCAATTCCCGGTGCGGGTCAAAGCGCTGTCCCGGTTCCAGACCCCAGCTGAGTCGAGCGCGGTGATCGACGGTTTGGCGGACGGATCGGTGGATGTGGTGATCGGCACACATCGGCTGCTCAGCAGCAGCATTCGCTTCAAAGATCTCGGCTTGGTGGTCATCGACGAAGAGCAACGATTTGGTGTGGAACACAAAGAGCAGCTCAAAGCGCTGCGGACCAATGTGGATGTCTTGGCCATGTCAGCCACGCCGATCCCACGCACGCTGGAGATGGCGGTGACCGGCATCCGAGAGATGTCGACCTTGGCCACTCCGCCGGAAGAGCGGCATCCGGTGCTCACTTTCGTCGGGGCGTACGACGAGAAGCAGGTGACTGCCGCGATTCGCCGGGAGCTGTTGCGCGAGGGGCAGGTGTTCTTCGTGCACAACCGTGTTCAGTCCATCGACAAGACAGCGGCCCGGCTGCGAGAACTGGTGCCGGAAGCGCGTATCGGGACAGCGCACGGTCAAATGGGTGAGTCGCGCTTGGAGCAGGTCGTGGTGGATTTCTGGGAAAAGCGGTACGACGTCCTGGTGTGCACGACCATTGTCGAGACTGGTCTGGACGTGAGTAACGCCAACACTCTGATCGTGGATCGCGCCGATGTCCTGGGGTTGTCCCAATTGCATCAGCTGCGAGGCCGGGTGGGGCGAGGTCGGGAGCGGGCCTACGCCTACTTCCTGTATCCCGCAGGTCACACCTTGACGGAGACCGCCCATGACCGGCTGGCCACGATCGCGTCACATACCGATCTGGGGGCCGGGATGGCGGTGGCGATGAAAGACCTGGAAATTCGTGGTGCAGGCAACCTCCTCGGCGGAGAACAATCGGGGCATATCGCTGGGGTCGGTTTTGATCTCTATGTCAGGCTCGTGGGGGAAGCTGTCGCGGACTTCCGAGACCCAGACCGGGTCGAGCAGCCCGTGGAGATCAAGATCGAGCTGCCCGTGGATGCGCACCTACCCCACGAATACGTCCCAGGGGAGCGGTTGCGTCTAGAGGCATACAAGAAACTCGCTCAGGTCACTGACGAAGCAGAACTCGACGAGATCGTCGCAGAACTCGTCGACCGGTATGGCCCGCTCCCGACGGCAGCGGAGAACCTTGTCGACGTGGCGCGGCTCCGAACCGTGGCCCGCGCGGCCGGGGTCGGCGACGTAGGGGTGCAGGGCCAATTCATCCGCTTTGGTCCGGTGGACCTCCCGGAGAGCAAGATCATGAGGTTGCAGCGACTGTATAAGGGCACGGTCGTCAAAGCAGCGACCCGTACCATCCTGGTCCCCACCCCTAAGACAGCGCCGGTGGGTGGGCGACCGCTGCGGGACAAAGCCGTGCTTGACTGGGCCGCCCAACTCATCCGCACGGTGTTACTCACCGACCTGACCGTCACTGGGACGGCACCGACTCCGTCACGTGGAAAGCGTTGATCATCGAGCGATTTCCCCGCTGATCCTCTTCCGTCCACCCGAGTGGGCTGGCAGGGTGGGAGCACTGATCTCAGGTCGGACTCCCTATGTCCACACCTGAGACGTGATGCTGCCCGTGTGCCCCAGCCAGGAGGATGTCCGTGCGACGACGAGCCATGACCTGGAGCGGACTCTGCTTGGCGACCACCCTGGTGATGTCGTCGACTCCGCTTGTTTACGCCGCCGAGGCCAACCGACCCCAACCACCCAAGGTCCCCACCGCTGTCGGGACTGGAGGCGCTGTCACCACGGTGGATAACTATGCGACCGAGGTCGGGCTGTCCGTGCTCCGTGACGGCGGCAACGCTGTGGATGCTGCCGTCGCCACCGCCGCTGCACTGGGAGTGACCGAGCCCTACAGCGCTGGCATTGGTGGCGGCGGATACTTCATGTATTACGAGGCCAAAACCAAGACGGTGCACACCCTTGACGGGCGGGAAACTGCCCCCCGCGCGATCCGACCGGATGCGTTCATCGACCCCAAGACCGGCAAGCCTTACCAGTTCACGCCGCATCTGGTCACCAGTGGTGTCAGTGTCGGAGTCCCCGGCACTCCCGCTACCTGGGAAGACGCCGTACGACGTTGGGGCACTAAGAAACTGGGCCAGGTCCTTGAACCTGCTGCAAAACTCGCCCACGACGGTTTTGTCGTCGACGAAACCTTCCGCAGCCAGACCCTGGACAACAAGGACCGCTTCGCGGCATTTCCAGACACTGCAGCGCTATTCCTACCCAAAGGTGATGCCCCAGCGGTCGGCACGGTCTTCACCAATCCCGACCTCGCGGCGACGTACCGACTGATGGGCGCCAAGGGCGTCGCTGAGGGTTTCTACGCCGGACCGGTTGCCGATGGCATCGTCAAGACCGTCAACGCACCCAAGAAAACTCCTGGGACGACGCTGCCAGTGCCCCCCGGATCGATGACCGCGCAGGATCTCAAGGGATACCGCACCGTCGCTGGCCGCGCCCTGCAATCGGGATACCGCGGCTACACCGTCCACGGCATGAACGGATCCTCTGCTGGCGGGACCACCGTCGGTGAAGCTCTGCGCATCCTGGAAAAAGTTGATCTCACGTCTCTGCCCGCAGACAAAGCCCAGCACCAGTACCTGGCCGCTTCAGCGCTCGCCTTCGCCGATCGAGCTAAATACACCGGTGACCCTGCATTCGTGAAAGTCCCCACCGACCGCCTCCTGTCCACCGACTTTGCGACTCAACGCGCCTGTTTGATCGCCGCGGACAAGGCACTGGTCACCCCAGTCAAACCGGGAGATGTCACCGCCACCAAGGACTGCCACACCACTGCCCCAGCAGAAAAACCCGACACCGAGAACATCTCCACGACGAACCTCACCGTCGCCGACAAGTGGGGCAACATCGTCGAATACACGCTGAGTATCGAACAGACAGGTGGCTCCGGCATGGTGGTCCCCGGCCGGGGTTTCCTGCTGAACAATGAATTGACGGACTTCACCACTGTGTACGACGCTAAAGACCCCAACCGCATCGAACCAGGCAAACGGCCTCGATCATCGATGTCCCCGACCATCATCACCCGCGACGGCACACCTTTCCTTGCCCTCGGATCGCCAGGGGGATCGACCATCATCACCACGGTGTTGCAGACCATCGTCAACCGTCTCGACCTGGGCATGACCACCCCTCAAGCCCTCGCCGCCCCCCGCGCCTCACTGCGCAACACCGCCGAAGTCACCGCCGAACCGGAATACATTACCAGCAAAGGCCCGGGAATCACCGCGATGGGTTACAAGGTCAAGAAGGCCGGCGACGCTTTTACCAGCGCCTCTCAGATCGGAGCAGCGACCGCCATCGAGTTCGATCAGGCCGGCGGGATGACTGCTGCTGCCGAACCCGTACGGCGCGGTGGCGGCAGCGCTGGAGTGCTCACCCCGCGGAGTTGACCCCGTCGACAGCGGTTTCCGCCCGCACCGATCTCCGACTCCGGCGGAGCAGGTTGTCCTCGGCGCGGTAGGCTCGCCCTGAGGCTCTGTGTCGTCCACCCTCTGGCTGGATGACAGGCCTCGTGTCAGGCATGTGCCGAGTCGGCTCGTCGTACATGGTCATCCGGGAAAGGACGCTCCGTGAAGTCACGTCTCATCAGCTTCGGCGCGATGGCCGCGTTGTCCGCGGTTTTCGCGGTCGCGACAACAGGATGCACCGCGCCCACTCCCGGCACGGCAGCGTCCGTGGACGGCCTGGTGATCCACGAATCTGACCTCGCCAGCGTGATCCAGGACCTGTCCCATTCACCTCAGGCGGGCAATGTCAACCTGCAGTCTCTCCTGGGGCGACTCATCTTGGCCAAGGTTGTCGAAGGGCATGCCAAGGAGTTGGATTCACCGGAGATCAGCGTGGACACTGCGCGATCGCAGCTGAAGATGAAGGATGCCTCCGGCAACGAGATCGCTCTTTCAGATGCCACGGTCAACGTAGGGCGTGCCCTGGCCCGGTTGAAGGCCGTCGCCGATAGTCCCAAAGCGCCTCAGCTGAAAAACCTGGTGAGCAAGGCCACCATCGTGGTCAACCCGAAGTACGGCAAGTACGACATGACCACGTTCAATCTGGTGCCGGGCGCTCCGGACTGGATCGTCGAGCCCAGTGCGCCCCCGTTTGACCCGACGCGCCCGGAGGGGCCAAACCAGCCTGGTCAGCCAGTCCAGCCGGTTCAACCTCGGCCGACTAACCCGGCGACCTTGCCCGGTGCGAAAGCACCCGGCGCGGATCACACCCCGCCCGCTGACAAGACGCCAGGTGCTGACAAGACGCCAGCCACCCCGCCAGCTGACGGTGCGACTTCGACTGCTCCGGCTGACGAGCCCAGCGGATCGGCGCCGGACGAGTCTTCAGCCCCGTGACCGGGGCACCGGATCACCCCGATCTGACCTCCCTGGCGGATCTGATCGGGGTGATGGACCGGTTGCGTTCGCCAGGCGGATGCCCGTGGGACGCCGAACAGACCCACCACACGTTGGCGCCATACGCGGTGGAAGAGTCGTACGAACTAGTCGACGCCATCGCAGGTGGCGATCGTGGTGAGTTGCGCGAAGAACTCGGTGACCTGTTGTTGCAGGTGGTCTTCCACGCCCGCGTCGCCCAGGATGATCCCCAGGATCCGTTTGACTTAGACGACGTGGCTCGAGGCATCGCCGCGAAGCTACGTCGGCGACATCCCCATGTCTTCGCCGACGGCGACGCTCGGACAGCTGAGGCGGTGGCCGCCCGCTGGGACGAAATCAAAGCCGTCGAAAAGCCCGAACGGCATGGCCTGTTCGATGGAATACCTCAGGGGATGCCGGGGCTGGAGCGAGCGGCGAAGATGACATCTCGATTGGCCCGGGCCGGTCAATCTGACGTGGCGGTCCAGATCGCTACGGGGGACACCATCGGGGCGCGGCTATTCGCACTGGTGGTGGAGTCTCACGAACGCGGTCTCGACCCGTCAGTGGAGTTGGCGACGGTGCTGCGCGATCTGGCGCGGGAGGTCGAGTCCACCGACTAAGCGTCGAGTCGACTGGGGAGGGCAAAGTCATGGGGTCGGTCGTCGGATGGGCCCGTCGTGGAGCTGCGCTGCTCACCGGGTCGCAGTGTGCTGTCAGACAGGTAGCGGCCGCGGCTGTGGTGGTGGCGACGCTCGCTACCGCGACTGCCTGCTCCGGTGAATCGCCACCCCCACCAGGATCATCCGCACCGGCCACGACGTCACTGGCTAGTGCGGCTGGTCATGACTCGTCCTGGGTAGCTACCGAAAATGCCCGTGCTGGGACTTCCGATTGGCAGTTGGGACAGGTCGCCGGAGATACCGAACTGGCTGGATATTGCGGCCAGGTGAGTGTCCTGCCCGGAGAAGACGCGAGCTTATTTGTCACCTCGACGGTGGGGGATTTCACCGTCACGGCGTACCGAATGGGCTGGTACGGCGGGAAGGGCGCCCGTGAGGTGTGGCGTACACCGAAGCCGGTGCGCGGAGTGGCTCAGGCTCCTGCGTCTGTGGCTGCGGATGGGACCGTGACAACCTCCTGGAACGTTTCGGCCACCCTCCCCACCACCGGGTGGCCTGAGGGCAGTTATCTGTTGGCGCTTCGTGGCGTCAACGGGGGGCCGGGGCGGTATGTCCCGTTGGTGGTGCGCTCTCGGTCGGTCAAAGACCGACTGGTGCTGAACTCCGCAGTGCTGACGTATCAGGCCTACAACGCGTGGGGCGGGCACAGCCTCTACAAGGGTCCCGATGGAGGGTTTGGGTCGCGGAGTCGCCGAGTCAGTTTTGACCGCCCGTATGACCGCAATGGGGCTATGGAGGTGTTCAAGTTTGAGATTCCGGTGGTGCAGCGGGCTGAACGACTAGGGGTGGATCTGGCGTATGTCACCGGGTGGGATGTCGACCAGCGGGCGGGACTGCTGGACGGTGCCCGTGGCCTGGTCACGATGGGGCACGACGAGTATTGGACGGTGCCTGAGCGGGACGCGGTTGAGCGTGCTCGTGACCAGGGGATGAATGTGGCTTTCTTGGGGGCGAATGTTGCGTACTGGCGGGTGCGTCTGGAGCAAGGGCGCACCGGTCAGGGCCGCACCATGGTGGGTTACAAAAGCCTCGATGATCCGGTGAAGGGAGCCACCACGACGGTGTTGTGGCGTTCCGATCCGGGGTCGCGTCCGGAGAATTCACTGACTGGGATGCTGTACGAGTGCTATCCGGCGCGTGGGGCGATGGTGGTGCATGACTCGGCATTTTTTCTGTTCGCTGGGACCGGTGCCAGCGCTGGTACGTCGTACCCGGGGTTGGTCGGCACTGAGGTGGATCGGGCTTATCCGATTGCCGGGACCCCCAAGAACCTTCAGGTCGTTGCGCATTCACCAGTGACCTGCTCGGACCGGGGCGGCACGGTCAGTGACGTGACGTACTACACCACTGATTCGGGGGCAGGGGTTTTTGCCGTGGGGACGATGATGTGGGTGACGGCGGTGGGTGGCCGGACCGCGGGTACCGACATGGATGGCTCGTCGGTGGGTTTTGCGATGACCGTCACCGACAACCTGTTCCGGGCGATGGTGGCGGGGCCCATGGGGAAGTCCCATCCGGCGAGGGCAAATCTGGAGGCCCTGCACGCTTCTTCGTCGACAGAACGTGGCACCGGGGGGCCGGTCGGCGGTCAGGCGACGATCAAGGACACCGACTGAAGATGTCCCCGTCTTGGGCGATGTGCACAACACGGGGCGCGCCGGAGGGGCTGATGGTTCCATGACGGTCAGAGGGGACTGTCGTGACTGGTGGGGCGGGTTGCCTGAGGAGCCGCCGGAGGTGGCCACGGCGACGTCCACTCGCGGTGGCAGGTAGGCTCGGCCTTGTACAAATCGGCTCCGTCGCAAGGAGATTTTCCGTGGCAAGCATCGAGGCAATTGGCGCCCGCGAGATTCTGGACTCGCGTGGCAACCCGACCGTCGAGGTCGAGGTCGTTCTCGAGGACGGGACGATGGCACGTGCAGCCGTCCCCAGTGGTGCCTCTACCGGTGCCTTCGAGGCCGTCGAGCTGCGTGACGGCGACAAGGGACGTTACCTGGGTAAGGGTGTGGAGAAGGCTGTCGACCACGTGGTTGAGGACCTCCAGCCTCGCCTGTTGGGTTATGACGCAGCTGACCAGCGTCTCATTGACAACGAGATGTTGGCCGTTGATGGCACTGACAACAAGGGCTCCATGGGCGCTAACGCCATTCTTGGCGTGTCGCTGGCTGTGGCCCGCGCCGCGGCAGATTCGGCCGGTCTGCCGCTCTACCGTTACGTCGGCGGCCCCAACGCGCATGTGCTGCCGGTGCCGATGATGAACATCCTGAACGGCGGCAGCCACGCCGACTCCAACGTGGACATCCAGGAGTTCATGATCGCTCCGATCGGCGCAGCGTCCTTCAAGGAAGCGCTGCGGATGGGCGCTGAGGTCTACCACCACCTGAAGAAGGTGCTGCACGACAAGGGCCTGGCCACTGGCCTGGGCGATGAGGGTGGTTTCGCGCCGAACCTGGACAGCAACCGCGCCGCGCTCGACCTGATCGGTGAGGCCGTGAAGGCTGCCGGATACGACTTCGGCAAGGACATCGCCGTTGCTCTTGACGTGGCCGCGTCGGAGTTCTACGAGGACGGCACCTACGCCTTCGAAGGTGGCAAGAAGTCTGCCGCCGAGATGATCGAGTACTACGCGGAGCTGGTCGAGGCCTACCCGCTGGTCTCCATCGAAGACCCGCTGAACGAGGACGACTGGGATGGCTGGAAGGCCATCACCGAGCGTCTGGGCGACAAGGTCCAGCTGGTCGGAGACGACCTGTTCGTGACCAACCCCAAGCGGCTGCGTCGGGGCATCGAGTCCGCCACCGCCAACGCCCTGCTGGTCAAGGTCAACCAGATCGGTTCGCTGACTGAGACCCTGGACGCCGTCACGATGGCCCAGGTCAACGGCTACAAGTGCATGATGAGCCACCGGTCTGGCGAGACTGAGGACACCACCATCGCTGACTTGGCTGTCGCCACGAACTGCGGTCAGATCAAGACCGGCGCCCCGGCCCGCTCTGAGCGGGTTGCCAAGTACAACCAGCTGCTGCGCATCGAGGAAGACCTCGACGACGCTGCGGTGTACGCCGGCGCTGCGGCCTTCCCGCGCTTCAAGGGCGCGCAGGGCTGACGCATGGCGTCTGCGGGTCGACGCCCCGGGGGTACGACTGGTCGCGGCCGTCGTACCCCCGGGGCGCGTCCGTCCCCCACTCCGGGACCACGCGCTCGGGGTAGCGCTGCGGTCCGTCCTGCGGGAAAGAGCAGAAACGACGCGCCAGCGCCACGCTCGAAGGACCGCAGCCGTCGTACGGCGGATCCGGTATGGCGGATCTCCCGCCCTACCCGGCGGGCAGCGGTGCTCGGCGCAATCTTGGTGATGATGGCCTTGATGTTGGCGCCGACGTTGCGCTCATGGTTGGACCAACGCAGCCAGGTGGAGGCGTTACGGGACAAAGTGCGAGCGCAGCAGCAGACGCTGCGCTCGTTAGAGCAGGAAAAAGCCCGATGGGATGATCCTGCGTTCGTGGAGCAACAAGCCAGATCCCGTCTCAAGGTGGTCAAACCAGGGGAGACCGGTTACACCGTGATCGGGGTGGGCCGGGAGGCTAAAGCCCGTCAGGGTGAGGTGAAGGGATCGGTTGTGGCGCCTGCGGTGACCGAACGAATGACGTGGTATGAGCGGATGTGGAGATCGGTGGAATTGACCGACGGGGTTGGCCGGACAACCCGACTTGGCGGGTCAGAGCAGCAGCCGTCACCGACGGCGGGACCGACCACCAGCGGGGGGAACCGGTGAGCGAGGGATATCCCCCGATGGATGCGCAGGACGAGGCAGCGGCGAGCGCGCAGTTGGGTCGGGCGGTGCGTGGTGTCGCAGGGGTGGCGCATCGGTGTACCTGTGGTCAACCCGATGTGTTGGCCACCTGCCCTCGGCTTCCTGATGGCACGCCTTTCCCGACCACCTTCTATGCCACCTGTCCGCGTCTCACCGGGGCGATCTCTACGTTGGAGACGACGGGGTTGATGCGGGAGATGACAGAACGGTTGAGTCGCGACCCACAGCTCGCTGCGCAGTATGTCGCAGCTCATGAGGATTATCTGGCGCGTCGCCGTGAGTTGGGGGATGTCCCGGAGATTGAGGGGATCTCTGCCGGGGGGATGCCGCATCGGGTGAAATGTTTACATGTCCTGGTGGGCCATGCGTTGGCTGCTGGTCCGGGGGTTAATCCGTTTGGTGATGAGGCCTTGGCGTTGCTCCCGCAGTGGGGAGCCGGTGGGCCGTGTGCGAGTCAGAGGGAGTCCGAACCGGTCCGAGCTGCTGGCGACCTGGGGTGAGTCGGGTCGCCGCGATCGACGGTGGTACTCATTCGATGCGGCTGTTGATCGCTGACGTTGAGGAGCAGTCTGGGCAGGGCGGATCGGCGACGGTCGTCGCGTACCCGCTGGTTCGGCGTACCCGGACGGTCCGGTTGGGGGCCGGGGTTGATGCGACGGGTCGGATCGGTGCGCGTGCTGTCGATGCAGCGCAGTCGGTGATGCGGGAGTTCGCTGAGTTATGTAGGCATTTCGAGGTGGACGAGGTGCGCTTCGTGGCGACGTCTGCGGCTCGGGATGCGCAGAATTCCGATGTGCTGCTCGCCGCGGTGACGTCAACGTTCGCCGGGTTTGCGGTGACCGCTCAGGTCATCTCCGGGGCAGAAGAGGCTCGCTTGTCGTATTTGGGCGCGACGCGGTCGATCTGGGGGCAAGGCGGCTCGGCGGGGTGCCTGGTCGTTGATGTGGGTGGGGGGTCGACGGAGTGTGTCGTGGGGACTGCGCACCGTCATGCGGCGATGTCAGTCAATGTGGGCTGCCTGCGCTGGTGCGAGCGATGGGGAGATGCCGATCCGCCGTCCCCGGAGCAGCTGAGAGCTGCCGCGCGCATCGTCGACGCGGAGTTGGACCAGTTGGATGAGGGCCTCGGCTGGGAGGGAGTGCGCACCCTGGTGGGGGTGGCCGGTTCGGTAGCGGCGGTGACTGCTTTTGCCATGGGGTTGACGGCCCAGGAGGTGGCGAGAGTGCATCTCGCGGAGCTGCCGGTGGCGACGGTGATGGCGGCATGTGCCGAGATCACGGCTAGTTCTCGCGCTGACTTAGCTGCCCGGTGTGGCGGGGACCCTGGTGACCTCGATGTGGTCGTGGCTGGTGCCCTGATTTGGGGGCGGATAGTGCAGCGGGTGAGTGAGCGGACGGGGGTGGGGTTCGCGGTGACCAGTTTGCACGATGTGGTGGATGGGATAGCTGTCGATCGCGTGGGGTCATGGCCGTGGCGGGCGGGGGGTGATGGGCAGTCATCGTGACCCGGTGCCAACAGCAGGGCGCGAAGCAGGCTAGGCTAGTCAGGCCCTCGTGGCCCAACTGGCAGAGGCAGGCCACTTAAAATGGCTTCAGTGCGGGTTCGAATCCCGTCGAGGGCACTGTGAACTCACCGGTGGGGTGCAGCGTGCACCCCAGTTTCGACCCCATCTGTGCGGGTTGAGCGGGAACACCCTGAGTGGTTGTCACGTTAACCCCCTTATAGGAGCGCGAATCGCGCGCGACGTATCTGGAGGAATGTCCCCCATGAGCAACCCTGTCTTCAACCGGATCGACAAGCAGGTCCAGGAAGGTCGGTACGCCGGATTCGGTCCGGGCCAGACCACCTCCCCCCAGGGGTATGGCCACGTACCCCAGGGTTACGGTCAGCAGCAGTACGGCCAGTACGGCCAGTACGGCGTTCCCAGTGCGGAACACCTTGACCAGATGTATCAGGCTCCTTCGGCTGGTCCGGTGCAAACCGGGCGGGTCACTCTGGACGACGTGATCATGAAGACCTTGGGTCTTTTTGGTCTGTTGGTCGTCATGGCGGCGGTGGCGTGGACGACGGTGTCGATCAACGTCGCCGCAGGCATGTTGATGTGGACCGTCGGCATGCTCGGTGGACTGGTCGTTGGCTTGGTCATCGCGTTTAAGAAGAAGATCAGTGTTCCCCTGATCGTGGCCTACGCCGCCCTGGAAGGGATGTTCGTCGGGGCGATCAGCCGGATGCTCGAAGGCCGCTACCCCGGCGTCGTATCCACCGCGGTGCTGGCAACCTTGTGCGTGTTTGCCGCGATGTTCGTGGGCTGGAAGTCCGGGTACATCAAGGTGACGGCGAAGTCCCGCCGGATCGTCGGTATGGCCGTCGTCGGTTACATGATCTTCAGCTTGGTTAGCTTGGTGTTCAGCATGGTCGGTGGCGCTGGCCTGTTCCCGTTCGGTTCGCCGTTGGGCATCGGCCTGTCGCTGTTTGTGGTCGGTCTGGCTGCCTACACCTTGGCGATGGACTTCGACACCATTGACAACACGGTGCGTTCTGGAGCCCCGCAGGAATACTCTTGGTTGCTGGCCCACGGCTTGATTGTCTCCGTGGTCTGGCTGTACCTGGAGATCCTGCGCCTGGTCTCCCAGCTGCGCGATTGATCGACGACCCGGTTCCCCGCGACGCGCGGACCGAACTTGAGCGCCTGGGCCGGCGGTGGCAGACCATGCCGCTGGACCAGGCGCTCGCCTGTGCCGGTGTGCTGCGGGGGTTGGCTCAGCAGTACGCCGAGGAGTGCGCCCGGCGGCAAGGTCTGTCCGGGCCGGTCCCGCTGCTTGGTGATCTCGGTCCGGCGGCGGCAATGGACCAGTTGACAGTCTTGACATACGACGTGGCCCGGCTGCGTCCCGCACCGGAGCGGGCCGGGTTGGCTGCGGATCTGGCGCAGGTACGTCGAGGTTTACCGCAGTGAAGGTCCCGACTCGGCCTCAGAGTGATGAACGGCGGATCACGCTAGATCTCGCCTTGATGACGGCGACACCCCGGCATCCGCTGCCGGATCGGCTCTGATCAACGGAGAGACAGGCGAGTCCAGCTCGTGACATCACAGTTGTGACGCTCCTGTTCTACCACCACGGGTGAGCGGGTAGACCAGAGGTGTCCATCACCTCGGGGGCAGTTATCGAGAGAGATCGGTCCCCATGTCACGTCATCGCTGCGCCTACGCGCGTCGCCTGTCTATGATCGCCGTTTGCCCAGTCGCGGGGGTCGGTGCACCAGCCTGTTCTTCCAGCCCGGACACTGAATCTCCGGCTGGAAGTCCAGCTCCCTCAAGCGCCGGTACGACGCCGTCGCAGTCGATGTTCACGACGCCCGCACAGCCTGACCGGGGCGCGGACTCACAGCGTGGGAATCATCGGTCAGTTGCCACCAACACCACGACTCGTCACCTATGCCGGGTGGACAGGACAGGCTGATTTCGGTGGCCGGGGGTTGTTGACCCTTGATACTCAGGGAAGTTTGCAGTTCTGGTGGGCTCACCTGCGCGTCGGACGGGATCACATCGCCGGGTCATTCACTGAGAAGCACGTGCTGGGGGAGGGGCTCGGCGACGTACGGGCGCTCGCTGGGGTGCTTCGACGTAACCGGCTGAGCCATCCAGGGCTGGTGTTGGTGCGTGGCGATGGCCGGCTGGAGTATCACCCGGTGAGCATGTCCCGGGACTGGAAGGAATACACCTTGGGGGCGCCTCGGGTGATCGCCACCGGGCTATCTCACGCTTCAGCTTTAGCGATCTTCAGTGATTCGACGGAGCAGCACTACTGGACCACCGTCGTCGTGGCCGACCAGGGCCAACTGGTGCAGTACCGGTTCACCGAGGACGCCGAGGGGCCGGTGGTCCGCCGGGTGCTGGTTGCTGACGGCCCACGCTCACCGAAAACACTGCGGCAGGCTTGTAGTTTCCTTCCCGGGGGTGATCGGCATGGTGCGCTGATTGCGTACGACGAGCAGGGCCATGGCCAGATGTTCGCCGGGCCGTGGGACGAGCAAACGGGCGAAGGTGAACTGACATATATCGGTACTACCGAGAATGACATCTCGGGGGAGGTTCGCTTCTGAGGTGAGGGCATGGTGTCGGGTTCAGGCATCCGTGTCCGGTTTCTACCGATCGGTCAGAAGGGGAGGAGCCGGGTGCGGATGTCTGCTGAGTCTCATCGGTGAAGAGAGTCCACCAGAGGGCACCATTCATGTCGTACTCTGACACGCGGCGCCACCACCAGCGCACTTTCACCCTCACCGCTCCCACGGAGGACGGCATGCACGACACCACAACGACCGGCGGATCAGCGTCGGGTCGTGACGAGTCTGGCGGTTTGCAGCAGGGTCTGACCACTCGACAGATCTCCATGATCGGCTTGTCCGGTGCGTTGGGCACCGGACTGTTCCTCGGCTCCGGTTCGATGATCAAAATGGCCGGTCCGGCCATCGTCGTGAGCTACACCTTGACGGGGCTCTTGGCGCTCATCGTGGTCTGGTCCTTGGCCGAGATGACCACCCAGCATCCAGTGGCCGGTGGTTTCGGCGCGTCAGCGCACGCGTATCTCGGCCCCATGGGAGGGTTCCTGGCCCGGTGGAATGTCGCGGTCACCATGTGCATCGCGGTGGGTGCCGAGGTCACGGCGGCAGCGAAGTATCTTCAACGGTGGTTCCCTGACCTCAACAGCGCGTTAGGGACGGTGCTGTGCAGTCTGATCCTGATCCTGATCAACCTGGCGACAGTGCGGCTGTACGGAGCGAGTGAGTATTGGTTCTCCATCCTCAAAGTCGCTACGGTCATCGTGTTCATCGCGTTAGGTGTGGTGATGATCTTCGTCGGGTTGCCCGGGCGCGCCGCGACCGGACTGAGCAACCTGACGGCCCATGGCGGTTTTGCACCTCACGGAGCGGGTGCCATCTTGGCGGCAGCAGTGATGGCCATCTTCAGTTTCGGTGGTGCCGAGAATGTCTCGGTGACCGCTGCGGAGTCCGCTGACCCTGTCAAAGACATCCCCAAGGCCGCCAAAGCGATGATTTTTCGACTGATCATTTTTTACGTCGGCGCTATTGCCGTGGTGGTGGCTTTGGAGCCGTGGACAGTGTCTGCGGAAGGCGAAGGCTTGATGGCAAGTCCTTTCGTGAAGGTGCTCGCTGCGGCCAATATCCCTGGCGCGGCGGACTTCATGAACCTGGTGTTAATCGTCGCGGCGTTGTCCGCCGGCAACGGCTGCCTGTATGCCTCCTCGCGGATGTTGCACAGTTTGGGCACTGACCGGATGGCTCCGGCATCGTTCGCGGTGACCACCGCTGAGGGGTCCCCGCGGAAGGCAGTGACGGCCGCCTCAGCAGGAATGGTCGTCGCGTCGGTGTTGGCGCTGTGGCGTCCGGACGACGCCTTCATGCTGCTCTTTGGGGTGCTGGTGTTTGGTCTGTGGTTGACCTGGTTGCTGATCGTGGTCACCTACCTGGCCTTCAAACCGACTCGACGACGCCTGGGACTGCCGGATTCGCCAGTGCAACTGACCGGTGGTGTACCGATGGCGTTCGTCGGGTTCCTGGTGTTGGCGGGAGTCGGGGTGTCTTTGGCCTTCATCCCTGGTCTAACCATTGCCTGGCAAATTGGCGGGCCGTACCTGTTGGTGATGTTGTTGGGCTACTTGGTGGCTGATCGGAGCCGTCGGGGAGCTCCTGAAGACAGCGTGTTGACCCGGGAGCTTGCGGCTCGTGACCAGAGCGAGAGTGCCTCAGCGCAGGCCGTGGCGGCGACTGTCGTGGACTGATCTGCACCGATCTGCACTGACCTGAGGGCGGGCCCGGACGCGAAAGCGTCACGTCATGGGTTCGCCCTCAGTCGGTGTCGGGGCTCAGGAGGGACATCCCGCGTGGAAATGCTCAACTGACGGGCTGGGCCGCCGATGGAGGTGTCGTACAGGAGGGGACTCCCCTGTGCGTTTCTTCGCTATTGGACAGCCAGCCCTCCGGGGCAGCTCTCACGGATGAGATGACGACATGTCGTACGGGAGCACGTCTATTGACCCCTCCGGGGGCTACCGGGTGACGCCGGTGACGCCAGCTGCCGCTGCGTTGCGCATCGGCACTGGACATGGTCGTGGCCAGGAAGCCTTCGCCGGTGGATATGAAGCCAAAAACGCGGCACCCGCGCCAATAGATCTGCCTGCGCTGTCCCCGACAGCGTTACGCGCCCAGGCGGTCGCTGGGCTCCTTGAGGCTCGACGCAGCGATCTGGTGGGAGCAGCCCAGGCATTGCACGAACCCGCATCGGCAGCGCAACACAGCCTGGCGACGATCTGGCCCTCAGATGATCCGGTGAGTCGTCGTCCGGACGCCCGTGTCGCGGCTGATCCAGGGCTCATCCAGGCGGATCGGGATGAGGAAGCTGAGCGGGCAGCCGGACGTCATCGTCGCCGCGAGGCACACGCCGAGCAGCAGCGAGCAGCAGCTGCGGCGGTAGCTGCTGCTCTCGACGGATCCCAGCCGACCGAGCCTGTCAGCACAGCAGGTGATTCGGCGCACAGTGATCAGGACCTGGCTCGGATCCGAGTGCGTCAGGCAGCAACAGCGGTCGATCGGCTGCAGAGCACTGTCGAGGATCTCACCGAAAAAATCCACCAGGCAGCGGTCTCCTCGGTGGCGGAAGTGAACGACCTGACGGCGCGATTGGCGGAGTTGAATGCTCACGCTGCGGCGGAAGGCGGCACGAACGTCAGTACCATCCGCAAGATCGATCATGTGGTGGCGGCTTTGGCCCGCACTATTGGTGCGACCGCGCAACCGGGTGCCGGTGGCACCGTCGATCTGTTGGTTGACGGCCGGGTCTTGGTCAGTGGGGATCGAGCAGCACCAGTGGAACTGGTCGACACATCCGAGGGCAGTCGGGTGGCATTGGTTGATGGCCGGGCCCTGTCGTTGTCTTCCGGGGTGCTGGTCAGCAGGTTGGGAATGCTGAACCAGGTGCTGCCGAACGTGGCCGCAGCTGCGGCAGCCGTCGCCGACCGGGTCGACGCGCAGCTGGCTGACCCGGCGGGCCCGCCCGCTCCGGGGGGTCCCATGGCGGCTGGACTCTTGGGCGGATTACTGCGCGATCTGGCCCGATCAGCGGAGAGTAGCCAGGCTTATGCCCAGGTCGCCGCAGGCGTGGGGGATCTGGTCACCCGGCTGGCACATGGAGACGTCCCGCCCACGGCCCGGGGCGCTGATCGATTGATCGGTGCGATCAGTGATCCGGCGCCGGTGCCAGACCCAGGGGGGTCGGTCCAGGCGACGTTGCCGCCGCTGCTCGCAGCATTGCAGGAGCTGGGGGCGGCCGCAGGTGAGCTGTCCGCCCCCGGGGCCGCAGCCGCGCGAACCCGCCTGATCAGTGGCGCTCCGGGAATCGCCACGCCGTTAGCTCACGCTGATGCCCCGGCAGGTGAAGCCACCGTACGGGTGCTGTCCACCGCGACTGCTGGTGCAGTCGTGACGGCTCAGTCCTTCCAACCGGATTCGCCGCTGGGAGATGGACGAGAGCATACGATCGGGATCGTCGAGCAACTGGGAACACCGATGGAACACACCACGGTGGTCGAGGTGGGCCGCTATCCGACGCCTTCAGATCTGGTGTCCGTCATCAATCAATCCAATGCTGGAGTGCGGGCATCGTTGGCTGAACTGGGCGGTGGCACGGTCCAAGTGCACCTTGAAGCCCTCACGACGGGACGTTCGTCAAACATCACCATCCTGAACGGGCTGCAACCGCCGTCAACGTCGACCTTGCTGGGGCGGATCATGACGTTGACGGCTGGGCGGGACACGATGGTCGAGGTGCGTCAGGCGGATCGAGCAGCGCAGGTGCGCCAATCTACTGACACGGTGATCCGTGATGTGGTGCCTGGGGTGGATCTGCAGGTGCACCGGGCGGATCCCACTCGGGCGTTCACCGTGGGGGTGCAGCGGCTGTCTCAGGATGCTGTGGACCGCACAGATCGACTTGTCCGAGCGGCAGGGGCGGTGGTCTCGACTGCTCAACAGGCAGGAGCCACGCAGACAGCAGCGTCTGTCCTGGGCGCCATGGGTCTAGCTGCGTCAGGTGCTGGCGCTCCGGGCGCGCTCCCGGCCCCGGGACGGGCACCAGCCCCGGGGGTCTCCGTGGACCGTCGCGGCGTGCCGACGTTCGATCGGCGAGTCCTTGCTGACGCCTTCGCGGAGCATGCCGGGACCGCCCAGGGGCAGGTCGCTGGTTTGGCGCGTGGGCTGGCCGGAGTGGCGGCTCAGAGCGACGGAGCGACGTGGGAGGTGTATCTGGCCGCCGGCGCCGCACGCGCCCCAGAATCACCGGGAACGTACGCCGCCGCCGACACCCGTCGTACCCGCCATGACGACGGGGCTGCTGAGGCATTGACGTCTCGAGAACGGGCATTGATGTCGGTGCTGACCAAATTGCATGGCCAGGGCGACTGGCTTGCGGCGCGCCTGGAATGACCGGGCTGGGAGGTTAGGGGCGGGGGCCGACCGGGCAGGTCAGGCCGTTCGCGCCGTGGGTGCAGTATCCACCCGGGTTTTTGTGCAGATACTGCTGGTGGTAGGCCTCGGCGTAGTAGAACGGGCCGGCCACGTCTGGGTTGTCCCGTCGATCACCACCGGCAGCCAGGACCTCGGTGGTGATGGGTGAGGTCTTTCCCGCGTGGCGAAGCACTTCAGAGAAGGCGAGATACGTGCGTGTCGCCGCGTCGTGTTGTTCCGGGGTGGTCCAGTACAGGGCCGACCGGTATTGGGTGCCCACGTCTGGTCCTTGCCGCATCCCTTGGGTGGGGTCGTGATGCTCCCAGAACGTCTTGAGCAGCGTTTCAGCTGTGGTGGCGGCTGGATCGTAGGCGACCAGAACGGTCTCCGTGTGGCCGGTCCGACCGGTGCACACCTCTTCATAGGTCGGGTGCGGGGTGTATCCGCCCATATAGCCGACTGCTGTGGTGTGGACTCCCGGGAGGCGCCACATGATGCGCTCGGCGCCCCAGAAGCACCCCAACGCCAGGTAGAGGACAGATGCCTCCCCACCCTCCAGGCTCCACGGGGCGGTCAGCGAAGACCCCAGCACCTCATGGCGTGCAGGCAGAGAGCTGACCGGAATGTCCCTGCCAGGAAGAGCTTTCCCAGGGTCGATCATTGTCGTTCGCATACCCCACATACGGCTCAGTCTTGCATGGGCACCGATGGCCACCGGTGCCTGCCCGTGCCGTCATGGTGTGAGGGACAGGGGCCGGTGGACGCGTTCTCGGCCTGCCGTCCACCGGCGTCGTCTCAGCTCAACCCTGGTACGGCTTGGCCTCCAAAACCTTCACCGTGATGTCCTTGCCATTGGGGGCGGTGTACGTGGCGCTGTCCCCGGCTTTCTTGCCGAGAATCGCCTCGCCGAGCGGGGACTTCTCGGAGTAGACGTCAATGTCTTCTCCGGAGATCTCCCGGCTGCCCAGGAGGAAACGCATTTCGTCCCCAAACATGTCGATGGTGACGACCATGCCTGGTTCGACGATGCCGTCATCGGGAGGCGTTTCGCCGACCACAGCGTTTTCCAGCAGTTGGGTGAGCTGGCGGATGCGGGCCTCCATCTTGCCCTGCTCCTCCTTGGCCGCGTGGTAGCCACCGTTCTCTCGCAGGTCACCTTCTTCACGGGCGGCCTCGATGCGCTTGGAGATCTCGCTGCGACCCTCGGTGCTCAGGTGATCCAGCTCGGCCTTCAGACGGTCGTAGGCATCCTGGGTCAGGTAGCTGGCCGCCGGCGTCGTGGTGTCGGTCACGATCTGCCTCCTCAGAGTGTCGGGACGGGGTCGTCGACCGGTGGCGGTCGACGGGGCCACCGCCGTGGACGACGGGATCAGTCAGGGTCGATGCCCGCACGGACCCCGTCGTGACTGGGCCGGGACCCGAAGGTCCTCGACGTGATGACACCCGGCGATACCGGCCGGGTGTGTAAGTACTCAACTATACGCACGTTCGACGTTCTGGACAGGGGGTCTGGACAGATGCCTGACCTACCTCGCTGGCACCGCCCGGCAACTGTCGACGCCACCGCGTACCGCCCTGCTGGTGGTGCGAACCGTGGTCGCGTAAGCCTTCTGCTGCTGCGGGTCAGGGCCGAGTGTGACCTCGGTCGATCCCACCGCCGCATGGTCTGGCCCCTGAGCCAGGATGAGGCAACGCACCGTCTGATCAGTGGGTTTAGCGACCTGATAGTGGACGACCATGGTGTTGTCGTCGGTGATCTCCCAGGTCAGATCCATCCAGTTGGGCTTGCCGACGGTCGCCGCTAATCCCCACCAGACAGCTCCCACGGTGAGCACGATCAACCCGATCGTGGCCACCACCCAGATCGGGGCTCGCCCCGGAGCCGGACGTGGAATCTGCACGAGAGCAGCCTAGCCCGACTGCTGAGTGATGATGCGGGGTGTGGCCTGTGGGCTTCCAGGGGTGTCGGAGCCCGGGGACATGTCCTCCGGGTGCGTCCGGGGCCTATGCTCAAAGCTAGTGTGGCGCAGGGGTTGCCGTCGGGGCCCTGGAAGCGGACCCTACGTCGGGGTCGCTGGAAGCACAGGCGAGAATCGATCAGATCCACCGTGGGACCGACCGCCCCGCATCGGCGTGGCAGTGTGACGACGCGAGAGGAAGTGACGTGGCCGGGCAGAACCGATGGCGTTTGATGGCGGTACACGCCCATCCCGATGACGAGTCCAGCAAAGGGGCAGCGACCTCGGCGCGATATGTCGACGAGGGCGCCCAGGTCATGGTGGTCTCTTGCACCGGCGGGGAACGAGGAGACGTGCTCAACCCCCGCCTGCAGCATGACGCTGACCTGCTCCGTGACCTTTCGGAGTTCCGGCGCCAAGAAATGGCGCGCGCCCAACAGGTCCTCGGCGTGGAACACACCTGGCTGGGATTCGTGGACTCCGGTCTGCCAGAGGGGGACCCCCTCCCACCTCTGCCGGAGGGCTGCTTCGCGACCCAACCATTGGCAGTCACTACTGAAGCATTAGTCCGGGTGATCCGGCAGTTCCGCCCGCATGTGATGACGACGTACGACGAGCGCGGTGGCTACCCGCACCCAGACCACGTGATGACCCATGTGGTGAGCGTCGCCGCTTTCCGGGCCGCTGGTGACCCACAAGCTTTCCCCCAGGCTGGCCCGCCCTGGCAACCGTTGAAGCTCTACTACAACCAGACGATTTCTTTTGACCGACTCGACGCATTGCATGCAGCGCTGTTGGCTGAAGGTTTGGACAGTCCTTTCGCCGACTGGATCGGGAGACGCTCGTCAATGCCAGTCCGTGACGTGACCACCAGGGTGTCGTGCGCGGATCATTTTGGACGCCGAGACGACGCTTTGCGGGCTCACGCTACCCAGATCGATCCAGACGGGTGGTGGTTTGCCGTGCCCCCAGAGCTGGAACGACGTGTCTGGCCGTATGAGGATTTTGAAGCTGCGATCAGTTACGTCGGGGTCGCCCCACAGGAGGATGATCTGTTTGCCGGGTTGGACAACCCTGACGCTGCAGACCGTCTGGCATACCAGAGCGCCGAGACGGGTGCGTCACCGCAGTACGACGTCGTCAAGGAGGCTTCATGAACGGCGCGAACCAGTCCGTCTCCGGCGGTATCGGAGGTTTCCTCGCGTTTTTCCTGTTGGCCTGCGCGTTGTGGCTGTTGATGCGCAACATGAACAAACGGCTGCAAAACATCAGTTACGACGAAGAGTTGCGCTCGCAACGACCTGATGGTCAGGGCCGTCCGGCGTCTGCCGCTGGTGGAGCCCCTCTCGGCGCGGCTGGCCCGATCGATCCGGGGGTGCGTCGGTCGGCGACCGGACCGGCCGACGGTGACGGTGGGGACGGGGCTTTCCCGTCTTCCGCTGGGTGACGGGAAGGGAACTCTGTGGGGCTGCGCGCACTCCTGTACCGCAAAGTGTTGTACGGGGTCTACGAGCGTCGGTTAGCTGCTGGCCTGAGGCCAGACCGGGTGCCTCGCCATGTTGGCGTGATGTTGGACGGAAATCGACGGTGGGCGCGGCAGAAGGGCACAGACACCGCGCATGGGCATCAGGCGGGTGCGGACAACATCGTCCCGTTCCTGACCTGGAGTGAAGAGGTGGGCGTCGAGATCGTCACGTTGTGGCTGTTATCGACAGACAATTTGCGTCGTCCAGAACACGAGCTGAGTCCGCTCCTGCGGATCATCGAAAACGTCGTTGAGGAGTTGTGTTTGGCCGGTCGGTGGCGGGTCAACATCGTGGGATCTCAGCGGCTCCTCCCAGAGGGGACGGCGCGACGACTCACTCAGTGTGCCGCGACGACGGCCGATGTCTCTGGCTTGGTGGTCAACGTCGCGGTCGGTTACGGCGGCCGGGACGAAATCGCTGACGCGGTGCGCTCTTTGCTGCAGGAAGCCCGGTCCAGGGGAGCGACCCTGGAAGAGCTGGCTGACTCCTTGGACGTGTCCGATATCGCCGGGCACTTGTACACTAAAGGTCAACCTGACCCGGACCTGGTCATTCGTACCTCCGGGGAGCAGCGGATCGGTGGCTTCCTCCTGTGGCAGAGCACGCACAGCGAGCTCTACTTCTGTGAGGCGTATTGGCCTGATTTCAGGCGGGTGGACTATCTTCGGGCGCTGCGGTCCTTTGCGGATCGAGAACGGCGTTTCGGGACGTGAACCGTCGTACAGGGGAGATTGGGGATGGAGGACCACTGAGGTGAGAGACGTGGGTAGTGCACCCGCGCGGCGTCGTCCTGCCCCGCTGCCACAACTTGACCTGCCTGGTTCGTTACGTCGAATCGGGGCCCATTTCCTCGAAGCGTTGCGGATGCCACTGGTACGTCGCGGCATCATCGCGACCGCCTGCATCTCGGCTGGCTCGATGACGTCGGCCTTCCTGCCCACCCCGGCTCCGATCGTGGAGACGTTGGGGTTGGAATGGTTCCAGACCAGCACCGGGAAGTTCGCGGCGACGGTGATTCTGTCCTTCGGGGTCATCTTGCTGTTGGACACCTGGTTGCGTTTGCGTCCGATCGCAGGGGGTCGGACAGCACCGGCGGTGACCTGGGCATTGTGGGCGATTCCGCTGTTGGCTTGTCCGCCGCTGTTCAGCAGGGATGCCTACAGTTACGCCGCGCAGGGGCTGGTCGTGGCTAGAGGTATGGACCCGTATCAGACGGGTCCGGTGTCGGTTCCGGGGCCATTCGCAGACCAAGTCGACATCATGTGGTTCTGGACTCCGGCGCCGTATGGACCGTTGGCCTTGCAGATGCAACGCCTGGTGGTGTCGGTGGTCGGTGGCGACGCCTATACCGCTGCGGTGTGTATGCGGGTGCCGGCGCTGCTGTCGATGGCAGTCATTGCTTATGCCTTGCCACGGTTAGCTGATCGGGTCGGGGTCAATCGGCAGCAGGCGATTTGGCTGGGAGTCCTCAACCCTTTGGCGATGCTGCATTTTGTGGGTGGGATGCACAACGACGCGATGATGGTCGCGTTGACGGTGTTTGCCATGCTGTTAGCCAGCCGAGGGCACTTTGTGTTGAGCTGTATCGCGCTGGCTGGTGCGACCGGATTCAAACAGACTGCGGCGATGGCGATTATCGGGGTGGTGGGCCTGGGGATGCGCTATCGGTGGGGCACGGTCAAACGGCGCCCCTATCTCATTGGGTTGTTTACCGGGACCAGCATTTTTTTGGTCGCTTTTGAAGCGATGACCCTGGCGACCGGTTTGGGATGGGGATGGGTGCAAAACCTAGCTGTCCCTGCATCGATTCGGTCCTTGTTGTCGCCGCCCACGTTGATCGGCACGCTTGCTGAGTGGTTCCTTTACCTGATCGGGTTGCCGCGGAGCGCGCAACTCGTGCCGGTGCCATTGATGCAGAGCATCGGTTTGGTCAGCTTCGCGGTGTTGGCGGCCTGGTTGACCTTTAGTCTTGCCCCGCGGCGTCCGGTGATGGCGGCGGCGTTGGCGTTGATCTGGTTCTGTCTGTGCGGACCAGTGATCCATCCGTGGTACATGCTCTGGGGCGGGGTGTTGTTGGCGGCGACCAAGATGGACCGCCGTACCTTCCGAGCAGCGATCTATGTGTCGTTGTTCTTATGCACGTATTCCATGATCGATGCCGCGTTCAGCAATGACAGATCGGCGTTGATTGTCTCGACGTTGGCTCTGGTCAGCTGGGGCATGCAGGGTCTGGTACGTCGTACTCCTGCGGCTTCGAACGCCCCCGGTGGGTTGTTGGGTGCCAAGCCGTGGGCCACCGGCCCCCTGGAGCCCGCGATCACGGCGATGAAGCCGGAGATTCCGGAGTCGACGGCCAGTGTGTCGGTGGGGGTGGACTCGTGGGGTCACCCTGAGGAGCCACCCGTCCAGGAGCGCCAGCGCTCTGCTGAGACCTGATGAACGGCTGATGACAGCCGAGTGAACGATGGGCGGTGAGCCTGCGCGGAAGCATCGAGCCCGGTGCGTCAGCCCCTACGCGGGCCACCCAAGGTCGTACGGTGACGAATGTCCTTGGCAGCACGCGCCAGTCCCTTCCAGCGAGAGCGTACGGAGCGTACCGGCGCCCGGAAGAGGGGTGCGTTCATGGTGGCGACCGTCCCGGATCGACAGGGTTCGTACGACGACACGGTGCGGTCTGCGCCGGAGGAGCGGCTGACGTACGTCCTGGATACCTCGGTGTTGTTGTCCGACCCGCGGGCGATGCTCCGGTTCGCTGAGCACGACGTGGTGTTGCCGATCGTGGTGATCACCGAGCTGGAGGGGAAACGCCACCATCCGGAGCTGGGATATTTCGCCCGGGGAGCGTTGCGGTTGCTGGATGATCTGCGAGTCACGCACGGTCATCTGGACACTCCGGTGCCGGTGGGTCATGCCGGGGGGTTGCTGCATGTCGAACTGAACCACCAGGAGCAGGACCGGATGCCGGTGGGTTTTCGATTGGGCGACAATGACACCCGAATCCTGTCAGTGGCATTGAATCTCGCGGCGACGGGGAAACAAGTTGTCGTGGTGAGTAAGGACCTGCCGATGCGGATCAAAGCATCGGCGATGGGTCTAGACGCCCAGGAATACCGGGCTGAGCTGGCCGTGGATTCGGGGTGGACGGGGATGTCTGAGATTGAGGTAGCTGCTGAGCAGGTGGATCGGTTGTACGCCGACGGAAGACTTGACTTGGCGGAGTGTCGCGAGCTGCCGGTTCATACCGGCTTGGTGATGACCTCTGCGCGGGGGAGCGCATTGGGCCGGGTGGCTCCAGACGCGACGGTCAGACTGGTCCGTGGGGATCGAGATGCCTTTGGTTTGCATGGGCGCAGCGCTGAACAGCGGATCGCCTTGGACCTCCTCCTTGACCCTGATGTCGGGATCATCAGTCTGGGCGGCCGAGCTGGCACTGGAAAAAGTGCTTTGGCCCTCTGTGCGGGTTTAGAGGCGGTGATGGAGCGACGGCAACATCGCAAGATGCTGATCTTCCGCCCTTTGTATGCGGTGGGTGGCCAAGAGCTGGGGTATCTTCCGGGCACCGAGGCAGAAAAGATGAATCCCTGGGCACAGGCGGTCTTTGACACGTTGTCTGCGGTGGTCAGCAGCGAGGTCGTCGAGGAAGTCCTGGATCGAGGCATGTTGGAAGTGCTCCCGCTGACCCATGTCCGGGGGCGATCGTTGCACGACGCTTTTGTCATCGTCGACGAGGCTCAGTCGCTGGAGCGCAATGTCCTGCTGACTGTGCTGAGTCGGATCGGACAGAACTCACGCGTAGTGCTGACCCATGATGTGGCACAACGAGACAATCTGCGTGTCGGACGTCACGACGGGATCGCAGCGGTGATTGAGGCGCTGAAGGGGAATCCGCTATTCGCCCACGTCACGCTGGTGCGCAGCGAGCGCAGCCCGATCGCAGCTTTGGTGACCGAGTTGCTCGAAGGGGCTGAAGTGTGAGGCCGATTCGCCCAGGGTCTCGCATGTCGGACGTCTGACCGGGTCACGATTTGATGAACGCCCGACCAGGTGCCAGGGTGTCAAAAGTATCGATCCGATAACGGTCCGTTTCAGATGTGGTGACAACAGCCTCGGCCAGTGGCGCCACACCGGGTTCGGCGCCACTGGCCGTCGTTGGGTCGCCCATCGCCCTACGGAGGTACCACGTGTCGCGATACAACGGCTCTCACCGCAACAGTCCAGGTGCCACCAAGCAAATGAGCGCTCCGTTCTCCTTCCTCTACCGGCACACCAAGTCGGTAGCCGGGGCAAGCTTGCTGGCGCTCGGGGTTGGTGGGGCTGTTGCGCAGAACATCCCTGCAGCCATGGCCGCAGCACGGTCCCAGCCAGTGCCGCTGTCCGGCGCAGAGCTGGTGGCTTCCCTCACTCGGATCAAGGGCGAACAGCAGCCCACCAGTAGCGGGTTCGGTGAAGGTCTGGATCGGATGATCTCTCAGGTGTCCGGGCATGTTCCGGCCGCACGAGAAGGCAGCTCCCAGGTCGCCGCTGGCTCTCGGGTCCCCGAGAAAAGCAAGCCGGGCGCTGACAAGAGCAAGCCTGCTCCGGACAAGAACAAGCCAGGCGCTGACAAAAACAAACCCGCTGCGGATCAAAACAAGCCGGGTGCCGACAAACGTAAGCCTGCTCCGGACAAGAACAAGCCAGGCGCTGACAAAAAGAAAGACCCGGCAGCCACCCAATCAGATTCTCGGGCGATCGCCCAACGCCTGGTGGCTGAGCGTGGCTGGGGTCAGGACCAGATGGTGTGTCTGGACCGGCTCTGGGGCAAGGACAGCGGCTGGCGGTTCGACGCGCGCCACCCTGCCACCGGCGCCTATGGGATCCCACAGGCCAAACCGGCAGAAAAAATGGCGACCGCGGGTGGTGACTGGCGGACCAACCCCACCACTCAAATCAACTGGGGGCTGGGCTATATCGCCGCGGTCTACGGCACTCCCTGCGGTGCTCTAGCGCACTCTCAAGCCACCAACTGGTATTAAAAGCTGCCGGATCACGATGGGTGCCGATCCGGCGACGGTTCCCGCAGGGTGGTGGCCTGCGGGAACCGTGCCGGTCGCTCAGAGTTTGCGGAGCCGCACGTGTTGCACGCTGTGGTCGGCTCCCTTGGTGAGGACTAGTGTCGCCCGAGCTCGGGTCAGCTGGACATTCTGACGCAGATTAGGCTCATTGATCGTGTTCCAAATCAAGGAGGCCAAGGCAATCGCCTCGCTGTCCGAAAGATCGGCATACCGATGAAAGTAGCTCCCAGGATCAGCAAAAGCTGTACGGCGTAACGCTAGAAAACGATCGATATACCATCGTTTGATGTGCTCTACCCGGGCATCGACATACACCGAGAAATCGAAGAAGTCGGAGACCGCCAACCCATACCGCCCATCCGGGCGAAGCCGCGGACTCTGCAGCACGTTCAGTCCCTCCACGATCAACACATCTGGACGACGTACTTCAATGTGTTGGTCAGGGACGATGTCATAGACAAGATGACTGTAGACCGGGGCAACCACCGTGTCCGCGCCAGCTTTGACCTCAGCGACAAAACGCAACAATGCGCGCTGGTCGTAGCTCTCGGGGAAGCCTTTACGGTCCAGAATCCCTCGGCGTTCCAACTCAGCATTGGAGTAGAGGAATCCGTCAGTAGTCACAAGCTCTACCTGCGGAGTGTTGGGCCAGCGGGCCAGCATCTCGCGCAGCAGTCGCGCTGTCGTCGACTTGCCCACTGCCACCGATCCGGCCACCCCGATGATAAACGGGGTCCGTTCTGGTCGTTCCCCGAGGAAGTTCCCAGTGACCCGGTGCAGAGACTCAGTTCCTTCGACGTAAAAACTCAATAACCGGGACAACGGCAGATAGACATCCTCGACCTCTCGAAGATCGATCTGATCCCCTAAACCGGCCAGTCGAGCGACATCGGCATCGGTCAGCCGCAGTGGGTGGGCCTCACGCAACCGCGCCCAGTCTGAACGGTCCAGTTCCACGTAGGGGGAGGGGATCGAGTCATGCGAATGAGACACGGCGGCATTCTTCCCTATGGTTCGTCGACCCAGACCGAATCTGCGTGGTGAGCCCAGCGGAAAAACGCTCCGATAGACTCCGACGCATGTGTGGAATCGTGGGCTACGTCGGTCCTGATGCAAAATCGAGGACTCTCGAGGTGATCATGGAGGGCCTGGCCAGGCTCGAATACCGTGGATACGACTCGGCCGGTGTGGCCCTCGTCGTCACAGACGGTATCGCCTCGGCCAAGAAGGCCGGCAAACTCGCCAACTTGCGGGCCGAGATCGAAGCCCACCCGCTGCCCGGTTCGACAACCGGAATTGGCCACACCCGATGGGCTACCCATGGTGGCCCCACCGATGACAATGCCCACCCTCACCTGGGCGGAGACGATGACCGGCTCGCCCTGATCCACAACGGCATCATTGAGAACTTCCACGTCCTGCGCACCGAACTCCTCGACCAAGGCGTGGTCTTCCGTTCCGAAACTGACACCGAGGTCGCCGCGCAGCTCCTCGCCCGAGCCTATGCCGACACCAACGACCTCACCTCGGCGATGCAGCAGGTGGTCAACCGGCTTGAGGGCGCGTTCACTCTGCTAGCGATCCACGCCGACACCCCCGGACAGGTGGTCGCGGCCCGCCGTAACTCCCCGCTTGTCATCGGACTCGGTGACGGCGAAAACTTCCTCGGCTCTGATGTCGCCGCCTTCATCGGGCACACCAAGTCCGCGATGGAAGTGGACCAAGACCAGATCGTCACCATCACCAAGGACACAGTCTCAGTCATCGGATTCGATGGCAGCCCGGCCGAAGGCAAGCGGTTTGAGGTGACCTGGGACGCTGCCCAAGCTGAAAAGGGTGGCCACAGCTCCTTCATGGCCAAAGAGATCCTGGAGCAGCCACACGCCATCGCCGACACCCTGCTGGGTCGCACCGACGAAGCTGGTCGTCTGGTCCTCGACGAGATGCGGATCGACCCGGTGCGTCTCGCCGAGGTCAACAAGATCATCATCATCGCCTGTGGGACGGCGTTCTACTCCGGGCTGACCGCGAAATACGCCATCGAGCACTGGACCCGCATCCCCTGCGCCGTGGAGCTGGCCCACGAATTCCGCTATTGCGACCCAGTCATCGACGCCCAGACGCTGGTGGTGTCGATCAGTCAGTCCGGCGAGACAATGGACACGCTGATGGCGGTCAAACACGCCCGTGCCCTGGGCGCATTGACCCTGTCCATCTGCAACACCCACGGCGCGACGATCCCCCGGGAATCAGATGCCGCGCTCTACACCCACGCAGGGCCGGAAATCGCGGTCGCCTCGACCAAAGCGTTCACCGCGCAAATTGCCGCTTGCTACCTGCTTGGGCTGTACCTGGCTCAGCTGCGCGGTGAGGACAGCACGGTCCGCACCGTGATGCAGGAACTCGCGCAGATCCCCGGCAAGGTGGAGCACCTGCTAGGACGGATGGACCGGGTCCGGGAAATCGCCCACTTCATGGCCGACACCCGGTCGGTGCTCTTCCTCGGCCGACATGTCGGCTATCCCATCGCGTTGGAAGGCGCACTCAAACTCAAAGAGATTGCCTACATTCACGCCGAAGGCTTCGCTGCTGGCGAGCTGAAGCACGGCCCGATCGCGCTGATCGAGCCAGGCCAGCCAGTTTTCATCGTGGTGCCCTCTCCGCACACTCCGTACCACCTGCATGACAAGGTCGTTTCCAACATCCAGGAGATCCGGGCCCGTGGCGCCCGCACCCTGGTGATCGCTGAGGAAGGCGACGAAACGGTGGTGCCCTTCGCCGATGAGGTCATTCGAGTGCCACAGTCCTCGCCGCTGCTCGCGCCGCTGCTGACGATCATCCCGTTGCAGGTCTTCGCGTGCCAGTTGGCCACCGCTAAGGGACTGGACGTGGATCAACCGCGCAACCTGGCCAAGAGCGTCACCGTTGAGTGATCTCGCCTGGACGATACGCCGCCAGGGTCCGGCAGGGACCCGGCGGTGATCGTCGGCATCGGCATCGATGTCTGCCAGATCGACCGGCTGGCCGCTGCTTTGGCGCGGACCCCCGCACTGGGCCAGCGACTCTTCACCCCAGCCGAGGCGCAGCTGCCAACGCCCTCGTTAGCAGCGCGTTTCGCCGCGAAAGAAGCTCTGGCCAAAGCCCTCGGATCCCCTGGGGGGCTGCGCTGGACAGACGCCGAAGTCATGAAAGACGAGCGAGGCGCACCGTCCTGGCAGATCACCGGTAGCGTGGCTCGCAGAGCCGCAGAGATGGGCATCACCCATGTCCACCTGTCCCTGTCCCATGACGCCGGCATCGCCACGGCTTTCGTGGTGGCCGAAGCACGGCCCAGGGGTCACGAAACGGCGTAGGTCACCTCCACGACCGGCTCCGGACGTTCGGTCCGAGGTGCCCACCGGACGCCCGTCGTACGACGTGAGGAGAACCGATGGTCCTGCAAGCATGGTCGGTGGCACAGGTGCGCGCCGCTGAAGCCGCTGCGATGGCGCAGCTGCCTGACGGTGAGCTCATGCGTCGTGCCTCCAAAGGCCTGGCCAAGGTGGTGCGGGCCAGACTGGCCGAGCGGCCCGATGGCGCTCGCGTCGTCGGACTGGTGGGCTCGGGAGGCAACGGCGGTGACACGCTGTACGCGCTGGCCCGGATCGCCAAAACCGATGCCGCCGCAGGAGTCGCTGCGATCCTGGTCTCCTCGGCGGGGGCCCACCCTGAGGCGTTAGCGGCGGCAGAGCGCCGCGGCGTACAGATCATCCGGCTCACCGACAACGGACGTGACGCCGCCGCACTGGTCACAGACGCGGACATCCTGCTCGACGGACTCACCGGCCTGGGCGGACGACCTGGGTGGTCGCCAGAGACCGCGGCGGAGATGACTGCCCTGTGGCACGCCGTCCCTGATGACACATACGTCATCGCTGTGGACCTGCCCAGCGGAGCCGACCCTGCCGGGCGCGACACGGACAGCGACGGGATCTGGGCCGACGAGACCGTCACCTTCGGCGCCGCCAAACCAGTCCATGTCCTCGCCACGTCGCCCCGCTGTGGACTCCTCACCATCGTCGACATCGGCCTGGCTCTCGACGGCCCTCCCGCCGCTGAACGGCTCGACCTGGACGACCTCACGCAGCTGTGGCCAGTCCCCGGCCCCACAGACGACAAATACACCCGAGGCGTCCTCGGTATCGTCGCAGGCAGCCGCCGCTACCCGGGCGCCGCCGTCCTCACCGTCACCGCAGCACTCGAAGCTGGCGTCGGCATGGTCCGGTACCTCGGTCCACCCACCCCAACCACCCTGGTCCACCACGCTGCGCCCGAAGCCGTGCCCGCCCACAACGTCTCCACCGCGCACGTCCACGCCTGGGCAATCGGCCCGGGCATGAGCGTCGACGATGAACGCACCAAAGAAGGCGCCGCTCATCTCGCCGCCGCCCGCGCCGCCCTGGACAGCACCCTGCCCTGCGTGGTGGACGCTGGCGGACTGGACCTGCTCGATGGACCCCGACCCGGTGCTGGCGCCCGCACCCTGCTCACTCCACATGCCGGGGAGCTGGCCCGGCTCCTCACCAGGCTCACCGACACCACTGTGAATGTCTCGGACATCCACGCCGACCCCATTGAGCATGCCAGTCACGCCGCTGACCTGCTACACGCCACCGTCCTCCTCAAAGGCGCCACGACGTACGTCGTCCCACCCCCGCACAGCGGGCTACCGATCCGAGCCCAGTCCGACGGCACAGCCTGGCTGGCCACCGCAGGCAGCGGCGACGTCCTGACCGGCCTGGCCGGGACCCTCCTCGCTGCAGGACTCGATCCTCGCGATGCTGGATCGCTGGCTGCCCTAGTCCATGGACAAGCTGGCACGTTCGCCAACCCCGACGGCCCGATCCGAGCGTCAAAGGTGGCGCAGGCCATCGGCCCGTGCGTGTCCGCGGCCCTACGACGCCGCTGACCATCTACTCCGACCGGGGCTACTCTGCCCGGGATCGCCCGGGGGACTCCCGAATCCGAACGCGGAGCCGATGAGCACCACAGAATCATCGTCGGAGAGGAGAACGCCGGTGAGTTCACCCGGACCAGCCCGACCTGTCGGGCTGACGACAGTGCGCCACCTGACGGGGCTGGGCCTAGGACTGGTCGCTGCCGGGATCACCGCTGCCGCTGGCGTGGCTGCCGACCGCCTCAGCAAGGACCGCCGTCTCGCGCTCGCGCTTGACGAAACCACCGGCGGAGGTCGTGGCGCGTCGTACGTCGACATCCCCGATCACGAACATGTCGTCCTCGCCAGCGACGGTGTGCCACTGCACGTAGAAGTTGACGAGCCCCGGGGCCAGACCGCAGACCGGAAGCCCCTCATCACCGTGGTCCTCAGCCACGGATACTGTCTGTCACTGCGCTGCTGGGTTTTCCAACGCCGAGCATTGCGGGCCGCCGGATACCGGGTGGTGTTATGGGACCAGCGCGGACACGGACGCTCAGGCAGCGGAGCGACCGACAGTTACCACATCGATCAGCTCGGCCGAGACCTGCACGCGGTGATCGAGGAGGTCGCTCCGCACGGACCCCTCGTCCTCGTCGGGCACTCCATGGGTGGAATGACCATGATGGCGCTCGCCCTGGAAGCATCCCAGATCGTGCGTGACCGTGTCGTGGGTGCGGCGTTCGTGGCGACCAGCACCGGTGGGCTGGCTTCCGTCTCTTACGGTTTGGGGGCCGCTGCTGGCAAAGCCGTGCATGCTTTCGGTCCAGCCGCGGCGGGCGGACTCGCCCGGATGCAAAGCCTTGTCGACGGGACGGTGCGACTCGGCAAAGATGTGGTCAACTTCCTCGTGGATTGGGGTTCGTTCGACTCCCCAGTGCCCATGAGCATCGCCGAACTCACCACCGACATGATCTTCGCGACCCGCATGGAAGTCATCTCGGCGCTGATGCCCCACTTCGACCGCCACGACAAACGCGAAGCCCTCACCGTCTATCACGGCATTGAGACCCTCGTCATCAACGGGCTCGGCGACCGCCTCACCCCACCAGCACACAGCGAGGAGATCGTTCGTCTCCTCCCCGGCGCCGAACATGTCGTCGTCGAGAACGCTGGCCACGTCATCATGCTCGAACACCCCAGCGTCCTTGACGAGCAACTCCTCGAACTGGCCGGACGTGCCCAGCGGGCCGCCGCCGACGAGCTAGCAACCTGCTCGTGAGCTCGCTAGCACGTCGGTCCGATTCGGTGCGGCCAGCGACGCGTCGTACGGTGGCCTGCGACAGCTCCACCACCCCACGGTGGGGGCAGATGGCGACGACACAGGAGGCCCGATGAGCGTCGAACTGACCCCGGCCCACCAACTAACCACCAGCGACGACACCCGACGGTGGGGGCAGGATCTTGGCCGTCGACTCCGCGCCGGTGACATCGTCGTCCTGACCGGTGAGCTGGGGGCGGGCAAAACGACCCTGACCCAAGGCCTCGCCGAAGGGCTCGGTGTCCGGGGGCCCGTGACCAGCCCCACGTTCGTCATCGCCCGCGTCCACCCCTCACTCACCAACGGACCGGCGCTGGTCCACGTCGACGCCTATCGACTCTCAGGTGGTCTGGAACTGGACGATCTCGACCTCGACGCCTCTGTAGAGGACAGCGTCACCGTGGTCGAATGGGGCCATGGCTTGGCCGAGGCGCTCTCCGACAGCTGGTTAGAGATCGAGCTCGTCCGCGCTGTCGCCGGACCGGCGCACTCCGAAGCCACCGCCCCAGAGCAGATCATTGACCACGACCCCCGCACGGTCCGGGCCATCGGGCACGGCCCACGCTGGCAGCGCTAAACCTCCAGGAGCCATCTACGCAGGCGTCCGACCGGCAGCATGTCAGACACAGCCACCATGTGGACTAGCCTGAATAGGTGCTTCTCCTGGCCATCGACACCTCCACCAGCGCCATCACCGTCGCCGTGCATGACGGGACCCGCATCGTCGCCACCGAATCAGTGGTGGATGCCCGAGCGCACGCCGAACACCTCACCCCCGCCACTGGGCGGGTCCTGGCAGTGGCCGAGGCCACTCCAGCCGATGTGACCGCAGTCGTCGTCGGGACCGGACCCGGACCGTTCACCGGTCTGCGAGTAGGCCTGGCCAGCGGACATGTCTTTGGCTGGGCCCGGCAAGTGCCAGTGCATGGGCTGTGCAGCCTCGATGCGCTGGCTCACCGCCTGCGTCTGGACTGCGGCGAGGACACCCCTGAACGTTTCCTCGTGGCCACCGACGCCCGGCGGAAAGAGGTCTACTCAGCCGTATACACCTGCGAGGGTCAGCGCATCCACCGTCTCGGCGACCCCCGGGTGGGCCGAGCGGCCGATCTCCCCGACGACGAACGCGACCTGCCCTGTGTCGGTCGTGGTCCGCTGCTCTATCCCCACGATCTGCCCCGCCCGCTAGGACCGCTCGACGTAGACGCCGGCGCACTCGCCGATCTCGCCGCGCAGCGACTGGCCGCCGGGGAAACTCTCGACCGTCCTGAGCCGCTCTACCTGCGACGTCCGGACGCCGTACCAAGCCAGCCCAAATCGGTGCTAGCTGCGCGGACGGGGAACGTTCCGTCATGACCATCGGGGCCTGCCGACACGTCTCGGAACCGGCCTTGCGGGCGATGAGTTGGACCGACATCCCCGAGGTAGCCGCTGCCGAGCAACATCTATTCGCCGACCACCCTTGGGATCAGGCCACCTGGTGGGCTGAACTCGCCGGGCGGCCAAGACGAAGCTATGTGGTGTTGCGTGGTGAGGGCGGCACCGGAGCGCTCAAGGGATACGCCGGACTCGACTTGGGCGCTGAGGTCGCCGATGTCATGACGATCGGGGTGACCCCGTCAGCTCAGGGCACCGGATGCGGCCGACGCCTCATGGAGTGGTCGGAACAGACCGCTCGCAGCGCCGGAGCGGATTACTTGATGCTTGAGGTGCGTGCCGACAATGCCGCCGCGATCGGGCTGTACCGTTCCCGCGGTTTCCGCGAGTTGTCCGTACGGCGGCGCTACTACCAGCCGGGCGATGTGGACGCCCTCATCCTGCGAAAGGACCTGCGAGCGTGACCAGCAGCGACGGCCCACTGGTGTTGGGCATCGAAACCAGCTGCGACGAGACCGGAGTGGGGATCGTCCGTGGCGAGACGTTGCTGTTCGACGCCGTCGCCAGCAGCGTCGACCAGCATGCCCGGTACGGCGGTGTGGTGCCTGAGGTGGCCAGCCGGGCGCACCTGGAAGCCATCGTGCCGACCTTGGAACGAGCCTGCCAAGAGGCCGGAGTGCGCCTCGACGACCTGGACGCCATCGCGGTGACCGCCGGGCCAGGTCTCGCCGGGGCCCTGCTGGTGGGGACGGCATCAGCCAAAGCGTTGGCGTTGGCGACCGGTAAACCGCTGTATGGGGTGAACCATTTGGCTGGTCACGTCGCCGTCGACATCGTCCAGCATGGACCATTGCCCGAGCCGACGATGGCGATGCTGGTCTCCGGCGGACATTCTTCTCTGCTCCTGGTCGCTGACATCACCAGCGATATCACCAGCCTCGGCGACACGATCGACGATGCAGCAGGAGAAGCCTTTGACAAGGTCGCCCGAGTTCTAGGATTGCCCTTCCCCGGGGGGCCATGGGTCGACAAGGCGGCGCGCGGCCTGGACGGCGTTCCCGGTGTCGATGCTGAAGCCGGGCCGGGCAACGCCACGTACGTCGATTTCCCGCGGGGTTTGACCAGCGGCCGAGACATGGAACGACACCGCTTCGATTTCAGCTTCTCCGGGTTGAAGACGGCCGTAGCTCGATGGGTAGAGGCGCGGGCCCTCGCCGGGCAACCCGTCCCCGTCGCCGACGTCGCCGCCAGTTTCCAGGAGGCCGTCACCGATGTCCTCACGCGTAAAGCGATCCTGGCCTGTCAGGAACACGGCGTACAGGACCTCCAAATCGGTGGAGGGGTCGCAGCAAACTCCCGGTTGCGGTCGATGGCAGAAGAACGCTGTGCCGCCGCCGGAATCCGGTTGCGGGTGCCTCGACCCGGTCTGTGCACCGACAACGGAGCGATGATCGCCACCTTAGGTGCCCAACTCGTAGCGCGCGGACATGCCCCGTCGAGCCTGGATCTGCCGACGGATTCGTCGATGCCGGTGAGTCGGGTCCAGGTCTAAGTCGGGAGTCCTCCTCGCGGGAGGGCAGGTCCGGTCCTCCTATCTCGGGGTCCGGTGACAGCAGCCATCAAGCGGTGGCCAGGTGGAGGGGAGTCGAGCCGTGAGCGGACGCGTGGTCGTCGCGGGGGCCCTGGCCGTCGAAGAAACGGTCCGAGTAGAACATGCGAGCGCCTCATCGATGCAGCGCCGTGCCCACCGTGAGTCGCTGGACGTTGGTGGGGCCGGCGCCTGGGCAGCGGTCGCCGCTGCCGACGTCGGGGCACGCACCTGCTGCCTGGGTGAGGTCGGTACCGACCCGGTGGGCGCGGCGCTGCGTCGTCAGCTTGCCCGAGCCGATGTGGACGTGTCGTCAGTGATGCTTCGTCCGGAACTGACCTCCCGGATCGTGCGCACCGTGGCGGACCCGCCGGTGACGGCCAGTGACGATGTCCTTGTTCTGCCCGGTGCAGGCGTGGGCTGCCCGCCCGGAGAGGCCGTCTACCGACGTGCTCGAGACACTATGTCCACCTGCGAGCCCGGCGATGTGCTGGTGTGGGACTGGTCCTGGCCTGGGGGATCCAGCCTGTGGGCGTCATTCGCTGCCGACCTGGACCTGCAAGTGGTCGCCCTGCTATCGCCCTACCCGACCTGGACCGAGCTGGATCTGAGCTGGACCGACGTGGTGGTCGTCGACGAGGCCGGGATGGCAGCTCTCGCCGACGCCGGGCACCTTCCTGGCTCGGTATGCACCGTAGTCGGACAGCAAGGCTTGTCCTGGGACGGCATGGTGGTCCCGGCGCCGCGGACCGACCTTTCTTTGGTCTCGCAGCGCTATCACGCGATCCTCGCCGGAGCGATGGCTGCCAGCTTGGCCAGGGGCGACGACCGCCCAGCCGCAGTAGACCAAGCCTGGGCGACCGCGGCTCGCGCTGCAGCGGGAGCCGGGGCCTGGGGCCGCATGGGTCTGGGACCGGAGGATCTGCAATGAACCCGTCTACCGCGTGCGCCCGGGTCATCGTGGACGAACTGATCCGGTTGGGCTGCCAGCATGTAGTGCTCTGCCCCGGTTCGAGGTCGGCGCCGTTGGCTTATGCGCTGGCGGAGGCGGACGCCGCCGGACAATTGACCTTGCACGTGCGCGTCGACGAACGCAGTGCTGCCTATCTGGCGTTGGGATTGGCGAAAGCGACCCGGATTCCGGCGCCGGTGGTGACCACGTCAGGGACGGCAGTGGCCAACCTGCACCCTGCGGTGTTGGAGGCGGACGCGGCGTCCGTCCCGCTGATGGTGCTGTCAGCGGATCGACCCCCAGAGCTGCGGGGGACCGGCGCCAACCAGACCACTGATCAGGTGAAAATGTATGGCACCGCGGTGCGTTGGTCCCATGACTTGGGGGTAGCCGAGTGGCGTGGTGGGCAGCAGGGGGCGTGGCGCACCGCGATTGATCGTGCCTGGGCCGCGTCGACAGGGGCATTGGGGACCCCACCTGGCCCGGTCCAGGTCAACGTTCCCTTCCGAGACCCGTTAGCGCCAGAGGTGGACGGGCACCGGGTGACCGGTGGGACGGTCTGCGTGGACTCGGGAGATACCTGGCCGGAACTCCTTGAAGGTCGCGCCGACTCGGGTCCGTGGACCCAGGTCGCCCCGGCGGCTCGGGGGCCCTGGTGGGAGCAACAACCGAGGGGGGATGTCGATCCGTTGTCAGACGAACCCCGGACCTTGGTGGTGCTGGGAGATGTGGATTCTCCCGGGGCTGCTCAACAGGTCCTTTCCGGAGCGCATCAGCTGCACTGGCCAGTGTTAGCCGAACCCTTCGGACGTCGTATCGGTACGACGGCGTTGCCGCATGGCCCGTCTGTGCTGTCGGTGCCAGGGGTGATGACGTCGTACCGTCCGGATCGGATTCTGGTCGTGGGACGTCCCACGCTGTCCCGACCAGTCGCCGCGCTGCTGCGGACCCCCGGAGTGCGGGTCGAGTCGGTCAGTGCTGGCCCGCGCTGGGCCGATCCCAGCCATGTGACATCACGGGTGTCGTCGTGGGCGGCGTTGCTCTCGCGAGTACAAGCCGGGATACAGCACGAACGGACCCTTCAGGATCAAGAATGGTTCCAGGCGTGGCAGCAGGCCGGGGAACGAGTCGCGCAGGTGGTCGCTCCACTTCTGACCGATCCGCAGTGGTGGCCGTCAGGGCCAGCAATCGCTCACGAGGTGCTGTCGTCGTTGCCCGCTGGATCGACCTTGTTCGTTGGTTCATCGAACTCAGCTCGGGACCTGGATGTCGCTCGCTGTGGGGACAACGTGGACGTCTACGCAGGACGGGGTCTAGCCGGGATCGACGGCAATGTTTCCACCGCGATGGGCATGGCCCTGGCCGGGCAGTCCCCGACGTATGCCCTGGTGGGAGACCTGACTTTTTTCCATGACCTGAATGCCCTCCTCATGGGGCCCCACGAAGTCCACCCGAATCTGACCGTCGTGGTGGTCGATGACAACGGCGGCGGAATTTTCGGGACCCTGGAGTATGGCGAACCGGTCCGAGCGGGAGCCTTCGAACGAGTGTTCGCCACTCCGGTCGTCGGTGACCTCGCGGCAGCGGCAGCGGCATATGGCGCCCAAGTCCGGCTGGCCTCGACCAGGGAAGAACTGCGAGCCGCACTGGCTGAGCCACCTCAGGGGATGACCGTGGTGCGGGTCGCCGTGGACCGGCATGACCCGCTTCGCTCTCCCCGAGCGGTCCGAGAGCGGTTCCGGCTAGCCCTGGAAGAAGGAAACACAGATGTCAGCTCACGCTAACAACGCAGATGCTTCGCCCACGGTCCTGGTGCGTCCGGCCACCGCTACAGAGGTGGCATCGTTGCCGCAGATCGAACAGGAAGCTGACGAGATCTTCCGCCGGATCGGAATGGGGTTAGTCACTGACCTGCCGGCGTCAGCGCCATCCGACTATGCGGATTCGCTCGCAGCAGGGGGTGTCATCATCGCGTTCACCGACCGTACGGTGGGTTTCGTGCGGGTCGATCGCGTCGACGGCGTCCCCCATGTCGAACAGCTCAGCGTCCTGCCAGAATACCGGGGCTATCGGATCGGTGCAGCGCTGCTTGATGCGGCCGCCCAGTGGGCTAAATCTGACGGAGCAGACCGCATGACGTTGTGTACCTTCCGGGATGTCCCCTGGAACGGCCCTTACTACGCCCGACTGGGATGGACGCTCCTCCCTGAGCCCGATTACGGTCCCGGTCTGCTGAGATTGCGTCAGAATGAGATCGAGGCAGGGCTGCACGCCTGGCCCCGCCAGGTCATGACGAGATCGCTCTGACGAGCGGCATCAATGGACCAACGGCCCCGGGCCTAACGCAGAACGCATCGGAACGAGTTTGGCGTTACTCTCGGCCAGTTCAGCGGCCGGATCAGAAGCCGCGACGACCCCACACCCGGCAAACAACCGAATCCGCCCGGAACGTTCTGGGTCGATCTCACCGCAACGCAGCGCGATGCCCCATTCACCGTCGCCATGAGCGTCAATCCACCCGACCGGACCGGCATACCGGCCACGGTCCATCGACTCCACCTCATCGATCAGATCCGCAGCATCCTGCCGAGGGGTGCCGCACACAGCCGCTGACGGGTGCAATGCGGCCGCCAACGCCAGCGAAGTCAATCCGTCGCTCAACCGTCCGGTGACATCACTGGCCAGATGAAGCACATTCGGTAGTCGCAACACAAACGGGGTCGCCGGAGCATCGACATCACGGCAGTGCGGGGCGAGCGCGTCCGCGACCGACCGGACGGCGTACGCATGTTCTTCAAGATCCTTGCTGCTGCGGGTCAACGCTGCCGCCGACGCCAAATCGTGGGCTTCGTCCCCGGTACGGCGGATCGTCCCAGCCAACACTCGGGAAGTGACCCTCCCTCGATCCAGGCGGCACAACATCTCCGGTGTCGCACCTACCAGAGCATCCACGGCAAAAACCCAGGTCTTGGCATAGTCGGCAGCCAAACGACGCAACAACCAGCGAGGATCGACGGGGGCATCGCATTCAGCGATCAGGTCACGCGCCAGCACCACCTTGTCCAGTGCTCCAGCCCGGATATTGTCCACTGCGGTGGCCACCACGGACTGCCATGCCGGGCCGCTCAGAGCGCCGTCAGCGAAAGCGACTTCACCAGGGTCAGTGGGGTCGCTCACCGCAGCGTTCCCCCCAGGGACGGTCTCTTCCCAAGAACGATGGGCGGCATCGATCTGAGCATCCGCGGTCTGGTCCCGGTCGACCACTGTCGTCAGCATGGTGTGCCCGTCGTACCTGCTGAGGATGACATGGGGGACCCGCAGCAGGCCGCCCCGGGCGGAGTGCGGGCTGAACGCGAACGAGCCAAAAGCCATCAACCCGCCCCGGGCATCAAACGGCAGATCACATCGATCTTGACGAGCCGAATCGACCACTTCCCGCCACCAGCTTTGGGCGGCATCAAACCGGTCAGTACCGCTGGTCTGCACCTCAGCAGCACACCCCCACCCGAGATGCCCCCGCCCATCTCGTACCCATGAGTCCAAAGATTGCGCGGGCCACCCTCGGGGGAGTAACCCCAACAGATGTCCGGGAGCATCCCACGGGCGGGTACGAACGTCGAGTCGCGGTGTGCGCGAAACGGACCGCCCGTCGACGCTGGTCGACGGCGTGTCATCGGAGAAGGGGCAGTTGGCGCGCATGTCGCGCCAAGCGTACGACCTTCACCGGGAGGATGCCCGATCGTCGCCGCCCAGGACGTGCCTCAGAGACCATCGACAAGCGAACACCGCTGGAGTTCTGCGAGGATGAGGCCGTGAACCGCGCCAGCCTCGACAAGGACCCAGCGGACGTCGCTTCGATGTTCGATCAGGTCGCTTCGACGTACGACATGATGAACAGCCTGATGACCGCCTCAATCGACCGTCGGTGGCGGGCGGCGATGCGCCGGGCTGTCGGGGCGCAACAAGGGGACATGGTCCTCGACATCGCCGCAGGCACCGGAGTGTCCTCAGCGGCTTTCCAGGACGCGGGAGTGCGGGTCGTCCCCGCGGACTTCTCGCTGGGCATGCTCAAACAGGGTCGACAGGATCGACCTCACCTTCCCTTTGTGGCCGCCGACGCCACGAGGTTGCCCTTCGCCGACGGTGCCTTCGACGCGGTCACCATCTCGTACGGGCTCCGCAATGTCCGCGACTATCCAGCGGCGCTACGAGAGTTCGCTCGGGTCACCAAGCCCGGAGGCCGCCTCGTCGTCAACGAGTTCTCCCGCCCCACCCAGCCCCTATTTGGTCGGATCTACCTCGAATACCTCATGGAGGCGATCCCTACGCTGGGGCGGATGTTTTCCGCTAATCCCGAATCCTATGAGTATCTAGCCGAGTCCATTCGGGCCTGGGTGGATCAGAAGACACTCGCAGAAGCGATCCAGGATGCGGGCTGGGCAGACGTGGAATGGCGCAATCTCACTGGCGGGATCGTGGCGCTACATCGGGCCAGACGTCCCTAGACATCGCAGGTCCCTGTGCGATGGACCTCACGGAGGTCGGGTAAGGTCAAGACGTTTTGGGCTCTCCCACGCCACCGATCACCGCGCACCGGACCTGTGCTGTCGTCCTCGACGTCGTACGGGGACCGGCGCTGCCGGTGTGACCCCGTAGGAACGTCTCAAACACCCGCGTGACCCCCATCCACCTCTCGATCACCGAAAAGGACGCCGTGACGCACCCTGCTCAGTCGCCGGTCAACTCGGTTGCAGGCTCTTCCGAGCGCGCCGATGTCATCGTGGTCGGTGCCGGTCCGGGGGGATCGGCTACCGCGGCTTACCTGGCCATGGCCGGGTTGGACGTGTTGCTGCTAGAAAAGTCCCGGTTTCCCCGGGACAAGATCTGCGGTGACGGCTTAACTCCTCGCGCTGTGCGCGAACTCGCCCAGTTGGGTGTGTCCACCCGCGAGGAAGACGGGTGGATCCGCAACAAGGGGCTGCGGATCGTCGGTGGAGGGCGCCGTTTCCAATTGGACTGGCCTGAGACTGACCACTTCCCGCCGTACGGCATGGTCCGTAAACGCGCCGAACTCGACGAGATCCTCGCCCGGCATGCCGCGACCAAGGGCGCACGGGTGTTGGAGGGGGTCAACGTCACCGGTGCGATCCGGGATGAACGCACTGGTCGGGTCGTCGGCGTCGAGGCGAAGATCATGGGGCCGGACGGCCGGGCGACGGGCCGGACGCGCACTTTCCGGGCGCCGGTCGTGGTCGCTGCGGACGGTGTCTCCTCGCGTCTGTCGACGTCGGTGGGTCGGGAGAAGCGAGACGACCGACCCATGGGCGTGGCGGTACGCACCTACTACTCTTCTCCGGTGCGCAGCCAGGACGACTACATGGAGTCGTGGCTGGAATTGTGGGTTCCCGAGGACCCGCACGCTGATCCAGCGAGCTTGGCGGACCCTTCTACGAAAAAAATCTTGTTGCCCGGATACGGCTGGTTGTTCGCGTGCGGTGACGGTACGACGAACGTGGGCTTGGGGATGCTCGATACCTCACCGGCCTTCGGGAAGGTCGATTACAAGGACGTCATGCGCCGCTGGGTGGCGACCTTGCCGGCGGAATGGACGTTGAACACGGAGACCATGACGGCGCCGATCCGAGGCGCTGCGTTGCCGATGGCCTTTAACCGGCAGCCGTTGTATGCCGACGGATTGTTGCTGGTCGGGGACGCTGGCGGCATGGTCAACCCGTTTAACGGAGAGGGCATCGATTACGCGATGGAGTCGGGTCGCACGGCCGCAGAAATCATCGTGCAGGCCATGGCTCGCGGTGACGATGCGGGCCGAGAGCGGGTGCTTCAGTCGTACAACACGGTGATGAAGGAACACCTAGGTGGGTATTACACCCTAGGGCGGGCATTTGCCACGTTGATCGGTAAACCGGAGGTGATGCGTCTGTGTGTCAAGTACGGTCTGCCCGTGACTCCACTGATGCGGTTGCTGCTGAAGACCATGGCCAATCTGGCGCAACCTCACGGCGGCGGTCTCGACGATCGCGTGATCACCGCGTTGACGCGGATCGCACCTTCGGCATGAGCACTCATGAAATTCATTAGGATAAAGCGGGCGACTCTTCCGGTGCTGCTGAGCCCCAGGGGGATCCCCGACCGAGAGACTGTGACGATGTCGCTGATGACGCCACGTAGCCACACGATTCACCGAAAGGGGAGCGCGTCGAGATGACCAGCCCCTACCTACCGATCCTGTTCTTCCTCGCGTGTGGCATCGGGTTCGCCGCCGCGTCGGTGTTGCTCTTCGACTACGTCGGGCCACGCCGCTACAACAAGGTGAAGCTTGATGCCTATGAGTGTGGCATCCAGCCGTCACCGCAGGCCGATGCCGGTGGTCGTGTTCCGGTGAAGTACTACACGACAGCGATGCTCTTCATCATCTTCGACGTGGAGTCGGTCTTCCTGTTTCCGTTCGCGGTCACCTTTGACCGGTTGGGGTTGTTTGCCCTGGTGGAGATGGTGTTGTTTGTGCTGACGGTGTTCATCGCCTACGCCTATGTCTGGCGCCGTGGCGGATTGGAGTGGGACTGACATGGTCAATCAGGAGAAGTACCCTTCAGGGGTTTACACGACCAAGATCAGCGAGGCCATCGGCTTCCTGTTGAAGACCTCGATCTGGCCAGCAACATTCGGTCTGGCTTGTTGCGCTATCGAGATGATGGCTTCAGGGACGCCCGACTATGACATTGCGCGTTTCGGTTCGGAGCGTTTTGCCGCGACCCCTCGTCAGGCCGACTGCATGATCGTGGCAGGTCGGGTGAGCCAGAAGTTCGCACCGGTCGTGCGTCAGGTCTACGACCAGATGGCTGAGCCGAAGTGGGTGATCTCCATGGGAGTGTGCGCCAGCTCCGGTGGGATGTTCAACAACTACGCCATTGTGCAGGGCGTCGATCACATCGTCCCGGTGGATGTGTATTTGCCAGGGTGTCCGCCTCGACCGGAAATGCTGCTGAACGCGCTCATCACGTTGCACGAGCAGATGATGAACACGCCGTACACCCCGGGCAAGCGCAAGGAATGGACCCGCGCCGCCGAAGAGGCTGCGTTGACGGCCACTCCGTTGATTGAGCAGAAGGGTCTGCTGGCATGAGTGACCACGACAGCGCGGGGCTACCGACACCGGCGAGCGATACCCCGGAGGTGCGGGGCGAACGCCGCGGAATGTTCGGGGCGACTAAAGGCGCCGACACCACGGGGTATGGCGGCCTGGTAGCGCCGATTCTGTTTCCTGCCGAGGCGCAACGCCCGTACGGGAACGGGTTTGATGAGGTCGCAGATGCGCTGACTGAGGCCCTGGACGCGGTGGGCACGCTGTCCTACCAGGACGCCATCGAAAAAGTTGTCGTCGATCGTGGCGAGATGACCATCTTCGTGCGCCGTGAGCACTTGCCCACGGTGGTGCAGGTGCTGCGCGATGACCCGGATCTGCGGTTTGAAATGTGTTCCGGGGTGTCGGGCGTCCACTATCCTGCGGATGCCGGTCGTGAGTTGCACGCGGTCTACCACTTCCTGTCGATCACCCACGGCAGTCGTCGGGTGCGGATTGAGGTCACCTGTCCTGACGCGGATCCACATATCCCCAGCATTGTGGAGACCTACCCGTCGGTGACCTGGCATGAGCGAGAGACCTGGGATTTCTTTGGGATCGTTTTTGACGGTCATCCGGCTCTGACCAGGATCATCATGCCTGATGACTGGCCCGGCCACCCTCAACGCAAGGACTACCCTTTGGGCGGCATCCCTGTGGAGTTCAAGGGCGCCACCACGCCCGCCCCCGATCAGCGGAGGTCGTACAACTGATGTCCACCTCGAGTGAGCAGGTCCGGGCGACCGAGGGCGCCGGGACTGAGGAAACCCCCCGGGACTTCTTCGTCCAGGCTGAGGGCGGTGACTGGGATGCGATCACCCGTGAGGCGATTGAGCATTCCGATGAACGCATTGTCGTCAACATGGGTCCGCAGCACCCGTCCACGCACGGAGTGTTGCGGCTGATCTTGGAGCTGGACGGTGAGACGGTCACCGAGGCTCGGGTGGGTATCGGTTATCTGCACACCGGTATCGAAAAGACCATGGAGCATCGCACATTCACCCAGGGGGTGACTTTGTGCACCCGGATGGATTATCTGACGCCGATGTTCCAGGAGACCGCGTACTGCCTGGCGGTAGAGCGGTTATTGGGCATTGAGGACCAGATCCCGGAGCGGGCGACGCTCATCCGAGTGCTGATGATGGAATGCACTCGTATCTCCAGCCATTTGGTGTGTCTGGGCACCGGTGGAATGGAGTTGGGGGCGACCACCGTCATGACCATCGGTTTCCGTGAGCGGGAGCGACTGTTCCGGCTGATTGAGGCGACTACCGGTCTGCGGATGAACAACGGCTATATCCGCCCCGGTGGAGTGTCCAACGATCTACCGAGTAACTGGAAAGCGATCATCGACCAAGAGTGGCCGCTGCTGCGCCAGGGAGTCACCGAGCTCGAAGCGCTCTGCTTGGAAAACCCGATCTTGCGTGGCCGGATGTGTGACGTGGGTTATCTGGATCTGACCGGGTGCATGGCGTTGGGCGTGACGGGCCCGATCCTGAAAGCCGCTGGGATGCCGTATGACCTGCGAAAAGCAGCGCCGTACTGCGGATATGAGACCTACGACTTTGAAGTTCCCACCTGGGATTCGGCTGACGCCTATGGCCGGTTGCGGGTGCGCTTCCGGGAGATTTGGGAGTCGCTGAAGATCATCGACCAGGTCGTGGAGCGGTTGCAGGCCTGTGAGGGTGAACCGGTGATGGTGGCCGACAAGAAAATTGCCTGGCCTGCGCAACTGGCTGTCGGTCCGGATGGCCAAGGCAACAGCTTGGAGCACATCAAAGAGATCATGGGGACTTCCATGGAGTCCTTGATTCATCACTTCAAACTGGTCACCGAGGGTTTCCGGGTGCCAGCCGGGCAGGCGTACATCGCGGTGGAGTCGCCGAAGGGCGAACTGGGCTGCCACCTGGTCTCTGACGGAGGGACGCGCCCGTACCGGGCCCATTTCCGGGATCCGGCCTTCAACAACCTGCAGGCGGTAGCGGCCATGGTCGAGGGCGGCGCCGTCGCCGACACCGTTGTTGCTGTTGCTTCGATCGACCCTGTCCTGGGAGGTGTGGACCGCTGATGTCACACGGTGACAAGCCGAATTACGGCTCGCAACCGAATGTCGCGACCGAGCCGTACACCGACGAGGTGTTGGCGCAGTTGCGTCAGGACGCAGCTGAGGTGGTCGCGCGTTATCCGCAGAAGCGTTCTGCGTTGCTGCCGCTGCTGCACCTGGTCCAGAGCGTTGATGGGTACGTCAGCACCCGAGGGATCGACTTTTGCGCGGAGACCGTGGGGTTGACGGCAGCAGAAGTCAGCGGAGTCGCGACCTTCTACACGCAGTACAAGCGCCACCCCAACGGTCGGTACACGGTCGGGGTGTGCACCAACACCCTGTGCGCGATCATGGGGGGCGACGCGATCTGGGATGCGGTCAGCGACCACCTGGGGATTGGCCATGACGAGACCACCGAAGACGGACTCATCACCCTGGAACGGGTCGAATGCAACGCGGGATGTGACTACGCCCCGGTGGTGATGACGAACTGGGAGTTCTTCGACAACCAAACTCCGGAATCAGTGATCGCGATGGTCGATGCGATCCGTGCTGGTCAGGACATCGAACCCACCCGAGGCGCGGCGAAGGTCGCCACCTTCAAAGAAATCAGTCGGGTGCTCGCCGGTTTCCAGGATGGGCGGGCTGCTGAGGGCAACACTGCGGGGGAGGCCACCTTGCGTGGGTTGCGATACGCCCAGGGTAAAAACTGGTCCTCACCGGCCCCTAGACAGGACACCGGTGGCGAGGCCACCGCTCGGTCCGTGATGGTGACCAGCACCGACGCTCCTGGCGGGACCGGCCCGGGAACTTCTGCCGGCGCTGACGGAAAGGCCTTGTGATGACGCAGCTGACACCGATTCTGTCGCGGTTCTGGGACCAGCCGCAGTCGTTCACTCTAGCGACCTACGAAAAGTACGACGGCTATCGGGCGTTGCGGCAGGCGATCGCTCATGACCGTGCTGATCTGGTGCAGCAGGCGAAGGATTCTGGGCTTCGTGGACGAGGCGGGGCGGGCTTCCCCACCGGCATGAAGTGGGGTTTCTTGCCACCGGATGACGGTCAACCCCGGTATCTGGTAGTGAACGCCGATGAGTCTGAGCCGGGCACCTGCAAAGACGTGCCATTGATGTTCAACGCCCCGCATCTGCTGATCGAGGGCATGATCATCACCAGTTACGCGATCCGCTGCAATCACGCCTTCATTTATCTGCGGGGCGAGGTCGTCCACGTGTACCGCCGGTTGATGAATGCGGTCGCTGAGGCCTATGCCGCTGGGTATCTCGGTCAGAACATTTTGGGCAGCGGGTTCGATCTGGACATCACGGTTCATGCTGGTGCGGGTGCGTATATCTGTGGTGAAGAAACAGCGCTCCTTGACTCGCTGGAGGGTCGACGTGGACAGCCGCGTTTGAAGCCCCCCTTCCCTGCGGTGGCTGGGTTGTACGCTCGCCCGACCGTGGTCAACAACGTCGAGACCATCGCCCAGGTCGCGCCGATCTTCTTGAACGGTTCGGACTGGTTCGCCGGCATGGGGACCGAGAAGTCCAAGGGCATGGGGTTGTTCAGCCTGTCCGGACATGTCCGTCGTCCTGGACAATATGAGGCGCCGTACGGCGTGACTATGCGCGAACTGTTGGAGATGGCCGGGGGGATCCGGGAGGGGCACCGGTTGAAGTTCTGGACCCCTGGGGGCTCCAGCACCCCGCTGTTTACCGAAGAGCAGCTCGACGTCCCGTTGGACTACGAATCGGTGGCCCAAGCGGGATCCATGCTGGGCACCCGTGCCTTGCAGGTCTTCGACGAAACGGTCTCAGTGGTGCGGGCGGTGTCCCGTTGGATTGAGTTCTATGCGCACGAATCGTGCGGCAAATGCACCCCATGCCGTGAGGGCAACTGGTGGATGCGTCAGGTGCTTCAACGTCTGGTGGACGGCCACGGCGAAGAAGGTGACGTCGAGAAGCTGCTCGACGTGGCAGGCCAGATCCTGGGCCGGTCCTTCTGTGCGCTGGGCGATGCTGCCGCCACCCCTGTCCTGTCCGGGATCAAGCATTTCCGCGAGGAGTTCGAGCAGGGCTATCACACCCCTGCGCACGTCTTGTTCCCGCCGGAGGCGTCCACCCTGTTCGCGAAGGAGAGCGTGTCCCGATGACGGTCCAGAAGAGTCCCGCCGACGGGGGCATCTCTCAGGTGCCACCGCCGGTGGAGATGGTGACCCTCACCATCGATGGCGTGCCGGTCACCGTGCCGAAGGGCTCCTTGGTGATTCGTGCGGCCGAGCAGGTCGGGGTGGAGATTCCCCGGTTCTGTGATCATCCGCTGCTGGACCCGGTCGGCGCCTGCCGACAGTGCCTGGTGGATGTCGCCATGCCTGGCCCGGATGGGACCATGCGGGCCATGCCCAAGCCGCAGGCTGCCTGCACCACGACGGTGTCAGCAGGTATGAGCGTGCAGACTCAGCACACCTCTGAGGTTGCGGACAAGGCCCAAAAAGGCGTCTTAGAGTTTTTGCTGATCAACCACCCGTTGGATTGTCCGGTCTGTGACAAGGGTGGCGAATGCCCGCTGCAGAACCAGTCGTTGTCTCACGGCCAGGTCTCTAGCCGATTCAAGGACGTCAAGCGGACGTTCAGCAAACCAGTCAACGTTTCCTCGCAGGTGTTGTTGGATCGGGAACGCTGTGTGCTGTGTCAGCGATGCACCCGGTTCTCCGACCAGATCGCTGGCGATCCGTTCATCTCCCTGGTCGAACGGGGCGCGATGCAGCAGATCGGCATGTTCCAGGATGAGCCCTTCGAGAGCTATTTCTCCGGGAACACCGTGCAGATTTGTCCGGTGGGCGCGCTCACCGGGGCGGCGTACCGCTTTCGGGCCCGTCCGTTTGATTTGGTCAGCACCCCCAGCGCCTGCGAACACTGCGCTAGTGGTTGTAGCTTGCGAGTCGATCACCGTCGCGGCACGGTACTGCGCCGGATGGCAGTCAACAATCCCGAGGTCAACGAGGAATGGAACTGCGATAAGGGACGGTGGGCCTTCACTTACGCCACGCAACCCGGTCGGCTTTCCACCCCGATGGTCCGGGAAGGCGGCGTCTTGCGCCCGGCCAGTTGGCCAGAGGCTTTGGCAGTGGCAGCGGACGGTCTCGCTGCGGCGCAGGCGTCCAGTGGGGTCGGTGTCTTGACCGGTGGCCGGTTGGCGGTGGAGGACGCCTACACCTACAGCAAATTTGCTCGGATGGTGCTGGGTACCAACGACATCGACTTCCGAGCTCGTCCGCACAGTGCGGAGGAGGCTCAGTTCCTCGCGGCGGTCGTTGCTGGGACGGATCTGGCCAAAGGTACGACGTACACCGCGCTGGAGCAGGCAGATACGGTCCTCCTCGTCGGCCTCGAGCCGGAAGAGGAATCGCCAATGGTGTTCCTGCGGCTGCGCAAGGCGTGGCGTCGGCGGGGCACCACGGTATTCGGCATTGCACCGTTCGCGACCCGAGGCTTGACCAAGATGGGCGGCACGCTCATCACGGCCGCCCCGGGCACGGAAACCGAAGTGCTACATGCGCTGCGGGAACGTCGTCAGGAACTTGGCGAAGCCGCGACAGCGATCACCAACGATGCCGTCATCTTGGTCGGCGAGCGGCTGGCCAACGTGCCTGGGGCACTATCAGCAGTGACCATGCTCGCCCGGACCACCGGTGCCACCTTGGCATGGGTGCCGCGACGTGCTGGCGAACGAGGCGCGCTGGAGGCAGGGTGCTTGCCGGGGCTGCTCCCAGGTGGACGCCCGGTGCACGATGCCCAAGCTCGCGCCGAACTCCACCAGCTGTGGGGCGGAGCCGAACTGCCTGAACGTCCCGGCCGTGATGGCACCACGATGATCGCCGATGCCGCAGCTGGCGCCCTCGGTGGGTTGCTGCTCGGCGGTGTTGAGATCAGTGACCTCTCTGATCAGGCCACTGCATCTCAAGCGTTGGAGAAAGCTTTTGTCGTCTCCTTGGAGATCCGCGAAAGTCTGGCTACCCAGTCAGCCGATGTGATCCTCCCAGTGGCGCCCGTCGCGGAGAAGACGGGCAGCTTTGTCGACTGGGAAGGACGGCGGATTCCGTTCTCCGCTGCGCTGAGTTCGCAGGCCATGGGCGACCACCGTGTCCTCGACCTGCTGGCCCAGGAGATGGGGGTTGACCTCGGCGCCCGGTCGGTGATCCAGATCAGGCACGAAGGCACACAGCTCCCGGCATGGGAAGGACGCCGTAGCGCCATCCCCACCGCCGATTCTCGAGCTGTTCCTTCGCTCTCACCGGGGCAGGCGGTGTTGGCGACCTGGCATCACCTTCTCGATGCAGGTCGGATGCAAGACGGCGAGCCACACTTGGCTGGCACCGCTCCGCTGGCCGTGGCCCGGCTCTCCGCAGCCACCGCCGCGACGCTCGGAGTCGTGGATGGTATGGCTGTCACGGTGTCCACCCCGCACGGTTCGATCACCTTGCCGGCTCAGATCACACCGATGGTGGACCACGTCGTGTGGTTGCCGACCAACTCCGCGGGGTCCCGCGTGCGTGCCACACTCGGCGCGGACGCTGGTGACGTCGTCACCGTCACGAAGGGTGGTGCGGCATGAGCGCGCTAGCGGCGCTGCCGACGATGCTGCCGACGCAGATCGAAGCTCCCGACTTCAGCACCACCCCGTGGTGGTTGTCGCTGATCAAGGCGGTGCTGATCTTCGTCTACCTGATGCTCCAGGTCGTCGTGGTGATCTGGTTTGAACGACGAGTGATTGGCCGGATGCAGCAGCGTCCGGGACCCAACCGGTTTGGGCCGTGGGGCATCTTCCAGGAGATTGCTGACGCCTTCAAGCTGATCTGGAAAGAGACTTTCATCCCGCGTCAGGCGGACAAACTGATGTATCTGGTCGCCCCGATCATCGCCGGGTCGGTCGCGTTCATCAGTTTTGCGATCATTCCGTTGGGCGGGATGGTTGAGGTCTTCGGATACCGTACGCCGCTGCAGCTCACTGACACTCCGGTATCGGTGCTGCTGGTCCTGGCTGCAGCTGGGGTGGGTGCCTACGGCGTGGTCTTGGCGGGATGGTCGTCAGGATCGACGTACCCCCTGCTGGGTGGTCTGCGATCAACAGCTCAGGTCATTTCCTATGAAATTGCGATGGGGCTCTCCCTGGTGGCGGTCTTCTTGTACGCCGGATCAATGACCTCGTGGCAGATTGTGGCCGCACAAGACCGGGTGTGGTATATGTTCCCGCTCTGTGTGAGTTTCATCGTCTACATCATCACGATGGTTGGTGAGACCAACCGGTTGCCCTTCGACCTCGCCGAGGGCGAAGGCGAGTTGGTGGCTGGTTTCCACACCGAGTATTCGGGCATGCGCTTCGGCATGTTCTTCCTCGGTGAATACGTCAACATGTTTACCGTCGCAGCACTGGCCACGACACTGTTCCTCGGCGGCTACCAGGCACCCTTCGGGCTGCATTACATCGCCGACGGCCAGTTCAGCGCTGGTTGGTGGGGGTTGCTGTGGTTCACCGCAAAGTTGTGGGTCTTCATGTGGTTCTTCGTGTGGCTGCGGGGCACCCTCCCGCGGACCAGGTATGACCAGTTCATGAAGTTCGGCTGGAAGTTCCTCATCCCGGTGACATTGTTCTGGGTGATGGCTGCGGCGTTCATCAAGGGAACCCAGCTGGGCTTCCTGGGAACGACCATGGTCGGCTCGTTGAATGTGCGGCTGCTGGCCGTGGTCGTGGTCATCGTCGCGATCGCCGCTGTCGTGGTCAACGCCTGGGACCGAGCGGTCGCCGAACGAGAGGTGGTCACCTTGGCACCCAAGGAAGTTGACCCGTTCGCAGGCGGATACCCGGTTCCGCCGTTGCCGGGACAACGCCTCCGCGAACCCACTCAAGTCGCCGCCGAAGAGACAGCGGCAGCGCGGACAGCGGACGCAGCATCCGCCGTACTGCTGGCGATCCCGGAGGAACATCTTCCCGATCAGGAGGCCACCGGTTCGACCGGCGAGAGCGTCGAGGGCAAGGAGAACGGCAAGTGAGCGAGCAGCGTAAGGATCCACAGGAGGAGAAACCTCGCGGTTTCTTCGCCGACCTGTTCGCCCCGGTGGCAGGATTTGGCGTCTCCTTCAAAACACAGTTCCGCACAGTGGCCACGGTGGAATACCCCGAGGTCAAGATTCCAACGGCGCCGCGATACCACGGTCGTCACCAGCTCAACCGTCATCCTGATGGGCTTGAGAAATGCGTGGGTTGTGAGTTGTGCGCGTGGGCTTGCCCGGCGGACGCCATTTTCGTGGAAGGCGCGGACAACGACGACACCCCCGTTGAGCAGGGCGGGACCGGCCGGTTCTCCCCGGGAGAGCGGTATGGACGGGTCTATCAGATCAACTATCTTCGATGCATCTTCTGCGGTCTATGCATCGAAGCTTGTCCCACGAGAGCGTTGACGATGACCAATTTCTATGAATTGGCCGATCACTCTCGGTCCGCGCTGATCTTCGAGAAGCATCAGTTGCTCGCACCGGTACAGGACGACATGGTCGCTCCGCCTCACCCGATGGTCTCTGGGATGGAAGAACGGGACTATTACCAGGGCAAAGTGTCTGGTGCGACCGAAGACCAGCGCGTTTTCGCTCGTGACCTGACGGTCAAGCAGAGCCGGGCGGACGCGACAACGCAGGGCGCGGAAGGCGGCGAACCACGGTGATCGAGACGACGATGACGATGTCCGGTGGTGAAGCCTTGTTCTTCTGGGTGGCAGCCACGGTCATGGTCCTAGGCGGACTGGGACTGCTGTTCTCCCGCAAGGCCGTCTACGCCGCGATGTCGATGGCCATGGTGATGGTCATGCAGGGCGTGGTGTACCTGGCGTTGGGCGCGGACTTCCTCGGCATTGTGCACGTCTTCGTGTACACCGGCGCGGTCATGATGCTCTTCCTCTTTGTGATCATGCTGATCGGTGTCGAAGCCAACGAGTCCGTGGTGGACACCTTGCGCGGCCACAAGTGGGCATCGCTGGTGTTCGCTGTGGGGCTGTGTGCGTTGGTGCTGTCGATGCTGTCCCAGGCGACAGTGGTTCCCCGGGAGGACGGTGTCAAAGGCATGAACTCTGGCGGCAACGTCCAGGGGATCGCCAACTTGGTCTTCGGGAAGTATGTCTGGGTGTTCGAGATGACCAGTGCGCTGCTGATCACCGCAGCGATGGCGGCGATGGTGCTGGCGCACCGGGAGCGCTTGCTGCCCAAACCCACCCAGCGTGACTGGTCGATTCGGCGAATCCGGGAGAACCGATTCGTCGCGGGTCTGCCGGCACCAGGTGTGTATGCCCGTCATAACGCGGTCGATACGCCGGCGCTGCTGCCTGACGGCACGCCCAGCGAACTGTCTGTGAGCCGAGTCCTGACTGCACGCGACCAGGTCGCCAAGACCAAACCGCTGACGGACGCGGTGGAGAGCATGGACCAGGAGATCCAGGAAGGCACCCACCGATGAGCCTCATGAGCTATGTCTATCTAGCGGTGGTCCTGTTTGCCATCGGGGCGGCCACCGTGCTGACCCGGCGTAACTCGATCACTGTTTTTATGGGGATCGAGTTGATGCTCAACTCGGTGAACCTGATGTTTGTGACGTTTGGTCGGATCTACGGATCCTTGGAAGGCCAGGTCATCGCGCTCATCGTCATGGTGGTGGCGGCTGCCGAAGTGGTGGTCGGACTGGCCATCATCATGGCCATCTTCCGTGCCCGCCGCTCGGCCTCGGTCGACGACGCCAACCTGCTGAAGCTGTAAGGAGCGAGAGGCGTGCAACTTTTCACCACCTTCGCCGCTACGGCGCATGCCGGCGGCGCCGCCCCGATGGCGGCTGCCGCCACTGGGACCGCAGCCTGGGGATGGCTGCTCGTGGCCTTGCCCCTGTGTGGGGCGGCTTTCCTGCTGATCGGTGGAAAAGCCACCGATAAGTTCGGTCCGATGCTGGCGACCATCCTGTCGTGGTCGAGCTTTGCCGTTGGCGCGGCGATCCTCGCTCAACTGTTAGGTCTGTCCGCATCGGAGCGGGCCCAACATCTGACCCTGTTCACCTGGATCTCTGCGGGGACCTTGAACTTGTCCGCGGGGATGCTGATCGACCAGTTGTCGATCACCTTCGTCCTGTTGGTCACGTTCGTGGGTTCGCTGATTCACGTGTACTCCTTGGGGTATATGGAGCATGACGTCGACAAGCGGCGTTTCTTCGCCTACCTCAACCTGTTCGTCGCGGCGATGCTGACGTTGGTGCTAGCTGACAGCTACCTGATGTTGTACGTCGGTTGGGAGGGCGTCGGTTTGGCGTCGTACCTGCTGATTGGTTTCTGGAACTGGAACCCGCCCTACGCATCGGCGGCCAACAAGGCGTTCATTGCCAACCGGGTGGGTGACTTCGGTCTCGGTTTGGCGATCATGATGATGTTCTTCACTTTTGGCCGAGTGGACTTCGCTGGCGTCCACGCCAGTGCGCCCTCAGCTGAGGTGACGGCGCTGACCGTGATCGGTTTGCTGCTCCTGCTGGCGGCCTGTGGTAAATCGGCGCAGTTCCCGTTGCAGTCCTGGCTGGGTGATGCCATGGCCGGCCCGACGCCGGTGTCAGCACTGATCCACGCGGCGACGATGGTCACTGCGGGGGTGTACCTGGTGGTGCGCAGCCACGCGATCTTCGACCTCGCACCGACCGCCCGTCTAGCGGTGACCATCGTCGGGGCAATCACGTTGACGATGGGCGCCATCATCGGTTGTGCCAAGGACGACATTAAGAAGGCCTTGGCGGCCTCGACCATGAGTCAGATTGGCTACATGATGCTCGCCGCTGGCCTGGGTCCGGTCGGTTACGCCTTCGCGATTTTCCACTTGGTCACGCACGGCTTCTTCAAAGCCGGGATGTTCCTGGGCGCCGGGTCGGTCATGCATGGCATGAACGACCGGGTTGATATGCGCACCTTTGGTGGTCTGGGCACGGTCATGAAGATCACCTGGATCACCTTCATGATGGGGTGGTTGGCGATCCTGGGCATCCCGCCGTTTGCTGGGTTCTGGAGCAAGGACAAGATCATCGAAGCTGCCTTCGTCGGCGAAGGATGGCAGCCGTGGGTGTTTGGTCCGATCACTTTGGTGGTGGCCGGTGTGACCGCTTACTACATGTCACGACTGTTCTTCATGACCTTCCACGGTGAACGACGTTGGTCTCAGGATGACCATCCGCATGAGTCTCCAGCCACGATGACGGTGCCGATGATCATCCTCGCGGTGGGTTCGGGCTTTCTGGGGTTGGCGTTGGCCCAGCTCGGGTTCGTTGACTGGTTGAATCCGGCAGTCGGAGTTGGCCACGTCGAGGAGCATCACCCGGTGGTTCCGGCGCACGTCATTATGGCGGTGACGATCTTGTTGGTGCTGCTCGGCGCGGGGTTAGCGTTCCTGCAATATGCGCGTCGATCCGTGGGAGCTCCCTCGTCAAGCGTGCTGGCCAAGGTGGCTCGAAACGACTTCTTCCAGGACGACGTCAACGATGTTGCGCTGGTCATCCCAGGTAACGCGGTGGTCCGTGCGACGGTGCTCACTGATGAGGGCGGCGTGGACCGCGCCCTCACCGGGATGGGGTCGGCGGTGGCTCTGGCCAGCGGTGGCTTGCGTCAGCTCCAGAGCGGTTTCGTCCGTTCCTACGCCCTGACGATGCTGGTCGGCATCGTCGTCCTCCTCGGTGCCGTCTGGGTGGTGCAGTGATGAGAAATGTTGACTGGTTGACCGTCATGATGGTCGTCCCGCTGGTCGGGGCGCTCATCATGGCGATCCTTCCTCGTGGTGGGATGCGACTGGCGCGACCTGTTGCGCTGGGGACGTCACTGGTGGTCTTGGTGTTGGCGATGGTGGCGTGGCTAGGGGTGTACGACTCCAATGCCGCGGATCAGTTCCAGCTCAGGGCGACCCATGAGTGGATCCCGCAGTGGGGTGTCAGCTATGCCCTGGGTGTCGACGGGATGGCGATGGCCATGATCGTGATGTCGGCGATCCTGGTTCCGATCTGCATCCTGGCCGCATGGGAAGACATGCCCGAGGACGGGGAACGGGACAACGGCTACTTCGCCTGGATTTTGGTGCTGGAAGCCTTCATGGTGGGGGTTTTCTCGGCGGTCGACGTCTTCCTCTTCTACGTTTTCTTCGAAGGCATGCTCATCCCGGTGTATTTCCTCATCGCGAGTTATGGCGTGGGAGAGAAGCGTCGGGCTGCAGCGCTGAAGTTCCTGCTGTTCTCGCTGGCAGGCGGATTGGTCATGCTGGCCGCTGTCATCGGGGTGTATGTGCAGGGCAAGGGAGGCTCCACTGGTTTCTTGGTGAGCGCGTTGACGGGCTTGCAGATGGACCAGACGACCGAGCGACTGCTGTTCGTCGGTTTCTTTGTGGCGTTTGCGATCAAAGCTCCGATGGTTCCGGTGCACACCTGGCTGCCAGATGCTGCCGAGGCGGCGACCCCAGCGACGAGCACCTTGCTGGTCGGTGTCCTCGACAAGGTGGGCACCTTCGGGATGATTCGGTTCTGCTTGCAGCTGTTCCCGAACGCCAGCCAGTGGGCCACGCCCGTGGTGATCGGGTTGGCGCTGATCTCGATCGTGTATGGCGGTGTTGCCGCCATCGGTCAGAAGCACATGATGCGTCTGGTGGCATTCACGTCGGTGAGCCACTTCGGTTTTATCGTGTTGGGCATCTTTGCGTTCACCCGGATGTCAGGTCAGGGCAGTGTGCTCTACATGCTGAACCATGGTTTCTCCACAGCGGCGTTGTTCCTGGTCGCTGGCATGCTGATCCAGCGACGTGGCAGCGCGTTGATCAGTGAGTACGGCGGCTGGCAGCGGGTCACCCCGGTGCTCGCAGGATGCTTCCTGATTGCTGGCTTGTCCGGTTTGGCGTTGCCTGGTCTGGCGAGCTTCGCGTCTGAGTTCCTGGTGATGATGGGGACCTTCCAGCGTTACCCCTGGGTCGCCGGGATCTCCTCGATAGGCATCATTCTGGCTGCGCTGTACATCCTGCTGTTCTACCAGCGCGTTTTCACCGGCCCCCCGCCCGGTCGTCGGGTGGTGGATCACGGCCATGCTGCGTTGGAGGTCGACTCTTCCGTGGAGCCGCTGGTAGTGCGTGACTTGGGCGTGCGGGAGAAGCTAGTGATGGCGCCACTCATCGCGATCTTCGTGATTCTCGGGTTCTACCCCAATGCTGCCCTGCAGGTCATTAATCCGGCGGTCGAGAAGACGCTGTCCATCGTGGGTGCCACGGATCCGGCGCCTGCTGTCGGCTCCGCGGGGGCCACCGAGGGGAGTGCCAAGTGATTCCCGTTCTGGCTGCGGCTGAGCCGTTCAGCAAGATTGATATCGACTACGCCGCAATCTCGCCGATGCTTGTTGTCTTTGGCGGTGCGCTGGTCAGTGTGTTGGTGGAGGCCTTTGTCGGGCGCCGTGAGCGTCACGAGGTGCAACTGGGCATCTCGGTGGTCAGCCTGGTGGGCGCGTTCGTGGCTCTGGTCACTTTGTCCCGCCACCACATGGTGTCCACCATGGCTGGTGCCGCGGTGATCGATCAGGTGAGTGTGTTTTTGCAGGGTCTGCTCTTGGTGCTGTCGTGCATCTCGATCATGATCATGGGTGAGCGGCTGTCCTCCGGGTCAGCGGATGCGTTTGCCCCGTCAGCGTCCTCCATCCCTGGCAGTAAGCAGGAAGAGCTTGCTGAGCGGGTCGGTGCAGTGACCACTGAAGTGTTTCCGCTGGCGCTGTTTGCCACCGGCGGCATGATGATGTTTGTCGCGGCTGGTGACCTGCTGGCGATGTTTGTGGCCTTGGAGGTGCTGTCGCTGCCGCTGTATGTCATGACAGCGGTGGCTCGTCGGCGCCGCTTGCTCAGCCAGGAAGCAGCGCTGAAGTACTTCCTGTTGGGCTCTTTCAGCTCAGCGTTCTTCCTGTTCGGTGCGGCGTTGCTCTATGGATTCGCCGGATCGATCTCGTTGGGTGTGATCGCGCAAGCTATTTTTAGCTCGATCAACCCGGGTCTGCTGGTTCCCGGCGTGGTGTTCACGTTGTTTGGTGTGCTGTTCAAAATCGGCGCGTGGCCGTTCCACAACTGGGTGCCGGATGTCTACCAGGGTGCGCCTACCCCGATCACCGGGTTCATGGCGGCGTGTACGAAGATCGCTGCATTCGGGGCGTTGCTGCGTCTGGTCTACGTCGGGGTGAGTGGATCCCGCTGGGACTGGCTGATCATGCTGTGGGTCGTGGCAGCGGTGACGATGATCGTCGGTGCGGTCTTGACAGTGACCCAGACGGATATCAAGCGATTGTTGGCCTACAGCTCGGTGGCGCATGCAGGGTTCATCTTGGTGGGCTTCTTGGCGTTTGACCAGTCCGCGGTGCGGGGTGTGATGTTTTACCTCGCGGCATATGGGTTCACCACGGTGGCCGCTTTCGGGATGGCGTTCTTGGTGCGCGTTGAAGGGATGGAAGCGACCTCAGTGCAGCAATGGGAAGGTCTGGGCCGACGTCACCCCATGTTTGCGGGAGTGTTTTTCGTTCTGTTGCTTGGTTTCGCAGGTATCCCGTTGACCAGTGGTTTCACCGCTAAGTTGGCTGCTTTCCTGCCAGCTGTGAAGTACGGCGGTCCTGCTGGAGTGGTCCTGGTCGTGATCGGTGTCCTGTGCAGCCTGGTGACGGCGTACGCCTACTTCCGGATTGCTAGTGCGATGTTCCGCTCCGATGACTCGGTACCGGACAGTGAAGGCGCTGCGGTGGCGGAGGTCTTGGTTCCTTCGAGCACGACGGTCTTCGCGATCGCCATGGGTGTCATCGTGACGGTGGCCCTGGGTGTGTTCCCGTCGCCGCTGTTGCAGATCTTCGGCACGACCACGCAGTTCCTTCCATGACGGCGGCGATCGTCCATAACCTGCCCTCTGTCGAGCCCGGCCTGGCAGCCTCGCTGTCGGCCGGGCTCGCCCGGGTCGAGGGTTTCCTGGCGGAATGTGTGGACTTAGCGGATCCGTTTCTGGCGCAGGCCAGTGGACACTTGCTGCGCGCTGGTGGCAAGCGGTTCCGGCCGGTGCTGACGCTGCTGGCTGCTGAGGTGAGTCAGGGGGTCACTGAGGAGGTCGTTCGGGCCGCTGCAGCTGTCGAACTCACCCATCTGGCATCGCTTTACCACGATGACGTGATGGATGAAGCCGCGGTACGTCGCCATGTGGTCAGTGCCAATGAGGCGTATGGCAATTCCACAGCGATTCTGGTCGGGGACTTGTTGTTTGGGACGGCCAGTTCGATTGTGGCTGATCTGGGTCCGGAGGCAGTGAAGATTCAGGCGGAGACGTTTGTGCGGCTCTGCGCTGGTCAGATCCGCGATGCTCGGCCATGCCCTGCCGGTCAGGACCCGTTGGGGTATTACCTTCAGGTTCTTGCCGATAAGACAGGCGTTCTCATCGCGACAGCGGCGAGGTATGGCGCGATGTTTTCTGGCGGAGATGCTGACACCGTTGACGTCATGCGGCAGTACGGCGAGCGTCTCGGAGTGGCATTTCAGCTGGCAGATGACTTGTTGGATATTGCTTCTGAGGGTGCGGAGTCTGGCAAGGTGCCGGGGACGGATCTGCGGGAGGGGGTGGACACGTTGCCGGTGTTGCGCGTCCGCCAGCTCGCCGATCCCGCAGACGCGGAACTGATAGCTCTGCTGGATTCGGACCTGGGACAGGACGAGGAAGGTGTGGCTCGGGCGCTGGAGTTGTTGCGGCGTCATCCGGCATTGTCGTGGGCTCGTGAGCAGACCCGTGCGGTGGCTGATGAGGCCCGGTCGTTGCTGGTGTCGCTCCCGCAGGGGCCTGCTGTCCAGGCTTTGGACGCTCTGGCTGCTGGGGTGGTCGACCGGAGTATTTGACGACTCGAGACGTTGTGACGCCGAGACGACCCGTGGGAAGACCGTTCGTGGTTTCCCTGGGTCGTCTCGTCGGTTTTTCTGGCCGTCTGTCGGACAGGGATACCTTGGCCAATCGTCTTGAACGCCAAACAGGTACGCTATCGGCAACACGGTGCTCTGCATTCTGAGAGGATGCGGATAGGGAGGGACACCGTGGGCAGATGGCGCCTCAGGCTCCAGCTGTCATGAGATGGTGAACTTCGATGTCCTCCAGAGAGGTTCATCGCAAGCTCACCTGTCATTACGGGTTCTCTTGACTAGTGTTGGGGGCGGCGTCGGAACACTCCGGGTCGCATAGGTCTAAGGCGGTCATATGTCTCGCGTACCGGCCGAGCAGCGTCGCGAACAACTCATCGATGCGACGATCGAACTTGCCATTCGTGAGGGACTCGCGGCGGCATCAGTCCGTCGCATCGCTGATGAGGCGAATGTCTCCCTTGGCGTCGTTCACTACTGTTTCAGCAGCAAAGAAGCGCTGCTGAACGCAGTAGCTGAGTCCTTCATCAAGCCGATCATCGCTGCGGTCAATGAAGCCCTGGAAGATCATGAGGGCACTTTTGAGGAAAAAGCGTATGTGGCGTTCAAGGCTTTTTCCGATCACTGCCAGGCTCAGCCGGGACGCCAACTGTTGTCCTATGAACTGGCCGCGTGGTCGATTCGTGGCGATGGCGATTCGGCAAGGCTGCTTTACCGCACCTATCAGAGTGCCATTGAGAAGATGATCACCGAGCATCTCGGGATCACTGGGAGCGAAGGTCTGCCGACACGGACCTTAGCCCGGATGGTCTTGGGGATCTGTGACGGCGTCATGCTCAGCTGGCTCGTCGACCGAGACGACGAAGCGACGTTCGACGTGCTCCAGGGATTCATTGCCGTCTTGCTGGCGGTCATTGAGCAGGCGCGTGGCGCTGGATTCTTGACAGTGGCAGACAGCCCAGCCCCGGCCTGACCGGGGCTGTCTGGGGACACGGGATATCGCTCCGTGTGGGCCGATCCGGCCAGGCGGGGCCCTCAGGCGACGAACCAAGGGTCCTTACCGGCGAAGAGGGTCTCAAGGTCCTGATCTGAAGGTGGCCCTCCTGCGTCCTCCTGGGCGAAGCTGATCTGGTCGCGGACCAGGTCGTCGTAGGCGGGCCGGTCCACGCTGCGGAAAATCCCCATTGGGACGCACGCCATGTCTGGGGAGTCAAGAGCTGCCAACGCAAACGCCTGCGAGGCGTCCGGGGAGTGGATGTCGAGAGTGACTCCGTCACCCTCAGTGACGTGCTCTTGGGGGAGGAGTTGGAGCCCGCCGCGTCCGTCGGTGACCACGACTCGGTCCCCGGTCCGTAACGGTGCGCCGTGGGTAAGCCGCAGGATGCGGGCCTCCGCTTGGGTGGCGTCTCGAAGCAGGTCGAAGGCTCCGTCGTGGAAGATCGGGCAGTTTTGGTAGATCTCCACGAATGAGGTGCCTCGGTGGGCGGCAGCAGCGCGCAGCACATTGGTCAGATGTGCTTTATCGCTGGCCATGGTGCGAGCCACGAAGGTGCCGCCAGCGCCTAGAGCCACGGCGATCGGGTTGAAGGGTGTGTCCACGGCCCCGGCGGGGGAGGATTTGGTGACCAGTCCGGCTGGGGAGGTTGGTGAATACTGGCCTTTGGTGAGTCCATAGATCCGGTTGTTGAACAGCAAGATCGTCATGTTGACGTTACGACGGAGTGCATGGATCAGGTGATTACCGCCGATGGAGAGGGCATCGCCATCACCGGTGACCACCCATACCGAGAGGTCGGGTCGAGCGGTGGCTAGGCCGGTGGCGATGGCGGGGGCACGGCCGTGGATGGAGTGCATGCCGTAGCTCTCCACGTAATACGGGAATCGGGAGCTGCATCCGATGCCGGAAACAATGGCGATATTTTCCCGACGGATCTGCAGTTCGGGAAGGAAAGACTGGAAGGCGGCGAGGATGGCGTAGTCACCGCATCCGGGACACCACCGCACTTCCTGGTCTGAGGTGAAGCTTTTCTTTGAGAGTTTGTCGCCGTCGGCCAGGCGGGGGACGCCATGGGTGCCGATGCGGGGCATGCCCAAGTGGTGCAGGGCGGATGGGGGGGTCGTCACGGGTCAGGCCTCCTGTCGTGCGGTGCGCAGCGCCGCCGAACCGAGAAGGTCGGCGATCTGGCCTTCGAGGATCTCGCGCATCTGTCCAGGAACGAACGGAAGTCCGCGGACCTGGGTGATGGAGTGGATGTCGACCAGGTACGTGCCCCGCAGAATGAGGGCGAGCTGGCCGGTGTTCATTTCAGGAAGGACCACACGGCGGTAGCGTCGCAGGACCTCACCGGTATTAGCCGGGAACGGGGACAGATGCCGGAAATGGGCTTGGGCGATGGCTAAGCCATCCCGGCGGAGATTACGCACGGCGGCAGTGATCGGTCCGTACGTCGAACCCCAACCGATGACGAGTAGGTCTGCGTCATTCGTGGGGTCGTCCACGTGGAGTGGGGGAATGTCCTTGGCCATTCCGGCAACTTTGGCGCAGCGCAGCCTTGTCATCCGTTCGTGGTTGAGCGGATCATAGGAGATGCTGCCGTCGCCATCAGCCTTTTCGATACCACCGATGCGATGTTCCAGTCCGGGGGTGCCGGGGATGGCCCAGGGGCGGGCCAGCGTGTGTGGGTCGCGGGCGAAGGGGTGGAAGACCGGGGTGCCTTGCTCGTCGGTGGCGTTGGGGCCGGTGGCGAAGTTGGGGGTGATGGTGGGGAGCGAACTCAGATCAGGGAGATGCCAGGGTTCTGATCCGTTGGCGAGATACCCGTCGGTGAGCAGGATGACTGGGTGTCGGTAGGTGACAGCGAGTCGGGTCGCTTCGTAGGCGGCGTCGAAGCAGTCGGTGGGGGAGGACGCCGCGACCACGGCGACGGGGGAATCACCGTTGCGGCCGTGAAGTGCTTGGAGGAGGTCGGATTGTTCGGTCTTGGTAGGCAGCCCAGTAGAGGGTCCGCCGCGTTGGACGTCGACGATCACCAAGGGCAGCTCGGTGCTGACGGCGAGGCCGATCGTTTCGCTTTTGAGGGCTAGGCCGGGTCCGCTGGTGGTGGTGACGCCGAGTGCTCCACCAAAACTGGCGCCCAGCGCGATTCCAGCGCCGGCGATCTCATCTTCGGCCTGCAGTGTGGTGACGCCGTATCTCTTGAGACCGGACAAGGTATGCAGGATGTCCGAGGCGGGGGTGATGGGGTATGACCCGAGGACCAGTGGGAGTCCGGCGCGATGTGCGGCGGCAACCAGGCCGTAGGCGGTGGCCACGTTGCCGGTGATGTTGCGATATTGCCCTGGAGGCATGGGTGCGGCATCGACGACGTACTGCACGTCGAAAGCTTCGGTGGTCTCTCCGTAGTTCCAGCCAGCTTCAAGGGCAGTGAGGTTGGCTGCAAGCAGCTCTGGGGTGTGCCCGAACTTGCTGGCGAGGAATTTCTTGGTGCCGTCGACATTGCGGCTATACATCCAGGAGAGCAGACCCAGCGCGAACATGTTCTTCGCGCGGCTTTTCTCTTTGCGGGTGAGCCCGAATTCTGCGAGGGCTTCGACGGTGATCGACGTCAGGGGGACGGGGAGCACCCGATAGGTTTCGAGGCTGCCGTCGTGCAACGGGTCGCTGGTGTAGCCCACCTTGGCGAGGTTGCGGGTGGTGAACTCATCGGAGTTGACCAGGATCATCGCGCCGCGGGGTAGGTCATCTAGGTTGGCTTTGAGTGCGGCGGGGTTCATCGCGACAAGAACGTCGGGTGAGTCCCCAGGGGTGAGTACGTCGAAGTTCGCGAAGTGGAGTTGGAAGCTGCTCACGCCGAGGAGGGTCCCTTGAGGGGCGCGGATCTCGGCGGGGAAGTTGGGCAGGGTGGCGAGGTCGTTGCCCAGCCCGGCGGTGTCGGAGGTGAACCGGTCCCCGGTCAATTGCATGCCGTCACCGGAGTCGCCGGCGAATCGGATGACGACGCGGTCGACAGAACGCACCGGTGTGGTCTCGTTGCTGCTCATAGGTGGCGTTTCCGAACCTCTGTGTTGGATGGCGGTGGGGGTCCGGGCCGATACCGCCGTGGACGGGCCCGTAGGTCGTCGGTGCTCCCCCGTGGTGCGTCAATCCTAGGCGTCGGGACAGGGGAGGTGGCCACCGGGCGACAGTGGATGAAGTCGCTGTGACCTGGATCAAAGTTGGGTATCGGCGCTGGTGGGCGCAGGTCATGCCTAGAGATGAGGGGGAGATAGGCTGATGACATGTCTGCCTCCTGTGAGCCCCGGTTGCGGGTGCGTTCCGTTGGGCTGCCGTTGGCGTGCTGTGCAGTGGAGGTCGCTGCAGCCCGGCGACTCTTGGCTGGGACACCAGATGCAGAGACGTCGACCGCCTCGGACGTCGTAGTGGTGGCGGGGACGGTGACCGACGTGATGGCGGCGTCGATCAGGTCCGAGTATGACGATGTGCGTGAACGTACCGGTGCGGACGTTCCGGTAGTGGCATTCGGGTCATGTGCGATCTCCGGTGGTCCTTATTGGGACTCGTACGCAGTGTGCCGGGGCGTCGCGCAGATCCTGCCAGTTGATGTCTGCGTCCCCGGATGCCCCCCTCGGCCGGAGGCTCTGATTGAGGCGCTCGGATCCCTCGGGTCCACGGAAGGGGATTGATGTCCATGGCGGTGGAGCGGGTGTCCCCTCAACAGTGGGTTGACGTGATGTCAGCTCGGTACGACGACGGTTTCACTGTCTTGGAGACTCTGGCGGCAGTAGACGCTCATGACGGTGCGGAGCCCGTGGGTCTGGACGTGGTTGCGATCTTGTTCGATCCGAGGCCGGGTGCCATCCGACGTCACCAGGTATGGACTCGCGTGCCTGATGAGGATCGGCTGGAGAGCCTCGCCTCGATCTGGCCGGGCGCACGCTGGCTAGAACGTGCCGCTGCGGATCTGTCTGGGCTGCTGGTGGGATCAGGTCTAGTGGATAGGGAGCCACTCTTGGTCCAGGGGACCCCGGGCGAGGCGCCGCCGTTGTCAAAGAAACGGTTCTTGCCGGCCCGAATCGCCACGCCCTGGCCGGGATCTCTCGAGCCGGGCGAAAGGAGAAACGTCGGATCCGGACCTGACCCATCGTCAGGGCGGAGAAACCGTCGACGCCTGGTCCCACCGGGAGTCCCCCCGGAGCAGCACCGATGAACGTCGCATCCCCTGCGGGGATTCCAGCACGCAGCCGCGGCGCTATCGCATTGGACCCTCAAGCCTGCACCGCCTGCATGTTGTGCGCTCGGGAATGCCCGGATTGGTGTATCACGCTGGGGTCGCGGACTGAAGAGATCCCCCCGGACCCTGCTGCGTCCCGAGGGCGCACTCGGGTGGTGCACCGCCTGGAATATTTTGAGATCGATTTCGGACTGTGTCTGTTCTGCGGCATCTGCGTCGACGTGTGTCCGTTTGACGCGTTGTCATGGACGCCCACCCCGGTTCCTTCGGGACGGGTCGCCTCGGTAACTGCTGGTGCGGACGTGCTGGATAACTTCCGACGTGACATTCCCCCCGAGACATCTCTTGAGGTCGGTGCGATGCCACCCCGGCCCAAGGATTCTGGCCGAGGGCACGGCGGTGGTCGCCGGGCCCGGTAGAGCGCGCCTGGCATCCGCCGTGGACGAGGTGCTGATCTCAGCGCAGCAGAGCAGCTCACCTGGACGATCGTCCCACTCACTGTCCCGCCGTACGGCGGATGACCTGCGCGGGCGCCGGGAACATCGCCACGGGGACGAGGCGTTGTCCCTCATATGCACCGGCACTACAACGGTTTGAAGACTGCCGTCCTGTTCGGCGTGATTTGGGCGATGCTCCTCGGGGTCGGATCACTGGTAGGACGCGGCAAATTCGTGTGGCTGTTCGCACTCGTCGGTGTCGCGATGACTGCGTACGGCTACTGGAACAGCGACAAAATCGCTATCCGATCGATGCGGGCCTACCCGGTCACCCCTGAGCAGCAACCAGCGATGTACCGCATCGTCAGCGAGCTATCCTCCCGCGCAGGTCAACCCATGCCAGCTCTCTATGTCTCCCCGACTGAAGCTCCCAATGCTTTTGCCACCGGGCGTAACCCCAGCCATGCAGCAGTGTGTTGCACCGAAGGCATCCTGAACCTGCTCGACGAGCGGGAACTCCGCGGAGTGCTAGGGCACGAACTGATGCACGTCTACAACAGAGACATCCTCACGTCCTCTGTCGCGGCGGCACTCGCCGGGGTCATCACCAGTGTCGCGCAGATGCTGATGTTCTTTGGCGGTGGCAACGACGAGGATCGACCCAATCCGGTGGCGATGATGGCGCTGGCATTGCTGGCGCCGCTGGCAGCGTCGGTGATCCAGATGGCGATCTCCCGGACCCGTGAGTACGACGCCGATCAGGGTGGTGCTCAACTGACCGGGGATCCGTTGGCCTTGGCGAGCGCCCTGCACAAGCTGCAATACGGCACCGCTCGTGCGCCTTTGCCGCCGCAGCAGGATCTGGTCAATGCGAGTCACATGATGATTGCCAATCCGTTCCGCGCCCAAGACGTCTCCAAACTTTTCAGCACTCATCCACCGATGGATCAGCGGATCGCCCGGCTGGAAGCGATGGCAGGGCGGCATTGATGCGGGCCCAGCTCGGTGGCGTGCCCCAGCCGATCCGAGATGACGAGCTAGCCTCTATCACCGCAGGTTGAGGCGCCGCTGGTTAGAGTGACCGGGTGGCTGTGTTGACGCATTCCGAGTCCCTCCGTCGTGCCGACCTGTTGACCGTCACGTCGTACGACGTCACTCTTGACCTCGACACCGGCGCAGACACCTTTGACTCGATCAGCGAAGTACATTTCAGCTGTTCGCAGGACGGAGCCAGCACCTTCATTGATGTCACAGCCCTTCGAGTGCACGAGATCTGTCTCAATGGTGTCGATCTTGACCCGCGGGAAGTCACCGACGGCAGGCTGCCGCTGACCGACCTGGCGACTGACAATGTCGTGGTGGTGCACGCCACGATGGGGTATCGGCGAGACGGTCAGGGCCTGCATCGGGCCGTCGATCCCGCTGACGGACGTCACTACGTCTACGGCCATCTGTTCTTGGATGCTGCCCCCAGTGTGTTTGCCTGTTTTGATCAGCCTGACCTCAAAGCGCCGTACGACGTGGCAGTGCATGCCCCTGATGGATGGATTGTCCTTGGTAACGGCGCGGCATGCCTCGATGAAACGCGCGGCCCAGGGTGGTGGCGGCTCGCGCGGACCGCACCGCTGGCGACGTATTACGTCACGATCTGCGCGGGCCCCTATGTGAGCGTGCGCGACGACCATGACGCGATCCCATTGGGTATCCATGCCAGGGCTTCTTTGGTGCAGGAGCTGCACGCTCAGGCCCCCGAATTGTTGGCGTTGACTAAAGCTGGTTTGGATCATTACAGGCGTTTGTTTGATAGTGGCTATCCTTTCGAGGAATACCACCAGGTCTTCGTGCCAGAATTCAATGCTGGCGCCATGGAGAATCCTGGCTGCGTGACTTTCCGTGATCAGATGATCTTCCGTGGCGCTGTCGGAGATGCTGAGCGCATGGCCCGGGCTAACACGGTGCTGCACGAGATGGCACACATGTGGTTTGGCGATCTGGTGACGATGCGATGGTGGGACGATCTGTGGCTCAACGAGTCATTTGCGGAGTACATGGCGACCCGCGCCTGCCTCGAGGTCACTGAGTTTTCTTCTGCATGGGCGGATTTCACCTTGATTCGCAAAAGTTGGGGGTATGCCGCTGAGCGATCACCCTCGACCCATCCGGTGGCCAGTGAGGCCACGGCGGACACAGCCCAGGCTTTGCATAATTTTGACGGGATTTCCTACGCCAAAGGCGCTTCTGTCTTAGCGCAGCTGGTGGCATATCTGGGGCAGGATACGTTCGATGCTGGCGTACGAATTTATCTGGCTCGCCACCCCTATGGCAATGCCGAATGTGCTGATTTTCTCACGGCAATGATGGAGGCATCCGGGCGAGATCTACAGGACTGGGCGCAGGCCTGGTTGCGCACCAGCGGCGCGGATGCTCTTGAGGTGGCTCTCGACGGGCAGGATGGCCGGATCGTGGGAGCTGAACTTCGCCGTACGGCGCCTGCCGAGGAGGAGTTACGACGTCCGCATACGATCCGAATTGCCGGGTACGCCGAAGGTCGTCGGTTGTGGGACATCCCCGCGGTGCTCAACGATGATGCGGTGTGTCTGTCGGAGTTGATCGGCGAGCAGATTCCGGCGGTGCTGCTCCCCGATGCCCAGTCCGATACCTGGGCCACAATTCACCTGTCAGAGTCATCGCTGGCGGCGTTGCCGGAGGAACTCGCCGCCATCCCCCAGGTCACGGCGCGGGCCATGGTGTGGGTGTCGGTGATCGAGGGGATGCGGGACGGACGGATCGATCCGGGCGCTGTGGTGGGTTTGGTGGCTGCGGCCGGACCATCAGAACCAGACCCGTTGATTCAGCAGCAGGTGTTCAACGATCTGATCCGTCCTGTGGTGCGCATCTTCATGACGCCGTCGCGTCGTGCAGACGCGACAGCGACCTTGGCAGCGGCCGCTCGGCAGGTCGCTCGGCTGTCGGCTCCGGGTTCCCCGTCGTACCTGGCCGCGGTGCGAGCGCGAGCGGCGTGGGAGCCAGACGAGACTTACCTCCAGGCGTTAGCGGTCGGGAATACTCGGGTGGAGCCACTGGCCGAGGATGCCGACCTGCGGTGGGCGGCTCTGACCACCTTGGCGTGTCGTGGTGTGATCGACGAGGGTGTGCTGGCGCGGCGGCGTGACGAGGACCGCACGTTGGCCGGGGAGTTGGCGTATCTGAAAGCTCGCGCGTCGCTACCTGGGGCAGCGGAGAACGCATGGGCGTGGTCGCAAATCGTGGATGCTCCTCAGCGGTCCAACTATGAATTGAATGCGTTGGCAGAGGGATTCTGGATGGTGGCGGACGCGGCGGGGATGGAGGGGTACGCCGAACGGTATTTCGTCGACCTTCCGGCGATGGCTGGTCGATTAGGTGAGGACGCTCTGGCTCGAGTTGCCACGGTGGCTTTCCCCTCGGTGATGGTCTCGGAGCGGGTCGTCGACACGGCCCGGGTGGCGCTGTCATCGGCTGAGCTCAGTGATGCGGTACGCCGCAGCATGGTGGACGGCACTGCGGTGATGGAGCAGGCCTTGCGGTCTCGACGGCGGTGGGGCTGAGCTTGAGGCGCGGCTTAGTGGGTGTCGAAGATCTGTTGGATCTGCAGTGGGTCCCGAGTGTGGGTCAGGGCGAGGGCTAACAAGATCCGGCCCTTTTCCGCGCCTAGGTCGTCTCCGGCGATCAGGCCGAGACGATCATCGGGGACTGCTCCGTTGCGGGCCACGGTGCCTCCGGCAACTCTGGTGGTGCGGACAATGGCTAGCCCCTCCGTTGCGGCTTGGGCGAGCAGGTCCTGGACATCGACGGGGACGGTGCCGTGACCGTGACCGACGTACATCAGCCCGGCGGCGCCGGAAGCGATGACGGCAGCGAGAAGGGCCGGGGGCATCCCGGCTCGACCGACAATGATCTCTACTGGCGGGAGATTCGTGATCGGTGCATCGGCGAACATACTGTCCGCCCCATAACGACGCAGGGGTTGGGTATGGAATCGCGGCCGCCTGGCCACGATCTCCCCGATTGGCCCGTGGGTTGATCCGAAAGCACCGACTCGAGTGGTGTGTTTTTTGGTGAGATGGCGGGCGCTGTGGATCTGGTCGTCGAGGACCACCAGCACGCCGCAGCCGCGACTGAGGGGAGATGCGGCGGTCGCCACGGCAGCGAGGAGATTGCCGGGTCCGTCGGCGCTGATGGCGTCAGCTGGCCGCATGGCCCCCACGAGGACAATGGGCTTGTCAGATGAGATGGTCAGGTGGAGGAGATAAGCGGTCTCTTCCATGGTGTCGGTGCCATGGGTGAGGACCACAGCGTCGACGTCCGGGTCAGCCAGGGTGCCTCGTACGACGTCGCCAATCTGGAGCTGGCGGGCGAAGTCCATATCGCAGGAGTCGATCTGGCAGATCTGTCGATAGTCGATCCGAGCCAGCGCATCGATGCCAGGGATGGCACGGACCAGGGAGCCGACATCAATGACTCCGGCGACATAGGAGGTATCGGCAGCTGCGGCGCCGCTGCCGGCGATGGTGCCGCCAGTGCCGAGGACGACGACGTGGGGCAGTGGGGTGCGGTTCGCCGGGGATGTCATGGCAGCCATTGTGTCGTGCGTGGTGAGGTGGCGGCGGGAAGAACGTGCTGCACGGTGCGGTGAGAACGTCCTGTCACCGCTGGTGGCGCGGTGTGATGGGTGTTGCAGGTACGCCCGGCGTGGGTGCAGGTGAGGAAGAAGGCTTCTGGCCTGCACCCACGGAGTGGAGCGTAGGTGTGTCAGGGGATCGCTCAGCGATAGTTGGTGAACTGGAGCGCGACGTCGAGGTCAGCGCCCTTGAGCATGGTCATGACGGCTTGGAGGTCGTCCTTGCTCTTGCTGCTGACGCGCAGTTCGTCGCCTTGGATCTGGGCTTTGACGCCCTTGGGGAACTCGTCGCGGATCATCTTGGAGATCTTCTTGGCGTGCTCCTGGCTGATGCCGTTCTTGAGGGTCCCTTCGAGGCGGTATTCCTTGCCGGAGGGTTTGGGGGTGCCATCGCCGGTGTCGATGGATTTCAGTGAGACCCCTCGCTTGACGAGTTTGGTCTGGAAGACATCCAGGACAGCCAGGCAGCGTTCTTCGCTGTTCGCCTTCATGACCACTGTCTCTTCGCCGCTGAACTCGATGCTCGCTCCGACGCCCTTGAAGTCGTAGCGCTGGGAGAGCTCCTTCTGGCTCTGAGTGAGGGCGTTGGCGACCTCTTGGCGGTCCACTTTGCTGACGATGTCGAACGAGCTGTCGGCCATGTCCATCCTTTGTGGGGGTGTCCGGTGTGTCGGCGGTGGCCCGCCGGGTGGCCTGCGTTCCTCGTGAGGGGCAGGCCGCCTTCCTATTCTGCCCGGGGGAGGCTAACCGTGCCGATTGGACGTGGCCCCGGGGGTCGTTGTTATGCTGTCCGAGCGCACCATGGCAGATTGCCCGAGCGGCCAATGGGAGCGGACTGTAAATCCGTCGCGAAAGCTACCTAGGTTCGAATCCTAGATCTGCCACCAGCGCTCGAAGGGCCCCGATCATTGTGATCGGGGCCCTTCGTCATTGTCTGGCAGCAGATCGGCACGCTTTCTTGCTGCCGGTCACCCGCAGTCTCCGCGGCGAAAAACAGTACGCGCGTACCTAATTCGGTGGCTAGTCGCCTAGAAACCTCATCTGAGGTTGAGATGTCTCCCTTGAGTGAAGGCTTGTTCATCAGGGATAACACCAGACTGTGACGAGCAACACAGCGACTTAAGAGTGGTACATGCGTACCATTTATGCCATGACCTGCGGAGATGACGCGGTGAAGGCGACGTATGCCCTGGGGGCCGACACGCTCGTCCGTCCCGGAGGTTGGCACGACAGAATCCACATCCACATCCCTGAGCCCATCAGGGGCACCACACCCGGGCCGGGATCGACACCTCGACGAGCCGGATACCTCTAGCGAGGCCAGCGTGTCACCGTCCGCCGCTTCGGCGTGGTCGCCGTACGGCGATATGGCGACGGACACATCCTTCACACACCCTCAGACGGGCCGCCACCGCGACCCGACCAAGGAGAACCTCATGACGAAGATCGTCAACTCCTGGAACGACTTCGACCCGCTGAAGCATGTCATCGTCGGCGTTGCCGACAACAGCTGCATCCCACCGGAGGAGCCTGCCACCTCCGAGAAGGTGCCGATCGATTCGAAGATGCGCGGCATGTGGGGCCCCCGGCCCCAGGAAACCGTTGAGGCAGCCAACGAGGAACTCAACTACCTCGCTAAAGTCCTTGAAGACCACGGCGTGACCGTAGACCGTCCCACGCCGTTGCAGTGGAACGCCCCAGTCATCACCCCTGACTTCCGCACCGACTCGATGATGACCTGCATGCCACCGCGTGACACGCTGCTCACCATCGGCCCCGAGATCATCGAGGCCGCCATGTCCTTCCGGTGTCGTTTCTGGGAATACCTCGCTTTCCGTCCGTTGCTCTCGCGTTACTTCGACGAGGACCCCGAGTTCATCTGGACCCAAGCGCCGCGTCCTCGCCTGTCGGACGCGTCCTACAAACACAACTATTACGACGAGAAGATCTCCCTGGAAGAGCGCCTGGAGCGCACCGCCGCCAAAGACTTCGTCACCACTGAGGAAGAGATCCTCTTCGATGCAGCCGACGTGCTGCGCCTCGGTAAGGATCTCTTCATCCAGCACGGCCTGACCACCAACCGCAAGGCCATGGAATGGTTCAAACGTAAGTACCCGCAGCTGCGGATACACGCCGTGAACTTCCCCGGCGACCCCTACCCGATCCACATCGACGCAACCTTCGTGCCGCTGCGTCCAGGACTGATCATCAACAACCCGCACCGTCGCCTCCCGCAGGAGCAACGGGCCATCTTCGAAGCCAATGATTGGCAGATCGTCGACGCCGCCCAGCCGGCGCACACCGAGCCGCCGCCGCTGTGCTACTCCTCCGTCTGGTTGTCGATGAACTGCCTGGTCCTGGATCACAAGACGGTGATCTGTGAGGCTTCCGAGGTGCACCAGATGGAGCAGATGGACAAGCTGGGTATGAACGTCATCCCGGTGCCCTTCCGCAACGCCTACCCGTTCGGCGGTGCCCTGCACTGCGCGACAGCGGACGTCTACCGCGAGGGTGGTTGCGAGGACTACTTCCCGAACCAGGTCGAGGACCCGACCAGGGTGTGATCGACGTACGGACGCGGGGTTGCGTCAGAGGTGACAGGACGCAACCCCGCACCCGCCGTACGTCGACCCGACTCCCAGTCGGCGAGCTGCGGCTACTTCCCCCATCGCGTCAACGAAAGACACGGCATGTCCTCCACCGTCACTCCAGCGCCCACATCGGCCGACTCGACATACGTCATGAACAAGAAACTCGGGCTGCTCGCGATGGTTCTTTCCGCGACCGGCATGGGATTCGTCGGCACGTTCGGCAGGCTCGCCACCCCTGTGAACCCGGCGACTGGGGCGAAATACATCATCGGTGATTTTCTGGCTTTAGGGCGGATGGCGACCGGCGCCTTAGGAATGCTGCTAATCATCATCGCCATCAAGAAAATGCAGAGCCTGCGCACCACCAAGCTATCCTTCACCGTGATCGCCGGGGGAGTCTCCATTGGAGCGGCGCTCGGTCTGTACGTCAGCGCCACCTTAATGACGTCGATCGCCAATGCGGTCTTCCTCATCTACACGGGGCCGCTCTTCTCCGCATTGCTGGCCTGGATATTTCTCAAAGAACGCATCACCGCCAGGCATGCCGCGTTCCTGGTTATGGTTTTTATCGGGATGCTCATGACCATCGGAGTCATCGACTATGTTTCAGGTCAGGGCGTGCATTTCGGGTTGCAGTTAGGCGCTGACCCAGCTTTCCCCCAGAAAGCACTCGGCGACATGTTCGGGTTGGCGTCTGGTTTCTTCTACGGGCTGTCCTTGTTCTTCTATCGCTATCGTGGCGACGTGGATTCACAAGTCAGAGCATTCTGGAACTTCATCTTCGGTGCGGTAGGTGCCCTGGGAGTGATGGTCTTCCGGATGGCCACCTTGGATCCCACTAACCCCATCACGGTGATGTCCCCAACCCATTGGGCCTGGGCGGCGGGAATGTTCCTTTTCTGCGGATTCTTTGCCATCGGTTTCCTCGTTGTCGCTGGCAAACACTTACTGGCCATCGAATTATCCTGTGTCTCCTATTGGGAGTGCGTGGTGGCATTGCTGCTCGGGGCGCTGGTGTGGGGTGAGTCGCTCACGCTGGTGGGTGCCGTGGGAGGTCTTCTCATCATCGTCGGCGGAATGGGGCCAGCGTTGGGCATCTTCACCGCCCGAGGTGATAGCGCACCTGAGACATCCGTTACGGCGAAAAGCGCGCCCTAACTGACTTGTCCCGCGAGCCGTTCCCGAGGGAGGACAGAGCGCAGTAGACACGCGGTGCCCTTGGCAGGGGCGTCGATAGCGACTGAAGCACGACCCAGATGTGGAGCATGCGGTGAGCCAATCGTTCGGACCAGTCAGCACAGCGACGACCGCCCCGGTGACGCCAGAAGGGCAGTCCGCACTTGGAGATTCTGATCGACGCGCAGCGGTGCGCAGGGTGGCTGCAGCCAGCTTTATCGGTAATTTCGTGGAATGGTTTGACTACGCCTCTTACGGATATCTAGCCACCGTGATCGCTGCCGTGTTCTTTGCCGAATCCGATCCTGCCCTCGCTCTACTCCAGACGTATGCCGTCTTTGCCATGTCCTTCATTCTCCGACCGATCGGGGGGATCATCTGGGGTGCGTTAGGGGATCGGCTGGGCCGACGGTGGGCGTTGTCCTGGTCGATTCTGCTCATGTCAGGAGCCACCTTTGGCATCGGTCTGTTGCCCACCTATGCCACGATCGGTGCGGCGGCACCTCTGGCCCTGCTGCTATTGCGGATGATCCAAGGATTTTCTGCTTCAGGCGAATATGCGGGAGCATCAGCATTTCTCGCCGAATATGCGGCGCCAGGGCGGCGAGGAATCCTCACGTCCCTGGTGCCAGCTAGTACGGCGACGGGATTGTTGTGCGGATCGCTACTGGTCACCGGTTTCCATGTGGCGCTCACTCCGGAAGATCTGCATGGGTGGGCCTGGCGAGTGCCGTTCCTCATCGCAGGTCCGCTGGGTCTGGTAGGGCGTTACATTCGCGTCCACCTGGAAGACTCCCCGCATTTTTGTGCGCTCGCGCAGCGACGCGGGGCCATCGGTCAGGACCGCGTTCCGGTGCGAGATATCTTCACGCATCATGGTTTCGGGTTGATGGTGGCTTTCGGGGTGACCTGCCTCAACGCGGTAGCTTTTTACCTCGTCCTCAGCTACATGCCGACCTATTTAACGACAGAGCTAGGTGTCGGAGAGGCGGAGTCCTTCATGGCCTCCAGTATCTCTTTGACTGTGTACATTGTCTCAATTTTTGCCATGGGGGCGTTGTCTGACCGATATGGTCGTCGCTGCCTTCTTATCCTCGCGTCAGTGTTGTTTATCGTGTTGACAGTCCCTTTATTTGCATTGCTACCGCACGCGTCACTGACCGGGATTGTGCTCATCCAAGCCACCTTCTGCGTGATGCTGACAGTGAACGACGGGACGCTGCCGACATTTCTCGCTGAGCTCTTCCCCACGTCCGTGCGATACACCGGCTTCGGGTTGAGCTTCAATACGGCCAATGCCATCTTCGGTGGGACCGCGCCGATGGTGGCCACGTGGCTGATCCAGACCACCGGGTCCGCCTCAGCGCCCGCGTGGTATCTCGTCCTGGCGGCTGTCTTGGCCCTGGGCGCGATGGTGGTCAGCAAGGAGACAGCGTTCCGGGCGCTTCTCGACACATGAACATCGTCCGGGCGATCAGCCTTCAGGAGGACCAGCGATGGCAGCAGAACCCCGATGGTCTCCGTCGTCACGAGACCGCAAGCGACCTGGCGCCACCGTGCCTGCCGCAAGAAACGTCTCTGGAGCAGTCATGGTGATCCGAGGCCACGGTCATCTCTTCACCGACCCGACCGCACTGCGTGAGTTCGCGCACGAGGTCGCCGACATACACCAGTGCGGTGCCCGCCCGATTGTCGTCCACGACGGTGGCGACGCTGTCGAACGCATGTTGGGCCGTCTTGGAGTGCATTGCGAATTCCGCGGAGATCGCAGGATCATCACGCCGGAAGTCATGCAGGTCGCGCACATGGTGATCAGTGGGCACGTGCAGCGCCGCATTGTGGCCGAGATCAGCAGAGTGGCCCCGCGAGTGGTCGGTCTCAACGGCCAGGACTCCGGGCTCATCACGGCAGTACGTCGCTCTGCTCCTGGCGCGGATGACGACGAGGGTGAGGTGGGAGACGTGGTCGACATTCGTACCTCCTTGCTGACCGACCTGCTGCGCTCCTCATGGATCCCTGTCGTGTCGGCGATCGCTGCGACACAGGCCGATCCGACAGCAAGCGTGATGGTGGACGCCGACGCAGTCGCGCTGCGAATGGCATTCGCCCTCGAAGCCGACATCGTTCCGATCACCGGCAGAATAATTACTGCCGACAGCGAATTTCGGCGTTAAATAGCCTCCTCGGTAGAGCCGAGGAAAGGACAATGGTTGTTCGAAAGGTGCCCGTTCTCGCTGCGGCGGCGCGCCTCGCAGCATGAGACAGCTGCCGTTGTGGTCTCCGAACGCGTTCGAGGTGCGACACCGACCGCACAGCCGGTCAGGGCACGTCTGGCCCCCCGGACAAGGTCCCGCAGCGCTGCAGGAGAAGAGAGGGCGTATGACGCTGACTAAGGCCGGTAAGGCCACCGAAACGATGACCACAGGCAAAGGATTGGCGCGTCGTCAGGAGATCGTGGAGGCGGCAGCGGCCATTCTGCGATCAGAAGGACCGGCTGGCGTCTCCCATCGGACAGTAGCTCGTCGCGTCCACTGCTCCCTTTCAGCCACTACCTATTACTTCAGTGGCTTGGAAGAACTCCTCGAAGAAGCCGGTCGACTCAATATTGGTCGATGGGCCAGCCGAGCCGAACGAGTGGCTGAAGCCGTCGAATGTCGAGTCGGTGACCTAGAACGCGCCGAGGCGCTCGAGGTGATTCTCGACGCGATGGTCCCACGCGATGAAATCCTGCTGGGCCACTACCTGCAACTCGTCGCAGCAGGAGGCTCCAAACCGGTCCGGCGCGCTTACCGCACCGGCCGAGACCGCCTCAACGCCGCGATGACACGGGTGTTACGGCGGATCGGCAGCGCAGCCCCAGCCGAACTTGTCATTGCCGTCGTGGACGGGGCTGCAGTCAGCGCGATCAGCGAGGGACGCGACCTGCGTCTACTCGCCACCAACCTCCTCGACGCCGTGGTGTGAGCCAGGACCTCACCGGTGAACCACCCATCCACAGACTCTGCCGCCGGTGACAGCTCGTCTTCTCCGGCGGCCGCCACAGCACTGTCGTTCCTTCGCGACGATGTGGGAGTCCTAGTCCCCGTGGACACTCCGCCCCGACGAGTGATCAGCTTGGTGCCGTCACTGACCGAAGCTGTGGCTCTGAGCGCACCTCATACCCTGATCGGTGCGACACGATGGTGCACCCACCCAGCTGATCTGGACCTTCTCCGGGTCGGCGGCACCAAGGATCCTGACCTCAGCGCAATCATCGCCGCACGACCAGACCTGGTGATCGCCAACGAGGAGGAAAACCGCGCCTGCGATGTGGCCGCGCTGCGGGAACACCACGTCCCGGTATGGGTCACCGCAATAGACGATGTTCCCTCGGCCTTACGCTCGCTGTCTCGGCTGCTCACCGTCCTGGGCGTCTCCCCATCAGGGCCTCGGGGGTGGTACGACGACGTACGCACGGCTTGGCAGCAGCCGCCGCAGATCACGGGCCACGGGCGCGCGCTGCGCGTGGTCGTCCCGATCTGGAGACGGCCGTGGATGGTGGTCGGTGCCGGGACGTATGCCACTGACGTCCTGACCAGGTTGGGGATGGTCAACGTCGCTGCAGCACGGGGCAGTCGATATCCGAGAATCGATCCAGCCCAGATCTGTCAGTCCACCCCGGTCGATCTGGTGCTTCTCCCTGATGAGCCCTACCCGTTCTCAGCGGTAGACGGACCGGAATCAGTGGAGACGCCCGCGGTCTCGGTGCCGGGACGGGCGCTGTTCTGGTACGGACCAGCGATGGTAACGGCACCATCGATCTTGCGTACCGCCATCTGCACCGCCTTGGGAGAGAACAAGGGAGGATGAACTCGTCCGGCCCGAGGGAGGAGAGCATCGTGACTGCCGCATCTGTCGACGAACTGGTGGTGTCCCGTCAATGCCAAGGAGCAGTGGTTGAGGTCACGTTCAACCGACCGCACCGCCACAATGCGTTCACCTCAGTGATGTACGACGGACTACGCGATCTGTTCAGTGCCCTGACCGACGATCAGGACGCCCATGTCGTAGTTTTCCGGGGAGCCGGAGCAGTGGCCTTCGCTGCGGGCAACGACATCGCCGAATTCGCAACCATGACTGAAGGGTCGCAGGCCGTTGCCTACGAGAGCCGGATACGTGCCTTGCTGATGGACCTGGGTCGGCTCCCGCAGGTCAGCGTCGCCGCTATTGATGGGTTGTGCGTCGGGGGTGGCTTGGCCGTAGCGACCTACTGTGACCTCCGGCTAGCGACCTCCTCCTCCCGATTCGGATATCCCATCGCCCGAACCTTGGGCAACGCGCTCTCCCGTCCCTTGCTGGAACGATGCGTTCACGTGTTCGGCGAATCCATGACCCGGCAGATGTTGCTGGCGAGCAGGTTGATCGACGCACACCGGGCCTTCGAACTCGGGGCGTTATTAGCGGTCACCGACTGCCGCACCGCCTTAGACCGTGAGGTAGAGACATTAGTGACGGGACTCTTGCAAGCCGCTCCAGCAACCTTGCGAACGACGAAAGAGCAGCTCGCACAGATCACGGCGTACGCCGGTGACGTTGATCATGACGAGCATCTGCTGGAACGGGTGTACGGCGGCCCGGCGTTCCGCGAAGGGGTGCGGGCCTTCCTCGCGAAGGAACGTCCTGATTTCCGACAGGCCACTTCCTAGCCCTGCCTGCGCGAGAGCCTGTTGCACCGATACCTGAGGGGCCTGATCGTCGCTGAGCGACAAGGCATTAGCCTCAAAGGTATGGCGATTCGCAACTATGAGTTCGTGCCCGGTCCCCGGGGCGGGAAACTCAAAATCCATGCCCGAGGCAACACGATTCTCACGTTGCCCACCATCAACCGTGGCACAGCGTTCACCTGGCCGGAACGGCATGCCTTAGGTTTGACCGGACTGTTGCCGCCGGGGGTGGCTCCGTTGAGCGCTCAGGTGCGTCGCTGCTACGAGCAGTACAGCCAGCAGACCCGGGATGTCGCGAAATACGCCTACCTGGCGGCATTGCGGGATCGTAACGAAGTGCTGTTCTACCGCCTGCTGGCGGAGCATCTGGAGGAAATGCTCCCCATCGTCTATACCCCGACTATTGGGGAAGTCATCGAGCACTTCAGTCAGGGATATAGCCGTACGCGAGGTGTCTTCACCTCGGTGGATCACCCGCAGGAAATCGAGGATTCCTTACTGAACTACGGTTTGGAGCCGGATGAGTGCGATTTGATCGTGGTGACTGATTCCGAAGGCATCTTAGGGATTGGTGACCAGGGTATCGGTGGGGTGCAGATCTGCGTAGGAAAGCTCTCGGTGTATACCGCTGCGGCGGGGATTGATCCACGCCGTGTGATCCCGGTGGTGGTGGACGTGGGCACCGACAACATGGAGCTACTCAATGATGAGTTCTACCTGGGGGCTCGGCACAGCCGCCGTCGGGGAGAGAAGTACGACGCCTTCATTGAGGAGTTTGTGGCAACTGCGACGCGGTTGTTCCCGCATGCGTTGATTCACTGGGAGGATTTCGGCGCGGGGAATGCTCATCGTATTCTGGAAAAGTACCGTGACCGTTGTTGCACTTTCAATGATGATATTCAGGGCACTGCTGCAGTGGTCTTGGCGGCGGCGATTGCAGGGGTGCGGACTACCGGTAGTCGGATGAGGGATCACCGGGTCGTGGTGTTTGGCGCTGGAACTGCCGGTGTTGGTGTGGCGGACTTAATGCGTGACCGCATGATCCGGGAGGGATTGAGTGAGCAGGAGGCTTATCGACAGTTCTGGTGTCTGGGCTCTAAAGGCTTGATCACTGATGCCATCCCGGGGATTCGAGATTTTCAACGGCCATATGCTCGCCCGCACGAGGAAGTGGCGACCTGGGATCTCGATGACCCGGATCGAATCAGCCTGGCTGATGTGGTGCGTAATGTCCGGCCCACCATGCTGATCGGGACGTCGGCGCGGGCCGGGGCATTTACCGAAACGATAGTGCGAGACATGGCGGCGCATGTCGATCGACCAGTGATCATGCCGTTATCTAACCCGACCTCCCGAGCGGAGGCAGTCCCAGCTGATCTCATCGCCTGGACCGAGGGGCGCGCCTTGGTGGCGACGGGATCGCCGTTCGCTCCAGTGGAGTACGGCGGCCGGAGCTATCACATCGCTCAAGCCAATAATGCGCTGGTTTTTCCTGGGATCGGGCTGGGGGTGGTGATTAGTAAGGCGGCGCGGGTGTCGGACCGAATGATCACTGCGGCGGCGGAGGCGGTCGCAGAAATTGTCGATGTGGTGCCGCGTGGTAAGGCGCTACTGCCGTCGATCGCTCAGTTGCGGCGAGTATCTGGAACCGTGGCGATGCGTGTCGCTCAGACGGCGTACGCCGAGGGGCTTTCGGAGGTGGAGCTCACCGATCCGGTACAGCAGGTCTATGAAGCGATGTGGCGTCCGGAGTATCCGGAGATCGTCTTGCCCAGCAAGACACGGTCACGTCGCCGAGATGATACCGAAAGCGCACCTGTCCCTGACCGGAACGCTTCTCAGGAGAGCTGATGAGACCAACTATCGCGATGTTAAATGGCCCGAACCTGGGGCGGCTGGGACATCGGGAACCGGAACGGTACGGGACGGTCACCTTGGAGGAGGTGGAGGAACGGTGTCGTCAGGTGGCAGACCGCCACGGTGTGGATCTGTTCGCTTTTCATTCCAACCACGAAGGTGTCTTGATTGACACCATTGAGGCCTGGGCGCAAGCAGGCGTAGCAGGTGTGGTGGTTAACGCGGGTGCGCTCACCCATACGTCGATTGCGCTGCGGGATGCCTTGGCAGCCTCACAGATTCCATTCATAGAAGTCCACATCACCAATGTCTATGCTCGTGAGGATTTCCGGCATATTTCATATGTGTCTGATATCGCAGCCGGGATAATTGTTGGTTGTGGTGTTCTCGGGTATGAGCTGGCCGTGCAGGCACTCGTTGATCGGTTGGGTCCGTTCGAGGGGGACGACATGCGCGAAGCTCCTGAGCGATCCTGATCTAAACATGTTCTGGCCCGCCCCCTGGAGAGGGCGGGCCAGAACGTGACGGTGTGCCGGGATGACGGGCCGGTCAGACTGGGCTGGCAACCTTTTCCTGGACGGCGCGCAGGATGTCGTCGACGCGTTGTTTAGCGTCACCAAAAAGCATCGCGGTGTTCTCTTTAAAGAACAACGGGTTCTGTACGCCGGCATATCCGGTAGCCATGGAGCGTTTAAACACGATCACGTTGGCTGATTCCCAGACGCGCAGCACCGGCATCCCTGCGATGGGGGAGGCGGGGTCATCCAGCGCAGACGGGTTGACAGTGTCGTTCGCGCCGATGACGAGAACGACATCTGTCCCGGCAAGGTCATCGTTGATCTCGTCCATTTCTAGGACGATGTCGTAGGGGACTTTAGCTTCAGCGAGCAGGACGTTCATATGGCCGGGGAGACGGCCAGCGACCGGGTGAATGCCGAAGCGAACGTCGATGCCACGCTGTCGGAGCACTGACGTGATCTCCGCGACGGGGTACTGAGCCTGAGCGACCGCCATTCCGTAGCCCGGAGTGATGACGACTGATTTGGCGTCGAGGAGCAGTTCAGCCGTCCCTTCTGCGTCGATTTCTCGATGCTCACCATAGTCCTTGGCCTCGCCGACCACCCCGCCATCAGAGCCAAATCCACCGGCAATAACATTGATGAATGATCGTCCCATACCTTTGCACATGATGTAAGACAGGAAGGCGCCGGAGGATCCGACCAAAGCGCCAGTGATAATCAGTAGGTCATTGTTGAGCATGAACCCAGCGGCAGCAGCGGCCCACCCGGAGTAGCTGTTGAGCATGGATACGACGACGGGCATGTCGCCACCACCGATAGAGGCAACGAGGTGGAATCCTAGCGCCAGCGCAATGATGGTCATTCCGACAAGCAGGCCAATTCCAGGGCGTTTAATAAAGACTGCGGTGAGCACCAAAAATAGTCCGATTGCGCCGAGATTCAACCAGTTGTGGCCGGGCAGCATGAGCGGAGCAGACTTCATCTTCGCCGACAGTTTGAGGTAGGCCACGATGGATCCAGTGAAGGTGACGGCACCGATAAAGACCCCGATGAAGACCTCACCGCTGTGGATGGGGCCGAGAGATCCTGCAAGGTCAGCGACGTTATCGGCGATGCCACCGGCTTGTTCGATGCGATGTTCTGCGTCAAAGAAACTGTTGAAACCGACGAGGACGGCGGCGAGGCCAACAAAGCTGTGCAACAGGGCGATCAGCTCAGGCATCCCGGTCATTTCGACTTTGCGGGCTTTCCAGATGCCAATGGCGGCTCCGATGACCATGGCCAGCAGCAATAGCGCGAGGCCAGTCACTCCACTACCGGTGCGGTCATCGGCGGAGTTGGCGGCATCGATCCCCACGACGGCAGCGAGAATCGTAATGATCAGCGCCGCGCCCATGCCGAGGATACCGTTGCGGTTGCCGCCTTCGGCGGTTTCATGTTTGGACAGCCCCGCCAGGCTGAGAATGAAAAGCAGGCCCGCGATGATGTAAGAGCCTTGGATCAAAGTGAGTGACATGGTGAGGTCAGCCCTTCCGGAACATGCCGAGCATGCGTTGGGTCACGGTGAAGCCACCGAAAATATTGATGCTGGCCAAGAGAATTCCGACGAAGGCCAGGGCATGGACGTAGGTGGGGCTGCCTTCTCGTCCGACTTGAAGCAGGACACCGACGATGATGATGCCGGAGATCGCGTTGGTGACCGACATCAATGGGGTATGGAGTGCATGGTGGACATTGCCGATCACGTAATAGCCGATCACGACGGACAGCATGAACACCATGAAATGGCCCAAGAAAGGCTCGGGGGAGTAGGCGAATAACAGGAGCGCGAGCGCGCCAGTGCATCCCCAGATCGTCGCTTTCGCGCCGGCGCTCATGGGGCGAGGAGCTGGTTTCTCCGGTGGCGGAGCGGCGGGGACGGGTGCCTGTGGAGCAGCTGAGACCTGCACGGGAGGCGGCGGCCAGAGCAGTTCGCCGTCCTTCACGATAGTCATGCCCCGGACGACGACGTCGTCCAGGTCCAGGGCCAACTCGCCGTCTTTGCCTGGGGTGGCGAGTTTGAGGAAATTCACCATGTTCTGGCCGTACAGCTGGCTGGCCTGGGTGGGCAGTCGGCCGGCGAGGTCGGTGTATCCAATAATCGTCACCCCGTTGGCCGTGACGACCTTTTCACCAGCAACGCTGCCTTCGACGTTCCCGCCGGTGGCGGCCGCCATGTCGACGATGACGCTGCCCGCTTTCATGGTGGCCACCATCTCAGCGGTGAGTAGCCGGGGCGCGGGGCGCCCGGGGATGAGGGCTGTGGTGATGACAATATCGACGTCTTTGGCCTGTTCGGCGTACATCTGCGCTTGACGGCGCTGGTATTCCTCGCCCATCTCTTTGGCGTAGCCGTCGCTGCTGACCTCGGCGCTGGGGTCGTCGACTGTGACGAATTCGGCGCCCATCGATTCGACCTGTTCTGCGACCTCAGGTCGGACGTCGTTAGCGCGGACGATGGCGCCGAGACTTCCGGCTGCGCCAATCGCAGCGAGTCCGGCGACTCCGGCCCCGGCGACAAAGACCTTGGCTGGGGGGACCTTGCCAGCTGCGGTGACCTGGCCAGTGAAGAACCGACCGAATTCGTGGGCGGCTTCGACGACAGCTCGGTATCCAGCGATATTCGCCATGGAGGACAGGACGTCGAGGGCTTGGGCGCGGGAGATCCGGGGGACGGCGTCCATAGACAGCGCAGTGATATTGCGCGCGGCCAGCCGGTCGACCATGTCTTGATCCAGGCGCGGATTGAGCAGAGCGATCAAGGTGGCGCCATCACGCAGCAGGGCGAGTTCGTGATCATGAGGTGCGTTAACTTTCAGCACGATGTCGGCAGCCCAGGCGTCGAGTGCGGTGCCGATGGTGGCTCCCGCAGTCTCGAAGGCGTCGTCAGACAAGGACGCCCCGGTACCAGCCGTGGTCTCGACGACCACGTCGTAACCCAGTTTGAGAAGTTGACCGACGGTTTGTGGGGTGGCGGCCACGCGAGTCTCGCCCGCGTGTGTCTCCTTGGGTATGCCGATGAGCACGGCGGGTACTCCTTCGCAGTGAGGCGCAGGTGGTGAAGCGCCGTCAGGGGTGTTCAGTCCATGCGCAACATTACGACCGGTCTGACGCGCAAGTCCTGCGAAACGGGGGTTCACCCGGGTGGTACGACAACAGGCCGGTGGTGGGAGGTCGGATGGTGACCGGTTGGTGTGCCGCGGTGATGCCGACCCGAGGGGGATGAGGTCGGCCACGGGGAGGAGTAAAAGTGCTGGTGAGAGTGGCCGTAAGGGTGTCGGTGGCGTGCCGATTTCGCGTTGCCCCGTCTCAGCTTGTACAGTAGGCGGGCACGCCAAGCCCGGTAGGGATGGCGGGCCCCGATAGCTCAGTCGGCAGAGCGTCTCCATGGTAAGGAGAAGGTCTAGGGTTCGATTCCCTATCGGGGCTCTGGTTCACAGTGCCCCCGTCGATATCATCGACGGGGGCACTGGACTCCAGGCGGGGTAGCTCAGGTGGTCAGAGCACACGACTCATAATCGTGGTGTCGCGGGTTCAAGTCCCGCCCTCGCTACGGACGCGATGTCAGAGATTCTTCTGCATCGCGTATTCTGTTGTGTCGACGCGTCTCGCTGCAGGTGGCGCGACACTGAATGCACACCGATCCGAAAGTCAGGTAGTCCCGTGGCCAGCAAGACCACCGACGTTCGTCCGAAGATCACGCTCGCCTGCGTGGACTGCAAGGACCGCAACTACATCACCAAGAAGAACCGTCGGAACGACCCCGACCGCTTGGAGATGAACAAGTTCTGCCCGAAGTGCTCAAAGCACACGGCGCACCGCGAGACCCGCTGATGATTCAGTTCTGAGTTTCACGCCACGAGGGCGGCCCTACATCGGGCCGCCCTCGTGGCGTTTTTTGCGCTGAATGACAAGCTCAGCTACTGCTTTCTCTCAGCTCAACGGCTTGGTAGGGAGCTGTATACGGCTCTGGCCTAGGGTGGGATCCATGTCTGTTAACACCGACTACGAGGGGCGCGTCTATCCGCCGTCTCCACCGTTTCAGGTCGGACGGGAAGCGATCCGTGACTTCGCCGAGGCGGTCGGGGCCTCGTCGGTGCTACATCGGGATCTATTGGCAGCGAGAGCTGCGGGTCACGCCGATCTTGTGGCGCCACCGACGTTCACCGTGGCCGTGGCTCAACGATGTGAAGCACAGTTTGTCCAAGACCCTGAGGCCGGGATTGATTTCAGCAGGGTGGTCCATGCCGAGGAGCAGTTCCACCTGGAGCGTCCGGTGGTGGCCGGTGATGACATCACCGCGGTGCTCACGGTGGAACGGATTCGCGGGGTTGGCGGCAACGTATTAGTGACGACCCGAGTCGATATGTGGAGCGAGCCCACGTGTCAGGACAAAGTGGGGACGGTGCGTTCGACGCTCTTGGTCCGGGGGGAGGACAGATGAGCGACAAAGCCTCTTCTCCGGGGGGCACGGATGATGCACGCCCGGTCGTCGGCACTCGGATTGGTGAGCTCCGAGTGTCAGTTGATCGAAAACGGCTGGTCGCCTATGCCGCAGCAGGCGGAGACCGCAACCGGATTCACTGGGACGAGGCGTATGCCATCGACGCAGGACTGCCTGGAGTGATCGCACACGGGATGTGGACGATGGGGGCAGCGGTGGAGCTGGTGTCGCAGTGGGTTGGTGACCCGTGCGCAGTCATTGACTATCGCACCAAATTTTCCGCGCCAGTTGTCGTTCCTGCTCGCGAGGCAGTTGAGGTGTGCACTGAGGGTCATATCTCACGTGTCGATGTGGCTGCGAACGGGGAACTCCGGGTGGTTGTGGATCTGACAGTGACCTGTGCAGGGCACAAGGTGCTCACCCGGGCACAGGCAGTGGTGTCATGGAAGGAGCCGGTCGGTGCGTGAACTTAGGGACGAGTCGTTGTCGTCATGGACCACGATGGGGGTTGGTGGACCGGCGCGGCGTGTGGTGGTAGCGGAAAACACCGATGAGCTCGTCGACGCGATCCGGGAAGTTGACGACGCGGATGAACCTTTGTTGGTCCTCTCCGGCGGATCCAACCTGATGATCGGAGATGAAGGCTTCGCCGGGACCGTGGTGCGAGTGGCCTCAAGCGGAATCCGGGTCGAATCGGCGGATCGGTGTGGCGGAGTCGTCGTCAGGGTAGCAGCGGGGGAATGCTGGGATACCTTCGTCCGTGATGCAGTTGCCGAGGGTTGGGCTGGGGTGGAATGCCTTTCGGGGATCCCAGGCTTGGTGGGGGCGACTCCGGTTCAAAACGTTGGCGCGTATGGTCAGGACGTCTCACAGACCATCTGGGATGTGCGAGTGTGGGACCGGGAAGATCAGTGTGTGCGGACCATCGCCAACGCTGATTGTGCCTTTACCTATCGACACAGTCGATTCAAGGGCAGCAGTCGGTACGTTGTTCTTGACGTGTCGTTTCAGTTGGACCTCGCAGATCTGAGCCGACCGGTGGCCTATGCCGATTTGGCGCGCGGATTGGATTGCGCTCCAGGAGAGCGAGTTCCGTTGAGCATGGCGCGTGAAGCGGTGCTAGATCAGCGGCGTCGGCGCGGCATGGTGGTCGATCGAGACGATCACGACACCTGGAGTTGCGGCTCTTTCTTCACCAACCCCGTCCTATCGGTTGCACAGTTCGAGGCGTTATCTCAGCGGGTTGCCGAGCGTCTTGGTGATCAGGGCGGGACACCGCCGCGATTTGAGTCGGATGGTGCGGTCAAGACGAGTGCGGCGTGGCTGATCGAACGCGCCGGCTTCGGGAAAGGGTATGGATTGCCCGGCGCAGCTTCGTTGTCCACCAAACATGTGCTGGCATTGACCAACCGGGGTGGTGCGTCGTGCGCAGACCTGATCGCGTTGGCCAGAGAGATCCGTGACGGAGTATTCGACGCCTTCGGGGTGCTGCTCGTGAACGAGCCAGTGCTCGTGGGTGTTCAGCTGTGATGTAAACGGCGCCTGTCTCAACGGTCGTGGAGCACGCCGGGTCCGAGCGCGGCTGGGCTGTGAAGCCAGCTGTCGATGTCATTGATGAGGGCCCGCCGGGTCCCGTCGGGAGCGCGAGAGGCTTCGACTGATTCCCTGGCAAGCCGCGCTAGCTGATCGTCGTTCAGCTGGTGTACCTCTCGTGCGAGGTGGTATTGGGAGTTGAGGCGACCCCCGAAGAGCAACGGGTCGTCGGCGCCCAATGCGACACGCACGCCGGCATCCATGACGGTACGCAGGGGGACATCAGTCGATTCCTCAAATACGCCGAGCGCAACATTGCTTTGAGGGCAGACTTCTAAGGCGACGTTCTGTTCGGCGAGCCGCTCCAGGAGACGGGGGTCCTCCACTGATCTGATCCCGTGCCCAAGTCGGGCGGGACTGAGCAGATCGAGGGTTCGGTGTACTGCTTCTGCGCCCATCAGCTCACCGCCATGCGGAACGCTGGCCAATCCAGCATTCCTGGCGATACGGAACGCAGCAGCGAAATCGCCGGTGTCCCCACGGCGTTCATCATTAGACAGTCCAAAGCCGACGACGCTTCCACTGTCCTGGCCGGCGTATCGCGCAGCGAGGCGTGCCAGGGTCCGCGCTTCGAGGGGGTGCCTCATCCGGCTGGCCGCCACGATGATCCCGACGCCAATGCGGTGTGAGTGCGCCGCCAACCGGGCTTCGTCGAGCACGATTTCCAGTGCTGGGGTCAGCCCACCGACGTAGGGGGCATAGCTGGTGGGGTCAATTTGGAGTTCGAGCCAGCAGGATCCTTCATCGGCATCGTCCTGGACTGCTTCCCGCAAGACGCGGCGCATATCGCTCTCGTCGCGAATGCAGTGGCGCGCGGCGTCGTACAACCGCTGGAAGCGGAACCAACCGCGGGTCTGAGCTGAGGAAGTGAGTTGCGGTGGCCATTCCTGGCGTAGAGCGTGCGGCAGCCGTATGCCATGTCGATCGGCGAGGTCGGCGAGGGTGGAGATGCGTAGTGATCCGGTGAAATGGAGATGGAGGTGTGCCTTCGGCAGGGTGTCCAGCTGGCGGAACCCGGGGTGCGTCACAGGATGATGCGCGGATGACATGGGCTCCGACGGAGGCATGACAGCACGGTAAATGCTGGTGACCTGCTTCGACAATGCGGCATGCGATCAGGACTGGGGAGGTCGGCGACGTGGAGGATTCTGTTGTGTCTCTGAGTGGTTCGACGTGCAGATGGAGTGCAGTGGGGGGTGTCGGTTGGCGAGAGAGGCGTTTCCTCACGTATGCTCTTGATCTGGACGCACGCGCAGGTCTTGATCGGCATGCCCGCCGGTTCATGCTTCTAGGTGAGCTTAGGAGCGCGAAGATCGTGCAGGCGTCCGTAGGGCAGTGGCTCAATTGGCAGAGCACCGGTCTCCAAAACCGGCGGTTGGGGGTTCGAGTCCCTCCTGCCCTGCGATGTGCAGGCATATGGCGCGTCCGTTGGACGCGCCATATGCCACGCGGATGGTAACAGGACACGAGCACACGCCGGCGGCGCCACAGCATGACTTAGGCTGTGGCGCCGATCAGCGTAGGAGATGAGGAATGGTGGCCGACGACCGCACTGGTGCCACGCAGCGCTCAGCCGATGCTGCTCCCATGCGGCGTGCTAGCCCGGCCAAGACAGCTCGGCCAGGGCTTTTTGCCCGGTTGGCCCGTTTCCTGCGTCAGATTGTGGACGAACTCCGCAAAGTTGTTCGGCCCACTCGCCCCGAGTGGATGACCTACACCACAGTGGTCATTGCCTTCGTGGTCACCATCATGGTGTTTGTCTTCGCCTTGGACTCAGCCTTCACAAGGCTGGTGTTCTGGGTGTTCGCTGGTTAGTGCTTCGTCTCTTTCCCGCATCGCCACAACTTCTCCGATCCACCGATCGGCGCCGTACCAGAACATCGCAAAAGGAAGGTCATCGACGTGTCTGAGCAGTGGACGCCCGGTTCCGCGGACGACCAGGCCGACCCGGTCGTCGTGGAAGAGGCAGCGGAGACGCCCGCCGAGGCCATGACCGATGTGGAGCAGACGGCTCCGGCGGCCGACGACGAGCAGGTCGTGCTGGACGATGCCGAGGCTGCCGACATTGAAGCTGACCCTGCTGAGGAGCTTCGCCGCCTACTGCGGACCCAGCCTGGTGACTGGTATGTCATCCACAGTTACGCCGGGTATGAAAACCGGGTAAAGGCCAACCTCGAGCAGCGAGCCCAATCCTTGAATATGGAGGATTACATCTTCCAGGCTGAAGTGCCCATGGAGCAGGTCACTGAGATCAAGAACGGTCAGAAGAAGCTGGTCCGGCGGGTCCGCATGCCTGGGTATGTCCTGGTTCGTATGGACCTCACCGATGAGAGCTGGGGCACGGTTCGCCACACCCCCGGTGTCACCGGCTTTGTGGGTAACGCCTATTCGCCAGTTCCGCTGAGCTTGGATGAAGTATTTTCCATGCTTGCTCCGTCTTTGGAGGCGGAGGAATCGCAGGCTGTCGCCAAACCTGCACCCAAGGTGGCCGAATCTGCAGCTGCGGTGGACTTTGAGATCGGTGAATCTGTCACCGTCATGGAGGGCCCCTTTGAGACAATGCCTGCGACTATCTCCGAGATCATTCCTGAGACGTCCAAGCTGAAGGTGCTCGTGTCGATCTTCGGTCGGGAAACCCCGGTCGAGCTGTCGTTCAATCAGGTTGCCAAGATCTGATCGCTGCGGCAGTCCATCCCCGCGAGGGGAATCATGCAACCAGGTCATCGCCCATGGCGTAGGCCTACACCGAGAGAAGGAAGCGCATGCCTCCCAAGAAGAAGGTCTCCGGCTACATCAAGCTTCAGATCCAGGCTGGTCAGGCCACTCCGGCTCCGCCGGTGGGCCCGGCGTTGGGTCAGCACGGTGTCAACATCATGGAGTTCGTCAAGGCCTACAACGCCGCGACGGAGTCCCAGCGCGGCAACGTTATCCCGGTTGAGATCACGGTCTATGAAGACCGCTCCTTCACCTTCGTCACCAAAACACCGCCAGCTGCTGAGATGATCAAGAAGGCTGCTGGCGTTGCCAAGGGTTCCAGCGAACCTCACAAGACGAAGGTCGCCACCCTGACACAGGACCAGGTTCGGGAGATCGCCACTCAGAAGTTGGCCGACCTGAATGCGAATGACATCGAGCAGGCGATGAAGATCATCGCTGGGACCGCACGGTCGATGGGCGTCAACGTCCAGTGACGTCCCTGGGGACGTCAGTCCTCCAGAGTTTCTGTGGTGGGGCTGATCTAGTGAGAAGGGTCAGCCCCATCTCAGTCAGTGGCAGGGTCAAGCGCTGGCCCGCACCACGAACTCCACAGGTAGCCACGTGGCAACCTATTTCAGCGAATTCAAGGAGTAGAGATGAAGCGCAGCAAGGCCTACCGGGCATCTGCCGAGAAGATTTCAACTGACCGGCTGTACGCCCCTCTCCAGGCGGTGCGCCTGGCTAAGGAGACCAGCACCACCAAGTACGACTCCACCGTCGAGGTTGCTCTGCGGTTGGGTGTTGACCCTCGCAAAGCGGATCAGATGGTCCGCGGAACGGTCAACCTTCCTCATGGCACAGGTAAGACCGCCCGAGTCCTGGTGTTTGCTACCGGTGCCAACGCTCAGGCGGCTACCGAAGCTGGTGCTGATCACGTCGGTTCCGACGAGCTGATCCAGAAAATTCAAGGTGGATGGCTGGACTTCGACGCTGTTGTCGCCACTCCTGATCTGATGGGTAAAGTCGGGCGTCTTGGTAAGGTCCTCGGCCCTCGTGGACTCATGCCGAACCCGAAGACCGGAACGGTGACGATGGATGTCGCTAAAGCTGTGACTGACATCAAGGGCGGAAAGATCGAGTTCCGCGTCGACAAGCACTCGAACCTGCACTTCATCATCGGGAAGGCATCGTTCACTGAACAAGCCCTGGTGGAAAACTACGCGGCCGCGATGGACGAAGTGATGCGTCTCAAGCCGTCGGCATCGAAGGGCCGCTATATCACCAAAGCCACCATGGCCACCACTATGGGCCCTGGCATCCCGCTGGACCACAGCAAGACTCGTAACCTGATGGACGAGGATGGCGCTTCAGCCTGATCTCCCATCTGGGTTCGATGAGGGGTGGTGACGCCTTCCGGTGTCACCACCCCTCATCTGCATCTCTGGAATGCGCTGGCATCGTCAGCAGTGGTGATATCTGGCGCTCGGCATCTCCGGTGGACCTCATGGCCCACCGAGGGGATCTGGTCTGATCGGATTTGTCTGTCCGGAATTTGGCAGATAGGATTATTGCGACCCATGACCGCCGGATGTTGTCACCTCACTCTTCGGAGCAGGTGCAACCTAAGGCCCCTTGCGGGGCGTCCAGCGCAGGCCGCGAAGCAATGTCATTTCCACCATGAGTGAAAAATGATGTCAGGCTCCCGTGCCCTGTGCCGGGAGCCTTAATGTTTTTCGGGGCCTCTGGGTGCCGGCACACCAGGAGAAGGAGGCCCAATGGCAACGCCGCAGAAGCAGGCAGCCATCGCCGAGCTCACGGACAAGTTCCGCGAGTCCGGTGCGGCCGTTCTCACGGAGTACCGCGGTCTGACCGTGGCGCAGCTCAAGGAGCTGCGGAACTCGCTGCGTGCGAACGGGACGTACTCCGTGGTGAAGAACACGCTCACGGACATCGCGGCGAAGGAGGCTGGAGTTAAGGCCTTCGAGGGCCAGCTGTCCGGCCCCTCGGCGATTGCCTTCATCACCGGCGACCCGGTGGAGGCTGCTAAGAGCCTGCGTGACTTCGCCAAGGCGCACCCTCTTCTCGTGATCAAGGGCGGCTACCTCGAAGGAAAGTCGCTCTCGGCCGAGGAGATCACCAAGCTCGCGGACCTCGAGTCGCGCGAGGTGCTGCTGGCCAAGCTGGCCGGCGCTATGAAGGCGTCGATCAGCCAGGCTGCCTACCTGTTCGCCGCACCGTTGTCGAAGGCCGCTCGTACGGTCGACGCGTTGCGCGCGAAGGTCGAGTCGGAGGGCCCGTCGGGGGCTGCCGGTTCACAGGAGGAGCAGGACACCACGGCCGATGCGGCAGCAGAGGCCACGGCAGACGTCGCCGAGGGTGGCGACGCGAGCTGACTCCTGACAGGAGCAGCTCATTACCAACACCAGCCACTCACGGCACAAGCTAAGGAAGGAAGCCATCATGGCCAAGCTCAGCACCGAAGAGCTCCTTGACGCATTCAAGGAGATGACCCTCATCGAGCTTTCCGAGTTCGTGAAGGCGTTCGAGGAGACCTTCGACGTTACCGCCGCCGCGCCGATGGCGATGGCAATGGCCCCCGCCGGTGGTGCCGACGATGGTGCCGCTGCGGAGGACGAGAAGGACGAGTTCGATGTCGTCCTCATGGCGGCCGGCGACAAGAAGATCCAGGTCATCAAGGAGGTCCGTGCGCTGACCAGCCTCGGGCTGAAGGAAGCCAAGGACCTGGTTGACGGCGCCCCCAAGCCCGTCCTGGAGAAGGTTGACAAGGACTCCGCGGAGAAGGCCAAGGCTGCCCTCGAAGGCGCCGGCGCCACCGTCGAGCTCAAGTGATCTGTGCCCCGTGAGGGGTGATTACGCTCTGGCGGGCCGAAGTCTGGCTGCTAGATAGCATTGGAGAATGGGTCCGCTCCCTTGGGAGCGGACCCATTCTCCATGTCTGCCTTGACGTACAGCCAGGAGGCAGGCATCCTCGTGTCCTCGGGCGAGTGTCCGCATCATTGCTGTATCAGCGGTACATCGCCGTCTGGCGCCCTGTGAAGTTCTGGCATGGTGCGTGATGAGCCCTGTCCTAGGATTGGACTACGCTAGTCAAAGTGGGTATGCTGTCGCTTTGCGCTGCCCTTCTTTCTTATGGTCTGCGAAGACATCGTCATCGCCGATGCGTAGTGGTCCTGGAGCTGCGGTTCCTAGGACGCCGAAGCTGGGTGATGGATGACTCCAGGTCGACGACGGGCGGTGCGATGAAACCGCCGATCGTGACATAGGCCCGTGGAAGGACCCTCCTTGGCTGCCTCGCGCATTGCGAACCAGAAGTTGTCCCCCGCACTTACGGCTTCCGGCCGGGTGTCGTTCGCCAAGATTCGTGAGCCGCTGGAGGTTCCGGACCTCCTGGCACTGCAAACCGAGAGCTTTGACTGGCTTCTTGGCAATGAGCGTTGGCAGGCGCGCGTGGAAGAGGCCTTGGAGGCCGGACGCCACGACGTGCCCGAACGTTCAGGCCTCGAGGAGATCTTTGAGGAGATCTCACCCATCGAGGACTTCGCGGGATCGATGTCGCTCTCGTTCCGTGACCACCGCTTCGAAGAGCAGAAGTACTCCATCGAAGAGTGCAAAGAGCGCGATATGACATATAGCGCCCCACTCTTCGTGACTGCGGAGTTCATGAACAACAACACTGGTGAAATCAAGAGCCAGACCGTGTTCATGGGTGACTTCCCATTGATGACAGACCGCGGCACCTTTGTGATTAACGGTACGGAACGTGTCGTGGTCAGTCAGCTGGTGCGTAGCCCGGGTGTGTACTTCGAGCGGACCCCCGACAAGACCTCTGACAAGGACATCTACACGGCCAAAGTCATTCCCAGCCGTGGTGCCTGGTTAGAGTTTGAGATCGACAAGCGCGACATGGTTGGCGTGCGAGTGGATCGCAAGCGTAAGCAGTCAGTCACAGTGCTCCTCAAGGCTCTGGGGTGGAGTGACGCGAAAATCCTCGAGGAGTTCGGGGAATACGAGTCCATGCGGGCGACCCTGGAAAAAGACCACACTGCTGGCCAGGATGAAGCTCTGCTTGATATCTACCGGAAGTTGCGCCCAGGCGAGCCGCCGACCAAGGAGGCTGCTCAAGCGCTGCTTGACAATTTGTACTTCAACCCGAAGCGGTACGACCTCGCTAAGGTTGGCCGTTACAAGCTGAGCAAGAAGCTGGGCATCGAGACCGACCTTTCCGCCTCCACCCTCACAGTGGACGACGTTGTCGCGACGATCCGTTATCTGGTGTCGCTGCACGCCGGAGAGACCAGCTTCAAAGGTGTACGTCACGGCGAAGAAGCAGACATTCGAGTCGAAGTCGACGACATCGACCACTTCGGAAACCGCCGCCTGCGTAACGTCGGCGAGCTCATCCAGAATCAAGTACGCACTGGCCTCTCCCGTATGGAGCGGGTGGTCCGGGAACGGATGACGACGCAGGACGTCGAAGCCATCACACCTCAGACTTTGATCAATATCCGGCCGGTGGTGGCCTCCATCAAGGAGTTCTTCGGCACCAGCCAGTTGTCCCAGTTCATGGACCAGAACAACCCACTCGCAGGTTTGACGCACAAACGTCGTCTGTCCGCGCTGGGCCCGGGCGGTTTGTCCCGTGACCGAGCTGGCATGGAAGTGCGAGACGTTCATCACAGCCACTACGGCCGCATGTGTCCGATTGAGACTCCTGAGGGTCCTAACATCGGTCTGATCGGTTCATTGGCGTCCTACGGTCGAATCAACCCGTTCGGATTCATCGAAACGCCCTACCGGCGAGTCGATGCTGGACAGGTCAGCGATGAAGTTCACTACCTCTCAGCTGACGAGGAAGACGAATTCGTCATCGCCCAGGCCAACGCCCCGCTGACCTCAGATGGGCATTTCGCTGAGGAGCGCGTTCTGGTCCGCACCAAGGGCGGTGAAGCGATCGACGTCCCTGGGGACGAGGTCGATTACATGGATGTCTCAGCGCGCCAGATGGTGTCCGCGGCGACGGCGCTGATCCCCTTCCTCGAGCACGATGACGCCAACCGAGCGCTCATGGGTGCCAACATGCAGCGGCAGGCGGTCCCGCTGGTGCGCAGCGAAGCCCCCCTCGTCGGTACCGGCATGGAGTTTCGGGCTGCTCTGGACTCCGGTGATGTAGTCCGGGCAAAGCAGGGCTGCGTGGTGGAGTCCGTTGCCGCAGACATGGTGACAGTGGCCAACGATGACGGCTCCCATCAGACGTACCGGATTGCCAAGTTCCAGAGGTCCAACCAAGGCACCAGCTACAACCAGCGCGTTGTGGTCGACGAAGGACAGCGCTTGGAAGCCGGCGCGGTCATCGCCGACGGACCGGCCACTGACGGCGGCGAGATGAGCCTGGGCCGTAATCTCCTAGTGGCTTTTATGCCGTGGGAGGGTCTGAACTACGAAGATGCCATCATCCTGTCCCAACGCTTGGTCCAGGACGACGTCTTGTCGTCGATTCACATCGAAGAGCACGAAATCGATGCACGAGACACCAAGCTCGGCCCAGAGGAGATTACTCGGGATATCCCGAATGTCTCTGAGGAGGTCCTTGCTGACTTAGACGAGCGCGGCATCATCCGTATCGGCGCTGAGGTTCGCGACGGTGACCTGTTGGTCGGCAAGGTAACCCCAAAGGGTGAGACCGAGCTGACCCCAGAGGAGCGACTGCTCCGCGCAATCTTCGGGGAAAAGGCCCGTGAAGTCCGGGACACCTCCCTGAAGGTTCCACACGGTGAGACTGGCACGGTCATCCATGTCAAGGTGTTCGACCGTGAGGAGGGTGACGAGCTTCCTCCAGGCGTCAACCAGCTGGTGCGTGTGTACGTCGCAAACCGACGCAAGATCACTGACGGTGACAAACTTGCTGGTCGTCACGGCAACAAGGGTGTTATCTCGAAAATTGTCCCGGTGGAAGACATGCCCTTCCTCCTGGACGGCACCCCAGTTGATGTCATCCTGAACCCGCTCGGTGTTCCTGGCCGTATGAATATTGGCCAGGTGTTGGAAATTCATCTCGGGTGGGCTGCGAGCCGCGGGTGGAAAATTGAAGGCACACCAGAATGGGCACGCAACATGCCTGAAGAGGTCCGCGAGGTCGGGCCACGGACGCGTGTTGCCTCGCCGGTGTTCGACGGTGCACGGGAAGAAGAAATTACTGGTCTTCTCGACTCAACCCATCCCACGCGTGACGGTGTCCGTTTGATTGGAGCCTCCGGCAAGGCGCAGCTATTTGACGGCCGTTCCGGGGAGCCATTCCCAGCTCCGATTTCAGTCGGATACATGTACATCTTGAAACTTCACCACTTGGTCGACGATAAGATCCATGCGCGGAGCACAGGTCCTTACTCGATGATCACGCAGCAGCCGTTGGGTGGTAAAGCCCAGTTCGGTGGACAGCGCTTCGGTGAAATGGAGGTGTGGGCCCTGGAGGCCTACGGCGCCGCTTACGCTCTCCAGGAACTCCTGACGATTAAATCGGATGATGTCACTGGACGCGTGAAGGTCTACGAGGCCATCGTTAAAGGCGAGAACATCCCTGAGCCAGGAATTCCTGAATCATTCAAGGTTCTGATCAAGGAAATGCAGAGTCTCTGCCTCAATGTTGAGGTTCTTTCCTCGGATGGTTCCCAGATAGATCTCAGGGAGTCGGATCAGGAAGTCTTCCGTGCTGCGGAAGAACTGGGAATCGACCTGTCTCGTCGCGAGCCGAGCACCGTCGAAGAGGTCTAGGACTACTTCAGCCACACGTCTCGCCCGTCTCGGCCAGGTGTACCTGGCCGAGACGGTGAACGGGGGAGGAGCCCGATGTCTCAGATCATCAACTGTCCTCCCCTCACGCCCCTGACATGCTATGTCGGCTTCAGCGGGCATCTTTGCGAATTACCAAACGCTAAGACGTACTGACGAAACTTCAGCGAGGAGCACTCAGTGCTGGACGTGAACTTCTTCGACGAGCTGCGGATCGGATTGGCTAGCGCGGATGACATCCGCGCCTGGAGCCACGGTGAGGTCAAGAAGCCCGAGACCATCAACTACCGCACACTGAAGCCTGAGAAGGACGGTCTTTTCTGCGAGAAGATCTTTGGTCCTACCCGGGACTGGGAGTGCTATTGCGGAAAATACAAGCGAGTTCGCTTCAAGGGGATCATCTGTGAGCGCTGTGGGGTAGAGGTCACTCGCTCTGGCGTTCGGCGCGAACGCATGGGGCACATTGAGCTCGCCGCTCCGGTCACTCACATCTGGTACTTCAAGGGTGTCCCTAGCCGCCTCGGCTACTTGCTGGATCTTGCGCCGAAGGACCTTGAAAAGGTCATCTACTTCGCTGCATACATGATCACCTCGGTGGATGAAGAGGGTCGGCATCGGGATCTGCCCAGCCTTGAGGCTCAAATTGACGGTGAGAAACGCGTCATCGCAGCGCAGCGGGACTCTGACATTGAGGCACGCGCCAAGAAGTTGGAGACCGATCTCGCTGAGCTTGAAGCGGAAGGCGCTAAAGGCGACGTCCGGCGTAAGGTGCGTGAAGGCGCCGAGCGAGAGATGAATAACCTGCGGAAGCGGGCCGATGCTCAGATCGAGCGACTCGATCAGGTATGGGACCGCTTCAAGAACCTCAAGGTGCAAGACCTCGAAGGTGACGAGGTTCTTTACCGGGAGATGCGTGACCGCTACGGCATGTATTTCGAAGGCGGAATGGGCGCGGCTGCTCTGCAGAAGCGGCTCGAGACCTTTGACCTTGAGGCCGAATCTGAGTTGCTTCGCGAGATCATTGCCACTGGTAAGGGGCAGCGAAAGACTCGCGCGCTGAAGCGTCTGCGTGTGGTGACTGCGTTCCAGACCACTGGTAACACCCCGATGTCGATGGTGCTCGACTGTGTCCCAGTGATCCCTCCAGACCTGCGGCCGATGGTTCAACTCGATGGTGGTCGATTCGCCACCTCAGACCTCAATGACCTATACCGGCGTGTCATCAACCGTAATAATCGCCTGAAGCGGTTGCTGGATCTTGGGGCTCCTGAGATCATCGTGAATAACGAGAAGCGCATGCTGCAAGAGGCCGTCGACGCTTTGTTCGATAACGGGCGGCGTGGTCGCCCAGTGACCGGTCCAGGAAACCGGCCGTTGAAGTCCTTGTCTGACATGCTCAAAGGTAAGCAAGGACGATTCCGCCAGAACCTCTTGGGTAAGCGTGTTGATTACTCCGGTCGTTCGGTCATCGTTGTCGGGCCACAGCTGAAGCTGCACCAGTGCGGTCTGCCAAAGCAGATGGCACTCGAACTCTTCAAGCCATTTGTGATGAAGCGGCTGGTCGATCTTGACCACGCCCAAAACATCAAGTCTGCGAAGCGGATGGTCGAGCGTGCTCGTCCCGCAGTGTGGGATGTTCTGGAAGAGGTCATCACTGAGCACCCTGTGCTGCTCAACCGTGCTCCTACGCTGCACCGTCTCGGTATTCAGGCGTTCGAACCGCAGCTTGTTGAGGGTAAAGCGGTGCAGTTGCATCCGCTGGTCTGTGGAGCATTCAACGCTGACTTCGACGGCGATCAAATGGCTGTTCACGTTCCGTTGTCCGCTGAGGCTCAAGCCGAAGCGCGCATCTTGATGTTGTCCAGCAATAACATCCTTAAACCTGCCGACGGTCGGCCAGTGACCATGCCCTCGCAGGACATGATCATCGGCTTGTTCCATCTCACCAGCGAAGCGGTAGAAGGTAAGGGCAGCGGGCGGGCGTTCCGCAGCGAGGCCGAAGCGCGGATGGCTTTCGATTCATCGGAACTTGAGATTGGTTCGCTGATCACTATCAGGTTGCAGGATGTCGTTCCTCCATTGGGAATGGAGCTTCCCGAGGGAGTGGAGGTGGGTCCGGATGGACGGGTCGAAAGCCTCACCTTCCAGACAACCCTGGGTCGAGCGATCTTCAACCGCACACTGCCGCTGGACTATCCCTTTGTGGACGCACCTGTCGATAAAAAGCGACTTGGCGCCATTGTCAACGACCTTGCTGAGCGTTACAGCAAGGTGCAGGTTGCTGCAAGCCTGGACGCTCTGAAAGACGCAGGCTTCTACTGGGCGACCCGCTCGGGTACCACGGTGTCGGTATCGGATGTGGTCACGCCACCGCGCAAGATCGAAATTCTGGGTGGTTACGAAGCCAAAGCTGACAAAGTCCAGGTTCAGTACGAACGTGGTCTCATCACGGATGACGAGCGTCGTCAGGAATTGATCGAGATCTGGACGCAGGCGACGAACGAAGTCGCCAAGGAGATGGAGTCCAACCTTCCTCGCACCAACCCGATTTTCCGGATGGTGTCATCAGGTGCTCGCGGTAACTGGATGCAGTTGCGCCAGATTGCTGGTATGCGAGGTCTGGTGTCAAACCCCAAGGGTGACATCATTCCTAGACCAATTAAGTCGAACTTCCGTGAGGGACTCTCTGTTTTGGAGTTCTTTATTTCGACGCACGGTGCCCGTAAGGGTCTTGCGGACACCGCGTTGCGTACTGCGGATTCGGGTTATTTGACCCGGCGTCTCGTTGACGTATCGCAGGACGTCATTATCCGCGAAGATGACTGCGGTACAGACCGCGGTCTGGTCATGCCGATCGCGGTGCGTAACGCAGATGGGACTCTGTCGGCTCACGACGATGTAGAAACAAGCGTTTATGCGCGAACCCTCGCTGAGGATGTGGTCGATGCTGAAGGGACCGTTCTAGCAGAGGCGGGAATTGACCTCGGCGATGTCGTAATCGGTGAACTCGTAGCTGCGGGTGTGGAGAGCGTTAAAGTTCGTTCAGTTCTCACCTGCGACAGCCACGTCGGCACCTGCGCGAAGTGCTACGGGCGTAGCTTGGCCACTGGCAAGCTGGTGGATATCGGCGAAGCTGTCGGTATCATCGCTGCGCAATCCATCGGTGAACCCGGTACTCAGCTCACGATGCGGACCTTCCACACCGGTGGTGTTGCAGGTGACGACATTACTCAGGGTTTGCCTCGTGTCGTTGAGCTTTTTGAGGCGCGGACACCGAAGGGTGTTGCCCCAATCGCAGAGGCGGCAGGCCGGATTCAGATTGAGGAGACGGATAAGGCACGTAGAGTTCTGTTGACCCCCGACGACGGCTCGGAGGAACATGCGTACCCGGTGAGCAAGCGCGCCCGTTTGTTGGTCGCCGATGGTGATCATGTCGATGTTGGGGCCAAACTGATTCAAGGTGCAGTCGACCCGAAGCAGGTTCTTCGAATCCAGGGTCCTCGAGCAGTCCAAATGCACCTGGTGGATGAGGTGCAGAACGTGTATCGGCAGCAAGGTGTGTCGATTCACGACAAGCACATCGAGGTCATCGTGCGGCAGATGTTGCGTCGTGTCACGATCATTGAGGCAGGGGACGCAGAATTGCTTCCTGGTTCGATGGCTGAGCGCAGCGCGTTTGAGACGGAAAACCGTCGGGTCGTCTCTGAAGGCGGCCGCCCGGCCTCTGGTCGTCCTGAGCTGATGGGCATCACCAAGGCATCGTTGGCCACCGATAGCTGGCTGTCTGCAGCATCGTTCCAGGAGACCACGCGAGTTCTGACGGACGCGGCGATCCACGCCAAGAGCGATCCGCTACTCGGGCTCAAAGAAAATGTGATCCTCGGAAAGCTCATCCCTGCAGGTACGGGGCTTCCGCGGTACCGCAACGTCAAGGTTGAGCCGACTGAAGAAGCCAAGGCTGCGATGTACGCGATGCCTGACTACCACCAGTTCGACTACTCAGTGTTTGGGCCGGGCACCGGGGAAGCAGTCCGATTGGATGATGCCTCGTTGGGTCTTGACCGTGACTGAGTTCGCGACAACGTGGTGAGTCAGGACTTGTCTGGCGAGGCCTTGAGGATGTTTCTCCTGGCTGAGGGCTAAGTTCATGACGGTACTACCCACTGTGGGGGCTGACGCCAAAGGTGTCAGCCCCCACAGTGATGTGGGCCCCTCGTGTCACAGCCGCCATCTAGTAGCTCATGAGAGTGTGATAGTGGAGTCATCTGAAGGAATTTGGCTGCTGGGAGGCCACCCGGTAGGCTATTAGGGCATGTCCCGGGTCCACATGTCGGTTCGGGACGCCCTCCCGCCGGGCGGTCGGCCAGTCTTCAGTCCCCCCGTATCTCTAGGGGGTAGCTGGGGGACGGTGACAGTGCAGGTGAGAGCCTCTTCCTCATCCATGTAGTGAGAAAGAGCATCCAAGGAGGCCGACATAGATCGGCCATGACCAGCCACGGAGATTTCGTGCCTACGATTAACCAACTCGTCCGTAAAGGGCGCCAGGACAAGGCCAGCAAGGCCAAGACTCCTGCCCTTAAAGGCAGCCCACAGCGTCGTGGAGTGTGCACGCGCGTGTACACCACCACCCCAAAGAAGCCCAACTCGGCACTCCGCAAGGTTGCTCGTGTGAAGCTCACGTCGGGCATTGAGGTGACCGCCTACATCCCCGGAGTGGGACACAACCTCCAGGAGCACTCGATCGTGCTCGTGCGTGGGGGTCGTGTGAAGGACCTCCCCGGTGTCCGATACAAGATCATCCGTGGTTCCCTCGACACTCAGGGCGTGAAGAACCGCAAGCAGGCGCGTAGCCGCTATGGCGCGAAGATGGAGAAGAAGTAATGCCGCGCAAAGGACCCGCGCCGAAGCGTCCCCTCGTCGTTGACCCAGTTTATGGGTCCCCGTTGGTCACCCAGCTGGTCAACAAGATCTTGCTTGATGGCAAGAAGTCGATTGCCGAGCGGATCGTTTACGGTGCACTCGAAGGGTGCCGTGAAAAGACTGGCACCGATCCGGTAGTCACGCTCAAGAGGGCTTTGGATAACGTCAAGCCGACCCTCGAGGTTCGTAGCCGTCGTGTCGGTGGTGCAACCTACCAGGTTCCGGTAGAAGTTCGTCAGGGCCGATCTACTACGCTGGCGCTTCGCTGGCTGGTGGGCTACAGCCGTCAGCGTCGTGAGAAGACGATGACCGAACGCCTCATGAACGAAATTTTGGACGCGAGCAATGGTCTGGGTGCTGCTGTCAAGAAGCGTGAAGACACGCACAAGATGGCTGAATCCAACAAGGCCTTCGCGCACTACCGCTGGTAATCATTCCGAGTCGCCCGCTGCAGCTTGCGACATGGCGTGCTACAGCGGGCGAGCTCGCAAGCCGATACCCAATTCGGGTGTCAGAGCGCGACTACGACGACCACACGAGATGAGACGAGAAAACTAGTGGCTCTGGATGTCCTCACGGACCTGAGCAAGGTCCGCAACATCGGCATCATGGCGCACATCGATGCTGGGAAGACGACCGTCACCGAGCGCATCCTGTTCTATACCGGTATCAACTACAAGATCGGCGAGACCCACGATGGTGCCTCGACGATGGACTGGATGGAGCAGGAAGCGGAGCGTGGTATCACCATCACCTCTGCCGCAACCACGTGCTTCTGGAAAGACCACCAGGTCAACATCATCGACACGCCTGGCCACGTCGACTTCACTGTAGAGGTGGAGCGTTCGCTCCGCGTCCTCGACGGAGCTGTCGCAGTCTTCGACGGTAAAGAGGGCGTCGAGCCTCAGTCGGAAACCGTGTGGCGTCAGGCTGACAAGTACAACGTTCCGCGTATTTGTTTCGTCAATAAGATGGACAAATTGGGGGCGGATTTCTTTTTCACTGTCAAGACGATTGTAGATCGCCTTGGTGCAACGCCCTTGGTGATGCAGTTGCCAATCGGAGCGGAGAACACCTTTGCTGGCGTCATCGACTTGCTGTCGATGAAAGCTTTCGTTTGGCAGGGTGAAGTCCAAAAAGGCGAAGACTACGCGGTTCAGGACATCCCTGCGGATATGCGGGAGCAAGCCGAACAGTATCGCCACGAGCTTGTTGAGAAGGTCGCTGAAAGCGACGACGCTTTGATGGAGAAATACCTTGAAGGTGAGGAGCTCACCACCGAGGAAATCAAGGCCGCAGTTCGCAAGATGACGATTGCCTCAGAGGTATACCCCGTCTTCTGCGGTAGCGCTTTCAAGAACAAGGGTGTTCAGCCCATGCTGGACGCGGTTGTCGACTACCTTCCTGCGCCATTGGATGTGCCTGCCATTATCGGGCACGACCCCCGTGATGAGGAAAAGGAAGTTATCCGTCACAGCGACGCCAATGAGCCCTTCGCGGCCTTGGCGTTCAAGGTGGTCAGCCATCCCTTCTTTGGGCGTCTGACGTATGTCCGTGTTTACTCAGGTCACATTGCTGCCGGACAGCCGGTCTACAACTCCACGAAGCAGAAGAAAGAGCGCATTGGAAAGCTCTTCCAGATGCACGCTAACAAGGAAAACCCGGTCGACTCGGTGTCCGCAGGCCACATCTACGCGATGATTGGTTTGAAGGACACCACCACCGGTGACACCTTGTGTGACACGCAAGATCATGTGGTGCTGGAGTCAATGACCTTCCCGGACCCGGTTATCAATGTTGCCATTGAGCCAAAAACCAAGGGTGACCAGGAGAAGCTTTCAACGGCTATTCAGAAGCTCGCGGAAGAAGACCCCACATTCCAGGTGGAGCTTGACCAGGAAACTGGGCAGACCATTATCAAGGGAATGGGCGAGCTTCACCTCGACATTCTTGTTGACCGCATGCGGCGCGAGTTCAAGGTCGAGGCCAACGTAGGTAAACCTCAGGTTGCGTACCGTGAGACCATCCGCCGCAAGGTGGAAAAAGCTGAATATACGCACAAGAAGCAAACTGGTGGTTCTGGCCAGTACGCCAAGGTTCAAGTCACGATCGAACCTCTGGACACTGCAGAGGGTGAAATGTATGAGTTCACCAATGCTGTGACCGGTGGCCGCATCCCACGTGAGTACATTCCCAGCGTCGATCACGGCATTAAGGACGCCATGCAGGTCGGTGTCCTGGCGGGGTACCCCCTCGTCGGCATCAAGGCGACCCTCCTCGACGGCGCTTACCATGAGGTCGACTCCTCCGAGATGGCCTTCAAGATCGCTGGTTCCATGGTGCTCAAAGAAGCAGTGCGCAAGGCAGACCCGGTTCTGCTGGAGCCTATGATGGCTGTCGAGGTGCGTACGCATGAGGACTACATGGGAGATGTGATCGGCGACTTGAACAGTCGTCGCGGACACATTCAGTCCATGGAGGACATCAGCGGTGCCAAGTCCGTCAGGGCGCTCGTGCCGTTGTCGGAGATGTTTGGCTATGTCGGTGACCTGCGGTCGAAGACTCAGGGGCGGGCTAGCTACACGATGCAGTTCGACTCGTATGCCGAAGTTCCCAGGAACGTGGCAGACGAGATCGTCAAGAAGATGCGAGGCGAGTGAGGCGGGTAGACTCACCCGCTGACGATCTTCACATCGAAAACCAGTACCACCCCTCAAGTAAAGACGTCGCCACGTCCACCCTGGCGTACGGCGTTAGAACACCAAGTCCAACAGGAGGACCCCAGTGGCGAAGGCGAAGTTCGAGCGGACCAAGCCGCACGTCAACATCGGCACCATTGGTCACATCGACCACGGTAAGACGACGCTGACGGCGGCCATTACCAAGGTTCTGCACGACCAGTACCCGGACCTGAACCCCTTCACGCCGTTCGATCAGATCGACAAGGCACCTGAAGAGCGTCAGCGTGGTATCACGATCTCCATCGCGCACGTGGAGTACCAGACTGAGACGCGGCACTACGCCCACGTCGACTGCCCTGGTCACGCGGACTACGTGAAAAACATGATCACCGGCGCGGCGCAGATGGACGGCGCGATTCTCGTGGTCGCAGCTACCGATGGCCCGATGCCGCAGACGAAGGAGCACGTCCTTCTGGCTCGCCAGGTTGGTGTGCCCTACATCGTTGTTGCTCTGAACAAGACCGACATGGTCGACGACGAGGAAATCCTCGAGCTCGTCGAGATGGAGGTTCGTGAGCTGCTGTCGAGCTACGAGTTCCCCGGTGATGATCTTCCGGTCGTGAAGGTTTCGGCGCTCAAGGCTCTTGAGGGCGACCCGGAGTGGGCCAAGACCGTTCTCGAACTCATGTCTACGGTTGACACCTACATCCCCGAGCCGCAGCGTGAGACGGACAAGCCGTTCATGATGCCGATCGAGGATGTTTTCACCATCACGGGGCGTGGCACGGTTGTCACCGGCCGTATCGAGCGTGGAATCCTCAAGGTCAACGAAGAGGTCGAGATCGTGGGTATCCGCGAGAAGACCCAGAAGACCACGGTCACCGGCATCGAGATGTTCCGCAAGCTCCTCGACGAGGGACGTGCGGGAGAGAACGTGGGTCTGCTTCTCCGCGGTATCAAGCGCGAAGAGGTCGAGCGCGGTCAGGTCGTCTGTAAGCCGGCGTCCATCACGCCGCACACTGAGTTTGACGCCAGTGTGTACATCCTGTCCAAGGACGAGGGTGGCCGTCACACCCCGTTCTACGACAACTACCGTCCGCAGTTCTACTTCCGTACCACCGACGTGACCGGTGTGGTGCACCTTCCTGAGGGCACCGAAATGGTCATGCCCGGCGACAACACTGAGATGAAGGTTGACCTCATCCAGCCCATCGCTATGGAAGAGGGCCTTAAGTTCAACATCCGTGAAGGTGGCCGCACGGTCGGCGCTGGTCGCGTCACTAAGATCATCAAGTGATCTGAGCGGCACCGCTTGAGCGCAAGCGAGAGGGCCTGAGTGCATTGCACTCAGGCCCTCTCGCTGTTCGAGTTTTTAGGAACGGAAAATGTGCTGGTATCGGTTCATTCTCCGGCCTTCGGGGGTGCTGAACGTTGACTCGATAGACCAGCCAGCCCGTTGGTAAAACCGATTAACATGATCGTTCCCGTTGGCGTCTGTAGTCAGAAATGCTGAATCACATTGGCTAGAAGCGGCGCTCATCCATCGCGTAATCAGCTGTTGGCCAACTCCGCTGATGCGAATTGATGGATCAACGCAGATTGACGCTAGGAGTGCGCCATTCACCTGGCCGCCTGCCTCGCCTCGGTAGAAGAACCCACGAAGAAGCCTGGGAATCGCTCGAGGGTTCTTCAGGCTTGCTTGGGCGCTAGCTAGGGCAAAGGGGATGACCCTTTTTTTCACCAAACGGCTATAAAATCCATGCGGCTCGCTTGTTCCCACGCAAATCCCAGCAAGCGCGCCACTCGGATGAGTTGCTACGACTGATATTGACGACTCGTCATTAATGAATGCTCGGTAAAACTCAGTGAGGAACTGCTCCCCTAGCTGTGATAAGAAAAAATTTGGAAAAGCTGCAATATGCAATTTAGCGGCAGCTCGCGGGTCACTTTGCCGCAGCGATCTGTAGTGTAGCTGGTGCGGTGAGCTTAACAATTCGGCATCTGCTTGTGTCAGAGAAGCGGGATGATTCGACGAGCTCGCAGCGTTCTGTAGAAGTTTTTCAACATTTTCTACAGCTACTTTTTGTGAGAAATTCCGCAAGTAATACTTTCGGCCGTTCTCACCTTTGCGCTTGATGGCTAACCTTCCTGCCGACATGGCTGTCATTAATGTATTAGAGATACCTTCCGGGCTATTTTCATTGCATACCCAGCCGGCGTCGGCGTCACGAAGAATTTCAGCGGCATCTCCTTTTCCATTAAGTATCACGGCGCGACTAGATGCAAATGTGGATTGTGTTTTACTAGGGAGGGTAATCTGTGCGTGGGGATGGTCGTTTAGGCTGATATAACATAGGTCGGCAGTGGAGATCAGAGAGGTCATTTCCTGCTGCGGAACTCTCCCGATAAATCTGATATTCTGGCTCGCTATTTCAGAGGAAAGGGATCGCAATGATTGTTCTTCGGTTCCAGATCCTGCAATGATGGCAACGAAGCTTCCGTCTCGAGGGAGCATGGCGCATGCCTGAATCAGGGGACGGAGATTTTGGGCGACACCTAGTGCGCCAGCATAGAGAAGCACGGTGGCCTCTTCGGAGATCCCCAGTTGGGCACGCATGTTATCAGTAGTGGGGTAAAAAATATTTTCATCAGCCCACATGGGGACATAGTGGAGTTTATGTTCTGCTACCCCGCGTTCTTGCAACACTTTTCCTACTCCAGGCGAGATGTAAGCTACGCTATCGGCAGCGCCATACATGGCTTTACACCAATAGTTAAGGCCGCGAAGAACCTGGCTGCTAGCAGGTGATGTGGCTCGTCCGCTTGCCATCACTGTGTCAGGCCATAAGTCAAGAACATGTACTACGCTCGGCACGGATCGGAGATATTTAGCCGCCCACTGCGCCGGTCCAACAGTGATGGGGGAGTAGTTGACCCACAGCGCATCCACGTCCGAAAAAATATGAGGAGCTGCAATGAGGGCTGAAGTTCCAAAGGTAGAGTAATTCGCGATTCGGTGAACTGCACTGGCATCGTGGCTTGGGTATAGAGGTACGCGGTGTACAGTCACCCCACCCATTTTTTCTGTGATAGCTCGAGTGGCTTTATATCCCTCATGGACTTCACCAGTAGGGTAGTTGGGGATTCCGGTAAGGACTCGGACATCGTGACCTCGTTCGGCGAGTCCTCTCGCCAGAACTCCTGGTAGCGCCGCGGGTCCTGGCTCGGGGTCGTACCACTGCGTCAGTAATCCAATTTTCATGAACAGCCTCCGTGGCTTCCGCTCCCACCCTGATAGGGGAGACCCAGGAAAGCGTAGTCAGGCTGGTCCTCTGCTGACGCGGACCTGCGGCGACCGCAGCTACCGGCACGTCTGGGGTGGTGAGATGCCCTCGAGGCAATCCACTGACTTCAGGATTTGGATCTGTAGGTGGTGTTCTGGCACTATGGACCGGTTGCTTGACATGCGATGCGGGCTTACCGTGCCCCGTCGCAGTCCCTTGCTGAGAGGTTACTAGCAGCCGAGTCCGGCCCATGCGGTTGATGCTCGGTAGGGAGTGTCGGGCTTCGGAGGCACTCGCTAATACCGAGCAACACAGAAGTCAACAGGTGAATCAGATTGTCGGCATCTGTGTAGCTGTAAAAGCGACACGCCCGACCCCGGGGGTCGGACGTAAGCCCCGATTATCCGAAAGAAGTGGAACGACGAGAGAGAGTCAGACGAAGCGATGGCGGGACAGAAGATCCGCATCCGGCTGAAGTCGTACGACCACGAGGTCATCGACAGCTCGGCGCGCAAGATTGTCGACACGGTCACCCGCGCCGGCGCCACTGTGGTGGGCCCCGTGCCGCTCCCGACGGAGAAAAACGTCTTCGTCGTCATCCGGTCGCCCCACAAGTACAAGGACAGCCGTGAGCACTTTGAGATGCGCACACACAAGCGTCTGATCGACATTGTCGACCCGACGCCGAAGGCTGTCGATTCGCTGATGCGGCTCGACCTGCCGGCTGATGTGAACATCGAGATCAAGCTCTGAAGGACGCACCCATGACTAACGCTGCTGAGCGCACCGTTACCGGCGTGCTGGGCGAGAAGCTCGGAATGACCCAGGTGTGGGACGCCGACAATCGCCTTGTCCCGGTAACCGTCATCAAGGCCGGTCCGTGCGTCGTGACCCAGGTTCGCAGCCTGGAGAGCGACGGCTACGCTGCCGTCCAGTTGGGATTCGGCGCTATTGACCCTCGTAAGGTCAACAAGCCTGAGACCGGACATTTTGAGAAGGCTGGTGTAACGCCTCGCCGTTACCTAGTCGAAATTCGGACTGCAGACGCAACCGAATACACCCCAGGACAGGAACTTACCGTCGAAGCCTTTGAGGCTGGTGCGAAGGTTGATGTCTCGGGAACTACAAAGGGTAAGGGTTTTGCCGGTGTCATGAAGCGTCACGGCTTCTCCGGCGTAAGCGCCTCTCACGGTGCCCACCGCAACCACCGCAAGCCGGGATCGATCGGAGCTTGCGCGACTCCAGCCCGAGTGTTCAAGGGCGTTCGGATGGCTGGTCGCATGGGTGGAGTTCGCCAGACGACGCAGAACCTGACGATTCACGCCGTGGACGTGGAGAAGGGCCTGCTGCTGATCAAGGGGGCTGTGCCTGGTCCTCGTGGTGGCGTGGTTCTGGTCCGCACGGCTGCCAAGGGAGCCTGACGCGATGACGACCATTGACATTCTTACTGCTGTCGGAGAGAAGAGCGGTTCCATCGAACTGCCAGCTGACATCTTCGATGCTCAGACCAACGTCCCCTTGATTCACCAGGTCGTCGTAGCCCAGCTGGCTGCTGCACGGCAGGGAACACACGCCACCAAAACACGCGGTGAAGTCCGTGGTGGTGGCAGGAAGCCTTACCGGCAGAAGGGAACTGGTCGTGCCCGCCAAGGGTCGACTCGTGCTCCCCAGTTTGCTGGTGGTGGTACCGTGCACGGCCCTCAGCCGCGTGAGTACAGCCAACGCACTCCCAAGAAGATGAAGGCGGCAGCTCTTCGAGGCGCACTCTCTGATCGGGCTCGCCACGGCCGGATTCACTGTGTGACTGATTTTGTCGGTGGTGAAACCCCCTCGACAAAGTCAGCGGTGCAGTTGCTCACCAAGGTGAGCGACCGTCGCAACCTGCTAGTGGTGCTGGGCAGGGAGGAAGAGAACGCTTGGTTGAGCGTTCGGAACATCGCTGCGGTGCACGCGCTGATGGCTGACCAGCTCAACACGTATGACGTGCTTTGCGCTGACGACATCGTCTTCTCCGAAGCGGCACTCCGTTCCTTTATCGCTGACCGCGCCAAGGCCGGAGCGAAGGGCACTGACGAGGAGGCTTCCAAGTGAGCAACTTGAACAAGGACCCGCGAGACATCCTGTTGAAGCCGGTCGTCTCAGAAAAGTCTTACAGCCTGATGGATGAGGGTAAGTACACCTTCGTGGTGGACCCTCGGGCGAACAAGACCGAGATCAAGATCGCAGTTGAGTCGATTTTCAAAGTGAAGGTTGCTTCGGTCAACACTCTGAATCGTCAGGGGAAAGCCCGTCGTACCAGGTTTGGAATCGGTCGTCGTAAGGACACCAAGCGCGCGATCGTCACCCTCAAGGAAGGCTCGATCGACATCTTCGGCACGGCGAGCGCCTGAACGAGGACTGAGGACTAGACATGGGTATCCGAAAGTACAAGCCGACGACTCCGGGTCGTCGCGGTGCAAGCGTGGCGGACTTCGTCGAGATCACGCGTTCCACACCGGAAAAGTCTCTGGTGCGTCCGCTGGCTAAGACCGGTGGCCGTAACAACCAAGGCCGTATCACCACCCGGCACATCGGTGGTGGACATAAGCGGGCCTACCGTGTGATCGACTTCCGTCGTCACGACAAGGATGGCGTGCCGGCAAAGGTCGCTCACATTGAATACGACCCGAACCGCACCGCCCGAATCGCACTGCTCCACTATGTGGATGGGGAAAAGCGCTACATTTTGGCGCCGAACCGACTTCAGCAGGGTGACCGTATCGAGAATGGTCCCGGTGCTGATATCAAGCCTGGAAATAACCTTCCGCTGCGCAACATTCCGGTGGGTACCGTAATCCACGCTATTGAGCTCCGCCCCGGTGGTGGCGCGAAAATTGCTCGAAGCGCGGGAGCCCGAGTTCAACTCGTGGCTAAGGATGGTCCTTACGCACAGTTGCGTATGCCTTCCGGTGAAATTCGAAATGTGGATGTGCGCTGCCGCGCGACGATCGGTGAGGTCGGTAACGCAGAGCAGAGCAACATCAACTGGGGCAAGGCTGGCCGCATGCGCTGGAAGGGCAAGCGCCCAACGGTCCGAGGCGTAGTCATGAACCCGGTTGACCACCCCCATGGTGGTGGTGAGGGACGTACTTCTGGTGGACGCAACCCGGTGAGCCCTTGGGGGCAGCCAGAAGGGCGTACCCGCCACCCCAAGAAGGAGAGCGACAAGCTCATCGTCCGTCGTCGCCGCACCGGCAAGAAGCGCTGATAGGAGCCTGGAGACATGCCGCGTAGCTTGAAGAAAGGCCCTTTCATCGACGATCACCTTCAGAAGAAGGTTGACGCCGCGAACGAGGCCAACAGCAAGAACGTCATCAAGACCTGGTCACGGCGATCCGTGATTGCTCCTGATTTTCTGGGGCACACCTTCGCAGTGCACGACGGCCGGAAGCACGTGCCGGTTTTCGTGACCGAGTCCATGGTCGGCCACAAACTCGGTGAGTTTGCTCCGACTCGGACCTTCAAGGGCCACGTGAAGGACGACAAGAAGGGGCGTCGTCGCTGATGCCTACTGAAAGCAAGGACAACGTGATGGAAGCCACTGCGCAGGCGCGTAATGTGCGGGTCACGCCTATGAAGGCCCGTCGTGTCGTGGACCTGATCCGTGGCAAGCAGGCCGTTGAAGCGCTTGCAGTGCTGCAGTTTGCTCCGCAGTCCGCCAGCGAGCCCGTGCGGAAATGCCTCGCTTCAGCGATGGCCAACGCGCGAGTTAAGGCTGACAAGGAAAGCGTCGCTTTTGATGAGCGGTCGCTAGTTGTCACCACAGCTTTTGTGGATGAGGGGCCGACGATGAAGCGGTTCCAACCGCGAGCACAGGGACGGGCGTTCCGCATTAATAAGCGAACCTGTCACATCACCCTGGTAGTCAGCCAGCCCCAGTCCAAGGGAGGTGCCCGCTGATGGGCCAGAAGGTTAGCCCCCACGGTTTCCGTCTGGGTATCACCACGGAACACAAGAGCCGCTGGTTCGCAGACAGCACCAAGAGCGGTCAGCGTTACCGGGACTACGTCAAAGAAGATGTGGCTATTCGCAAGCTCATGTCCACTGGGATGGAGCGTGCAGGTATTAGCCGCGTTGAAATTGAACGCACCCGTGACCGCGTTCGTGTGGATATTCACACAGCACGTCCGGGCATCGTCATCGGACGTCGCGGCGCTGAAGCTGATCGCATTCGCGGTGAACTCGAAAAGCTCACCGGTAAGCAGGTGCAGCTCAACATCCTCGAGGTGAAGAACCCCGAGATGGACGCTCAGCTCGTGGCCCAGGGCATTGCTGAGCAGCTATCTGCTCGTGTCTCATTCCGCCGCGCCATGCGTAAGGGGATGCAGTCCTCGTTGCGCGCTGGGGCCAAGGGCATTCGGGTGCAGTGCTCTGGACGTCTGGGCGGAGCTGAAATGAGCCGGTCTGAGTTCTATCGTGAGGGACGGGTTCCGCTCCACACCCTGCGAGCTCAGATTGACTACGGCTTCTATGAGGCCAAGACGACCTTTGGACGTATCGGCGTCAAGGTTTGGATCTACAAGGGCGACATGACCGCCAAAGAACTGGCGGCTCAACAGGCTGCAGCGCCGAGCCGGCCCTCCCGTGGTGCAAGGAGCGATCGGCCCTCCCGCGGACGTCGTGGGTCTGACCGTGGCAGCCGCACTCCCGCAGCTGTTGAGGAAACCGCTGCAGCCGAGGCGCCCGCGACTGTCAGTGAGGGAGCTGAATCCTGATGTTGATTCCCCGTCGAGTCAAACACCGTAAGCAGCACCACCCCGACCGCCATGGAAAGGCAAAGGGTGGTACCACTGTTGCGTTCGGTGACTTTGGGATCCAGGCTTTGGAGCCTGCTTACGTGACTAACCGGCAGATTGAGTCGGCACGTATTGCTATGACCCGTTACATCAAACGTGGCGGTAAGGTCTGGATCAACATCTACCCAGACCGTCCCTTGACCAAGAAGCCTGCTGAAACCCGCATGGGTTCAGGTAAGGGTTCACCTGAATGGTGGATCGCAAATGTCAAGCCCGGGCGCGTCATGTTTGAGCTTTCCGGTGTGTCCGAGGAGGTGGCGCGCGAGGCTATGCGTCTTGCGATGCACAAGCTTCCGATGAAGTGCCGCTTCGTTCGGCGTGAGGGTGGTGACATCTGATGGCGATCGGTTCCAAGGACCTGGCAGCTGAAGCGCTGCGTGAACTGTCGGAAGACAAACTCGTCGATGAGCTTCGCAAAGCGAAGGAAGAACTCTTCAACCTTCGTTTTCAGTCGGCCACCGGGCAGCTGGAGAACCATGGACGTTTGCGGGCTGTTCGTCGGGACATCGCGCGCATTTACACGATCATGCGAGAGCGCGAGCTGAACATCGGAGGCGCGAAGTAATGGCGGACAACACGCAGACTGAAGGTTCTGTCACTGAGCGGAACTCCCGAAAGACTGCCCAGGGCTACGTCGTCAGCGACAAGATGGACAAGACCGTTGTGGTCGAAGTCGAGGACCGCGTCAAGCATGCTCTCTACGGAAAAGTTATGCGGCGGACCAACAAGCTCAAGGCTCACGACGAGCAAAACGAGTGCGGCGTCGGTGACCGAGTTCTTCTCATGGAGACTCGACCACTGTCCGCTAGTAAGCGTTGGCGCGTCGTTGAAATTCTTGAGCGCGCTAAGTAAGCCTTCTGCGAGCAGGTGCTGAGCAACAGTACCTGTATCGCGAAACCCCAAGATCCGTTCCGCAAGGCTCGCCCGTTAATCAATACGGAGAGAACCAGCGCGACGACAGGAGTGAGAAGTGATTCAGCAGGAGTCGCGACTGCGTGTCGCCGACAACACGGGTGCCAAGGAGATTTTGTGCATCCGTGTCCTCGGCGGCTCGGGTCGACGGTACGCCGGTGTGGGCGATGTCATCGTCGCAACTGTCAAGGACGCCATTCCCGGTGGAAATGTCAAAAAAGGGGATGTCGTCAAAGCGGTTGTCGTCCGCACCAAGAAGGAGCGGCGCCGTCCCGACGGTTCGTACATCAAGTTCGATGAGAACGCGGCTGTCATATTGAAAAACGATGGTGACCCGCGTGGCACTCGTATCTTTGGCCCCGTGGGGCGTGAGTTGCGAGAGAAGAAGTTCATGAAGATCATCTCGCTAGCTCCGGAGGTGCTCTGAGACATGGCGAAAATGAAGATCAAGAAAGGTGACCTCGTGCAGGTCATCACAGGCCGTAAGCAGGACAAGGGCGGTGACCGCGGTAAGCAGGGCAAGGTCATCGAGGTCTACCCTGAGACCAACCGTGTTCTGGTTGAGGGCATCAATCGAGTGACGAAGCACACCAAAGCTGGAGCAACAGCACGCGGCTCCCGCACCGGCGGACTCGTTCACACTGAGGCCCCTATTCACGTGAGCAATGTTGCGATCGTCGACCCTGAGACGAAGAAACCAACCCGAATCCGGACTCGTTTGGAGACGGTGACTCGCGAGGGCCGGGAGAAGACGGCTCGTATCCGTGTGTCTGTGCGCTCGGGGAAGGACCTCTGATGACTGAGAACACCGTCTCTGAAACGCCCGTTGCGCGCCTGAAGGTTCGGTATCGCGAAGAGATTCGCCCTGCTCTCCAGAGCGAGTTCTCTTATTCAAACGTGATGCAGGTTCCCGGCGTGACTAAGGTCATCGTCAACATGGGTGTCGGAGAGGCTGCACGTGACAGCAAGCTGATCGAGGGAGCTATCCGAGATCTGACTGCGATTACGGGACAGAAGCCGCTTGTCACTAAAGCCCGCAAGTCAATTGCGCAGTTCAAACTGCGTGAGGGTATGCCAATTGGCTGCCACGCAACATTGCGAGGCGACCGTATGTGGGAATTTCTCGACCGTCTTGTGACAGTTGCTCTTCCACGTATCCGTGACTTCCGCGGACTTTCACCGAAGCAGTTTGACGGACGCGGAAACTACACCTTCGGCCTGAACGAGCAGTCGATGTTCTATGAAATCGATCAGGACCGCATCGACCGTGTCCGAGGCATGGACATCACCGTGGTGACTACAGCGGTGACCGATGACGAGGGCCGCGCGCTCCTGCGCCACCTCGGCTTCCCGTTCAAGGAGAACTGATCGTGGCTAAGACTGCGCTGATCAACAAGGCAAACGCAAAGCCGAAGTTCAAAGTGCGTGCTTACACGCGCTGCCAGAAATGCGGGCGCCCCCACTCGGTGTATCGCAAGTTTGGTCTTTGCCGGGTGTGTCTTCGTGAAATGGCACACCGTGGTGAATTGCCCGGCGTCACCAAGAGCAGCTGGTAATAAACGACATCAAGCTTCTACACCGTAGGTCGGCCCATCAATCAAGGTGGAATAGCTGAAACCCCGGTGAGGAAGGGCGGAGAAGCCCAATGACCATGACAGACCCGATTGCGGACATGCTGACCCGTGTGCGGAACGCCAACTCGGCGCACCACGACACTGTCTCCATGCCGTTCTCGAAGTTGAAGTCCAACATCGCAAACATCCTTGTCAAAGAGGGTTACATTGCGGCTTGGCGTGTGGAAGATGCCAGCGTCGGACAGACGCTCATCATCGACCTGAAGTACGGTCCGAACCGCGAGCGATCCATTGCTGGTGTGCGCCGTGTGAGTAAGCCGGGACTTCGTGTTTATGCGAAGTCCACCAACCTGCCCAAGGTTTTGGGCGGTCTTGGTGTGGCGATCATCTCCACGTCGTCGGGACTGTTGACCGATAAGCAGGCAGCGGCAAAGGGCGTGGGCGGGGAAGTCCTCGCCTACGTCTGGTGACGGAAAGCAAGGAGGAGGACACATGTCCCGAATCGGACGACTTCCCGTCTCCGTTCCCTCTGGTGTCGATGTAAGCATCGAAGGCCAGTCTGTTCGGGTGAAGGGCCCCAAGGGCGAACTTGCCTTTGAAGTCAAGGAGCCCATCACTGTTGAGCGTGGTGAGGATGGGGCTATTCAGGTCTCACGTCCTGACGATGAGCGAATGTCACGCTCATTGCACGGTCTGACCCGCACCCTTATCAGTAACATGATCGTGGGCGTGACGGCTGGATACGAAAAGAAGCTCGAGATCCAGGGGACTGGTTATCGAGTAGTTCCCAAAGGTGCAAACCTTGAGTTCTCGCTCGGATACAGCCACACCATCGTCGTGGAACCACCGAGCGGTATCACTTTTGCTGTCGAAGGACCTACGAAGTTCAGCGTGTCAGGCATCGACAAGCAGCTCGTCGGGGAGACCGCAGCAAACATTCGCAAGCTGCGTAAGCCTGATCCGTATAAGGGCAAGGGCGTGCGTTACGCCGGCGAGGTTATCCGGCGCAAGGTCGGAAAGGCTGGTAAGTAACAGATGGCGATGATCATCAAGCGTGGAAAAAGCAAAGCCGCTGCTCGTAGCCGTCGTCACCTCCGAATCCGCAAGAAGATCTCTGGGACGCCGTCACAGCCTCGGTTGGTTGTGACGCGTTCGTCACGACACGTCTTCGTGCAGATCGTGGATGACGTAGCAGGTAAGACTCTGGCCTGCGCATCCACGATGGAGAAGGACTTACGGGTTTTTGACGGTGATAAGACCGCAAAGGCTCGTAAAGTTGGCGAGCTTATTGCAGACCGTGCTAAGAAAGCCGGTATTTCCTCGGTGGTCTTCGACCGGGGTGGCAACAAATACCACGGCCGGATCGCGGCGATTGCAGATGGTGCTCGTGAAGGCGGGCTGATTCTGTGATGATTGCCTGGACCCCGAACAACGAGAAGAGGAACGACTGATGGCTGGACCACAGCGCCGAGGCAGTGGCGCGGGTGCTGCCGGTGGCTCCGACCGCGCCGGTGGCGACCGCAACGAGCGGGGCGATCGTCGCGGTCGCGACCGCGACAACCGTCGTGGTGCGCAGGACGACTCGCGGAACCAGTTCGTTGAGCGCGTTGTCACAATCAACCGTGTTTCCAAGGTTGTCAAAGGTGGACGCCGCTTCAGCTTCACTGCGTTGGTAGTCGTCGGAGATGGTGACGGCACCGTTGGAGTTGGCTACGGGAAGGCAAAGGAAGTTCCCGCCGCCATTGCCAAGGGTGTTGAAGAGGCGAAGAAGTCATTCTTCAGGGTTCCCCGCATCCAGGGGACTATCCCTCACCCCATCCAGGGTGAAGCTGCTGCTGGCGTCGTGTTGTTGCGCCCTGCCGCTCCTGGTACAGGTGTGATCGCAGGTGGGCCGGTCCGTGCGGTGCTTGAATGCGCTGGTATACACGACGTGCTTTCCAAGTCGCTGGGATCCGACAACGCCATCAACATTGTCCACGCCACTGTGGATGCGTTAAAGCGTCTTGAACGGCCTGAAAGTGTAGCAGCGCGCCGCGGTCTGCCTCTTGAAGAGGTCGCGCCGGCTTCATTGCTTCGCGCCCGCGCCGCTGGGGCAGGTGCATGATGGCTCGGCTCAAGGTAACCCAGATCCGATCTGAGATCGGCGGTAAGCAGAACCAGCGTGAGACGCTTCGGTCACTGGGCCTGAAAAGGATCGGCGATTGCGTCGTCAAGGAGGACCGCCCCGAAATTCGAGGCATGGTTCGCACGGTGACCCATCTGGTGACCGTCGAGGAGGTGGAGTGATCATGGCCAAGAAGGACACTGCTGCTGCGGAGGCTCCGCAGGGACACGCCCTCAAGGTGCATCACCTGCGTCCCGCTCCAGGTGCCAAAACTGCTAAGACTCGGGTCGGCCGCGGTGAGGGCAGCAAGGGTAAAACTGCTGGCCGAGGCACAAAGGGAACGAAAGCCCGCTACCAGGTACCGGAGCGCTTTGAAGGCGGACAGATGCCGCTGCACATGCGGCTTCCGAAACTCCGGGGTTTCAAGAACCCATTCCGCACCGAATACCAGGTTGTCAACCTCGACCGCATCACCATGCTCTACCCCGATGGCGGTGAGGTCACAGCTGAGGATCTGGCAGCTAAGGGCGCCGTTCGGCCGGGTCACCTTGTGAAGGTGCTGGGCGATGGAGAGTTGTCCGTTAAGGTGAACATCTCGGCGCACAAGTTCTCGGCATCTGCCAAGAGCAAGATCGAAGCTGCAGGTGGTAGCGTTACCGAGCTCTGAACTCGGCCATGCCCATCGCAACCCATAACACCCCGGCGCCGGGCCAACCGGCGCCGGGGTGTTATCGTCCCCAGAGTTGTTCGACACATCCGGCCACGTCATCGCCGAAAGGTATGACAATCAGGAGGATTCGTGCTCACGGCCTTCGTCCGAGCGTTTCGTACTCCGGACTTGCGCAAGAAGCTCCTCTTCACCATCTTTGTCATGGCTATTTTTCGCTTAGGGTCTTTTGTTCCGACTCCTGGCGTCAGCTATGTCGAGGTGCAGAAGTGCCAAGCTGCTGGCCAAGGTTCACGCCAGCTTTTGGGCTTGGCTGACCTCTTCAGTGGTGGAGCATTGCTCCAATTATCAATTTTCGCGCTAGGAATCATGCCGTATATTACGGCGAGTATTATCATTCAACTGCTTACTGTGGTGATTCCGCGCTTTGAAACTCTAAAACAAGAAGGCCAATCAGGTCAGACGAAACTGACGCAATACACGCGGTACTTAACGATCGCCCTAGCGATTCTCCAGTCATCGACGTTCGTCACTTTCGCACACAATCCCCAGTCGCTGTTCGGCGCATCATGCACCAACATCCTTGCAGACACTAGTTGGTGGACTCCGGTGATCATGGTCCTCACTATGACAGCGGGAACCGGACTCATTATGTGGATGGGTGAACTGATCACCGAAAAAGGCGTCGGCAATGGGATGTCGTTGTTGATTTTCACGTCTATTGCAGCTCGCTTCCCCGGTTCGCTGTGGTCGATTCATCAACGTGACGGGCGCTGGGACACCTTCCTCCTTGTCATTGCTGTGGGTCTGCTTATTATTGCGGCAGTTGTTTTTGTAGAGCAGTGTCAGCGTCGAATTCCAGTCACATATGCAAAGCGCATGGTTGGCCGTCGAATGTACGGTGGGACCACCACCTATATTCCGCTAAAAGTTAACCAGGCAGGCGTGATCCCTGTGATCTTTGCTTCCTCGTTACTTGCCATTCCAGGTCTGATCGTACAGTTCCAGCAGAGCAACCCCCAGCGTGCCGAATGGATTAACTGGATGGCTGCAAACGTGGTCCCCCAGCGAAGCCCAATTCACGTTGCTACCTACACCTTGCTGATTATTTTCTTTACTTTCTTCTACGTGTCTATCTCGTTCAACCCTGACGAAGTTGCAGATAACATGAAGAGGTACGGCGGTTTCATACCAGGGTATCGAGCTGGGCGTCCTACCGCTGAATACTTGAGGTATGTTCTGAATAGAATCACCGTTCCGGGTGCTATCTACCTCGCTCTGATCTCGCTGATACCCATCGTTGCCTTCGTGATGTTGAACGCTGACTCTAACTTCCCGTTTGGAGGCACATCGCTCCTGATCATCGTCGGTGTCGGGCTAGAGACTGTGAAGCAGATCGAGTCTCAACTGCAGCAGCGGCACTACGAAGGCTTCCTGCGGTGAGTTGACGGGGTTCTGTCCTGTTGTGCTGCATTTCAGCGCCGGGTTGCCTTCAGAGTTGACTTCTCTGGCAGGTCACCCGGCGCTCCAGCACTATCAGGGCGTATGATCCGCTTGAGAGGTGAGGTGCCAATCTCGGTTGCACCTGATCTTTAGTTCTTTGTCACCCACATGAATGGAAGGGGTTTGTCCTGATGCGACTTCTGATTCTTGGTCCGCCTGGGGCGGGTAAGGGCACCCAGGCTTCACGAATCGCCGATGTGCTGGGAATCCCTGCGATTTCCACTGGAGAAATTTTTCGTAGAAACATCAAAGAGAAGACACCTCTCGGGATTCGGGTGAAAGGTATCATTGAGGCCGGGCAGTATGTCCCGGATGAAGTGACAAACGAGATAGTCTTTGATCGACTGAGTGAACCTGATGCGAAAAACGGTTACCTTCTTGACGGCTACCCTCGAACAGTCGATCAGGCGTGGGCGCTTCGAGAATTTCACTGGACTCGCGACACGGATCTCGACCATGTTTTAGAGCTTGAAGTTCCTGATCAAAAAGTCGTAGAGCGTTTGCTCAAGCGGTCAGAAATCGAGGGGCGATCAGATGATAACGAACAGGTCATCAGAGAGCGTTTAAAGATCTATCACGAGCAAACAACGCCAATTTCATCGATGGCCAGAGATCGAGGGCTCCTTCGGTCAGTGGATGGTGAAGGAACAGTCGACCAAGTTTTTGATCGGTGTATGGCTGCGTTGCAGCAGTCTGCGAACGTTCCTCCCCGTCCGCTTCGGGTCGTATAAATAAGATGGGTTTCATGAAGCGTCGCCAGATAGAAACAAAAACCCCGGATCAGATTCTTAAGATGCGGAATGCAGGTCTTGTTGTTTCCCGCGCATTATCTGTTGTCCGCGATGCGGCAATTGAAGGCACTACGACTGCGCATCTAGATGAGATCGCTGAAGGGGTGATCAGGTCTCACGGGGCAAGGCCTTCCTTTGCGGAAGTTCCTGGTTATCGGCACTCCTTATGTACAAGTGTTAATGAAGAAGTGGTGCATGGAATTCCGGGCGGGAAGGTGCTGCAAAATGGCGATCTTCTTTCAGTTGATTGCGGCGCTGTTCTTGATGGATGGCATGGGGATTCGGCTATTAGTATGATAGTAGGTGGGCGCGAAAAGGCTTCCGATGTTGATGTCTCTCTTCTTGATGCTACGGAAGAGGCCCTATGGTGCGGAATTGCAGCTATGCGCGCTGGCAATAACCTGAATGATATTGGTGGCGCTATAGAGGACTACCTCGAAGAGATTAACATTTCATCTGGGGTTGAGTTTGGAATTATTGAAGGCTACACGGGTCATGGTATTGGCAGGGAAATGCACATGGATCCCGACGTTTACAACTATCGTGTCAAGGGCAGAAGTGCTCGGCTGACGCCAGGAGTTGTATTGGCCATCGAGCCAATGGTGACTCTTGGGTGTGCGGAAACCGAAGTGGGTTCAGATGATTGGACAGTGTCTACTGTCGACAAGTCCAAGGCTTGCCATTGGGAACATACAGTGGCTCTGACGTCAGCTGGAGTATGGGTTCTCACCGCAGATGACGGTGGTCGCGAGAAGTTGGCGCGGTTGGGAGCTCCATATGGCGGTCTCGACTAGTACAGCTGAGCCTTAGCCTGACGGGTGTGGTGGCCAAGGGCCTAGATGCGAGGGCGCTACGTCAGCGCTGGACGACTGTTTGAGTCAGCTGAGTGTTCTGCATCAGGCTGTCAGAGGAGAACTCATCACGGACTCTCGACGTTGAGAGATTCTCTGTGCCTGAGTATGAGGAAGCAGCAGACCCGAAGCGGCTGCAAGTTTCTGACTCTAGTGCTTCCGCGATTTCACCATCCTGGGCGGGTGCACTAGACTGACTTGTCGGTTCCCTATGTCTCGGAGCGCCTGACGAGTGGGTTAGGTCCCGCCATCAGGCCTCCTCAGTGAGATCACCGGGCAGTAGGCATCGTGAGATACATGCTGCGCCACTCAGGCAGATGGGATCGATTCAGCCGGGACTTCCCGGAAGTGGCCCGCTACCACCACGGGTAGGTAGCGGCTCGACGGATAGCGGAGGACATGGCCAAGAAGGACGGCGTCATAGAGATCGAGGGCACGATCGTTGAAGCTCTACCGAACGCAATGTTTCGGGTCGAGCTGACCAACGGGCACAAGGTCCTCGCACACATCTCGGGCAAGATGCGACAGCATTACATCAGGATCCTTCCTGAGGACCGTGTGGTGGTGGAGTTGAGCCCGTACGACCTGTCCCGAGGTCGCATCGTCTTCCGCTACCGCTGAAGTAGTCCGATGCGACCTGGATGTACGGTCGTGTCAACAGTTCCGACCAGGCAAGGCGTAACGGCACATGAGTAATCGTGTGACGTTGCTCCTCAGATCAGAGACAGCAGGCACATGAAGGTTCAGCCGAGCGTCAAGAAGATCTGCGACAAGTGCAAGGTGATTCGCCGTAACGGGCGGGTCATGGTGATCTGCGAAAACCTGCGCCACAAACAGCGTCAGGGTTAATTCTAAGAATCACCTTCCTGCGTGTCGTCAGGGCTTCATCAGAGGCGCGACAACATCAGAGAGCGCAATATCCGACCCCGAACTCGCTTCGGACGTCACCCCCGGCGCGGAGGCCGGGGACCAGCAACCGCTGGGTCGATATTGCTTCAGACCTCCGCTGAAACCAGGAGAACGTACCGAATGGCACGTCTTGTAGGAGTCGACCTCCCGCGCGAGAAGCGTGTGGAGATCGCACTCACGTACATTTACGGTGTGGGGCGCACACGCGCTAAGCAGGCTGTGGCGGCGACGGGAATCGACCCCTCGGTCCGCGTGAAGGATCTGACTGAGTCTGATCTCGTGCAGCTGCGTGACTTCCTTGAGGGGAACTTCAAGCTCGAGGGTGACCTGCGTCGAGAGGTTGCGGCGGACATCCGTCGCAAGGTGGAAATCGGCAGCTACCAAGGTTTGCGACACCGTCGTGGGCTTCCGGTCCGTGGGCAGCGGACGAAGACCAACGCTCGTACCCGTAAGGGGCCGAAGCGGACTGTCGCAGGTAAGAAGAAGGCTGGTAAGTAAGCCTTCAACGGCCTTCAGTTGATGTGGATCATGTCGTGATTTGAGCCATAACTGGATGGCAGCTACAGAATTCAAACTCAAGAGATAGCTTCACGTGACATCGGAGCAATCAATTGAATTCTTGTCTTCCTGTTCGCAAAACTCGGCACCAACTGTAAATCGCATGAGCGCTTAGGTTGAGCCGCATCAGCAATTCCACCTCATGGGTAGCGATCGAGAGGTCGTCAGCCCATCGCAAGACCTCACTGATCGACTAGCAGGAGAAAGGCAGCGTATGCCTCCCAAGAGCCGCATGGCTGCGGGCGCCAAGAAGGTGCGCCGCAAGGAGAAGAAGAACGTCGCCCACGGGCACGCTCACATCAAGAGCACGTTCAACAACACAATCGTGTCGATTACTGACCCCACCGGGGCTGTCATTTCATGGGCATCGGCCGGCCAAGTCGGATTCAAGGGTTCTCGGAAATCGACCCCGTTCGCGGCGCAGATGGCTGCTGAAGCAGCGGCTCGGCGAGCGATGGAACACGGCATGCGGAAAGTTGATGTTTTCGTGAAGGGTCCCGGATCCGGACGCGAAACCGCCATCCGTTCCCTGACAGCGACCGGCCTGGAAGTCGGTGCTATCAGCGACGTTACGCCCACGCCGCACAATGGTGTCCGTCCGCCCAAACGCCGCCGCGTTTGATCAGGCCGCTGAGAGAGAACGGAAAGTAGCTGAACTATGGCTCGTTACACCGGCCCTATTACGAAGAAGTCGCGGCGCCTGAAGACGGACCTCGTCGGTGGTGACAAGAACTTCGAAAACCGTCCCTTCCCTCCTGGACAGCACGGTCGCGGTCGTATCCAGGAGAAGGAATATCTTCATCAGCTCCAGGAGAAGCAGAAGGCCCGCTTCACTTACGGAGTCATGGAGAAGCAATTCCGGGGTTACTACGAAGAGGCTTCTCGGCGTTCCGGGAAAACCGGCGAGAACCTCCTGCAGATCCTCGAGTCTCGCCTTGACAATGTGATTTACCGTGCTGGTCTGGCTCGCACCCGACGTGCTGCTCGTCAGCTGGTGACCCACGGACATTTCCTTGTCAACGGTATTCGTGTGGATGTGCCCAGCTATCGGGTTAGCCAGTACGACATCATCGATATCCGCCCGAAGAGCCGTGAACTCTTCCCGTTTGAATTGGCTCGCCAGACCTTCGGGGAGCGGCCGATTCCGGCATGGATCAAGGTTGTTCCTGGTTCGCTGCAGGTTCTCGTTCACCAACTTCCAGTCCGTGAGCAGATCGACACGGTGCTCACTGAGCAGCTGATTGTCGAGCTCTACTCGAAGAACTGAATCAACGCTGACCTGTGCATGCCCGTCATCCTCATCACTGGACTGAGGGCGGCGGGCAGCATGGGAAGTCCATCTTGTAGTCGTAGAGCGGTCCCAAGTGATGCTGTCGACAGAGCGATGAGCACTGTGTGGCAACCTCAGCAACACGTAAGCCGTGACCATCTACCGATCACCATGCAGAAGGCATCACACCGCAGGCATCGTGGCGTTGCCATACCGGCTTTGTCATATGAGTTTTTTTACCTGCAGTGTCACGATCTTCTTGGACCTCCCACAGGAGTGCGTATTTTGTGAGAGGTGCCCCGTAGACGGAACGGGTCACCTCGATCGGGGAAGAACCGATCGTTCGTGGACTTCATATAGCGGTGGTCCACGGGAAGGAAGAACACAGTGCTGATCGCGCAGCGTCCGATCCTCTCGGAGGAGGTCATCTCCGAGGCAAGGTCCCGGTTTACCATCGAGCCGCTCGAACCTGGTTTCGGTTACACCCTTGGTAACTCTTTGCGCCGTACACTTCTTTCGAGTATTCCCGGCGCGGCGGTAACAAGTATTCGTATCGACGGGGTCCTCCATGAGTTCACCACCATTCCAGGGGTGAAGGAGGATGTCACAGAGCTGATCCTCAACATCAAAGGACTGGTCGTCTCAAGCGAGCACGATGAGCCAGTGGTGATGTACCTGCGTAAGCAGGGACCCGGCGTGGTGACAGCTGCTGACATTGCTCCGCCTGCAGGCGTTGAGGTCCACAATCCTGATCTGCATATCGCGACGCTCAACGAGCAGGCGAAGATCGAGATGGAGCTCACCGTTGAACGCGGTCGCGGCTATGTGTCAGCGCAGCAGAACAAGAGCGGAGACCAGGAGATCGGCCGGATCCCGGTGGACTCCATCTATAGCCCGGTTCTGGCTGTGACCTACCGCGTTGAAGCCACTCGTGTTGAGCAGCGCACCGACTTCGACAAGCTCATCGTGGATGTCGAGACCAAGAACTCGATGGCGCCGCGGGATGCGCTGGCTTCTGCTGGCAAGACCCTGGTGGAACTCTTCGGATTGGCACGTGAGCTCAACGTCGAAGCCGAAGGCATCGATATGGGCCCCTCCCCGACAGACGCCGCTCTGGCTGCTGACCTCGCCCTTCCTATCGAAGATCTGGACCTGACGGTTCGTTCCTACAACTGCCTCAAGCGCGAGGGGATCCACACGGTAGGTGAGCTCGTTGGCCGGAGCGAAGCCGACCTGCTGGACATCCGGAACTTCGGTGCTAAATCCATTGATGAAGTCAAAGCAAAACTCGTTGGCATGGGCTTGGCGCTTAAGGACAGCCCACCCGGGTTTGACCCCACCGCCATCGTCGAGCGGTACGACGACGATGACGACTCGGTCTTCGCTGAAGACGAGCAGTACTGACCGACACTGCGACTGAACCGCACTTCCGCGGATCGGTCAGCTGACCCACAGGAGAATTCATGCCTACCCCCACCAAGGGCCCACGCCTCGGCGGTGGCCCCGCGCACGAGCGGCTCATTCTGGCTAACCTCGCCACGTCGCTGTTCGAGCACGACAAGATCACGACCACAGAGGCCAAAGCGAAGCGACTTCGTCCACTTGCTGAACGGCTCATCACCTTCGCTAAGCGTGGAGACCTGCACGCTCGGCGTCGAGTCCTGACCGTGGTCCGGGACAAGGGTGTCGTACACCGCCTCTTCACCGAGATCGCGCCTGACATGGCCGAGCGTCCTGGTGGCTACACCCGGATCATCAAGATCGGTCCTCGGAAGGGCGACAACGCCCCGATGGCAGTCATCGAGCTGGTGCGGGAGCCTTACTCGCCCAAGAAAGCCACTGTTAAAGAGGCTGAAGCCGCAACTAAGCGGGCAGCAAAGAACGATGAGCCAGTTGTGGCTGTCCAGGATGCCGCCGTTGATGGTGGATACGGGCCAGACTCTGCGCTCCCGCTTGACGGTGGTGCAGCTCCTGAGGGCTTCACCGTGAAGGGCAACAAGGACTCCATGAAGTACCACACCCCGGAGTCGCCGTACTACGACCGCACCGTCGCTGAGGTGTGGTTCCGCACCGCTGAAGCCGCAGCTGCGGCTGGATTTGCCGCTGTCAACGGAGATGACGGCGCCAGCGACGCCTGATCTTCCCTGCTATGGGAGACACCATGAGGGGCCGGCCGCAGTGATGTGGCCGGCCCCTCATGGTGTCCACGAGTCTCCGATAGCACTTATCTGCTGGTGACCACCACCACACCGCGAAATCCTCGCTGCAGACCATGTCTGGAAGCATCTCTCGCCGGGGGACATGAGGACCCTCCCTCGGGTCGGAAAAACTCCAGCAGGATAGTCACGTAACCGGGCTCTGAGCCAGCAACGTTAGGCTTCACCAGTGGTACATCGCAACGCTGAAGGACTCGCAGGCACTGACACAGCCGACATCACTGACACGACCGACGCAACTGTTCCAGAACCTGCGTTGTCAGCACTCAAAGATCCAGCCGCTGATGATGATTCTGAGCGAGTACGTCTCCGGATCGACTTCAGCTACGACGGGACAGAGTATGCGGGATGGGCGAAACAGCCGGGGTTACGCACCATCGAAGAAGAACTCACTACAGCAGTGCAGTGCCTGCTTCGCCAAGAAAACCTTCGGTTGACTATTGCAGGTCGCACTGACGCTGGTGTCCATGCCCGAGGGGCTGTCGCTCACGTCGACGTTGACCCTCGTCGATTTGCCGCGGTACCGGGTCGTTCTGCACGATCTCCAGAAGAGGCAGCCTTGGCGAGATTTCGCGGGATCTTGCCACCCGACATCGTCGTACGGCGGGTGCAGCGTGCACCTGCTGGCTTCGACGCGCGGTTTTCTGCGGTCTTTCGTCGCTATTCCTATAGATTGACGGACCGTCCCAGCGAACTCGATCCGTTACGCCGACGGGACACCGTGATTGTGTCTCGTCCGCTCCAGGACGAAGTGCTTGATGCGGAGGCGCGCAGTCTTGAAGGCTTCGCAGATTTTGCGGCGTTTTGCAAGCGTCGTGACGGAGCTACGACTATTCGGACTCTGCTGCTGTACCGGTGGACCAGAGAAAAAGATGGCGTGTTGCGTGCTGACGTCCAGGCCGACGCGTTCTGCCATTCGATGGTGCGATCGCTGGTCGGTGCGGTGTTGCCCGCCGCGGAAGGGCGTCGACCTGCAGGATGGGCTCAGCAGATACTCACTGCCGGTCAGCGTGATCCTGGCGTGACAGTCATGCCTGCGCATGGGTTGGTCTTGGAAGAAGTCGGATACCCGGCTGATAGTGAGTTGGCTCATCGAGCGCAGGAATCCCGCGCCGTACGGACCTTGCCATGACAGTGGCACCAACCCCGCACGGGAGAATCCTCCAGGAGGCTGTGTCAGCCGGGATCTGCTTCAGCGGCGCCTGAGGCTACGACGGTAACGGCACTACCGTTCGCACAGCGAGGCTGGCTGGTCAACCAAAGGATGAATGCTTGACCGAAGTGATTGACTAAGCGGCATGACCGCAGCGTTGGATCTGGCTGGACTATGGAAGACCTTTGGATCGAAGACCGCTGTGCAAGATCTGTCGTTGATGGTGCCCCCAGGGGTTCTTTTCGGGCTGGTCGGTCCGAATGGGGCAGGAAAGACCACCACATTATCTATGGCGACAGGGTTACTTCGCCCCGATCAAGGCGAGGTGCGGGTCCTCGGGATCGATGTATGGCATGACCCCCCTGCGGCCAAGGCATTAATGGGGGTCATGCCGGACGGGATGCGGCTCTTTGACCGGTTATCTGGGAGGGAGCTTCTCAGATACGTCGGGTTGTTACGCAGCATGGATCCTGGCGAAGTGGAACGGCGGAGTGGGGAACTCTTTGATGCATTGGGTTTAACGGAAGACGCCGACACAGTCGTGACGGACTATTCCGCAGGGATGACGAAAAAGGTCAGCCTGGCGTGTGCGTTACTGCATGGACCGTCCATCTTGGTGCTGGACGAACCCTTCGAATCCGTGGACCCAGTGTCCGGGGAGATGGTTCGTGAGATTCTTCGTGGCTATGTCGCCGCAGGGGGGACGGTCATCTTGTCCAGCCATGTCATGGAGCTAGTTGAGCAGCTCTGTGACGGAGTAGGGGTGGTGGCAGGGGGGCGGGTTCTTGCAGTGGGCCCTACTGCCGAGGTGTGTAGGGGAATCCCGCTGCAGCAGCGGTTCCTCCAGTTAGTAGGGGGCCCGACGTCGGGAGAAAGAAGGGGGCTGGAATGGTTACGGTTCTCCTCAGGCTCAAACTGACCTTATTGATAAGAGCTTTCCGGCGGAGTACGTGGACCGCCTTCGGAATGGTGATCGGCTACTTGTATGCCGCATTACTGGTGTTCCCACTGGCTATTGGTATCATTGCGCTTCGAGCTGCTTCGGTCGATCTCGCAGACACAGTCCTCACGGTGGGGTTTAGCAGTTTGACCTTGGCGTGGTTGGTCTTTCCTCTGGTGTTGTCTGGTGTCGACGAGACGATGCAGCCGGCACGATTTGCTCTGCTGCCGGTCTCTGCGCGACGGCTGATGCCGGGCCTCCTTCTCAGTTCCTTCATCGGTGCTCCCGGTGTGGCGCTCATCATCCTCACTGTGGCTTGGGTGATCTCTTGGTCAAGGGACGTGTTGAGCACGGCGCTGGCCTTGTGCTGTGCTCCGCTGGCCGCTGCCACATGTGTGTTGCTGTCCCGGGCATTGACCTCAGCGATGTCGGCAGCGTTGTCCACCCGACGGCATCGAGAACGAGCAGGTCTGGTGGCCGGGTTGGCCGGTGTGATGATCGCTGTCATCACGCAATGTGTCCCACTGTTCATCAGGTCAAGTCGCGGTGAGGGTGAACACCTCGAGATGGGCTGGGTGGTCCGAGTTGTCCGGTGGTCACCTCTGGGGTGGGCATGGGGAGCCCCGGCAGAGGCTGCGAGGGGGGATGCAGGCTCGGCAGTGGTGCTGGTTGTCCTGGCGACGGTGTGTGCCGCTGCCTTGTACCGGTGGTGGCAGTGGGCGTTGGAGCGAGCGCTGACTAGTCCGCTGCAGGGGCTCGGCGGGTCGGAAAAGGTGCATGGTGGTCGTCGTTGGGAACGGCTCTTTGGCATGTCACCGGCTGGAGCTGTCGCAGCTCGGCTGGCAAGGGCCCAGACAAGGGAGGGACAGCGAGTCACTGCCTTGGTCGGGATGGTGGCAGTTCCGTTGATCATTCTGATTCCACCGGCCATGAGGGATACATCAGGGCAGCTGCGTTTTGTTGCGGTGGCGCCACCGTTAGTGGTGTTGATGGCTGGTGTGGGTTTGGTGTCGGGGACAGCAGCGGAAGGTAACCGGCTGTGGGTGCATGCGGTGAGTGGAATGAGGGGCCGTGATGACCGGCGGGGAAGAGTCTGGGGCGGCATGGTGTATCCGCTGATCCTGGCTCTGAGTGTGGTAATGGTGGGGGCGGTTTTAATCCAGGACCTGCGGGTATCGGTGATGTCTTGCGCGGCAGCAGTGGCGGTGGGTGGTATATCTGCTGGAGCGGCCAGCTGGTTGAGTGCGGTCGCTCAATGGCCAGCTCCAGACATCTCTGAGGGAGCCTTTCAGATGAATTCCGGTGGGGGCCTGAGATCGGCGGTGGTGGCGGTGGGGGAATTACTGTTGACCGCGGTGGGTGCCCTTCCAGTGATGGTGTTGGTGGCGTTTGGGTCTGCCGGTGAAGGGTGGGCGGTGTGGATGAGTGTGCCGGTGAGTGTGATCTGTGGTGGTGTCGGGTTATGGCTGGGGGTGCGGGTCGGTGGGGATTACCTGGACCGGCATTGGTCGGAGGCTTTGCAGGCGATGCGGCGCCAGTGATTCGGGGTCGTGATGGGATGGGTCTCATGATCGCTATGGATGAGCGCACTCTCCGGACCCCGGCTTTGGTTGTCGATGTGGCGGTGATGGATCGCAATATTAAGGGGATGGCGGACACGGTTGCTGTGACGGGAGCGACCTTACGGCCGCATGCGAAGACCCATAAGTGTCTCGAGATCGCGCGTCGCCAATATCAGGCAGGGGCTTCAGGGATCACCGTGGCCACGGTCTCGGAGGCTGAGGTGTTTATCGAAGGGGGTTTCGATGATGTGTTCATCGCCTACCCCTGGTGGATGGATGAGGATCGAGCTGGACGGGTTGCGGCACTGACCGATCAGGCGCGAATAAGGCTGGGCTGTGATTCGGTGGTTTCTGGTCGGCGTACAGCGCAGGTGTTGGATGAGCTAGGTGTCTCGGGCCGAGTCGAGGTTCTTGTGGAGGTCGACTCTGGACACCACCGGAGCGGGGTTGTGGCGCAGCACGCGGGGGAGGTTGCTGCTGCGGTGGCCCAAGCTGGCCTGCCTGTCGTGGGGGTTTTTACGTTCCCCGGGCACTCCTACGATCCGGCGGGGCGTGCCGGGGTGGCTGCGCAGGAGCGCGAGGCGCTCGCGCGAGCGGCTGAGGAGGTGGTGGCGGCTGGGGTGTCGGTGTCAGTGATCAGTGGTGGCTCTAGCCCGAGCATGAGTTACGCCGAGGGGGGAGCGATCACCGAATTCCGACCGGGGGCTTATGTGTTCAACGATGCCCAACAGTGGGAACTGGGTGCATGTGGTGAGCAGGACTGTGCGTTGACGGCGGTCACGACCGTGGTCAGCCATGCTGGCGGGCGACTGATTTTGGATGTCGGGAGCAAGGTGTTGGGGGCGGATCGTCCGCCGTACGCTTCAGGTTTTGGGAGGCTGTGGGGGCACCCTGATGCGAGGATTGTCCAGCTTAGTGAGCACCACGCAGTGGTGGAGTGGGGTGACTCAGGCCGTCTTCCGGGGCTGGGAGAGCGGGTTCGGGTGGTGCCGAACCATTGCTGCAATGCGGTGAACCTGGCGGACGCCCTGTACATCATGGACGGTGGCCGAGTTGTCGATACCTGGTCAGTTGCGGCGGGTCGCGCCAATACGTGACCGAAATGTGGTTGTCGATTCCTGCTGTTGTGTCCAGGGAGTGAGTTTGCTGTCTTGTCAATTGAGACAGCCGTGGGGCGTCGTTGACGGGAGGGCAGCAATCGGGGAAAGCTAACGGCGTGAGCACCCTCATCGTACGTCCGACGGCGCGACAGGCCTGACCCCGGCCCGTTGCGCTACCCCTCCCGCCCCTAGGGCAGAGGGGTTTTTTGTTGGCTGGGCGCGACCCGCCCTGTCGACCGGAGTCCGCTTCGGCATCCTCGTCGAAGTTCAGCTCGCCTGAAAGTGGTGACGAAAGTGAAGGATCGCCAAGGGGCCAATGCATCGGCTCGACCGACGGCAGGGGCATCTCGTAAACCCGAACCCCCGCCACGGCGGACTGTAGACACGCCTACCCCCCGCTCAATGGCTACACGCCTGGCCCACGACTCATCAACGCCGTCGGCGACGGAGACCCCCGCCCTACTGGAGCACCTCACCGGCGCACAAAGCCTGGTCCGGTCCTTAGAAGAGGTCGGCGTTGATGTGATCTTCGGGCTCCCCGGAGGCGCGATTCTCCCGGCGTACGACCCGCTGCTCGATTCCACCGCAGTGCGCCACATTCTTGTCCGCCATGAACAAGGGGCTGGACATGCTGCCCAGGGATACGCTACTGCCACCGGCAAGGTGGGTGTTTGTATGGCTACTTCTGGTCCTGGAGCCACTAACTTAGTCACCCCCCTTGCTGATGCCTACATGGATTCGGTCCCTTTGGTGGCGATCACCGGGCAAGTCGGTAGCCAGTCAATCGGCACTGATGCTTTTCAGGAAGCTGACATTCGCGGGATCACCATGCCCATCACCAAGCACAATTATCTGATCACGGACCCTGCGAAAATTCCGCAGGCTATCGCCGAAGCGTTCCACATCGCCGCCACCGGCCGCCCCGGCCCAGTGTTGGTCGATATCACCAAAGATGCCCTGCAAGCCCAGACTGTTTTTACCTGGCCTCCGACAATGGATCTCCCTGGATACCACCCGACTACTCGGCCACATAGCAAACAGATTCGGGAAGCGGCACGACTCATCCGTCAATCCCATCGACCGGTGTTGTACGTCGGTGGTGGTGTCATCAAAGCCGGAGCGTCGAGGGCGCTGCGCGACCTCGTGGACCGCTTACGCATTCCCCTCGTGGCGACGCTGATGGCACGGGGTGTACTTCCGGACGAGCATCCTATGCACTATGGCATGCCGGGGATGCACGGATCAGTGTCTGCGGTGACCGCTCTGCAGCGTAGTGACCTGATCATTGCCCTCGGCGCTCGATTCGACGATCGGGTCACCGGGAAACTGTCCACTTTCGCGCCGCTGGCCACTGTCATCCATGCCGATATCGATCCCGCTGAGATCGGCAAGAATCGTCATGCTGACGTTCCGATCGTCGGTGATTGTCTGGATGTCATCCGTGCTCTCAACGAAGAACTCGACCGCACCAACCACGACACCCCTCTCGCCGACCACACCGCATGGGTCGAGGAGATGGACCGTGTACGGGCGACGTACCCCTTGGGGTATCCCCGACCCGAAAGTGGGCTGATGGCGCCGCAACAGGTCATCGAAAGGATCGGGATGATCGCCGGTCCTGAGGCGACCTATGTCTCCGGTGTAGGACAGCATCAAATGTGGGCCGCGCAATTCGTGCGGTACTCCCGACCTCGCAGCTGGTTGAACTCTGGGGGTCTCGGCACGATGGGATACTGCGTTCCCGCAGCGATGGGAGCCAAAGTCGCTGAACCCGATCGGGTGGTCTGGGCTATCGATGGCGATGGATGTTTTCAAATGACCAACCAGGAACTCGCCACCTGCGCGATTGAAGGCATTCCTATCAAAGTTGCTGTCATTAATAACTCCAGCCTGGGGATGGTGCGTCAATGGCAGAACCTGTTCTATGACGAACGATATTCGAACACAGATCTGCATACCGGACACGAAACCCGTCGGATACCCGATTTTGTCAAACTCGCCGAAGCATATGGATGCATTGGGCTGCGTTGCGAGCGACCCGAGGACATTGATGCCACGATCGAGGCAGCTATGGCGATCACCGATCAACCAGTGGTCGTAGATTTTGTGGTGTGTCCTGACGCTCAGGTGTGGCCGATGGTCCCAGCTGGCGTTGGCAACGACGAGATCATGTACGCGCGAGGACTGTCACCGGTGTGGGATCGTGAGGAGTGAACAGTGAGTAGACATACCCTGTCGGTCCTGGTGGAAAACAAGCCCGGTGTTCTGACTCGTATTGCAGCGTTGTTTAGCAGGCGTGGATTCAATATCAGCTCTCTGGCGGTGGGCGAGACTGAGCACCCAGAAATCTCTCGGATGACTGTGCTCGTTGATGCCGATCAGCTGCCGCTTGAACAGGTCACCAAACAGCTCAACAAACTCGTGGAGGTCATCAAGGTCGTCGAGCTCGATGCCACCTCCACAGTGGAGCGACGGATCCTCCTAGTGAAAGTGCGCGTTGACGCGACCACTCGTAGCCACGTCATCGAAACCGCCCAACTCTTCCGAGCCAATATCGTCGATGTGGCGCAAGACTCTCTCACCATCGAAGCTACTGGCCGGGTGGAAAAACTGGAAGCATTGCTGACGATGCTTGAACCGTACGGGGTGAAAGAACTCGTGCAGTCCGGTTTGGTGGCTATCGGACGGGGGTCGCGTTCGATCACCGACCGTTCTGGTCGCCATTGATCTTGTCATCCCCCTGCCGGATATAGCGCCCCCTGGCACCACATCACCACGTCCATCATTTGAGGTAAGGAGCCACCGACATGGCCCACATGTTCTACGACAACGATGCAGACCTCGCGGCGATTCAGCAGCGCACGGTAGCTGTGATCGGCTACGGCAGCCAGGGACACGCTCACGCACTTAACTTGCGCGACTCCGGCGTCGATGTGCGGGTCGGTTTGGCTGAAGGTAGCGCGTCTCGAGCCAAAGCAGAGGCTGAGGGTCTGCGGGTGTGCTCAGTCGCCGACGCCGTCAAGGAAGCAGACGTCGTTGTCATCCTGACCCCTGACCAGGTGCAACGCGCCGTATACGCCGAGTCCATTGAGCCCCACCTGAAGCCAGGGTCGGCGTTGATGTTCGCCCACGGCTTCAACATTCGTTTCGGGTACATCACCGCCCCTGCCGGGGTCGATGTTTTCATGGTCGCGCCGAAGGGGCCCGGCCACCTGGTACGTCGAGAGTACGTCGACGGGCGTGGCGTGCCTGTGCTTCTCGCGGTGGAAAAGGATGAGACCGGCGACGCGTGGGAGTTGGCCAAGGCCTACGCGAAGGCTATTGGTGGTCTTCGCGCCGGTGGCATCGGCACGACGTTCACCGAGGAGTGCGAGACCGATTTGTTCGGCGAGCAGGCTGTGCTTTGCGGCGGTGCGTCGCAGCTGGTCATGTATGGCTTCGAGACCCTGGTCGAGGCTGGCTATCAACCTGAGATCGCCTACTTCGAATGTCTGCATGAGCTGAAGCTGATTGTCGACCTCATGATCGAAGGTGGCATCGCCAAACAGCGCTGGTCGGTCTCCGACACGGCCGAGTACGGCGACTATGTTTCTGGGCCGCGCGTCATCGACCCGCGGGTCAAGGAAAACATGAAGGCAGTTCTGGAGGATGTGCGGAGTGGCGCCTTCGCAAAGCGCTTTATCGATGATCAGGACGCGGGCGCGCCTGAGTTCACCCGCCTGCGTGAGCAGGGCGCTGCTCACCCGATTGAGAAAACTGGTAAAGATCTGCGCGGTTTGATGGCGTGGATCAAAGACAGCGACGCTGACAGCGACTACACCGAAGGGTCAGCCGCCCGTTGAGAGTCGGCTGATGGATTGGTGCGCTAGTTCACTCATCTACAACGTCAGAGTCGTGAGATGCTGCCGTCCGCGATGAACTGGGCTGTCGGGATGCCGCGTAGAGATCCCGCAGTTCAGGATCGTCCATCACCAGATAAACCAGCGGACAGTCTTGCGGCCCGGTCGCATGATGGTGACACATGGTGCATGGATCTCCTGGTCGCAACGGGCATCGCGAATCGACCGGGCGGCGTACCGGATCAGCGGTAGTCATCAGACGGTGATCTTCCATGCTCGAGGGCAACGGCTAACTGCTCAAGGACAGACGCAGCGCGGTGACCCGATGAAGTGTCGGGGCACCGCGCTGTGCCGGTCAAGCCTGCCAGTGGATCACGCCTGAGCGAAGCAGTTCTTCATCACCTTGAACGCGTTCTTTTCCTTGGCGATTGCCTCGCGCAGTTCCTTGGCGATCGGGCCGTTGCCAGCAGATTCACCGGTCAGGATCTTCACGACAGCCATGAGACCCTGTTCCTTGACGAGCTGGGCGATCCGGAAAGCCAACGTTGCTGCCTTCGCAGTGGTGAACAGCGTCACCGAGATGAAGGACACCACGCTGGCGGTGCATTTGGCGATCTGCCACCACTTGGAACCGTCCTTGGCGGCCTTGTCCTTAAAGGTGGAGATCGGGATGTCTTGAGTGCTCTCCTCGGTCAGGGCCTTGTCGGTGTCCTTACCCTCGCGGCTCTTGTTGACCTCCTCGACCTTCTTGGCGGCCTCGTCGGCCTGCTTCTGCGCGGTCGCGGCGTCGGGCTTCTGGCTCTCCTCCTCGACCGTCTTGCGGTTGGCGTCGGTGACTGGGTTCACCGTCGCGTCAGTCTTCTTGATCTCCTTCGTGGCGAGCTCAAGAGCGTTCTTGCTCGGCTGGTCAAGCCCGGAAAGAGCCTTCTTCGCGGTGTCCTGCTTCTTGATCTCATCGGAGAGACGTTCCAGGTCCTTGCGCGTTTCCTGGCTGACGCTGTAGCCGACAACCTTGCCGGAGCCGTCACGCACCGGAGCGATGTCTTCGGAGGCGACCGCAGCTTTGCGGTCGCCTTTGGCGTCCTGAGCCATGGGGGCGGCGCTGGCGGCAACGCCACCGTAGGCGAGAGCCAGAGATGACGCGGTGGCCACAGCGATCGTACGCAGAGAAACAGACATTCAGGATGTCCTTTCTGATGGAGAATGCGCGCAGAGCAAGAAATTCTCGCCATGCGCTTTCATGCAGACCTCGGAAGGTCTGCTGCTGCTCGCGAGAAGCAGCAGTTTGAGGGGGCAGGCCAGTGTTTTTGAATTGACATGCCGGGGATGCTGCTCTGGGTCACATCGGGCAGGTGGCGCGATATTCGGCGTACTGCGGTCCCACGGTGGGGCCGGGGCAAAGGAAGCGGGAATATCGAGCATCCCCGGCCAGGAATCGTCCAAGCCAGGCGAGGGTCATCTCACTGACCCTGCCGTCAGGGGAGGAAGGAATGTGATGCCCACCAGAGGGAAAGACTGCAATGGCGCGCTCAGGTGAGTTCACCAAAGAGGTGTAAATCGGAGACGCATACTTGTTCAACGACGCGGTGGTGTCGTCTTTAGATGCCAACACCAAGGTCGGCGCAGTGTTCGTGGTGAAGGAGGGCGAAGGATCCCAGGGGAAAGCGGAAACCACTGCTTTGAACTTCGGCATCGCCGTAGCCGCACGAAGCACGGCTCCGCCACCCATCGAGTAGCCATACAGTGCCAGGTTCTGGGGATCAACCCGGTCGGCAACTGGACTGCCAGTGGTCAACCATTGCGTTGCCACCTGAAGAGCGGTTGCTCGCTCCGCTGGGAAGTGGGTTCGTAGCGGCGGTTGGATCATCATGACGACATAACCATGAGAGGCCAAACGCTGCCCAAGCCAGCGCAGGCTGGTCATCTCGCTGCTCCAGCCAGCGATCATCACCACAGCAGGACGTGGCCGCCCGGAATCGTCGTCCGGCCAGACGAATTCTGCTTCGGCCATTCCTTTGGGAGTTTTGCGAGCTGCCACCGCGAGGCTCTCATAGGCGTAGGGGCCGTCCACCCTGAGAGCTTGGGTCCCTGATGCGCCGGGGACTCGCGTGGTGTGAGCTGGTGCCACGGGTGATGCAGCTGCTTGAGCGATCGGTGTGGCTTGGGCCGCTGTCACGGCGGGGGGTGCCATGGCCATCGTCAAGGCCAATGCGACGGCTCCTAGTAGGGCCTTGGTGGGGTGGCAGTGGCGGCCTGCGCGGTGGTGGGGGGATGGTGACGGCGTCTCGCTGTCAAAGACCGTTTCCTCGCCGCGGTGAACGGGCGTCGAGGGATGTGCTGGCATAGCGCCTCCTGTATCGGCTGAGGCTGGTGGGGTCGGCGTGGCCGAGGATACGGGACGGTGCGTGGAGGAAGCTTCGAGAAACGGTGGGGCTCACAGGGGTAGGGGTGGGCAGGCAGGTGCGCGATGTCGTGGCACCAGGTCGTCACCTGCGTCATGACGAGTCATCTTTATCCCGTCAGGTCGGTTGTTGTCGAGGGTGACAGTGAGGTTGAAGTGGGTCTGATGGCGTCATACCGCGACGAGGCACGACGACGAAGACCCCAGTGGCACTGGCCTTCGAGGGATCACCGTGCTCGAAGGAATAGTGATCACCAGTGGTCAGACTCGTGTGCCGCCTGACTGTCGGCAAGACGTCGTTGGTTGCGGCAGAAAGGTTGATTATTCATCTGAGCAGCAATGATGTGGCGAATTTCATGCTTTTCGACCGTCCGGTACGTGGTCAGTTCACGAGGGTTGACTTGAAGCGAAGCAACCCCAGTGGTCACCTCAGAATCCTCTATCGAGGAGAGCGTTCGATGAACTGCCTACCCCTACAGGTTTGTTGTCAGGCAGCTTTGGCATGCTCACTGCGCCGGTGCCATGGAGGTGGCATTCACTCCGCCGAGGAGGCCTTACAGTGGACGGGGTTCTGTCAGGGGGTTTGTTGGTATGACGCGCACGTCGAAGTGGCTGCGCGCGCTGTCGGCGCTGTGCGCCGTGGCCGTGACGGTGACGATTGCTCTGGCCATCGCGCGATCACCGGGGTATGACCAGGTCCGGGTCGCCCCGGATGACGGGACGGTGTGGGTCGCTGCTGACGCTTTGGGAATGTTTGGCCGGGTGAGCCTGCCGGACGGATCTCTCGATGCAGCGTTTGCCTCACCCGGTGACAAGCAGGCGACATACCAACTCGATCTCGTTCAAGCAGCTGACGCTGTCGTGGCTAGAGATCGGACCGCTGGCAAGCTTTACCCCGTCGATCTCCTTCGGGCAAAGCCGGTGACTGACGCTAGCGCCACCGTGCCTAGCTCCTGGGCCATCGACGCTGGCGGCAACACCATCGCCGCCTTGGACCCTGGCAATGGTGACGTCCGAGTTATTACCACCGAATCGGCGAATGCCACCCCGGTCGGCGGACTTTCCTCGACCTCCGCCCCGGCATTCTCCGTCGGTGGAGACCAGGACAACGGCGGTGACAAGACCCCGGCGGATCTTGCCGTGGGGGTCGATGGACGAGTGCACGCCGCCACGTTGGCTGGTCGTGTCGCCTCCGCCCACCCCGGTCAAGGCGTTGAACCAACTCGCCTCGACTTGGGGCGCCGGTTGCAATCGGTGCGGGTGACCGCTGTGGGCAGCGATCCCATTGTTCTTGACGCTCGAGGTGGGCTGCTGTTTCTGCCTGGTGGTAGGCAGGTCACGATGCCCTCTACCAGCGGTGATCTGGTGTTGCAACGTCCAGGACCATCCTCTTCCTCGGTCCTGGTGGCGGGATCCAAGGAGGTGTGGTCGGTGTCCTTGTCGGACGGATCGGTCTCCTCCATGGGCGGTCAGGGCAGCGGCCGACCCGCGCGGCCGGTGCGTGATGGCCGCTGTGTTGTTGCTGCCTGGTCTGGGGACCCCGGCGTAGCAGCCCGCGGCTGTGCCGCTGACGGCGAGACGCCATCACGAGTTGAACAGGTCAAACTCGACTCCGTCGAAGGTGGATTGCAAACCCCGGATCTGAGGCTCCGGGGCACATCTCTGGTGCTCAACGACTCTGGCAAAGGTTTTGTCTGGGACATGCGCACCGGTCGCCGTATCGACGACTGGCAGCGGGTCAAGCCTCCGACGACCAAGGGCGCCTCCGACAAAGACAACAAGGACAACGGGACGACTCAACCCAAGGCACCTAAAGCCGTCGCTGACGACTACGGGGTGCGACCAGGCCGGACCAGTGTTCTCCACGTTCTCGATAACGACTCCGATCCCGGTGGACAGGTCATTGCGGTCTCTTCGGTCACGGCACCTAGTGATCAGCGGGCCCGCGCTGTGGTCTCACCTGATGGGCAGAGCGTTCAGGTCACGACCCCGTCTGAGATGGGTGTGGTGACCTTCTCCTACACCTTGACCGATGGGCGTGGTCAAAACTCCACCGCGCAGGTCACCCTGCGTCCGCGGGCTCCCGAAGATAATGAGCCGCCGAACTTGCGCTTCGGTCATCAACCGCGCTCGTATGCCGTGCCTAGTGGTGGAAACATCGTTATTCCAGTCTTGGCTGATTGGCGCGATGATAAGGACAACGACCCGGTTGCCCTGGTCTCGGCGACCTCCCCGGGGCTGCAGGTGTCTGTCACCAAAGACGGCAGGGTTGATGTCAGCGGCGCGGTCGGTGCCGGACGCCATGAGATCACCTACGTCGTGGGCGATGGTCGGGGAACCACCCAGGGCAAGCTTGACGTGGAGGTACTGCCGGTCGGGTCGACCAGCGCTACTCCTCCCACTGCTATGCCTGATTTCGCTGCTGGTCAGGTGGGCCGTCCCGTCGTGATCCGGCCATTGGACAATGATCTTCCCGGTGCGGATCCGACGTCGCCATCGGCGCGACTGCGCCTGGCAGGGGATATCGCTGCCCCAGAAGGTGCGACGGTCACCACGAACCGCAGTGCCGGAACGGTGACCATCACCGCCACCCACCCTGGGACTTTTTTCATGTCCTACTCAGCGGCATACGGTGATGCCCCCATGGCCAAGTCCAGTATCCGGGTTGATGTCACTCCAGCCGTGGGAGATGCGCCGCCGGTCGCAGCCATGACGACCGCGGTGGTTCGGGGACAGGGAGCGGTCACCATCGACGTCCTTGCCTCGTCCTTCAGCCCTGCTGGGCGGGTCCTAGCCGTCTCCCGCGCTGAAGCCGCTGACCCCGGACAAGTCCAGGTGGGAGTGGTGCGTGGACGATGGGTCCGTGTCCAAGCGCTGCGCCCCACGCTCTCCCCGGCGCAACAAGTGATCAAGTACACCGTCGAGGACGGTGTCAACGGGGGAGTTAGCGGCACTGTCGTCCTGACCCAACTACCGCCGCTGCCGCAGGCCTCGCCGGTCACTGCTGACGATCACGCGACGGTGCGTGTGGGTGACAATGTCACCATCCCAGTCCTGGATGACGATGAAGATCCGGCCGGTGGTGAGCTCACGCTGGTTCAGGATGTCCCAGGAGCCGCTGGCCCCGGACGACTTCCGGTGCAGGCTGGGGGGCAAAATGTCACCCATCTGGGATCCGGATACGTCGCTGGACGAGTCGTGCGGTTCCAAGCGCCTCCGCAGGTAGAACGCTCCACCACGGTGCGCTTGACCTATCTTGCCCAAAACGCCGCAGGACGAACCGCCGAAGGCCATGCCTTCGTGACGATCGAGCCGGAGCCCACAGCCGCGCGACCTGACCAAGCTCCGGAACCCCCGGAAATTGATGGACGCATCGTCGCCGGAGACACCACCACATTGCAGATTTCCAGCACGGGTGTCGACCCGGATGGCGACTCGGTATCCCTGGTTGGGATCAGTAGCGCTCCCACGTTGGGTCGGGTATTGGGCATGAGTTCAAACACCCTCACCTACCAGGCGTATCCAACAACCGGCGGGACCGATTCCTTCAGCTATGTTGTGCAGGACAAGTACGGCAAACGAGGCACCGGCGCGGTGCGGCTTGCGGTCGTTCCGCCAGGAGACCCCCAACCGCCAGTCGCGATCAACGACACTGTCGTCGCCGCTCCGGGGAGCAAGGTCCTGGTCGATGCGCTGTCCAACGACCTGGTCACTCCCGGCGACAAAGTTTCAGTCCCTGACCTCGGCAGCACCAACGGCAGCGCTCCTCAAGGAGTGGAAAAGCTTTCCGCCAAGGGGCCGTTCCTGGTGACCGCTGGGACTGGCCCGCAACCGGTGACCTTCCGCTACGGGTTGACCAATGGGATTGGGCAAGCCAGCGTGGCTGCGGTGACCGTGCGCGCTCAAGAGGGATACCGCTCCGCACCATTTGCGGCGAATACCCAGGCCAGCGCCAAACGTGGCGATGCCACAGTCACCGTGGACGTTCTCGCCAAAGCTAGAGCTGCGAACGGCGATACTTCCGCGCTCCACCTGGGTCATGTCTTTGCCCCCGATGTTCGTGCCGAAGGCGGTCGACTCACCGTCCCGGTCGGAAAGAACACCAGGTTTGTAGGTTACGAAGTGCTCGACCGTGACGGAGCCGCCACCATGGCGGTGCTCACCGTGCCCGCCGCAGGAGAGGGAGCGCCATATCCGACCCCGGACAAAGTGGTCGCCGTCCCCAAACGAGGCAACGTGACAATTGACATTGCTGACTTTGTGACCGACCCCGCGGGTCGAAAGATCTCCGTCGTTCCGGGTGCGCCGTTGCAGGGTTCCCCGGACGGCGCTATCACCGCCCAGTCCATCGACGGCACCCACATCCGCATCACTTCTGCTACGGATTACGTCGGGCCAGCGGCGCTGGCCGTGCAGGTGACTGATGCGGAGAAACCAGGCGCTGGTGACCGGACGACGTTGGTGGCGCTCCCAGTCCAGGTGGGGCCGGAAACTCCAGTGCTGAGATGTCCGCCTTCCACCCTGACTATGGTCGCCGGTGGACAGGAACAGCGCTTTGACGTTCTCGCCCTATGCCATGTCTGGACAGCCAAGCCCGGAGACGCCGAACAACTCCAATTCCGTGGCCAGCTCACCGGAGACACGGCGGGACTGCAGGTCCATATGCCTAACGGCCATACTCTCGCACTCGTTGCCGGTGGTGATGCCAAAGAAGGGCAACATGCCGCTCTCAACGTGGATGTGCCCGGGACGGAGACCAAACCCGTGACCGTCGGGATCACGGTTCGTAGTCCCTTCCCGCCTTCAGTGGCTCCGGTAGACATGGACGGTGTCATTGCCGGGAAGACCGCCTCTGTCAACCTCGCCGGATACGTTTCTTCCCCATTAGGGGCCGCTCAGCTCTCTCTTGTTTCGCTGGAGCAGACCTCTGGAATGGCTGCTAAACGCGATGTCAATGGCCTGAACGTGGCGATCACACCCGACTCCAACTCTCATGGGGTAATGACCTTCACGGTGGTGGTTTCGGATGTCGCGGACCGCACCAGGACGGACCGACAAGGTCGAGGCACCATTACCCTGCGTGTTGTCGGCCCCCCGGGTGCACCTGGGGCGCCTGGCCAAGCTGGACCATCTCAGAATGGAGCTGTGACTCTCGGTTGGACGGTGCCAGATAACAATGGTGCTCCGATAGACCGATACCGGGTGACGTGGCCAGGCGGCAGCCAGGAATGCTCCGCCGTCCCATGCACGATTACCGGCCTGCGTAATGGTGTTCCTCAGACCTTCACAGTCGCGGCGCATAATGCGGTGGGATGGGGCCCCGAGAGCCCCGCATCGGCGCCGATTATGTCCGACTCTCGCCCAGGTCCGGTCCGTGACGCGAAGATCTCTCAAGGCGAACCGGGGACCCTTGTGGTGACTTGGGCGCCACCGGAGACCACAGGTTCGCCTGTGACGTCTTACATCGTGACCTGGCCGGGAGGTCGAGTTACTAGCTCGACTCCGCAGGTTTCGATCCCTGGTTTGGACCCCAGTGCCCCGTTGACCTTCACGATTGTCGCGGTCAACCTTGCTGGACCTGGAGAACCCACCACGGTCACCGGTCAGGCAGCAGGGCGTCCGGCCACTCCGGCAGCTCCGACATTGACACCGACGCCGGACGGCCGAGGCGGCTTGGAGGTCGCGATCAGTTGGCCTGCGGTCGCCCCCAACGGGCCCGGACCAGTCACCTACACCGTGACTCGCTCCGGCGGTGGAGCACCCCACCAGGTGTGCACCACCACATCGACTAGCTGTGGCGACAATGTTCCCGTTGATGGGGCGAAGCTGAGCTATAGCGTCACCGCTGCAAACGGTGCCGGGATCACCTCAGCAGCAGGTCCGGCAGCGGCATTGACCACCACGATCCCCCCGGGGCAACCAACCAACGCCTCCGCCAAAGTCACGCCGGCTGGCAAGATTGAGCTGTCGTTCTCCCCGCCAACGGGAACCGGTTCCGCAGTGTCAATAACCTGCGTGATCAGTGGGGTCGCCTGCACCGGATCACCGTGGATCTTCCGCAGTGGGGATCCGGTGACTCGGATCATTGACGCTGTTCCTGGCGGGACATCGTTGACGCTGACCGCGTGTAACGCCGATTCGGAGAAGCAGTGCGCCCCGGCCTTGACGGTCCCCGTCACCGGGGAACTGCCAGCCACCGTCAAGGTGAATGCGACCGCATCCGGCCCCACGGTCACCTATGAGGTCACCTCCGGCGGGGCAGCTCCAGGTACCCCAGTGGAGGTGACGGTGTCCACGGCGCAAGGTGTGGTGGAGACCCAACGATTTGTCACTGCTGCTGGATCGGCGTGGAATACCGAACGCAGCGTCCGAGTGGGTTACGGCAAGCGCGTGTCTGTCAAGGTGGTGCTCCGCCAGGCCAGCGGTGACCGAACCGCCACCTCGACAGCGCAAACCTCCGCCGGGACGGTCGTCGTAGCCGGGAAGATGGTACGGGGTGCGGGGCAAGTGACAGTCACCGTGTCAGGGATGGCTCCACAAGCGTCACTGGCCTGCATTGTGACAAATCGGACCACACAAGCCACGTCCACCGTCCGGGTGGCTACGGATGCCGCTGGAGCTGGGTCAGTGGTGGTGCCGCCGAAGTCCCTCCCGGTCAGCGTGGGGCAGAGCCTAGTTGCGACCTGCGATGCTTCCGGTGCAGATCCAGGCGTGGTCTCTCGGCCGGCGGTGGTGTCCGGGAAACCCTGATGACTGCAGATCCTTGACCGACCTGAGACAGGGGCGATGCAGCGTCGTCACAGTGCGCTGTCGTGGCCCCTTGTCCATCCGGTGATCATCCACTTGCTCGCGCCCGGGCCGCCATCTTCGAGGAGACAGCACAGATCATGAGCACGATCCCTAATCAAAGCCATGGCATGGTCGTCGCACAGACCCATGAAATTTCCTGGTACAAGCAAACCTTCGATGCATTAACGGCGAATGTGGCTGTTGCTGTGCTCGGAAAACAGCATGTCGTTGAACTCGCCTTGACCTGCTTGGCTGCACGTGGGCACTTGCTGCTTGAAGACCTTCCTGGCACGGGAAAAACCAGTTTGGCTCGCGCTTTGGCTCAGAGTGTGCAAGGTGAGCACCGGCGTATCCAGTTCACCGCCGACTTGCTTCCTGGAGATGTGACCGGGGTGTCTATTTTTGATCCGGCGCAGCAAGTATTCGAATTTCATGCGGGACCGGTGTTTGCAAATATTGTCCTGGCCGACGAGATCAACCGGGCGAGTCCCAAAACTCAATCTGCCCTGCTGGAGGCCATGGGGGAGGGCAAAGTGACCGTGGATGGCGAAACCCATCTGATCGAACCTCCGTTCATGGTGATCGCCACCCAGAACCCCATTGAGCAGGCGGGAACTTACCGGTTGCCGGAAGCCCAACTGGACCGGTTCCTGATGAAGACCTCGGTGGGTTATCCGGATCGGGAAGCGATGCGGGAAGTTCTCAGTGGGGTTGCAGACCGAGATCGGGCCCGAACGGTCCAGCCGGTGATCACTGGCGACGTGGTGGGCCAGATGGTTGACGTGGCAGAGCGCGTCTTCGTGGCTGAGGAGATCGTCGACTACATCACCGATCTGGCGGAAATGTCCCGAACCACCGAGCACGTACGAGTCGGGGTCTCGGTGCGTGGCGCCCTGGCCTATATCCACTGTGTCAAGGCGTGGGCGGCCTCACGCGGCCGTAACTTCGTCATTCCAGATGACGTGAAGGATCTCGCAGTGCCGGTGTTGGGACACCGTCTCTTGTTGGACGCGGAGGCTCAATTCGGTGGGGTGACGGTGGAGTCAGTGATCGATGACGTCTTCGCGCGGGTTCCGGTCCCGCATGCGGACGGGCGTGCCGTCAAGCGAGGCTGATGTGTCACGGATGGCGTTCTTACGGCGCCGCTCAGGGCGTCCCAAAGCTCGCTCAGGGCGTGCCTGGTCGATTCAATCCTGGAGGCGTGGCGTCACCACTGCGGTGACAACGCGGTGGATGCAGTGGCGGACCGGTCCCTACGGCGAGATGGCTGCGCGGCTGTCTGCGCCGGTCCGTCGCGTGGTGGCTCCAGTGACCGGCCTGGGATGGGGCGTCTTGGCGATCGCCTTGCTGGCGATCCACTGTTGGCGGGTCACTGGATGGACAGAGTTCCTGGCGGCTGGTCTGGCGGGATTGGTGTGCGTGGTGGCGGCATTCGTCCTGTCCTGGTGGCAAGGGCGGATGCTAGTTGAGCTGTCATTACAGGTGTCGCGGGTCACGGTGGGCGAGAGTGTCGCCGGTCAGCTGTCGGTGGAGCGTCTCGGGCGCGACGTGTTATTGCCTGCGGCGGTGGAGGTGCCGGTGGGCGAAGGGTGCGGTCGTTTCCACTTGCCAGCAGGACGTGGTGTGCGGACTGAGGACTTCACGGTGTTGACCCAACGGCGCGGGGTGATCGCGGTCGGGCCGGCTCGCTCTGTCTCGGGCGACCCGTTCGGCATGGTCCGTCGAGAGCAGCAGTGGAGTGAGATGTTAGAGGTTTGCGTCCATCCGCGGACGGTGGATCTGCCATCGTTGGATGCTGGTCTCATCCGTGACCTGGAGGGACGATCCACGATGGACCCCTCGCCGGCGGACCTTGATTTTCACACGGTGCGGCCGTATGTGCCCGCAGATGACCGCCGTCATGTGCATTGGAAAGCGACAGCTAAATCTCGTTCGACAGGGCAGTCGGAGTCGTTGCTGGTGAAGCAGTACTACGACACTCGCCGTTCGCATTTGGGGCTGATCGTCGATATTGACGAGAGTCATTACGGCGATGCTGACGACGTAGAGATGGCATTGGAAGTGGCGGCCTCGTTGGCGGTGCGAGCGCGTCGTGACGAACTGGATGTCACGGTGGTAGCGGGCCCGCAGGTCATCGACGCGCCGGTGGTTGGCCGTCTCCTCGACGGTTTTGCGCGCATTGAGCTAGGTCCGTCGCGGATGGTCGATGCGGTGTTGGCGTCAGTGGCATTGGCGCCGCAGCTGAGCTTGGTGGTGTTCGTGATCGGGCAGGAGTCTGATCAAGACGATTTGCGGTTGGCGTTGACGGTGCTGCCTGCGTCGGTGCGAGCAGTGGTATTGCGGGTGCACCCGCAGGTGCCCTCCGGTCCGACTGATTTTCCTGGTGCGGTGGCGATGTCGTTGGCACGGACCGCGGATCTTCCCCGATTGGTGCGAGGTGGCGGGTTGTGACGACAGATTCCAGCGGTGTCGGTGACCTGGGTGACACCACCGAGGAGCCGGTGACGACACACGATCGGTCCGGGTGGGTCGATGCTGCCGGTGCGGTGGTGCTGTCGTGGTGTGTGGGCATTGGGTGGTGGGGGACGTACGACGGATGGTTGCCGCTCGCTGGGTGGATGGTGGCGGTGTTATTGGGGGTAGTGATCGAGGCGGTCGCCTTGAGGGTCAGCGCGGCACGATTGGTCCGCTGGTTGGTGCGGATCGTGGGGATTCCGGTGGTTTTCCTCGGGGCGGCGCCGTTGATCGGTGGCCGTGCGTCCCATCACGGTCCGGTGGGAATGGCGGCATGGCAGGACGCTGGAACCACCGCGATCAGGGGGTGGCGGGATCTGTTGACGACGTTGCCACCCTTGCGTAGCGATGATCCGGTGGCGGTCTTGCCGGCATTAGTGGGGTTGCTGGTGGCCTGGACATTGTTTGCGGTGTCCCGAGCTTCGGAACGCTCAGAGGCAGTAGTAGCCATCGTGGTGGGCGCTACTGCTGTAGTGGCTTTTCTAGGCACGGTCTCGACACCGGGCAGCGTGCTGCGTGGCGTAGCGATTGCTGCTGGGCTGACAGCCTGGGTGGGGGCGCGCAGGGCTCGGCTGGTGGCTCGAAATCGTCATCCAGGGTGGACTCCGGTGGTGGTGGGTTCGGTGCTGTTGGGATGTGCTGCTGGAGTGGCTGCGCCGGTGGCGCATGCCATGGATGGGCAAGGGGGTGCTCGCACGACCTTGCGGGAACGAATCACGCCGCCGGTTTCGGATCATGAGGGTGCGAGTGTCTTGGCGGGGTTCCGTCGGTTCCGCCCGGCGGGGAAAGCCTTGGCGGATGAGACCTTGGTCACAGTGTCGGGGCTTCCTGATCAGGTGCCGGTGCGGTTGACGGTGTTGGATTGTTATTCGGGGACAGTGTGGGCCGCTTGTGGGACGTCCGGAGCGCACCGTCCTGGAGCCGGTTCATTCTGGAAGGTGGGGTCGACGGTCCCCACCCAGGTGACGGGGACAGAGGCTCAGTACCGGATGCGGATTTCTCCGGCGTACGCCGATGATCCTTACCTGAAGGGATGGGTGCCTTCGGCTGGTGCATTGACGTCGTTGTCCTTCGAAGGCGAGCGACGTGACGAGGCGATGTCCCGGACCCGAGTCAACGTAGGTACCGGCGCTGTAGTGGTGTCGGGGGGACTGCGGGCCGGGGACGAGGTCGTCGCATCGGCTCGAGTGCCCTCGCCGCACACTCCTGACCAGTTGCCGATGGTGGGTGGGCCGTACGTTGACGGACAACAGTTGCAGGCGGTGTCGGCGTACGTGGCGCGCTGGGGTGGGTCCTCATCGGATCCGTGGCAGCGCTTGTTGGCTGCGACGAGCCATTTGAAGGACACCGGCGCCTATTCGGATGGTGATACCGGTGCGGAGCGTCCGGTTTTGCCGGGGCATGGCGTGGGTCGAGTGGAGGCCCTGCTGGGGTCGCCGGAGCCTGCCGGTGATGATGAGCAGTTCGCGGCTGCGGCGGCGTTGATGGCCAATAGTTTGGGCCTGCCGGCACGAGTGGTGGTCGGTGGCGTTCCTGATTCCGCGGGGACCTTGCGGGGGCGAGATGTGCGCGCGTGGGTTGAAGTGGCGGGGAAGGACCGCTGGGTCGAATTGTCGGCGGATCGGATCGTCCCGCCTCGGGACAAGCGTCCCCAGCCGGTCCCGAAGCAGGAGAAAGAAGGCTCGTCGGCTGCGGTGGTGCCGCCGCCGAATACATCGCGGCGACCGAGTTCTGAGGACCCGTTTGCCTACGATGCAGGTCAGGGCGGTTCTGATCGGTGGTCTTCGCCGCTGGAGCGGTTCTGGTGGAACATCCCGGTGTGGGCGCGAATCGTGATCGGGGCAACGGCTGGTCCGCCGCTGGTCTGGTTGCTGCTAGTCGCAGCGATTGCAGGGGTGAAATCGGTACGGCGGGTCCGGCGGCGGCGTCGGACACCGGTGGCGGCGATCGAAAGCGGTTGGGAAGAGGTCGTCGACCGATTGGTTGACGCTGGTTTGCCACGACAAATCGGGGTCAGCCGGGGTGAGACGGTTCAGGCGTCTGGGCGCGCTTCGCTGGCGTCCTTAGCGGCGGCGGCGGATGCGGCGCAGTTCGGTCCGGGTGGCGCGACAGCAGAGCAGGCTCGAGCTTTCTGGCGGGACGTTGCGGTGGCTCGGCTGGCGGTCATGCGGGAGATTCCGTGGTGGCGACGGCTGATCGTGGTCGGCAGTCTGCGTTCGCTCATTCCGTTCGGACGTTCTGGGGCGGCCTATGCGCCGTCGGATCGTCATCGCCAGGCGGTGGCGGGATCAGAGTCGCCGTTGGCTACGCCTGAGGTAGCGGTGCTGCCCTCAACCTGAGTCAGCGTCGGCGGAACCAGCGCAGGGTGCGGCGAGGAGGGCGGCTCTGCGGAGCGTTACCGAGAAGGTCCACAGCGCCACTCGGCGGGGCGAAGGGGCTCGGCGGTGGTTGTTCGGCGCGGATGTCGCTTTCTTCTCGTCTGGCGCGACGCAGATATGCGCGGGTGAGCGCGGGATCGCTGAGGGCTTGGGAGTGACAGTGGGCGTCCAAGTCGGGCAATAATGCGGGTTCTGGGCTTGGGGGTGTTTCGGTGCGGAAAATCGGTGCTGCAGGAAGCAGATCAGGTGTCCCGGGGGGCCGTGGGGTGTCCACGGCGGCGGTCTCGGAGACGTCGTCGTCAACCAGTTGGGCACGTAAGCGCCAGTAGTCGCCGAGCCGAATCCGTCCGTCCCGGACGAGTTCGTCAAGGTGGTCAAGGTCACGGATCGGCTCGGGCGTAGGCGCCCCGGGGATCATGGGGTGGGTGTGCGACGGGGGGTCGTCGCGGCGGGCGATCCGGTGCGGGAGGCTGGTGAGGTGCCGCTCGAGCTGCCAGGGGTGGGAGCTGCTGTGGTGCTGACCGAGCTGCTGGGAGATCCGGTGGTGCTGGGAGCCGTGGTGGTGACTGAGCTACTGGGAGACACAGCCGGTGAAGTTGCTGTGGGTGATGGGTCGGCAGGGGTGCTTCCAGCTTGGGTGGGGGCAAAACGCAAGGCAGCTCGGGGGTCAAGCGTGGGTCCCTGCGGCAACAGGTTCATCAGGTCTGAGGTGACAGGTTGGATGCGTTGTCCCAGCCCGAGCAGGTGCAGCGTCCGGCTGTCCGGGATGGGAAATTGCATCCCGCGGTCGGTGATGAGGACTGGGTTGCCTGCGTTGGCGGTCACTCCATCCGGTCCGGGACCGACCACTAAGCCCCAGCCGGGCCGGACATAGACCCGTTGGGCCGTGGACGAGGTGCTTTTGGCTGGGACCTCTACCGGGTGCGCACCAGCTGGCATAGGCACGGTTCGTGTGGTGTAGACGGTGCGGGTCACCGCGTTGTTCTCAGTGGACCAGTCCAGACAAAGGACTGGTGCTTGAGACGCGTCGACGAGGGCTGGCCGTACCTGTGGGAAGGCCGAGGTGTCGATCGGTTGGGGGGCGCGGGCTGCGGCAGCGACGTCGCTGGGGGGGACAGCGGGGACATCTGCGTGTTGTCCGGTGACGGCGCGGACCATGTCGGCGGTCACGGCGTTGACTTCTTGTATGCCGTTGCCGTGCACCAAGAAATACTGGTTTTTCGTGGTGGTCTGTTCGATACGGATGATGTCGCCCACAGCGAGCTGGCGCTGACCGATCGAGGTGCTTTTCCCTTGGTCCGAGATCTTGGGAGCAGTGATTTCGGAGCGTTCTGGAATGGCGTTGAGTAGGCCCAGACTGATCGGGCGCATCCGGTTCTGGTCGAGACCGAGCCCGAGGGCAAGGCGGGGGTCTTTAGGGTCGATCTTGGACCGTTGGCCACCCATCAGCAAATAGGTGGTCTTACCGTTGTCTGCGGTGACGAGGTGGGCGGTTTCCGCGGGTGGGGTGGAGGCGCCACTGGTTTCGCCAATGGCGACCGTGGTGCGTAGTGATCGGGTCGCGCCAGGAGGCCGACCGGGGTCGCTCAGGGATTCATCGCAGACGGTCCAGCGACTGTCGAGTTGGTGGGTGTCATCGGGAATCGCGCCGGGAGCGTCGGGGATTCCGAGCAGAGATCCACGGGCCATGTCTTTGATGCTTTCCGCATTGACACGTCGGACGATCTGGCTTTGGCTGCGGACTGGCACATCACCGTCGCCGGTGTCAGCAGCGAGCATGGCCGACGCCAGGTTGGTTGCGGGGTGAAGAGTTTTGTCGCGGACGACGTAGGGCACTCCCGAATCGGTGTCGACCAGGACCAAGGCGTCACCCACGGAGGGTGCCGGCTTGATGATCCCGTAGACGGCCATGCCAGCAAGCCCCACGGCGGCGATGAGCACTCCAATGAGCAGTGCTGTCCCGTGCCGGGGTGCGTTGAGTGTCCGACGGTAAGACTGACCGGTGGCGACGGCGTCCTTGAGACGCTGAACGCCGAAGCGGTACGCCTGAACCTGGGTTTTGGTGCTGCGATCTGTTGCCAAGGAGCGCCCCCTATCCTTGGTCATGATAGCTGGGTCGTCTCTGTGCTCCACGCTGCCTGCGGGGAGTGACCCAAAGAGACGCGAGGACGACGGGGACAGGCATGGTTGAGATCGCGCCGGACGGGCGGAGCCCGCGCGCACGACGAACGTCGGGCGCCGACATGGTGACGTGGACTGGGCCGAGGACCGGCACGTCGTACGGACAGGTCAGCGCGGGGCGTCCCGGGCCGCGTCGGCGTGAGGAAGGGCACATCCCCGAACCGGTGACAGTGCAGCCGCTGCGTCGAGGTTTGCGGTTGGGCCCGCTTCCGGTCTCGGTGATCGTGGGGATCGAACTGGTGCTTTGCGGAGGCTTATTGATCGCCTTTGCTGGGTCTTTGTGGTGGCGCTACGGCGCAGGGGCTCTGTTGGCGCTCACCGGGTTGGTGGTGATGATCAGGGTGCGGGGCAGCTCGTTGGGGGCGAGGATGGCCCATCGGGCTGCGTTCCGCAGTCGGTCACGAGTGTTGGCGGTGCCTCAAGACAGAGAGCTGCCCGAGCGGATTGCCCCCATGGCGTATGACGACGAGGACGACCTGGATCTGCCAGTGGGGGAGGACGCCGTCCCTGGGCATCTGCGGACGTTGTTCCAGGACGATCTCACGATCGTCACGGCTTTCGACCGCCCCGGTCGGGCGTTCGGGGCCTATCGGCATGCGGGGCGGTGGGGTGCGGTGGTGCGGCTGCGCGCTTTTAGTGAGGTGTATGGGCCGTCCGGGTCGATCGCACTGCCGTTGCGGGATTTGTGTCGCCGGTTGCAACACTGCGAGATCCCCTCCTTGACTGTCCGGATCGTGCAGGCTTCTTCTGGTCGTTCCCGTACGGCGATGTCGCCGCTGCTGTCCGACCTCATTGATGAACTGACCACTGACGACTTGACCGGGGCCCCTGGTTCCCATGACCTTCTGTTGTTCCTGTCGTTCGACCCGCAGGTAGCGCATCGGGCGGTGCAGGTGCGCGGCGGAGGGGAAACCGGTGTCGCCCGGGTCTTGGCCGTGGTGCTGGACATCGTGCGGGTGATCTGCTCTGGCCGTGGGGTGGAGGTGGCTGTGCTGGATGGCGACGAGGTAGCGCACACCATTGACCGGCTATTGATGGAGCCGGTTCGGGCTGTTGAGCCGGTGACATCGTGGTCGGAAAGCTGGCGCCATGTTGCGTCTCACAAGGTGTATCACCGCACATTCACCGCGGTGGGTTGGCGAGCCGAGGCTGATCCGGGAGCGCTGGTGGGTGTACCGGCGCATGGTCTTGTCACCGCTGTCGATGTTCTCGTCCCAACGAAGGGCAACCCGGCGATTGGCCGGATTACGGTGCGAGCTACTGCTCGGAGTGAACATCAACTCGGTCAGACGGTCAGTGAAATGTTGTCGGTGGCTTCTCGTCATGGCTTGCGACTGCGAGCGATGGACGGTGACCAGATCTTCGGTCTGCGGGCCACGGCAGGGGTGGGTGCGCTGTGATGGATCAGCAGACAAGTCATCTGTCGGGGCCGTCCCTGGCGCAAGATTTCCGGCTTTCTGAACCTGTCTTGGACCGACTTGGCGCCCGAGTCTCCTCGGCGGCTCCGTTTGCGGTGACGACGTCCGGGGAGCCGGTGTCGTTGCAATTGGTGGGGCCGACTCCGACGAGGATCGCGGTGGTCGGCGCTCCATGGGTGGCTACCGCGCTGTGTCTGCGGGCTGCTGCCCTCGGTGCGGATGTGGTGGTCGTCACCAGTCGACCGGCGCCATGGGAGGTGTTGGCCGGTCAGATCGGGGGTCCGGAGCCATTCCTGCACACGTCACCGGCAGATGCGCCACCGATCACGACGGGATTGGACGGTCCACTACTGATCGCGTTTGACCACGTTCGTGGTCATGGCGAGGCCTCGGTGAGTCGGGTGCCCTGGCACACCTCCGTGCATATTCTGGGTAAAGCCGACCCCATGGCCCAGACGCTCCTGGATTCGGTCGATGTGGCCTTGATTGGGCGCCCTGAGCTGACGGATCTTGCTGCCACGGTGGAGACATTGCGTCTGCCCGAATCGATGGGTGGGGTCTTCGCCGGATTGCGGGATGGCGATGTGATGGCGGTCCATCGAGGTCAGGCCTATCCGGTGCATATCAATCTGACCCACGTGGAATACGGCCTGCTTTCAGGAAGCTGACCGGGCCATGGGGCATCCCGGGGGAGAACGATCGAGAGAGTCGCCCTGGGATGAATGATGTGGGTTAGCTACGTCGGCGGCGTACCGACATCACGATCCGGGTCACGACCAGCCCGGCCGTGATGATTCCGGTCGCTACCAAGGCCGGGACCGTGCCGGTTGCTACAGAAGCTTGCCGAGGCATGCGCTCCATGGCTGTGGGTGCTGGGCGCGGAGCGGGTGCGTCGCCCTGCTCCTGCGGCCGTACGGCGGTCAACGCTGCCCGCGGATCGAGCAGGCCGTGCCCGGTGAAGTCGTTACGGCCGCCAGGCCCGCGCTGGCCCGCTGCCGTCTCCAGGATGCGGGCAGCAACCTGACGGGCGGTCAGCTGGGGGTAGCGCTCCCGGACCAGCGCCGCCACTCCAGCGACATATGGTGCCGAGAAACTGGTCCCTTGGATCTTTTGCACCCCTCGTGTGGTGACTAATGTGCTGACCTGGCCTCCGCGGCCGGGGTAGGGGTTGGTCGAGATGATCTCCACGCCAGGTGCGGCCATTCCCACCCAGGGGCCAGCCAAAGAGAATGGCGCCGGGCTGCCTTGTTGATCGACTGCGCCCACGGCGATGACCCCGGGGATGTCAGCGGGAGTAGCCCCGGTAACCGCTGGTTTACCTGGGGTGTTTTGGTCCCGGCAGGCGCCTTCGCCACCGAGGTTGCCCGCTGAAGCTACGACGACGACATTGCGGTCAAGGGCAGCAGTCACGGCGGCGGTGAGTCGTGGATCGTCGACCGTGCCCGCGTTGCCACACTCGGCTTCTGAGATGTTGATCACTTTTGCTCCCTGGGCCACCGCGGAATCGACCGCTGCCGCCAAGGACTGGGGGGTGCCGGCACCCGGGGGGCCGTTCCCAGAAGCGGGACGATAGGCCTGACTGGCCTGTCGGATCGACAAGATTGTCGCTCCCGGGGCAACTCCCGAAAAACCGGTTGCTGAGTCGGTGGCGCCCGCGATGATCCCGGCGACGAGGGTGCCGTGACCATCACAGTCGCGCAGCCCCTTCTCGGCCGGGATGATCAAATCCCCACCACCGATGAGGCGGTCCCCAAACGCTGATCCCGGGGTGACCCCACTGTCGATGACGGCAACAGTGACGCCTTTGCCCGTCGCCAAGGGCCAGAGCTCGGAGTAGCGCAGCTGTTGTTGTGCCCAAGACACGCCCGCGGAGACGGTGGTGGGTGCTGGCAGGTCAGAGATGCAAGCTGAGCTTTGCTGGTAGACGCCCTCAGCTCTGGCGGCGGGGGCTGATAGTGGGTCTGCCAGTGGCCCAGTGAGGCCGATGCCGCTCAGAGCCGTCAACGCTGTGGCGCTGAGGAGGACGGTGGGCCGGTGACGGGGCACCATGATGCTCCTCACAGATGGCGAACGATGGTGTACAGATCCATCGCGCCTGCCGCCAGTGGGACCAATGCCACGATGAGGAGACCGTCCAGAAGGTCCAAAGCCCGAGCCGTGACGGGGTTGGCTTCGGCCTGAGGCAGCATCGTTGAAGCGACCGCTGCGACTCCTGCCACAAACAACCCCGCGAAGAGCGCGGTGACCGGCGCATCCTTCTGCGTCGTGACTGCCAGGACGACCCCGATGGCCAGCCCGACTAAAGCCATGATCACTAAGGCAAGCCGCGCGGTGCGATGCCCGACGTGGCGGATCCGCATCACCAGAATGGCCACGATTAACACACCCAGGCAGCGGGCCACCGTTCCCGGGGCGCTGATCAATAAAGCTGTGCTCAAGCCAGCGGCGATCCCGGCTCCAATGGACAGGCCATTGAAATAATCATGGGCCGTGGCCGCTCGGCGTACGGTCTCCGGGATGCCCAGACCACGATCAATGTCTGGCATGTCGTCAGCGTCTCGGGGAATCACGGGCATGGGTAACTGAGCTAGCCGCAGTACTGCCCAGGGCAACACCGACAAGGAGGCCACGGCCGCGCAGCCAGCGCCAGCCGCCACCTGGGGCGGCGTAGCGTGCAGCAATACTCCTGCCAAGGCGCCCAGCGCGCCGATCATTGCCGACATCCCTACCGCTGATAAGGGCACGACTGCTGCAGGGATCAACGGAAGACAACAGGCGACATACGCCACTGCCAGCATGAAACCCAGCAGAGCCCCGGGGTACCCGTAGCTTCCAGGGATCAGGACCACACCGCACACCAGGGCATGAACCGCACCGGCCGTCGCCAACGTCACCCCCAGCAGCTTCTCACCGGCCCGGGAGATGGCGATCGCAGCGATCAACGTCAGGATGGTGGTGGCCAACACGAGGACGGCGTTGCCGACTTGGTGGCCTCGATAGAAGAGCACCAGAGCGCTGAGAATCAGCATGGTGCCAGCGACCGCTGAACCAGTCACCGATCGGATCGGCCGCTCATCTTGCCTGTCTCGCACTGTCGTGGCGATGGCGTCAATGACGTCGTCATACACCACCGGCAAAGTGACCTCACCGCGCGGCTTGACCTGCAGCAATGTCCCGTCAAGCACCGAGAGGGAGCGCAAGGTGCGGGAGCTGTCAATCCGACGGCCATCCTCAAACTCCAGCACCCACCCGTCATGTGCGGTGCCCGGATCCTCTCGTTCCCCTACCATCTCCAACACGGCCGGAAGCAGCTCGCCAACGGTCAGGTCGAGTGGGAGGGCCACGTCAATGCGGGTCCGTGGAGCCACGATCGTGATCCTGGACTGCACTTGTGAAGCGGCTGTCGTCATGGCATCCCCTGGGCGGTGACGAGTGCCTTTCAGGCACAGGGTGGTCACCTGGCATTATGGCAAAGGTCCTGTCGGGGGCCGAACACAGGACCGGAAGGCGCGGAAATCATGAGTACAAGGATCTTCGCCCGGCGAGCGCGTTTGATGCCGCCGGAGATGCCCACCGGGGAGATCCATGTCGAATCACCCCCGGATATTCCCCGAACGGCGCCGGTCAACGTGATGACCTACTTGATGCCTGGAGCGATGTTGCTCATGGTCGTCGGGTTCATCGTGATCGGCGGGATGAACCCTGCCTCGCTGATGATGGGCGCGATGATGCTCATGATGACGCTGGGCATGATCGGGTCCAACCGTGGGCAAAACGGGGGTAAAGCTCAGCTCACCACCGACCGATACGACTACCTGGCCTATCTTGATGGTCAACGCACCCAGGTCGAGAAAGCCAAGCAGGCCCAGCGGGAAGCACTCGCTTGGTCTCACCCGCATCCGGAGTTGCTCTGGTCCTATGTCGGGACTAGGCGGATGTGGGAACGGCGCAGTTACGACGACGACGCCCTCGTGGTCCGCATCGGTGTCGGAGCCCAACGGCTCGCTCAACGACTGCGGGCTCCACAGACCGGCCCCTTGGAGGAGCTGGATCCGGTCGGTTCCGTCGCGTTGCGCCAATTTGTGCGTACCCACTCTCTCGTCGATGGGCTCCCAGTCTCCGCGCGCCTGCGGGCCTACCCCGCTGTGGGAATCGCTGGTGACCGGGAACAGGCCCGAGCCCTGGCTCGGGCGATCGTTTTGCAACTGGTGACCTTCCATGGACCGGACACCTTGGCGGTGGCCGCCGCCGTAGACGGGTCAGCTCGGGCCTCTTGGGATTGGTTGAAATGGCTGCCGCACAATCAACACGACCGGCTGACCGATAGCTTGGGGTCGCTGCGGATGGTGTCGTCCTCATTGGGGGAGATCGATCACTGGCTCAGTGATGAGCTGGCCTCCCGTCCCCGATTCAGCCGCCAAGAAGAAGAGGAACCGGACCAGCGACACATCCTCATCGTCATTGATGGAGGTCACGTCACCCTCGACGAGGGGTCGTTTGTCACGACAGGTCTATCTGGGGTGACCCTGCTCGACCTGTCTGGGGCGCTGGCAAGCGGGGTGGGCCGTCGCGGGTTGAACCTCACCATTGACGGGGATCGGTTATCGGTCGCCGGGCGGGAACATGCCGAGTCCCTCGGTGTTCCGGATGGGATTAGCTTGGCTCAGGCCGTGGCCACTGCCCGACGGATGGCGGCGTACCGGCTCGGTGATGGGGTTGTCGTGGACGGCGCCGAGACCACTCAGGTGTCCGCTGAACTGGTGGACATGCTTGGCGTGGGTGACCCCGCTCTGATCGAACCCGACGCCGCGTGGAAACCTCGGTCCAGCCGAGACCTCTTGCGGGTGCCTATCGGCTTGGGTCCGTCCGGTGAGATCGTCGAACTGGACCTTAAGGAGTCCGCGCAGGGCGGGATGGGCCCCCACGGGTTGGTCATTGGAGCTACTGGTTCTGGTAAGTCGGAGCTGTTGCGGACCTTGGTCTTGGCCCTGGCGATTAGCCATTCGCCGGACAAACTCAACCTGATCCTCATCGACTTCAAAGGTGGCGCTACCTTCGCCGGATTGCAGGGGTTGCCGCACACCGCGGCGGTGATCACCAACCTTGCCGACGATCTGGCCATGGTTGACCGCATGTACGACGCACTCTCCGGTGAGATGAATCGGCGGCAGGAGCTGCTGCGAGATGCCGGTAACTTCGCGAATATTCGTGACTATGAGCGGGCCCGGAGCAAGGGTGCCCCGTTGTCACCGTTGCCATCGCTGCTCGTGATCTGCGATGAGTTCTCTGAAATGCTGACCCAGAAACCGGACTTCGCTGAACTGTTCGTCGCGATCGGACGGTTGGGTCGAAGCTTGGGCATCCACCTGCTCCTGGCCAGCCAACGCCTGGAAGAAAACCGGCTGCGAGGTTTGGACAGCCACCTGTCTTACCGCATTGGTCTGAAGACGTTCTCCGCTGCGGAGTCGCGCACCGTGCTGGGGGTGGCTGACGCTTATGAGCTGCCGTCTATCCCTGGGTCGGGGTACTTGAAGTTCGACACCACCACGATGGTTCGTTTCAAGGCGTCGTACGTCTCGGGTCCGTATACCGGGGCACGTGAACGCGCTGAGGCGAGGGCGGTTCTCGGTCAACTGTCCCCCATGACCTTCGTCTCCGACGTCGTGGGTACGTTGCCGCAGGCTGACGTCGTGGAGGAGGCGCCGGTCGTCGAGGTCGATGAGGACTCGATGGAGTCGGTGCTGGACACGGTGGTGGGGCGCCTTGCGGGTCATGGCGACCCGGCGCACGAAGTGTGGCTGCCACCCTTGGATGAGCCCCCTACCTTGGACATGCTGTTGCCGCCATTGGTGGACGACCCCGAACGGGGTGTCACCCCGGGTGGGTGGCCCGGCGCTGGCCGTCTCCGGTTGCCTGTCGGCGTGGTCGACCTCCCCTACGAACAGCGTCGTGATCCCTACGTGCTGGACTTGTCCGGGGCGGCGGGACATGTCGCCATCGTCGGTGGTCCTCGTAGCGGTAAGAGCACTGCGCTGAGGACGCTGATCGCTGGATTGGCACTCACTCACACCCCCACTGAGGTGCAGATCTATGTGATCGACTTGGGTGGTGGCTCGTTGGCTTCAGCGGTGGATCTGCCCCATGTGGGCAGCGTTGCGCCGAAGGCTGACCCGGATCGCATTCGGCGAACCTTGGCCGAGATGTCCGGGATCATTGAGAGCCGGGAGCGACTTTTCCACGCCACCGGAGTCGAGTCGATGGCCGACTATCGTGCCCGGCACGCAACGGGAGAGGGGGATGCCTTCGGCGACGTCTTCCTCGTGATCGACGGGTGGGGGGTGTTCCGGCAGGAGTTTGAGGAGCTGGAAGCCAAGGTCACGCAATTGGCCACTCAGGGGCTCGCCTATGGCTTGCACGTGATCCTCGGAACAGGACGGTGGGCTGATATCCGGCCAGCACTCAAAGACGTCTTGGGGACGCGTCTTGAGCTGCGTCTGGGAGATCCGCAGGAATCGGAGGTGGACCGGAAACTTGCGCAAGGGGTGCCCGTCAGTCGACCTGGTCGCGGTGTGACGCCGTACAAACGTCATTTCCTGTTTGCCTTGCCGCGGATTGATTCTCAGGGTGATCCGTCCAGTTTGCCGATGGGTTTCTCCCACATGGCGCGGGAGTTGTCCGGGGCGTGGCGAGGGCCGCAGGCCCCCGCGGTGCGGATGTTGCCCAACGACCTGCCAGCCAGCGAGTTGCAGCAGCAAGTGGACCAGTCGAAGGTCGCGGCTCGATGGATCCCGATGGGGATCAACGAGGAGGCGCTGGCTCCGGTGCTGCTCAACTTCGACAGCGATCCGCATTTCCTCTATTTCGCCGACGAGGAATCGGGCAAGACCAACTTCTTGCGGGTGGTGGCTTCGGGATTGATGGCTTCCCGCAGCACCAAAGAGGTGCGGCTCTTGGTCGTGGATTATCGGCGCACGATGCTGGGACACGTCCCGCCGGAGTACTTGGCGGGGTATGCGACCAGTGCAGATACCTTGCGGCCGTTGGTGAGCGACTTGGGTGCCTTGTTGCGCAGTCGACTTCCTGGCCCGGATGTGACGACCGATCAGTTGCGTGATCGGAGCTGGTGGTCTGGTCCGGAGGCCTTCATCTTGGTTGATGACTATGACCTGGTTGCGACGATGGACAACCCGCTGCATCCGTTGGTGGAGTTGTTGGCGCAGGGCAAGGACGTAGGCCTGCATATGGTGATTGTTCGCCGGAGCGGTGGCGCTGGTCGGTCGTTGTATGACCCGGTGATCCAGCGGATGCGGGATCTGGGGACGCCCGGATTTGTGGGCGGAGGTAGCCGCGACGAGGGGCCTTTGTTGGCGGCGATCAAGCCCCAGCCTGGACAGTCAAATGGGCGAGGTTATTTGGTGACTCGGCGAGGTTCGGGGCTGGTGCAGATAGCCCGAGACCCTCACACAGCAGCGCCAGAGGGCACGACGAGTTCCCGGTGATCGAAGCTGATGGGGCCGGTCGATGGACGTTTCACCTCCATTGATCGGCCCCGTCTGGTATCTCAGGCGATTCTGAAATATGGGATGGTGGTCCCAATTGGTAAGACGGGGCGGTACCGTCGCGACTATGGACCCACAGGGTATGCGCAGCATCGACCTGGCCTGTATCCCCGGGGATGGGATCGGCCCCGAAGTGGTTGATCAGGCACGAATAGTGCTCGAGGCGCTCAGCGGATGCGACGGCCCACGAATCAACGTGACCGACTATGACCTAGGGGCGCGTCGGTGGCATGCCACCGGAGAAGCGCTCCCGCCCGGAGTATTGACCGAGTTGCGGCATCACGACGCGATTCTCCTCGGAGCCGTCGGCGACCCGACAGTGCCCAGCGGCATTCTTGAGCGTCAGCTCCTCCTCGCTCTGCGATTCGGACTGGACCATTACGTCAACCTACGTCCCGCCCGGCTCTATCCCGGCGTCACCGGACCGTTGGACCACCAGCGGGTGGCGCCGCACGGCATCGACCTCGTGGTCGTCCGAGAGGGCACTGAAGGGCCATACGTCGGCAATGGCGGGGCGCTTCGGGTGGGCACTCCCGCGGAAGTAGCGACTGAGACCGGAGTGAATACTCGCTTCGGGGTGGAACGTGTGGTGCGGTATGCCTTCGAGGTGGCCCGGTCCCGACCTCGTCAGACACTGACCTTGGTGCACAAGCACAATGTGCTCACCTTCGCCGGGGATCTGTGGCGGCGTACGGTAGCGGACGTAGGGTCGCAGTTCCCTGAGGTGAGCTGTGACTATCTCCATGTCGATGCGGCGACCATTGCGATGGTCGCCGATCCGGGCCGCTTCGACGTGATCGTCACTGACAACCTTTTCGGAGACATCATCACCGATCTTGCCGGTGCGATCGTCGGGGGGATCGGTCTAGCCGCTAGCGCCAATCTCAGTCCGGGACAAGGCACCCCAGGCATGTTTGAACCGGTCCACGGGTCTGCTCCGGATATCGCAGGGCAGCACAAAGCCGATCCCACGGCCGCCATCTTGTCCGCCGGGTTGATGTTGGCGGAGCTGGGGTACGCCGATGCCGCGGCACGGGTGGAAGCTGCGGTGGCTGCCGACCTGGCCGTTCGAGCAAGCCTGACCGAGCCTCGCACCACTGCGCAGATCGGTGCATCGATCGCTGAGCGATTGGCTTGAACGACTGCGTGGTTCGCTCAGGTCAGCGACATATGTCGAACCGCTGAACCCAGCAGTGGCCCGCGAGTAAGGTGCCACACAGACCGGTCCGTGCAAGGACATTTTCAGGACGTCGACGGCGGTCGCCGCCTCGTCCGAGCATCCGTGAGGAATGACGACATGACGTTGACCTTCCCCCTGCGCGCAGGGGCCGTTGCCACCGGCGAGAGCGACCGGGCAGCGATCTTGGCGAACCCCGGGTTCGGCAAACATTTCACCGACCACATGGCGGTCGCCCGGTGGACCGTAGCGGAGGGCTGGCACGATGCCCGGATCGAGCCCTACGGTCCACTCCAGATTGATCCTGCCGCTGCGGTGCTGCACTACGCCCAAGAGGTCTTTGAAGGGTTGAAGGCATACCGGCACGAGGACGGGTCGGTGTGGACCTTCCGGCCAGAAGCCAACGGGGAACGGCTACAGCACAGCGCGCAACGGTTGGCGTTACCGCCGTTGCCGGTCGAGGATTTCCTGACCTCATTGCGGGCCCTAGTTGCGGCGGATCAGGCCTGGGTTCCGGCGTACGGCACTGGTGAGACCAGCTTGTACCTGCGACCGTTCATGTATGCCTCCGAGGCTTTCCTGGGGGTGCGCCCCTCTCATGAGGTCACGTACGCCGTGATCGCGTCTCCAGCGGGTGCCTATTTCTCCCGCGGCGTCACTCCAGTCAACCTGTGGGTCTCCACGCAGTATGCGCGCGCCGGTGCCGGCGGGACCGGCGCCGCGAAATGCGGTGGTAACTACGCCAGCTCGTTGGCGGGGCAGCTGGAAGGCATCCAAAACCACTGTGACCAGGCTGTGTTCCTGGATTCGGCGACCCATGAGTACATCGAAGAACTCGGTGGCATGAACCTGTTCCTGGTGTATCGAGACGGGCGAATCGTGACCCCGGAGTTGACCGGCAGCATCCTCCCTGGGGTGACTCGCCGCTCTATCTTGGAGTTGGCCGCAGAGATGGGCTTGACCCCCCAGGAACGCCGAATCGCCATCCAAGAGTGGAAGGACGGCGCTGCGTCAGGGGAGATCACCGAGATTTTCGCCTGCGGCACCGCTGCCGTCATCACGCCAGTCGGTGAGTTGCGCTGGGAAGGCGGTTCGTGTGATCACCGTCCAGCCGGGGCCGGCGATGAGATGGGCGAGGTCACAGCCCGACTGCGCAGCATGCTGCTGGACATCCAGTACGGGCGAGTGGAAGACACCCGAGGCTGGATGACGCGCCTGGTTTAAGACCGGAGGCAGGTGTCGGGAGGCAGGCCAGCATGGCCTCCTCCCGACGAGATCCTGCTGGCCGATCTAGCTCAGCTCACCGTGAGCAGCGCATCGCAGGCGCGGATGAGCCGGGCGCGAAGCTCAGCGCCGCGGCGAGCGATGTCCTGCTGCGCGGAAGCGAAGGCGGCGCGCCCCTCGTCGGTTTCCACCAGGATGGGCTGGATGCCCCAGGCGCGTACGTCGTACGGCGATCCGGCCATGTCCAGGCGCCGTGCGTCGTGGGCGAGGTCGAGGCAGTCCAAGGTCAGGCTGCTGGGGATGGCCGGGGCAAGCCGATAGGCCCATTGGTAGAGGTCCATGGTGGCGTGCAGGCAGCCGGGTTGTTCGTGGTCAATCTGGGTGTCTCGGCTGGGGTGCAGCGTGTTGAGGTCTCGGGCTGCCGGGGTGAAAAAACGGTAGGCGTCGACGTGACTGCACCGCAGCGTAGCGGCATCGACCACGGCGTCGGTGCCTTCTCGACCGAGCCGTAACGGCAACTGCTCATGACGCCGAGTGCTGGGGTCAGCGTGATAGACCATGGCCCATTCGTGGAGGCAGTAACAGCTGAATCGACCTGGCCGCGCGGCGGTCGCGGTGAGCAGGCCGTGGATGCGGTGCAGGAGATCGGCGCGATCACGCCGGAAGCTCTCCACGTCAACACTGGTGCCCTGATCATCGTGGTGGTAATGACGCCAGGTGCGACGTCCACGTGGGGCGTGGTCATCGAGGAGAAGAGTTCCGGCTCCGGGGTGCCAGCGTCGTAACTGCCCGGGACGAAGCGTGTAGTAGACCCACAAGAAGTCTTCGACGGGGTGGTGACGGCCGTGGTTCCTGCGGTCGAGATGCCCAGCGGTCAGGGCGTCCACTCTCTGATGGTGGTCGCGCTCGCGGGAGCGCCAGTCGTCGTACCCGAGCTCATCCACGACAGGTCAGCCTACTGCTGGTGCCGTGTTGGTCCATTCGTCTTGAACTTCACGCGGAGTCAGCCATACTGTCAGGACAGTTCCGTGGATCGTCGTTGGCATGGATAACCGGCGGTCCGCCCCGGTGGGGTGACAACCATGCGCTGGGCGGTTCGTCGGCCGTCCGGCAGCGGCAGCGGACATGGTGGAGGATCGATGACGCAACTCCAGATCACTGTCGACGGCATCACGCACCACGCCGAGGTCGGCCCACACACCACTCTGTTGGAATGGCTCCGCGACACGGGCCTCATCCAGGTGAAGGAAGGGTGCGCCGAGGGCGAGTGCGGGGCCTGTGCCGTTCTGAGGGTCCGACCGGATGGGCGAGGCAGTCGCTTGGAGGCGATCAACGCCTGCCTGACCTATATCGCGGCGCTGGACGGCACGGAGGTGGTCACCACAGCTGGGCTGGGCGACCCTGAGCGTCCCCACCCAGTCCACGATGCCATGGCTCGTGGTGGTGCCAGCCAGTGCGGTTTTTGCACACCAGGATTCGTCACCAGTCTTGCCGGTGAGTATTACCGACCTGACCGCAGTGCTGGACAGCACCACCATGCCAATGGCGTGGATCTGCACGCTCTGAGTGGCAACCTCTGCCGCTGCACCGGATACCGGCCCATCGTGGAGGCTGCCCGCTCGATGGGCTTTCCAGAACCCGACGATATCTGGATTGCGCGACTGCGTCGGTTGACCAACCCTGCCCGTCCGACCTGGGTGGATGGTCCAGACGGGGAACTGGTCCGGCCGGCTTCGTTGGCCGAGGCTCTGCACCTGTTGGGGTCTCGTGCTGGGGCGGTCCCGTTGGCTGGGGGGACTGATCTGGCGGTCGCTCGAAACGTGCGTGATGAACGGCCCGCGTGCCTGGTTGCGGTAGACGCGCTCCCGGAGCTACGGACTCTGCGGGTGGGCACTGATCACATAGAGATCGGGGCCGCTTTGACCATCGATGAGGTGTCCCGTGGCTTGAACGGCGCAGTCCCGCTCCTGGATGCGCTATTCCCTCAATTCGCTAGCCCGCTGGTACGCCGCTCCGCGACCATCGGCGGCAACCTCGGCACAGCTTCTCCCATCGGGGACTGTGCACCAGCGTTGCTAGCTTTGCGGGCACGCGTGGTATTGAGCAGCCTCGATCGTGATGATCCGGGCCGTGAACCGATTGACCGGGAGGTTGATCTGGCGTCGTACTTCACCGGGTATCGCCAGACAGTACGACGACCCGATGAGTTGATCCGCGCTATTCGGATACCGCTGCCATTGGCCCCGCAGGTCGCCTTCCACAAAATCGCGCACCGGCGGCAGGACGATATCTCCAGTGTGGCGGTGGCCTTTGCTCTGGATATTGGTCCGGCTCCGGGCGAAGGGGCAGGGCCAGACATCGTCCGGGCGGTGACCATCGGCCTCGGCGGGATTGCAGCCACCCCATTACGTGCTCTGGCCTGTGAAGAAGCATTAATCGGCCGGGACTGGACACCGGAAACCGTGCGACATGCTGCCGCGATCCTCGCCGCCACCGGCACCCCGATGAGCGACGTACGAGCCTCGGCGGCGTACCGAGTGGCGATGCTGGAACAGTCGTTGCTGCGGTTGGAAGCCGATCTGACCGAACAGGAGGTGGCCCGGTGAGTGACCTGGCCGAGCGCCCCGAGGGTGGCCCCGTGGGGTTGCCCGTCACCCATATCGACGCCATGGGTCATGTCACCGGGACAGCGTTATTTACCGACGACATGAGTGGTCGGTTCCCGGGGATGCTGCACGCCTACCCCGTACAGGTGAACCAGGCGCATGCCCGAGTGATCCGGATGGAGCTGTCCGCAGCGCTGGCCAGTCCCGGCGTGGTCCGAGTCTTGACCGCAGCGGACGTTCCGGGAGTCAACGACTCCGGGGTCCGTCATGACGAGCCATTGTTTCCCTCTGAAGTGATGTTTTACGGGCAATGCGTGGCCTGGGTGCTGGCGGAGAGCCGACAGCAGGCTCGTCAGGCTGCTCGCCGGGTGGTGGTCGAGGTTGAACCATTGCCTGCGGTGGTCACCATTGAGGAGGCGCTGGCAGCACAGAGTTTTCTGGGGGGCCGACCGGTGTTACGTCGGGGCGATCCGCACGAAGCCCTGGCCAGCGCAGCCCATGTCTTCTCTGGGCGGACCGAGATCGGCGGGCAGGAGCACATCTATCTCGAGACCCAGGTTGCCGTGGCCGTGGTCGATGAGTCTGGTCAGGTGCTGATCCATTCCAGCACGCAACATCCGACCGAGACGCAGGAGATCGCTGCGCATGTGTTGGGTCTGCCATCGCACGCGATCACGGTGCAATGTCTGCGGATGGGTGGGGGATTTGGCGGCAAGGAATTCCAGCCGCATGGTTATGCCGCGGTGGCAGCTTTGGGGGCGGTGCTGACCGGACGGGCCGTCCAGGTCCGGTTGGATCGCCAGTTGGATATGTCGATGACGGGGAAACGGCATCCATTCTTGGCCGAGTGGACGGCAGGGTTCGATAACGAGGGGCACGTGGTCGCTGTGGTGGCCACGATGACTGCTGACGGCGGATGGAGTTTGGATCTGTCGGAGCCAGTGCTAGCGCGGGCGTTGTGCCATGTGGATAACGCCTACTTTCTGCCGCATGTGGAGGTGACCGGGCAGATCGTGCAGACCCATAAGACCTCGCAGACAGCCTTCCGTGGCTTCGGCGGCCCGCAGGGGATGATCCTCATCGAGGATGTGATGGGTCGGTGCGCTCCACAGTTGGGGTGGTCCCCGGAGGCGCTGCGTCGGCGCAACATGTACGCCGAGGGGCAGTGCACCCCCTACGGGCAACTGGTGCGTCATCCAGAACGTATGCGGGACATCTGGGACCAATTAGCGCAGCGCTGCGCATATGCGGAGAGGTCCCGGCAGATTGAGGAGTTCAACGCCTCTCATCCGCACCGCCGACGAGCATTGGCAATGACCCCTCAGAAGTTTGGGATTTCGTTTAATTTCACCCCGTTCAATCAGGCCGGTGCGCTGGTCCAGGTCTATCGGGACGGGTCGGTGTTGATCAGCCATGGTGGCTGTGAGATGGGTCAGGGGCTGCACACCAAGATGGTGCAGATCGCCGCGTCAGCGTTGGGGGTGCCGTTGACGGCGGTGCGTCTCGCTCCTACCCGAACGGACAAGGTGCCGAACACGTCGGCGACCGCGGCGTCCAGTGGTGCGGATTTGAATGGTGCTGCGGTCAAAGACGCCTGTGATCAGATTCGGGAGCGATTAGCGCCGGTGGCGGCGCGCCTGTTGGCGGGTGACGATGCGGCTCTGGTGCCGTCGGCGAGTGTGCAGTTCAGGCAGGGGCGGGTCTCCTTGACGGGCACCGACCATCGAGAGTTGTCCTTCGCCGACGTGGTGGGGCAGGCCTATCTGCAGCGGGTCCAGTTGTGGGCGGCGGGTTTTTATCGCACGGAGGGTTTGCACTGGGATCAGAACACGATGACGGGGTCGCCGTTCAAATATTTCAGTTATGGCGCGGCGTGTTCGGAGGTGGAAGTGGATGGATTCACCGGGGCCTGTCGGGTGCTGCGGGTGGACATCCTGCATGACGTGGGTGATTCATTGTCTCCGTTGATTGATCGTGGGCAGATCGAAGGTGGGTTTATTCAGGGGATGGGGTGGATGACCATGGAGCGGTTGTGCTGGGACGAGAGCGACGGGCCGGGGCGGGGCAGGTTGGCGTCCGCGGGGTTGAGCATCTACAAGGTGCCCAGCATCGGTGACCTTCCGGAACAGTTCACGGTGGAGTTGGTGGACCGCGCCACGGAGACCGGAGTGGTGTATGGATCGAAAGCGATCGGTGAACCGCCGTTGACCTTGGCGATCAGCGTACGGGAGGCGATCCGGCAGGCGTGTGCAGCGTTTGGGCCGTTGGGTCGGGATCAGCCGCTGGCGTTGCCAGCGACCCCGGAGGCCACCTTTGAGGCGCTATCTCAGGCTCGGCGCGCGGCGGTGGTGACCTGCTGAGCGACCGTGGGTGCGTCTGCGTGGGCGGAAGGTTCGACTAACGTGCTGGACGGACAGCGATGGCTGGCGTGCCTGCGCCGGTCGGAGGAGGAAAGCCCATGAAGATCGCCCGATATGTCGTCGACGATGAACCTTCGTACGGCGTGGTGATGAGTGAGGACGGTGAGCCCACGTGGATTGCCCAAGTGGGTGGCGACCCGCTGTATTCGAAGGTGACGGCCACGGGGGTGCGGCATGAGTTGTCGCAGGTGCGTTTGTTGGCTCCGGTGATCCCCCGGAGCAAAGTCATCGGGGTGGGACGCAATTATGTGGCGCACGCCGCTGAGATGGGGGCGCAGGCGCCGAGCGAGCCGTTGTTGTTCCTGGTGCCCAACACCGCGGTGTGTGGTCCGGACGATCCGGTCGTGATCCCTGATTTTGCCCATGAGGTGCACTATGAGGGAGAGCTGGCCGTCGTGATAGGCCGGATGTGTAAGGACGTCCCGGTGGATCAGGTGCCTGCGGTGATCTTCGGGTATACCTGCGCTAACGACGTGACTGCTCGGGATCTGCAGGCCGGAGACGGGCAGTGGGCGCGGGCCAAGGGATGCGACACCTTCTGTCCGTTGGGGCCGTGGATCGAAACGGAAGTGGACCCGGCTGACCTTGAACTCCGCACGCGCCTGGAGGGGCGGACCGTCCAAGAGGATACGACGGCGTCGATGGTGCATTCAGTAGCGCAGATCGTCTCGTACGTCTCTCGGGCCTTTACGTTGTTGCCTGGTGACGTGATTTTGACTGGAACTCCGCAGGGCGTAGGGCCGGTGGCTGCGGGTCAGCGCGTTGAGGTGGATATCGAAGGGATCGGCACCTTGGCTAATCCGTTTGTCCGTCGCTGAGCAGGTGTGGTGGGGGTCGCTAGGCTGGGAGTCATCATGAGCAGCGCATCCTTCTCCAGTCCTGTGGTCCCTCGTCTTCGTGTGGCGCCGTCGCCGACCGGTGATCCCCATGTGGGGACGGCGTACATGGCCTTGTTCAACCTGGCCTTCGCTCGACAACAGCAGGGGGTTTTCCTGCTGCGGGTGGAGGACACCGATCGGACCCGGTTCCGGGCCGATTCGGAGCAGCAGTTGTATGACACCTTGTCGTGGCTGGGCTTGGACTGGGACGAGGGACCGGATCGGGGCGGTCCGTTCGCGCCATACCGACAGAGCGAGCGGTTGACGACGTACCAGCCGTACGTCGAGAAGCTGATCGCGCAGGGGCATGCATACCACTGCTGGTGTAGCCCGGAGCGATTGTCTGCGATGCGGGAGGAGCAGCAACGTTCTAAGTCGCCAGTGACGGGGTATGACCGGCTGTGTTATGGAATGACTCGCGAGGAACGCGCCACACTTCCTGGCTTCCAGGAGACACCGGTCGTGCGGATGCTGATTCCAGATGAGGTCCCGTTGACCTTCACTGATCTGATCCGAGGGACGGTCCAGGCGCCGCGACCAGACGATCAGGTGATCCTCAAGGCGGATGGTTTCCCGACGTATCACCTGGCGGTCGTGGTCGATGATCACGAGATGGGCGTCACTCATGTGGTGCGGGGCGAGGAATGGATCAGCTCCACCCCGAAACATCTGTTGCTGTATCGCTGGTTGGGTCTCACCCCGCCGGTGTTTGCGCACATGCCGTTGTTGCGCAATACCGACAAATCCAAGATTTCCAAACGGAAGAACCCAGCCGCCCGATTGACCTGGTTTCGTGAGCGTGGCTATTTGCCAGAAGCTTTGGTGAACTTCCTGGCGCTGCTGGCTTACCCGCCGGCCAAGGATGCCGACGGCAAGGACGTAGAAATCTTCTCTCTCGATGAATTCAGCCGTGACTTTGATTGGTCCAAAGTCAACCCAGTGGGCCCGATCTTCGACCTGGGTAAACTGGACTGGCTCAACGGCATGTATGTGCGGGATCTGAGCGTCGAAGAACTCACCGCCAGGCTGATTCCCTACCTTCAGGCTGACGGTCTCTTCGGGCCCTCACCCAGCCTGGGTGAGGTAGCTCGACTGAAGAGCCTCGCCGCCCTCATCCAACCCCGACTGGTGACACTGGCCGATGCTCCGGACCAACTCCGACCGTTCTTCGTGCCCGATGCAGACCTAGTAGTCGAGGACGACGCACGCGCGTCGCTGACAGCCAAGAACGCCCCGGACCCCGCCGGAGTGCTCGACGCTGCGATCGAGGCATTGACGGCCCTCCCCGACGACGAGAACGTAGATCTGGGCCAGGTGCAGGGCAGCTGGACTCATGACCGCATCGAAGAAACACTGCGTGCGGCGCTGGTCACTGGGCTAGGACTCAAGCCAAAATTCGCCTTCGGCCCGCTACGGGTAGCGGTGTCCGGGCGGCGGGTATCTCCACCGCTGTTTGAATCGATGGAGGTACTCGGCCGAGGAGCCACCCTCCGCCGGTTGCAGGCGCTGCGCACGACGTGCTGATCGGCTAGGAGCTTTCCGCTGACCCGCAGGGCCGCCCTGCGGGTCAGCGCGGAAGGTCAGGCGCGTTGAGCCTTTTTCTGGATCGCCGCCCATTCGTCCTTCAAACCCACCGTGCGGTGGAACAGCAGGGGCTGCTGCGGATCCAAGGCGAAATAACCGAGCCGCTCAAACTGGACCACTACGCCAGGTGCGGTCTCAGCCAAGGCGGGTTCAGCCTTGCACTCGGTGAGCACGATCTTGCTGTGTGGGTCGATGTCATCCATCACGTTCCCCGTGCGCTCGCCAGGGATCGGGTGGGTGAAGAGTCGTTCGTAGAGAGCCACTGACGCGTCAGCCGCATGGGGGGCGGACACCCAATGCATGGTCGATTTCACTTTTCGCCCATCAGGGGCGGTCCCGCCACGGGAGTCCGGATCGTACGACGCGCGCACTTCAACAACCTGTCCCTCGTCATCCTTGATGACCTCGGTGCAGGTGACTAGGTAGGCCCCCCGAAGTCGAACTTCGCGTCCGGGGGAGAGCCGGAAGAATTTCGGCGGGGGAACCTCGGCGAAGTCGTCCTGTTCGATCCATAGTTCACCGGTGAACGGGACCTGTCGGACGCCATCAGCCTCGTTTTCGGGGTTGTTAGCGACCTCAAACCACTCGACCACCGGGCTGCCATCGGCCTGACGTGGCCATCCTTCGAGCACCAGCTTGAGAGGTCGAAGCACGGCCATCCTGCGTTGGCTGCTGGTGTTGAGTTCCCGGCGGACGAAGGACTCGAGTAGCTCGATGTCGTGGCGACTGTTGGTGCGAGTCAGCCCCACATATGAGCAGAAGTCCCGGATCGCTGGGGCGGGATAGCCGCGACGCCGCATCCCCGCGACAGTAGGCATGCGCGGGTCATCCCATCCATCGACGGTTCCGCTGGTGACTAACTGCAGCATGGTGCGCTTACTGGTGATCAGGTAGGTGACGGCGAGGCGTGCGAACTCGGTCTGCCGAGGTGCCGGGCCCTCCAACGGGAGCTGCGCGAGGAACCAGTCGTACAAGGGACGATGGCTGTCGAACTCCAGGGTGCACAGCGAGTGGGTCACACCTTCGATGGCGTCGGATTGGCCGTGGGCCCAGTCGTACGTCGGGTAAAGACACCATGTGTCGCCGGTGCGGTGGTGATGAGCATGCCGGATGCGATACATGATCGGGTCACGCATCTGCATGTTCTCGTGCTGCATATCGATCTTGGCGCGCAGCACACGGGACCCATCAGGGAACGCGCCGTGGCGCATCTGACGGAAGAGATCGAGGTTCTCTTCGACGGAACGATCCCGATAGGGACTGTCAATGCCTGGCTTGCCAAAACCTCCGCGTTGCGCGGAGATGGTTTCGGGGTCCTGATCATCGACGTACGCCTTGCCCTGTTGGATCAGGTATTCGGCCCAGGTGTAGAGCTGTTCGAAGTAGTCAGAGGCGAAGAGCACCGGTTGCGGTGGGGGAAAACCAAGCCAACTAATGTCTTGGATGATGGAGTCGACGTACTCGGTGTCCTCGGTGTCGGGGTTGGTGTCGTCAAACCGCAGGAAGCAGGAGCCGCCGAACTCCTGGGCAATACCGAAGTCGGCGCAGATCGCCTTGGCGTGCCCAATGTGCAGGTAGCCGTTCGGTTCAGGAGGGAACCGGGTTTGGACGCGACCACCGAAGGTCTGGGCCTGGTTGTCGCGACGGATCTGCTCGCGAACGAAATCGCCTGCCGGGGCCCCTGTCTCGCTCATGGGCCAGAAGTCTACTGCCTGCGTTGTTGACCGTTGCCCGCCTGGTCGCAGCTGAGGGGCATGGTCAGTGATCCCGGGAGTGAATCTTCATGGCGGATGGTGCAGCCCGGGCAGCCGCGGGCGAGAAGGCGGGGGGAGTGGCTTAAGTATGGGGGTCAGTGGACGACAGGAGTGACGGCGGATGCGGTGGCCTTCTCCCGGAGCGCAATGGCCTGCCGAAAGTCCAGTGGCCACCCTGATTTGGGTAAGACGACCTCATCCGGCTAGAGTTCTTTTCCGGATCACACGCCGCTCATGATCACCATGGGCAGGGTGTGATGCTCTATGGGGTATGGTGTAATTGGCAGCACGACTGATTCTGGTTCAGTTAGTCTAGGTTCGAGTCCTGGTACCCCAGCCAACCACCGCAAGGTGGTGATCGGCTGCCACGTGGAGTTCATAACCACGATGCCGATTAGGAAAAATCTCCTCTAAAAGGTAAGGTTTTTCCTGTTGCCTCGGCAACATGATCACTCAAAAAAGTGGTAGATGGCCCCGTTGTGTAGTGGCCTAGCACGCCGCCCTCTCAAGGCGGTAGCGCCGGTTCGAATCCGGTCGGGGCTACCATGAAAAAGACCCCCTAATTAATTAGGGGGTCTTTTTTGTGCCCTCTGAAAAGATATTTCTTGACGCCACATTCCTGCTGAGTGGCGGGCCATATCAGTGTGCCTGGGCTGGCGATGCCCCGGCTGCCTTGTCGCCTAGGGCATCGCCATTGCGGTCAGCGGCGGGCTGCGGCCGCTTCCTGTGCCGCCTGCTGCTGGGCGTGCGCCCGGGCGAGGACTTCAGTGAGTTTGTTGGCTCCCGCAACCACGGTGGCGGCATGAAGTCGCCCAGGCTGTCGTGAGATGCGTTCTATCGGGCCGGAGATGGAGACGGCTGCGATGACTCGGCCTGCGGGGTTACGCACGGGGGCAGACACCGAGGCGACACCTGGCTCTCGTTCACCGACGCTCTGCGCCCAACCTCGGCGGCGTACCCCGGAAAGGGTGGTCGCGGTGAACTCGGCGCCTTGCAGGCCTCGGTGGAGGCGGTCGGGCTCTTCCCAAGCAAGCAGTACCTGTGCGGCCGAACCGGCGAGCATGGACAGCGTGGCGCCTACAGGGATTGAGTCCCGTAGCCCCATGGGTCGCTCGGCTGCTGCGACACAGATGCGCATGTCTCCTTGTCGACGGAAGAGCTGCGCCGATTCATGGGTGTGGTCACGCAATGCTCCCAGGACCGCGCCAGCCGCAGCCAGCAGCCGGTCTTCGCCGGCCGCTGAGGCCAGCTCGGCCAATCTCGGACCGAGGATGAATCGTCCTTGCATGTCGCGAGAGACCAGGCGGTGATGCTCCAGCGCGACGGCCAGACGATGGGCTGTGGGTCGCGCCAGTCCGGTACTGGCAACCAGTTGTGCCAGCGTCGACGGCCCGGCTTCAAGTGCGCCAAGCACGATAGCGGCTTTGTCTAGGACTCCGACCCCACTGGAACTTTCCATGGTGCCAGTGTGGCGGTCCCACGTCCTGAGACGCAAGCCCACCACATCTTGAACGCGAGCTGGCTTGGGTCGCAAAGTGGGTGGCACGGGCTCCGTGTTGAATACTGAGACGATCGTCTCAAGATAGGGGAAGTGCGATGGGCTCCATGATTCCTCCCGGCACATCCACGGTTGTGGCCTCGCCACCAGGGCAGACGGTGCCCGCGACCCTTGCCCAGAAGGTGTGGGCTGACCATGTGGTCCGCTCTGCCAGCGGCGAACCTGACCTGCTTTACATCGACCTGCATCTTCTGCACGAGGTCACCAGTCCGCAGGCCTTCGACGGATTGCGTTTATCCGGACGCCGCCTGCGCCGTCCGGATCTCACTGTGGCCACCGAGGATCACAATGTCCCCACTCTTCCTGGCCCAATTGCGGATCCCACCAGCAAGGTTCAAGTGGAGACCCTGCGGGCGAATTGCGCAGAATTCGGTGTCCAGCTCTTTCCGATGGGTGACCCTCACCAGGGGATCGTGCACATCATCAGCCCCGAACTTGGCCTGACTCAACCGGGGATGACCATCGTCTGTGGCGATAGTCACACCTCCACCCATGGCGCATTTGGGGCGCTGGCATTCGGGATCGGGACCAGCGAGGTCGAACATGTCATGGCGACTCAAACGCTGCCACTGGCCCCATTCAAGACCATGGCGATTCATCTTGAAGGTGTCATTCCTGAGGCAGTGACCAGCAAGGACATCATTCTTGCTGTCATCGCCAAGATCGGTACCGGGGGAGGGCAGGGATACGTCCTGGAATACCGTGGTGGTGCGGTGGAGTCCATGTCGATGGAAGCCCGGATGACGATCTGCAATATGAGCATCGAGGCTGGGGCGCGGGCCGGCATGATCGCCCCCGACGAGACCACCTTCGCTTATCTGCGCGGTCGTCCCCATGCCCCGGTCGGTGCGGCCTGGGATGCGGCGATAGCTTCGTGGCGAAGCCTCGCTAGCGACCCCGGGGCAACGTACGACCGTGAAGTCCATCTCGATGTGTCCACGCTCACCCCCTATGTGACCTGGGGAACCAATCCTGCTCAAGGGGCTTCGCTAGATGCGGTGGTTCCAGATCCAGACCGGATCGCAGAGCCTCAGGAGGCAGCCGCTGCCCGAGCCGCCTTGGACTACATGGGACTGACTCCAGGCACAGCTTTGCGTGACATCACCATTGACACGGTCTTTGTGGGCTCTTGCACCAATGGGCGGATCGAAGACCTCCGTCTTGTCGCCGACATCCTCCACGGGCGACAGGTTGCGCCTCAGACGCAATTACTCGTGGTCCCTGGGTCGGCCCAGGTTCGGGCGCAAGCTGAAGCGGAAGGCTTGCACGAGACCATCCTCGCGGCTGGTGGGCAATGGCGGCTGCCTGGATGTTCTCTGTGTCTGGGCATGAACCCGGACCAGCTTGCTCCCGGACAGCGCAGTGCCTCGACGTCCAACCGCAACTTCGAGGGTCGACAGGGCCCGAAGGGGCGTACCCACCTGGTCGGCCCGCAGGTTGCCGCAGCCACTGCTGTCCTCGGGCGGCTCGCCGCACCCGCCGACCTGGACTGACCAGCAGCGCCCCGATAGACCGCCCGACCAGCTATCACCGACCCGCCGTACCCGATCCGGCGGTTTCCCGCAGATGCGACCCTGTCCGAGGAGGACGCTGTGGAGAAGTTCACCACCCACACCGGAATTGCAGCGCCACTGCGCCGCAGCAATGTGGACACCGACCAGATCATCCCCGCCTCGTACCTCAAACGGGTCACCCGCACCGGTTTCGAGGACGGCCTGTTCGCGGCGTGGCGCACCGAACCGGACTTCGTTCTCAACAAGCCCGCCTATGCGGCGGCCTCGGTCCTCATCGCCGGTTCTGACTTTGGGACGGGCAGTTCCCGAGAACACGCAGTGTGGGCCTTGCAGGATCACGGATTTCGGGTGGTGATCAGTCCGCGTTTTGCCGATATTTTCCGGGGCAACTCGGGCAAAGCCGGTCTCCTTGCCGCTCACGTTAGCGCTGCCGATGGCGAGCGTCTGATGGCCGCCGTGGAGCAACGCCCTGGGTTGGAAGTCACCGTTGATCTGATTGCGCGCGAGATCAATTGCGCAGAAATCACCGTGCCCTTCCAGGTTGATGACCACGTCCGGTGGCGGCTGTTGGAAGGACTCGACGACATCGCCCTGACCCTGCAACACCAGGACCGCATTGAGGCCTTCGAAGCGCTCCGACCTGCCTTCCGACCGGTCGTTCAGGGGGTCCGCTCGGTCGAGAGGTGAGAGGAGCATCGTTGTTTTCATGAGATCCTGAGCCGCGCAACACCGCTCGGGATCATCACGGCCAAAGGCGTCCCGTGGGTGGTTGATGTGCTGCCCAAAACGACGTGAGCAGCGCAGATGCCACAGATTCGAGTCTGACCTTGCGATCGTCGTCGACCCTGTCGGTGGTGATCAGCCGGGTTCCACTGTGGTTCTTGCGACCTCGGCCGATAAGGGGGGCGACTCCTCTGTATTTGGACGGGTCACCAGAAGTACAGGACGACACAGTCCTCTGTGGGTGTGGCCAGGCGTAGCGACCCTACGTCGGTCCCGCCCGGCAGAGAACCGTCAACGGAACGCCACCGGCAGGGTCCCTCATTGCTCGACCGGTGACGTGCACATGGACGTGGGGGGGCACGGTGCTCTTGCCACAGCAGCGTGATCGGCATGCCGGTCGGGCCACATCTCTGGAGGGAGAGGAAGAACGTGAACAAGGCTGATCTGGTCGACGCTCTTGAGAGTCGACTTGGGGGGAAGAAGCAGGCCGCCGAAGCCATCGAGGCCATCTTCGACATCATCATCCGCGAGGTTGCTCGCGGCGGGAAGGTCGGTATCACCGGCTTCGGGACGTTCGAACGCGCAGACCGCGCGGCACGCACCGGCCGGAACCCGAGGACGGGGCAGTCGGTACGGATCGAATCCACTGCGGTGCCCAAGTTCCGTCCCGGAACCGCTTTCAAGATGTACGTCGCAGAACCGGCGACCCTGCCCGAGTCTGGGCCCGCTGCAGCACGTGCCGCAGCAGGAACGGCAGCGGAAGTACGCGCTGCGGCGCAGGCTGCCATCGCCGCAGCTAAATCCAAGCGCACCAAGAAGTCCGCTTGACCTCAGGCGCTACTGCCGCGATGGAGTATCCGTCGTGACGGTCGATGCCCCAGCTGCCGGAGTTGCTGGCGTGGCGAGTGCCGCACCCTCATGCGGGGGCGCGGCACTCGTCGGTGCTCCGTGATGACGCTGAGTCATGGCTGCGATGACCGGCATGCTCTGCGTTCGAATCGCGACCCCCGAAGTTGAGATGTTCTGAACCATCGTCCATGCCTGTGACGTGCGCTGATGCTCTCTGTCAGGGCGCGCTGGTGGGGTGGAGACGAGCACCGGATTCCCTGGGGGCGGGCCTGCCGTGGGATTCTGACACCTGATCTGCCCCGGCATCGGGTCGGGCGCGACGAATTCCGACGGCTCATCGTGCCGTCCCGCCAGGAGGAGCCCGTTGACGGTTTACAAGCCGCAGCAGGATGGTCTGTCCTCGACCTACCGCTTCGGAATGTTCCTCGTCCGCAACAGCATTCATGCTTGCACCAAGGACCGCTGGGAGGGAGCGGACAAGCTGCCTGAACGAGGAGGATTCCTCGTCTGTGCCAACCACATCTCCCAAGCGGACCCACTTGCTGTCGCCCGGTTCTTATTCGACCACGGTTATCCGCCGTACTTCCTGGCTAAGGAATCGCTTTTTCGGGCACCACTGCTGGGTCCCTTCATGCGCGGCGCCGGCCAGATCCCTGTCCACCGCGGTACGTCGCGCGCAGTAGCGGCCTACCACGACGCCGTCCAAGCCATTGAAGATGGTAAATGCGTGGTCATCTTCCCAGAGGGCACCCTGACCTACGATCCTTTGGGGTGGCCCATGACCGGCAAAACCGGCGCTGCTCGGATCGCGCTCGCCACCGGCAGACCAGTCGTGCCGCTGGCCCAATGGGGTGCTCAATTCATCCGCCACCGTCGCCGTCACACCGGGGGATTGCGGGTCAATAGCTACATGCGCGTCGGCCACCCGCTCCAACTGGACGACCTCATCGACCAAGACGTGGACGGACCGCTGCTGCGCCAAGCCACGACGCGCATCCTGGACGCCATCACCCACGAACTAGAACACATCCGAGGCGAGAAAATGCCCCCAGGAAGGTGGGACCTGGCAGCCAAGCGTCGAGTTCCCCGAGATAGCTGCGAGGAGACACGATGAGACAGGTCACCATCATGGGGGCTGGGAGCTGGGGAACGGCCTTCTCCACCGTGGTGTGCGATGCCGGGTCCCCGGTGCGCCTCTGGGCTCGCCGACCCGAACTTGCCGACACCATCACCACCCGCCGAGTCAACCCGGATTACCTCCCCGACGTGCCTCTTTCGGATGGACTCCACGCCACCTCAGACCCCGCAGCGGCGCTCGCTGACGCTGAGATCGTGATTTTGGCGATCCCTAGCCAGCGGTTACGGCAGAACCTTGAAGAATGGGGACAACTCATTCCGCACGACGCCTTGGTGCTTTCGCTGGCCAAGGGCATTGAAGTGGGGACCACACTGCGGATGAGTGAGTTGATCACCCAGGTCGCCCAGATCGACCCAGCACGGGTCGCAGTCCTCTCTGGGCCCAACTTGTCGCACGAGATCGCTGCCCGCCAGCCAGCAGCCAGTGTGATTGCTTCCTCGAGGGCAGCCACTGCTGAGCTGATCGCGCAGACCGTGGCGACTCCTTCCTTCCGGCCGTACACCGACACTGACGTTGTGGGCTGTGAACTTGGTGGGGTGACTAAAAATGTGGTCGCACTCGCTGTGGGAATGGCGGAGGGGCTGGGGTTGGGCGACAACACCAAAGCGACTCTGATCACTCGTGGGTTGGCTGAGACAGTGCGGTTGGGGATCGCATTGGGAGCGCAGCCGCGCACCTTCCAAGGTTTAGCTGGAGTCGGAGATCTCATCGCTACCTGCATGTCCCCGCTGTCGAGGAACCACACGGTCGGGGTGGCCCTTGGGCAAGGACGCACAGTTGACGATGTGATTGCCGCCACACGGCAGACGGCAGAGGGGGTCACCTCCTGCGGTTCGCTCCTGGCCCTGGCTCAAGCGCACCAAGTCGACGTTCCACTGGTCGAATCCGTGGTGGCGGTGGTCCATGACGGCCATCACCCAGCGTTGATTGCTGGCTCCCTCATGGCCCGGGAACTCAAGGCTGAGAAGGCATGACTGGTCGTTCAGGGACCGGCTCGAGAAGCCTGTGGCGTGGAGCACACCTTTCGGTCGACCAGAATGGTCCAACCATGACCGTGGTATCAGATCAACGACGGTGGACGATGCGATGACGACCAACGACCCTCTCACAGACCGTGCTGATTCTGCCGAGGCGCAGCAGCCATCCGGGCTCAAACGTGAGCTGAAAGCTCGGCATCTCAACATGATCGCCATCGGTGGGGCGATCGGTACCGGACTGTTCGTGGCGTCCGGAGCGAGCATTAGCCAGGCCGGTCCGGGTGGTGCGTTGCTGGCTTACGCCGGTATCGGGGTCATGGTCTTCCTGCTGATGCAGAGCCTGGGTGAGATGGCCACCTACCTTCCGGTGGCAGGTTCTTTCGAGGCCTTCGGTACCCGCTTCGTCAGCGCATCTTTCGGGTTCGCCACCGGGTGGAACTACTGGTTCAACTGGGCCATCACCGTCGCTGCCGAACTGGTCGCAGCCTCCTTGGTGATGCGGTATTGGCTTCCGGACAGCGCGGCTTGGATTTGGTCCGCGCTCTTCCTGACCATCCTGTTCTTGTTAAACGCCGCCAGTGTCGGAGTCTTCGGGGAGAGCGAGTTCTGGTTCGCCGGAATCAAGGTCATCACCGTGCTGGTCTTCCTGGGCATCGGAGTGCTGATGATCCTGGGTATCTTGTCTGGCCCCTCACCGGGGCTGTCCAACTGGACCACAGGCGAGGCGCCCTTTGTCGGTGGTCCTGCTTCTGTGCTGGCGATTTTCATGATCGCGGGATTCTCCTTCCAGGGAACAGAACTGATCGCTGTCGCTGCAGGTGAAGCCGATCATCCAGAACGGACGATCCCGCGGGCCATCCGCGCGGTCTTCATGCGGATCATGCTGTTTTACATCGGTGCCATCGCCGTCATCGGTTTCTTGCTGCCATACACCGATCCCCGCCTGCTAGAGCAGGGAGTGGAGACGGTAGCAGTGTCTCCGTTCACCCTGGTCTTCGAACGTGCCGGGGTGCTGGGAGCGGCTACGTTGCTCAACGCCGTGATCCTGACGTCCATCTTGTCCGCGGGTAATTCCGGGATGTTCGCCTCGACCCGGATGCTGTATGCACTGGCGTTGGACGGGAAAGCACCGCGGTTCCTCTCCCACACCAACTCTCGAGGCGTACCGATGCCGGCGCTGCTGGCAACGACCGCCGTCGGGGGCTTGTGTTTCTTGACTAGCCTGATGGGTGAAGGGAAGGCGTATACCTGGCTGGTCAATGCGTCTGGGTTGGCTGGCTTTATCACTTGGATGGGCATTGCGTGGTGTCATTACCGCTTCCGGCGGGCCTACGTGGCCCAGGGGCATGACCCCGCAGATCTGCCCTACCGGGCTCGCTGGTTCCCCCTCGGACCAATCGTCGCCTTGACGATGTGTGCCGTGGTGATCGTGGGGCAAAACTATGAGGCGCTCGTCGGCGGGATCAAGTGGCACGAATTGGCGTCGTCATACATTGGGCTCCCGCTGTTCTTGGCGCTGTGGTTCGGCCACAAATGGGCCACGTCGTCCCAGATGGTGCGGTTGGAAGAGGCGGACCTGAGCCGGCAGTGATGCTGCCCGTCCCGATCCGTAATCAGTGGTGGCAGGAGGTGCACGAGGACCGCGTAAAGTGCTCTGCGATGAGCACACAACAGCCCCGTAAGCCCCGTGTGGCCCTAGTCTTCGGCGGTCGTTCCTCCGAGCACCCGGTGTCCTGTGTCACTGCCGCTAGTGTGATGGCGGCTGTTGACCGCGACCGCTATGAGGTGGTGCCCATCGGGATCACCCGCGAGGGAAAGTGGTTGGTCCACGACGGGGACCTGTCCGCATTGACCTTCTCTGGCTCGCAACTGCCCCAGGTCCTCGGTGAGGGGGTGGAGGTGGCAGTGCCGCTGTCCCAAGAGGAGAGGGGACTTCGTGCTGTTGGCCACGACGCCGATGGCGCAGGTTTACGCGATGTCGAGGTGGTCTTCCCGCTGTTGCACGGCCCGTTCGGTGAAGACGGCACCCTACAAGGGATGCTGGACTTAGCCGATGTCCGGTACGTCGGTTCGGGAGTCCTTGCGTCCGCGGTGATGATGGACAAGCACTACATGAAAGTGGTGTTTGCCGCTGCAGGCCTGACCGTAGGTCCGTATCAGGTCATCACTGACAAGGACTGGTGCCGTGACTCTCAGGCTGCTCTGGATCGCTGTGCTCAGTTGCAATTCCCGCTGTACGTGAAGCCATGTCGGGCTGGGTCAAGTGTCGGGATCACTCGGGTCGAGCATGCTGAAGAGTTGCGGGCTGCGGTTGAAGCAGCTCGAGAGCATGACCCGAAAGTGATCGTCGAGGAAGGCATTTTCGGTCGGGAGATCGAGTGTGGCGTTCTGGAAGGGCATCACGGGGAGCCGGATCGGGCGAGCCCGCTGGGTGAGATCGTCGTCGAGCAGGGGCACGCGTTCTACGACTTTGAGGCTAAATACCTCGATGGGGATGACGTGCGGTTGTCCTGTCCGGCTGTGATGCCTGAGGCGGATGCGGAGCATATTCGAGAGCAAGCAATTCGGGCCTTTCACGCTGCTGGATGCGAGGGTCTAGCGCGGGTTGATTTCTTCTACACCCCGCAAGGCCAGATCATCATCAATGAGATCAATACGATGCCGGGATTCACTCCGTTCTCTATGTATCCACGGTTGTGGCAGGAAGCTGGAATCTCCTACACCGATCTCATCAGCGAACTGATCGAGCTGGCTCTGGAACGGCGCACTGGGCTGCGGTGAAACTGAGCTGCTGGTCTTTGGGACAGTGGTGGCGCAGGCCTCGGATCGACCGATCCGAGGCGGAAGGAGATGTCGTGCACGAACGGCAAATCGCAGTGGCCGCTGCGATGGAAAAAGCCGGAGTGGTCCCTCGGATCAGGGTCCTTCACGAGGAGACTAAGACGGCTGCGGCGGCTGCGGCGTATCTCGGTTGTCCAGTGGGGGCGATTGCTAACAGCTTGATCTTCGACGCTGATGGTGACGCAGTGCTGGTCATGGCGAGCGGAGCGGCCAAGGTCGATACCGACAAAGTTGCGGCGGTGTTCGGAGCGAATCGGGTCGGAAGAGCGACGCCCGCGCAGGTACGCGCCGCCACGGGGCAGGTCATCGGTGGGGTAGCTCCGACTGGTCATCCGCGACGCCTGCGTACCGTGGTTGACGTCGAACTTAAGGCGTATGAGGAAATATGGGCTGCGGCGGGGACTGCTGACAGTCTGATGTCGTTGACCTACCCCGACCTGTTAGTCATCACGGCAGGTACGGAGGCCGTCGTACGGTCATCATCCCGGGACACCCCAGGATTGCTGCCACGCCAGTGACGCAAACGGTCATCGGCAGTGGTGACCGGTGTCCGGCAGGGCGCGGGCTGCGTCAGCGAACGCTCCGAGGATCAGTGGTTCCGGTGAGTACTGACGCGGGACGAGGACCTCAATGGCAGGGTCACGTCCATAACTGACGAAGGCCATCCCATCAGGCAAGGGGCGGGCCACCCACCCGATGCCGTTCGCATCGATGCATTCGTCGGTAGTGGGACTGGGGCTGTCCATGCCACATCGGGCAATGATGGTTGGATCACCCCAGCCGACTGCCCCTGCAGGATCGTCCGGAAGGTCAATGCGTTCCATCCCGCCGACGGAGGCTGGCCAGTGCCTGCCCACTGCGGCGCATGCGGCAGAGTCCCCGCGGCGGGCTGGACGCACCTCTGGGCCGCCTGGCAGCGCCTGGTATACCCCGAACCCTACGGCGCACAGGACAAAGACGCCCAGAAGGCTCAGGATGATCGATCGTCGAGGCCGGTGGTGGGGCGACGCGGTGGTGTGGCTCAGCGGTCAGCCGTGAACGACGGTGCAGGTAGTGGTGCGGGTGATACTGGGGACTTCCTGGATCCGAGCGATCACGAGTTTGCCGAGCGCTTCGATGGATTCGGCTTCCAGGTGGGCGATCACGTCGTAGGGTCCGGTCACTTCAGCAACGTTGACGACCCCGTCCAGTTCAGTGATGGCGGCGTGCACCACGGAGGACTTCCCTACTTCCGTCTGGATGAGGATGTAGGCCTGGACCATGATGTCTCCTGACGTGTCGGCTCGGGATGTGTCTTCGTGGTCAGCACGCTACCCTGCTTGCCCGCTGTGAACCCATGGATCGGATGACAATGCTTCCTGCTGACGCTGCCCGTACCGACCGGCCGACTCGCTTGCGTGATCTCTCCGAGGAAGAGCTGTTGTCGGTGATCATGCCGGTGATGCGGTATGACGATGAGCGGATGGTTGTCGGACCGGGGGATGACGCCGCAGTGATGGGACTCAGCGAGGGTCGGGTCGTGATCACCACGGATGCGATGGTTCGAGGGGTGGACTGGCGCGATGACTGGTCTAGCGGCATCGATGTGGGGCGAAAGGTCATCGCGCAGAATCTGGGAGACGTGGCAGCGATGGGAGCAGTCCCGGCAGGGGTGGTGGTGACCCTGCTCGCCGATCCGGACACCACAGTGGAGTGGGTGGTGGATGTGTCGACGGGGATCGCGGCGGCGGCTGCGGCTGCGGGATGCCCGGTTCTCGGTGGTGACCTTGGGTGCGCCGGTCAGGGTGCGGTGGTGGTGTCAGTGACTGCGCTGGGTGATCTTCAGGGAAGACGCGCGGTGCTGCGGTCGGGGGCTCGCCCGGGTGATGTGGTCGCTGTCTCAGGAAGCCTGGGGCGGTCCGGCGCAGGCTTGACCTTGTTAACAGAAGGGGTGTCGTCGCCCCTGACAGGGCGATGGGCTGGGGTGGCCCGGGAATTGATAGAAACCCATAGAGCCCCGGTGACCCCCGTGCATGCGGGACCATGTGCCGCGGTAGCCGGGGCGAGAGCCATGATCGATATCAGTGACGGTTTGGTCCGTGACGCAGGGAGAGTGGCTGCTGCTAGTGGCGTCTGTTTGTCCCTCAACTCCGCAGCGTTAACGACGGACGTCGACCTGATTGCTGGGGTGCTGGGGGTGGATACCGCCTGGGAGATGGTCCTCGGCGGTGGTGAGGAGCATTCGCTGTTGGCGATTTTCCCTGCCGAGGTGTCATTGCCCGGTGATTTTCGCTGTATCGGTGCGGTGTCACCGGGCGCTGGGGTCCAGTTGGATGGTGCACCCTGTGTGATGCGGGGCTGGGATCATTTCGCCGGTTGACGTCACCGGGAGGTCCATCACGCGGTGATGATCGAGGCGCCTAGATCATGGTTGTAGAGCGGGGGAGGGCGTGCTGCAGAGCGCAGCGGCCTCCTGGCGTGGCTGCCAGCAGATCGTGCCGATATACGACAAAAGCCGCTCCCAACCTGCGGGAGCGGCGTCAGTCGTGAAGGGAACGTCAGCGCTTTACCTTGCCAGCCTTCAGGCAGGAGGTGCAGACATTCAGTCGCTTCGGCGTCTTTCCGGTCACACCGACAAACGCCTTGACCCGCTGGATGTTGGGTGTCCAGCGGCGGTTGGTGCGGCGGTGCGAATGCGAGATGTTGTGGCCGAAGCTCGGCCCCTTGCCGCAGACGTCGCAGTTGGCAGCCACAGGAATCTCCTAGCAGGAACGTGATGATCAACGTCAGAAACCCCTGTGACGCACCCGGCTTGTCATAGCGCGGCTTGCCCACAGGGAACCGGTCAAGCGTAGCCGAGTCCCGGGCACTTGCCCAAATGCGCAGGAATGACGCCACCCAGCCTAGGAAGACACCCCTCCCTTGACCAGGGGACACAGCATCCTCCCGATACCCTTCTCCCTGTCCCGAAGCGTGTCCCCACGGGTTGGGCAAAGCATCAAGGCAGCATGACGGACTGATAGGAGGTGGCGGTGAGTGCCTATCCGGGCCGATTAACCCCACGTGCGGCGCGACAATGGCTGGCCATTGCGCAGTGCCGACTCCGACGAGCCCGTAAGGATATCGATGAACTCAATGTCTTTCCGGTCCCTGACGGCGATACCGGAAGCAATCTGTACCAGACCTTCACGGCAGCCAGCCACGCCGCTCTCTTAGCGCCGACCGGGATGGTCGCATCTGCGCAGGAGATGGCAGCAGCGGCGTTGCTGTCTGCCAGGGGAAACTCGGGAATGATTCTCGCCCAGATCCTGCGCGGAGTCGCTGAGGTCACCGCAGCAGAACCCGACGCAAACACCCGCGGATTGTCGACATCCGCCGTCGCCGCAGCACTGGACCGAGCCCGGCGGCATGCCCGTTCCTGCCTGGGCGACCCCGTGGAAGGCACCATGCTGACCGTGATCGATGCTGCCGCTGACGGTGCCCTCGCTGCCGTTCAGGACGACGGCGATCTGGCCGCGACCAGCACGGCCGCGCACGCTGCAGCGCGGGTAGCGCTGGCCTGCACTCGCAGCCAACTTCCCGCCCTCACTGACGCTGGGATCGTCGACGCGGGTGGCGCTGGGCTGGTGATCCTCCTCGAAGCCCTTGAGGACGTCCTATCTGGGGCCACTCTCCTCCCTGCCGGAGCCGCACGACCCATGCCCCTTGATGGCCGGCACGCCCGATTCGCGCTCGACCGGCACCTGCCTGAAGTCCACGGCTACGAAGTCATGTATCAACTGTCGCATTTGTTGACATCCGACCAAAACCGTCTTCGTGATGCCCTGACCCGTCACGGAGACAGTGTGGTCGTGGCCGCTGGTCCAGACGCTGTCCGCGTTCACCTGCACTGCGAGGACCCCGAAGAGGCTCTCAACATCGCCAGCCGGTTCGCGACTCCGACCCAGGTGACTATCACCGCGCTGACCGGGCCGGGGCATGGCGCGTCCCCGCAGCGCGGGCAGCGTCAAGACCGCCAAGATCCTGCCACTCGATACGTCGCCCTCATCACAGGTCGACGACTCAGCGCCGCTCTCGCCGAGCATGCGATCCCCGCAGTCCACACTGCACAGCAGCTTCACGATCTCCTCACCGCGCCAGAGCTTGCTGGGACAGGATCACCGACCGTCGACACACTCCTGGTCATCCACCACCCTGACAGTCGGCAGATCATCTCCCTGGCCCAAGGGTCGTCCTCCGGCCAGGGAGGCACGGTAGCCATCATCGAGACCACCAGCGTCACCAGGGCCTTGGCAGCTCTCGCCGTACACGACCCTGCTTCACCCATGCAGGACGCCTGCACCGCTATGGAGGCCGCCGCCGCATCCTGTATCTCGGCCCGGCTTCGTCGTACCCCCGCAGGGGACGTGGCACTGAGTATCGCTGGCTGGACCGCAACGACGTACGACGACCTCAGCCTTGCCGCCGCCGACATGCTGTCCGGTCTCTGTGCTGAGGATCATGAACTTGCCACGATCGTGACCGGAAACGGGCCGACAGCCCGTAACCTGACAGCCGAGCTATCAGACCTGTTCGCTCAGTACCGACCCCATCTGGACGTCGTCTGTTACCCCGGAGACCTCGACGATGACGAGGTAGAGGTCGGTTTCGAATGAGACATGCCGACAACCACGGAGGCAACCCAGGCCGATGGTGACCCTCAATACCCCGCTGACCCGAGCCATCAACGCCCCAGCGGCACGCCTCCTAGCGACCCACCGCGACCTGCACACCGTTGAAGACCTGTTGTGGTTCTTACCCCGTCGCTACCTGGACCGGCAGACCGACCTGGAATCCCTCCACATCGGCGATCCCATCTCCTTCGTCGGGGAAGTGATCACCGCCGCCACCCGGAGCATGCGGGCCCGCCGTGGCCGAATGCTCACCGCCACAGTACGCACCGCAAGTGGCCAACACATCGACCTCACTTTCTTCTCTGCCTACGGACATGAGGGTCGACTCATCCCTGGTGCCCACGGCATCTTCGCCGGCCAGGTGGGCCGTTACGGCGGTCGCTGGCAACTCGCGCATCCGGCGTACGAACTCTTTGGGGATCCCACGCAAGCCACTCCGGTCCTCCCTGATGACTCACAGGTCTTCCCGGTCTATCTCGACGTGCCGAAACTCCCTTCCTTCACCATCAGCAGATTGGTGCAACAGGTGCTCCTCACCGTGGAAGAACCTGACCATCCTGTGCCCACCGACGTTCGTGCTCGACGCCACCTGCCTTCCTTGATCGAAGCGATGCGGTGGGTGCACCTGCCGCAGGACGAGCAGCAACGACACCGCGGCCTGCACGCTCTCAAATATGAAGAAGCGTTCGTGTTGCAGACCGTCCTGGCCCGTCGTCGTGCCGAGGCGGCCCGTGCCGTGGCGTTACCCAGGGTGCCGCCAGCAGACGGATTGCTGCGCAGGTTTGATGCTCGGCTTCCCTTCCAGCTGACCACAGGCCAAGAGCGGGTCTGCGAACAGATCCTGCATGACCTGCGCAGAGAGCACCCGATGAACCGACTGCTTCAAGGCGATGTCGGCTCCGGAAAAACCGTCGTCGCTCTCCGCGCCATGCTTGCGGTGGTCGACGGCGGGGGACAGGCAGCGCTGCTCGCTCCAACTGAGGTTCTGGCCGCCCAACACCACCGGTCGATGACCTCCATGCTGGGCGACCTGGCCGAGGGGGGACTTCTCGGCGGAGCGGACCAGGGCACCCGAGTTGCTCTGCTCACCGGCAGCCAGTCCACTGCCCAACGCCGCCGAGCTCTCCTTCAGGTCGCCTCCGGAGAAGCGGGCATCGTCGTGGGAACCCACGCGCTGATCCAGGACTCGGTCCACTTCGCCGACCTTGGCCTGGTGGTGGTTGATGAGCAGCACCGCTTCGGCGTCGAACAACGCGATGCGCTCCGAGGTAAAGCTGCCGCCGGTCGTTCCCCACACGTCTTAGTCATGACCGCGACTCCGATTCCCCGGACCGTCGCGATGACCGTGTTTGGTGACATGGACACCTCGGTGCTGGATGAAGTCCCCGCGGGACGATCCCCCATCGCCACCCATGTCGTCGACAACCCCCGCTGGTACGAACGAATCTGGGAACGCGTCGCTGAAGAGGTGCAGGCTGGTCATCAGGTGTACGTCGTCTGCCCCCGCATCGGGGAACAGGACGACGACGCCCCGGTCAGTCCTGATGAAGAGATGCCCCACCCTGAATGGGAACATTCCGAAGAGCTCACCGACAACGACACTGCACCGCGGAGTGTGGTGGAGACCCTCACCGAGCTGCGGGAACACCCGGCCCTCGCTCACCTGAACATCGACCTGCTGCACGGCCGACTGTCCGCTGAGGAGAAAGACGCCCGGATGGCTGCTTTCACGGCGGGACACCTGGATGTGCTCGTCGCCACCACCGTCATCGAGGTCGGGGTGGACGTCCCCAACGCCACGGTGATGGTGATCCTCGACGCGGATCGTTTCGGCGTGAGCCAACTCCACCAGTTACGCGGCAGAGTCGGCCGAGGCACCGCACCTGGCCTGTGTTTGCTTGTCACCCGATCCACCACCGAGACCTCCCGAGAACGCTTAGCCGCGGTGGCATCCACCACTGATGGATTCGACCTGTCTCGACTTGATCTAGAGCTACGTCGGGAAGGGGACGTCCTAGGAGCACGCCAGGCAGGACGTGCCTCCTCGCTGCGGGTGTTGCGGATCCGGACCGATGAGAAGGTGATCACCGCAGCACGACGTGATGCCGCGGAGCTGGTCGCCGTAGACCCTGACCTGACCGGCCACCCAGCCCTCGCAGCCGCTGCAGGACGGATGGTTGATGCTGAACGTGCCGCGTTCCTTGAGCGCGGCTGAGAAGGGAAGACGATGACACGTCTGGTGGCTGGAGCAGCCGGTGGGGTGCGCTTGGCGACACCTGGGGGTAGCAGCACCCGCCCCACCAGTGAGCGGGTGCGTGAGGCACTGTTCTCCCGGTTGGTACACCTGGGGGCGGTGGACGGGGCGCACGTGCTCGACTTGTACGCCGGATCTGGGGCCCTCGGTCTGGAGGCGGCCTCCCGGGGTGCCTGCGCTGTCACTCTCGTTGAACACAACCGTCGGGCCGCCCACGTGGTCCGAGCCAACGTCGAGACGGTGGGGCGGGCGTTATCTGGCGCTGGTCGGAAGATGCATTGGGATATCGCGGTAGAGCCGGTACATCGTTTCTTGGCTGGGACACGCGGAGGATACGACCTGGTGCTCTCGGACCCCCCGTACGATCTTGCGGAGTCCGATCTGGCGGAAGACCTACTCCTCCTGACACGTCACGGCGTGCTGACTGACCAAGCCACGGTAGTGGTGGAGCGGTCGGTGCGTTCGCCGGAGCCGCTGTGGCCGCAGGGGATGATGCGGTGGGACGAGCGCCGGTACGGCGAAACGGTGCTGTGGTTCGCTGAGCCTGGTCGCGTGCCGGAATAAGAGGTGAGCGGGAACTGGCCAAGGCGGGGTGACCGGGAGATGGCCGGGCAATGGTGTGCACAGGGTGCCTTAGATTGCGTCTCGATTACGAAGCGGCCACACCGGCCCATGAGGGGCATGTCATGACATGGCCGCCAAGTAGAGTCCCGCAGGTGAGCAGATCGCAACGGGCCCGATGGCGTCATGCCGTCATCTGGGCTGCCGCTGGGGCCGTGCTGCTGTTGGTGGCAGGCGCTTTGGGACATTTCCTCGTGGGCGCGGTCGGTCTGTTGGTCTCTCTGGTGGGGGCGTGGGTGGCTTCCCCGTTGCGGGCTGACCCGTCGCTGACTCATTGGGATGCTCAGCAGCGACATGTGCGAGACGGGGCGATCGTGGTCTATTGGCGGCCGGGCTCCTTGGGCTGTCTTCGGCTACGGTCTTCGTTGCGGTCAGTCTCCGACCAGATCTTGTGGGTGAACGTCTGGGCCGACGATGAGGCTGCGGCGTTTGTGCGTGATGTCAATGGTGGTGCGGAGATCGTGCCAACGGCGATCCTGCGTAACGGCGATGCGCTCTGTCATCCCTCACCGGACGCGGTGCGAGCCGATCTGCAGGACAGGGCAGCCTGACCGCTCTGCTGTCGTCCGTCTCGTCGGGTCCGCCAGCGCTGCTAGCGTCCTGGGGTGAGCATCACCCGACGTTGTGTCTGCCCAGGTTCCTACGATCCGGTGACCTTGGGTCATCTCGATATCATCAGGCGCGCTGCCGTGTTGTACGACGAAGTTGTGGTCGCTGTCCTGCATAACCCTGCGAAGGAGGGATTGTTCACTCCGCAGGAACGATTGCAGTTGATTGACGCCGAGTTGGCCGACGCTGGACTGTCTACGGTGCAGGCCTTGGTCTTTGAAAACCGGCTGTTGGTCGATGTGTGCGCTGAGATGGGGATCGGTGCCATTGTGAAGGGCTTGCGCGGGGAGACCGACTACAGCTACGAGTTGCCGATGGCGGTGATGAACCGGCGCCTGTCAGGGGTAGAGACGCTGTTCTTGCCGGGAGATCCGGCCTACACGGAGGTCTCAAGTTCGTTGATGAAAGAGGTAGCCCGGTTTGGTGGGGATATCTCCGGTTTGGTGACTCCCCGGGTGCACGAAGCCCTGCGCGCTCGCTGCCTCCCCTGAGCGAGGGAGGCCTGCAACCTGCCCGTCACCGTTGCATTTGGGGAGCCTGCCTCAGCGACGGTATCGTGGTGCGTCGGTCTGTGTCGTCAGGCACTGCCGATTGATGCTCAGTTACGCCGACGATGTGGATGCCATGACCAGCCCCGACCCTCGCAGCCCCCTGGTGTTTGACACCAGGGTCCTCGGACGTCGAGCCGGGTCCATGGAAATTTTCGATGTCGATGCGCAATTGAGCATGGAGATGGGCACGGATGTCATCGCCGTCCCGGAGGGCGATGTGATCCATGTCGACCTCCGTTTGGAATCGGTGCTGGAGGGCGTGCTCGCCTCGGGGACGGTAGATGCCGTTGCTGAAGGTGCCTGCGGACGATGTCTGGAGCCGGTCAGCTTGCCTGTGCAAGCCGAGTTCCTGGAATTGTTCGCCTATGCGGACCGCGCTGCCCATCACCAGCAGCTGGGGGACGACGAAACCGATCAGTGCGTGCTTGAGGGTTCCTTACTGGACCTTGAGCCGGTGCTCCGGGACGCGGTCGTGCTTGCATTGCCGTTCCAGCCGACCTGTCGGCCGGATTGCCCGGGCTTGTGTTCTGAGTGTGGTCAGTCTCTGACTGCCGATCCGGATCACGGGCATGACATCATCGACCCCCGCTGGGCGTCGCTCCAGTCCCTCGCCGCTGGCGAGGGAAGCGACACCAGCAGCCCACACATCGCTCAAGAGAAGAGGAACTGACGTGGCCGTCCCGAAGCGGAAGATGTCGCGGTCCAACACCCGTTCGCGCCGCGCCAACTGGAAGACGACGGCGACCGCGCTGGCTGACTGCCCGCGCTGCTCGTCCCCCAAGATGCCCCATGTGGCCTGCCCGTCCTGCGGCAGCTACAACGGGCGTCACTACATCGCTGCGGAGCGTTCCGAGCACCAGGCCTGACGCGTCAGGCCATGGGATCTGGCCACAAGAGCGTACGCACTGAGGAACGCCCCGTCGCCGAGCTCGTCGCCAGGATCGATGAGATCCTTGGCGTTCGGCTCGACGAGGGGGCGCTCCGGCATGCTCTGACACATCGCAGCTACGCCTACGAACATGGCGGCATCCCCAACAACGAACGTCTCGAATTTTTGGGCGACTCGGTGTTGGGTCTTGTCGTGACCGAGTCGCTGTACGGCGACCATCCAGATCTTCCCGAAGGCCAGCTGGCCAAGCTGCGTGCCGCTTGCGTCAACATGCGGGCGCTAGCCGCCGTCGGTCGAACGCTGGGCTTGGGTGACTTCCTGCTGTTGGGCCGGGGTGAAGAGACCACCGGCGGCCGCGACAAGGCCTCGATCCTTGCCGATACGGTGGAAGCACTCATCGGGGCGGTCTATATCGCTGAAGGCATCGAGACCTCACGGGTTTTCGTGCATCACCTGGTTGATCCGCTGATGCGTGCTTCGACCCGATTGGGCGCTGGCCTGGACTGGAAGACCAGTTTGCAGGAAATGGCAGCGGCAGGAGCCTATGGTGCTCCTGAATATCGGGTCAGTGAGGACGGCCCAGACCACGCCAAGGTCTTCACCGCCCATGCTGTTTTGGGGTCCGAGGTCCTCGGCGAGGGGACCGGTCACTCTAAGAAAGAAGCCGAGCAGCGGGCCGCTGAGGTTGCCTGGACCGAACTGGATCGACGAGCGCAGACCGCCACCCGGGATGCCGCTGACGCGGCAGAAGCGGTGGAGGGACCTGCCCAGATCATTCCCTAACCGTTTTTCGGCCCCGGAAAGATCACGAGATGCCAGAGCTGCCTGAGGTGGAGGTAGTCCGTCGTGGGCTCGCCGCACACACCGTCGGCCGCCAGATCGAGGCCGTTCGGCTGAACGGACATCGGGTGGCGCGTCGTCACGACGGCGGACCTGACGACCTGATCGCTCGTCTTACTGGTCAGGTCGTCAGGGAGGTACGGCGTCGCGGCAAATACCTCTGGATGGTGTTGGCGGAGTCGGCGCGTTCAGATGTGCCAGCAGATCACGCTTTAGTGATTCATCTGGGTATGAGCGGACAGATGCTGGTCACTGACCCTGAACGTCCCGCTCACCGGCACCAACATGCCACGATTGATTTTGCCGATGGCGGCAGCCAACTTCGATTCGTGGATCAGCGCACCTTCGGGGGCCTGCTGCTGAGCGATCTCGTTCCTGATCTACGAGCGCGGCGTCCTGAGCTCACCTCCGGAGTGCCGGCGCCGGTCTCTCACATCGCGTGCGACCCGTTAGAACCAGCATTTGATGTCGAGCACGTCGTTGACGTCGTACGTCGTCGTCGAAGCGGGATTAAACGAGCTCTGCTGGATCAGACCGTCGTCAGTGGGATCGGCAATATTTACGCCGATGAAGCGCTCTGGCGGTCCCAGATCCACGGGGAGTGTCGCTGTCACGATCTGCATGCGACCGACGTCAGGGCGTTGATAGGGCATGCCGCAGAGGTCATGACCCAAGCCTTGGGGGCGGGAGGCACGAGTTTTGATGCGTTGTATGTCAACGTCAACGGCGCGAGCGGATACTTCGACCGATCGTTGGATGTGTACGGACGCCAGGGTCAGCCCTGCCGCCGTTGTGGGGCCACGATTCGGCGGGAACAGTTCATGAACCGCTCCTCACATTTCTGCCCGCGCTGTCAGATCTACCCAGGCCACCTGGGCTAGCGACCTGCGGAGGCAGGCCATGACAGTTGTGCCCCGTCAGGTGCCTCGTCAACCAGACGCGTAGGCTCTGACTCCGTGGATAAAGCGACGATCTGGGTGCATGGACGAGTTCAGGGTGTGGGTTTCCGGTGGTGGACCAGGTCGAGAGCGCTGGAGCTCGGTGTCATCGGCTACGCCCGCAACCTCACCGATGGCAGGGTTGAGGTGTGTGCCCAGGGGGAACGGTCTGCTGTCGAAGCCTTGGAGAGCCTGATCACAGAGTTTCCGAGCACCACGAGACGACCTGGCCGAGTCGCTTCGGTCACTACCCAGTGGGGTACGCCGAGAACAGATCTGCAGGGCTTTGAGGAACGTTGACCGCAGGCCCCCGCTCTCAGGTCGCTGAGATTAGCGTGTCGTCGCCGTACCAGAAGCGGACGGTGCTGAGGATGCGGCGTTCGCGGGGGCGGTGATCGTCACGCCTTCATCCCATTTGCTGTAGGTGGCGGTGACCTGCTGGCCATCAATGAAAGACACGGCTTTTCGGGGGCGGTTTTGTTCGTCAAGCCAATACTGCAACTGGTGGGTGGTGTCCCCGGTGGCGGAGGTGCTGGCGGCCGGTGCTGAGGATGCCTGAGCGGAAACGGTAGGGGTCGCAGAACTGGTGGGTGCCATCAGGTTCAGCACGAAACGCCGGGTGGTAACCCCGTCGATCTGCTCGTCACCGGCGTAGGTGATGGAGCGCACCACGTCCTTGTCCTGGGCGATGCGATCGGCGGAGCCGCTGAGGAGTTGCTCCAGCTGCCCGGAGACCTGTCCCTTGTTCCAGGTGCCGTCGTTGCCGGCGCCAGCTTTTTCGTAGGAGTGTCCGCCAACGATGATCAGCTGGACGATCTTGCCGTCAGCTCGGGTCACCGTCATCTGCCGTTTCCGGTCGTTGGAGTCCCGGTTGTCCGCCACACCGGTCGCTTGATACAAGGCACCAGCTTGTCCGACCTGCACGGTGAACGCGTAGGTTTTATTGGATTGTGCTGCCTGGGTGGCCCCGAAGAAGGTGGACTTGTCGACGTCTTGACCCTGTTTGAGGCCGGTCAACGAGGGCGCGGACGACGAACTGGAAGATTGACCGGGCGCAGGCGTGTCCGCGTCGCCAGACGAACATCCTGTCAGGACTAGCGGGGTCGCGATCAGGAGGGCGGTGAGTCGTCTGGTCAAGTGGCGCATCATGAGGGCTCCTGGAAGTCTCGGGGAGGGACGACGGCGACACGCTGCGATCCCGCTGCCCCCGGCTGATGGCGGACCGTGCTGGTCATGTGCTGTCGTGCCCGATGCCGTGTCCAGCCTAACTGGTGTGCGCTGATCAGCGCTGAGGTGACAGGTTGCTCGTGGATGATGGTGCGGGGGCAGAGGTGGGGCCACCAGGGCGGACCGGCGCTGCGGTGGGGGTGGGAATGGTCACCGGCTCACCGAGTTTGGTGTACGTGCCTTCGCTGGTCGCTGTCATTCCGGCGGAGCTGACTGTCGATGAGGTCTTCAAGGGGCGTCCCTGCTGATCAACCCAGGTGTCCCAGGTGATGGTGCCTGCTGCTGAGGTGGCAGGAGATGAAGCGGCAGGTGCTGCTGCCCGGGCTGCGGTTTTCTTGGCTAGTGATTCACTGGTGGCAGTGGAAATCCCTGTGGCCGGGGTGGAGCCTGTGGAGGGAGTAGATGGGGATGCTGAAGCGGCGGGGGTGGTGGCGGCCGCGCTCATGCGTTGGGCATCGATGGTGAGCCGCAGATGCGCGCTAGCCGCGCCGCCGGTCTGAGCGCGCCCCATGCAGGTCACGGTGACCAAAGCATCTTTCACCTTGGAGACGATGGTGTGGGGGTTGCTGAGTTGCGCGAAGTCAAGACCGGTTTGGGCCATCATGCGTTCGGGGTCGACGGAGGCGAAGGCCTCGGAGCCGGTGCGGACAAAGAGCGACCGCCCGATCAGCACCATCTCGATGGGAGTGCTCTGATCTGGGGAAGATCGGAAAGCGTGGACCCGAGGAGCGGCCGGATCGGAGGCGTCAGCATCTCCAGTGATGTGGACAGTCCCGCCCGCGCCCTTCTGGTCAGTCACCTTCATCGCCAGCGCGAAGTGTGAGGTGGTGACTTTGACTGCTTTGACAGCTTGGTTGAAGGCATCCCGATCCAGCGTCTGTCCTGAGGAGGCGCAGAGGGTGTAGAGCGCGGCGTCGGGTCCCTGGCTGTGCGGTCCAACCGCGCTGGGGGTCGACTCCGATCCGCCGCAGGCGCTCAGTCCGCACAGGACGAGGGGAAGGGCGGCGATCGCCGCGATACGCCGTGTCATGAACACCCCTGACAGGTGAGAGGGAAGCCCCCGGCAGAGAATGATCCGAAGCCGGGTGCGGCTGGTGCCGCAGGTCCAGCCTAGGGGCCGCTGTGGGGCGGGTGGGATGTCAGGGACGTGGTGTCCGGCACTGGGACGGCGAAGTGTCAGCCGATGTTGTTGCTGCTGAGTGCAGTTCGGCGCCAGCTGCCACTCCGTCAGGTCAGCGCGAACTGGGCGATGGATGGTCCGTGGTCGTGGTGACCTCCGTGGCGGGTGGGGCAGCGATGGAGACGGGTTTACCCCAGTTGCTGATGGACAGCGTTTGCTTGTACTGGAAGCTGGATGTCGACATCTGCATGAAGGTGGCAACTGTCCGATCCTGCTCGTCGATCCATGATTCGGTGTCGACTGTGGCGGGCAGGCCGAGGCTCTTGGCTGAGGTGCCTGAGGAGGGCAGCACTTTCTCCAGTTTTGAGGTGTCAAGGGTGACCCGAAGGTGTGCAGTGCGCTGGCCGTCGCGGTCCTCGCGGCCGAGGCACATGACGTGGGTGACGGCTTTGGTGGCTGCCATCGTTCTGGCCTGATCAGTGAGAGCACCGAAGTCTGTGCCCAGTTTGTTCTCTGCCCCGGACGTTTTCACGAACTTAGCGCCAGGTGTCATGGCGTCTTTGCGGTAGAGAGCCCCGTCGATGGCGATGACCTCAGCCATGGGCTGGTAGGTGCCGTGGTCCGGCTTCGACATGACGAAGCGCACCTTGGGGTGAGCGGCATCAGTCTTGTCGATGTCACCCGTGGTTTGGTAGTTCGTGTCCCCCAGGGAGGGCAATTTCATTGCGGTCGTCGCTACCACGTGCGCTGTGGTGGCTGAGGGAGAAGTGCTCAGCGCTTCATGCATGCGCTTGTCCAGCGGGTGTGCGCCGTCGCAGGCCTGGTAGAGCCGACCTGAAGGGGTGGGGCTGCTGGTTGGTGAACCGGTTGATTCGAGAGTTCCGGTGCTGCCCCCTTGGCCGCAGCTGCAGAGTGCGACGAGGCACAGCGTGGTGATGGTTGCTCGGGTCAAGATTGTGGTCATGAGTGTGTTTCCCGCCCAGGTGGTGATGTCCCCGCGTCGCCGTACTGCGCGATGCCACTGCCGCGTTGAGACGCGCTGTATCCAGTCAGGATAAGCCTTAGCCGATCAGTGAAGGGCCGGCTCGGCGCGCTGCCAGCTCTGAAGTGTGGAGTTGCTGAGTAGAGTAGCGTTCTCTGTCTTCGTCTCAGGAGATCCCCGCCTCGTGTACGTCAAGAACCTGACCCTCAAAGGGTTCAAGTCGTTCGCCTCGGCGACTCATCTTCGACTGGAGCCAGGAATCACCTGCATTGTGGGGCCGAACGGTTCGGGCAAGTCGAATGTGGTCGATGCCTTGGCCTGGGTGATGGGGGAGCAGGGGGCGAAGTCCCTGCGCGGGGGAAAGATGGAAGACGTCATCTTTGCTGGGACCTCGGGGCGACCGGCGTTGGGACGGGCCGAGGTGTCGATGACGATCGACAACACTGATGGGGCCTTGCCGATCGACTACACCGAGGTCACGATCAGCCGGACGATGTTCCGTGGCGGCGGCAGCGACTACGCCATTAACGGCACGTCCTGTCGTCTGGTGGACATTCAAGAGTTGTTGTCAGACTCGGGCATTGGCCGTGAGATGCACGTCATCGTAGGTCAGGGGCAGCTCGACGCGGTTTTACGAGCTTCTCCGGAAGAGCGTCGGGGGTTTGTTGAGGAGGCAGCGGGTGTCCTGAAGCATCGCAAGCGCAAGGAAAAAGCCCTGCGCAAGTTGGAGGCGATGGAAGGCAACCTCACCCGAGTCAAGGATCTCACCGCAGAGTTACGTCGCCAGTTGGGGCCATTGGGGCGTCAAGCGGCTACGGCGAGGCGGGCTGCAGTGATCCAAGCGGACGCCCGTGATGCACGGCTGCGGCTGACTGCAGACGACCTGGTGCAGCTCACCAGCGCGTTGGCTCAGGAGGTTGCCGACGAACAGCGTCTAGCGCAGCGGCGTGAGCAGGTGGAGAAACAACTGGAAGCAGCGCGGGAGCGGTGTGCGGTCGCCGAAGAAGCAGCCGCCCGTACCGCCCCGGAAGTGCAGCGTGTGCAAGCCCAGTGGTTTGAAGTGACGGCGTTGTCGGAAAGGCTGTCTGGCCTTGCTTCGTTGGCTGCTGAGCGGATGCGATTGTTGGCTCGTGATCCCAGCGAGGAGGGCCGACATGCCAAGGATCCTCAGCAGCTGCGGGACCTGGCGGCGCGGGCCCGAGCGGACGAGGAAGACCTCACGTCACAGATCGATGCGTTGACTGAAGAGCTGTCAGACGCGGTCACCGAACGTACACGGGTTGAAGGGGAATTCGTTGCCGAACGGGACAGGCTCAGTCAGGTTGAGCGGGGCGCGGCGGACCGTCGTGAAGGATTGGCGCGGCTCACCGGTCAAGTGGCAGCTAAACGTGGCCGAATTGATGCCGCTGAGGCTGAGATAGGTCGTCTGGAGGAGGCTGCTGAGCGGGCGGCTCAACGGGCCGCCGAGGCAGAGCGGCAGTTCACTCGCTTAGAGGTGAGTGTGGCCCAGGACGAGGAGGGTGAAGAGGGGCTGGACGCGGCATATGAGGAAGCCGCGGCTGCCCTGGAGCTGGCCCGAGAGCGAGCCGAAGATCTCCGCCGCCAAGAGCGGCTCGCTGAGCGGGAACGCAGCGCGGCACAGGGGCGGGTCGAGGCACTGGACATGGCATTACGCCGTAAAGATGGCACCGGACTCGTCTTGGCTTGGCAGAAGGAGGGGGACGGGATCGGGGTGCTGGGGTCGGTAGCGACTCTCGTGAACGTGGCGGATGGATATGAGACGGCCGTGGCTGCGGCCTTGGGCTGGGCGGCTGATGCGGTGGCGTTGACATCGGTCGACGACGCGGTGCACGCGGTGCAGCGGCTGCGCGAGCAGTCGGGTGGACGTGCAGCGATGGTGGTGACGGATACGGTGGCCGATCCTAGACCACGCACCCAGATCGACGTGATGGACGGCGTGGTTTGGGCGAGTGAGGTGGTCACCTGTCCCGACTCCGTCCGGGCGGCGATGGAGATGCTGCTCCACGACATTGTGGTGGTGACTGACACACCCAGTGCCTTGCAGACGCGCAACGACTTTCCCTGGGTGACTGCGGTCACGATGGACGGGGATGTTTTCGCTCCGGGGGTGGTTCGGGGCGGCAGCCCGGACGCGCCCAGCGTTCTCGAAGTCCAAGCAGAAGCGGATCACGCTCGAGAAGCTGTGACAGAGGCCGGTTTCCGGCGGGAACAAGCTCGCTTCGCGTTGGCTGAAGTCGAGTCGCAGATCGAGGGCCTAGGGCAAGAAGTAGAAGCAGCGTTGGCTGATCTGCATGCATCTGACGCTAGGATCACTGCGGTCGCTGAGCAGCTGGGTTCTTTGGGGCAGCAGGTCAGAGCGGGGCGCGTTGAGGCGGATCGTGCTCGAGCCCAGATCCGTCAGGTCGAGGTGACCTTGGTCAGCGGCCGGGCGGAGCTCGCGCAACTGGCTGCTCGGTTGGAGTCGGCTCGGGCGCAACAGCGGGAGCCTGAACAGAACTCTCCAGAGTTGCGGGATCAGTTGGAGCAGCAAGCTGCTGCGGCACGCACCCGTGAGACAGAGATCAGACTGACTCTGCGGGGACGTGAGGAAAGGCTCCGTGCCGTGGCTGGGCGCGCCGATTCTCTGGAAGCTCAGGCCCGGGCTGAAGAAGCTGCTCGGGAGCGGGCTGCTCAGCGGCGTCAACGGCGAGAGCATCAAGCCGCTCAGGCTCATTCTGTGCAGGTTGCGGCGCAACGGGCGATGGCTCGGCTAGAGGTGGTCGCGGGTCATGCCGAGGTCGCCAAGGGGGAAGCCCGGGCTCGGCAGGTCCTGTCTGAGGAGCATGTGCTTCTGGCCCGTACTGCGGTCGATGAACTGGTCGAGGAGATCCGGGTTCTCACCGATTCGGCGCATCGAGACGAGATGGTGCGCGCCGAGCAGCGCATGCGCATTGATGTGGTCGAGACTAAGGCTGCGACCGAGTTGGGGGTTGATCCCCACACCTTGATCGAGGAGTTTGGGCCGCATCAACCGGTACCGCTGTGGGAAGAGACGGAGGGTGCTGAACCGCAATTATCGGACCGGACTCGTCCGTACGTCCGTGCAGAGCAAGAGAAAAGACTGCGTACGGCGGAGCGCGGCCTGGCCCGACTTGGAAAGATCAATCCGCTTGCTCTCGAGGAATTTGCAGCGTTGGAGGAGAGGCACTCTTTTCTGGCGGAGCAATTGGAAGATCTTCAGCGAGGAAAACAGGATCTTCTGGCTATCGTTAAAGAGGTTGATGAGCGCGTTGAGCGCGTTTTTGCTGAGGCTTTTGCGGACACCGCGCGAGAGTTTGAAGGAGTGTTTACCCGACTTTTTCCAGGAGGAGAAGGTCGTCTTGTCCTGACCGATCCTACGGACTTACTCGCCACAGGCATTGAGGTTGAGGCACGGCCGCCGGGGAAGCGAATTAAGCGATTGTCGCTGCTCTCAGGGGGGGAGCGCTCGTTGACAGCAGTGGCCCTGTTGGTCGCGATCTTCAAAGCCCGTCCCAGCCCCTTCTACATCATGGATGAGGTGGAAGCTGCTCTCGATGACACCAACTTGGGTCGACTGATCAGCCTCTTCGAGGAACTACGCGACTCCAGCCAGTTGATCGTCATCACCCATCAGAAACGAACGATGGAGGTCGCTGACGCGCTCTACGGAGTCACCATGCGAGGAGATGGAGTGACCACGGTGATCTCGCAACGGATGCGAGATGTGGCGGTGTCGGCGCCTCCCGGATGAAGCAGGCGTGTTGTTCATCGTTCCGGCATCGTCCTGCGTCGTTACCTGCTGGATCGTCAATCGTTATGAACAGGTGACCGGGTCTGACCTCGGCGTGTGGCGATGATGCTCGGGAACCGACCAGAATAGGGGCATGGTCGCGCTCATCCTCTTCATCCTCTTCGTTCTCGTCACATTTGGTACCGGTTGTTTCATCGTTGGTTCGGTGATCGTCGATGCACGCCGGGAGGGACGACATGTCCTTCCAGCGCATAATCGGGCCCGCCTCGCCGCCGCCCGGGTGCGCACGGACGCCGCGACCGTCCGGGCCCGCCAGCGTTCTGCTGCCCTGGCCACCAGCGCGCGTGAGTTGGGCGACCCGCACGGCGAACCCGCCAAGATCTGAGTAGTACGTCCGCTCCGCGCAGCTCGTGGGCAGCGACCGGAGCACCAGCGAGGTCCTACGGCCGGCTCCTCTCGTCTTCGCGACGATCAGGTAGCTGGCCGTTCGGATGCCAGGGGCTGTGGCGACAGGGAACGTGACGTGCGACCGTGGGGCGGACGATATCTGCCACTAATTCGAACGATGGGTCGGGTCGCGCGCGATGATTCCTCGTCATGGGTCGGCGATGACAGGATGGATCCGTGGATTTTCTAGCCGATATCTGGGCCTTCATTGCGATCGGGGTCGTGCTCGCAGTCAGCATCCTGTGGGGGATCGTCGGGCTGCTCCGTGGACGTGTAGGGGTCCCACCTGGGGGGGCACGTCGTACGGGCACTCCCGAGGAGGGAGCAGCGCCACCGGATGGGGAAGAGCCTCGTCCTGGCGTGCTGCGGGACTCCACCGCGGACGTGCTGGTCCAGGAGCGACCCGCTGATGTCGCAGGTCGGCTCTATCGGCTCCGGGATCGATTGGCGCGCAGTAACTCCACCCTCGGACGCGGCGTGTTGGGGTTGCTGTCGCGAGGTCGGTTGGATGAAGAAACCTGGGAAGACGTGGAGGACACCTTGGTGTCCTCCGACCTAGGGGTTGAGGCTGCTGGTGAATTGGTCGCCGCACTGCGCCAGCGGGTCCTGGTGGAGGGGGTTCGTGATGAGGCCACCGTGCGTGGATGGCTGCGGGAGGACCTGATCCGCATCGTTGATCCTGCGATGGATCGGTCGTTGTGTTCGGCTCGGCAAGGTGATCGTCCGGCAGTGATCATGGTGGTCGGGGTCAACGGGACCGGAAAAACCACCACGATTGGCAAGATCGCGCGGGTGTTGGTGGCTGAGGATCGTCATGTCGTGCTGGGGGCAGCTGACACCTTCCGTGCTGCCGCTGCAGATCAGTTGCAGACCTGGGGGGAACGGGTCGGGGTGACCACGATCCGCGCCGATCGTGAGGGTGCCGATCCGGCATCCGTGGCGTTCGATGCCGTGGATGGGGCTCAACAGCAGGGGGCCGATGTGGTCCTGATCGACACGGCAGGTCGACTTCACAACAAGGCCAACCTGATGGCGGAATTGGAAAAGGTGAAGCGGGTCGTCGAAAAGAAGTCCCCGATCGACGAGGTGCTCTTGGTGCTGGACGCGACAACTGGTCAAAACGGGTTGGTGCAGGCCGAAGTCTTTAGTCAAGCCGTCAAGGTCACCGGGATCGTCTTGACCAAACTTGATGGGACGGCAAAGGGGGGCATCGTGGTGGGAGTGCAACGCCGACTTGGCGTTCCTGTCAAGCTGGTGGGGTTGGGTGAGGGACCGGACGACCTGGCACCCTTCGACCCGGAGACATTCGTGGACGCCATCCTGTGATGGGCCGGTGGCAGGAGTGGGTCGACATGGCTCGCCGCGGAACGATGGAACGAGCCCGGCGATGGTGGCCGGACGGCGGGTGGCCGGTGGCGCGCGCGCGGCTGGTGGTGGGTGCACGTCGGGTAGGTTCGGCTTTGGTGGGGTTGGCGTTGGTGGCGGTGATGATCGGTAGCGGCTGGTCATCGTTGCGCATTGCGCAGGCTGGTTTCGGTCCCCACGACGTGCAGAGTTTGCTGACCGATCAGTTGCACCGGCTGGAGCCGTATACCAATTCGGCAGCTCCTGAGGTGGTGACGTCGCCCGACCCGAGATCAGCGCTGCTGGAGATGGCATTGACGGGACTGGCGACGAGCGGCGACGACAGCAGGCCTGCGGCGGTCAGATTGCCGCTGGTGCGGGCTTATCTGCAACGGTTTGATGAGCCAGACTTACGGACCAAGATCGGCGGCGCAATCACCCCCAACGGTGGGGTGTTCCTCCAGGCCTGGGGTCTGCTGTTGGCAGACGAAGTGGCCCGGCTGTCTGGCAGCCAGGAAGACCGGGACGCCGTACGGCGACGGGCGTTGCCCCTGCTGGCTGAGTTGCGTGCGGCACCCGGTGGGGTGCTGCGTTCGGGGCCTGGATTGATCTTCCCTGCAGACACTGTGGTCCTCGCAGGGGCGTTGCATCGTGCGGATGTAGTGGCCGGGGTGCCGGACGCCGGCACGGTCATTGCCGAGTGGGTACGGCGGATCGAGCCGTTGCGAGATCCGGGTACCAGGTTGTTGCCGCACCGATTGTCTGAGGACGGAAAGGTCGTCGACGGGCCTCGCGCGTCGTCTTCTGCTGTGACCCAGATTTTCTGGCCGTCGATAGATCAGGCGACATCGAGCCGGGATTGGGTGGCATTCGAGAACACCTTTCTGTGTCCGCGGCTGGGGCTGGTCGCCGTCTGTGAATATCCCGGAGGTGAAGACGGGATGGGGGAGCATGGGCCGTTGGTCGCGGGAGTCTCCCCAGCAGCGACACTGCTGACCTTTGTTGCGGCGCGTACCCATGGCAGCGCTGAATTAGCCGATCAGATCTCTCGAGAAGCCACCTTGGTCCTGGGGCCCGTGCTGGGTGAGGACGGAGACTCGTTGTCTCGTCAGCAGGCGTTGCATGAGGCGATGTTGGCGTGGGGGCGTGCGCTACCGGTCGGGGCGGAGCTGCCTGGAGTTGATGATCGGGACGCGGTGCCCTGGTTGGCGTGGTGTCTGGGAGCGTTGATTCCGGGCGTCTTAGCGTTGGGCGCGTTGACATGGCGTTTTGTCGGGCGGCGGCGTCGAGTTTCCGGACCGCTGGAGCTCGATGCGGTGCCTCCAGATTCTCCGAGCCCATGGGATTTTGGCGGTCATGGCCGTGAAAATCACACATTTGATGATTCATCATCACCACATGCCAGGAGATTGGAAGGTCCCACCCAGGGGATTCTCAGGCCCGGTTCCTAGAGTTTGGGATGTGGGAGACAGGGGTATGGCCCCGGCCGCGGGTGAGGCGGCCGGGGCCGCTTCTGTATCCGGGGGGATGCAGATCAAGCTGCGATGACATCTGTTTGTCACATTGCACGAAGATCGTTTTCACGAGTGAAACAACGATGTCCTTCTTGGGAAACTTGATGCCCTGATGGTGGGGGCATGACGATCGACTCCGGTGACACTGCATGGCTCTTGATGAGCTCGGCCATGGTCCTGCTGATGACGGTGGGGCTGTCCTTCTTCTACGGGGGGATGGTACGCAGCAAGAGCGTCTTGAACATGATGATGATGAGCTTCGGGTCGATGGCCACCGTAGGGGTGAGCTGGGTGCTGTGGGGTTTTGGCCTGGCGTTCGGTCCTTCGTGGGGAGGATTGGTGGGCGATCCGCGAGATTTGCTAGGGCTGGACGACTTGCTGAGTCCGAAGGCAATCTCTGGGACGGTCCCCGCGATGGCGTTTGTGTTGTTTCAAGCCGCTTTTGCGATCATCGCAGTGGCTTTGATCTCTGGGGCGATAGCTGATAGGGCAAAATTTTCAACCTGGATGGTGTTCACTGTGGTGTGGGCGACGGTGGTGTATTTTCCGGTCGCCCACTGGGTCTTTGCTTTTGATCGCCAGGATTTTTTAGGTCGCCCTATCCAAGGTGGATGGATCGCTAATTCAGTCCGAGCGATCGATTTTGCTGGTGGGACGGCCATTCATATCTGCGCGGGTGCCGGAGCATTGGCGTTGGTCTTTGTGGTCGGTAATCGGCATGGCTTCGGTTCAGATCCGATGCGTCCTCATAATCTGACGTTGGTCATGTTGGGTGCTGGGTTGTTGTGGTTCGGATGGTTTGGGTTTAACGCCGGGTCGGCGTTGGGAGCCGGCACGACGGCCGCGGTAGTCGCCGTGAATACCTTGGCGGCTTCCTCAGCGGCCTGTTGTGCCTGGCTAGTGGTGGAGCATGTGCGTGATGGGCGGGCCACGTCGCTGGGTGCGGCGTCTGGGGTGGTGAGTGGCTTGGTGTCCATCACTCCTGGCTGTCATGCGGTGACTCCCGTCGGTGCAGTTGCGATCGGGGCGCTGACGGGGGTGGCGTGTGCATCGACGGTGGGGCTTAAGCACCGATTCGGATACGACGACAGCTTGGATGTGGTGGGGGTGCACCTCATCGGCGGTCTGGTCGGCACGGTGTTGATCGGGTTCTTCGCTTCGGCGCATGCTCCTGCCGGAGTGGACGGGCTGCTTTACGGCGGGGGCTTTGATCAGTTGTGGCGTCAGGTGGTGGGGGCGCTGGTCGTCCTGGTAGTCGCCTTTGTGGCAACGTTACTGATCGGTTTTGCCTTGCATCGCCTGTGGGGTTTCCGGGTGGATCGGGAGGCTGAGTTGGAGGGTGTCGATGTGGTCCTCCACGCTGAATCGGCGTACGAGTTGAAGGTTTAGCCTCGACTTCCTCAGGGATCGTGTTGTCTTAAATTCTTGACGACAAGGGCCTGATCGTCCCATCATGGCGGCATGGATGACGGCGTCGTGGGCTCGGTGGACCGTGGCCCCGGGGCTGGTTCTCAGCGGGCGTTGCGCACCGCGAATACGCGTCGGGTGCTCTCGGCGTTGGCTGAGAACGGACCGATGACTCAGGCGGCGTTGAGTAGGGTCACCGGCTTGTCTACCGCGACGATTTCCAACATCGTGGCGAGCCTGCGGGATGAAGGGTCGGTGCTGACCAGCCCCACCACAGCGTCGGGGCGGCGTGCGGTCCTGGTGGAGTTGGGTGGGCCGTCCAGTGGGAAAGTGGCGGCAGGTATCGACATTGGTCGGCGACATCTGCGCATCATCCTGGCCACGTTGAGCAGGGATGTGGTGGCCGAGGAGGCAGTGTCCTTGCCGCCTCGCCACAGCGCGGAAGAGAGTATCGCTCGCGCAGATCAGCTGTTGTCGGTCCTCCTGCGGCGGGCGGGTCGACGGCGACAGGATGTCGTAGGGTGTGGTGTGGGGATCCCAGGCCCGATCGATGCTCGCACCGGTGAGATCGCGCACGGGATTATCTTGCCGACCTGGGTGGGTTTTCGGCCAGTAGATCGTCTCCGAGCGGCTTTAGGGTTGCCGGTGTTCTTGGACAATGACGCCAATCTTGGGGCTTTGGCTGAGGTCACGTGGGGTCCCTATGTGGATGTTGACCATTTGCTGTTCCTGAAAGTGGCTAGTGGTATCGGTTCTGGGCTGATCTTGTCCGGGCAGGTGTATCGCGGGGCGATGGGCATCACTGGGGAAATTGGGCATATCCCTGTCTCAGAACATGGTCAGGTCTGCCGATGTGGCAACCGAGGCTGTCTGGAGACAGTGGCCTCAACGGCCGTGATGCTGGAGGCCTTGGCTCGCACCGGTGTGGTCGAACCGGAGGCAGGAGTGGGGCGCCTAGTGGAGCTCGTGGACTCGGGAAACCCGGCTGCTGGTCGGGTTCTTGAGGATGCGGGGTTGGCCCTGGGGCAGGTCCTGGGGACGATGGCCAACATGTTAAATCCGTCGGTGGCAGTGATCGGCGGGCCGTTAGCGCCGTTGGGGGAGACCTTGCTGGCTCCGGTACGTCGGGGCTTGCGACGGTATGCCTCTCCCACAGTCAGTGTGGCCACCGAGGTAGTGGCCACTTCATTGGGTGAGCGCGCTGAGGCATTAGGGGCGTGTTCCTTGGTGTTCCAGCAGGCGCAAGAGGAGACCTGGTTGCCGGGTTCATCACTGATTTCGTTGTGATGAAACGACATTCATCTCTGGTGCGCAACGTTTTGTGTTAAGGACTTGACCCCAAGTCTGGGGGTAGTGTTCACTTCTTCAACGGGCAGGGTGGCTCGGAGCCGCCCTCCCGGTCGAAGGGAGTACGACGGCGTATGACAGCCCAGGACACCGGCGCGAGCCGAGACGCAAACCAGGGAATCATCCTGGAGATGCGGCGTATCACCAAGCGATTTCCAGGGGTGAAGGCGCTTGACGACGTCACGCTTACCGTACGTCGCGGCGAGGTCCATGCCATCTGCGGCGAGAACGGTGCCGGGAAATCGACCCTGATGAAGGTGCTTTCCGGTGTATGGCCGCATGGAAGCTACGACGGAAAAATCATCTTTGAAGGGGAAGAGGTTTCCTTCAAAGATATTCGCTCCAGCGAGCATGCCGGGATCGTCATCATTCACCAGGAATTGGCGTTGATCCCCGAACTCTCCATCGCCGAAAATATCTTCCTGGGGAATGAGACCACCTCGCGGGGGGCGATCGACTGGGTCGCCACCAACAACAAGGCCAAGGAACTCATGGCCAGAGTGGGTCTGCATGAAGATCCTGAGACTCCGGTCAAGAATATCGGCGTTGGCAAGCAGCAGCTGGTTGAGATTGCTAAGGCTTTCAGCAAAAACGTCAAGCTGTTGATTCTTGATGAGCCCACAGCGGCACTCAACGAGAGTGATTCGGCGCATCTGCTCGACCTGATCTCGGGGTTGCGCGACCGGGGTATGACCTCGATTATGATCAGCCACAAACTCAATGAGATTGCTCAAATCGCTGACTCGGTGACGATCATCCGGGACGGTCGATCCATCGAGACCCTGGATGTCCGTTCTGGAGAGGTCGACGAAGATCGCATCATCAAGGGAATGGTGGGTCGCCCACTGGAATCCCGATTCCCCGCGCACACCCCCTCGATTGGGGAGATCTTCTTTGAAGTGCGCGACTGGACGGTGGAGCATCCTTCCGTCCCAGGTCGGATGGTGTGCAAGAAGTCGAATTTCCATGTCCGGCGAGGCGAGATTGTCGGTTTTGCTGGGGTGATGGGAGCTGGTCGCACCGAACTCATGCGCTCGCTGTTCGGTCGAAGCTATGGAATCCATCATGGCGGTCAAATTCTGCTGAACGGACGCCCGGTAGCGTTGAAGAGCGTGGCTGACGCGATCGAGGCGGGAATTGGCTATGTCACTGAGGACCGCAAGGTGCTCGGTCTGAACTTGCTGGACGACATCAAGCGCACCACAGTTGCTGCCAAACTTCGCAAGATCACCCACGGCGTCGTGGTGTCGGACCGTGAGGAGTACGCCGCAGCAGAGGAATATCGGCGGGCCATGCGGACCAAGACGCCAAACGTGGACGAAGGCGTCGCCAAACTGTCTGGCGGAAACCAGCAGAAGGTCGTTCTGGCTAAATGGTTGTTCACCGATCCTGAACTGCTCATTCTTGATGAGCCGACTCGAGGTATCGACGTCGGCGCGAAGTATGAGATCTACGGCATCATCCAGAAGCTTGCCGACGAGGGTAAAGGCGTCATTGTGGTCTCCTCTGAGCTTCCGGAACTCCTCGGTCTATCTGACCGGATTTACACCATCTGTGAGGGCACCATCACTGGCTGCCTGGACAAGGCTGAGGCCACTCAGGAAAACCTGATGCGCCTCATGACTACCACTTCCAAACAGGCTGTGACCGCTGCGGCGGCCGACGCATCCCGGGCCGTCTGAGCCCCGCACAAGATAGCGAGCGAGAACACCCATGAATACCGTCAAGAAGATCTTCGGCGGAGACATACGCCAGTTCGGCATGGTGCTGGCCCTGGCGATCATCACGGCTTTCTTCGCGTGGATGACCAACGGGGTTGCCGTCAGTCCGCAGAACATCATCAACATCATCCAAGGCAACGCTTACATCTTGGTCCTCGCGATCGGCATGGTTTTTGTGATCATTGCCGGTCATATTGACCTCTCAGTCGGTTCGGTCGCCGCGGTGGTGGGGATCGTGGTGGCAAAGTCCATGAGCGACTGGGGGATGCCGTGGTACGTCGCGATCCTGCTAGGACTGCTCCTGGGCGTGCTGATCGGAGCCTGGCAGGGATGGTGGGTGGCCTACGTTGGGGTCCCCGGCTTCATCGTCACTCTTGCTGGATACATGATTTTCCGTGGCGCGAATCAGATGATTGGAAAATCATTGACCGTTGCCACTCCTAAAGAGTTCAACTTCATCGGCGACGGCTATCTTCCTGAGGTCGGTCCGAACACTGGTTTTAATAACCTCACGGTGTTGCTGGGAATCATTGTCTGCGCGGTGATCGTGAGTGGTGTGCTGCGCACTCGGTCGGCGCAGCGCAAGATCGGTGCTGACATGGAAAGCGTCGCGATCGTGGCCGTGCGGACGGTGCTCATCTGCGTGGCCATCATGGCGGTCATGCTGTTGATGGCCAGTGGTCGACGGGGGACGTCGTTGCCGATCTCCGGCATCATCCTTGGACTGCTGATCCTGCTGTATAGCTTCGTGGCCAACAAGACAGTCATCGGTCGGCATGTGTATGCGGTAGGTGGCAACCGCAACGCTGCCGAACTGTCCGGAGTCAAGAGCAAGCGAGTTTATTTCCTGGTCATGATGAATATGTCGGTGTTGGCGGCGCTGGCCGGGATGATGTTTGTCGCCCGATCCAATGCCTCTGGTCCGGCTGACGGTGTCGGCTGGGAACTTGACGCCATTGCCGCGGTCTTCATCGGTGGCGCCGCCGTCTCCGGAGGTGTCGGCACCGTGGTGGGCTCCATGATCGGTGGTCTGGTCATGGCAATGCTCAACAACGGTCTGCAGCTCATGGGGGTCGGCGCTGACGCGACGTACATCATCAAGGGGCTGGTCTTGCTTGTCGCTGTTGCTGTCGATGTGCTGAACAAGCAGCAGGGGCGCCCCTCGATTCTCGGATATCTGATGGCCAAGCGAGCCGCCACTCAGGCTGCGTCCGCTCCGGTGGCCGCCGCCAAGGTGCCTCAAGACACCGTGTGATCCTTCAGGGGAGCGAACCACCCCTTTCCCTTTCATCTCAGATGACTCATTCACCTCACGGTGCTCGTCCGATCGGCGTACGGTACGTCGGCGGGGGTTTCATTTCTTTCACATTCGTGATCTCACCAAGTTCCACCCACACAGAAAGTTGACCATCATGCGTCGGATCACCAAGATCGCCGTCGCGCTCACCGCTGTGAGCACGCTGGCCCTCACCGGTTGTGGTCGTTCGGATTCCGACAACGGTTCCGGATCCGGTTCCGCCTCAGGGTTCGCCGCCGACTCCTATATCGGAATTGCCCTGCCGCAGAAGACATCCGAGAACTGGTCCCTGGCTGAGCAGTTGTTCAAGGACGGCCTGTCAAAGGCTGGCTTTAAGAGCGACGTCCAGTTCGCCAACAACGGAGTCTCCGAACAGCAAAACCAGATCCAGACGATGATCACCAAGGGTGCCAAGGTGATCGTGATCGGTGCGGTCGACGGTGGGCAGTTGAGTAGCCAGGTCAAAGCTGCGCACGACGCTGGCGCGGTTGTCATCGCCTACGACCGGTTGATCCTGAACGCTCAGGACGTCGACTACTACGTCGCCTTCGACAACTTCAAGGTGGGGCAGCTCCAAGGGCAAGCCTTGCTGGACGGCATGCACGCCAAGAAAGAAAACGGTCCATACAACGTTGAGCTGTTCGCCGGATCAGCGGACGACTCCAACAGCAAGGTCTTCTTCGAAGGCGCGATGAGCGTCCTCAAGCCCAAGATCGACGATGGCACGCTGAAGATTGCTTCCGGTCAGAAGGACTTCAGCCAGGTCACCACCCAGGGGTGGAAGGCTGAAAACGCCCAGAAGCGCATGGACGCGCTGATGACCTCTAACTACAGCTCTGCCACCTTGGACGGGATCCTCTCACCCAACGACACCTTGGCCCGTGCGGCAATCACGTCAGTGAAGGCTGCCAACAAGCCGGTTCCAGTGGTGACCGGTCAGGACTCTGAAGTCGAGTCGGTCAAGTCGATCATGGCCGGGGAGCAGTACTCCACGATCAACAAGGACACCCGCAAGCTGGTGGAAGCAACGATGGACATGCTGACCTCCCTGCAGAAGGGCCAGAAGGCCAAGGTGACCGATGAGAAGCAGTACAACAACGGCGTCAAAGTCGTTCCGGCAAACCTGCTGGAGCCGGTCATTGTGACCAAGGCCAATGCCCGAGAGGCCTACTCCAACGACCCGACGCTGTCCAAGGTCGTGCAGTGACGTCGTACCGACCCGTGATCGGATGACCCGCGCCGCAGATCGATGTTGGTGATTCGACGTCGATCTGCGGACGGCTGTGAAGGGCCTTCGTCCCCCAAGGTGACGGAGGCCCTTTCTCGTCGTAGCCCGCAGATGCGCAGCAGCGCGCGGTATTCGTTAGCCTTGGCAGGTGTTCACCAGCCTGTCCGACCGTTTAGCGTCGACCTTCAAGAACCTCCGCAGCAAGGGCCGCGTCACCGAGCGGGACCTGAATGCGACCATTCGGGATATCCGTGTCGCGTTGCTCGACGCGGATGTGGCGTTGCCGGTCGTGCGCCAATTCACTCAAGCGGTCCGGGAACGTGCCCTGGGCGTGGAGGTGCATCAGGCGCTGAACCCCGGCCAGCAGGTCGTCAAGATCGTGCACGAGGAACTCGTCGCGGTACTGGGCGGGCAGACCAGAACGTTGCAGTTCGCTAAACGGCCTCCCACCGTCATCATGCTGGTTGGTCTGCAAGGTGCCGGTAAGACCACCCTCGCTGGGAAACTCGCCTACTGGCTCAAAGACCAGGGGCACACACCGCTGTTGGTTGCGGCGGACCTGCAGCGCCCCAATGCGGTCACGCAGCTTCAGGTCGTCGGTGAACGGGCCGGAGTTCCAGTTTTCGCTCCCGAACGAGGCAATGTCGCCGGCTACGACGCGGCAGTAGAGACCGGGTCCGGCACCAGAGGATATGGCGACCCGGTCGCGGTGGCCCGGTCAGGCGTAGACCAAGCCAGCCGTGACCACCATGATGTGGTCATCGTGGACACCGCAGGCCGGTTGGCTATCGATGCCGAGCTGATGCAGCAGGCCGCTGACATCAAAGACGCTGTTCAGCCCGATGAAATCCTGTTTGTCATCGACGCGATGATCGGTCAGGCCGCCGTCGATACGGCGACCGCCTTCCTCGACACCTTGGACTTCACCGGGGTGGTGCTCTCCAAGCTCGATGGTGACGCCCGTGGCGGTGCCGCTTTGTCTGTTGCGGGGGTGACCGGTCGCCCGATCATGTTCGCCTCGGTGGGTGAACAGACGAAGGACTTCGAGGTTTTCCATCCCGACCGGATGGCAAGTCGCATCCTGGATATGGGTGACGTCCTGACTCTGATCGAGCAAGCACAACGAGCTTTTGATCAGCGCCAACAGGACGAAATGGCACGGAAGTTCCTCGCTGACGAGGACTTCACCTTTGATGACTTCCTTGAGCAGATGAGTGCGGTCAAGAAGATGGGCTCGCTCAAGCAGCTTCTGGGCATGATGCCTGGGATGAACCAGTTGCGAGACCAACTCGACTCCTTGGATGAGCGCGAATTTGACCGTGTCGAAGCGATGGTGCGGTCCATGACGCCGTTCGAGCGGACCCACCCCAAACTCATCAATGGATCTCGGCGAGCCAGAATCGCCCGTGGTTCTGGAGTCGGGGTGAGCGAAGTCAACCAATTGCTGGAGCGATTCGCGGCAGCGCAGAAGATGATGCGTCAACTACGGCGAGGCGGCGGCATCCCAGGGATGCCCGGGATGCCGGGTCTTGGTGGGGGTTCGAAGGGCAAGAAACAACTCAAGAAAAAAGGCAAGTCCGGCAACCCTGCCAAACGTGCCGCTCAGGAGAAGGAGATGGCTGAGAAACAGTCGGCGGCTCGTGAGCAGGCGGCTAAGAGTGCCTTCGGTGCTCCAGGCAGCGCTCTGGGAGTTGGTGCGGCAGAAGCGACGTCTCCTTCCCATCAGGTGGGGTTTGATGCCAGCCAGCTGCCTCCGGGGTTTGACAAGTTCCTGAAAGGGTGACGCTTCAGCCTGTCCCCGCTGGGTTTTCCGGTGGTGTCCCGGCATCGGGGCACCACCCGTCCTGGGCACGCCCGATACCGCCGGTGCCGGTTCGTCCGCCACACCTGCACCCAGTGGATCATGCCCGACTGTGCGGGGTGCTGTGGGGGCAAGACCCGGGGCAGTTCGTCCCGCAACCTCAGGACTGGTGGCAGGCGGTGCCGGCGATCTACTCCGTGTTTAACGGCGAAATCTGGCACGGCATGGATCAGGACCCAGCGTTGGTGGCGCCGCGCTCCCAAATGTTGGCGGTGGCGTGGCGGGTCACCTCCCGGGCCACCATGCTCTCCGCCGTGTCGGACCTGTTGAGCCAGGGCCATCGGGGAGCATTTTCCCGGGAGCAAGCGGACTGGTCCGCGATGGATCCCTTGGAAGCTGCCCGGTTCGAGGCGGAACTCCTCACCTATGGCGAGAATTCCCGAGAGGAGCTGTGGCGTTTACGGCGGATGCGCGCTGATGATGAACGAGCGCGGTCGATAGATTTCACGGCGTGGGACATGGTGCGCCTGTCGATGCTGGCTCGTGCTGGGTTCGGAGTGGGCTATCTCAGCTGGCCGGAAGCTCAGGATGTGCAGATTCTCGCCGCCCATGAGATACGTCGACGGTTCGTGGGTTGGGCTGATCTGTACGACCATTTCCTTCGGGGACGTTGGTATTGGCAATCGGCGGGGGGAGCAGCTGGTTACGCCGATCTGGATCGGTGGCGATGGTGGGCGCAGGTCTGTTGTGCACCGGAGGTGGGGCCGCTGGCGTTGATCCCGTGGCAGCTAGAACTACCGCAAGCCTCAGGGGCGCTGGTGGCGGCTCTGGTGCAAGAAGACTTGATCGGTCCGTTAACGCCGGCGGAACTGGCCTTGGGAGTCACCTCATGGCGAGCCGACATCGAAGGGACGATTCGGCAATGGTGGGGTTTACCCACAGTGTTGGACAGCCTGGCAGGGGAGGCCCTGCTCCTGCTTGATGCGGATCTTTCTCCACCGGATCGGGTCATGGTGCCGGATCCGGCTCCGCCATCGCCCGCGGGATTGTTTCCGTTGCTGCAGGGGCCTTCCGGGGCGGAGGCTCCCCTGCCGTCGCCGGTACCGGGTGCGTCCTTCGACCTTGACGCTGGAGGCACCGTTTTCGATGCGGAGGTGCCGTGGCGACGACCGAGCCCGATGCTCCACCCGCCAGGGGCGGTCCCGCCGCGCGAACTCTGGTTGATGGCGTTGTCAGCACCGTATTGCGAAGCCGCAGTGATGTATCACGATGTTTTCGAGCTGGCGCTGATGCCCTACGACGGTCCCACCCAGGAACGCATTGATCGCTTGATCGCTGATGAGGGGACTGACCTGGTGGGGGCCATGACCCGGATTGAACAGTACGGGCTGCGAGGATTGCTGGCTCCGCTGCATCACTACCTGATGGGGATCGCGGCGCAGGGACGTCAACCCTCATCGGCGGAGCTTAAGGCAGTCGCGGATACCACCGCCGATCCGGCGATGACCTGGGCTCGTCTGGAACGGATGGCCTCCGATTGGCCTCGGTTCCGTCGTGTCACCGGTCTCGCGGTGGATCTTGCGGCGCACGGCTATCTGTGTCGGTTGGCTTCGGCAGGTGGTCTGCTATCGCCAGGGGAAGCACGAGATCGGCTCACCAGATTCGCCGGGGCGGCTCACGGCCGATATCAGGGGTGGGCCGACTACGCCGACGACTGGGCGGGCGCTGCACATTTGCGAGATGCCGGTGCATCGATGATCTCGACGCGAGCTGTGGTCCGCTCTCTCCTTTCTCCCGGGGGGCCGTGGCATCAGATACCTTGGCATGGTGGTCAGCACTGACCGGTCGTGAGTGGCTCTGATCGTCACTTCAGATGCAGCCTGTGGCCGCTGCCCGGTGAGCATGCTCGGTGAGCTGTGCTGTTCATCCCGGACAGCGGCCCGAATCTGACAGTGACAGCTACGTGCAGGTGGTCTCACCGTCCTGGCCCACGGTGCATTGGTCGGTCACCGCACGCCGTCGTACGTCGTCGGGGACCTTGTCGACCACGGTCTGGCTGACAGCCCGACTTGACATGACTGTGCCGGCCGGTGGGCCGGTGCTGCTCATCGGCTGGGTTAAAACTTCACGTTCCCCTAGGACCTGACCGTTGTCCGGGTCGATGATCAGTTCCTGTCGGAAACCACCTGAGGTTTCGGTGCGGCCGATTCCCACACCGCGGCGGCCGTCCAAGGTGACAGCTTCACTGGTGATGGCCACTCCAGGTACGGTCCTCAGGACCTTGAATAACGAAGTTCGCAGATCCGCAGGAACTCGCCCTGAGCGCAGGACATCGGCGGCCAACACCAGCACTTCGCCGTCGGTGGATGGTCCGTGGCCGTGCGCATCCTGATACATCCGTTCCCGCAATGCCGTGGTGTCACGGGGCAGGTCGGATAGCCACGGTGCGGTGGGTGTCTGCCAGCTGCCTTTCAGGTGGTTGGGCGTCAGGGTGGAGGTGCGGACCGATTCGGTGTTGTTGCCGAATGACGGGGGAGGGGGAGGCGGCGTCGTCGATCCGGCGATCAGGGTCGGCTGGCTCAGCTTGCGGGACACCACGTACGTCGGTCGAGAACCATCAACGGCGACATATTCCACCCGCTCATAGGTCATCTGCCAGACCTGGGCATTGGCTTCCCCATTGTCCTGGGTCGCCGTCGTCACCTCCACGTTCCGTATCCGAAAATACTGGGATCCGCGCGCTGGCGGATCAGTGGCGTTGAGGGCAGCTTTATCCAAGACAGCGGCCACCGCCGGCAGCGCTGTCTCGACCTGGCCGACTCCGGGCAGATCGATGAGTGAGGGGATAGCGCCGATCGCGAGGACTGTAGCAGCCAGCGCCATGCTGATTCGGGCCCGTCGGCCAGCCAATGACCACCGACGCCTGGTTGGTCCGACGGCATCAACTGGCAGGTCCGTACCGGCAGTCTCGGTCCGTTCCTGTCGCGCCGCCGCAAGAATGCGGGCGACGTCATCCACGTTGTACGGCGGGACCGCCTGAGCAGGATCTGCTGCCCGCACCTGTTCGTCGAGTGTTGTCATGAGGGCTCCTTCACGGTGGTCGCCGTCCAGCGCGGACGATCTGGGCCCGCTGTGGCTAGTGTTTCCATGACGACAGCGGCCCGACGGCGGGCCCGGTGCAGACGCACTCGGGCGGTAGTGGTGCTGCACCCCAGGACTAACGCAATCTCTCGAGGAGCCAGCTCTTCCCAGACGCTCAACCGCAGTATTTCGCCGTCAGCAGGTGATAGTGCGCGGAACATCGCGGCGACTGACCCATCGATCACCAGATCTGCCGGGTCGGTTGCCTGGTTCTGGGGAAGTGCGCCGATCCGGGTAGCCAAGGTGTTCCGCCGGGCACCGCTGCGTTGGGCGTGCAGCACGTGGTTTGCTGCGGCGCGGTAAAGCCAAGGCACCCCTGGTGCGGGCTCCCGGCCTCTGGCCTGCCACGCGGAGGCAAAGGTTTCTGCCACGATGTCATCGACCTGGTCAGGGGGTACTCGTCGGGCGGCGAACCTGCGGACCTGATGGTGGGTGGTGCGGAAGAGCTCATCGAACCATGCATGCTGGTCCGCACCCCCGGGAACGTCGTTCATGTCTCCTCATTCCCGGTACGCCGCGGATCGTTACCGATGGGTGGACCATGTCCTCGAAGATCTCGTGACGGGGGTCGCCAGGACACCAGGGTTGGTGAAGGGTCACTGCGAGAAACGGGACACTTCCCGATCCAGTCCGGCCGCTAAATCGGACAAACCACCCGGCCCGACCACCGTTGCCGTCATCTCCGCAACTCTGGTGTCGATGCCTTCGATCGTGGTGGAGAGCGCTTCGATGGTGGCGACGGCCTCTTGGACAGCCGACTGGGTCGCTTCGACCTGGGTGGCGATATCGGTGGAAGAAGAAGTGGTTTCTTGGGCAAGGTCTTTGACCTCGCTGGCAACAACAGCAAATCCTTTGCCACTTTCTCCGGCGCGAGCAGCTTCAATCGTGGCGTTGAGGGCGAGCAGCCGGGTTTGGTCGGCCACTCCGGCGATGATCGTCAGGGCCCGTCTGATTTCTTGGCTGGCTTGTTCTAGGGAACGCACGGTGTCCATCGCAGCGACAGCCTGAGCCACTGCGGCCCGTGCGGCGTGGCCGAGTTCTCCCGCGGAGTCAGCCACGTGACCAGACGCGGTGGCGACTTTCCCGGCGACGTCCACGGTGGCGGCGATGATCGTGCTGCGGGCGGCTTCCTGGTCGGTGACCCGCTGCCCAACAGCCAGGATCCGGTCGCGGGCCAGGTTGACTTGTTTGGCGCCATCACCGAACCCTCCGCGCATCCCAGTCAGCAAGATCCTCCGGTAGGCGTGTCCCTCGGCAGCTTCGTGGAGGCAGGCCTGGGATTCGCGCATATAGGCGTCGGTCATGTCGAGGAGTAGGTTCAACGAGTTGCCGATCTCTTCGGCTCGGCCGCTGGTCCGTCGGATATCCACTCGGACTTCCAGGTCGCCATCCGCGGCATGTCGGATCACAGTCGCGAGGTGATCCATGCCGACATCGGGGCAGGACGGGGACGGTACCTCTCGTCCTCTGTTGCGACGTCTCATCTCAGCGTCCCTCTTGTCCCAGGTCGATCAGTGACCATACGAAAGTGTCATAGGTCATGCCTTGGGCTGCTAGCTGGGCGAGCCACAGCTGCAGCGCTGCAGTGGCCGCGTCGGGAGGATGCGCGTGTCGGCTTTCCTCCTGCAACAGTGGCTGGTAGGCCTCGGCGGCGCGGGCGATGCTGTCCCGGTGCGGGCAGCGCCGGTTGGAGTGGTATCCCACCAATCGGTGCTGGCTGTCGTACGACGGAGTGACATGGGCTAACACCCAGTAGTGGTCGCCGTTCTGGGCGAGGTTGTTGATGAACGCAAACACTTCACGGCCTTCGCCGAGACGTTCCCACAGCAGCCGGAAAACGGCTCGCGGCATGTGCGGATGCCGGATGAGGTTGTGAGGCCGCCCGATGACGTCATCAACGTCGTATCCGGAGATGCGCAAGAAGACGTCGTTGGCGTACGTCATCCGTCCTTGCGGGTCGGTCTTAGAGACGATGAGTTCATCCGGGGCGAAAGTGCGTTCGCGGCCCGTGGGGGTCACTGTCACATGTCCTCCGGGTGAGGGGAGCCGGTCGTGTCCATCAGGACCAGTCGGCCTCTCGACGTGGCAACTGAGCAGATCGCCGCAGATCTGACCGGGAAAACAGAGATCGAGTGACCGTCTCAATCGATAGAGAATCCCCAGGGCGCTGGGATGTCAGGGTAGGTTCGGCGCCATGACTGCTCCTGTGCTGCACGTCTCCGGACGAGTCATGGTGTCCGCCGACGAGATCCGCGACGACATGTGGGTCGTCGACGGCAAGATCACCTTTGAGCCGCCGCCCGCTTCGGTCGAGGTAGAGACCGTCCGAGGCTATGTGATCCCAGGAATGGTCGACGCGCACTGCCATATCGGTTTGGAAAGTCATGGGGCTGTGGACCAGGACAGGGCGCTAGAACATGCGCTGGTGGAGCGGGATGCAGGAGCCTTGCTGATCCGTGATGCCGGGAGTCCCGCCGACACTCGATGGCTCCAAGACCGCGACGATCTGCCCCGGATCATTCGGGCTGGCCGCCATATCGCCCGGACTAAGCGGTATATCCCGAATTTCGCACACGAGGTAGAACCCGAAGCACTCGTTGACCAGGTACGCACAGAGGCCCGCGCCGGTGACGGCTGGGTCAAGCTCGTGGGGGACTGGATTGACCGGGACCGCGGTGATCTGGGGACCTGCTGGCCGGTAGAGGTCCTCACCGCAGCGATCACAGCAGCCCACGCCGAGGGGGCCCGCGTGACCGCGCACTGTTTTGGGGAACAGTCTCTGCGGGACTTCGCCGCAGCCGGTGTCGACTGCATCGAGCATGCGACTGGACTGGTTCCCGACACGGTCGAGACCTTCGCGGCACAACGCATTGCCATCGTGCCCACCCTGGTCAACATCGACAATTTCCCGACGTACGCCGAAGCTGGACGACGGAAATTCCCCAGCTATGCAGCGCACATGTTGGATCTGCACCGCCGCAGATATGACACCATCAACGCTGCCCACGAGGCAGGGGTCGCGATCTATTGCGGGACAGATGCGGGTGGACAGCTGCCGCACGGCCTGGTCGCTCACGAGGTGCTGGAGTTATCTCGCACTCGCATGGGACCAGCCGGTGCGCTCGCGGCGGCGACGTGGGCGGCCCGTGCCTGGTTGGGGTGGGCCGGGTTGGATGAGGGGGCTGAGGCGGATTTCTTGGTGTACCTGGACGATCCGTTACGGGATCTGCGGATCTTGACCCGGCCGCACCGTACGGTATTGCGAGGCCGACTGGTGCGCTGAACGGGAGGTGGTTGAGGTGGTTGACCCTGCATGTCGTGGTGCTGTCCGGGTGTCTCCGGTGCCGGAGGTATTGCCGCCGTTGACCGCGTGGGGGCATCGAGTGTGGGTAGGACCGGTGCGCCAGCAGGATGTAGAGCCCTACCGGCGTGCCGTGCTCCGGTCCCGAGACCGGGTGTCTCGATGGAATCCGGTGGACCCTAGTGATCTGGAACGCCATCTGCGGTATCAGTCGAGTAGCCATCGCACATTCATGATTCATGCGAGGGAACCGACGGCTGACCATGACATCGTCGGCCGAATCAATGTCACCAACGTGCTGCGAGGCAGGTCCTCGGGCGCCGCGATGGGATACGACGCGTACGATCCGTACGCCGGGAACGGGCTGTTCGCGGAGGGGCTCCGCTTGGTGGTGGATCTGGTGTTGACCGCTGAGCCCACCGGGATGGGGCTGCATCGTCTCGAAGCATCAGTCCAGCCGGGCAATGTCCGCTCAGCAGGCGTGCTGCGATCCTTGGGTTTTCGTCGACGGGGGTTATGGCCCCGGTATCTATGGTTGCCGGATGAGCAGGGGCGGCATCAGTGGCGTGACCATGTGCTGTACGGCATCACTGCTGAGGACTGGCCGGTGCCCGCTTTTGACCTGCCGATGATGGGACAGCCGGTGGTGGTGCTGGCCTGGTCGGAGGGGTCGCCAGGGCGGGGCACCCGATTGGCCCGGGAGTTGTCGGTGCCATTGATCTCGGCTCAGATGGTTTCCGCGTTGGGGGCAGAGGGTATGGCGGACTTGCTGGGGTCGGCTCCTGGTGCGGTGATCGAACCGCCAGAACCGCAGTGGGGTTGGCAGGGGGTGGTCGCCGCGGCCGGACTGGATCCCCGGTCGGTGGTCGTGGTGGATGCCGCCACCAGTTCCACGGTGGACCAGCCACGAGTGGCGTGTGCTGTGGCTTTGCAGGCCCACCGGGTGGCGGGCGGATGGGATGCCGAGCGGGGGTAACCGTCAGGGCCGCTCAGGTCTGGCCGGTGAGGCCTCCAACGCTCGGACCTGTTCGGTCAGTGACCGTGCGAGTGGTGTTAAGCCGGTGGCGCCGTCAATGCGGTCGGCCAAGGCCCCAATCTGAGTGTCGATCTCCCGGATGGCGTGGGTGATGCCGGAAATGGCCACAGCCGCACGTCGAGCAGCTTCTTGCGCCGTACGGACCTGGACGTCGATCTCGCCAGAGGATTCGGAGGTCTCATTGGCGAGATTTTTGACTTCGCTCGCGACGACCGCGAAACCCTTACCGCTCTCTCCGGCCCGGGCAGCTTCGATGGTGGCGTTGAGCGCGAGGAGGCGTGTTTGACCAGCGACGGAGGCAATGACCCGAACGGCAGCTTCAATCTCTTGACTGGCCCGCTCGAGTTCATTGACGGTATCGAGGGCCTCGCCAGCGTCGGTGACGGCTCGGTTTGCTGTTTCGGCCAGCGCGGAGGCAGCAGCTCCCAGGTCAAGTGCGACGGAATTGAGTTGGTCGGATACCGCGCTGACCCCGGTGGCGACATGAGAGCGCTCCCGGTCACGGGCGGCCATGACCTTCTCGTGACCGACCATCGCGTCACGGGCGCTGTTGATGGCGCGGGCTCCGTCAGCAAACTGACCTGGCATTCCTCGCAATAGCACGACTCGATAGAGCCGTCCTTGGGCGGACGCTTCTAAACATGCTTGGGTCTCTCGGGTGAAGGCTTCCAAGAGATCCATCGTCGCGTTGAGGTGGCGCGCCAACGATTTCACCCGAGTGGGGGCGTTCAGGGAGACGATGCGCGCGTCGAGGTCACCTGAGGCGATCCGGCTGAGGACGAGGTCGATCTGATTGAGGGCCGCGTCGAGTTGCGCTGCATTGTCCGTGACTGCCTCGCTACCGGATGCCGTACGACGGCGGCGGCGCCACCATCCGGGGGAGGAGGCTGAAGTCCTGGTCACGAGACGCCTCGAAGTTCGGGGGAAGTGCGGTGGATGAGGTCCCAGACAAATTCGTCATAGCTGACACCTTTGTCGGCGAGGATCGCGGCGACCACGTTGAGGCTGGCCGCGGCGGCGTCAGCTCGGTTGTGGTGGCGGTGTTCCTCCTCGCGCATCAGGTCGTAGACGGTGTCGATCTCAGCGACTGCGGCTCGGTCGGGGCTTCTTCTGCTGCTGTGGTAGCCGACGATCCGCCCGGTCCGGTCGACGGTGGGGGTGACGTGAGCCAAGACCCAGTAATACGAACCGTCTTTGGCCATGTTTTTGACGTACGCGAAGATCTCTTGCCCTGCGCTGATGGTGTCCCACAGCAATTTGAAGACGCCCCCGGGAAAATCGGGGTGCCGGATGATGTTGTGTGGGGCGCCAATCAGATGTTCTTCGGGGTAGCCGCAGACGCGGATGAATACGTCATTGGCGTAGGTGATCACGCCTTTGGTGTCGGTCTTGCTGACAATGATTTCGTCGACGCCAAAGGTGACTTCACGATTGAGGGGCGTTGGCCGGGTGGCTGGGAGGGATCGCACAGGTTCGCCCCGTTTCAGTGGAGGTGCGGGCTGTGCGTTCCAGTCGGCAGCTGTCGAATAGAGCTGAGGGATGAGGAAGTTAGCGTCTGGGCGTGTGGTGATGGCGAGCTCAGTGTCGGTGGTCTGGCACAATGGATGGCTGTACCCGCCCGGCCGGCGCCTTGCGTCGCCGGGGTCTCGGGCGCCTACACCCCGAGTCGCGGCACCCCGGCCGAATCCGTGCCGGTCTGGCCGCGCTCACGAAACAGAACGAGGAGACCACTGTCGTGGCCGTCAAGATTCGCCTGAAGCGCATGGGTAAGATCCGTGCACCGTTCTACCGCGTCGTCGTCATGGACTCCCGCACCAAGCGGGATGGTCGGGCGATCGAGGAGATCGGCAAGTACCACCCCACCGCCGAGCCGAGCGTCATTGACATTGACAGCGAGCGCGTCCAGTACTGGCTGGGTGTGGGTGCGCAGCCCACCGAGCAGGTTGAGGCGTTGCTGAAGGTCACCGGTGACTGGCAGAAGTTCAAGGGCATTGACGGCGCCGAGGGCACCCTGAAGCTCCAGCCGACTAAGCCCAGCAAGAAGGACCTGTACGAGGCAGCCATGGCTGCTGCTGGCAAGGCTGACGAAGACTACGAGAAGAACGGCGCGACGACGGCCAAGAAGAAGGCCGCCAAGGCTGAGAAGTCCGACGAGGCCGCCCCCGCTGAGGCTGCTGAGCAGAGCGAGGCCTGATCGTGCTCGAGGAAGCCCTCGAGCACCTGGTCAAGGGCATCGTCGAGCATGATGATGATGTCGTTGTGCGGCATCGTGAGCTGCGTCGCGGTGAGGTCCTCGAGGTGCGGGTGCACCCAGACGACCTCGGACGGGTCATCGGCCGTTCCGGCCGGACCGCCAGCGCGCTGCGTACCGTCATGACCGCTCTCGCGGGTGGGCGTACCGTGCGTGTTGACATCGTCGACACTGATCGGATGCGTTGATCCGCAGCTCTCTCGATCACCGGCGGGGGCACGACATGAT
>NZ_JAHPZL010000007.1:373193-562944 GCF_019331795.1 Austwickia sp. TVS 96-490-7B
GATGATTTGTGGGGGACGCCGAAGTATGCGGTGCCGCCGGTGTTGGGTGATGAGGGGGCGTTGTATGTGTTTGATGATGATGAGGATGACGACCCGAGGAGGGGCCGCTGATGTCTGACATCCGTGCTAATGGCAGTGCAGTGAACCCGTTTGAGCGCCCAGGCCCTCAAGGGGTGTCTACGGAAGCCGAAAAAGCCATGAAAGCGTTGAGTTTGGGTAGGGTCGGGGAGTTCAATTTCAACCCGCAAGACTTCGAAGCAACATATAAAAGACTATATGCGGTACACAAGAAGCTCCGTGATGAAATTTCAAAAATTAATAGTGATGCAATAAAATATGAAAAGACGAAAAAGGATTGTATGATTGTGGAAATTGAGCAATTCCGAACTGCTCTATTTGAAAAAAGAACAGAACTCGCTGCTGCATTAAATGCGCTGGACCGGAAGGTGTGCTCTTTTCTGAATGCAATGAATTCAGCCTATCAAAATTACATCAATGAAGAATCTGTTCAAAACTCGCGGTTTTTGAAGATGGATCCAAAATGAGGAATGAAAAAGAGTCAACAATGGCTTTACGTAAAATATCCTGCATCATATTTGCGGGCTTGGTTATGCTTGCTGCGTCGACGCCGTCTTCCCGTGCGGATCAAATACGGGATAGGCAGTGGTGGGTCGCTGGTATGGGAATTCAGAAAGCTCGCGAAATATCTAATGGGGATGGCGTTAAAGTTTGTATAATAGATAGTGGAATTGATGCGAAGCACCCAGATTTAGCTGAAGCTAAATTTATAGATGGGAAAGATTTATCAGGTGGGGGGCGGCCTGATGGACTAAAACCTTACGGTGACCACCGAGGGGACCATGGGACCGGCATGGCCGTGAACGTTGCGGGGTCTGGGCATGGTCCTGGTTTAGCTGATGGACTAGTTGGTGCAGCACCAAAATCAAGTATCATTAGCGTGTCATGGGGGCAAGAAGATGGCGGAGATAGCCCTATTGTTCGTGGTATTAGGTACTGTGCAGATGCGGGTGCAAAAGTAATAAATCTGTCAGTGACTGCTGGGTCAGCTAAAATTGGCGCCGCGGTTGCATATGCACAATCAAAAGATGTCGTTTTGGTCGCTGCAGCCGGAAATGATGGTGAGGAAATTGCAGCAAACTGGAGTGGAATGTTTGGAGTCATTCAAGTAGGTGGGGTTGATTCAAATTTTCAGAGAGATAGCTCATCTTCATGGGGTGGACCCCGAAAGAAACTTGGTGGAAAAATAACTTCAATGGGAATAGGCGTTTGCGGGCCCTTTGCGGAGTCATCAAACCCGCGTGTAAAAATTCCCCAAGCAACCATTAATGGAGCTTATAAAGAATCGATGGGAACGTCAGTTGCGGCATCTGTTGTTGCAGGAGCTGTGGCGACTGTAAGAGGAAAGTTTCCTGAATTAGATGCCCCGAATGTTATTAATCGAATCATTGAAACCGCAAAAACAACTGGTACGAAGGGGACTCCCAACGCTGACTGTGGGTGGGGTGTCGTGGATGTGTATGCGGCGTTGACAGCTATTGTACCTAAAGTTAATAATAATCCATTGGGACAAATGAGTGAAGGGTGCTACTCTGCCGACAGGGGAATTTTTAATGTGAAATCGATGGGGTTGTGGGATCCGTCGTATAAGCCTGATGCGCAGAGTCCGGCGAGGCCCAGTGGGTCGCCTGCAATGTCGGCTGAGCCTGCTGGTGGTGCCCCGGTGGGTCTGATTGTGGGTGTGGTGGGTGTGGGTAGCGCGCTTGTGGGTGGGGTGTATTGGTGGTTGCGGAGGCGGCGCGCGTGAATGTTGTGTCTCGGGTATGTCAGGGAGTGGTGGTCACGGGTGTTGTTTGGTCGGTGTCGGTGAGTCCGGTGTGGGCTGACAGTATCCGGGATCGGCAGTGGTGGGTGTCTGCGATGGGTATTGATAAGTCGCTTCAGATGTCGCAGGGGGAGGGGGTGAAGGTGTGTGTGGTGGATAGTGGTGTTGATCCGACGCATCCTGATTTGCGGGATGTGACGTTTGCGGGTGGGAAGGATATGTCTGGTGGTGGGGCGCCTGATGGGTTGAAGCCGTATAAGGATTATCGGGGGGCGCATGGGACGGGGATGGCGGCGTATATTTCAGGGACGGGCCATGGCCCAGGTAAGTCTGCAGGGATTATTGGGGCAGCTCCTAAGGCGACGATTATGAGTGTGTCGTGGGGTGATGGTCGGCATGATCCGATACCTGAGGCGGTGCAGTATTGTGCTGAGGCTGGGGCGAAGGTGATTAATTTGTCGATTGGGGGGAGTGGGGAGCAGTTAGCTTCCGCAGTGGCGTTGGCTGAATCTAAAGATGTTGTTTTAGTTGCCGCTGTCGGGAATGATGGGAAAAAGTTATTTGGGGGCTGGAGTGATATGTTTGGCACGATGATAGTAGGAGGTGTTAATCAGAATCTGCAACGACATGAGCTGTCGACCTGGGGTGGACCTAACCGTAATGAGTTGAAAGGGGTGTATTCGCAGGGTGTGGGGGTGTGTGGGCCGTTTGCGACGTCGTCTCGGCCGGAGGTGAAGGTGCCGCAGGCTGTTCCTGGTGGGGGGTATGAGGATGAGATGGGGACGTCGGTGGCGACGGCGGTGGTGACGGGTGTGGTTGCTGCGGTGCGTGCGAAGTATCCGGAGATGGATGCGGCGAATGTGATTAACAGGGTTATTAAGACGGCGAAGAAGAGTGGTAGTGGTCCTGTGCCGACCCCGGATTGTGGGTGGGGTGTGGTGGATGCTGCCGCGGCGTTGACGGCTGATGTTCCCAAAGTCGATTCGAACCCCTTGGGCCAACTGGATGATAAAGCAGAAAATTTAGAGAGAAATATTTTTAGGGTGAAGTCGATGGGGTTGTGGGATCCGTCGTATAAACCTGATGCGCAGAGTCAGGCGAAGCCCAGCGGGTCGCCTGCAATGTCGGCTGAGCCTGCTGGTGGTCCCCCGGTGGGCCTGATTGTGGGTGTGGTGGGTGTGGGTAGCGCGCTCGTGGGTGGGGTGTATTGGTGGTTGCGGAGGCGGCGCGCGTGAAAAATGACAGCGGAACGACTCACAAAATTAAGATTGATCGTCCAAGGCTGAGTTTCCTCCCTGCAAACCTAAAGCAAAGTCACTGCCGCCTTGACTGAGTCGTACCTTGAATTAAACGACCATCACCGTGTTGAGGGTGATACTGACACCGATGAGAGCCGCATAGTCAGGGCGTTATTCACGAGGCGTTAGTGACCCACCCCTTACTTAATCAAGTAAAGAGTCGGCTGAAGGCGCGTGGAACTGAAGGCGTAGCGGTAGCATGGGTGCATGGCCAACACTATGGTACACATTGGGACTGTCGTAGAAAATAGTCTGGGCTGGAGCCGAAGCATCTGGGATATCCCAGGGAAAGAGATATGGGAATTCGGCGATAGGGTACGCGAATGGGCGGCTGCGTTCGATTACGCAGACGTAATTCGCTCCCAGGCCACGTACTATGGGGGATGGCCCTCGGCTAATTTGGCGACGGTGGGCTGGGAAGGTGGTGTTGTCAGCAGCGCATTGCTATTCGAAGACCATATTTTGGGCAAGGACTCCATCAGTGATTGGTTCTCCGACGAGCAGTACCAACGAGAGAAACTACTGGTGGCGCGCATGGGTTGGCGTCGAGATGACAATCGGCCGGCTCTGAGTGAAACGCGAGCATTCCTTGCCGTGCAACTACCTAGGCTGCGTCGTTTGTTGCCGCTTCTTGACGCGGGTGTTATCAAACTAGCTCCCTCGGAGAAACTCTTGTGGCAGAGTCGCGATGACGTCAAGCGAGTCGCCAAACTGGTCTCAGGGGCCGCTCTCACCAATGCGCAGGAAATCACCAAGAAATTCGGCGCGCAGGAACTCCCGATAGACGACGATGTGCGCGGGTTATTTCAGTTTGCTGGAGGCGGAAATGATTGGGATATGGCTCGCCTCTACCTCAACCGCGCAGCGACTCATTTTGCTCGTGAGTACGTTCTAGCGTCATCCCTGAACGGCGTCTATTCATCGGTTTTCGATTTTGAAGAATACCTGCTTCGGTACGGACTTGGTGCGTCCGTGGCGTCCCAGATTCCCGTTGTCGAGGCGCTGCTTTCAAGCAGGATGCCTATGTTCAGCAATGTGAACCCGAAGTTGCTGGCCAGAATCCACGGTTCTGACGACTTCGAGGAATTTAGGGCCGACCTTGCGAAAATCTATGTGGGAATCCCTACCCGGGCCTCGAAAGCGGAAGTCCAGGCATACATTGACGACCGAGAGAAGACTCTTCTCAGGCCAATCGTCAAGCGGGCGGTGCAGGACGTGGATAGGGGGTTTCTCGGCAAGCTCGGCGTGGGGCTTAAGCCCACTATGTGGGGGCTCATTGGCGGCATAACAGGAGCTTTGGTCTCTGGTTCCGTCACCACCCTCGGGGCCCTGGCCGGAGCAGCGGTGCCACTTCTAGGGACTGCTATTGATTCAGCAATTAAAGAGCGCCCCCAAGGTTCTCGTCGCGTCTGGATGCGCTTGGTTCAACATAGTCGAAGTGTTGAACAGGAGATTCTCTATACATCACAACCACCGAGCGACCCCCCCGATGACACAACGGGTCGCCCATGGGGGCTTCCTCTCGCCAGCCCCTTATCACTCCAGGTGACCCCTGGACTGCTGCTGATGTGGCGCGAGCAGCCCTCAACCGGGGCAAACGCGGGTGGCTACTCGGGTGGTGCCTACGCACCCTGCCCCTGTGGAAGCACCCTCAAGTACAAGTTTTGTTGTTCGCGTGTCCCTGGCGCGACCGCACCCTAAGGCCCCTGCGTCACTTGCGGATTGGGGGATCGAGGAGACGTCTCCTGGGCGAGTGTCGGCCCGGGGCACACCAACGGCCCCTTTGACTACGCAGAAGAGATGGAGGAGACGCCTTCAATAAGGCCGGGAATTTCGGACTATCTCCGCATACGCGGGATAGATCAATGCTGGCCCGTATTCGGACGTGTGTCCTAAGGGCTACCCCCGCGTACGCGGGGAAAATACAGCTAGGACCTTGATGCCGCGCGGAGATTTGGGCGTACCCTCGCATATACGGGGAATTTATAGGCGGGGGCCTGGTATCGGTTTTTGTGGCGGTCGTACCCCCGCATACGCGGGAAATTCACTGGTGTCGCCGGAGACAATCTGGCTGGCATCGGTGTACCCCCGCATACGCGGGGAATTTCGAGGGTAAAACCGCAGGCCGGGAGCGGCTTTCGGCGTACCCCCGCATACGCGGGGAATTTTGACGGCGTGCAAATCGCACGCGCAATGGACATGGCGTACCCCCGCATACGCGGGGAATTTACGCGCCTTGACAGTCACTCCAGCAACGAGCACGGCGTACCCCCGCATACGCGGGGAATTTCCTCACGCGCGTCTCCTACGCCGCATGACCCGAGGCGTACCCCCGCATACGCGGGGAATTCCTGAGTCCGGTTGGAGTACCACAGTCGGACGAGGGCGTACCCCCGCATACGCGGGGAATTTCAGACGGGGCAGCGCCTCATCCACGTCACGATGGGCGTACCCCCGCATACGCGGGGAATTTTGTCACCCCCCGGGGGTGACACACAGTCACCCCGGCGTACCCCCGCATACGCGGGGAATTTAAAAGAGATGAATTCTTCTTCCTCCTCTTCCTCGGCGTACCCCCGCATACGCGGGGAATTTCATGCTGGGGTAGTCTACTCCAGGCTGCTCCAGGGCGTACCCCCGCATACGCGGGGAATTTACCGAGGCGTGGTGGTCATGGTCGTGGTCGTGCGGCGTACCCCCGCATACGCGGGGAATTTTATGACAGCTCAAGTGGTTATCAGCCTAGAGGAGGCGTACCCCCGCATACGCGGGGAATTTTTCCCCAGGATGTGCTGGCCTGTCACTCGACTTGGCGTACCCCCGCATACGCGGGGAATTTCACAATCCAGCTCGATGTACGAAACCGTAAAAAGGCGTACCCCCGCATACGCGGGGAATTTTGGATAGCTGTGACTGGCTCAACTAAATAATGTGGCGTACCCCCGCATACGCGGGGAATTTGTCGTCGCGCCCTGCAGGCCGCAGCCCGCGCGAGGCGTACCCCCGCATACGCGGGGAATTTGTGTGCGTGAGTCGTGGACGCGGTAACGCGGAGGGCGTACCCCCGCATACGCGGGGAATTTTTGCGCTTGATGCGGTGTGATCGTAGCGATGACGGCGTACCCCCGCATACGCGGGGAATTTGCCCGTCTCGCTGCTCACATGCCTGCCGCTGGCGGCGTACCCCCGCATACGCGGGGAATTTAGCCAGGTTGCTGTATCGTGTGACATGTTCACCGGCGTACCCCCGCATACGCGGGGAATTTTGGACCACGGGTGAGCACCGCAAACCCCCGCGTGGCGTACCCCCGCATACGCGGGGAATTTGAATCCTTGTTTGAATGCCCACGCGCCGAAAGCGGCGTACCCCCGCATACGCGGGGAATTTCAATGACCAGGGTTCCTCCGTTGGTGGCGTTGCGGCGTACCCCCGCATACGCGGGGAATTTTGACTTCTCGATGTAGCCTGAGCCTTTCATGCCGGCGTACCCCCGCATACGCGGGGAATTTGTCGCTCTCGTCATCCTGCCCGTAATCGGCGGGGGCGTACCCCCGCATACGCGGGGAATTTATCAAGTACTTGCCATCGTCCGCGATCAGGGCCGGCGTACCCCCGCATACGCGGGGAATTTCACGCTACAAGAGTGTTGGGGGAACACCATTTAGGCGTACCCCCGCATACGCGGGGAATTTGGTACATTTTCGTTCCGAGGAGATAATGAATAGGGCGTACCCCCGCATACGCGGGGAATTTCCCAGCGACAGTAGGAGGGTATAGCTTAGCATCGGCGTACCCCCGCATACGCGGGGAATTTTACGCCGCGAAGTTCGCCGTAATAACGTAAGACGGCGTACCCCCGCATACGCGGGGAATTTTCCCGGTCTTGCCTCTTGATGTCGACGCTCAGAGGCGTACCCCCGCATACGCGGGGAATTTAATAGCCTCGCAACCGTCAATGTTGAAGCGGTCGGCGTACCCCCGCATACGCGGGGAATTTGTTCTATGGGCGCGCCCGCGCGTATAGCAGGGCGGCGTACCCCCGCATACGCGGGGAATTTATTTTCATAATCTTGCATTCGATGGTGTGTTTAGGCGTACCCCCGCATACGCGGGGAATTTAAAGACACACAATGCGTTACGCAACAGTGTCATGGCGTACCCCCGCATACGCGGGGAATTTCGCCACCAACGCCGCCGACTCGACAGGCCACAAGGCGTACCCCCGCATACGCGGGGAATTTCGCACGGATCTCCGGCAAGGCGTATTACACTCTGGCGTACCCCCGCATACGCGGGGAATTTCCACCCCCAGTGTATAGGCCCGCCGTAGGGGTAGGCGTACCCCCGCATACGCGGGGAATTTACGGGCTTGGTGGTCCATTTAAAGCCGTAGATTGGCGTACCCCCGCATACGCGGGGAATTTGTCGTCGTCCTCGGCGCCGAATATTGGGCAAAGGGCGTACCCCCGCATACGCGGGGAATTTGGCCTCGGAGCTAGACAGTATGTGACACATGGCGGCGTACCCCCGCATACGCGGGGAATTTCAATTCTCGCTAAATCACAATATATGCTCAGTCGGCGTACCCCCGCATACGCGGGGAATTTCGGCCCGACCTGAGGGTCGGGCCGTTCTCTACGGGCGTACCCCCGCATACGCGGGGAATTTACAGTCGATACAGGTCTGAGTTGGTACTCATGAGGCGTACCCCCGCATACGCGGGGAATTTAGATCGATCGCCCGCCGCAGCCCATCGGCGGGCGGCGTACCCCCGCATACGCGGGGAATTTCAGAACATCTGTAAACTGCATTATTTACAGATAGGCGTACCCCCGCATACGCGGGGAATTTTCGGCGTGCTTGTGGCAGTAGCCAGCCGCCTATGGCGTACCCCCGCATACGCGGGGAATTTTGTTTGTAATAAAAGAGAAATAGCTTTTAGTAGGGCGTACCCCCGCATACGCGGGGAATTTCTGCGCTATATGATGCAAAACGTGAGTCGCCACGGCGTACCCCCGCATACGCGGGGAATTTATCATATCGGACGACCGTCCAACACGTGGCGTGGGCGTACCCCCGCATACGCGGGGAATTTACTGTCATTTTTTCATCTCCGTCGTAATGGTGGGGCGTACCCCCGCATACGCGGGGAATTTGTGCTCAGGATCTGCTTCTTGCTCCGGGCTTGAGGCGTACCCCCGCATACGCGGGGAATTTTCCAGCACAGCATTCAGTCTGTGGTGCCAACTAGGCGTACCCCCGCATACGCGGGGAATTTTATTGAGGTTCTTTCGTGGAACGGCGTTCTTGGTGGCGTACCCCCGCATACGCGGGGAATTTACCATACGGTCGAGCATGAGGCGTGCGACGTCCGGCGTACCCCCGCATACGCGGGGAATTTACCCGTGACAGTGGGGCCATCATCGTCAACTATGGCGTACCCCCGCATACGCGGGGAATTTTGTAAACTGCATTATTTACAGATGTTCCAACGAGGCGTACCCCCGCATACGCGGGGAATTTGCAGACCGACGACCAGCTGGAGCCGGGGCCTCCGGCGTACCCCCGCATACGCGGGGAATTTTCGATGAATCCCTGTATGATCTCGCATGGGAAAGGCGTACCCCCGCATACGCGGGGAATTTAGGGCGGCGGTGAGCGTTTCAGCAGAAATTGAGGGCGTACCCCCGCATACGCGGGGAATTTGACCCCAGGTGGTGGCGGTGTTCCTGTTCCTGCGGCGTACCCCCGCATACGCGGGGAATTTATCGGCGCACTGCTCGGGATGATCGGAAAAGACGGCGTACCCCCGCATACGCGGGGAATTTATCGTGATGTTTGCGGCCCTATGATGAGGTTTAGGCGTACCCCCGCATACGCGGGGAATTTGAGGTTTATTTCGTCGTAGGTGAATCCATGCGAGGCGTACCCCCGCATACGCGGGGAATTTACTTGCTGACCTGCGACGATGCTGACCAACTCGTTGGTTTTTCTTCACTTTGGCGTGGGCATCACCGGTGTCCACACCGACTCCTTGTCGAGTCGGGTGCGTTTGTAGCATTGCCAGGTGACTCTTTGACCTTGGGTGCGATGCGGTCCTAGACGCAGTAGCGCACCCAATGTCAGTACATCGCTGGGTTCTGCGGGACAGGGGAGGGTACAGGATTCCGTAGATGTGGTGCCGACCCCTGTGAGTGGGCCAGCTCCGAAAGCGCCCATTCCGAGCAGTGCGAGGGGTGAAAGGACTTGCCGGACCTGGCGTGCTTGATAGGGTTCGACGCCGCGGATCCCACCGTCGAGTGGTGGGCGGTCCATACCTCCGTCGCACTGTTGTTGTCGCCATCCGTGGAGGGGGTCAGTCAGTGCGTCCACGATTTCCTGGACTGTGGCAGCAAGATCACGTCGTGCCTCGTCTATGATCTCGAAAGCTCGGGCAGGGTAAGAGCTGTTGTTGGCAAAAGCGGGCACGACCAGTGGCAGATTGTCACCGTCCAACGGTGACGCATCCTGGGTGATAGCGCACACTGTTGATGCTCCCGCCCGGGCGGACTCGCGCACAATGCGTCGTACCGCCGTTGCTGGTCCAATTTTTTGATACTGCTCGGCGTAGCTTTGAGCGCTGGTCAACCATGCGCCATAAAAGTCGAATTCATCCCAGCGTGGCGAGCGCAATGCTGCTTCCACGGCGTCAGCCAGCGATAGGTTAGCGAACCACCGGGGTGCGCACAGGTCAGCTGGGTCGTCGCGCCAACACACGGCAGCTGGTTCATCGACGACCGACAGCAACCCGGCGACGGCGTACCAGCCGGTCATTGGACTGCTGACCAGTCCTTTCAGGAGTACACCGTCGCTGTTGGCGAGATCCGGCCCCAACGGGCGACTGCCTCGCGCTGCTGATGCCGCCTGCATCGGCGGCGATGACAGCGGCCCTTCGTGGGGGTGCGCCGAGGCGTACCAGTCAGAGAGACGCACCACCGATTCCAGATAGGCCAAGCCCCACGGCCCCCATTCCCGATTTAACCGGTCAAATACGGCGGCCCGACTGCCCTGCTCGTCTTGGGTGGGGTCCGAAGTGTGCGGGGTGCACGTCGATGCTAAGAATGGTCGGAACCGCCCATGATGGGCGCCGATTAAATGTTCGACCAGCTCATCGACACCGTCGCTGCGGGCTGCCGCCGCGCTGGCCCCTTCATGGCGCCATCCTGCCGGGTGGCCTACTGCCGCGGCGAACCGTCGGTCTGCCTGCGACCCGACATGTCCACGCAACGACTTAGCGACGGGCGATTCCAGGTCTGAATTGCCCAGATATCGTTGGAACGACGGATGAGCTTTTCCGTCGTCGTGTCGCCAGGTCGCAGCGGTGACCAGGTCAGCCACGCCCTTCGGCAACGAAGCTGCTGTGGCAGCGTCAGCGGCCACCGTCGCAGCTTGCGCCGCGTGGTCGTGCAGACTCTGCCGGGACGCCTGGACCCGAACCTGCTTTTCAACTGGGTTTTCCCAGGTCACGGTCACGATCTGGGTATCTGTGGCGTTGATTCGCCACTGCGAGGGCAGCCCCTGAGCGGTTACTTCGTCACTGAGTGTTTCGACGGTGACTTCGCTGTCAGCTAGCCGACCTGGAATCTGGTCCAGCCACGCCAGCACCTTTTTCTGCTTGTCCTTGTCGAAGCCGCGGCTGATCAGGAATGGTGTGAGTGTTGCTTTGGTGAGCGGCACCGTCACCGCCTGCCGGTAGATCCCGACCCGATGGTGCAGATCAGCTGCTATCACTGCCTGATCGGTCACCGGCACTGTCGATTCGGGGGCCCACCCCACTCCATCGATGTATCCGCCGCCCTGGCAGGTCAGCACGATGCTGTCACCCGGCTTTACATCCCGGGTGTGTGTGACCTGCACCCAGCCGGTGTCTCGACGTACCAGAGCGTGCGGCGACTGGATCTGACCCGAGTTGCCTTCCTCTCCGGGAACATTGACATCGGCGACCACGCTGTTCCGGCCTTTACCGACCAGGAAGTCACAGACTGAGGGGAGCGGCACCGCCACCTGTTCAGCAGGCAAGGGATCTAGCCCGGCGTGGACTGCCCCGAGGTCGGCGCGCCACGCGACTGACACGTCCAGGCTGCGCTGCTCGTCCGGTCCAGTGATGAACGCTGCCAGTGGCATGTCCCCGACCGGCGTCGGATACGTCGTGGTCATCGTCGGGGCGTACCCGGCGTGGAAGGTCGCCAGCCGTGGCGTGTCCGGCCAGCATTCGTGCGGCACGTGGTCCCGGCGGGCGAGTTGAGTTGCCAGATCCATCGGTACGACGGCGCCGCCACCGGCGAGCTTGTCGAGGTAGCGCTGAGTGGCGGCGACGCTCTCCGCGCCGTACACCTTCGCGGAGCCTGGCCGGACGACGACGGCCCCAGTGGTGGCGTTGACCGCGCCGACCAGGTGAGCCACCGGCATGATCGCAGTCGCATCGCGGTCGAGTCGCCCTAAACGTTGCACCAACACCGGGTACGGGCAGGCCTCCGTGACGAGGGTGTCGAAGGAGATGTCGACTCCCACTTCCAGGCATTGCGTCGCGACCACGGCAGTGGCATCACCCAGATTGAGCTGTGCCCGATCTGTGCCTCTCATCCTGGACGTCACCAACTGCCACGCCGGATCCGATTTCACGAGCGCCGCATGAACGGCTCGCGCTGTCGCGACCGTATTGACCATCACCCCGACAGAACCACCACCACTAGCCCGGGACCGTTTGGCGAGAGCGACGATCTCCTTGTCCACCAGGCGCGCCTCCACGGTGGTCAACTGCACCGGCTTGGCCCGGTGCAGCCTGGCAGCCACCGATCCGTCAGACAGGTCAGCCTGAGACAGGGAAAACACCTCCGACGGCGCCACCGGTGCCAGGTCAGTGTCCGCGACCACCCGGTCAGGGACCGTCGCGCCTACCAGGATCAGTCGACTCGCCGGGACCCCCACGTCTCGTGGCGCCTTGCTCTGCCATGACAACGCCGCAGACAGCGTGGCAATCGCCTGAGCGCTCAGATGCGGCTCGTCTAGAAGAAACAGCGTGTCGACACCGAGCAGGCCAGCATGCAGGGACCTGGTCCGTGGCGACACCCCGAACCCCCGGAACAGCAACCGACTCACCACCTGATGCGGTGTCGCCCCGACCACACAGCACCCTGTCGGACGCAACCAGTCGTAGCTGTCACCGACCTCCCCGTGGATCCGCTGCACCGCCAGCGGGACACGTCGCCACGGCCCTGCTAGCTTCCGCAACGCTTCAGCCACCGGCCGCAACACCGGATCAATATCAGGTCCGGTGAGTTGGGTAGCCAACATCGCCGCTGGGGCATGCACTTCATCCACGACTCGCCGTCGATCCACGACGTGCACTATCCGTTGCGGCATCGTCCGCGGCTTGCCCTGATCGACCTGGCGGGCCAAAGCCCACACCGCTATCAACACGGTGCTGCTCTTGCCCAGACCAGTCGGGACGTCCACAATCTTGGGGAAGTCGCCTTCCGCACATTGTTCAGCCAGTCGGGATTGCCATGGGTACGCCGCCCGTCCCGTCACTGCCTCATGAAATTGCGAATAGCTGGGAAATGCGCTCATCGTTTGTTCTCCTCCGGGACGAATAAGCCGAAGCCGCTGTCCCGAGACGCCCCCACCAATAACGGTCCCGCCACTTCATGGCTCAACGTCATCGACAGCCACCACAGGTCATTTCCATCACCGGGTTGACGGCAGCGATGCTGCCACCGCTCCACCGGAGATGAGGACACTGACCACGACTCCACGTCCGCGCCGTACGCCCCGACCCACCTGGGCAGGTGATAGGACAGGACCCGAATGTCGGGGAATGACCGCACTGGTGTCGCACTGACCCATCGTCGAGACGACTGACGCCACCTCGCCGTTTTCACCGCTCGCGCGGACGTCGGAGCCCCGGGATCCGCGAACAACGCTGGACTCCCGGCCCGAGCGCTCACCGCAGCCTCCACGGCCGCGCTGCTACCCACCAGTGGCGTGTCGACAAAGAATGCCAAGCCATGCCCCGACCCGTCACTGTGCTGAGATCCCGCGTTGACACAGGGAAATACCGACACCTCAGGCCACGATGCGGCGATCATCCGCCGTACCGCTCCTGCCGTAGCCATCGCACGCTGACCGGAACACCGCCGTGGAAACGGCACCACGACCAGGTCGTCACCGCCAACGCCAGCCACCTGGGTCGGGCTGTTTCGTGCGACATACCGCCACGCTGGCGCATATGCCGGAATAGGAGAGGGCACCGGGACCGTGGCTCCGCTGACCGTCAACTCATGTTTCAGGTCCATCCACGCCACAGACTGCGACGACCAACCCCGCGACGCCGGGCCCTCCCCAGCCGAGCCCTTTACCTGCCAGGTCACCTCGGGATATATCGGCTCCGTCGTGACGACAGACATGTCACACATGTCCTGGGAACGACCCAGATACGGCACCCGACGCGCAGCCCGATCCAGCGCCACCACATCAACACTGGATTGCGGATCGTCCACACTAAACACGATCCGTGGATCCGACAGATACACCGCATCCTGCGCTTTAGCAGTGCGATTATTCGTCGTTAAACCAACCATGGACAGGTCAACCCATCCGTTCAGATTCGCACGGGACGCGTGCCTAGAGCCAGGGGGGGAGCCCGTTTTCGACGTGTACGTCGCCGGTACGCCGCCACATACATCCCGCCCAGTGTGAATGCGTGGCGCAGGCAACGACACCAACGCTGTCAACGCCGCCACCGCATCCTCGTCCCGACCAGCGCCATGACAACCAGCCATCAACGCCTGCGCCAACCGCAATGGCGACGGCGGCCAGTCCGGGCTCCCATCCGACCTCAGACCGTGGAATGCGGGCTGCAACAGATCCACGACCACATGAACAGCACTCACGATGCGCTAGCCACAGTCTCGGTGGCATTTTTGAGGACCCGGTCGATAATCAAACCCACCTGAGCTGCGGAGAAGCCCACCGTCACCGGCTCCTGGAAGGCCAACCCCACCTGCTCCGCCGCCGCCACTGCCTGCTGCAACGCCTCGGCAAGCTCAGTCAGTGAAGGCACCGTCATATCCACTACCGTGCGGCTGCCATGACGCCGCCACCCCCACCGTTCGTCCACCGTCACGAGGTCACACCCTGACCTCAAAAAACCATCCTCGCCGCCCAACAGATGCCCCGCCATAGCCAGCAACACATACACCCGTTTCGCCGCAAAAGCCTTCGTGCCGTCCACATCATCGGGGTAACGAAACAGATCCAGTGCTCGCAGACTGATCGAGGCCTTACGCAGGATCAATTCACAGACAAAAGCGCGGTCTGTGACTGATGCCGGCACCTGTCCGAAACCGAGCTCTGCTGGTTTTTTGCCGCCTTTGTCCGTCAGGCCAATGCCGTCATCGCTGGTGGAGATGCTGCGAGCATCAGAGATCGTCCCGCCGGTGGGATCAAGTTTGGTGGCGCCACGTTGGAGTGAGACCGCTCCGTATCCGGTGATCTCGCAGGTGTAGGCGCGAGGGATAGCGTGTCGGCGGGCGGTGCCGGACGAGAGCCAAGCGCCATACACCGCCACATTAGGGGCGTACCCGTAAACCAGGTCGCCGCGTTCATGGGAGATGTTCAGCAGCACCTGTTTGATGTCGCTGTCATCGTCGGCCCAAATCTGTCGGCCATTGCCGCCGTCGGCGTATTGAAGCCATGAGTCAGCGGTGCGATGCGCGAGCGTCCACGAATTGACCTGATGAGCGAGGGATGCCTCAACATCAGCAACCCGTTGCGCAGTCAATTTTTTCTTCTCTTTTGTGGCAGCGACCGCTGACTCCACGGTGCCGGTAGCGGTGCCGGTGACGACGAAGGCAGGCAGGGTCAGGCCCAAGCGGTGTTGCTGCATGTAAGTGCCAGTTTCGTTGATGCCAGCACAGGCACCCACGGAGTTGACGACCACTCGACAGGCTCGGCGAGGAGTCTCCCTGCCGTCTCGGATCAGAAGGTGGTGCCATCCGGTGTCATCTGGGGCTGGGATAAACCCTGCTGCGGTGACAGCGAAGCGAGGGGATTTCTCACCGAGGGATTTGTCTGGGGCGTATGTCGGCGGGCAGATCGGTGTCCCTGCCCCGCTGGTGGGTTCCAGCTCGGATTCCATCACACAGGCCACGGTCTGCTCATCCTGTAATGCTGCGGTGATCTCGTCGTACAGAGGCATGGGGGCTCCTTCGGTGAGGGTGATTCAGTGGATGGCTGAGGCGACCCGGACGAGGCCTAGGCCGAAGTTTTTGCCTTTGCCGACGCCCTCAGCGACGGCCTTAGTGAAGGCGTCGGCGTCGGTGACCGTCCCGTCGCAGCTGATATCGACGTAAGGGATGGCGCCACCTCGACGACCCAAGTCAGCGGAGAGCACCGAGGACATGGTGAGCGACGCGGCGTCGACCTCGAATCCCCTAGCGGCGAGTTTGCCGATCAGCCAAGAGGTGCGGCGCTCTTCCGGGACAGTCACCCGACGTGACCGATAGCAGCGGCCACCACTTTTCACTACCTGACGCAGCTCCGGGGGGACATCTGCCGGCGGGGTGAATTGGCAGTCCAGCGAAAGATCAAGGTGAAGTCGGTCTCCAGCGCTGTAGGTAGGGGAGGTGTCGATCGACTGCGCCGACCCGAGGATCGACCAGTCCAGCGGCAGCGTGGAGCGGACCGTCAGCTGCCGGGTGGCTTCGTCGAGATGCCACAAGGCATTCGCGGCGGCCCGTGGTGAGGGGCCGATGTCGTCCGGCAGTGCTTTGGTGATCACAGCGTGCCCCACCTGCCGGTCCCGCATCGCATGAGCCAGCACCTCAGGCAACTCGATACTTCTGGTGACGACGTTCATGGCAGGCAACGTAGTCCGATGCGGCGCGGAGGTCAGGTGCAATAGCCCTCACAGTTTTGTTGTTTTTTTCACACCACGACCAACTTCACCAATGCCATGACCAGTGATAATGTCGTTTCAGCCTTGCTTCTTGCGGGGGTATGACATTGGTTGTGGTGTGAAAGAAGGCGCCATAATTTCCCCGCGTATGCGGGGGTACAGCGGTGGGCTGAGCACCGTCGATGCGCGCCCAGCCCACCCCCTTTTTTCCTTCAGGGCGTGTCTCCTCCGACTGATGCACCTGCGGGTCGACGCGACCCACAACGAAGTCCGTCACGGCGTGTGGGCATCATCACCTCTGAGCGCAGGCTGGCTGCGGCAGCAGTTGCGTAAGGTCACCTGCAGGGCGGGCACGCCGGTCGGCGTACAGCCATGAAGTGACGGATGACCTCCGGGGACGCCCGAGGTCGGTGGGACGGCGTAGCTCTGCCGGGCGAGGAAAGTAGGCCAGAGATGAAGATCATCGTCTGTGTGAAATACGTGCCGGACGCTCAAGGCGATCGGCAGTTCACCGATGACGCGACGACCGATCGCAGCTCCGGTGAGGGGATCCTCTCCGAGCTGGACGAGTATGCGGTGGAAGAGGCGTTGAAGCTCAAGGAGTCGGCCAGCGCCGAGGTGACCGTCCTGACGGTCGGGCCGGAGCGCGCTGCGGACGCGTTGAAGAAATCGTTGCAGATGGGTGCGGATGCGGCGGTGCACGTCCTGGATGACGCGATCGTCGGCTCGGATGCGCCAGGGACGTCATTGGTTTTGGCAGCAGCGATCCAGAAGATCGGTGTCCCCGACCTGGTGATGACCGGCATGGCCTCCACGGACGGCACGATGTCGGTGGTCCCGGCGATGCTGGCGGAGCGGTTGGGGATGGCCCAGGTCACCTTTGCTTCTGAGCTGACCGTGACGGGGGAGTCGTTGACGGCCAGACGGGACGGGGATGTGGCCACGGAGATGATCGCGGCGGCATTGCCGGCGCTGGTGTCGGTCACCGATCAGATCAATGAGCCCCGATATCCGTCGTTCAAAGGGATTATGGCCGCGAAGAAGAAACCAGTGCAGACGTGGTCGCTGGCTGACCTGGGTGTCGAGGCCGACCAGGTGGGTCTGTCAGGGGCGTGGACGAAAGTCGTGGAGGTGCGGCAGCGCCCTTCGCGAGAGCAAGGTCTCATCGTCACTGACGACGGGCAGGGCGGCGCGGTGCTCGCGCAGTTCCTGTCAGTGCACAAGTTCATCTGAATGGTCTGGTCGGCAGCGCAACAACGTGAGGGAGTGAATGACGGTGGCTGAGGTTCTCGTGTTGGTCGACCAGGTGGATGGGGTGGTGCGGCGTACGACGGCGGAGATGCTCACCTTCGCTGGCAAGGTGGGCGAGCCGTCGGCGGTCTTCGTCGGGGACGGTGCGCAGGAGGCGGCAGCTTCATTGGGGAAGTACGGCGCCGCGAAGGTGTATGCGGTGTCCGCGGAAGCCACGGAGTATCTGGTGGCACCGACCGCGGAAGTGTTGGCGCATTTGGTGGAGCAGGTCGCCCCGGCAGCGGTGCTGATCTGTAGTAATGCGCACGGCAAGGAGATTGCTGGGCGGTTGTCGATCAAGACGTCATCGGGGGTGATCACTGACGCGGTGGATGTGCGGGCCGGTGAGCAGGGTGTGCAGACCTCCCAGTCGGTGTTTGCGGGGGCCTACACCGTCGACGCCATGGTCACCCAGGGGACGCCCATCATCACCGTGAAGCCGAATTCGTGTGCGCCGCAAGAGTCGCCGGTGGATGCCGTCGTGGAGGTGGTGACGGTGGAGTTTTCTGAGCTGGCGAAGTCGGCGCGGATCACTGGACGTCAGGAGAAGAAGAGCTCGGGGCGTCCAGAGCTGGCCGAAGCGGCGATCGTGGTCTCTGGCGGTCGTGGCACTGGCGGCGATTTTGTGCCGGTGGAAACGATGGCCGATGCGTTGGGGGCGGCGGTGGGGGCATCCCGTGCTGCGGTCGATGCGGGCTGGTATCCCCACGCCAGCCAGGTAGGGCAGACCGGAAAGCAGGTGTCTCCACAGTTGTACGTCGCCTGCGGTATCTCCGGGGCGATCCAGCATCGAGCGGGCATGCAGACGTCGAAGACGATCGTGGCGGTGAACAAAGACGAGGAAGCACCGATCTTCGAGCTGGTCGATTTCGGTGTGGTGGGTGACTTGTTTGAGGTGTTGCCGCAGGCGCAGGACCACATCACCGAGATGCGTGGATAAGCTGGTCGTGATCTTCGGGCGGTGATGACATCGAGCCCCGACGGCTTCGGGGGGCAGCGTCGGGGCTCGATGGTCTGTGGGTGGGCCGTCAACCCAGGTCGGGGGCGGCGCCACGTGTAAGCCCGAGGCTACTGGACGCGCAGAAACGTGCACGCACGTTTACCTGCGGGTTTTGCGCAACAAATGGGGATGACAGGGCTGTGCACCCGGCCAGGCCACCTGCGACGGACGGCTCGTCCGCGCAGCCACGTAGGATCTCAGCTGTGAGCGCCTACCTGGACCATGCGGCGACATCGCCGATCCGCCCCGAGGTCGCCGACCTCCTCCGTGCGGCGATGGACGAGGTGGGCAACCCCAGTTCGTTGCATGCTCAAGGGCGAGCAGCGCGCCGCCGCGTCGAAGAAGCCCGCGAAGACCTCGCCGATGCCCTGGGGGCCCGACCATCGGAAGTGGTTTTCACCTCCGGTGGGACCGAATCAGACAACATCGCCGTCAAAGGGTTGTACCGGCACGCTCATGATGCCGACCCAGCTCGGCGCCGGATCGTGTGCTCGGCAGCAGAACATTCTGCTGTCCTGGACAGCGTGGGCAGCCTCGTCGCTCGAGAAGGGGCCGAGGTGACCTGGGTCGAGCCCGGACACGACGGGGTGGTCACCGCGCAGTCGTTCCGCGACGCCGTAGAAGACCCCGCTGCGGGCGGACCTGACACTGTCGCGGCGCTCTTCGCGATGTGGGCCAACAACGAGACGGGTGTCGTTCAACCAGTCTCAGAGATTGCGCAGGTCGCGGCTGATCACGCTCTGCCGTTGGCCACAGACGCTGTCCAAGCCGTCGGGAAGGTGCCGGTGCACTTCGCTGATTCCGGGGCCCGACTCATGGCTGCGACCGGCCACAAGGTCGGCGGCCCCGTCGGCGCTGGAGCGCTGCTCGTTGATCGGGCCGTGCAGGTCACAGCGATCTCTCATGGTGGCGGTCAAGAACGTCAACTGCGCAGCGGCACGCTGGCGATGCCGTTGATCGTGGCGATGGCCCGCGCGATCCGCTTGGCTGTGGACGGGCAAGAAGCCGAAGCCGCCCGTCTAGTCGTCCTGCGGGATCGATTGATTCAAGGCATCCTGCATGCCGTTCCCGGCGCGCAGGTCACCGGGAGATGGGAGCCGGGAGACACCATTGGCCGTACGGCGTCCCATGCTCACGTCCTCATCCCCGACTGCGAAGGGGATGCCCTGCTCTTCCTGCTGGACGCGGCCGGGGTGCTGTGTTCCACTGGGTCGGCCTGCCATGCCGGGGTGCCGCAGCCCAGTCATGTCCTGTTAGCGATGGGGTATGACGCGGCTCAAGCACGAGGTGCGTTGCGGTTGACCTTAGGCTGGTCCAGCACTGATGCTGACGTTGACGCCGTCCTGGCGGCCTTGCCCGACGCCGTGGAACGAGCCCAACGAGCGCACGCCGCGACCTGCGCTCGGGCTGCAGCCCGAGCAGGCCACGGTCAATCAACGGGGGTGTCCTGATGCGTATCGTCACCGCGATGAGTGGCGGAGTTGACTCTGCTGTGGCCGCCTCCCGGATGGTCGAAGCCGGCCATGAGGTCATCGGAGTGCATCTGGCGTTGGCCACCTCGCCGGCGACCTTGCGCACCTCCGCTCGGGGCTGCTGCACCGCCGAGGACTCTGGTGATGCCCGTCGCGTTGCTGACCGACTCGGGATCCCGTTCTATGTGTGGGATGCCTCGGCAGATTTCCGCCGCGATGTCGTCGATGATTTCGTCGCGGAGTACGCCGCGGGACGCACCCCTAACCCGTGTTTGCGATGCAATGAACGCATCAAGTTTGCGACCTTGCTGGATAAAGCCCTCGCCTTGGGTTTTGACGGGGTTGCCACCGGCCATTACGCCCAGATTTCCGTGCCTGGGGACGCGATGAACACCACCGGTCGACGAGAGCTGCATCGAGCGGTTGACCCCGCGAAAGACCAGTCGTATGTGCTGGGAGTGCTGGACGAGGAGCAGCTCGCCCGATCGTTTTTCCCGCTGGGAGATTCCACCAAGGCCCGTATCCGCGTCGAAGCCGCCGCGCGAGGATTCGGAGTGGCAGCCAAACCGGACAGCCACGACATCTGCTTCATCGCTGACGGAGATACTCGGGGATTCTTGGCACGTCACTTGGGGGAGCGCCCCGGGAAAATCGTAGACGAGACCGGGGTCGAGGTGGGTGACCATGAAGGGGCTTACGGCTTCACCGTGGGTCAACGTCGTGGCTTGGCATTACGTCGCCCAGCAGAAGACGGCCGACCGCGCTATGTGACCGGGGTCGATATCGCCGCGAACCAGGTGATTGTCGGCCCAGAAGAAATGCTCGGTATTGACGTGATCACTGGCGAGTCAGCCAGATGGTGCGGGCCGCCCCCGGTCGGGGAGCTGCGCTGCGGGGTGCAATTACGCGCTCACGGGCAGGAAATCCCCGCCACGGCGTCAGTCGATGCAGACGGCCAAGTCACGATCAGGTTGGCGCGTCGTACCCGTGGAGTGGCCACCGGTCAGGCTGCCGTGCTGTACGACGGGACCCGAGTAGTGGGGTCTACGACGATCACGGCCACCGCTCGAGGCTGATCGCGTCCCAGCTTTTCCGGGTGAGACCTGAGCCCAATGTGTGGTGACTTCACCGCGACCAGACTTTCGCCGTGCGGCCACGCGGGCTGGTGAAAATCTGTCGACACCTCCGGGACTCAGATTATTGTCCTTGATGAGGGGCGCGTCGTGGAGACTGGTACGTTTGAATCGTTATTGCGTGCCCGGGGGTGCTTCAGCGAGCTGTTTGCAGGACAAAGTGTTGAAGATTCATCTCTTAATGAGCCGATGCATGACGCTGATGCCTCGCCGACTCCAGGTCACTCGGGCGTTACGCTTGCTCTTCCTGGTCGCTGTACAGCCGCCGATAGATGACTCAAACAAAATGCAGCGTCACGACGTGAGGCGGCTAGAGGTCAAAACGCTTTTCAAAAGTCTGCACCTCTGCTTGATATCTGATGGGCTCGGGACCAATCCACTCCCTCCGTGGGGGCCCCTATGCTCGCAGCATGTCCGACTCTCTCGACGGCCTGACCCTCATCGGCGACCACGTGGTCTTGACTCCGCTGCGCCGAGATGATCACGACGGTCTCTGTGCTGCAGTCCGGGACGGGGAGCTCTGGCGGCTGCCGTACGCCACTGTCCCTTCCCCCGAGACCATGTCTGCCGATATCGACGCCAAACTGGCAGCGCAGGCGGCAGGCACTCTCCAGCCCTTCGTCGTACGGCGCGCCGATGGCGCCGACCCGACCTGCCATGCCAGCCCTATTGTTGGCTCAACTAGCTTTTATTCGATTGATGACACACACCGGAACGTCATGATCGGATACACCTGGTACGCCGCGTCGATGCACCGTACGGCGGTCAACACCGAGAGCAAGCTGCTGCTTCTCACCCATGCTTTCGAGGCGGAGCAGCGGGTGCGGGTAGAGTTTCGCACCCACTGGTTGAACCGCCAGTCCCGTGCCGCGATCGAACGGCTTGGCGCCACCCACGAAGGGGCGCTGCGGCAACATCAGCTGATGCCCGACGGGTCGTGGCGCAATACCTGCGTGTATGCGATTCTCGCCCACGAATGGCCCGCTGTTCGAGCCGAACTGCGCCGCCGTCTACAGGTGTCTACGCTGGGCAAGTGACTGCCGCTAGCGCCCTCGGATCGTGGCCTGGTAACGACAACGCCGCCTTGCGTGAGGCTGTTCATGTCGTCCGGGACGTGCTGACTGATGACTCGGTGACCGGTCGCCCCGGGGTGCCATATCTGCCCGAGATGCCGGGACGAGGCCCTGGGGCCGACATGATCGGACGTGCCGCCGGTCTGCTCGTGGAACTGCCGGTTGACGTGCAGCCTTCAGGGTGGCGTTTCGTTGATCGGCCTGGTCGTGACGTATCTCGGGCCCAGGCATTCTTGAATGCTGACCTCGACGAACTTGCTGAGGCGTACGACGGTTACGTGGGTCCCGTGAAATTCCAGGTCTGTGGCCCGTTGACCCTGGCGGCACAGGTGCGTCTCCACCGTGGCGAACGGGCGATTGTCGACCCGGGCGCGTGCCACGACATCGCGGCGTCCCTCGCCGAGGGGCTGCGGGGACATCTCCGCGACGTACGGCGACTCCTCCCCGGGGTGCATCCAATCATTCAACTGGATGAGCCGTCTCTCCCGGCTGCGCTGAGCGGTGAATTCGCTACCAGCAGCGGCTTTGGGCGGATTCGCGCAGTGGACGCTGGAGAGGTGGTGGCTCTTCTGGGCGTTGTCGTGGCGGCGGCACGTCAGCACACCCGTCCCGAGCCGTCAACTGACCAAGAGCAGGACGCCAATGGGGTGATCGTGCATTGCTGTGCCCCACGTCCACCGATCGCATTGCTGCGTGAGGCCGGCGTGGACGCGGTGAGTCTCGACGTGGGGTTATTAGGTCCTGGCGGATGGGAGTCGGTGGCGGTCGCGGTGGAAGCAGGGACTCAGGTGTGGGCTGGCCTGCTCGACGTGGGTGGCATCGGGGAGAGTCCCGCCCTGGTCGCGGCGCCGCTGCTGCGTGCATGGCGTGAGCTGGGACTTCACGCTGATCTGCTCAACCAGGTGGTAGTCACCCCGACCTGCGGCCTCGCGGCTGCATCACCAGCCGGTGCCGTGCAGGCCCATCAGGATCTGATGCGGGTTGCTGCGGAGGTGGCTGCCGCCGCGGGATGAGGAATGGGTGGCTACTTCCGGACGGCTCTCAATTCTCAGGAGGAACGATGGCCGCCTCTGCCCCAAAAATCCGTCCTGTTTGCCAGTGAATCAAGATTCATTCTCTTGACTTCACGCCACTTTTGTATCGGATGACCAGCATTATTATCATGTGAATCACTATTTGAATGTGATCTTTTTCTCTCGTGGCGGTCGTATTTTCTGCCGTAATCTCGGTGGTGCATCCTCATCGACCACTTGCGAAAGTCGACGAGTTGCACCATCCGTTGTGTCCTCCTGCCAGTGGGGACCCAGCGGGCGGAGAGTTTTCGGGGGCCGACATCAGCACATCACGCCGGTGGCGCATGCCATCGGAGAGGAGACTGATCATGAAGACGACATCCGCCGCCTCGATCGCCCTGACGCTCGCCTTCGGAATGCTCGGAGGTGGTGTTGCCACTGCCGTTGCCGATCCGGCACCGATGCCATCCCCCACGGCATCCACCACTGAGGTTTCTCCGCGCATTCCTGCAGACGCTGTCCCTGACGACCAGATCACCCAGCGTGGCGTGACAATCCGGTCTTACATTCACGCACCAAAACGAGCTTTTGGTGTGGTCTTCCAGGGCCTACGGTCCACCGACGAAGTCAAAGTGATGTGGACGACGATCCGCAACCCCCAAGGGGAGATGGCTACCAACATCTACCACGGCACCGATCCGACCAAAGGCTATGGGGAGTGGTACAGCGGCCATCAAGTCGGCTGGGTGTATGCGACTGGAGTGGTGATCCGAGACGGCCAAGTCATCGCCCAGTACACTTTCGCCAACAAAAACGCGGTCAAAGTGAAGGCGGTGCCGTCAAAGAACTCTTTTAACGTCACGATGTCCAATGTGATGCCGACTGACCGGATGCTCATTAAGTGGACATTCGCTGATGGATCTGTGAACTCGGTGAATGCGCCTGCCGGTAACTTCTCTAGTGGGAAACAGAAGGGCTGGAAAAACGCAACCATCACGGTCTACGAAGGGAACAGTATCGCAGCGCTCCTAGCGAACCCCGTCACGATTACCCCACCAGTCAGCCTCGACACCCCGTGAGCTGATCGGCGCGACAGCAGACTGGGCAGCTCGATTCGAGAGGGATGATGCCTCGCGGATCGGCCTGCCCAGCAACAAACCGGTAGAGGTGCTGTCGCCGGGAACTCCGGCGACAGCACCATCTCACGCTCCGAAGTACCGCTCGTGCCAGACCAAGAAGATAAAGACAGTCCAGATCAGACGGCTGTTGTCAGCGATTCCTGCGACGTGGTCGTCGAGCAACCGCTCAAGAATGGTGGCGTCGAAGTAGGTCCGGGCAGTTGTCGACCGGAAAGCCTGGCGGACCCGACCATTCCACGGCTGCTCTTTGAGCCACACTCGGATCGGTACTGGGAAGCCCAGCTTCGGACGGTCGTAGTATTCCCGGGGCAACTTATGGCGGGCCGCTGAGCGGAACGCCATCTTGGTCTGGGTGCCGTCCATCCGGAACTTCGTCGGCACCTTAGCTGCGACCTTCATCACTTCCTTGTCCAGGAAGGGCACGCGCACCTCAAGCGAGTTGGCCATCGACATCTTGTCTGCCTTCAGCAGGATGTCTCCGACCAGCCACATATGAATGTCCAAATGCTGCATCCGGGTCGGATCGTCCTGACCGATGGTGCGGGCATAGAACGGACCGGTCACATCGCCGGGGAGCAGCGGGTGAGACAGCTCGTGGTTCATCAGAGCAGCGACCTGGTCGGCGCGGAAGTGATACGCATTGCCGATGAAGCGTTCTTGCAGGTCCAGGGCGCCACGGTGCAGGTAGTTTTGGCCTTGGAACTTCGGCATCCGGTCGCTGAGCGTGCCCATTCCCCGCCGGATGGTGCGGGGGACAGCGCTCAGGTGCCGCAACCCGTGTGGCTCGTTGTAGATCTTGTACCCACCGAAAAGCTCATCGGCGCCCTCGCCAGACAGCACCACTTTGACGTGCTCCCGGGCCACTTTGGCCACGAAATAGAGCGGCACACAAGCGGGGTCGGCGAGAGGCTCGTCCATATGCCACTGAATGTCTGAGAGAGCGTCCCAATACTCGGTGGGGGTGATGACCTTGCTGTGGGACTCCACGCCGATGTCCTTGGCCAAGGCCACTGCAGCATCGATCTCGCTATACCCGGCGTTGGCAAAACCCACGGTGAACGTGCGCTGTCCACCAAAACTTGCCGCCACGAAACTGGAGTCGACGCCGGAAGACAGGAACGATCCCACTTCGACGTCGGCCGTCATGTGGGCCTTGACCGAGTCGTCCAGGACCGCTGACAGTTCCTCAACGTGGTCTTCGAAGGTGCGCCCCTCTTCGGGGTGGAATTCCGCGGCCCAATAGCGCTTGATCTCGTAGCGGCCATCCCGCCACCGAAGGAAGTGCGCTGGCGGCAGCTTGAAGATCCCGGTGAACATCGTCTCGTCCAACGGGTTGTACTGGAAGCTCAGGTAGCTGGCCAGGCCCTGCAGGTTCAGCTCTCGCTTCACCTGGGGGTTTTCCAGCAGGCACTTGATCTCACTCGCCCAGACGATGCCATTAGCTAAGGGAGCGTAATAGACCGGTTTGATACCGAAGAAGTCGCGCGCGAGGAAGAGCTCCCGCTTCACCGAGTCCCAGACCGCAAAGCCAAACATGCCGCGAATGTGGTCGAACATCCGGTCGCCATACTCGTCGTACGCGTGCAGCAGGACCTCAGTGTCCGAATTGGTACGGAAGAGGTGCCCGCGGCTAGCGAGATTCTCGCGCACCGACTTGTAGTTGTAGATCTCACCGTTAAAGGTGATGACCTTGGTGCGGTCCTCGTTGTAAAGGGGCTGGTGGCCCTCGGCCAGGTCGATGATCGACAACCGACGGAACCCCAGATGGGTGTCACCGTCGATATGGAAACCGTCGTCGTCCGGACCACGGTGCACGATCTGCCCAGCAGAGCTTCGGATCACCTGCTCCCGGTCGTACGACGTCGCAGGGTCGATGAATCCGCAGATGCCGCACATCGCTTCGTCTACACCTCAGTCCTAACTTGCGTCCGCAACCGGTTCACCCTATCGCTCTCCGAGGGACGGCTGAATCCACGCTGGACGATCCGGACACTCCGCTGGCCCCGACTCACCCCATCCTGGCAGGGCGGAGGCGTCAGCAAACAGCCGCTGACGGTCCCGTCCATACCGCGGGATGGTCCTTCCGCCGAGAGAACTGTCCCCACCCTCCAGGACCGCCTAGGGATGTCAGACACGTACGGCAGGATGTTCAGGTGAGCACGAACCAAGGATCCCCGTCCCGCGGCAGGGCCCGGGCCTCAGGTCACTCCTCGGCAGAGGGCCTGACTGTGTCCGAAGAGGGACACCTCGACCCCGGCGCCGACGTGGCTGCTGCCACCGATCAGGACCGACACGCCTGGACAGATCTGGTCGAGGAGATCCGAGGCCACCAGTTCGCTTATTACGTCAAGGACGCCCCCACCGTCAGTGACGGGGAGTACGACGCCTTGATGCGTCGGCTGTCTCAGATGGAAGAGGCGCACCCAGACCTGCGCACTCCAGACAGCCCCACCCAAACCGTTGGGGGCACCTTCTCGACCGAATTCACCGCGGTCGATCACCTCGAACGCATGATGAGCCTGGATAACGTCTTCAACGACGACGAACTCGGCGAATGGGCCGACCGGGTGCTTCGAGACACCGGCGGCGCCCCGGTCCACTGGCTGACTGAGCTGAAGATCGACGGACTGGCCATCAACCTCCTCTATGACCATGGCCGCCTGGTTCGCGCTCTCACCAGGGGAGACGGGCGCACAGGTGAAGACGTCACCATGAATGTGCGCACCATCGAGGGCATTCCGCATCAGCTCCGACCCGACCCGGCGTATCCCATCCCGGAACGGATCGAGATTCGCGGCGAAATCTTCTTCCCGGTGGCAGCCTTCGAGGAATTCAACGCCTCCCGAGTCGCAGCCGGTGAAGCTCCCTTCGCTAACCCCCGCAATGCCGCTGCCGGGTCACTGCGGCAGAAGGACCCCAAGGTCACCGCGTCCCGTCCGTTACGCATGCTCGTGCACGGCATCGGTGCCCGCACCGGATTCACCGTGACCCGTCAATCTGAGGCGTACGCGGCGTTGGCTGCCTGGGGACTGCCCACGAGCAGTCACACCCAGGTCCTCACCGACATCGCTGAGGTACGTCGACGTATCGCCTGGTTCGGTGAACACCGGCATTCGGTGGAGCATGAACTCGACGGGATCGTCGTCAAGGTCGACGAGATGTCGGTGCAACGCGCCCTGGGCTCGACATCCCGGGCCCCCCGGTGGGCGATCGCCTACAAATACCCCCCGGAGGAAGTCACCACCACCCTCCTCGACATCCGAGTCAACGTGGGGCGCACCGGGCGGGTCACGCCATACGGAGTGATGACGCCAGTACGGGTCGCTGGCTCCACGGTGGAAATGGCCACCTTGCACAACGCCTTCGAAGTGACACGTAAAGGGGTGTTGATCGGTGACACTGTGGTGCTGCGCAAAGCCGGAGATGTCATCCCCGAAATCGTGGGCCCAGTAGTCGACCTCCGCGACGGCACCGAAACAGCGTTTGTAATGCCCACGCAGTGCCCTGCGTGCGGCACTGCGCTCGCCTACGAGAAGGATGGCGACAAGGACATTCGCTGCCCCAACGCCCGAACCTGCCCGAGCCAGTTGCGGGAACGGTTGTTCTCGCTGGCTTCCCGTGGGGCCTTCGACATCGAAGCCCTCGGGTGGGAAGGGGCGATTGCGCTGCTGGAGGCGGGAGTGCTGGTCGACGAGTCTGGGTTGTTTGACCTGCAACCAGCCGATGTCGTGCAGGTGCCGCTTTACACCAGAGCCGCTAAAAAAGCTGAGCTGGTGGCGGCCGCAGAGGATCCGATGTCACTGCCGGCTCCGGGGGTGGTGGCAGGACGAGTGCTCTCTGCTAACGGACTCAAACTTCTGGACAATCTGGACCGGGCCAGGGATCAACCGTTGTGGCGGGTATTGGTCGCCTTATCGATCCGGCATGTGGGACCTACAGCTGCGCGGGCGTTGGCTACTGCGTTCCGGTCGATGGACGCCATCCGGGAAGCGTCCCAAGAGGAACTCGCTGCCGTCGAAGGGGTCGGACCGGTCATCGCCGAATCGGTCCGAGACTGGTTCACCATCGATTGGCATGACGAGATCATCCGGCGGTGGGCCGCCCGAGGGGTGCGGATGGTCGATGAGCAGGATGAGACGCTTCTTCCCACCTTGGCCGGGCTGACGGTGGTCGTCACGGGGTCGCTGACCGGGTTCAGCCGGGATTCGGCCAAGGAGGCCATCATCAGCCGGGGTGGCAAGGCGGCTGGGTCTGTCAGCAAGAAGACCGATTACGTTGTTGTGGGAGAGAATGCTGGTTCTAAAGCTGACAAAGCTGAACAGCTCAAACTGCCGGTGTTAACCGAGGAGCAGTTTCAGCTTTTACTTGAGCATGGACCCGAGGTCGTCGACGCGGTGCTGGCCGGTGCGACATACGTCGGTGTGGAGGAGACCCAAGGATGAACGCCCTACCTGAACCCGCGCGCACCTCCACGTTTCGCGGGTGGGCTGATCGCGTCATGTCGGCGATCGCTGTCCTGGCGTCAGCAGGATCCGGTCGTGTGGGGATGGTGCTAGGTGCCCTGACGTCCCTCGCCGTCATCGGCTGGTTCACCGTCCGAGGTATGCCGACCGACTTGGAGGTCTATCGTCGCGGCGTCCAGGCCGGGTTGAGCGGCGCCGATCAGATCTACCTCACCCGAGATGGCGATTTGCCGTTCACCTATCCGCCACTGGCGGTGTTGTTGTTCATTCCGGTCGGGGTGACCCCTGACCTGGTCGCCACAGTCATGATGCTGGTGCTTTCCTTGGCCGCATTGCTGCGGATCACGGTGTTAGTGCTCCGACGGTTGTTGCCGGGCAGCGTCTCAGCGTCTCTCGTGCTCTCCTTGGCCGCGCTGACCCTGCCGTTGGCCTGCGCTTATGAACCTATCTGGGCGACATTTTCCTTCGGCCAGGTCAACCTGCTGCTCGCCTGGGTGGTGACCGAGGACCTCCTGGGGCTGCAGAGCCCCCGTCAGCGGCGATGGCGAGGCGTGCTTACCGGTGTCGCCACCTGTTTCAAACTGACCCCAGGGATTTACGCCCTGATCTTCCTGACCCGCCGTGACTGGGCGTCGTTCGGCCGGATGGTGGCGTCCTTCCTCGTCTGCGTGGGGGTGGGATTCCTCGCTTTCCCCTCGTCCTCATGGGCGTACTGGACCAAGACGTTCTTTGACGCGAAACGAGTGGGAGGCGTGGCTTACGCCGGGAATCAGTCGCTCAATGCGGCGATCTGGCGCTGGACCGGCCCTGGCGGTGCACCGTTGGTATGGGTGATATTGAGTCTGCTGATCCTCGCTGCGACCGTGGGGATGCTTGTGGTGTTGGGCCGCCGAGCGGAGGACCTCTCTGCCCTCTTGGTGACGTCAATGTGCGGGTTGTTGATCTCCCCGGTGTCCTGGAGCCACCACTGGGTGTGGATCTGGCCGGTGTGTCTGTGGATTAGCGCGCAGCTGTACCGCCGCTCAGTGTCGGGCTGGACACACCTGTCCTGGGGGTGGGCGGTGGTTCTCGTGGCTTGGCTCGTCGCAGGTTATGGCCGAATCATCTGGATCTTCCCGAACACTCACGATCAGGAGTACGCCGTCTCAGCCATCGGCAAGCTGATCACTGACGGATATGTCCTCGCCGGGCTGGTCACTGTCGTCATCGCCGCCGGAAGCGTGCTGGTGACGCAGCTGAGACACCCGGCTACGTCTTAGATTGGGTAGGGCCACACCGTCATCATGTGCATCCCGACGTACATCCCGAAGACCACCCAAGCGCTGACTGCCACGACTCGTACACTGCGGGGCAGACGAGCGATGGTCAACGCCACCGGCAGATAGAGCGTGAACGCCGGAGTGAGCAGCCGAGGCCGAGATGCAGTGACCCCGTCAGAGAGCAGCACCGAGGCCACCACGGCAAGGCCATACACCGTCAGCGGCCATGGCACGGAGGACCTGACCGCATACAAGCACAACAGCACGGTCGCGACGATGATGAGCACCGCCAACTGGTACGTCGGATAGGTATCTGTGGTCAGGACGCGGCCGATGTCGCGCAGCGTGGCCTGGCCAAAATCAAAGGTGGAGTGCCACGCTCGGTTCTGCACCTCGAACCAGCTGTGATAGCGCACCAGGTGGTGCTGGACGTAGGCCAGATATCCCAGCCACCCCAACGGCGCGATGAAGGTCGCCACCCACACCCGCCATTGACGGTAGTTGGCCAGCGCACACAACCCCAAGGTGAGGAACAACGCGACAGCGTTCGGCCGGACCAACCCGGCGAGGAGCACGATCACCCCGGCAGTAAGCCAGCGACCACGCATCATATGGACCATAGCCGCGGCAGCCAGGACGCAGAACAGCGCCTCGGTGTAGGTCATGGTCAACACCACTGCCATGGGAGACCCGGCAAACAACGCCACCATGATCAAGCCCGCTTGGCGGGCTCGGCGTACCAAATCCGCAGTAAGCGGCAGAAGAGAGTCGTCATCCTCGGCAGTCGCCCGACGTGACCACACGGTCAGTGCGGTCAACGCGCCCATCTCAGCAACACAGATGGCGCACCCCAGAGACGCGAGAATGCTGACAGTCAGCGCGGCCGGGACGAAGCTCACTCCGGTGACCTGTTGGACCGCGGCGACCACTCCGGGATATCCAGGGAAGAACGCGAAGACCAGATCTACGGCGGCGCTGCCGCGCGCGTGGGGGTCATATCCCCCCGCAGCGATCTGCGCGAACCATTGGCCATCCCAGGCACTGAGGAGATCACCGAGAGAGGCGTACCGGGCGGGCACTCGCATCGCTATCCACAGCACCGCCGGAATGCGGACCGCCGCGAAGACGAGACACGCCCATCCAGCGAAGGACCAGGTAAACAGCGGTGGGAGCGGAGCACGCCAGGGCCTGCTGAGCGCGCTGAGAGTTCGGTGTAGCACCCCGGGTCCGTTCGTGCGGTGGGTGTCCTCTCGGGCGCGACGCCGGTGGTCGGCCCGACCGGGGTGCCCCGGCGCGGAGGTCGACGTTCATCCTAGGGGTGTCACCATCAGCTGCTGCACGGGTTCTCCTGATACGGGCGCACGTGCAGGTCCGCCACTCACCCCTAGACTGGACCTCATGTCCACGATCTCCCGCGACCAGGTGGCCCACTTGGCCATGCTGGCCCGGATCGAGCTGTCCGGGCAGGAGCTCGACACGATGGCCGGTGAGCTGCCGTTCATCCTTGATGCTTTTGCCACAGTGGGTGAGCTCTCCGAGGCCGATGTCCCCGGCATGTCACATCCGATGCCGCTGACCGACGTGTTCCGCGCCGACGAACCGGCTCCCGGTCTCAGCGCATCGGAAGCCCTCTCCGGTGCCCCGGAGGCACAGGACGACAGGTTCGCCGTACCCCGCATTCTCGGCGAGGACTGAGCCGCTGACGATCCGCGACTCCTGACTCGACCGGCAAGCATCCGGCAGCAGGGCGTCGCGGACACGCGAGCGCACGCACTGGTAGCTATCGACGACAGGGACCGAGTTGACCACATCCACCGATCTGACCAGGCAGTCGGCCGCTCGGCTAGCCGAGTTGCTCGCTGCGGGCGAGGTGTCCTCGCAGGAGGTGACGGCCGCCCACCTGGAGCGCATGCGCTCGGTCGACGGTGCCGTCCACGCCTACCTCCACCACAACGATGACCAGGCGATGGCGGTGGCCCGGGACGTGGATCAGGCGCGACGTCGAGGTGACGCTCTCCCGGTGCTTGCTGGCGTGCCCGTCGCAGTCAAAGATGTCGCTTGCACCATCGGGCAGCCGACCACCGCAGGGAGCAGGATCCTGCAGGGGTGGGAACCGCCGTACGACGCGACCATCGTGACCCGACTGCGGGCGGCAGGCATGCCGATTCTGGGCAAGACCAACATGGACGAGTTCGCCATGGGGTCCTCCACCGAACATTCGGGATATGGCCCCACCGGCAACCCGTGGGATCTTCGTCGGGTGCCCGGCGGTTCCGGTGGCGGCTCGGCAGCGGTGCTCGCCAGTTTCACTGCTCCGCTGGCTGTCGGCTCGGATACCGGTGGCTCGATTCGGCAACCGGCAGCGCTGACCGGCACCGTCGGTGCCAAACCGACGTACGGCGGGATCTCCCGATACGGGATCATCGCGTTGGCTAGCAGCTTGGACCAGATCGGCCCCTGCGGACGCACAGTGCTGGATACGGCACTGCTCCATGACGTCATGGCCGGACATGACCCGCGCGACTCCACCAGTATCGACGCGCCAGTCCCACCGGTCGTGGCGGCGGCTCGTCGCGGTGATGTAGCCGGCATGAAGGTCGGGGTGATCCGTCAGCTCAGCGGAGCGGGATATCAGCCGGGGGTGCGAGCCCGATTCGATGAGGCCGTGACCCTGCTCAGCGAGTTGGGTGCTCAGGTCATCGACGTTGACTGCCCTCACCTGGACTACGCCCTCGGCGCGTATTACCTGATCATGATGAGCGAAGCGAGCAGCAACCTCGCCCGATACGATGCGATGCGCTACGGCCTGCGAGTCGCACCTGATGGTGTTGCGGTGCCCAGTGCGGAGCAGGTCACCGCCGCCTCGCGCGGCGCTGGTTTCGGTGCTGAGGCCAAACGCCGAATCATTTTGGGAACGTATGCCCTCTCCTCTGGCTATTACGACGCTTACTACGGGCAAGCACAGAAGGTCAGGACGTTGATTGCCCGAGACTTCGCAGCTGCCTTTGCGCAGGTGGACGTGCTGATCAGTCCGACTGCTCCCACCACTGCGTGGGAGCTGGGGGCGAAGGTCGAAGATCCGATGGCGATGTACCTGGGCGACGTGGCCACCATCCCCAGCAACCTGGCTGGCATTCCGGGAATCTCAGTCCCAGTGGGTCTGGCAGACGAGGATGGCCTGCCGGTCGGATTGCAGGTCCTGGCGCCGGCCATGGCAGACGATCGGCTCTACAACGTGGCCGCAGCGGTGGAGAAAGCCCTGGTCGCTCAGTGGGGTGGGCCGTTGTCCGACCGCGTCCCTGACTTGACCGCGGCCGTGCCCACGGCCACCACCAGCACTGTGCAGGAGTCCTGAGCCATGAGCATGATCGACACCGAAGCCACGGTCGACTTCGCTGAGGCGCTTGCGGCGTACGACCCAGTGATGGGTTTGGAGGTGCACGTCGAGCTGTCGACTCGCACCAAGATGTTCTGTTCCTGCCCGACTGGTTTTGGGGCGGAACCCAACACCCAGGTGTGCCCGGTATGTCTGGGGTTGCCAGGAGCGTTGCCGGTGGTCAACGGCGCGGCGGTGGAGTCGGCGATCCGGATTGGGCTGGCGTTGAACTGCCAGATTGCGCCGCAGTGTCGGTTTGCGCGGAAAAATTACTTCTACCCGGACATGACTAAAAACTTCCAGACCAGCCAGTATGACGAACCGATCGCGTTCGATGGGTATCTGGATGTTGAGTTGGACGATGGCGTCGTTTACCGGGTGGAGATCGAGCGGGCCCACATGGAGGAAGACGCGGGCAAGCTCACCCACGTGGGTGGCTCGACGGGCCGTATTCATGGCGCGGAGTACTCCCTGATTGACTACAACCGGGCGGGGATTCCGCTCATTGAGATCGTGACCAAGCCGTTGGTGGGTGCCGGTGAGCGGGCTCCGGAGGTGGCGCGCGCGTACGTCGGGGCGCTGCGTGAGTTGATGCGGGCGTTGAAGGTGTCCGATGCCCGGATGGAGCAGGGCTCGATGCGCTGTGACGTGAATCTGTCATTACGTCCCAAGGCAGGTGACGACCCCCGTTCCCCAGAGCAGTTGGCGGTGCCTTTGGGGACTCGCACGGAGACCAAGAATGTCAACAGCCTGCGCAGCGTCGAGGCGGCGTGCCGTTATGAGATCCGCCGCCACGCCGCCGTGCTGTCTGCGGGCGGGGCCATCCTGCAGGAGACCAGGCACTGGCATGAGGACACCAACGGGACGACATCAGGGCGACCTAAGTCTGATGCCGATGACTACCGCTACTTCCCCGAGCCTGACTTGGTGCCGATCGTGTCTGAATCGGCGTGGGTGGAGCAGCTACGGGAGACCTTGCCGGAGCCACCTGCCCAGCGAGTGAAGCGGTTGCAGGGGGAGTGGGGCTTCACCGACCTGGAAATGCGAGATGTCCTGGGCAGCGGGGCTGTTGATGTGATCGAGGCGACGGTCGCGGCGGGTGCGGGGGCATCGGCTGCGAAGAAGTGGTGGCTGGGCGAGATTGCCCGCCGCGCCAATGCGGACGGGATGGATCTGGCATCGATGTCGATCGATGCAGCCCAAGTGGCGGCGTTGGATGCGTTGGTGAGCAGTGGACGGCTCAACGACACGATGGCCAAGCAGGTCCTGGACGGTGTGCTCGCGGGGGAGGGTGATCCCTTGGCGGTGGCTGATGCGCGCGGTTTGCAGTTGGTCTCGGATGACGGGGCGTTGCAGGACGCTGTCGATGCAGTGATTGCCCGAAACCCGGACGTAGCCGAGAAGATCCGCGCGGGCAAGGTGCAGGCAGCGGGAGCGTTGATCGGTCAGGTCATGAAACAGATGAAGGGTCAGGCTGACGCGGCGAAGGTTCGTCAGCTGGTGTTGGAGTCGTTGGGCGCGTCCTGAGCTGAGCCGTTAGCTGGGCTGGCCGGTGGCCGGTGTTGTTGCGCCGTCCAGCGGCCAGCTAGCAGGTTGCAGCGTTGGGGCGTGCGATCAGCTCTCGACGAGCACCGAGTCGATGAGCAGCGGGAGGAAGGTCCGTTCCAGCAGCCCGCGGGGGAGCGCGTCCGGTTCGAGGAGATGTTGATCCGCTGACCCGAGGGCGACGGCGATGCAGAGCCGGACGAGTTGGTCGCTGGGCACAGTCAGGCGGGACCCTGCGCGTTCGAGACGGGTCTCGATGGCCTGGCTGACCTGTTCGCGCATGCTGCGCTGGACGGCGGCGTAAGCGGCTCCAGCGTTGGCGTCCCGTAGGGCGTGCAGGCTGAACTCGGCGAGTAGGAGATGCCAGGCGGCTTCGTCGTGATGGTGGGCTTCCCAGCTGTCGATGATTTTGATGAGTAGCTCACCGGGATTGAGGTCGTCTCGTTCGGTGAGGGCGGCGATGTGGCTAGTGAATTCCTGGACTTGAATCTGGAGCAGTTCGAGGACGAGGTCGTCGCGGTTGGAGAAGTTGCTGTAGAACGCGCCTCGGGTGAAGCCGGCTCGTTCGCAGATGTCTTCCACGCTGGTGCCGTAGAAGCCGCGTTCACCGAAGGCTGAGATAGCCGCGGTCAGGAGACGTTGCCGTGTTGCTTCGCGCCGGGCGGTTCGCGTCAGGCGGGGTTGGTTGTCGCTCATGTGAGCTCCCTTGATGACTGGTGGTGCGCACCGGCGGGCGGTGTTCCTGCCCAGCCTACGTGATCCGACCCCCTTTTCAATACATGACCGTATCGGGATACACTCATGCATCAAGATACGGCCATGTATCCAGATTCAAGGTTGTATCCGTGAGGGCGGGTGTTCGTCACCGCCCCGGACCTGCAGTATTTCCTCGAAGGGAACACCGACTCGTATGTCCCTCATCGTCGACCGGCTCTCCATCGCCGGACCGCACGGCGCGCTCCTGCCACCCACCTCCTTCACCGCTCCGCCCGGACAAGTCACCCTGGTGGCTGGTGACCCTGGCCCCAGCGGGACCGCTTTAGCCCTGGCGATCGGCGGACGGATGAGCGGATGCACTGGAGTCGTCGCGCTCGACACCGACGCGCGACCGCGGATCCGCCGTAAAGCAGTGGCACTGGTCGACGTCCCTGACGTCACCGAACCCGAACCCTCCCTGTCCCTTCGCGTCGTCATTGGCGAAGAACTCGCACTGGCAGGCAAATCCGCCTCGCTCGCTGAGATCTATCGGTTCATCGGCAGCCATGTCGCAGACCTGCAAGAAGGGGGCGCCACCTCGCAACTGCACGCCACCCCGACCACCGAGGCCTCCGACATCGACCCGGAGGAGGAGCCCGCTGCCCGGCGCGCCAAGGAGAAGTTGCTCCGGGAACGCCACATTGCCTACGGCAAAGCTGTCGCCAGCCGGCGCTGGGACACGGTGCCTCCGGCAGCTCGGGTGGCGTGGCTCACGGGATTCGCTGAACAGCACCGGGGTGTCAAAGTCCTCGTCCTCACCCACCCAGACCGGTGGGGTGGAAATCCCCATGACTGGTATCGCACCGCCGCCCAAGCAGCAGCGGCCGGGAACATCGTCGTCGTCATCTGCACCCATGCGTCAGTGCGACTCCTGGGTCGTCCGCTGCGTCACGAATTAGGAGTGGCCGCATGAGGGCTCACCGACTTGCCATCGCTGAGCTACGTCGCCTCACCTCAGGTCCATTGCTGCGGTTGGCCGTCGTGGCGCTCCTGCTGATCCCAACCATGTACGCCGGGTTGTACTTGATGGCCAACAAAGACCCTTACAGCAACTTGCATGGAGTCCCCGCAGCGATTGTCGTTGAAGACAAAGGGGCCAAGCTGGCCGACGGATCCCACATCAACGAGGGCAACGGCGTCGCCAAACGGTTGAAGGAATCAGGTGCCTTCGAATGGCATCAGGTCGATCGGCAGGAAGCCTCCGACGGAGTCCGGCAAGAACGGTATGACTTCGCATTGGTCATCCCGGCGGGTTTCTCCGAAGATCTTCGTTCCACGGCAGGCAACGACCCGCGACCGGCCAAGATCGAGCAGATCTCCAACGATGCCAACGGATACCTGGCCCGGACCATCGCCAACACCCTGGTCTCGCAAACCAGTACGGCGATCGCGAAGAACGTCAGCAAAACGGCGGCATCGTCCATGCTCGATGGTTTTGCCACAGTGCGCACCAACTCGGGCAAGGCCGTCGATGGTTCCCAGAAACTGCACGAGGGACTGGACACTATCGAGAAGCGCTCTGGGGAGCTCAGCAAGGGACTCAACACTCTCGCGGATGGTTCGGCAACCCTGGCTACGGGCACGCAGAAAGTCGCCCAAGGTAACGAGAAGCTCAGCGCCGGGGCGACTCAGCTGGCCCAAGGTACCTCTCAGCTGGCGACCGGCGCCGCTCAGCTCGACAGCGGAGTGAAGCAGCTGTCTGAGAAGGCTCCGCAATTGGCTGACGGGGCCGCTCGGGCAGCAACCGGATTGCAACAAGCGGCGACCGGTTCGGCTCAACTGGCTCAAGGCACGCAGCGCTACCTCGACGGTATTGATCACACCGCTGGTGAAATTAAGGCGGGGATGCGCGAACTTGGACTCAGCGAGGCTCAAATCAACCTGCTTCTCCGACGATTCGCCCCGTTGCGGGATGGCGCGGCGCAGATCAACTCAGGGGCGACTGAACTCTCCGGGAAGCTCGGCGAGGGCGCTCGCCAGGCCGGAGCGCTCAAAGAAGGAGCTGCTCAGTTCGGTCCGGGCGTGCAGAAGCTGTCCAATGGGGCTTCCAGCATGGCGAACGCGTCGAAGCAACTTGATAATGGGGCTCAGCAGTTGTCGTCCTCATCGGTTCAACTGGCGAGCGGGGCGCGCCGGGCAGCGGATGGCGCGACGAATTTGGCTGATGGTGCCAAGAAGGCCGCGGATGGCGCGAAGGCTCTGCCCGGGGCGGTGGGGCAGGCGGCTAAAGGCGCTAGTGATTTGCATGATGGCCTGGCCAAAGGGGTGGAGTCGTTGCCGCGGTCCACTCCGGAGCAGCGGCAGGCCGCTGCGGAGGTCATCGGTAATCCGGTGACCATTGAGCGGTCCAACTTGGCCTCGGCGGCGACGTACGGCGAGGGAATGGCGCCGTTTTTCCTCTCGCTGGCGTTGTGGATTGGAGCGTATGTGCTCTTCCTGTTGGTGCGCCCGCTGTCACATCGCGCTTTGGCAGCTCAGCAGCCTGCGTGGCGGGTGGCTTTGTCTGGGTGGATGACTCCGGCGCTGTTGGGAGTGGGCCAGGCGGTGGCGGCGTACCTCATCGCGGTGCTCGGGCTCGGCTTCCATGTGACGCACCCGGTGCGGGTGATCCCGTTCCTGATTTTGGTGTCGGTGAGTTTTGTGGCGATCTTGCACGCGTTGGCGGCTCGGTTTGGCGCGGTGGGCAAGTTCGCTGGGTTGGTGCTGTTGGTGTTGCAGCTGGTCAGCGCCGGTGGGACATTCCCTTGGCAGACCTTGCCGGTCGGGTTGCGAGGGTTGCACCATGTGCTCCCGATGACGTATGCGATCGATGGGGTGCGACACCTGATGTATGGCGGTCCGATGGACATGTTGATCCCGGATGTGTTGGTGCTCTTGCTCTTCCTGGGCTTGGGTCTGGCGTCATCGATCTACGCGGCGGCTCGGGCGCGGGTGTGGACGCCGTCTCGGGTCACACCTGAACTGGTGCTCTGACCTTCTTCCCGGGCGAAGCAGAGAACGGGGAGGCGGGGAGTCGGTCAAGATGGGTTCATGACCGACTCCCCGCGCATGGTGGTGCTGGTGCGTCACGCCCAGGCCAAGAATCGTTCTGAGGGTGGCGACCGGGAGCGGGAGCTGACCCGGCATGGACGGGAGACTGCTCGCGCGGTGGGGGAGTGGATGGCCCAGCAGGGTGTCCGGGCGGATGTGATGGTGTGTTCTCCAGCGGTACGCACGGTGTCGACCTGTGATGAGCTGCAACGTGGTGGTCTTCAGGTGGGGCAGGTGTGGGCTGATCGCTGCTTGTACGACGCCGATCCTGATGAGGTGATCGCTTCGATCCGCGAGGTGCCTGATGAGGTACGGACGTTGGTCGTGGTGGGGCATGCGCCGGGGGTTCCGGGAGTGGTCGCTCAGGTGGCTGATCACACGGGACGTGGTGTCGGTGAGGTGCATGACGAGGTCATGGGATGGCCAACTGCGGGAGTAGGGGTGGTGGTCCATGAGGGGTCATGGGCTGTTTTTCCCGATGAAACGTCGGCGCTGGTGATGGTTCGGTTTCCCTAGCGCATCATCGCCGCCTTGAAAAGTGAGACCTTCATCACATCACTTTTCACTGAGACGTCTGTCTTGGTCGAGCTGTCAAAGGGATTGGGCATATCTTTCGGCATACCTATCGACAAGGCGTCCTGAACGTGTGACTTCAGTCCTGTCATCCTGCCCGCTGCCCCGCCGATCAATCCATCGGAACATGCGTCCTTGACGGTCGTACACGTTCTTTACCTGGACTGATGGACCCATGGATGGGGAAAGGGGCGCAGGATGCCACGCGGGAAAACACAGCATCACCTCGCCGTGATCGCGGCTGCTGCAGCGTTCGCAACCGGGATGATTGTCACCGATCAGGCCATGGCGGTCTCAGCGGTGGACCACAGCACGGTGACAGTGACCGGGGAATTGGTCACCGTCGCCGATACCGATAGGGATGCGACTGATACGGCGCGGATCCGGACCGCCCAGGGGGCATTTGTGCCGGTCGCCGAGAGTGCCGTTCGACAGGTCGCCCCAGGGTCGACGGTCACCGCCACGGTGCCTCGGGCGGCTCTCGATCGCCCGAGCGCCGATGAGGAACGCGTCGCCGGTGGGACAGCTTCGGCGGTCACCGTGGTTGATACCCCCGTGGCCAAAGCGTCGTATACCGCTGGAACGCAGCAGGTGACCGTGGCTGTGGTGGTGCCATCCGGGGTCAGCGGGACCTCAGCGACCGCTGAGCAGGTGCGGGTCCAGGTGGCAGCAGCGTCGGCGTATTGGTCGGATCAGTCTGCTGGTGGTGTGAAGTTTGCCTTGTCCTCCGTGAGTTCCCCGACGGCATTGTCCAGCGGATGCAAGGACTACTGGGGCATGTGGCAGGAGGCTGCGGCCAAGGTCGGTTGGCAAGCTGGTCCGGACAAGCATCTGGTGCTCTCGCTGCCTCGGAATGCGACCTCAGCTGGCTGTGGTTATGGCTTGGCCAGCGTTGGGTCAGGGGTCAATGCTGGTGGCTACGTGTACGTCGCCGACACGGCGTGGCCGGTGCTCGCCCATGAGTTGGGTCACAACTTGGGCTTGGGTCACGCGCAACGCCTGTCATGCTCCTCGTCCAGTGATGCTGCCTTGGCGTCACGGAGCTGCTCGGTCGTGGAGTACGGCGACCCCTGGGATGTGATGGCGGCTTCAGCGCCCAACAACGCCGGGTCGTTGTCCACTCCGCAGGCTTACCGCGTCGGATTGCTTCCTGCCTCGGCGGTGACCCAGGTGACCTCGGGCACGGTGTCTGCCACGTTGAGCCCGGTTTCCAGTTATGCCGGGATGCGGGCGGTGCGCGCAGTGGACCCGACTACTGGCGAGGTCTACTTCGTGGAGTACCGGACGCGGACCGGGCGCGACAACCTGCTTTACGCCAACATGACTCCTGGCGTCCGGGTGGTCCGGGAAAACTCCCAGGAGTCTGGCGCCACACCGTCAATGGCTTTGGATGCCACGCCCACCGGAAGCTCTTCGGACTACAACTGGGGTTTAGCGGCTGGGAATACGTTTACGTCGTTTGGTGGTGCCGTCACGGTCACGGTGAGCAGCATCTCAGCTGACGCTGCGGTGGTCTCGGTCACGGCTGGATCAACTCCGTCGGCTCCTCACCCGCAAGTGCCGCAGCCCCCTCAGGCTCCCACTGACGGGAGCACGCTCATTGACATCACGCCGCGCACGGGGACGGTCTCCCGGACGGGCAATGGCGGGTGGTATTTCGCGACTCATCCGGCGTACCTGTTTAAAACGGCCTTGGTGACCACGGCGTCCGGGGCGAGCTGGAGCACGGTGGTGACTGGTGGTCGCAAGATGGAGGTCATTGGGACGACATTGCCGTCAGGTGCTCGGGGTCGGATCCAGGTCGATGGCCGGAACTGGGCGGAATTTACGACGACGTCCGCCAAGACCCAGTACGGTGCGGTACTGCGGACGGTGGTCATCCCGGCTGGTCAGCACACGGTGCGGATCACCGCGGTGACCGGCGGTCGGCAGACCTTGGCCTTGGATGCCTTACGGCTGCGTTGAGTCACGCGTGACAGGGATGAGCGTGGCCGGGATGTCTTAGGACATTCCGGCCACGTGGTCGTTGTCAGCGTGGTCGTTGTCAGCGCCCCGAGGGGGATGCAATTGAGAATCATATTCGTTATAGTGGGCACATACGATCGATAATGCTGCAGGACAGGCATTCTCGGCGGCTGGCCTCGACGCGCAAATGAGCTTGCGGCGTGCTTCGTGAGGGATGTCATGACGCGTCAACGATGTCAGCCGGGCCGACCTGCATCATGTCGGTCGCGTGAGGTCGTCCACCGGGCGCGGGGCTCGGCGGACGACCTCACACCATGTCCGGCTGGTATCTCAGCAGCGATCAGACGATGAGACGCCCGTCCCATTTGCTGGATGCGGCGGACTAGCATCCGAACATGACGACCATGTCCTCGACCGACGGCCCTGACCTGAAGCCACGCAGCCGCGACGTCACCGACGGCATCGAATCCACCGCCAGCAGAGGGATGCTCAGAGCGGTCGGACTCGGCGACGAGGACTTCGCCAAGCCCCAGATCGGCGTCGCGAGCAGCTGGAACGAGATCACCCCGTGCAACCTCTCTCTGGACCGACTCGCCCGCGCCGTCAAAGAAGGAGTCCACGCTGCCGGGGGATACCCCCTCGAATTCGGCACCATCTCCGTTTCTGACGGGATCTCCATGGGGCATGAGGGAATGCATTTCTCCCTAGTCAGCCGAGAGATCATCGCCGACTCAGTGGAGACCGTCATGATGGCTGAGCGCCTCGACGGCTCAGTCCTGCTGGCAGGCTGCGATAAATCCCTCCCCGGCATGCTTATGGCTGCCGCTCGCCTCAACCTGGCCTCAGTCTTTTTGTACGCCGGATCAATCCTTCCCGGAGTCGCCGCACTCTCCGACGGCACCGAAAAACAGGTCACCATCATCGACGCCTTCGAAGCAGTGGGCGCCTGCGCTCGCGGCCTGATGTCGCGAGCGGACGTCGACGCGATCGAACGGGCGATCTGTCCCGGTGAGGGCGCCTGCGGCGGGATGTATACCGCGAACACCATGGCCAGCGTCGCCGAGGCCATCGGCATGTCGCTGCCCGGCAGTGCCGCTCCGCCCAGCGTCGACCGGCGCCGAGACATCGCGGCCCGCCGTTCCGGTGAGGCTGTCATCGGCCTGCTTCGGCAGGGCATTCGGGCGCGAGACATCATGACCAAAGAAGCCTTCGAGAACGCCATCAGTGTCGTGATGGCGTTCGGTGGCTCCACCAATGCGGTGCTGCACCTGCTGGCCATTGCGCATGAGGCAGACGTTGACCTGACCTTGGATGACTTCCGCAGGATCGGGACCCAGGTTCCACATCTGGCCGACGTCAAGCCCTTCGGTGCGCACGTGATGACGGACGTTGACCGGGTCGGGGGAGTGCCAGTCGTGATGAAAGCCTTGCTCGATGCAGGCCTGCTGCATGGCGACTGCCTGACCGTGACCGGTCGCACCGTCGCGCAAAACCTCGAGCACATCGCACCCCCGGACCCCGACGGGACTGTGGTGCGGGCCATGTCTCGCCCGATCCACCCCACCGGCGGTGTGACCGTCCTGACCGGCTCGCTCGCCCCAGAAGGTGCCGTGGTCAAGTCCGCGGGCTTTGACTCCGAGGTGTTTACGGGACGCGCTCGCGTCTTCAATGGTGAACGCGCGGCGATGGATGCTGTCGAGGACGGCACGTTGACCGCAGGCGATGTGGTGGTCATCCGCTACGAAGGACCCAAAGGTGGTCCAGGAATGCGGGAGATGCTGGCCGTGACAGGCGCGATCAAAGGCGCAGGCCTGGGCAAAGATGTGTTGTTGCTCACCGATGGACGATTCTCCGGAGGGACCACGGGACTCTGCGTAGGGCATGTCGCGCCGGAAGCCGTCGATGACGGACCGATCGCCTATGTCCGCGACGGCGACCAGATCAGGTTGGACGTGGCCACCGGCACCCTTGACCTACTCGTTGAAGACACTGAGTTGGCAGCTCGTCGCGCAGCCGGAGTCCAGGCGCCAGCGCCGAAATACACCCGAGGCGTCCTCGCAAAATATCGACGCCTGGTGCGTTCAGCCAGCGTCGGAGCAGTCTGCGACTGACCGCTCGCTGCCCACCACCGGTCACCCACCCACGTCAGCCGCTGCTCGCCACCCCTGCTTAGGCAGGCGTCGAGCCGCGGCCGAAGTGCGGTGGAGCATCAACCGGTAAAGCGCAGGTGTAGAAGACCACCCGCTTGGCTTGAGGATTGCCTGCCCCGACCCGGCGATATTTCTCCAACAGGTCGTCGATCTGAGTGCGCAGAGCAGCTAACTGTTCATCGGTGACCAACACGAGTCGGTCATCAAGGCCAGCGGCGTCCTGCCAGTGTGGCGGCCATTCGGAGGCATCGGAGATCCACGCCTGGGTGCGTTCTGCGAGGTGCTGCACATAATCCCTGGCCAACCATTCAGCGGCAGCCTCATCAGAATCGTCAGCATCATCGAAATCCACAGTGTGCTGATGGGAGCTGGCCACCCAGACGCGTTCACGGCCGCGGCCAGTGCCACTGTCCTCAATAAGACCAATCTCTGCTAAACGCCGCAGGTGGTAGCTGGTGACACCGGTGTTGGTATCGAGTCGACGGGCGAGGTCGGCGGCAGTGCCCGGTCCCAGGGTGCGCAATTCGGCGAGTAAGCGAGAGCGCCACGGGTGGGCCAACAGTCGAAGCGCAGCCCGGTCGACGGGATAAGCGCCGGAGTCCCCTGGGGGTGGATGGGGCGGATCTACGGTCATGAATCCCAGGGTATTGTGCATAAAATCTGTGCACAATACCGCTGCATCTAGGGGGCTGATGGCGGTGGTCGCGGATTTCTGTGCAGGTCACGCGCCGTACCTCGCGGATTGGGTGGGGGTGCCTCCAGCCCGGTATTCTGGTGATTCGTTGTGCATCGGCGACCGCTGGGTCGTCGCGGATGCGCCACCGATCATCGGTCGCAGCTCCTGCATGACCACTCCGCTGAGCAATCACGAGAGAAAGCAAGGCTCTTCCGTGCGTACCTACACCCCCAAGCCGGGCGACGTCCAGCGCGCGTGGCATGTTATTGATGCCACCGACGTGGTCCTGGGTCGTCTCGCCTCGCAGGCCGCCACCCTGCTGCGCGGCAAGCACAAGCCCACTTTCGCCCCGCACGTCGACACGGGCGACTTCGTCATCATCATCAACGCCGACAAGGTGGCCCTGACCGGCTCGAAGCTGGAGCAGAAGAAGGCCTACCGTCACTCGGGCTACCCGGGCGGTCTGCGCGCCACCAGCTACACCCAGCTCATGGCTTCCGCGCCGGAGAAGGCCGTCGAGAAGGCCATCCGCGGGATGCTTCCGAAGAACTCCCTGGCTCGCCAGCAGCTGAGCAAGCTCAAGGTGTACGCCGGCTCCACCCACCCCCACCAGGCCCAGAAGCCGGTGCCCTTCGAGATCTCGCAGGTCGCGCAGTAATCGGCCGCGCGCTGACCTGACGCCAAGCACACGAGGAGAACCGTGTCCGACATCACCACCGAGCTCGAGCTCGACGAGCCCGCGCTGACTGAATACACCACTGAGTCCGACGCTGACGCTGAGGCTCCCGCCCGTCGCGCGTCCGCTTCCGCCCCCGGCGCCGCCACCGGCCGCCGCAAGCAGGCCATCGCCCGCGTCCGGATCGTTCCGGGCACCGGCGAGTGGAAGATCAACGGGCGTAGCCTCGAAGAGTACTTCCCGAACAAGGTCCACCAGCAGATCGTCAACGAGCCGCTGAAGATCCTGGAACTGGACGGTGCCTACGACGTGCTCGTGCGCGTCCACGGCGGTGGCCCCTCCGGCCAGGCCGGTGCTGTCCGCCTGGGCGTGGCCCGCAGCCTCAACGGGGTCGACCCTGAGCTGAACCGCCCGGCGCTGAAGAAGGCTGGCTTCCTGACTCGGGACGCTCGCGTCCCCGAGCGCAAGAAGGCCGGTCTTAAGAAGGCCCGCAAGGCGCCTCAGTACTCCAAGCGCTGATCCCAGCGCCGGATCGACGCTACCTGCGTCGCCCCAGCGACGGCCCGTCGTGTCCTGCACCCAGGACACGACGGGCCGTCGACCTATGCCCGAGAAATCCCTCGGTACATTCAGAGCGTGGACGACGCATCACCCGTCCGCCACCGACTATGCCCGAGCGGGGCATCAGGTCATCAACGCCCACGGTGACTACCTTTACATCATCCTCACTGGTGAAGGCATCGGCACCGGGCCAACAAAGACTCCTGAGGCGGTCGCGACGAGGTGGACGCCTCACCGGCGATACCTGATCAGCCCGCGCCATCCGGGCAAACCCAGGTCACGAAACACTGCCCAGATCCCCGCGCTGAGCAGGAGACCCGCGAGATAGATCCAGCCGACCCAGGAAACGAGACTCAGCGCCAGCGCGACGCTCAAGCCGAGACATCCGTAAGAGAGCCACCACCACAACGCGGACCATTCCGGGGGTGAGGGCAACGGCTGTTGTCGCCAGACCACCAGCGCCAACTGGATGCTGCCTACTGTGAGGATCACCACCGGTGCGAGGACCACCCACGGGACCCGGTCTGCACCGACATTCGCACGGGCGGCAGCGACGAGCAGCGATGCCGCTGCGGCGGCGTACAGCGGGATGGACGCGAGTAACTTCTGCACGTCTGGGTTGTCGGTGTCCATGGATCTGTGGAGCGCCGCCAACGCCGAGCGCGGTAGGGCAGGACGTGGTGCGGTCATCAGTTGACTTCCTTGGAGTAGAGCGTCACCGGAGTGGAGTGTCACCGACGTACCTGATCCACGGTGAAGAAACCGTTGATCGTCGCCAACTCGTGGTCATAGTGCCTCAATGTGGGGTCACCATCGGTGACGAACCGTTGGCGACTCCATCCGCTGGCCATCCGTTGCTCCCGGGGCACTCCGGTGACCCAGGTTGCCGCCCCAGCAAACCCGTTGGTGACGGTGACCTGGTGTTGTTTCGCCCCGGTCGGGATGAGGACATATGACGTGGACCCGTCAGTGATGTCGAGGTCGGTGGTGAGGCGTTGCGCCTGAGGGGCACTGCCCCACGGTTCGGCCAGGGTCGACCCTTTCTTTGACCAGGTCGCCTCGACCTGACGGGTGGTAGGTGCCGCTTCACCGACACGTACCTGCACACTATGCGTGTCACTCCAGGTCGCGTCGAGGTCATCGCGAGTTTCTTTCGCGGTCCAGGTGTGCGTCGACCGGTGCGACAGGTCCCGTCGTACGGTCGTGGTGACCCGACCGGCAGCAGTGTCGACCCACCCGGTAGCTTCGAAATGGTTCTTCCCTTGCACTGTCACTGACCCGGGCTGATCCTTGGTGCCGGTCGCGGAGGTGTCGACGGTGGCGGTGCCATCCCTGGTGGAGGCCAACCCGGCGCGGGTCGGGGCCTGCGAGGCGCTCGTCCACAGGTGTAGCGCTGGCGCGAGAGTCCACCCCTCGCCATCGTGCGGGATCCCCGCCACCCGGATCCGCACCTCGTGGGCGACACCGTCGTTGAGGAGCCCCACGAAGGGGGTGAGGTCATAGCGCAGCGACGCGATGGAAAACGCTCGCGGCGCCGGAATCGCATACCACAGGAAGGGATTGGACCAGCCACCGGTGTAGATATACGGGTACGGCGCAGCCACCCCAGCTAGCCGTCCGTCGATGAGAATGTCCACCTCACGCCACGGGGACCCATCGGCGCAGGAATATCCCGTCGACGCGGGCGCCGACAGATCCCAGAACTCCTCGCATCCGCCACCGGAACCGGTCGCGTAGACCTCCGCTTCGACCCGTTCCAGGTTGCGGGGGAGCCCCGCCTTGCCCACCAGATCTGCGCCGTCCCGGCGGATCTGCGACAGTGGCGTCACCATCGACGCTGTCGATGCTGCCGGATGGGACTGATCAGCCTGATAGAAGTCCAGGGTCACTGTGATGTCGAAGACACCCGTGTAGGTGTCATTGACGGTATTGCCCAGATACATCGCGCTTTGACCGCGCTGTCGCAGTGCTGGCATCAGGGACGTGACGTCTTTTTCCACATGCCAACCGATTCCAGAAGGGCTGGGCTCCGGAGTGGACAAGGTCATCACCCGCACCCCGTTGACGTCGATCCACCCCAACCGGTCGTACTGGCGACCAGCTACCCGTCCGTCCAGACGCAAAACGACCTTGTGCCACCCGGTGCCACAGTCTGACGGTGGGCTGTAGTCGGCGCGGTGCACATCCCAGTCCCGGAACTGGTGGGACACCAGCTGGACTGAGCAGCGTTTCGTCTCAGGCGTCGGCACTGGCGGCTCGGCGGTACGAGGGTCATCGTGGACGGCAATGAAGGCCGCTGGTGGGTGCGTAGTGACTGGGCCGGAGCTGCCTGGGCTGCGGGTCGCTCGCACCGGTCGGTCAGCAGTGTCCGAGAGATCAGCGCTAGTGCGCTGGTCCTGATCGGCGCTCGCAGGTAAGGCTGAGGCGGAAGGTGTGGCCCCTATCAATGTCATGAGGAGGGCCGTGGTCACCAGGGGAAGGGAGGCCTTCATGGGGAAAAATCTAGCGAGGGAAAGAACGGCTGGGGGAGTGAGTAACAAGTGATGTATGTCGCGTCGGAGGCGACTGCTCATTCAGCCATGACGTTGTGGTCCAGGGCGATGCAGAAGCGGCTCGTGTGCCGATGTGGATGGCCACTGTAGTGATCTTGGCGTGGCAGGCTAAAAGTATCGCAGCAGCGCGAAATCGTTGGCCTGCCACGCTTTTCAGCGACAGATCAGGTGTGAGGGCACCAGGGATGATCTGGGGGAGCAATGGCTGACGTTCGCCCCGAGCAAAAAACGATCGCTGGAAAATAAAGCAGATAATTCCATGGCCGAAAAATGCAGGCCAGGGAGTGGTGCCCCGCCCGCGGCGGTGGCCTGGATCTCAGGAATGTCACATGCGGATTGTCTTGGCATCAGAATGGATAGGATCTTCTTGATAAACACAGATCTATGATGAACGCTGGACGAGAAGATTGGCGAACGATTTTTTGACCAGGGGATTCAGCAGTGGAAGTGGCGATCGCCGTCGCCATCGCCGTCGAGACCGATGGTCAGCGTCACCGGCTCGGGGAGGACTCGTAGGTCCGGTCGCAGCGGCGGACCAGGGCCGGTCAGGGGGGTCTTGATGGTCTCGGCGCGATTGCCGTTTTCCTGCGGACGGATGTACGGCGTTTGCAGGTCAGTCAGACACCGGCGATGTGGCGCATCTGATCAGCGTGTTGGCAAGGGTGTTTCGCCGGAGAGGCAGAGCATGAGTTATGCACGGATCATGGCTGCTGCCGTGGTGTGGGCTGTGGCGATGTGCACTCTGAGTGCTGTTTTAAGGCACTCAGAGTGCGATTCGCGAGGTGCGCACCGCCCGTTGCCCCGCACCTCGAGGAACAATCGATACACGCATGTCACCAACGGTGACATGAATACATCGGTCGCTGTGAGCTCATGGAATGAGACGACTCGCAACTCTCAGGAAAGCGGCCGGTGCGATACCACTCACGCAGCAGGACTCGACCCTGAGACAGCTCGGGGAGCTGACCGGTGGGGTTGTCGAGATTTTTTGCACGCGGGGGGCTGGACTCCTTCCGATCCTGGCTGACCTGACCGGCATCTCACAGCCCATGGCGGAGATGCGACCAAGGCCACCTCCTCATAAAAACACGGCTATCACTGTGTGAGTATCCAAGTTGCCTCAACCCTGGAAGGGAAACTCTTGGCGGTCTCGGCAACTTTGCCCGAATTGAGTTATGCCGACTTGATTGATAGCCCTGAACGTCACAGAAACCCGCGTGAATACTGCCTTCAGTATGGCGCGACCGCGTCGGGCCTGAAGGAGAAATAGGATACTCACGTCGCGTGAAGGTATTCTGGGCTGTCTTGTCGTATCAACTGTGCTTAGTTGAGATTAGCTGGGAGGCTCTTTGCCTCAGGCAACAACTTCCGGGGGTAAAAATGGGTGGATTCTTTGTGGATGCGGGGTTCGTGGTCAAGGCGGTGACGGAGGCTGAGGTTGGCGTGTTGGTGGAAGACCCTCGGCACCCATCAGCAATGGACTTCCTCCCATTGGGGTCGTTAATGGAGATACGGCCACAATGACTGTTCGCGTGCACGCCAACGATAGGTCTCACTTTCATCGCGGCCAGCATGGCATCGCCAGCAAAGCGGCTGACAATGCCAGCGGCCGGTTTCACGAACTTGGTGGGGCTCACTCCTGCAACACGCATGGGGTCGTTGAACGCACGGTCACGTGGAATATTCACGATCCAGCTCCGGCGGCGGTCAATATCAGCCCAGAGGCCGATCACCGTGGACGTGGGGACCGCGTCGACAGAGGGCCGTTGTGGCCGAATAACAGCCCTAGAAATCAGTATGAGACCGGGAAAGCAAGGTTGCCATGAATCGCGTTCGTACCATTGTCGCTGTGATGTCGAGTGTGATGGTGGGTTTGGCGCTTGCCGGGTGGGCGGTGGTTTCGTTGGGTCTACCTAGTGGGAGCGCGACAGGATCCCCCGCAGGATCGAAGTCACACCAGGGGAACTGAGGGCAGCACGAGTCAGCAGCGGTTGGTGCCGGAGCGTCCGGTGAGTCATGACTTGGCGGCGCTGCGGGGGATGTGGCCAAAGGCGCCGGATGCTACGGCGGTGCTGTGGACACACGGTGGTATCACGTGGGATAGCCGTGGGCCTGCGGTGCCAGGACCGACCAACTATGTCCTGCAAGCTGTGTTGACCCTGTCGGCCGACGATGCTGCCCACCTGCGCACCACGACGCTGAAGCCGATGGTCACGCTACCCAAGTCCCTGCCCTGGCTCACCGAAGAGGTGCGCGTTGCCGCTCCGGCCGGCGCCTACTCCGGTAGCAGCTTGCTTGACGCGTCATTGGAAGCGCCAAGCGCCTACGGCCCTGGGGCATGCCTTCATGACCAGTTGCCGATCCTCGTCGTGACCATGGTCAGCAGTCAGCCTTTCCCGGCCTGATTTTCCCCCGGGGGTTCGATCGCGTGCTGCCTGTATTCGCTGACGGTCAGGGTGATACTGACGACGTACGTCGGTCCCGGCTTGATCATGTACTCGTCAGCCAACGCCGACGCTAAGGACGAATTTCCCTGGTCGGCAGCGTGATCCGATGATTCAGTCAGACGATCGCTATACTCCGTGGGGTCGTACCGGCGGCGCATGTCGACAGACCGCGCTGGGGGCGATCAGACGAGCGTCGCTCGGGGGTATTCCACAAGACGGGAGACATGACGCATGGCATCAGCGCGTCTTTTCGGCACGGACGGTGTCCGCGGCCTGGCCAATAAGGACCTCACAGCGGAGCTGGCTCTGGACCTGTCGGTCGCGGCCGCACGGGCGTTGGGAGGCCGTGGCGCCTACGGAGGTCACCGCGCAGTGGCCGTCGTGGGGCGAGACACCCGCGCTTCCGGGGAGTTCCTCGGAGCGGCGGTCTGCGCAGGTTTCGCCTCCGCTGGCGTGGATGTCCTCGACGCCGGGGTGCTCCCGACGCCGGCGATCGCCTACCTCACCGCTCGGATGAGCGCGTCGATGGGCGCAGTGCTGTCGGCGTCGCACAACGCGATGCCGGACAACGGGATCAAGTTCCTCGGCAAGGGCGGTCACAAACTCAGTGACGCCACCGAAGACCTCATCAGTTCACACATGGGCGGACCGTGGAGTGAACGTCCACTGGGCGCTGGGGTGGGCCGTATCCGGCCATTCCCGCAAGGCCGCGACTTCTACATCGAGCATTTACTGGATTGCGTGCCCACCCGGTTGGACGGTTTACATGTCGTGGTCGATGCCGCGCACGGAGCTGCTAGCTGGGTCGGCCCGGAAGTGTTTGAACGGGCAGGCGCCACCGTCGACGTCATCGGCACCTCACCTGACGGGCTCAACATCAACGACGGTTACGGCTCCACCCACCTGGACAAGCTTCAAGAAGCCGTGGTCGCCCGCGGCGCTGACTTGGGCTTTGCCTGGGATGGCGACGCAGACCGCTGTCTCGCGGTGGATGCGGAGGGACGCATCGTTGACGGCGACCAGATCATGGCGATCATCGCGTTGTCCTTGCGAGACCAGGGCCGACTGCACGACGACACGTTAGTGGTCACCGTGATGAGCAACCTGGGTTTGTTGCAGGCGATGGAGCGTGAAGGCGTGGTGACCCGGCAGACCGCTGTGGGCGACCGCTATGTCCTTGAGGACATGCGCGCCGGTGGATATTCGCTCGGTGGAGAACAATCCGGCCACGTGATTATGTCGGAGTACGGCACCACCGGTGACGGAGTGCTGACCGCGTTGGCGATCGCTGCCCGAGTGGTGGAATCGGGGCGGGCACTCTCCGAGCTGTCAGCTGTGATGACCCGGCTGCCGCAGGTGTTGATCAATGTCAAGGGAGTCGACAAAGACCGGGTCGACGGTGACGAGGTCGTCCAAGAAACCGTTGCGGCGATCACCGCGGAATTTGGTGCTCAAGGACGGGTGCTGCTGCGCAAGTCCGGGACCGAACCGCTGGTACGGGTCATGGTTGAAGCCGACACTCAGGAGCGCGCCGAAGAAGCAGCGCAGCGCCTAGCTGATGTCGTCCGGGACCGTCTCGCCTTGTAACACGGCGACGTACGTCGTACGAACATTGGCCGGGCTCACCGCTGAGAGGTGAGCCCGGCCGATGCCACGCTTGGACACGCGCCGCTCCGCCCAGGGAGAAGCGCTGACTCAGGTCAGATCGCCAATGGATTCGACGATGCTGGCGCGCCCGTTGGCCAGGGCGTAGGTCAGGCCCACGATCGCGCATCGACCTTCCGCGACAGCGGTATTGATGACCTGGGATCGTTCGTGGATCAGGTGGATGGTCTGCCGCACATGTTCTGCTTCGACCTCGTCAGTGCTGCGGGCACCCGCTGCACGGGCAGCGATCACGCTGGGTGTGACCCGTTCGATGATGTCGCGGATATAGCCGCGAGGCATCGTGGCGTGTTGATAGTGCTGGATCGCTGCTTTGATCGCCCCACAGGAATCATGGCCGAGGACCACGATGAGCGGCACCGCCAAGACATCCGTGGCGAACTCCATAGATCCCAGGACGCCGTCACCGACGATGTGCCCGGCAGTGCGCACCACAAATAGGTCGCCTAAGCCTTGGTCGAAGACCACTTCAGCGGCCACCCGGGAATCAGCGCACCCAAAAAACGTCGTAAAGGGCGCTTGTCCAGAAGCCAGCTGATCGCGGCGAGAGGTGTCCTGATTGGGGTGAGCCGGGGTGCCGGCGACAAACCGGTCATTACCAGCTCGCAACTCGGCCCATGCTTGAGCCGGGGTGGTGGGACGCGGCCCACCGTGGATGGCGCTCGTGCTGCTCATGGGGGGTCATCCTTCCGGAGTCGGCACTGGGCGGCGGAAATCGTCACTGGATCGATGCCACGACTGCGGGTCCCGTCGGCCCGACCCGAGGAGAAGGATCGGGCCGACGGCGAGGGTCATTGAGGACCGGTGTTACTGGGTGGGGCGGGTGGTGATGGTCTGCTGGATGGCTTTGGGACCGACAGTAGCGAAGAAATCGTTGCCCTTGTCGTCGACGATGATGAACGCCGGGAAGTCCTTGACCTCAATCTTCCAGACGGCCTCCATACCAAGCTCGGGGTATTCCAACACCTCAACCTTGGTGATGCAGTCTTGCGCGAGCCGCGCCGCCGGGCCGCCAATCGAGCCGAGATAGAAACCACCGTGCGCGGCGCAGGCGTCCGTGACCTGCTTGCTGCGGTTGCCCTTAGCCAACATGATCTTGGAACCGCCCGCTGCCTGGAATGCGTCGACGTACGAATCCATCCGTCCCGCGGTCGTCGGTCCAAACGAGCCCGACGCCATACCTTCGGGGGTTTTGGCGGGGCCTGCGTAGTAGACCGGGTGGTCCTTCAAGTACTGCGGCATCTCCTCGCCGGCGTCGAGACGTTCCTTGATCTTCGCGTGGGCGATGTCACGCGCCACCACGAGAGTCCCCGTCAACGACACCCGGGTCTTGATCGGGTGCTGAGTCAGCTCAGCGAGGATGTCATCCATCGGCTGGGACAGATCAATCTGGACGACCTCAGCAGCCGCGTCCTGACTGCCGTGGTCACCGCCGAGGTCCTGGTGGCTGACCTCAGGGAGATACTGCGCCGGGTCGAACTCCAACTGCTCGATGAACACGCCTTCTGGGGTGATCTTGCCCAGGCATTGCCGGTCGGCCGAGCAGGACACGGCAATCGCCACCGGCAAGGAAGCACCATGCCGGGGCAGACGCACGACGCGCACGTCATGGCAGAAGTACTTGCCACCGAACTGCGCGCCGATGCCCAGCTTGCGGGTCAGCTCGTGGACTTTCTCTTCCATCTCCAGGTCACGGAAACCACGACCAGTGGCGCCATTACCGGTGGTGGGGAGACTGTCGAGATATTTCGCGCTCGCATACTTCGCGGTTTTCAGCGCAAATTCGGCGCTGGTCCCGCCGATGACAATCGACAGGTGGTACGGCGGGCACGCAGCCGTCCCCAGCGAGGCAATCTTCTCCTCCAGGAACGTCATCATGGAGGTCGGGTTCAAGATGGCTTTAGTTTCCTGGAACAGGTAGGACTTGTTGGCGCTGCCGCCGCCCTTAGCCATGAACAAAAACTTGTACGTCGTCTCGTGGCCCGGGAGAGTGTCGGCGTACAGCTCGATCTGCGCTGGCAGGTTGGACCCGGTGTTTTTTTCCTCAAACATGCTGACCGGCGCATTTTGGGAGTAGCGCAGGTTGAGCTTCGTGTAGGCGTTGTAGACGCCGCGGCTCAGCGGTTCCTCATCCACCCCGGCGGAGAGCACATGCTGTCCGCGCTTGCCCATGATGATCGCGGTGCCGGTGTCCTGACACATCGGCAACACGCCGCCCGCAGAGATGTTGGCATTCTTGAGCAGGTCGAGGGCGACGAACTTGTCGTTGTTGGACGCCTCAGGGTCATCGAGGATCTTCTTGAGTTGCCCCAGGTGGGCGGGGCGCAGGTAGTGGGCGATGTCGTGCATCGCGGTTTCCGCGAGCAGGGTCAACGCCTCGGGATCGACCTGCAGGAAGCTGCGGCCGTCCGGACCGTCGACCGTGCGGACACCGTCACTGGACAGCTTCCGGTACGGCGTGGGGTCCTCGCCGAGCGGCAGCAGGTCCTCGTATGCGAATTCGGCCATGAACTTCTCTCCTTAGCCCGTCAACCCTTGCCTGGCTCGTGCCCGGAGTCATCGGATCCCGCCGGGGCGGGGCCAGCGGCCGGGCACAGCTGACCGGCCGCGTCCTGGCCTGGTCGGGCCTCAAGGGGCAGCCGCATCGCCTCTCAGCGTAGGGCGGTCACGCGGTCAGGGCCACGGCCGTCGGTCCTGGAGAGGCGGATCGGTGCGAACAGGTGACCATGGTCACGGGTCACGTCGGGGAACCCGATGCACACCTGGACCGGGGCGGCCAGGTCAGGGATAGGTATGCTCAGAGATGCACCATCACAAGCTGGATATTCCTGCGCGGCAAGGTCGCTCGCATCGATGGCGACGGTTCTTCCGGTGCAGGGGGAGAGCTGAGGAACGATGGCGGGCACGAGAACGAGCACACGGGCATTCGCAGCGACCATGGTCGGGGCAGCTGCCCTGGGGATGCTGCCCAGTTGTGGGTCTCCCCAAGAAGATACGACCAGACCCACTCAGCTGACCTGGTATATCAACCCGGATAACGGTGGCAACGACCCCAGCAAATCCGGTCAAGCCCACCTCGCCCAGACCTGTTCACAGGCCTCCGGGGGGAGCTACACCATCACCACGCAGCTATTGCCTAACAGCGCCAGCGATCAACGCCAACAGTTGCTCCGGCGGCTGGCGGCCAGCGATGCCGGCGTGGACATCATGTCCCTCGACACGGTCTTCGTCGCTGAATTCGCGCAAGCTGACTTCCTGGACGCAGTCCCCGTCGATCGTCGTCAGGCATTCACCGATGATGTGGTCGCTCCCGCAGTGGAATCAGCGACCTGGAAAGACACGCTGTACGCCGCCCCGTTTTGGGCCAATACTCAGCTGCTCTGGTATCGCAAATCAGTCGCAGCACAGGCTGGTCTCGACATGACCAAGCCCGTCACCTGGGACCAGATCATTGACGCGGCCACCTCACAACGAAAAACGGTTGGCGTGCAAGCCAAGCCCTACGAGGGGTACACCGTGTGGATCAATGCCCTGACTGAATCCGCGGGCGGACACCTGGTGACCAATCCGGGTGCGTCAGCCGATGACCTCAACCTGGGCCTCACAGATCAGGCCGGTCGACGTGCCGCACACATCATCAACCGTATCGCCGACAGTGGAGTCGGCGGGCCAGCGTTGAGTTCCTCAGACGAGAACACCACCGTGGACCTGTTTGCAGGCGCGACGTCCGGATTCATGGTGCAGTGGCCTTATGTGTGGGCCGCGTTGCCGTTGAAGGGCGTCGATATGGCTGATGTTGGCTACGCCCGTTACCCGCAGATCGACCAAGGGCGTCAGTCCCGACCCCCCCTCGGTGGGATCCAGCTCGCTGTCAACTCGCGCAGCCGGGCAAAGGGGGCTGCCTGGGACGCCGTACGGTGCCTTACCGATGCCGCGCAACAGAAGACCTACATGCTCGGTGCGGGCAATCCCGCTGCTCGCAAATCGGTGTACGACGACGCGCAAGTCCGCGACGCTTTCCCGATGGCCCCACTCATCAAAGAGTCGCTCGACAGTGGCGCCGCGCGGCCATCCTCACAGTTCTACGGAGATATCTCCGGTGGGCTGTACAAGAGCTTTAGCCCACCTCACGACGTTGACCCCAGCACCACCCCGCAGGATGCCCAGCGATTCATCCGCTCAGTGGTCCGAGGGGAGGCGCTGCTATGAGCGCCACGATCGAAGCACCAGCACCCGCGCCGAACATGCCGACCGGGCTGTCCGCGCGAGCTCGAGGAGAGCGGAGACTGGGCTGGGCCTTGGCCGGACCAGCGTTTGCCGTGATGCTGCTGGTCACTGCCTACCCCATCGGGCAAGCCATCTGGAACGGATTTTTCAGCTACCGACTCACTGACCCCGGTGCCCGCGAGTTCGTGGGACTTGCCAACTACGCCACGATCCTCCTGGACAGCTTGTTCTGGCTCGCGGTGGGCAATACCGCCCTCATCACGGTGGTCACTGTCGTCGTCGAGCTATTCCTCGGTGGAGGAATAGCCATGCTGATGCAGCGTGTGGTCTGGCCTCGACACACCCTGCGCACTATCGTGCTCATCCCTTACTCGATCATCACAGTCGTCTCCGCCTTTGCCTGGTTCTACGGCTTCCACGTCAGTACCGGATTTGTCAACCACTGGTTTGGTCTCGGAGAGTTTGACTGGTTTGGGCAATGGTGGAGCTCCATGACCGTCATCAGCCTGTCCGAGATCTGGAAAACCACGCCATTCATGTCATTGCTGCTGCTCTCCGGCTTAGCTAATATCGACGGCTCCCTCGAAGAAGCCGCGATCGTCGACGGCGCGACTTTCTGGCAGCGACTCACCCGGGTCATCGTGCCCAACATGAAAGCTGCCGTGATGGTGGCCGTGTTGTTCCGCACCTTGGACGCCTTCCGGATCTTCGACAATGTCTTCGTGATGACCCAAGGCGGACAACACACCACGACGTTCTCCGTGCTGGCCTACGACCAGACCATCAACCGAGTCCAGATTGGCTTGGGCTCAGCGGTCTCGGTCCTGCTCTTCCTATCGGTCCTGGCGATCGCTGCGATCTTCGTCCGAGCGTTCAAGGTCGATCTCACCAGCGGAAGGAGCTGACCGGCAATGCCCCCCGCAACAACCTCGTCCACCCGAGTGTGGCTAGCCCTGACATCGCTCATCGTCATCATCGTGACGGTCATCCCTCTGCTGTGGATCTTCTCGCTGTCCGTGAAAAGCAAAGAAGCTCAAATCAACCCCGAATTGAACATGCTGGGTAATTTTCTACCCACCGCCGAAGGGTTCAGCTGGGACAACTACCGCCTCATCCTCACGGGGGGAGCCCATGATTTATTCATGCCCGCGCTGGTCAACTCACTGATCATCTGCCTCGGCGCCACCATCCTCGCTGTCGCGTTAGCCACCCTGTGCGCCTATGCCATCGCCCGGCTTGACTTCCCAGGCAAACGCGCCATCCTCGTGACCTCGCTAGCGGTGTCCTTCTTCCCAGCGATCTCCCTGGTGACACCCCTCTTTGAGGTCTGGACCCGAGTCGGTCTGTTCGACACTCGAATTGGACTGATGATCCCTTACCTCGCGCTCACCCTGCCCCTGGCCATCTGGATCCTGTCCGCCTTCTTCCAGCAGATCCCCTGGGAAATGGAGCAAGCAGCCCAAGTAGACGGTGCCACCAACTGGCAGGCCTTCCGCAAAGTCATCGTCCCCTTAGCCGCCCCCGGCGTCTTCACCACCGCCATCATCACTTTCTTCACCGCTTGGAATGACTTCGTCTTCGCGATCACCCTCAGCGGTGACCACGCCCGGACCGTCCCAGCGGCGCTGGCGTTCTTCACCGGCGCCTCACAGTTCGACCAACCCTTCGGAGCGATCGCTGCCGCAGCCGTCATCGTGACAATCCCGGTCGTCGTCCTCGTCTTGCTGTTCCAGAAGCGCATCGTCTCCGGACTCACCGCCGGAGCCGTCAAGGGCTGAAGCCCACCGTCACATCCTGTGCAAGGAAGGTCACCCCCATGTCCACGATCCAGCTGACCGACATCGTCAAGAGGTACGGCGACGGATACCTCGCCGTCGACCGGGTCGGACTGGACGTCCGGGACGGGGAATTCATGATCCTCGTCGGCCCCTCAGGCTGCGGCAAATCCACCCTGCTGCGGATGATCGTCGGCCTCGAAGACCTCACCTCCGGATCCATCCACATCGACGGACGACGTGTCGACTCGCTCGCCCCACGCGACCGCAACCTCGCCATGGTCTTCCAGAATTACGCGCTCTATCCGCACCTGACCGTGTTCGAAAACATCGCCTTCCCCCTGCGACTCACCAAAGGAAAGCACACCGAAGACGAGATCACCGCAAAAGTGCAGCACGCAGCTCGACTACTCGACCTCCACGACCACCTCAACCGGCGGCCCGCACAGCTCTCCGGCGGGCAACGCCAACGCGTCGCGATGGGTCGAGCCATCGTCCGAGACGCCCAAGCCTTCCTCTTTGACGAACCCCTCTCCAACCTCGACGCGAAACTCCGCGGCCAAATGCGCACCGAAATCGCCCGAATGCAACGCGCCATGGGCATGACCACCATCTACGTCACCCACGACCAGACCGAAGCAATGACCCTCGGTGACCGAGTCGCGGTCCTGCGTCGTGGCGTGCTCCAACAATGCGCCAGCCCCCGCGAACTCTACGAACAACCCCTCAACCTCTTCGTCGCCGGATTCATCGGCTCACCCCCGATGAATTTCCTCCCCGCCACCATCCACGGCGAAACCATGAAACTCCCCTTCGGTGATATCCCCCTCACCCCTGCCCAACAGGCCGCCCTCGAAGGCCGGAACACAGCCATCGTCGGCATCCGACCAGAACACCTCGAAGACGCAGCCCTCGCCGGACGCGGAACCACCGACCGGATCCCCCTGCGCGTCCCCGTCGACGTCACCGAATGGTTGGGCAGCGAACTCTATGCCTACGTCCCTTATGCCGCCGACCCCGACATCAAAGCCCAACTCGCCGAACTCGACCGAGACCTCGACGGAGAGACGATCCGCACCCAAATGGTCGTCAACCTCGACCCACGCAGTCGCATCCGAGCAGGCACCCACGCCGAACTGCTCCTAGACCCCACTACCCTCCACCTCTTTGATCCCGCAACCGGCCGCTGCCTCACCCGAGATGACGCCGCCGCCACCCGCATCGCCCAAGAAAGCGAAGCCGACCGACTCCACGCACTCCGCAGCGCCCAGCACGCCCAGCCGACCCCCACCACACCCACCGGAGAACACCCGCGACCATCCGCCCGCAGCGGCAGGCCATCCGCACACCGACGACGCACCAACACCCCCACCGCCGACCGCAATCCCGGCGCCGGACAAGGATGAATCAGACCCCCCTATCCCCGCTCAGCAACACACCCCCCGCTTACGATGGTCCGCGTGACCAGCCAGGATGAAACACCCACCCCCACTGCCGCCACCCGCCCACCCACCAGCACCCACGGCCGTGGCACCTGGCGGAGCCTGGTCATCCCCGCCCACCCACCAGCACCCACGGCCGTGGCACCTGGCGGAGCCTGGTCATCTCCATGATCGTCATGGCCGTCTTCGTGCTCGGCGTCGTCGCGCTCCTGCCCCGACCCGCCGCCCGCGAACGCGTCAGCGTCGACGTCGGCCGCACCGCACAACAGATCGCCGCCGACAAAGGATGGCCCTTGGCCACCGCAGACCTCGGCGACGCTTGGCACCCCACCTCAGTGTCCTTCGCGCCCGACAGCAACGGAGTGCCAACCTGGCTCATCGGATACCACCACCGACCAGGCGACGACCAATACGTCGTCCTCTCCCAGACCCGACCCGGTGACGGCCTCGACGCCGGGCGCCTGGCCACCTGGCTGGACCGCCAGACCCGCCAGGGACAACCCGACGGCGAGAGCACCATCGCAGGCACCCGCTGGCAGCGCCGCAGCGTCGACATCACCTCAGGCGGCACCGTCCACGCCCGCCGCAGCCTCGTCATCACTGACAACACAGCACCCGCCGGCCTCGCCACCGTCATCTCCGGCGACGTGGACTACCCCACCCTCGAACAGGTCGCCGCGGCCCTCCGCACCACCCCGGCTCAGCCCACCCCCTCCGCACCTGCGTCCCCCACCAGCGGCTCCGCTACCCCCTCACCGACATCGGCTCCCGGCACTGACTCACCCACCCCTTCAGGCCTCCGGTCGGCGTCAGCGTGGGCCACCCCCGCCGAACGCTGACCCCGCCCAGCCGCCAACCGCTGCTCCGCACCATCCAACCAGCGCTCGCAGTGGTCAGCTAGAGCTTCACCGCGTTCCCAGAGCCGCATGCTCTCCGCTAAGCCCAATTGGCCGCCTTCCAGCTGGGTCACGATCGAGACCAGCTCATCACGGGCCGCTTCATAGCTGAGATTGCCGACCGCACTGTTCGGGTCATCGGCAGGGATGCTCTGCTCAGGGTTCACGCTCGCCACCTTACGGCGGGTCAGCGGTCATCAGAGGACGCAGCGGGGGTGGGGCTCACCGATCCTCGACGATCTGGACCGTCATGGCCCCTTCGGCAAACCGGATTCGCAGGAGGTCACCGATGCCGACGTGGTCTGTGCTCGAGACGAGATGTCCGTCGGAGCGCTCCACCACCGCGTATCCGCGTTGCATCGTGGACAGCGGGCTGAGGGCGCGGACCCGGGCCCGTAGATGACCAATCTCTGACCGTGCCTGTCCCAGGCGGGCGGTCATCCGCCGGTGGTTCGTCTCGCGGGTGGTCAATACCGCCGTACGGTGCGGGGCAAGCATGGAAACCGGATGCCGCAACGCTGGTCGGGAACGCACTGACGCGAGTAGCCGACGTTGCTCGCTGATCCGTCCGGTCATCGCCAGGTCGAGCCGATGACGAGCGGCTCGGGCACCAGCTCGTTCGTGACTGACATCCGGCACGATCCGTTTGGCGGCGTCGGTGGGGGTGGAGGCGCGCAGGTCTGCGACGAAGTCCAACAGGGGCGTGTCGATTTCGTGCCCGATGGCGCTGACCACGGGAGTCCTGGCAGCGGCGACTTCGCGCAGGAGGCCTTCGGAGGAAAACGGCAGGAGGTCTTCGAAGGATCCGCCGCCGCGGGCGATGACGATGACGTCCACCTGGGGGAGCGCATCGAGTTCCCGAAGAGCGCCAGCGACTGAGCGAGCTGCGTCATGGCCTTGGACGGGGACCTCGCGGATCTCGAAGCGGGCGCTTGGCCATCGCCGACGGGCGTTGTCCACCACGTCGCGTTGGGCGGCGCTATTGCGGCCGCTGATCAGGCCGATGGTGTCTGGCAGGAACGGGAGTGGACGACGACGCCGGGGGTCGCATAACCCTTCGGCGGTGAGGGATTGCCGGAGTGCTTCGATCCGAGCGAGGAGCTCGCCTTCACCGATAGGACGGATCGTGCGTGCCTCCAGTTGGAGGGTGCCCCGGCGACGCCAGTACGTCGGTTTGGCATGGACGACGACGCGTTGGCCGTTGCGCAGGGGGAGCGGCATCGCGTCGAGGACTCGTCCGGGCAAGGACACCGTCAATGACAGATCTTCGTCGGTGTCCCGCAGGGTGATGAAGCAGCGACTGCCTGACCTCCGAGAGAGTTGGACGACTTGCCCTTCCACCCATAGCCGGGACATCCGGTCGACGTACTCTTCTATCCTTGTGGCCAGAAGCCTTATGGGCCAAGGGTTTTCGGCGGTGGTGAGGGCGGCTTTCGGTGCGAGCGTTGGTGACGTCGATGAGATCGTGCCGCCGAGGGGAGTCGGATCGGCCTGGGACATGGACACAGCCCCAGGGTAGAGCTGTCCCGGCTCGTACCATGGACAGGTGAGTCAGACCCCCACCAAACGTGTCCTCCTCGCTGCGCCGCGCGGCTACTGCGCCGGCGTCGACCGCGCGGTGGTGACCGTCGAGAAAGCCTTGGAGCTCTACGGCCCCCCGGTGTATGTCCGCAAAGAGATCGTGCACAACAAACACGTCGTGGAAACCCTCGCCGGGCGCGGGGCGGTCTTCGTCGACGAGACCGATCAGGTCCCGGAGGGGGCTACCGTGGTGTTTTCTGCCCACGGGGTGTCCCCGATCGTTCACGAGGAAGCCGCCGTCCGGTCCTTGAAAACCATCGACGCGACCTGTCCTTTGGTGACCAAGGTGCATCGGGAGGCTCGGCGGTTCGCTGGCACCGACTATGACATCCTCCTCATCGGCCATGAAGGTCACGAGGAAGTCGTCGGCACCTCTGGAGAAGCCCCCGAACACATCACCATCGTTGATGGCCCCGATGATGTGGACAATGTTGAGGTCCGTGACCCGCACAAGGTGGTGTGGTTGTCGCAGACGACGCTGTCAGTTGACGAGACGATGGAGACCGTACGGCGGCTGCGGGAACGTTTTCCCCACATGATCGACCCGCCCAGCGATGACATCTGTTATGCCACCCAAAATCGGCAACTCGCGGTGAAGAAGATGGCTCGCGATTGTGACTTGATGATCGTGGTTGGTTCGCGAAACTCGTCGAACTCAGTGCGCCTGGTGGAAGTCGCCGTGGAGCATGGCGCTACCGCCGGGCATCTCGTGGACTATGCCGCTGAGATCCACGACGACTGGTTTGACGGAGTTGACACCATCGGGGTGACCTCCGGGGCGTCCGTCCCGGAGATCTTGGTCCGTGATGTCCTCGCTGCGCTGGCAGCACGGGGATATACCGACGTCGAGCAGGTCACCTCCGCTGAGGAAAGCTTGCTGTTCGCGTTGCCGAACGAGTTACGCCGTGATCTCAAAGCTCGCGGGCACACTGAGGCGATCACCCGATCTGACATCGGCGGTCATCTGCACTGACCCGGCCAACCCGGTGGGTGGGACGGGCCCCGTGCCCTCCCACCCACCGGATCAGCAGCTACGTCGTCGACGCATCCGGGCGACAGCTTCGCCGTACAACTCGGTCAGTTGGGCCGAGACCACTTCTGGTGAGTGGTGACGTACGGCGTACTCGCGGATCTGCTCGCGGTCCCAGGACCGGGTCAGCCCCGCCTGTAATCCAGCTGCGATATCGGCGATCTCATGGCCGGTGAGGACGCCGGTGTGCTCGGTGACGAAGCCTTCGGGGCCGCCGGATCGGGTGCTGACCACAGGGAGCCCTGCGGCCATCGCCTCGATGAGGACCACCCCGAAAGTCTCTTCACGGGAAGCCAACACGAACAGGTCTGAACGGGCGAATTCCGCGGCGATCTGCGGATGAGACAGCCCGCCTTCAAACCGGACTCGATCGGCTAGTCCCAGACGTCGCGCCAGGTCACGCAGCTCGCCTTCCTGCGGGCCGTGGCCGATCACGACGAGTTCGGCTGCCGCCACCGGACTGTGCGGGTCTTCCTGGCTGACCCGGGCGATGGCCTCCAAGAGTGCATCGACACGTTTGCGGGGGATCAGGTTGCCCACCGTCACCACCCGGGGGCGGTCGTGCGGGATGGGCTCGACTGACGCGAATGTCTTCGCATCCACCAAGTTCGGCACGTATACCGCGCGATATCCGGTGAGCTCGGCGATACGGGCTTGGAGGCCCGGGCTGACCGCGATGAGCACGTCGGCACCGGCATAGGCGATGGCGATGCCGCGCAACATGTCTGCTGGCGGGTCAGGCGACATCAGCCGGGAGGTGTGCTCGGTCACCACCAACGGGTAATGGTGACGTCGTCGACCGCGGGCTGCCGCCGCAGACCATCCGACGAAGTGGCTGTGCACCACGTCAGGACGGCCGTGCTTCGTGACACAGGCGAGGTAGAGCACCTCCCACATGGCGTGCACGAACCGATAACCCAGGCGGTATTGCAATCGGCCTAGGGGCAAGCTCAGTTCGACGACATGGACCCCGTCGACGTCCTTATGGCGGACCCCCCACGGTCGTCGATGTTGCAGGAAACGGATGTCGAGCGCGCCATAAACAACCTGGTGACCGGCAGCAGCTAACGCACGAGCTTGTTGGAATTCGAAGATGCCGAGGAGGGGTTGCCCCGGGCCTGGAAGGCCTCGGCCTAGAACGAGGACTCTCACGATCGTCGATCAGCGACCTTGACGCCCGGACAGCGCTTTATAGAACCGCTGTCTGACCGACCACAGCGGCGCTGCGGTCATCGCGGCCAAAGATCCGCGCTCCGCTGAAGTCAGTCCAGGCTGGCGCAACACCCCAATCAGATCGCCTCGGCGGCGGGCTTGTTCGGCGGCGTACATCGCGCGGAGGTGAACTCGCACCTGCGGAGGGAGGGTAAACCGTTCTTGCTCTAGGAGCAGCCGCCATGCCTCGTGGCGGGCACCGATCGATCTCGACATGGCCGCGAAGTCTTGGCCACGAGGATTGGAGTTTCCCGGGTGGATCCGGTATTCGAGCACCACCACCGGATGTTTGATGTAGCGGCCAGCCAGGGCGGGACCGGCCTGGCCCAGCCAGATGTCCTCGCTGGGCAGTTCCTCAGGGATCGGGAAGACAATCTCGGCGAGTTCTCGGGTGAAGGTCAACACGCCGCCAGAGGCGCTAGTCGCGTCCCCGCGGGGTAATTCCATCCCGTCGAATTGGGGGTCTTCGCTGAAGGAACGGAGTTTGTACCCGGCGAGGCCGCGCTCTCCAGGCTCACAGCTGGACAGGTCTGCCGCCCGGATCGCCAACGAATCCGGGGGGATCCGGTCGTCCCCAGCGAGCAGGACGATGCCCTCACCGGTGGACGCCGCGAACGCATGGTTGAATGCGGCGGCTTTGCCGAACTTGCGGCCGTGACCGACCAGCCGGATCCGAGGATCTCGTTCCGCGGCAGCGCGGATCAGGTCGGCGGTGCCGTCGGTCGAACCGTCGTCGACGAAACACACCTCCCAGTTCGTATGGCTCTGTGCCCGTAGCGAGTCCATCATCTCGGGAAGATGTTGTTCCTCGTTATAGACGGGGGAGAGGATGGAGATCTTCACGACCAGGTCACCTTCCTGAAACGGTCGCCGGTACGCCGTCCGCCGGCCCGCCGTCGGCGAGCTGGGCGCGCAGATCAGCGCGAGCGGCGTCCTGATAGTTCCACGCCAAGGCGGCAGCATAGGCGTAGAACAGCCAGAACATCGGACTGCCTATCGACGACGAGGTGATCACACTGGTCACGAGGAGCGCAAGCAGAACCCCCAATCCTTCAAGCACCACCGGGTCCGGCCACAGCCGCAGGAAGGTGCGAGGGCGCAAAAATCGCATCAGCGCCCAGAGCGGCACCGCCAGGATGGGCAGCAGACCGATCAACCCGTAATTGACACCGATCTCAAGGAAAGTGTTGTGCAGGTTGATCACTCGGCGTTGGCCATTCGCCGAGGTGGCGGGGTACAGCGGGTCGTGGGCGACCCACGTGATTGATGACCCGGCACCATGCCCTTGGAGTGGCTTCTCAGCCATGGCGCGCAACCCCGACTTGGTGAGTTCCGCCCGGGCCGCGTCGGCCTTGGCGACGTCCACGGCTTTCTGGTCGTCCGAGACATTGTCCTGGTAGTGGCCACTTCCACGGCCTTCATGCGCAGCCCGCTGCGCGACTGCGGCAGGCCGGACCAAACGCAGGTCGCTTTGCTGCACCACCGGGATCACCGCGGCGAGCGCCACCAGAGCGATCGGCACCACGAGGAGCCGTCGTCCCCGGAAACACCAGGCTGCAGTCATGAGGGTGAGTAGCAGTTGCGACATGGCTCCGGCGCGGCTGCCGGTCATGTAGACGGTGTAGGCGCACAGGGCCATCGCGACGTACAAGACGATGATGCGGCGAGCTGAGCCGCGCACTCCCAAACCGATCCGTTGACTGATGGATCCACACACCGTGCTGGGCACCAGGGCGCTGGTGGGGGTGGTGGCTTCATTTTCGAAGGCTTCCGCGGCGGCCCGGGTGGCGCGGCGGGACCCGACCTCGCGGACCATTTGGGCGCAGAGCACCGCGAAGATCGCGACGTTGAAGTTTGACAGTCCGTTGGGATTGGTGTCTAGACCGGCGACTGAGTACGCCGAGAAATACCAGGGTTGGACACCGGTGACGAGGTCGAGGTGGTTACCGGTGCAGAACTCCCAGGAGACGATGGCCGTGTTCACGGCGAACGCGACCATCCATCCCCATCGCAGGTAGCGCAGGCTGGCTGAGCTGCCCCGGGTGAGCACCACAACGACGAAAGCGCCCGCCATGGCCATCGCGCCCGCCATGATCTCGGTGCGACCCACTCCTGGGGCGGGGGTCCATAGCCAGGTGATGGGCGCCCAGATGAGCCACCACGCCAGGACACCGGCGTACAGCTTGGGCAGGCTGTGGCGGCGGCTCTCCCACCAAAACAGGGGGACGGCGACGGCAAGGCATAAGAACCAGACGATCCGGTAGAAGTAAGGGAAACCGGCTGCTCCGGGGCGGATCGAGGCAAATGGGCCGGCTACTGCCAGCACCGGAAGAATGAGAAGGGCCTTCTGGGCCAGCGGGTATCGGGTCAACAGGCCGGCGAGCCGTCCTGCCGGGGCAGGAGGATGCTCATCAGTGCTTGTCATGGGTGGTGCAGCTCCGATGTCTCGGTCGACGCGCAGGAGCGCGGGATTCATTCGGTAGCCTACCGAGCAGGTACGGGAACTCCGCAGCTTGTCGTGCCGATGTCAGGAGGAAAGTCGTGAGCCAGGAATCGCATTTGCCCTTCGCCTTGCCCGATATCGGTGAGGAGGAGATCGAGGCGGTCGTGGAGGCGATGCGTTCGGGGTGGCTCACCACCGGACCTCGCGCTGCCGCCTTCGAGAAGGAGTTTGCCGAGTTCCTCGGCGGTGGGAGGACCGCGATCGCCGTCAATTCCGCCACCGCTGGCCTCCATCTGGCGTTGGATGCGTGTGGTGTGGGGCCCGGGGACGAGGTGATCGTCCCGGATTGGACGTTCACCTCCACTGCGGAAGTGGTCCGCTACTTGGGAGCTGACCCGGTGGTCGTAGACGTAGACCCGGCCACGCTGTGCCTGGATTACGCCGCTGCTGACCGCGCAGTGACCTCGCGCACCAAGGCGGTGATGCCGGTGCATTTTGCTGGCTATCCCGTGGACCGTCAGTTGACGGAAAGTTTCGCTGCGGCACATGGCGTGAAGGTCGTGGAGGATGCCGCGCACGCTTTGCCCACGTCAACGCGGGGCCAGCTGATCGGGGCCACGTCCAGTGATGCCACCGTTTTCAGCTTCTACGCCACCAAGACGATGACCACGGGTGAGGGTGGCATGGTGGTGGTCACCGACCCGGCGATGGCCACCCGGATCCGCACGATGCGGCTGCACGGCATCAATCGAGACGTGTTTGACCGGTACCGCAGCACCGCGCCCAGCTGGTTCTACGAGGTCGTCGAGGCGGGCTACAAGTACAACCTGACTGACCCGGCAGCAGCGATGGGGCGGGTGCAGTTGCGGCGCCAACCTCAGATGGCAGCGGCCCGGGCATCGATCGCCCACCGCTATCTGGAAGCGTTTGCCGATCTGCCGCTTGACGTGCCGATCGAGCCGGATGTCCCGGACAGCACCCATGCCTGGCATCTATTTGTGATCCGTTTGCGGGCAGACGCCCCGGTGGACCGAGATGGATTCATCGCAGCGATGGCGCAGGCCGGGGTGGGCACCAGCGTGCACTTCATCCCGTTGCACAAGCAGCCGTACTATCGCGACCGCTACCATTTGAGCCCCGAGCAGTTCCCGGTCGCTGAGGCGGAGTTCGCCCGAGTCGTCAGCTTGCCGATCTTCTCCGCCATGACACAGGCCGATCAGGGCAAGGTCGTTACGGCGGTGCGGGGGATCCTGGCGTGAACGTCGACATCATCGACAACCGGGTCGTCAACGCGTTACGTCGGTCCACGAAGGTCCGGGTGGCGCGCCACACGGTGTCGCGGGTGTGCACCACGTTAAACATCCCCGGTCCGCGTCGGGTGGTGAACTCACGCAAAGCCAAGCGGGCGTTTGACGTGACCATTGCCACCGCCGGTCTGGTCGTGACCTCTCCGGTGTTGGCGGCGGTCGCGGTGGCGGTCGCGGCTGAAAGCCCCGGTGGGGTGCTGTTCCGTCAGGAACGGGTAGGTCTGGACGGCCGGACCTTCCACATCCACAAGTTCCGCACGATGAAGGCCGTGCATGACGGGTCGTTAGTGTCCGCGACTGGCGACTCGCGGGTGACTCGGGTCGGGCGGATGCTGCGGGCCAGCAAATTGGACGAACTTCCGCAGTTATTTGATGTCCTCACCGGTGACATGAGCCTGGTTGGTCCCCGCCCGGAGGTGCCGGTGTACGTCGAACAGTGGCCGGACGGTTTACGGCCAGTGATCCTCTCGGTCCGGCCAGGAATCACCGACCCGGGCAGCATCGTTTTCCGCAACGAGTCCGATGAACTCGCGGCGGCTCCCGATCCGGAACGGCATTACGTCGAGTCGATCTTGCCGCGCAAGGCCGATATTTATGCGACGTACGTGCGTGATCGTAGTTTTGCCGGTGACTTGCGGATCCTGAAGGACACCGTGCGCGCCGTTCTTGATCGGTGATCAGCGACTTGTGAACGGGATGGACATGGACAAGGGCGACCAGGTGGCCGCTGAGAACGATTCCGCTGCACCAGGTCGTCGGGCCCGCCTGATGGCCTTGACCAGGCTGGGTCAGGGTGGCGCTGGGCGTCACGTCGCCCAGCTGGGCGGCGGCACCGCTGTGGTCATGGTGATCCAGTTCGCCGCGCAGGTGGTGCTGGGTGCCTGGTATTCACCTGCCGATTACGGCGTCTTCGGCAACTTGGTGTCCTTTGCGACGGTCGCGGCGATGATTGCGACCTTACGGCTGGAAATGGCGATCCCGCTGGCCGGGGATGAGGCTGAAGCGGATGACATCGCCCGATTTTCGATCCGGGTGGCCAGCCTAGTGTCATTGGTCCTGGTGCCGGTCTGTGTAGTAATGGCGGTGCGTGCTGACCTGGTGCCTGCCGATTATCAGGTGTCCGTGCTGATTGCCCCGTTTGTGGTGTGGGCGAGTGCCTGTTTTGCGGTGTTGCGTTCTTATCAGTCCCGTCGTCAACAGTTCCGGCAGATGAGTGACGCCAATGTGGCGGGCACGCTAGCCACTGCCGGGATGCAACTGGGCATGGGTAAAGCTGGCCTGGTCAGTGCAGGTTTGGGCGTGGGCTATGGCGTAGGCCGGTTGTTGTCTACGACGATGATGATCACCAGGAGCGGGTTGGACCTGCGTGGTCGCGTCGCGCCCGGATTGGTGCGGCGATGGTCGCAATTCCCGACCTGGATTCTGTTTCCCGCAGTGGTCAACGCGCTGACCGTGGGTGCGGTGGCACCGCTGGTCACAGCGTTGTATGGGCAGGAATTTGCGGGCCATTTCAGTTTCACTCAGCGGATGCTCAGCGCGCCGATCGCGCTGCTCGGGCAAGCGGTCGCCAGCGTCTTCTATGTCCGGTTCGCGGCGATGCACCGTGATGATAAAGACACGTCCGGTCACATGGTGCGGCTGGCGACAGTGTTATTGGGCTTAGGCCTGGTCATCTTCGTGCCCATCACGCTGCTGTGTCGTGAAGTGTTCATTCTGATCTGGGCAGACAACAAATGGGAGGTCGCCGGGCATATCTCGGCGTTCCTGGCGCCGTGGCTGATGATGAACTTCACGTCCAACCCGTTGGCGGGCTATGCGACGGTGAAGAACGCCGTCAAACGACTGTGTCTGTTGTCCTGTCTCGAGGGCGGAGTGCGGGTGCCGGCATTGGCGTTGGGCTTGTGGGTGGGCGGTCCGATGGCCGGGGTGCAGGCCTATTCGTTCGCCGGTTTGGTGATCTGTTTGTACTGGACGATCTGGGTGATGCGTCTTTCTGGGGCGACCCGGGCCACAGCGTGGCGGATCGTGGCGATGCCGTTGGTAGTCATCATGGCGGCGTGGGCTTTCGCCCAAGTGGGGCGCGGCCTCACCGGGGAGACGACGTACGTCGTCCTTGCGCTCGTGTTCTCCGCCGTAGCGGCTGGAATCGGTGGGAGGATGACCCTCCGGGCGCTGCGTTCCTGAACCTTGCGGATATGACGGCGAATTGTGGTGATGCGCCGACTGATTGACCGACGTGGTGGGTGGGTGCGGTCCATGCGTCCTGGCACGGGATCGGTCTGTCTCAGCGCGGCTCGGGCACCGACGTCGGCCCAGTCGCCGTGGCAAGCTGCTTCTCGCAGAGGCGTCGGTGATGAGGAGGATGTCGTGAAGGTCTGGGTCGTCGCGGGGGAGTACCCGTCGGTGGAGCATCCGGGTCGGGGGCCTTTCGTGGCGGATCAGGTCACCGCTCTGCTAGAGGCCGGACACCAGGTGCGGGTGATTTCCTGCGTGCCGCCGTCGTTGCGTCCAGTGGCCAACACCGTGCTGCGTCCGGCCGCGCATACGCTGGTCTCCACGGTCCGTCCGACAGTGCAGGGGTTATTGGGTCTGGCAGGTGGCCCGAAAGAGACGAGGCGCGCAGCTGCCCCGGAGAAGCCGGTGCCACCAGCCTCGACGACCACAGAGGCATCCGCTGGTGGCCGTTCATCAGTGCGCCACATGGCGGGAGTGGCGGTGCATGCGGTCCGAGGGACTGCTCGGGTGGTGCACGATGCCGCCGGGACGACCATGGCGGTACGTCGGATGGTTCAGGAGATGGAGCAGCTCGCCGAGCAGGAGGGACTTCCGGACGTCATCCACGCCCACAATGTTTTTCCGGCGGGCATTGCGGCTGGCCAGTTCGCGGTTGCTCAGAAGCTTCCGTATGTCGTGACGGAGCACATGTCGGCGTACATGCGGGGTCAGTATTCTGCGGTGGAGTTGGCGGCGGCGATTCGGGTATTGGATCGGGCTGCGGCAGTGATCGCGGTGAGTTCGATCCAGGCGGAGGCGTTGCCGATTCCCACGGATCGGGTGCGGGTCGTCCCGAACGTGGTGATGGTCGATCGGTTCCGTCAACGCAGCCCGCAGGCTGCGACGTCAGGTGCGGTCGTAGCGATTGGGACGTTGACGCCGCGTAAACGCCTCGACTCGGTCGTGCAGGCCTATGCGGCGTTGCCGGAAGAACTCCGTCAAGCTCACCCGTTGCGGGTGCTCGGCCGGGGGCCGGAGCAGGGGGCATTGCGGGAGCTGGCAGTGTCTTTGGGCTTGTCTGCGGACGTGGTTGAGGGTGGAGCCTCCCGGGAGGCAGTGGCACAGGCGTTGAGCAATGCTGCGGTGGTGGTGTCAGCGAGCATGGCTGAGACCTTTGGCGTGGTGCTCATTGAAGCGTTGTCCTGTGGGGTGCCTTTTGTGGCGGTGGACAGCGGTGGGCCCCGGGACATTTGGGCGCCGGGGATGGGTCGTCTGGTGGGTCGCCGGGTCGATCCAGCACTGCCTGACGTGGAGGTGTTTTTTGTGGTGGAAGCGCCGGAGGATGTGGCGTTGCTCCCTGACGTCGTTGTCGACGGTCCCGGCCGACGCGGCGGGGCTGCACCGGAGAGCGTGGCGGCGTTGAGTGAAGCGCTGGCCACCACGTTGACCGAAGGCTCCGATGCGGCGCAAGACAAGGTACGGCGGCAGTCCGCAATCGACCGGTTTGGCCCGAACGCGGTAGCGACCGCGCTGGAGCACATTTACCGGGAGGTCGCCTCAGCACGCTGACCGTCGATCGCCGCGACGTGGAGCCCCGGCTCCTCTGGGTGGAGCAGTTCGACGGCAGTCAACGGACGGGGTGTGGCCTCTAACGGGGTCGGTGACACTAATTCCCCAGAGGCCAGGCCCAACTCGTGGAGTTTGCGAGCTGAGACCAGGACGCGACTCTCTAGCGATCCGACCATCAGGTTGTAGGACTCTACTGAGCGGCGCAGCGATGTTCCCATCTTTGTGACATGGCCGCCGAGGCTGCCCAGCCGGTCGTGCAGTTCGGCGCCGAGGCGCAACAACTCGCGGGCGTTCGTGGATAAGGCATCTTGGCGCCAGGCAAAAGCGATGCTGCGCAACATCGCCAACAGGGTCGCCGGGCTGGCCAGGACCACCTTGCGAGTTTGGGCAGCGTCGTACAGGCCGGGGTCAGCGGACAAGGCAGCCGCGAGGACTGCATCCGCTGGTACGAAACAGATCACCATCTCCGGGGCTGCCGGAAATGCTGACCAGTAGCGTTTAGCCGCTAAGGCGTCGACATGTCCGCGCAGCGCCTTGGCATGTGCTGCGAGGAGCTCGTGACGGCGAGCGGCATCCACATCGTCGGCTTGCGCGGACAGGAACGCACTCATCGGCGCTTTCGCGTCGATGACGAGGTAACGGTCGCCGGGAAGACGCACCACCACATCGGGGCGGACCTGCTCGTCGTGGTCGCTGACAGCCCGGACCTGCTCGTCAAAATCGCATTGCGGGAGCATCCCGGCGTGTTCACACAGCCGCCGTAACTGGGCCTCACCCCACGCCCCCCGCACTGACGAAGCGTTGAGCGCCCCGGTCAGATCAGCGGTTTGGCGACGTAACGCCCCGGTCTGCGCACTGACCTCGGCGAGCCGTTCCGCGAGCTGACCATAGTGTTCGAGCCGATCCCGCTCTAAGAGACCTACCTGCCGCTCCACCCGAGTCATCGTCTCCCGCAACGGACTCAACGCGTGTGCCACCTGAGCCTGCTCGTCAGCTAAGGCTCGCGCTTCGTGCAACTGATCGGCATACAGGTGGCTCTGCTCACGCAACATCGCCCGCTCTGTTTCCGACGCCGCCAACTGGGCGGCGTACCGGCCTTGAAGGACAACCCACATGAAGGCAGCACCGATCACTGCACCCACCACCAGCACGACAAGCACACCACCGAGCGAGGACACCATGGACACAGCCTGACACGCGCCTGCGACAACGCTCCGAACAGGGCACACGACACGTCAGGTAGGGCACCTGGGACGCACTGACGGTACGGGCCCGGTCAGCTCGGCCGGTAGACTCACCGCCCGTGGCCCTCACCATCGGAATCGTCGGACTGCCCAACGTCGGCAAGAGCACCATGTTCAACGCACTCACGAAGAACAACGTGCTCGCCGCCAACTACCCCTTCGCGACTATCGAACCCAACGTGGGTGTCGTGCCGCTGCCCGACCCGCGCTTGAAGCAACTCGCTACGGTCTTCGGCAGCGAACGCATCATCCCCGCAACAGTCTCGTTCGTCGACATCGCCGGGATCGTCCGCGGCGCCAGCGAAGGCGAAGGCCTGGGCAACAAGTTCCTGGCAAATATCCGCGAAGCCGACGCGATCTGCCAGGTCATCCGCACTTTTGTCGACGATGACGTCACGCACGTCGACGGCAAAGTCGACCCGAAGAGCGACATCGAGACAATCAACACCGAACTGATCCTCGCTGACTTGCAGACCCTCGAAAAGGCCGTCCCCCGCCTGGAGAAGGACGTCAAAGGCAAGAAGGCCGACAAGGCTGTGTACGACGCGGCGGTGGCCGCGCAAACCATCTTGGAAGCCGGTGACACGCTCTTCAGCAAACGGGATCAGCTCGACCTCACCCTCATCCGAGAACTCGGTCTGATGACCACCAAACCGTTCTTGTATGTCTTCAACGTCGACGAAGATCAACTCGTCGACGACGCTGAGAAAGCCCGCCTGCAGGCGTTGGTCGCGCCCGTCGAAGCGGTCTTCCTCAACGCCAAACTGGAGATGGAACTCGCTGAACTCGAACCTGAAGAAGCCGCTGAACTCCTCGAATCCGTCGGTGTCGACGAGCCCGGCCTGGACAAACTCGCCCACACCGGTTTCCGCACCCTTGGCTTGCAGACCTACCTGACCGCTGGGCCCAAAGAAGCCCGCGCCTGGACCATCCGGCAAGGCTGGACCGCCCCACAAGCCGCCGGAGTGATCCACACCGACTTCCAGCGTGGCTTCATCAAAGCTGAAATCGTGTCCTTTGAGGACCTCCTCGCCGCCGGTTCGATGGCTGACGCCAAAGCCGCCGGCAAGGTCCGCATGGAAGGTAAGGACTATGTGATGGTCGACGGCGACGTAGTGGAGTTCCGGTTTAACGTCTAACGTTATTGGCGCATCGCGTTATGCGTGTCACTCTTGACGGCTGATCAGATCGTTTGGTGACCGCGACGCCGAACGAGTCTGGTTACGCGAGACAGCACCCACGTTGGACCCGCGGATCCACAGGGCGGCCAACAGGAAACTTCACATGCTGGACGCCGCTACGACGCTTAACGCACTCATGGTGCCTCCTGGTAACCCCTTGGAAGCGCTCGAGGGGAACCGGGCGGGCCAGCAAGCATCAGGATCAACGAACAGTGGCGTATCTGCTTCGTCTGGACCGACGCGGGGCCCGAGAATGTGATCGTCGAGGACTATCACTGAGGTGCATCATGACTGAGAAGCTCTACCCTTCCATCCATCCAGGCGAGATCCTCCAGGAGGATTTCCTGGAGGGGTTCGGCATCACCCAGCACAAGCTGGCTGTGTCCATCGGCGTATCGCCTCGTCGAATCAACGAGATCGTGCATGGAAAGCGGGCCATCACTGCCAACACTGCCCTACGCCTGGGGAGATACTTCGGCGTCGACGCGCAGTTCTGGCTCAACCTCCAGTCCAGGTATGAAATTGAACTGGCCGAGGACCGCTCCGCCGACCAGATCGCGGCCATTCAACCTCTCGCCACGGCATCGTAAGTCTCATCGGAGGTTGGAATCGGCGGCGAGAGGGAGGTGGTACTGGCATTACTCGCTGAGTATGGACTCCTCCTGCGCCAGATCGTTTGGATTCACCTGGGTACATCGTTTCAGACGGCCATATCCGACGGAACTTGGTGGAGTTTTGATTCAACGTCTGACGACTTGCTGGTAGAACCGGTAAACGGTCACGACATTGACGCGACAGTGCCGGGTTTCGGGCGGATGCAGCTGAAGTCGCCGGTGGTCAAGAAGTTTTGACGTTAGTGTGGTCGCCACGACTCGGGCCCTTGAGGGTGCGACCCGTGGTGTGCCAAGCGGTCCGACAATCAAGGCTTGATCGACGGCAAGGAGTGCATCTTGCAGGAGGGTGACTCGATTGCGTTCTGGTTTCTAACGTGTCTATGGCTCGTCTGACGTTGCCTGCTCGGTGAGTGCGGCGGAGTAGTTGCGCATTGAGCGCTGATGACGCGGCAGCGTGTCGATCTGAGTGTTCGGGGCTACCTGCAAGGCTTCGTCTTTGCGCCCGGCGCTGTGCAGGGCGAGGGCAAGAACGAGTTGTGGTGCACAGCCTGTCGTCACATGTGTGGGAGCGGTTTGAAGGACACTGATCGCTTCGTCGAGTCGGCCGAGGTTCCGCAGGGTTGAACCGTACTGGACGGCAAGTTGGGCATGTCGATCCTCGGTTAGCACTAGTGCGAGAGCGCGTTCGTATTCGGCGCCGGCCTCGGCTTCAAATCCTATGGAGTCATACATCCCGGCGAGCTCGAACGCAGCTCTGCCATCCGAGGCCGGGCATGACCCCACCAACTGGCGCATGCCGCCTAGTCTGTCAGGTCACGGGAGGAGTGCCGAGGCTCGCTGGCACCGTGTGCATCAAAGTCGACGATGCCTGAGGTCGATCCGATTTCGGCCTCATGGCAACTCCTGTTCGGCGAGCGCTCTTGAGCAGTGCTTAATGGATCAAATGAAGTCGTCTTTTCAACGCAGCATGCATACCCACTCGGCAGTCAACAGTTGGGCAATGTTAGGTTCCCTTGAGGATCTCATGGGCTTCGAGGCCATCGGTGACCATTCATCGCACACCTTCTGGTGTGCCGAATTATGCCGCCAATCTTTGGAACTCCTAACCCACAATAATGGACACGTTTTCGGAGGCAGAAAATGGCTTAGCCAAAAGCTGACCCAGCTCGGCCTCGATGGGAACATCGAAGCATACTGTCGAGACGCAGGGACCAGCCGCTTACAAACACTCTATGCCTCGTGAATAACGCCTTTTTTGTCCACCTGCAGCGTTTACGGATACCAGGACTCTGCCGCTGGAGAGGATGCCGTCCCTCGGCCAATTCCTCTATGCAAAGACAAAGTTGGCGGCCGAGCGTGAGATCGAGCGGGTTTTTGCCGACAGCGTCGTCGTCTCTCGCGCCGAGGCTAACTGCTCCGACCTTCTGACGCCGGGACTTGCTGACAGTATCGATCAAATCGCCGCTGTGTCCGCAGCGGGGGGATGTGGCGACATCGCAGATGTTCGATACAACAATCTCGCAGGCCTCCAGCGGGTTCTGCGGGAGGGCCGTCTGCAGGTCATGCACAATGAAGACATGCGTCGCATGGAGCAGACATGGGATATGGTTTATTGCCGTTCTTAACATGATGACAACGTAGGTACCGCGGGGAAAGCGTGCCAAGCAGAGGCCGAACGTCAATAGCTGAGCATTATCGTGGGCCGCGAGAGCCGGACTCGCAGGCGCGGAGCAGATCTCACCCAAGGAAGCATGGTGTTTGAAGTGATCGTACCGTGGAACCGTCCAGACATGGAACAGAACGAAACCGCGCGCGTTGTTGAGGTGTTGGAGTCAGGATGGATCACGACATGACCCGTTATTGCTGAACTGGAGGATGCCATCCGCGCCCTATGCGACGCTGAGGCGGCTTTTCCACCTCCTCAGCGACCATGGCCCTCTGGACCGCCATAAAGGCGATAGACATCGGGCCGGGGGGTGAGGTAATCACTCCAAGCCTGACCTTCACGAGTGTGCCCAGTGTGATTCGGGCTCTTGGCGCGAAGCCGGTATTTGTGGACGTAGAACATTCAAGCCGCAATGTGGACATCTACCAGTTGGCGGGTCACGTTACCTAGCGCACCAAGGCCTTGATCCCCGTGCATTTCGCAGGATTCCCGTTCCGTGCGGAGGACGCTCGGAAGGTACTGCCGTCACGCGTCAAAGTCATTGCTGACTGCGCCCACGCTCTGGGCTCACTCAGAGACGGTCTACAAGCCGGCCGCGAAGCAGATCTGTCGGTATTCTCGTTCTACGCAAACAAAAACCTGACGTTAGCTGAAGGTGGCATGGTCGTGGGCAGCGATGAACTGGTGCGAGAGTGTCGCACTTGGGGGCGTCTTGGCATCACATCCTCGGCGTGGGACAGGTCCGAAAATCGAGGTCTTTCACTGTATGACGCTGATCGTGGTGCATTGAAGTGCAACCTTAGTGACGTGCATGCAGCAATAGCGCTAGGGCAGTTGAACAGGTTCAGGAGCATGCCAGCACGACGTCGCGAAATCGGGGACCACTATCTCGACACGTTAGTTGGACGGTTTGAGTTACCAGTGGAGCCGAACAATGGCGACGAGCACTCCTGGCACTTCTTCCAGTTGCTCTTCAAAAACGAGACAGAGCGGAATGCCGGGTCGCGAGCGCTGCGCGATGCCTGGGTGAGAAGCCAGCTCCACTTTCTCCCGGCGCATAAATTCCAGGCGTTTAGGGACAGCGATAATGGGAACCTGAGAATCACTGAATCGCTGGGTGAACGCTTGATGTCCATTCCCTGCTTTTCGTCTATGACAGACGCCGAGGTTGAACACATGGCTCAAACAGTGGGTGACCTCTTGTGATGCACCTGGCCGAGCGCGTTGGCGTTCTTCTCAGCCGGGGGCGCATATTTCGATCCTCCGGTGACCTCAGAATGACCCGCCTGCTCTACGCGGAGCAGATAGTTGGAGAGATCGGCAAGCAGCTAGCCATGATTGCATTGCCCGTTATAGCCGTGCAATTCCTTCATGCAGGCGTGGGGCAGGTAGCATGCATTTCTTTATTGAATGCGGTATCGGCAATGTTAGGCTCCATGCTGCTCGGTAGACTCAGTTACCGTCTGGCATCAAGACGAATCCCGGTAGGGGGAAGCTTCCTTTGGGCCGTGGGTTTAGGGACGATTTGCCTCCTCGGCATTTTGGGGGTCCTATCACTTGCCACTTTCGCTGTTCTCTATGCGGCGCTGAATGCATGCGGCAGTTATTACAGGATGGGCGTGGTCGGAGTCGTTCGGACTATCGTAGACGACGATCAGCGGATGGTGCTTAATGCCCGGCTCAATCTATATCAGTCTGTGGTGTCTGTTGGAATGCCCACGGCTGCTGGCGCCTTGGTATCTATCGTTTCGCCATATTGGGTTCTTGGCTTGACGGCCAGTGCCTGCCTGTTCAGTGGATTTGTCTTTAAACTACTCTTGCCGGGAAGCGGAACTAATGAGCGAGAACGCGCAGCGACAACCAGCTCTCAGATTACCTCTCCACTGACTGCCGGACTGAAGCACGGGAAACCTCGAACGCCGCCAGCGGCTTGGCTGGGGGTAGCCATCGAGGGCGTGCTGGCGTTCGACCGTGCCTTCATCTTGACGGTTCTTCCTGTCCTCGCGCTTACGTTCTTCGGCCTGGGGTCCGAGGGGCTCGGACTGATTTTCACGGTTGGAGGGCTGGGATTTCTCGGCGGCGCCCTCGTGGGTCGGTTTACCGCGCGCGTGTTCAGCCTGGCGAACGCCAGCAGGTTGAGCGCAGCCATGGCTGTGTTGGCTGGGGCGGGTCTCTTCGTGCCCACTGTAATCGGGCACGCACATCTGATTGGGCTGTCTGCATTTGCAGCTTTTTCCGCTGCAGCGTCTCTGCAGTTTGACCTGGCCGTGTCCAGTTGGAGACAGTCAGCGCTTACCGCTGAAGCACTAAGCGCTGTTACTGGTTTTGCCGATTCTTCAGCGACAGCAGCACGCCTCCTAGCCTCTGTGGCGGCGGGAGCAGTTGGAACGTCGCTCGGAGGCGTAGGCATTTGCGTAGTCGGCGCATGCATGGCCTTCACGAGTGCCGTCGCTTTACTGGCCGTGAGTGCGACTATGCGTGAGGGGCGTGCCGCTTGATTTCTCAAAGTTCCGTCACACTTATCTTTGTTGCACATCCGGTTAGAAGCGCGATAGGCAGCTGGAGTATTTTTGAGAAGACGGTGGTTCCCGGACGAGAGCGATTCCGGGCGCACCGGGTGTCATTTCCGCCGGAGACCCGGCGCTCGGGGGAGTGCTGCCCGAGTGGATGCCGCGCATTCTGCATTGCCCTGACTGATACGCTTCACGACTGAGGGCGTTATTCACGAGGCGTTAGCGGCCCATGTCCCGCACCCCGGGAAACAATCGATACACACCTGTCACCATACGCATATATAAAAACATCGGCCGCTTTGAGATCATTGGGTTAGACGACTCACATCTCTCAGGGAAGCGACCGATGCGGTACCAGTCGCGCAGCAGGACTCGATCACGATGCACTCGATGAACTCGTCAGGCGGGTCATCGACATTTTTCACTCCCGGGGAGTCGACTTGAGTAGACACCGGTTGCCCGTCAAAGAACACGTCATCCTTACCCTGGAACGTCTACGGAACAATCTGACACAGATGTTCCTTGCTGATCTGCTAGATATGTCACCATCCACCTCTTCACGCATCTATCGCAGGATGCTCCCGATCATCAATGAAGCACTCCTCTGGACAGGTATCCCCATAGAGCAAGCAGCCAGTGATGGCCGAGCCATCCTCATCGACGGCACATACGCCCCGACGGGCAACCGCCCAGCTCAAGGACAAGATGTCACCAAAGCCACCTACTCCGGTCAACGCCGTTGCCAGTGTGTCAGCATCCAGGTCGCCTCCACCCTGACCGGACACCTCCTCGCCACGTCTACACCCATTCCTGGAGCTCGACACGACTCTGCTGCTCTCGACCTCACCGGCTGGTCACAGATCCTCGCAGAAAACCACACGCCATGGATAGCCGACACCGCTTACATCGTCCATGGAGCACGAACGCCTCTCACAAAGAAGAAAGGACAAGAGCGAACCGACAACGAAAAACACGACAACACAGAAATATCCCGTATTCGCACCCATGTCGAACACGCCATCGGACACCTTAAACAATGGAAAATCCTCGCCACCGGCTATCGAGGCAGACTCCCCGATATCGTTGCCGTCATTACCCGACTCGAGCTCTATCGACTTGGCTGGTAGCCAAGAATGACCTGAAAATGCCTCGTGAATAACGCCCTCAAGGTGGTTACCACGGAATTTCTGACATCTGCGGACTGCGTGGCGCTGGCCGATGAGGTGGTCATGGACTTCTTTGCGAATAGTGGCGAGCCCGGCGAGCGTGTGAGCCTCTCTGGGGCTTACTGGCGGTCGTTGGGCAGTTCGAAACTGACGGTAGGTCAGTGGATCTACCTATGCTGTTGGATGAGAGGTCGCGGCATGGTCGTCCTGCCGCCGGACTTCGGCTGGATTTCTCACCTGATCGGCTTCCCTCCAAGTGGGCTTGACTTGACGCAGAAGCAATGGGGTAGCGAGATGAGCAGTCGACATCAGCCAGGAATCCATATCGGTTCAAATTCCGGAAACATCAATATCGGCGACACGCAGCTGAACTTCTCGGGGAGGGACCTCACCCCTCAGGACTACCGGACCCTGGCTTCCGCTTTGCGGCAGGACGCGCAGTCCCTCTCTGAACTGGGAGCGGAGAGCGGGATGGAGGCCGCGGCGGTGCTGGAGGGCGCGGCGGAAGGCACGGCGGATCCGCACGACGTCAAGAGCACCATGAAGTGGATACAGAGGCGGGGAGGCGAAGCAGTGGGTGCAGCCTCAGGCGCAGCCCTCTACGCCACCAATCGGGTACGACGCAAACCCCGCGTCGCGTGGACTAAGCGCGACGCGGGCTGCTGGAAGCGGAGGAAAGGAGTGAAACTCCGCACGCGGGCCGTCCACGCGTGTCCCGTCCGCGTCGGTGGTTGTACCAGTCGCGTGTCGGCGTCCGGGGCGTGTGTCGCTGAGGCCGATTATCGGGTTCCGCGTTGAGGCCCGGAGCATCCGACCATGAGCGACCGCGCCGTGTTTGACCTGCACTGGTGGAATCCGCACCCTCGAAGTAACACGGCAGGTCCGCTTCTCGCGATGAGACGCGGGCCTGTTTTCTTTATACCCCCGGTGTCGGGGACGCCAGGACGATGCGCACGTGACGACCCCAAACAGCACCTACACCAAGCCGTTCCTCACGGTCCCTGAGCAGATCCGCCGACTGCGCGGGCGGGGTATGGACTGCGGCGACGACGCCTACGCGACCGCCGTCCTGCAGCGATACGGCTACTACCGACTGTCGGGCTACTGGCACCTCTACCGCGATCGGCCCGTGCCTCCCGCTCCCCGGTTTAATGAAGAAGGCCGCGAGATCCGCCTGGATACGTTTGCGCCCGAGGCCGGCCTCGCGCACGTGGTGGCCCTGTGCGAGTTCGACCACCAGCTCCGCATGCGCCTCAGCGACGTCCTCAGCACCACTGGCTGAACGACCTCAGGAACGTCCGAAACATTTGCGCGCACTACGGCCGCCTGTGGAACCGCGCGTTCGACGTGGCCATCGCCGCGCCGGGGAAGGCGAAGAAGAACGCCGACGATCCGCTCGCGCCACTCGCGGACGACGGGACAAACAACAGGCTCTACGGCGCGCTGCTCGTCATGCGCCACCTTCTGCTGAGCATCGCGCCGGAGAAGGACGACGTTGTGGACCTGGCCGACTTTATCGAGGACCGGTCCCGCGCCGTTGTGATCGAGATCAAGCTCGGAGAGACGAAGTTCTACCCGGCCTTCCAGTTCCGCTACGGGAAGATCGTCGACGCGCTTGCCGAGATCAACCAAGCCTCGCCCGATCCTGCGGCGACTCGGACCTGACCGACGTCGCCAGGGCGCTCCTGGACTGGTGGCAGACGCCGCACCCGGACCTGCCGCAGGACGCGGACGGCTCGGACCGTTCGCCCCTCGACTTGTTGTGTGCGATCACCGAGGAGGATTTCACCGCGGTGATCGACGAGGCAGATGCCATGCGCAGCTTCGTCGTGCCTCGGGACGTTGACCAGGGCAAGGCGTTCGAGTCCCCCTCCGTGTCGAAGCGCCCCGGCACGAAGAATGCATCCGCGATCTGACTCGGGTTGAGATGGGGGAAGGCGCTGGTCGAGATCAAGGGCAGCCGTACGGCGATGGCGAGGCCATCGGCGACGACCCCGCGCCCAAGGGTGCGTGGATGGCACATCCAGGTGGGAGATGTGACCCGCAACGTCGTTTAGCGGGATTTCGCAGCATCGAATGGCGGGACGCTATAGGGGGGATGTGCAATGACGCCGTCCGAGAGCGGGACGTAGTACGGTCCGGTGAGTCCCAGCGGCCGGTGACGTTCATGTCGTGCTTTGTCGATTCCCGCGATAAGGTGCTGGGGTTCGTTGACGAGGCAGATGGGAGGTTGGGTTGATGACCGTGCTTGATGCTGCCTGCGATCAGAGGCCGTCATCGCCCGACGCGGCAGCCTGAGTCCGCCTATCAATTCCACGCTCCCGGCGATAGCTCCGGCCGGGCGTGCGTTAACGAACAGGGTTCAACATGAACGACCACCCACAGTGGTTCACTCGGCCAGAGAGGCCGGCTGACATTCCTGCCATTCGTGCGATTAATATCGCGGCGTTCGAGACTGCTGATGAAGCAGACCTCGTGGATGCTCTGCGCGATGACCCCGCATGGATCGACGGGCTATCCATAGTCACCACCAACAACAACGGGACGGTGGTGGGACATGCGCTGCTGACGCGTTGTCACATCGGCGAAATCCCCGCTTTGTGCTTGGCTCCCTGTGCGGTCCTCCCGGACCTTCAGCGAGCCGGTGCTGGATCGGCAGCGATCCGTGCAGCAATGAAGGCCGCCCAGGAATGTGGGGAGGACTTCGTCGTGGTGCTGGGCCACCCGGAGTATTACCCACGATTCGGGTTCGAGCGCGCTTCGCGACATGGCATCAGGCTGAGTGTCGAGGTTCCCGACGACGCTCTGCTGGCACTCTCACTGGGCAGAACTAAACCCCTTCCGGCCGGCACGGTGCGCTACGCAGCCCCGTTCGGAATTTAGGCCCCAGCTGAGCTCCGTTGCGGGTGATGAGATAGGCATCATCGTGCGCAACCGGATAGGCCGCTAGCAGCCAAGATGCCCTTGCCCTCAATTGAAGGCAAGGGCGCTGCCGTCTACGGCATCTGTAGCCGCTGGTCCCGACGTGCATCCAGTGATCTACACGTTGTGTCCCCAACGATCGATGAGGTGTCAATCGCGCTGGGTGTCAGAGAAGCCGCATCGTCTTGCCGGATTAGCGACTATCAAGGTTGGCACTTACGGACTCACGTCCGCAGGTCCTAGGCGAGGGTTGTCCCGACATATATGGTGGCGGCACTAGGTGTACACGCTCGGTGCTGGAGGATGCCATGAAGAAGAGGCTGGTTTTAGCTGTTCCCTGCGCTGTGCTTACTTTCATGGCTGCCATGCAGGCAGCGGGAGCACTCGGATTCGTGAGTGGCACGCAACAGCGTGACTATCAACAGCAGCGGGCTAGGGGATGGTCAAAGGAAGAGATTGCCAAGCAAGAGGCTTTGAAGAGTTGGACGGACGTGAAGACCCTTCACATCGTGGAGGAGCACGAGGGGGACTTCACCTCCAAGTAAATGGAGCGCATCATGCAAATCAACAAGCTCAACACCATCACCGACGATGTCGTCGAAGCCGCCCGCTCCGCCCTCGTCATCGGCATCACCTGACCCCGCCAAACAAACCTGCGAGAACCCGCCAAACGAAGCTGCGAGTCACCGGTGGGAGGTTTGAGATGTTTGCTAGTCGTGGCGACGTGGTGGAGTTCCGGTTCAACGTGTGATTCCACTGCGCCTGCAGGGCGAGGCCTGATCATCAAATGGCTGCTGAGCTCTCCAACTCAGACGATTTTCGCGCAGTTCAATCACCTGGGCGTGCTGGATTGAGTCTATGATCCTGCTGAAGTTCACGGTGCGTAACCATCGAAGCATCCGCGATGAGGTTAGTGTTGACCTCTCTCGTCCATGTCTGCGCACCTTGACACCGAAGGATGGCGACTGGCTGTCCGCTACCTACCGCGTCGCGGGCATTTTCGGGGGCAACGGCACGGGCAAGTCAGCGGTTGTTGACGCGCTCAACTTCGCGCTACGGGCCGTTGCGGAATCCTCGACTTCCTGGCAGGCGTTGCTCTCGATGCAGAGGGTGCAGTTCCGTCTCGACGCCGCGAGCCGTGACGACAGCAGTACGTACGAACTGGAGTTCGTCGCCGACGGCAGAAGGCACGTGTATGGGTTTGAGATTGATGCTTGCGGGGTGAAGCGTGAGTGGCTGCGGGATGTGCCGAGCAGTCGGTGGCGCACACTGCTTGACCGGGATCGTGATGCAAGGACACTTAAGCCATCTGTTGAAGTGACTGATCGCGAGCTTGTATTGAGTCGCGCGCTTCAGTTGCCGAAGTCACTTTTCCATGGGGTGGCCGTCGAGTTGACAGCTCACTTTGACGTCGTGTTGGTGCACCACGCTCACCGTGAGGCACGGCTCGCGGCGATCGCCAACATGCTCGCTGATGGATCCATCACATTTGTGGATCTGCAGTCCCTTCTCCAGGTCGCCGACATTGGTGTAGCCAACGTGTCGCTAGAAGAGCGAGACCTGCCGGAGCATCTGCGCGTTGCTATTGGAAACTTCATGCGAGCGATGAACGTGGGTGAGGGCTCACGGGAGGAGGTCCAGCGGGAACCTCTCGAAGGGCCAGACGTTCGGGATCAGCCCTTGCTCGAATCGGTCGTTCGGCGACTCTTGTTTACTCACTGTGGCGCTGATGATGGTTGCACCCCGTTTTCGATTCATGACGAGAGCGATGGGACGGTGGCATGGCTAGCCATTGCTGTCCCTGCCTTGGAGGCGCTCCGGACCGGGGGACTCATCCTCGTCGACGAGATCGACGCTAGTCTGCATCCGCACTTGCTAGATCTGCTCCTGGGCGCATTCGCAGACCGTGAAGTCAATGTGTTGGGGGCTCAGATCATCTTTACGAGTCACGAGTCTTACGTCCTCTCGCCGCTGAGCGAGGTGTCCCTTCAACCGGAACAAGTGTGGTTCACCGACAGGAGCGTCGAAGGCGTCACTGAGTTGACGAGCTTGGCGGACTTCCCTCGCCATGCTGACGCCAACGTGGCCAAGCGGTATCTGACTGGGAGGTATGGCGGTACGCCGCGTCTGTCGCCAAGCCTTTTCGGGGCGCTCGTGGACACGGGCGCGGAGTAGGCGATGGGTCGACAGAAGGGGTCGAGGCGTCGGGTTGTCAAGTCTCTCCGTCAGTTGGTGTCGCGACTCCTTGTTGTTGCCGAGGGTAAGCAGACGGAGCCGCAGTACGTCGAACAGCTCGCTGCTCGTCTGCGTAGTCGGGGAACTACGACCTTTGACGAAATTCATCGCCGTAAAGGCTGGATAAGACTGCTGTCGTCGTCATAGGTGAGAGGATCACGTCGGATGGCGGGCTACCGGATTGACGAGCAGATGAACGTGTTCGGCGAGCACATTCGAGGCTGGCGTATGGTGCTTGGGCTTACCGCTCAGCAGGTCTCCGAGCGTGCCGGCATTACCCGTGACACTCTGCGGAAGATCGAGACCGGAGATCCAGGAGTGGGATTCGGAAATATTGCCCAGGTGTTGCGTGCCTTGGGCGTCCTCGAACAGGCCGTTGACGCTATTGACCCGCTGAACAGCGACATTGGCCGATTGAGGGCGGGCCACCTTGCGAAGAAGCGTGTTCGATGACCGCCGTCGATGTTTTCGTCGATCGCGCTGGCGTTCCGCTCTTAGTTGGCCGAGCGCACTTCACCCGGCAGAGAGGCAGGATCTTGACCACGTTCCTGTACGACGTGGACTACCTGGCGGGCGATGGTACGAGCATTGATCCGACGCTGCCGCTGGTCTCCGGCGCGCGTTCCTCAGATGATCTCGCTTCCCGAGCTCCTCCATGCAGCTGACCAGTTCGCCTCGGAGCCGGATCCCATTACAGCGGTGAAACAGCTCCTCAATACGGGTACGACATAGGACTCGGCGGTGCCCGGCCCAAAGCCTCCGTGCAACTCAAAGAAGGCGCGTTGGCGATCGCGAAGTTTCCGCATTCCAATGATCAGTGGGATGTCATGGCCTGGGAAGCCACCGTGCTGGATCTGTTACAGGCGGCAGGCATGAAGACTCCACAGCGTGTGCTGACGCAGGTGGGGGAGCGCAACGTGCTTGTCTTGCGCCGGTTCGACCGCACGGACCACAAGCACAGAGTCGGCTACATCAGTGCTATGACGGCACTGGGAGCCAGCGACGGAGACCACCGAGATGACGCCGACATTGCAGGGGCCATCCGCGACCTCTCGCGCTCTCCGAAAATGGATCATCACGAGCTGTTTGACCGGGTAGTTGCCAGCGTCGCACGTGGTAACACAGATGACCATCTGCGCAACCACGGCTTCCTCGCCGATCGCGGCTCGTGGACACTGTGCCCAGCATTTGACGTCAATCCGACCCCTGACCCTTGGCGAGCACGCGCAACATCGATCATGGGGGCTGAAGCGATGCCAGATGAGGTTGAAGCTTTGCTCGTGTTGGCCGACGAGTGCAGCCTCAGCCGTGAGCAAGCCTGCAGCAGGATCCAACGCATGGCGAGTGTTTTTGCTGACTGGCGAGTAGCTGCGCGCAGGAACCAGATCCGTTGATGTGGTGGGAATCACCCTGTCAGCTCGGCGCATTGCGCGGAGTGGCGTCGCTTCCGCGCCAGGGCCCCGGAGGACACTGCGACTGTGCATGAGGCACCACTGATTCGGGGGGCGCGTCCGAGCGGTGATGCTCTGGGTGGTCGCATCCATCCCCTGTGACCACTCGGGGAGCGCACCTTCATAGGGACAGCGGGTCGGTGATCATCCCTGTCGCTCTGGAGGAACTTCGTGAAACATCTCACCACCAGAATGCGCACCGTCGCAGTTGCTGCGGTGCTCACCACTGCAGCTTCTGGGGCGGTCGCAGCCCCATCATTCGCCGTCGTACCAACCCCGCTCCCACGTCCAGAGCGTCTTTCCGAGATGCCTTCGGCTCCGGACGAGGGCAGCGACCCGCGTCTGGAGTGGGGAGTGAATCCGGCGCCCGGGCAGGACTGCCCGACTGGGTCGACGAAGCTCGCTCAGACCTTAGCCACCGAGAAATTCGATGGCACCGGGAAAACCTGGTTGGGCACAGGCAGCACCGTACAGACTGATGCGCAGGGCGGTTGGGCGCATCATGTCGGCCCGGGCGCCACCGGCGGCACCAAGATCTTGCAAACCCCGACGGTCATCACCCCTGGCAAGGCCCGCATGTATGTCAAGTTCGATGTGCGCGGCGACTTCGGCGAAAAAGACCTGTCAGTTTCGTCCAATAACGGAGCTGGTGGCTGGTTCGTCAAACCAGCTGACAAGGCGACCCCCGCCGTACCAACCACGCAGTGGCGCACCGAACGGATTGACCTGACTGACGGCGCGAATGAGGGCACCTGGAAAAACGATCTGCTGGTCCAGTGGTTCCGTGATGGGAAAGACGCCACCACCGTCGACCTGGACAACATTGAGATCTACCAGTGCACCCCTAAACCGGTCGGAGAGCGAGGCGATTTCAACGGTGACGGTTTCGCTGATGCGAAGTTCGTGATGAACGATGGGCAGCTGGTCTTCGTGGCAGGCACCCCCACCAAACCAGTGTCGATCTGGCGTGGCGGGACCGGCTGGACTGCGACGAACTGGATCGGCTCTGTCGGGGACACGGACGGCGACGGATTCACCGATCTGATGGCCCGCGGCAAGGACGGCACGATGCGGGTGTACCGCGGTGACGGGGTGCGAGGCTTCAGTAACGCCATGAAGGTCGGGTATGGCTGGAACGGAATGGACATCATCATCCCGGTCGGTGACGTCAACGGGGACACACATCCTGACCTGATCGCGCGGGACGCCAAGGGCAACATGCGTCTATACACCTATCTTCCGGACGGCACGATGACGGGCGGCACGATCGTCGGAAACGGCTGGCAGGGATATCGTCAAATCGTCGGGATCATCACCCGCAACGGGTCAAAGGCTCCCACGCGCCTGTACGGCGTCCTGCCAGGCGGAGAAATGAAGTCGTTCACGGTGACCTCCACTGGACGGATGACCGGTTGGGGTAAGAGCGTGGGCACCGGATGGAAGTTCAGCCAGATCGTCAGCTCTGGTGACTTCGACGGAGACGGACTGGACGACGTCTTAGCTACCGACACCGCTGGCAATGCCTTCGTGTTCCCCACTAATGGGGACGGGGTGTGGAAAGGCCGTCTGAAGATCCCCGGCACGTATTGGAATGCAGCGACGCTGATCGGCTGAAACGCCAAGGGATGAGCGAGTCGGGCCCCGAGAGAGGATTGCGGGGCCCGACCCCGGCCGACGTGGGAGTACGTCGACGGCGAGATGTCGCCCAGCTGAGGCGTCTAAGCTGCGAGAATGTCTGTCAACGTGCCCGATTGGGATGACTATTTCTTGGGGATCGCCACTGCGGTATCGGCGCGAGCGAAATGCCGTCGGCGCCGAGTGGGGGCAGTGGTGGTCATCGATCGGCGAATCATCGCGACTGGCTACAACGGTGCCGCTCCAGGGGAAGCGGACTGTATAGATGGGGCCTGTCCGCGAGGGATGCTCGGATACGACGTGGTGCCGGAGCTGGGTGATTACGACCGGCCGGGGACGCCAGGTTTCTGCATCGCCATTCATGCCGAGGTCAATGCGTTGCTCTTCGCGACCCGCGATACCAAAGGGGCGACCGCTTATATTACTGATCCGCCATGTCCGGGATGTCGCAAAGCGTTGGCTGCGGCAGGGATCGTCCGGGCGGTCTGGCCGCACGGAGAATACGATCGCGCAGGGTTGACGTCCTGGTCTAGCTGATTTTTCCGTGAGTGATGTCCTGTTTTTCCGTTTCGGGAAGGGTGGCGTTCTGGGAATTCAGAGGAGTGGTCTGGTCGTCCGGCTCGACACGGGACTTTAGTCACCCCGCGGCTTGAGGGGCGGTCGTAGCCTGGCGTGGTCGTAACAGCACGGTCCCGGCCGCGTGGCGACCGTGACTCTTCACTCCTGGGGTAGGCCAATGACGACTACCGACTCGCACCCGACCGGCACCCCGGCCACGGCGACTGCGGATCCATTTGCGGAACAGATGTTCCTGCTCGAGAAGAAGATGAGGGTCGACCCGGAGCCTTTCCGTGATGTCGCCCACATCCCTGGTTGCGAACGACTGGTGTTCGCCTTCCAAGACAATGAGCTGAGCGCAGAGATCACCCATCGCCTCTGGGAGATCCTCCTCGTAGACGACGCGGACGGGCGCGCATTGATGCGCTTTTTGTGGCTGCTCACTACTCGCTTCAAGAAGCGTTTTGTCGCTGCTCTCGATGCGCACCTGTCACAGCGCTACCCCATGTTTGATGGGCTGTCAGAAGGCTGGCCAGCCGGGAACTCGATCCCGCCGTACATCCGTGACGCGCAGGAGCGCTCGCAGGACTTTGGCCTGGTCAACCAGGGTTATCTGGGGTATATGAACCTGGGATACAGCGAACGTGAGATCGAGCTGTTTGTCTGGTTGGAGACTTTGCGGGACAAGCAGTGCAAGGACAAGCCCTGCGAGATCGGGGTGCATCTGGCTGATCGCAAAGAGCCGAAGGGAGGCTGCCCGGTCAAGATCCACATCCCGCAGATCATGGAATTAGTCGGATCGGGCCGTTTCCATGACGCTCTAGAGTTGATCGAGTCGGCGAACCCTCTGCCCGACGTGACAGGGCGGGTGTGTCCGCAAGAGCTGCAATGCCAAGGTGTCTGCCTGCAGACGCGGCAGCCGTTGGCCGTGGGGCAGTTGGAATGGTTCCTTCCGGAACGGGAGAAATTGGTCGACCCGGAAAGTGCGGTCCGACGTTTTGCTGGTCGGACCAATCCCTGGGAAGCAGCGACTAAGCCGCCAGTGGCGATCGTGGGTTCTGGGCCGTCAGGGTTGATCAACGCCTATTTGTTGGCTGCCGAGGGTTTCCCAGTGACGATTTTTGAGGCGTTCCATGCGCTCGGGGGAGTTTTGCGTTATGGCATCCCCGAGTTCCGGTTACCCAACGAGTTGATCGATGACGTCGTCGCGAAAATCAAACTTCTCGGCGGGCGTTTTGTCCCGAACTTCATTGTCGGCAAGACTGCGACCTTGCAAGATTTGCGCGAGGCTGGTTTCTGGCGGATCTTTGTTGGCTCAGGTGCGGGACTGCCACGATTCATGAACGTCCCGGGCGAACATCTCCTCGGGGTGATGAGTGCCAACGAGTTCCTGACCCGGGTCAATCTGATGCAGGGGTTGCGGGAAGACTACGAAACTCCGCTACCGCAGGTGCGTGACCGCAGGGTGCTGGTCATCGGGGGCGGCAACACCGCGATGGATGCGGCTCGGACGGCGCGCCGGTTGGGCGGCCACGTGACGATCGTGTATCGGCGTACCCGGGAGGAAATGCCCGCTCGCGTTGAGGAACTCGAACATGCCCTGGAGGAGGGTATCGAGCTGACGGTGTTGCGGAGTCCCTGTGAGTTCTTCGGCAGCGACGAGACCCACGCGGTGACTGCCGCGCACGTGGACGTGATGGAACTCGGTGAGCCAGATGCTTCCGGGCGCCGCTCCCCGAAGCCCACCGGGGAACGGGAAACCATCCCCGCAGACGTGGTCATCATGGCGTTGGGCAACTCGGCGAACCCGATCATCAAGGACGCTACCCCGCAGATGCGCACGAGCAAGTGGGGCACGATCGACTTGGAGCAGGAAGGTTCGCAGCTGACCTCGATCCCTGGGGTCTATACCGGCGGTGACGCGGCCCGAGGTGGGTCCACGGCGATCCGTGCCGCTGGTGACGGTCAAGCCGCGGCGCGAGAAATCGTCGGCGTGATTGATGTCGATCCGCGACAGGTGCCGACGATGGTCGCCAAGGCCCGCGAATACACCGATCTGGGCACGATCTCGCAACAGATCATCGCCAAGCGAGAATTGAGCCCTGGGATTTGCGAGTTCGTCATCAACGCACCACTGGTGGCTCGGGCCGCACGGGCGGGCCAGTTCGTGCGGTGCCTGGGGTGGCCCGATGGTGAGTTGATCCCGTTGACCTTGGCCGACTGGGATGCCGAGGCGGGCACGATCACCTTGGTGGTGCAGGGGGTGGGCACCTCCAGCATCGAGATGAACCGAATGCACGTCGGGGACCGGTTCGAGGGCATCGCCGGGCCGCTGGGACAGCCCAGCGAGATCGAGCGGTACGACGGCGCGACGGTGGTTTTCACTGCCGGTGGCCTAGGGCTGCCGCCGGTGTATCCGATCGTGCGGGAACATCTGCGTGCCGGGAACCATGTCACTCTCATTGCGGGTTTCCGGACCGAGGAGTTGATGTTCTGGACCGGTCCGGGGGAGCGGATCCCCCAGCTGCAGGAGGAGTTCCCCGACCTGCTGGAGGTGGTCTTCACCACGGATGACGGTTCGTACGGCGTGCCCGGTTTCGTGACCACCCCGCTGCAAGAGATGCTCGACGGCGGCTCGTCGCGGCCGCTGGGACAGATCGTGACGATCGGCCCACCACGAATGATGCGCGCAGTGGCGGAGCAGTCCGCGCCGTACGGCGTGCCGACGGTGGCGAGCCTGAACTCGATCATGGTGGATGCGACTGGCATGTGTGGTGCCTGCATGGTGCCGGTGATCATCGACGGGAAGATGGTGCGCAAACATGCGTGCATCGACGGCCCGGAAATCGACGCGCACATCATCGACTGGGACAAGTTCCTGCCGCGGTTCGGTCAATTCCGTGAGCAAGAGCAGGACAGTAGGCGACGGCGCGGTCTGTGACCGCAGCCGGACCGACAGCAGGCCGCCACCGGAGTGACATCCGGTGGCGGCCTCGTTCGTTCAGGGTGTGGCCGGACCGGGTGGGTGGGGTCCGGCCACACGGCGTGGGCCCGCTGCTCAACGGCGGGGGACCGCTCCTCCTGAGCTGACCTGAGGTGGGGGAGCCAGGGGGATCACAGCTCGGACGCCGGGGTGCGCTGGCCCGAGACGGGTGGTCCGGTAGAACGCATGCGCGACAGGACGCCATGTCGTGACGAGGGCTTCGTCAGCGTGGGCAACTTGAGAGGCGACATCGCTGGGCGAGAGACTCTCTGGGCCGTCGTCGGGGCTGGCAACGAGGTTGGTGCCCCAGCGGCCAACGATCTCAGCGTCAACTTCGGGGTGGCCTTGAATCCCCCAGGCGTTTTCGGCGAATCGGACCAGAACCGGGTCGCCGTGGGCGTCGTGGACCACGACGGAGGTTGTCGGCGGAACGTGGCGGACGATGTCGCTGTGCCAGAAGGTCAGCGGGCTGGTCGGGGCGAGCCCACCGAAGATCGGGTCGTCCTGAAGCCCGCTGGGTTCCCCGAGGGTGTAGATGCCACGGCGGGGATGGGCGCGCCGGGCCACCCGACCGCCGAGGGCTGCTGCAGCGAGTTGGTGGCCTAAGCAGATCCCCAGGAAAGGTGTGGGGTGAATGACTGCTTGAATAATGAGCGCCTTCGTAGCGGTCAGCCAAGGGTATGCAGCGTCGTCGTAAGCTCCCATGGGGCCGCCGAGAACGATCATCCCGCTGTGGTGGTCCAAGGTGTCGGGGAGCGGCTCCCCGAGGTCGCACCGTCGGACGTCAAGAGGCGTGTCAACCTCTTCCGCCCATGTCGAGAAGTGCCCTGGGGGACAGTCCTCCTCGTGCTGGACTACCAGTACCGGGCGGTATGCCATACCGAGCAGAGTAGGGACTGACCGGCCCGCCACGGGAGCGTCTTTGACGAACCGGGGCGAATCAGTGATTCACTCAGCGCCGCATCTGTTAACGCGTCATGCCGTCGGCAACATGGTCATCCCTGGTGACAGGCCCGGCCGACGCAACTGTGACGCCGCCGGGCCAGCCCTGCACCAAGGTCTTCCCCGATCAGTGCTGCTGCCGGTAGGTCCCCAGGAACCGCTCGAAACGGTGCATGGCCTCGGCGAGATCTTCCACATGCGGCAGAGTCACGATCCGCAAATGGTCATGGGTCGGGAAGTTGAACCCGGTGCCCTGGACGACCAGCATCTTCTCAGCGCGCAGCAACTCCAGCACAAAACGCTCGTCATCGTCGATCTGATAGACGGCCGGATCGAGCCGGGGAAAGGCGTAGAGCGCCCCCTTAGGCTTGGTGCACGACACGCCAGGGATGGCGTTGAGCATCTCATGCGCCAAGTCACGTTGCGCCAGTAGGCGCCCGCCCGGCCGGATCAGGTCCTCAATGCTCTGCGGACCGCTCAGCGCTGCCACCACAGCCCGCTGCGCAGGATGATTCGCGCACAACCGCATGTTCGACAGAATGGACAAGCCCTCGATGTAATCCCGGGCGTGCTCCTTGGGGCCGGACAAGACCATCCAGCCGCAGCGGAAACCCGGCACCCGGTAGGCCTTAGACAGCCCGTTAAAGGTTAAGCACAGCAGATCAGGGGCGAGCGAGGCGGTGCTGACGTGCTCGGCATCGTCGTACACGATCTTGTCGTAGATCTCATCGGAGAAGATCAACAGCTGATGCCGTCGAGCGATCTCAACGATCCCCTCGAGCACCTCCCGGGGATACACCGCACCAGTGGGGTTGTTGGGGTTGATGACGACGATGGCGGTCGTGCGGTCAGTGATCTTCGCTTCGATATCGTCCAGATCCGGGGCCCAGTCAGCCTGCTCATCGCAGACATAGTGGACCGGAGTCCCTCCGGCCAGAGCGACCGATGCGGTGTACAGCGGATAGTCGGGCGCAGGCAACAGCACCTCGTCCCCGGTATCCAACAAGGCCTGCAGCGACATCGTGATCAGCTCACTGACCCCATTGCCGAGGAAAATATCGTCTAAGTCCAGGCCGGACAGTCCTTTGCCCGCGTGATAGTGGGCGATAGCCCGACGAGCCGAGACGATGCCATTGGCGTCGCAGTAACCCGCCGAGTCCGGGAGCTCGCGGATCATGTCGATCAACAAGGCATCCGGTGCCGTGAACCCAAAGGGGGCGGTGTTGCCGATATTCAGCTTCAGGATGTGATGGCCTTCGTCCTCCATCTGCCGAGCTGCCTGCATCACCGGGCCGCGGATGTCGTAGCAAACGTTCTGAAGTTTCGCGGACTGGGTGAACTGACGCATGGCGCCCATGATGTCAGCCCCGACGCCTTCCCCGGCGCACTGGGCCATCTCCGGCGTACCAGCAGGACACTGGCCTGCCCGGCACCGGCGAGGAATCGCTCACCAAAATTCTTGTGAAGGAGGACTCATCGTCGATAAGGAGGGCGGAACGTGGCGGGCGGCGGAGGAGGGGCCGCCGCCCGCCACGGACCGCTCCAGAGCGCCCCGACAGTTGGGATATCCCTGATCGGTTGAGCGCTCGCCCACCGCAGCTCACTGCTGGATGTACGACGCCAAGTGGTCGGCTTCGTGCTCGAGCTGGCTGATCCGGTGCTTGACGACGTCACCGATGCTGACCAGACCCACCATCCGGCCGTCCCGCACCACCGGGACATGGCGGATCCGACGTTGGGTCATGTCCAGTGACAGGTCGGCCACGGTGGTCTCTGGGGAGCAGGTGTGCACCCGCACCGTCATGATGTCGCGCACACAGGTGCGCAGCGAGTCAGGGGCCACGGCCAGTCGGCGGACGATGTCTCGTTCGCTGACGATTCCGGCGATGGTGTCCCCGCCGTCCTCACTGACCACTGCCGCACCGATTCCGTGCGTGGCCAGCAGAGCGAGAAGTTCGGTGACATCGGCGTCCGGGGCGATCGTGGCCACGTGCGAATGTCCTTTTGAATTGAGCACATCGGCGATACGCATGCTGGCACGGTAAGGACCTTGGTCCCAGATGCGGAAGAGCTATTCCGGTGCGTGGACAGCGCCGCACGGCCCGTCCGAAAATCACCGGAACGGGCCGTGCGATGAGTGGGGCAGATATTCGCTGAGATGTCAGGGTTCTGCGATCGTCGGTGTCGATGCTGAGGCCATCCCCGATTCGCCGTCCAGCATCGATTGCGCCTGACTTCCCGCGCCGATCCGCATCCCGTAGAACGACCGATATACGAAATAGGCTGAGATGACGAAGAAGGCCGCCGCCAAGCAACGGGTCAGGGTGGATGATCCGGCCTGCTCAGTGAGCTGCACCGCCAACTCCACGGCTAACAAGCCGAACAAGGTGGTGAACTTGATCACCGGGTTCAACGCCACCGAGCTGGTGTCTTTGTAGGGGTCACCCACGGTGTCACCGACGATGGTGGCGTCATGCAACGCCGTACCCTTCGCGTGCAGATCGACCTCGACGATCTTCTTGGCGTTGTCCCAAGCGCCACCTGCATTGGCCATGAAAATCGCCTGGTACAGACCAAACAAAGCGATCGAGATGAGGTAGCCGATGAAGAAGAACGGCTCGTAAAACGCGAAAGCCAATGTCGAGAAGAACACCCCGAGGAACATGTTCAACATGCCCTTCTGGGCATACTGTGTGCAGATCTCCACCACTTTGCGAGAATCCTCCACGCTAGCTTTCGTGGCGCCCTCTAGCTTGATATTTTCCTTGATGAACTCGACCGCACGGTAGGCCCCGGTGGTGACAGCTTGGATCGATGCGCCGGTGAACCAGTAGATGATGGCCCCGCCAGTGATCAAACCCAACAGGAACGGGGGGTGCAGCAATGACAAGTTCTGCACATCATGTTTCATGCCACCGGTCAACGCCATGATGATCGAGAAGATCATGGTGGTGGCGCCGACCACCGCCGTACCGATGAGGACAGGCTTGGCAGTTGCTTTGAAGGTATTCCCGGCGCCATCGTTGTCCTCCAACAGCAACTTGGCGCGATCCCAGACGACATCAAAGCCGTAATTCCGCTTCAGCTCCTCGTCGATCCCCTCGATTTCCTCAATAACGCTCAATTCGAAGACGGACTGTGCGTTATCGGTCACCGGTCCGTAGGAGTCAACAGCAATGGTCACTGGGCCCATTCCCAAGAACCCAAAAGCCACCAGTCCGAAAGCAAACACGGCTGGCGCGACCATCACCATGTCCAAGCCCATCGAACTCATGGCATACGCCCCGCCCATCAGCGCGATGATGGCGATTCCCAACCAGTATGCCGAGAAGTTGCCCGCCACCAAGCCCGAGAGGATGTCCAAGGATGCGCCGCCCTGACGGGACGAGATGACCACCTCACGGACGTGCCGGGAATGGGTGGAGGTGAACACTTTCACCAACTCCGGGATCAGTGCGCCGGCGAGAGTCCCACACGAGATGATCACGGACAACTTCCACCACAAGGTGCCATCGCCCAAGTCGCTGATCAGTGCCGCGGAGGTCAAGAAGGTCATCACGATGCAAATCACAGAGGTGAGCCAGACCAGTGCTGACAGCGGCACCTCGAAGTTCATTTTGTCGAGATGGTCGTACCGGCGACGAGCCATGAATTCATTGCCCACGTAGGACAGTCCGGAAGCGATGACCATGACCGCGCGGATGACGAAGATCCATACCAGCAGCTGCACCTGGATTTTCGGGTCGTGCACCGCGAGCAAGATGAACGTGATCAAGGCTACGCCAGTCACGCCGTACGTCTCAAAACCATCTGCGGAGGGGCCGACCGAGTCGCCAGCATTGTCACCGGTGCAGTCGGCGATCACGCCGGGATTACGGGCGTCGTCCTCTTTAATCTTGAAGACGATCTTCATCAGGTCCGAACCGATGTCCGCGATCTTAGTGAAGATCCCGCCCGCAATGCGCAGTGCTGACGCACCGAGTGATTCACCAATCGCAAACCCGATGAAGCAGGAACCCGCGATCTCCCCGGGGAGAAACAGCATGATGACCAGCATCATCATCAGTTCGATGGAGATCAGCACCATGCCGATGCTCATGCCTGACTTCATCGGGATCTCGTAGACCGGGAATGGTTTGCCCGGCAGGGCGGCAAACGCCGTACGGCTATTGGCAAAGGTATTGACTCGGATCCCAAACCAGGCGACCGCGTAGGAACCGCCCATGCCGATCAGGCTGAACAGCAGCACGATCGCAACTCGACCAGGGGAGAAGTGCATCAACACGCCGAAGTACACCGCGATCACCGCGGCGATGAAGGTCCACAGGATGAGCAGGAATTTTCCCTGCTGGATCAGATATGCCTTGCAAGTCTCGTAGATCAGCTCAGAGATCTCCCGCATCGACGGGTGGACCGGCATGCGTTGTAACTGGCGGTAGGTGAGGAAACCGAAAGCCAACCCGAACAGACACACGATCAGGCCGAGGGACAGCAGGGCACGTCCGCCCATGCTCCCGGAGAAGAAAGAGACGAGATTCAGATCGGGGAGAACCAGATCAGCCTCACTGGAGGCGGGCAGACTGGCAGGTACGCCGAAAACGGACATTTCCGTCACGGCAGGAATAAGGGGCAACTGAGACATGACGGTCCGTTCTCGCACCGTTGCGTGTGTCGGATGTAATTGTCAGCGCCGAACGAGGCGCGGTTCTATTCCAGTCCTTGGCACAATTCCCCTGAAGGGACCTAGGTCCCCGCCTGGGGGCCGGTGCGCGGGCCACGCGGAACCCCTGGCAGAATATGCCTGTGACCAGCACTTCTTCCCCAGGCCTGCCGGGATGTCGACCGTATGATGATGACACTGTTGGCGTGGTTGGTATCGCTCTGGTCGACTGTCTCGACCATCCGACCAGATTGCTTGGTGGGCGCCGAACACGTCCCGCAGAAATAGCCGGCGGATGGGAACTTCCGGGGGGTAAAGTCGAGCCGGGCGAGACATGGCTTGAAGCGGCACGCAGAGAACTCCACGAAGAACTCGGGGTGGATATCAGGATCGGTGATTTCCTGCCCGGTCCAGAAGAAGGCTCACTGTGGCGATTGGGGCCTCGGCATGTGATGGGGGTGTGGTGGGCCGAGGTGACCCACGGAGTGGCCCGTCCTCTTCAGGACCATGACCTTCTTCGATGGCTGCCGCTTCCAGAGCTGTACGACGTGCCTTGGCTGGGCGGAGATCTCCCTGTCGTGCGCGCGATCGGTGCGCTGATGGGCGCAGAGTCTCGACGCTGACGGTCCTCGACGCCACAGATCGGCCCATCAGCACCTGGCTGTGTCTCAGGCACACCTTGAGGGCTGAGACAATAGGGCATATGGCCTCACAGACCCGCGCAGACATCCGCAATGTCGCCATCGTCGCTCACGTCGACCACGGCAAGACGACCCTCGTTGACAAGATGCTCTGGCAGGGAGGAGCCTTCGGCGAGCACGATCACGTGGCCGAACGGGCGATGGACTCCGGTGACCTGGAGCGGGAAAAGGGCATCACGATCCTCGCGAAGAACACCGCGATCCACTACAACGGCCCTTCCGCACGGGCTGCAGGCTGCGCCGATGGCGTGACCATCAACATCATCGACACCCCAGGGCACGCTGACTTCGGCGGTGAGGTCGAGCGAGGGCTGTCTATGGTCGATGGGGTTGTCCTGCTGGTCGACGCCAGTGAAGGCCCACTGCCGCAAACCCGTTTCGTGCTGCGGAAGGCGCTGTCGGCGAAGCTGCCCGTCGTGCTGTGCATCAACAAGGTGGACCGCCCGGACAGCCGGATCGCTGAGGTCGAGGACGAGGTCTACGAGTTGTTCATGGACCTCATCGAGGACGCTGACCACCACGCGGACCAACTGGAATTCCCGATCGTCTACGCCTCAGCGAAGGCGGGCAAGGCATCCGTCGAGCGTCCCGCTGATGGCGGGGTGCCGGACAGCCCCGACTTGGAGCCACTGTTCCGGACGATCATGGAGACCATTCCTGCGCCGACGTACGACGATGAAGCTCCGCTGCAAGCGCACGTCACCAACCTGGACTCGTCGAACTTCCTCGGTCGTCTGGCGCTGTTGCGCGTGTTTAACGGGGAGATTCGTAAGGGTCAGCAGGTCGCGTGGATGAAGCACGACCGCAGCGTGGAGCGCGTCAAAGTCAGCGAACTGCTCATCACTGAGGGCTTGGAGCGCAAGCCGTTGGAGAGTGGTGCGGCGCGCCCCGGTGACATCATCGCGATCGCTGGAATCCCGGAGATCATGATCGGTGACACCATCGCCGACCCGGAGGATCCCCGTCAGCTGCCGCTGATCAAGGTCGACGAACCCGCGATCTCCATGACGATCGGCACCAACACCTCCCCGCTCGCGGGGCGGGTCCGCGGCGCCAAGGTCACGGCACGCTTGGTGAAGGACCGCCTCGACCGTGAGCTTGTCGGCAATGTGTCATTGCGCGTGCTGCCCACTGAGCGTCCCGACGCCTGGGAGGTGCAGGGCCGTGGAGAGCTGGCCCTGGCGATCCTGGTGGAGCAAATGCGCCGGGAGGGATATGAGCTGACTGTCGGCAAGCCGCAGGTGGTCACGCGCGAGGTGGATGGGAAGGTCCATGAGCCCGTCGAGCGACTGACCATCGACACCCCGGAGGAGTTCTTGGGGGCGGTGACGCAGTTGATGGCTGCCCGTAAGGGGCGCATGGAGCAAATGGTCAACCACGGCACGGGCTGGGTGCGTATGGAATTCCTGGTGCCGAGCCGCGGCATGATCGGCTTCCGCACCGAATTCCTCACCGAGACTCGGGGTACGGGGATCGCTCACCACGTCTTCGAGGGCTACGAGCCGTGGTTCGGGCCGATTGTCACCCGTCTGACCGGGTCGCTGGTGGCCGACCGGACCGGGGCTGCGACGACGTACGCGATGTTCAACTTGCAGGAGCGCGGCACGATGTTCCTCGAGCCGACCACTGAGGTCTACGAGGGCATGATCGTCGGGGAAAACTCCCGCACCGAGGACATGGACGTCAACATCACCAAAGAGAAGAAGCTCACTAACGTGCGCTCTTCCACCGCGGACGTGTTGGAACGGTTGATCCCGCCGCGCAAGTTGTCGTTGGAACAGTGCTTGGAGTTCTGTCGGGAAGACGAGTGCGTCGAGGTCACACCGGAGGCGGTGCGCATCCGCAAGGTCGTGCTGGACCAGACCGAACGGGCTCGGGCGGCGGCTCGGGCGCGCAGCGAGGCTAAACGCGACAACTGACCTTTTGCCGATGAGGGATGCCCCTGACCTGGGAGACCAGGTCAGGGGCATCCCTTGTGGCCGTGGAGATCTGCTGATGAGCGGACAGCGAGTCGGACGTCAGTGTCTACTGGTGAATGACACCATTTGTCCAGCTTCTGTGAGGTTCCTGCATGCGCACCATGGCCGCCGCTCGGCTCAACCTGACCAGCCATACCCTGACGGTCGAGGAGGTGCCGGTGCCTACCCCGGGACCGGGAGAAGTGCTGATTCAGGTCAAATCGGCTGGGGTGTGCCTGTCCGATGTCCACCTTGTTGAAGGGGTGATCCGGCCGCAGTTCCTCGACGGTGATGTTGTCACCCTTGGCCACGAAGTCGCCGGTGTCATTGACGCTTGTGGGCCGGGCATTGAGGCACCTGACCACCTAGAGACCGGCATGCGGGTCCTCCTTCAGGCTGGTCATCGCACTCCCGCCGGTCGGATTCTCACTCGTGGGGTCGATTACGACGGCGGGTACGCCGAATATGCGCTAGCCCGTGCTGAAACGGTTGTGCCCATCCCTGATTCTTTGTCTTTTGATCAGGCCGCGATCATCCCGGATGCAGTCTCCACCCCGTGGGCGGCGGTCAGTGCTACCGCCCATGTGCACGCTGGCGAAGCCATCGGGGTGTGGGGCCTCGGCGGGCTTGGCGCGCACGCCGTTCAACTCTTGCGGATGAGTGGGGCAGCCCCGATCATCGGGATCGACCCACTCCCCGCAGCCCGAGACCGGGCGTTGTGTCTGGGTGCCGACGTGGTGGCCCACCCTGACGAAGCAGCGGAGGTCATTGCCGGGATCGCTCCGGACGGCGTGGATGCCGCGTTCGACTTTGCTGGGGTCGCTGCGGTACGCACCCAGGCGTTACAGGTCCTGGCCCGTCATGGGCGACTGGTCGTTGTCGGGCTCGCTGGGCACGGCCTGGAGATCGAATCCGACATGGCGTTTGCTTTCAAAGGTCAGTCCGTGATCGGGAATTACGGCAGCGAAGCGGGTCATGTCAGAGAACTCGTCCATCTTCTCCAACATGGCCGACTGGACTTTTCAACATCGATCACGGACACCTTCCCCTTGTCAGAGGCACCTGCGGTGATTGAACGCCTCGAACGCAAAGAAGGAAATCCGATCCGTTTCGTCTTGCATCCCTGACGGTCGAGGTGGTGCGCCAGGGGCGCTGACAGGTTTGCCTCGCCCAGCGTTGGCGCTGGAAGGATCTACCCCCGATCATGGACGTGTTTGTCTGCCAGGGGATCTGGGGACGAAGATCGGAGAGGGGATCACATGGCGTACGACAGGCGTCTCGCCGAACGCATCAGAGCTGCCATCGTCGGAGATCACGTCGTCAAGGAGGTCGTGATGCTCGGCGGGTTGACTTTCATGGTCAATGAGCGGATGGCCATGACAGTCGGATCGCAGGGACAACTGATGGTGCGATGCGACCCGGCCGACACCGCCCACCTGCTCAGCAGGATCGGCACTGATCGGCCTCAAGGGTGGGGCCGCTCGATACGGCACGGTTGGATCGCTGTCAATGCCGATGTCATCGGCGATGATGCTGCACTGCGCTTCTGGGTCGAAGAGTCCCTGCGATACGTCACCTCCGAGGGGTGACCCCGCCAAGGGCTGGCCCGGCGTCGTCGTGGCGCGGCATCACGGCGACACGACGTACGTCGGGCCAGGCCTATGGCACGTTCATGACGGCCAGGGTGGCCTGCGGCCAGGCTGTGAGCGCTCCAGCTGTGCGGCCAGTGGCAACAGAGCTGTTTCGTCGCCGCCTGGGGAATACAACTGCACGCCTACTGGTAATCCGTCGACGATCCCACCAGGCACTGACATCGCGGCATGTCCGGTGACATTGGCTAATGACGTGAATGCCACCAATGGCATCGACCGTCGTAACGTGCGGGCCGCCCCAGCGCCGGCCACCCTCCCCACCAGTGGCGGCACCACCGCCATCGTGGGGGAAAGCAGCACGTCATACGCCCCGAACCGCTCCCGGACGCCCCGCGCGATCCGGGCCGCTTCCCGGATCGCGGCGAGCCGCACCAGCGGACGCACCCACGCCCCCGACCGCAGCATGGCCTTGGTACGCCGCTCGCACCGTCGCACGTTCTCCACTCGGCGGCTCTCCTCACGGATTGCTGCATAAAACAGCGGCACCAACGCTGACTGCGCGTCCGGCCACCGACAGGTCAGTTCGCTGACGTCGTGCCCGGCCTGACTGCATCGACCCGCCACGTCGAGTACCACCGCTCGCACGCGTGGGTCCACTGTCACTCCCGGCCAGGGACTCCGCGCTATCACCGCGATCCGTAACCGGCCTGGGTCACGCCCAGCGGCCTCGGTAAAAGTCATTGATGGTGCTGGGGCGGCATACCGGTCAACTCGTGTCGCGCCTCGAAGGACGTCATAGGTCACTGCCGTGTCCTGGACCGTTCGGGACAGTGGGCCAAGCGTGCCCAGCGGTCCCCACAGGTTGCTATACGGCGCCGTACTGACCCGCCCTCGGACGGGCTTGAGACCCACCAACCCAGTGCATGATGCTGGGATTCGCAGCGAGCCGCCACCGTCACTCCCCAACCCGAGCGGCACCCACCCGGCAGCGACTGCCACCGCAGAGCCACCGCTGCTGCCACCAGGAGAGCGGCGCAAATCCCAGGGGTTGCGGGTTTCTCCCCAGTCACCTTCGGTGAACGGGAACTGGCCGAATTCGGGCATCCGAGTCGTGGCAACGGGCACCGCTCCCGCTGCCCGCAGGCGACGAACCACCTCGGAATCCTCGAGCGAAGGAAGGGAATGGGCCCGTCCACCGAACGTCGTCACCACTCCGGCGAGGTCGAGTTCTGCTTTGACCACCACCGGCACACCCGCCAACGGGCCAGGATCCCCACCGGCGTGAATGATGGCGTCGACCTGCTGCGCCGCATTCAGCGCGGCCTCATCGCACACGGTCTCCACTGCGTGTAACTGATCGTCACCGGCAGCGATCTGCGCGAGCGCCGACTCGACCGCCGACACCGCCGTACGTCGTCCCGCATGCACCTGCGCCGCGAGAGACACCGCAGTCTCGTCCCACCTGTCCCGCGGGTCACCGTTCATGAGCTTCATCATGCCGGAGCGTGACCACCGGGCGGACAACCTGCCCGATGCAGCTCACCGGGGTGGGGCCGGCATTGCCGTGCTCGGTAGCGTAACCTCAACAGCTCGTCCGTCCGTCCCTCTCGGAGGCCCTTCATGTCCGCACAGGTCGACGTCCAGGCGCTTGCCGCCGCCGCCCCGGAAGCTCAACGCCGGTACGCCGAGTTCCTCACTGCTGGAATGAAGCTGGACTTGACTCGTGGCAAACCGTGCCTGGCCCAACTGAATCTGTCCGAGGCGATGCTAGCCCTGCCCGGCGACGGGGAACATGCCACCAGCGAAGAAGGCGACCTGCGCAACTACGGTGGGGCGCCCAAAGGGCTGCACCAGCTGCGCGACATGTTTGCGCCACTCCTGGATGTCCCGGTCGATCAACTCGTTGCCCGCGACAATGCCTCCTTGGCGTTGATGCACCTCTGCGTGGCCAGTTCGTTCTTCCACACTGTGCCTGGCGGCACCGCGCCATGGCGTCCCGGTGAGGTCACCTTCCTCGCGCCCAGCCCCGGATATGACCGTCACTTTGCTATCTGTGACGAACTGGGAGTGCGCCTGCGGACGGTCGCAATGACCGAAGACGGACCCGACATGGACGAGGTCGAGGCGCTGGTGGCAGACGACCCCACGATCAAAGGCATCTGGTGCGTGCCGAAGTACAGCAATCCCACCGGGGTCACCTACTCCGACGAGACCGTACGTCGGCTCGCGACCATGCCCACCGCCGCCGCCGATTTCCGGATCTACTGGGACAACGCCTACGCCGTGCACCACCTTGAGGACCAGCACGACGACCTGTTGGCCATCCTGCCCGAGTGTGAAGCTGCTGGCCATCGCGACCGGGTGTTCATGTTTGCCTCCACGTCAAAGATCACCTTCCCCGGCGCAGGCGTCTCTTTCTTCGCGTCATCTCCCGCCAATGTTGCGTGGTTCCTGGCCCGCGATGTCGCCCGCTCTATCGGACCTGACAAGCTCAACCAGCTCCGTCATCTGCGCTTTTTCACTGACACTGCCGGGGTCAGCTCGCACATGGACGCGCACCGGATGCTCATCGCCCCGAAATTCACCGCCACGATCGACGCCTTAGACACCGATCTCGGCGCCCTCGGCGTGGCCTCATGGACCCGCCCGCGAGGCGGGTACTTCATCAGTCTCGACGTGGTGCCTGGCACAGCACGACGCGTGGTCGAACTCGCCAAGGCCGCCGGAGTCGCACTCACCCCCGCCGGGGCGACGTACCCCGGTGGCGTAGACCCGCACGACGCGAATATCCGTATCGCCCCGACCTTCCCCACCACTGCGGATCTGCAGCAAGCGATGGCCGTTCTCACCACCTGCGTGATCATCGCAGCTGCAGAACAGCTCCTCTAATCGGCCACGAATCCGCTCCGCCGCGGTGGGTGATCCGCCGTCCACCGCGGCGGACCGGTCATCGGCTTTTCCCGACCGCCTGTCGACGACCCTGACCAGATCCAGCGATCCACAGCGACAACCCCCTCGCTGCCCGCCCTGCGACGGCGCTACCCTCCAGACCTTCAACGAGGAAGGGAGGGCCGATGCCGTCCGCAACCATCACCCAAGCGGAACCGACACTCAGCGCCGGAAGCATGACGATCGTCCTGCTCGTAGGCCTGATCGCGCTCGCTGCGCTCGGCGTCGGAGCCGTTTTCAGACACCAAGTCCTCATTGCGGACTCCGGCACCGCCCGCATGATCGAGATCGCCGCTGCCGTCCAGGAAGGGGCCGCGGCTTACCTGCGTCGTCAGATGCGCACCCTCGCTCTCTTTGTCGCTCTCGTTTTTGGGCTACTTTTCCTGCTGCCCGCTGATGACTGGACTATCCGCACCGGTCGCAGCGTGTTCTTCGTCATCGGCGCGACCTTTTCCGCCGCTATCGGTTATCTCGGCATGACTCTCGCCGTCCAAGCGAACGTCCGGGTCGCTGCTGCTGCCCGCTGTGGTCTGCGAGCACCTGGTTTTCGGCTGGCTGTGCGCACTGGTGGCGCCGTCGGCATGGCGACTGTTGGCCTGGGGCTTCTCGGCGCAGCACTTGTCGTGGCGCTCTTCCGTGAACAAGCACCTGCTGTCCTCGAAGGATTTGGATTTGGGGCTGCCCTGTTGGCGATGTTCATGCGGGTCGGCGGTGGCATCTTCACTAAAGCGGCCGATGTCGGCGCTGACCTTGTCGGCAAAGTCGAACACGGCATCCCCGAGGATGATCCACGCAATGCAGCGACCATCGCTGACAACGTCGGTGACAACGTCGGTGATTGCGCGGGCATGGCCGCCGACCTCTTCGAAAGTTACGCCGTGACCTTGGTGGCCGCGCTCATCCTGGGCAAAGCAGCTTTCGGCGAGCACGGCATGGTTTTCCCGCTGATTGTTCCCGCCATCGGGGCCATCACCGCTGTCCTCGGGGTGATGACCACCCGGCTACGCGGGCAGGAAAACGGATTGGCCGCCATCAACCGTGGCTTCCTCGTCGCCGCATTCGTCTCCGCGGTCAGCTGTGCGGTCGCCGCCTATCTTGCGCTCCCCGACAGTTTTGCTGCGCTCCATGGCGCCTCCCCGCAGGTGGCAACCCTAGATCGAGACCCCCGGATGGTGTCCTTCCTCGCGGTCCTCCTGGGTATCGCGCTGGCGGCGGTCATCCTCACCATCACCGGACATTTCACCGGCACCGAAGGTGAACCCACCCGCAACGTCGCGCGCACCTCCGTGACCGGTCCTGCCACTGTCGTCCTCGCTGGGATCGGCGTCGGCTTGGAATCTGCGGTCTATACCGCAGCCATCATCGGCATCGCCGTCTACGCCGCCTATCTCCTGGGTGGTGGATCAATCATCGTCTCCCTCTTCCTGATTGCACTTGCCGGTTGTGGTCTGCTCACCACTGTCGGAGTCATCGTCGCCATGGACACCTTCGGCCCGGTCAGCGACAACGCTCAAGGCATCGCCGAGATGTCCGGAGACATCGATGAGGCTGGCGCCCAGGTGCTCACCGAACTCGACGCCGTCGGCAACACCACCAAAGCCATAACCAAGGGCATCGCCATCGCTACTGCGGTGCTCGCGGCGACCGCCCTGTTCGGCTCGTACAACGATGCCGTCACTGCAGCCCTGACCACAGCTGGACAGGCCACCGCGTCGGCCGCTTCGTCGTACTCGATCGTGGAACCACCAACCCTCGTCGGCTTGATTGCTGGCGCTGCGGTGGTCTTCTTGTTTTCTGGATTGGCCATTGACGCGGTCACTCGCGCCGCAGGTGCGATCGTGCTGGAGGTACGACGACAGTTCCGAGACCACCCGGGCATCATGGCTGGCACCGAGCGACCCGAATATGGACGCGTGGTGGACATCTGCACCCGTGACTCGTTGCGGGAACTCGCTACTCCGGGGTTGTTGGCGGCGTTCTCCCCCGTTGTCATCGGTTTTGGCCTGGGATTTGGGGCATTGGCGGGATTTCTCGCTGGTGCCATCGGCGCCGGAGTTCTGATGGCGGTTTTCCTCGCTAACTCTGGTGGCGCGTGGGATAACGCGAAGAAAATCGTCGAAGACGGCGCGCACGGTGGCAAAGGATCCCAAGCGCATGCTGCCACCGTGATCGGGGACACCGTCGGAGACCCGTTCAAGGACACTGCGGGTCCGGCGATCAACCCGTTGCTGAAGGTGATGAACCTGGTGGCAGTGCTGATTGCGCCCGCCGTGGTGCACATGTCTATTGGTCCTGATGCCAGTCTCTGGTGGCGGCTACTCATCGCCGCAGCAGCAGCTGGGGTGGTGGTCTTGGCCGTTGACCGGTCCCGTTTCCGCGCCACTCAGAAGCTGCCCGAAGTGGAATCTGCTGTCGATGAGGTCGGACCCAACGTGCCCTTCCTGCATGCCGTCCCGGACTATCCGTTATTGCAACCGCGGGTGCCGCATTTGCGTCATCTCCCGCACGAGAACGGGGCCGCCACCCTGCTCTCCGGGGCCGGTGCACTCACATCCACCAGGTCACAGCACAGCGCGAGCAGCACCATGATCGAAGGGCCAGGAGGACCAACACCTTTCCCGGACCCGCCTGCCCACGATGTCGGGTCGCATTTCACTGACCGTGAACGCCGAGGCGACCGGCCCTGACCGATCAGCTGACAGTAGCCAAGCAGGAGGGTGGTCCCAGCGTCGACGCTGGGACCACCCTTCCGGATGCCAGCTCGGGTGTGCAGCCTCGCTGGGGCAGTTACCGTGGAAGGCATCATGAGTGAATCTGCCCGACGCACGCTGTTGTTCGTGCACGCCCATCCAGACGACGAGACCTTGGCGACCGGGGTGACGCTAGCGCAACGGGTCCTCGACGGTGACGACGTGCACGTGCTCACCATGACCCTCGGAGACGAAGGGGAGATCATCCCAGCTGATCTGGCCCACCACGCCGCTGATCAACAGGACACGCTCGGTTCCTACCGACGCGGCGAGCTTGCCGCTGCGATGACAGCGATCGGCGCAACTAGTCATGTCCTCGGCGAGACCGACACCGGGACAGCGACGTACCGTGACTCAGGCATGGCTGGCACCCCCTCCATGGAGCACCCGCGAGCGCTGTGCGGCGCGCCCTTAGCTCAGGTCGGAGCCGCCATCGGAGCTGTGCTCGCTGAACTCGCCCCTGATGTCGTGGTCACCTATGACCCTCGAGGTGGCTACGATCATCCTGACCATCTGCGTACCCACCAGGCGACCTGTGTCGCCGTCGCTGCCCTTCCTCCTGACCGCCGTCCCGCGTTGTGGGCGGTGGTCGTCGATCAGGACCAAGCTCGACAAGACCGGGCCTGGCTCAGCGAACACGCTCCTAGCGATCGTGACCTCATCCTGCTGGCTCAAGACGATCCCTATCCACCGGGAGTCGTCCCCAGCGCGATGATCAGCTGGAAAGTCACCGGATCGCCGCAGGCCCTGGACCGCCGAGATGCCGCGCTGCGCGCTCACGCTACTCAAGTCCAGCTCGGGGCGGGCTGGCATGCGCTGTCTAATCACATCGCTGCCCGATCCGGGGACACTGAGTGCTATGTCCGCCTTGACCCAGACACCACCGAACTCGTCCCGGCCGTCCCTGGGGAGGAGATCAACCCATGTCTGGCACCGTGACCGGACATCGTGACATTGAGGGTGGCTCTCTGCGCGATGTCCAACCGCCCATTGAGGGTGGACTCGGCCCCTCCGGAGTGGATACAGCCCTTTTTCGACGGGTGTTTGGTCGGTTTGCCACCGGCGTGACTGTGATGACCACCAGGGTCGGTGATCACGATGTCGCGATGACCGCGAATTCCGTCACCTCAGTGTCGATCGAACCGCTGCAGGTCTTGGCGTGTGTCCATGTCGACGCGCGATTCCACGACGCCGTCCTGGACAGCGGAGTCTGGGGGGTCAGCATCCTTACAGCAGATGCACGAAGCACCGCTGACCTGCTTGCCGTGCGCGGACGCCCCCTCCTCGGGCAGCTCGATCTGATTGCCCACCGACAGGGACCAGCCACCGGCGTGGCGCTCCTCGACGGGGCACTCGCCCACCTGGAATGCCGCACCACTGCCGTGTATCCCGCTGGTGACCATGACATCGTGGTCGGGGAGGTCCTCGCCCTGGACGCGCCTGATCGCCCCGGCGATGCGCTGATCTTTTATCGCGGGGAATATCGGAGCTTGCCATGAGGGTGCCGCTGCCGAGGTGGCGCCGACCCGGCCCGGAATCTGGAGTGCCTCCGCCGACAGATCTGGACTCCGAGGAGACCGGTGTGCGGCAGACTCACCGGTTTTTCAGGAGGCGAGGTGCTGCATCGGCGGCGCCACCGGAGGCGGGACCGGTGGCTGAGGACGCAGCAGGGGAGGAGGGCACATCGGGGGTGGGGGGCGGGGGAGACGTCGAGCCAACACCGTCTAAGACGGGCCACAGCAGCCAGGACACCGCATCACGCCCGCGGTGGCGCCGCACCGTCATGATCGCTCTGAGCGCGATAGCGCTCGTCATGACCGCATACCTCGCAGTGGCCTGGTATGCCTGCTCCCGTATCCCTGACCGAGCGACTGCCGGAGGGATTTCCATTGGCGGCATGGATCTTCCGGCAGCACGACAGCAGTTGATCTCCCACGCGCCGCAGATCGAAGCACGCCCCATGACAGTCGACTTCGATGGCACCGGCATCGACATCATCCCGGGGCGTAGCGGTCTACATCTGGACCCCGATGACACCGTGGCGGCGGCCACCCGTTTCACTGTGGCGCCCTGGGATGTGGTGCGTCGTCTCCGTGGGGTCCTTGACATCCCGTGGGAGACCGACCTGGACCGACCCACTGTGGCTGCGGCCATCCGTGCTGCAGGCTCCGGTCAGGAGTGGGAGGTCCGTGAAGGTGCCATCGGTTTTCCCGACGGCAGCGTCATCTCTGAACGACCTCGGGCCGGTCGGCGTATCGACATTGAGGCGACGTTAGATGCGATCAAGGCGGCCTGGCCAGCGTCTGTGGTCCATGGTCGGATCCGCACTGTCGAGCCGCAGATCAACCCCACTGATTTTGACAGTGCGCTCAACGACGTCGCCCGGAAAGCTGTCGCTGGTCCGCTGCGAATCACCGTGGAGAACAGGTCGGCCCAGGTGGCTCCGGCCCAGCTGGCTCCGGCATTGTCGATGGTCGCGGATGGGGGGACTCTCACCTTGTCTGTCGATCCTGACCCGCTCGCTGACGCCATCGTGAAGGCCCTTCCTCAGGTCGAACGAGCCGCCGTACCAGCTCGTTTCCGTATTGATAACGGCAGTCCGGTGATAGTGCGGGATGTGCCTGGTCGCGTGGTGGATCGTACGGCGGCAGCTGCTGCGGTGCTCAAAGCCCTGACCACCGGCTCCCGTGAGGCGAACGTGCCGTTGACGGAGCGTGCGGCTGCCGTGACCGCCGATACCTTGAGGGGGTATCGGATCACCCACGAATTGGCACGAGCGCAGGCCACGCTGAGCAGCGATACGCCTTCCGCGATGATGGCCAATGCGGCCCGGGCGGCGACACTGATCGATGGCCGGGTCATCGCCCCCGGCGACCGGTTCTCCTTCAACGATGTCGTCGGGGAACGCAGCGCCGCCCGGGGCTTCCAGGTCGTCAATAACCCCCCACCTGGTGCCGGGGATGATGACGCTGGCGTCGCACGCACCGCCTCCGCGCTCTTTGAAGCGGCATTCCGTGGGGGTCTGGAGCTGGGGCCGCGCCGAGGTCATGGCGCCTATCTGCCAGGACTCACCGCTGGTCTGGACGCTGTTGCTGCCACAGGAGGTTCAGACGTCACGTTCACCGCTGACGCCTCCGGTGGGGTCCTCCTCACCACCACTGTCAACGGTGCCACTATCGAAGTTGTCCTGTGGGGACGGTCTGGGATCGCCACCGAGGTCACCGCTACCACCAGCAACACCAGTCGTCCGTCACCTGTCACGGCCAGGGGTGGTGGTTGCGTCGCACGTCCGACATTGCCTGGCTTTGACATCGAGGTACGTCGTACCGTCACCGCAGACGGGGCTGTGCCGCGCCGCGACTCTGTGACCACCCGTTACGCCGCGGTCCCGGGGGTTGCCTGCCCGTCCTGACGGTTCCAGAGACTCCCCAGCGAGCCCTCCGACCGATCAGGCTCACCGGTCAACCGACGAACAGCCCGTGGAGTTCGTGCCGACGCGGTACTGTGTCTGGCGTCAGACCAGCCCAGGAGGACCGATCCCATGACGTACGTCATCGCCCAGCCTTGCGTCGATGTGAAGGACAAGGCCTGCATCGAGGAGTGCCCGGTCGACTGCATCTACGAAGGCGAGCGCTCCCTCTACATCCACCCCGACGAGTGCGTTGACTGTGGCGCCTGCGAGCCGGTGTGCCCCACCGAGGCCATCTTCTACGAAGACGACGTGCCGGGTCAGTGGAGTGACTACACCGCGGCCAATGCCGAATTCTTCGACGACCTCGGCAGCCCTGGTGGCGCGGCCAAGCTCGGCAAGATCGGCAAGGATCACGCGTTGATCACCGCGCTGCCCCCGCAGGGAGAGTGAGCAGTTTAACCAGGTCAGCGGGTGGATCGCGTCCCGGCGCGAATCCACCCGCTGATCCTTTCGGGCTGCCTGATTTTCCGTGGGACACGATCGCGCCGTACCGTGCCCGCGCTCAGGAGCATCCGGAGGGGATCGTTGACCTGTCCGTGGGAACCCCGGTCGATCCGACTCCGCTGGTGATCCAGCAGGCGTTGGTCGCGGCTGCTGACGCCCCTGCGTATCCGCAGACATATGGCACTGCGGCACTTCGAGAAGCAGTGGTGCACTGGTTTGCTCGTCGTCGAGGCGTCCCTGATCTGGATCCGGCGGGTGTGCTTCCTACGATCGGCAGCAAGGAACTCGTGGCCTGGTTGCCTCTGCTGCTGGGGATTGGTCGCGGTCAGTCGGTGGCTTTCCCCGCAGTTGCTTATCCGACGTACGACGTAGGCGCCCGTCTGGCCGGTGCGACTCCGGTGCCATTCCACGGGTTGACCGAATTGGGGCCAGCGGGTACGGCGACCGCACCGGCACTGGTCTGGGTGAATAGTCCTGGCAACCCCACCGGAAAGGTGCTCGGGGTGGAGCATCTGCGCAAGGTGGTCAGCTGGGCGAGACACCGTGGCGCGATGGTCGTCAGCGATGAATGTTATGCCGAGCTGGATTGGCGCGAAGAAGTCCCGGACGGCACGGTTGGCATCCCTGGGGCGGTGCCCAGTCTTCTCGATCCCAGGGTGTGCGACGGCGATCACCGCGGGCTATTGGTCAGCTATTCACTGAGCAAACAGTCCAACCTTGCGGGATACCGGGCCGCCTTCTTGGCGGGCGATCCTGCAGTGGTGGCGCGGCTTCTGGAAGTGCGGAAGCACGCTGGGATGATGATGCCGACTCCGGTGCAGGCGGCGATGCGGGCGGCCTTGATGGACGACCAGCATGTGGCTGAACAGCGGGATCGCTATGCGGCTCGCCGGTCGGTGCTCCTCCCCGCTGTGCTCGACGCAGGTTTTGAGCTGCACGACTCGGAAGCGGGTCTGTATCTGTGGGTGACTCGGGGTGAGGACTGTCTGCAGACTCTGGGTTGGCTGGCTGACCGAGGCATCCTCGCAGCGCCGGGGACGTTTTATGGCACGAGATCGGCGGAGTTCGTCCGGATCGCGTTGACCGCGCCAGATGAGCGGATCGCGGCAGCGGCGGCCAGGCTGACCGCGAAGTGATCTGTTGTGGTGGTGGGTCCGGCCTCGATGAGGACCGGACCCACCACCGGGGGCTAGCTTCGCGGTGCCAGCACGATCCGTACCGAGGTGGCGGCGGAGGTGTCGCCACTTTCTGACCAGCGGGCAGAGTCCTCGTCAGCGCCTCGACGCCAGATCGATGCACCGAGTTTGACCTCGGCCACGCCCATGCTGGCGGCGCTGGCCACCGCCCAGGCCGCGGCAGTCGCGGCGGGACGTTGGTTCTGTGCGGTGACGACCAGAGTGTTGTCGGTGATCTCGGCGGCCAGGCCGGTTTCGCGTTCGAGGATCGACTTCACCTGGGTGGGGCTTGGGCCGCCGACCGGGTCCTTCAATCGACAGCCGATGCCTTGAGGGCGTTCGCCGTCGAGGGCGTCGGCGTAGAGGGTGGCTTCGGTCTCATGTTGGGCGTAAGCCTCTGGGAAGCCGCTGCGTTGCACTTTTTGGGCGGCTTTGGTGAGAGGGATTTCCTGCCAGTCGGGCACTTTGGCCAGCTCGTCGTAGAAACGGGTGCTGGCGTAGACAGGGTCGCGAATCTGATCGGCGTTGCCCCACCCCTGGCTGGGGCGTTGTTGGAAGAGACCGAGCGAGTCCCGGTCCCCGCCGGAGAGATTGCGCAGTTTCGACTCCTGCATAGCGGTAGCGATTCCGATGACGGCGGCTCGCGTGGGCATACCCCGGCGGGTAGCGACCGCAGCGATCGTTGCGGCGTTACGCGCCTGATCGGGGGTGAGCTCGAAGGTCGTCCCGTGCGCGTCCGTGAAAATGCAGCGCTCTGGGCCGTTGAGGCCCGGGTCCAGCAGTTTGCTGACGAAGGTTGCTGCGATGCCGAGGATCGCCAACACGCTGAGCAGTGCGACGGCGCGGGTCACCCCTTGCCGGGTCCTCCGGAGGTGGGGCTGCGGCCCGAGTGGTTGTCCCTGGGGTCGTGTCGGTTGCTCCCGAGTACTCATCCTGTTGTAACCGGCTCCTTGGTCTGTGCTGGATGTCGACGGGGTAGGCGGGTGACGCCATCGTCCCGTGATGTGCTCGTCAGATGACGACGCGGGACCGGCTCCGGGGGTTCCGGAAGACACGCTGCCGGAGCCGGCTCGCCGTCAATCGTTGGCGTGGAGCTGGGAGTTCAGCTGAATCCCGTGACCGTCCCGGGCGCGGGCTTCGACGGTTCCGGTGACCGAGTTGCGGATGAAAAGCAGGTTGTCCTGACCGGAGAGCTCACGGGCTTTGATGACCCGTCCGTCGGTGAGGGTGACCTTGGTGCCTGCGGTGACATAGAGTCCGGCTTCGACGACGCAGTCGTCGCCCAGGGCGATTCCCAAACCGGATTCCGCGCCCAGCAGACATCGCCGACCGATACGGACTCGCTCGGTGCCGCCGCCAGACAGGGTGCCCATCGTGGAGGCGCCACCGCCGATGTCAGAGCCGTCTTCGACAAGAACGCCTTGGCTGATGCGGCCCTCAACCATGGAAGCGCCGAGCGTGCCAGCGTTGAAGTTGACAAAACCTTCATGCATCACGGTGGTGCCTTCGGCGAGGTGGGCGCCGAGCCGCACGCGGTCGGCGTCAGCGATGCGCACCCCGGTGGGCAGAACGTAGTCGACCATTCGGGGGAACTTGTCGACGCCGTACACGGCGAGCGGGCCATCGACGCGCAGCCGGGCCCGGACGGTCTCGAAACCTTCAGGAGAGCATGGCCCAGCAGAGGTCCACACCACGTTGGGGAGCGCGGCGAAGATGCCGTCGAGGTTGATGGTGTTAGGAGCGACGAAGCGGTGGCTGAGCAGATGCAGACGCAGATATGCGTCGGCGGTGTCCTTGGGGGAATGGTCCAGGTCAATGGTGGTCAGGACAACGCTGGTGCGGACACCTCGGCGGGGGTCGCTGCCTTCCAACGCGATGAGTTCTGGGGGCGCCACCTCGGTGGCGTCCGTGGGTGCGGCGCCGAGCTCGGGCGCCGGGTACCAGGTGTCGAGAACGGTCCCGGACTCGGTGGTCGTGGTGAGGCCCCAGCCCCACGCGGTGCGCTGCATGTTCATGGGCACCAAGCCTAGGGGTAACGCAGCGTGCTTCCCTTGCCGGTCGAAGTGAGGGCTAGGGTCGATGACATGCCTGGATTAGATCTTGACTCCGACATTGTTGACCTGACCGCAGCGATCTGTGATGTGGAATCCGTCAGCGGTCACGAACAGGCTTTAGCTGATGCGGTCGAAATGGCTCTGCTGCCGTATGCGCATCTGCAGGTCGACCGGGTGGGCAACGTCGTCGTGGCTCGGACCGGCCTCGGCCGACCAGAGCGGGTGATCCTGGCTGGGCATCTGGACACTGTGCCGTTGACAGATCCGCCTAACCTGCCGACACGCAGGCAGGACGGCCCGCTGGGCGAGGAATTGTGGGGGCGGGGCACGGTCGACATGAAGGGTGGCGTGGCGGTCCAGCTGCGGTTGGCGGCACGGCTGACCGCACCGACCCGCGATGTGACCTATGTCTTCTACGACTGTGAAGAAGTGGAATCGGTCCGTAATGGTTTGGGGCGGGTGATCGCATCACATCCCCAGCTGATGGACGCTGACTTTGCCGTCTTATTGGAACCCACCCGTGCCGAGGTGGAGGGGGGATGTAAAGGCACGCTGCGGGTGCGGTTGAGCGCCCGTGGGATAGCTGCCCATTCGGGGCGTCCATGGCTGGGAGAGAACGCCATTCATAAATTGTCCCCGGCGCTGTCGGTGTTGGCGTCGTACCAGGCGCGTGACGTTGACGTGGATGGTCTGTCATTCCGGGAGGGATTGTCTGCGGTGGGGATCGAAGGGGGAGCGGGCAACAATGTGATCCCGGACCGGGCGTCGCTGCTGGTGAATTATCGGTTTGCGCCGGATCTGACCGGCGAGCAGGCGGTGGCCCAGATGCGGGAGCTCTTTGCGGGGTATGACCTGGAAGTGGTGGACCTGGCGGAGGGGGCTCGTCCTGGCTTGGATCGTCCAGCAGCGCGGGATTTCGTGGCAGCGTTGGGAGTTCCGGTCGTCGCGAAGCAGGGGTGGACCGATGTGGCTCGTTTCTCGGCCTTAGGGGTGCCAGCGGTCAACTTCGGGCCGGGTGATCCGTTGTTGGCGCACAAGGACGACGAGCGAGTCCCGGTGGTGCAGTTGCGGGCTGCGGAGGAGGCATTGGCGCGCTGGCTGTCCTGACGGGAGCTGCTCGGGGGTGTGGGTGGACGGAGTGACCTGATTCGCGTTTCCCAGCGGACCAAAGGAGTTGCGTGGGAGGAAGACTGCTGTGTCCCAACGGTGTTGCCATAGCTCCCCCCTATGGGGGGCATCCATACAAACGATCGACGTGACCTCGTAAAACCCGATGTTTCGATATAGAGTTCTTATCGGAAGCTCACCCGAGACCACGAAGGAGCATCAGACACCATGTCGTTGATGAACACCCAGATCCTCCCGTTCAAGACCACGGCGTATAAGGCCGGTGAGTTCGTCGAGGTCTCCGACGCGGACGTCAAGGGCAAGTGGGGCATTTTCTTCTTCTACCCTGCCGACTTCACCTTCGTCTGCCCGACCGAGCTGGGCGACCTGGCCGACCACTACGACGAGCTGCAGAAGCTGGGCGTTGAGGTCTACTCGGTCTCCACCGACACCCACTTCGTCCACAAGGCCTGGGCGGACACCACCCCCACCATCGGCAAGATCAAGTACTTCATGCTCGGTGACGCCAGCGGCGAGATCACCAACAACTTCCAGAACATGCGTCCGGGCGTCGGCCTCGCCGACCGTGCGACCTTCCTGGTCGACCCCGAAGGCGTCATCCAGTACATCGAAACCACCGCCGAGGGCATCGGCCGTGAGGCTGACGCGCTGCTGCGCAAGGTCAAGGCTGCCCAGTACGTCGCGGCCCACCCGGGCGAGGTCTGCCCGGCCAAGTGGCAGGAAGGCGAGCAGACCCTCAAGCCGTCCATCGACCTCGTGGGCAAGATCTGACCCAAAGGGCCGATCGGCTTTTCCGCTGCTCCGCAGCACAGAGTTTTTCCGTGGTGGGCGGCCTCACTGGTCTACGGAACAATCTGTCACAGATGTTCCTTGCTGACCAGGTAGATGATTTCACCATCGACAGCTTCTCGAATCTATTGCAGGATGCTCCCGGTCGTCAATGAAGCTCTCCTCTTGACAGGTATCCCCATAGAGCAAGCAGCAAGTGATGGCCGAGCCATCCTCATCGACGGCACATACGTCCCAACTGGCAACCGCCCAGCTCAGGGGCAAGATCTCACCAAAGCCAACTACTCCGGTCAACGCCGTTGCCAGTGTGTCAGCATCCAGGTCGCTTCCACCTTGACCGGACAACTCTGAGCGATCTCCACACCGGTTCCCGGAGCTCGACATGACTCTGCTGCTCTCGACCTCACCGGCTGGTCACAGATCCTCGCAGAAAACCACACGCCATGGATTACAGACACCGCTGACATCGTCCATGGAGCACGAACGTCTCTCACAAAGAAGAAAAGACAAGAGCGAACCGACAACGAAAAACACTACAACACAGAATATCCAGTATTCGCAGCCATTTCGAACACGCCATCAGACACCTCACACAATGGACAATCCTCGCCACCGGCTATCGAGGCAGAACATCGACCCCCCCGATATCATTGCCGTCATCACCCGACTCGAGCTCTATCGACTTGGCTGGTAGCCAAGAATGACCTGGAAATACCTCGTGAATAACGCCCTATTTTTCTAAAAAGAGTTTTAAAGAAAAGAATCGGGAGCCGCCGAAAGTTAGATCGGCGAGCTCCCGATGCCTTATTCATCTCAGATGAACTGTCCAGAATATGGGAAAGGGGTGCCTAGGGATTGGCCACGAACGGCTGGCTTTGATATCACGTTTCCCCAAAAGACCGAACCGCTTCCGTTGGCCCCTACTCCAAGCCCTTTGAATACTTCGCGGTAACCCTTATACCCACAATCGGAACCAGGGAGAGGGACAGTAACATAATCGACGCATTCGTATCCTCTGGCTTGAACTACTGCTTGGGTGAATACACCATCATTCGCCTTCCAGGTGTATCCTCGAGTGTAACCCTTGTGGCCAAATACTCCACAGTTCTGCTCGGCTACTGGGCCAATTACGAACGGTGGCGCATAGAAGCTAGTCCAATCGCCACATCCTCTCATGGATTTTCCTCGCTGCATCTTATCAGCCGATTGTCCTGGTACCAGGGTTCCATCCGGGTAAAAAAGAACAGTACTCTTGTCGATGCTGCTGTCGATGTGAACATTAGAGTTCTTTGCTGCATCTGGAAGGCTCTTGAGTAAATCGAGGGAAAGCTGGGGGTTAGCTTTCACTAGAGGTAGATTCAGCAAATCGGAATCATGTGGTAGTGCAGCCAGAGACTCAGAGATTTTGGTTCGAGGTGAAGAAAATACTCCTCCATTCTCAGTGTCATTTGTTGCTGCATTAGCAGCCAAAACACCTGATGTGCAAGTGAAAGCTAAAACGGTCGGCACTGAGATCAAGATTTTCTTGACGGGTTTCACAGAATCCTCCAAAGTTGCGCATCGAGAGTGGATCACTGGACACATTTAGGGGTTCCTGATTGGAATTCGCTAGATACTAGTTGAATTCAAGCCGCTTAACTTATGTGAGCTTAGCGGGTACACCCAGGTTGCCCCATTTCGTGTACATTACAGGCAAAATGAATTTTTCATTGGAGATCGAAGCGACAATTCTGCATCTAGTTACGTCAGATATCTCTTGCCATCGTATATCTTTTTACAAAAGAAGTATGGGTGCCACTCAATGGTGGTGATCTAAGCATGCGAGAGTGATCCACTGTGCCATATGGGACTATTGGTCTAAGAGTTCAGATTGGTAAATCTGCGACTGGAAATACATAAGTGTTAGTTGAGATAGAAATCAAAACTCATCTCAGTTAGGAGCTGGAAATCTAGTGTCTTGAGTCGTTGATTCGTTGGCAGTAGCTGGCGAGGGTTTCGAGGATCTGGTCGGCGGATTTGGTCCACACGAACGGCTTGGGGTCCTTGTTCCAGTTCTGGGTCCAGGTGACGATGTCGCGTTCGAGCTCGATGACGCAGCGGTGGGTGGAGCGCTTCAGTTTGCGGCGGGTGAGTTCGGTGAACCATCGTTCGACCAGGCCCCGCCAGGACGGGCGAGGTTGGCGTGAAGTGCAGGACCACGCGGGGGTGCTTGAGTAGCCAGGCCTTGACGGCGGGCGTCTTGTGGGTGGCGTAGTTGTCGAGCACGAGGTGCAGTTCGAGGTCCGTGGGGGTGGCCTTGTCGACCTCTTTGAGGAAGCGGAGGAACTCAGCCGAGCGGTGGCGGCGGTAGTTCCGGGCGATGACCGCTCCGGTGAGAACGTCCATGGCCGCGAACACCGTGGTCGTGCCGTGACGGACGTAGTCGTGGGTCGCCCGCGCGGGCGTGCCCGGCATCATCGGCAGGATCGGTACTGTCCGGTCCAGCGCCTGAACTTGGGACTTCTCATCCACCGCCAGGACCAGGGCGTTCTCCGGTGGGGACATGTACAACCCGACGATGTCACAGGGCCTTGTCCACGAACGCCGGGTCTGTGGACAGCTTCCAGGAGTCCACCGCGTGAGGCTTGAGCCCGAACGCCCGCCACATCCGCGACACCTGGGTCTGATTCAACCCCTGATCGGCGGCCATCGAACGGGTCGACCAGTGCGTATCACCGTTCGGCGGCGCCCCTTCCAGCGTGCGCGAGATGAGTGCCCCGATCTGCTCATCGCTCAGCTTGCGCGGCTGCCCCGGACGAGGAGCATCCTCCAAGCCGTCCAACCGCGAGACCAAGAACCGGTCACGCCACTTCGTCACCGTCGGCGCACTGACCCCCAGCCGCCGCGCTACACCCGCAACAGAGGGCTCCTCCGCATATGCGAGCACAATCGAGGCCCGCTGAACCAACCTCACCGACGACGTCGGACGCTTCACCCACCCCGCCAAGACCGACCGTTCATGATCGGTCAGGACAAGAGACTTCGCGGCAGGACCCGGCACACACAGATCCTACCCGACCACCAGCGAACTAATGACTCAGGACACTAGCCTGGAGATTTTATGGCGGAGAGTGTGCCGTGACGTGAAAAATGCCCTTGAACTGCGAGGACAACGATTGTCGAATTCGGTATCCGCAGGTTAGAAGGGCACTTCATAGGTGAGTCGGCGTAGTGGGTCCCTAACCCAGATGTTGCATGGGGCGTTGCTGGTGGGGGCTGGGCCGTCGGTGACGCTCCGGTGGGGTTGATTGTGGTCGGTGGGTATGACAACGTGCCGGGGTGTCGCTCCCGGGTGAGTGTCGTCTTCCACGGGCGAAGGGGTGTCGGGGCCGTCGCTGGGATGGGGTGTCTGCTGTTCAGGGTGGGGACAGGCCGGTGAGGCAGTCCCAGCCGGTGGTGAACAGGACGGCCCAGGGCGCGGACTTCTTCACGTGCAGGAGACGTTGCCGGCTGGTGTGGGCCAGGGTCGCTGCGATGGTGAACAGCCGCAGCCGTAGCGTTTTCGGTTCCCACTGGCGGGCTTGGTGCTCGGGGTAGGCGAGCAGCCCGGTCCAGGTGAGGAGGTCGTTCGCGAGTTGGACGATGAGCAGCCAGATCCGGTTCTGGTCGAAGCCCTGCAACGGGAGGTTGGCCAGGCCACAGTCTTTGGCGATCCGGATCCGGTCTTTACAGCGGGCCCGGCGCCGATGGCGTAGTTCCAGGTCGGCGAGCTGCCCGCGGGTGGTGGGGGCACCTCCCGCTGCGATGATGGCGAAGCCATGCAGCGGGGGAGTGGTGACGAACGCGGTCAGCCGGTACCCCTCGACATCGCTGAACCGCAGTTGCGCGCCGGGGTGGGGCCGTTACTTCCGCACGATGACCCGCATCCCGGCTGGATACCCCGTCAGGAGGCCCTTGCTGGCGCGCAGGTCGGTGAACTCCACCACGGCAGCGCCCTGGCGGACGTCGCCGTCGGCGTCCAGGGCGACCTGCCAGGCTCTCTCGGGGATCAGGGCGTACAACGCCAGCGTGGCCGCGGGCAGGGTGTACCCGATCGAGTACGAGACCCCGCGGCAGTCCAGGAAGGACAAAAACTCGCGGGTGCCACCGCCGCCGTCAGCGCGGACCAGGACTTTCTTGCCCGGCCGGGACGGGTTGACCCCCGGAACGGCCGCCAGCGCGGTCTTGAGCACGGTGATGTGGTCGGCGGCCGTGTTCGAGCCGGCGTTGCCCGGGCGTAGCAGCATCCCCAGCGGTTCACCGGTGCCGTCGGGGCCATGGTCGACGAAGGCACACAGAGGATGGAACCCGAACCCGTGTTTGAACGTCGCCGCGGCCTGCTCCTTCTCGGAATGGGCCGTGATCAGCGTCGCGTCCAGATCGATGACCAGTGGATCCGCAGCCGAGGCCTGGTGGTTGGGAGCATACTGCCCGGCCCTGGCCCAGACGTGGGCCCGTGCCGCGGTACGGGCCGCGGCCACAGCTTTCTCCACCGAGTCGACGTCGGCGGTCAGGGCCGCGATCGTGCGGGAGATCGTGGCATCAGAGGCCACCAGGCCATACAGGCCCGGCTCAGCACGGATGAGCGCCACATCACGGCAGGCATCCCCACCCAACGCGAGAGTGATCGCCAGGTCCAGCAGCACCTTCGCCGGGTCGTGCCGCGCGAACGGCTTACGCCACGGCGACAATGCCGCACTCAATGCCCCGGTCAACCCCGCGGTCGCGCAGGCGGGGGCGTGTTGCTGGCCCGGCCCGCGAGAGTCTCGGGCCTGGCAACGGCGTCGAGCACCGCGGTGGCGCCGTGGCCCAGGCCGTTTGCTTGACGTGATCCGGCGAAGGTGCTGCTGGATGTAGCGATCTCGCTGGTCCTGGGCGGGTACGCCTGCCGTGATGTGGCGCTCATCCGTTCCGAGCCGGTCCTGTACGCCCCGATAGCTTCTGACGCCACGATTTCCCGCACGATTACAGCCTTGGCCACTGACGTGGCCGCTGTGGAAAAATCAGTGGCTGCTACGCATGCCGCGGCCCGGGCGCACGTGTGGACTCTGGCCGGTGGCCATGCCCCCTACCAGCAGAGGACGGTGACAGATCCGCAGGCCATCGACGTGGACGCGACGCTCATCATGGCCCATTCCGAGAAGGAGCAGGCCGGGGCCACGTTCAAGCACGGCTACGGGCTCCACCAGGTGCGTGCCTTCGCCGACCACACCAGACTGCTCAAGACTGCGCTAGCTGGGCTACCCCGGGATCAACACCTCCTTGTCCGGGGCAAAGTGTTGGTCTGCACCGATGGCGCCGGCAGCACCCGCGAGTTCTTGACCTTCCTGGGTCGCCGGGGTGTGTCATACTCGATCGGGTTCACCCTGCCCGCGTCGACACCAACATCATCTACGGACAGCTCGCCAACCTCGAACTAGGTCACCGGTGCCGGGACCGATACGAAGACCGAATCCGGATCGCCAAGGAGACTAGCCTGGCGAACATGCCGTTGCAGGGCTTCAATCAGAATTGGGTCGGGCTGCTGATCGTGCAGCTCGCGAACGACCTGCTCGGCCGGATTGGTCTGCTGCGTACCCCAACCAGGAAACCCTCCGCTGGGGACCCAAAACCTATGACTGCGGCTCTTCACCATCGCGGCGGTCCTGGCCCGCGCAAGCAGACAACGCTATCCCCACATCAAGAAGAACGCACCATGGGCTGATCTCTTCAACACCGGATGGGACCGCTTCGCTGTGCTACCCCCACCCTGAGCAGCACATACCCCTCCAAAAGACCGCCGTGACACCCTCGCCCCTAAACCATGACGCCCACCCGGGAGCGACATTCTGGTCGGTTCCACACCCAACAATCACAACCAACCCCACCGAGACGGCACCGACACTGCCACCCACACCAGAAACCCCCTATGCAACATCCTGACTAGACGGTATGTTAGCGACCCGGTCGTTGTGACGGGGTTGCGGGCCGGGGCCTCGCTCACGAGATTCGTGGGTTACCGGGCAGGCCGCCTGCTTGGCCTATCCGACATTCGTGGGAGGCCCCGGTGTTGACCGTGCGTACGAGCGTGGGGCTTGACGTGCACGCACGATCGGTCGTCGCAGCAGCGATCGAGGGCGTCACGGGCGAGCTCATCCAGACCAGACTGACCCCGTCGCATGAGCACATCCGTTCCTGGCTCGCCGATCTGCCGGGCCCAGTGGCGGTGGCTTACGAGGCGGGCCCGACCGGGTTCGGCCTGTCCCGGTCGCTGAGCGCAGCAGGGATCCGGTGCGAGGTCGTCGCGCCGAGCAAGCTCCAGGCGACCTGATGCGTGCCCGGCATCGGTTGTCCAAGCTGTTGTTGCGCCAGGGCATCGTCTACTGCGGCGGCCAGGCGTGGACCGAGGCCCACGACGTGTGGCTGCGCCGCCAACGGTTCGATTCACCGGCCCTGCGCATGACCTACGAGTCCGACTATGACGCGGTCCTGGCGGTGAAGACACGCCGGGACCGGCTCGATGAGGCGATCGCGGTGATGGCCGGCAACAGCGAGTTCACCCCCCTGGTGCGGCGGCTGGGGTGCCTGCGTGGTGTCAGCAACCTGAGGGCGCTGGCCCTCACGGTTGAGATCGGCGACTGGAACCGGTTCACCGGCAACACCATCGGCGCGTTCGTCGCTCTGGTCCCATCCGAGTACTCCTCCGGTCAGTCACGGGTGCAAGGCTCGATCACCAAGACCGGCAACACCCACGTGCGCAGGTTGCTAGTCGAGGCAGCTTGGCATCACCGTGCCCGCTACGTCGTCGGCAAGACCATGCACCAGCGGTGGGAACTCGCCTCACCCGCGGCTCGTGCCCGCGGGGACGCCGTCAACCGTCGACTGCACGCACGGTGGAACACCGTCCGCGAGCGTCGCAAGCGGCACGTGGTCGCCAACGTCGCCACCGCCCGCGAGCTGGCCAGCTGGTGCTAGTCCCTGGCCGTGCTCGAGGAGTAACCCGCCACCCACAAGCCGCTTCGTCGACCAGCGCGATGGAAGCAGCGCGTGCAGCGACCCGCGAAACAACTAGGAGCAGCCCAGCCGTGCTGGACGACGCTCGATCCTAGACACGCGGTCCGCTCCTGGCGAACACCCCGTCCTGCGGTAACCAACCCGCGCATATCAGTCTGACCGCGCGTCGCCAACGACACGCTCACCGCCGACCAGGTCGATGAAACAGAGACACCCGCCCCCACCAACGGGGACGGGCGCCTCACCCTGCCTCGTGACAGGCAGCCACCACATATCAGCTGTTGCGGGGCAGGAGGTTGGTGACGCGGTAGTGCGTTGAGGTGGGCAGGTCCCTGCGGCGACAGGATGAGGGTGTCGAAGCCTTCATCACGTCGAGTCAGCCGAGGAACCTGCCCTGTGTCGCACAGTAACGCCCCGTTGAGCCTGGAAGGCCGCCGACGTCTGGTCCAGCGCTGTCAGTCCCGCCCGATCAGCCATGTCGCAGCCGAGATGGGAATCTGCCGTGCGTGCGCCTCGAAATGGGTCAACCGGTGGCGGCGCTACAGCGACCTGAGCTTGCAGGACCGGCCCAGCACGCCCCGACGTACCCCGAATGCGACCCGCCCCGAGGTCGTCACCCGGATTGAGCGCTGGCGCCGGGAACACAAGTGGTCAGCGGCCCGGATCGCCCACGAACTGGCTGCCCAGGGCGTGTGGATCGATCGACGCACCGTCACACGCCACCTAGCCCGGCTCGGGATCGCACGACGGAAGTTCCTCGATCCCGACGCAACCACGACCCGTGAGCCCTAACCCATCGTCGCCCGCTGGCCAGGGCACATGATCCACATCGACATCAAGAAGGTCGGAGGGATCCTCGACGGTGGCCGGTGGCGCGCCCACGGACGGGACAGCGCCGCGCATCGCGCCGCCGCTCGGGCCAAGACCACCGGCGCGCGAGGCGGCTACGTCTACCTGCACTCGGCCGTGGACGGGTTCTCCCGCCTGGCCTACACCGAACACCTTCCCGATGAGAAGGGCACCACCGCCGCAGCGTTCCTGACCCGCGCGAAAGCCTGGTTCGCCGCGCACGGGATCAACCACATCCACCGCATCGTCACCGACAACGGGGCCTGCTACCGCGCCGGTGAGTTCAACCTGATCATCGGCACCGCGACCCGCCATCAATACACCCGGCCCTACACCCCACGACACAACGGCAAGGTCGAGCGGGACAACCGGATCCTGTCCGAAGAGCTGCTCTACGCCCGCGTCTACACCAGCGAAAACCGAACACGCCAACGCCATCGCGACCCGGAACATGCACTACAACTACCATCGACCCCACAGCACCGCAGGCGGCCTCCCCCAGCCTCACGCGTCCGCGACGCTGTCACCAACGGCCTGCCCTGCTACAACTAGATCTTCAAAGACGATTGCCATGCCGATGTCGACATCATTTGAAGCGCCTGCCAGCGGATCATCGTCGCCGACTCTGACCCCGATCCACCCATCTGGAAGACGAGGAAGGACTCTCCTGATCGACACCATCACCTGAAGCGACCCGGCAGCCCTAAGCGAGGCCATCCGCGTCAACTGGACACTGAACTATCGCGCCCGCAGCCTCACCTACACCGACAGAATCAAGTAGCACCCATACCGATGATTGGGAGGTGCTGAAAATCTCTCCGACGGCAACATAGACAAGAGCGATGCACCGTCATCTGGATCCCACCATTCCAAAGGTCGCCGTCCACTGCCCACAGCTACTGGTCCAGCTTACAGATGGAACCTCAGAGTAGCTCAACATGCCGCAAGCCTCTGTTAAGCAACGCAATGAGTACTTTATGGTAGTTTGAATTTCAATGTCTATTCATCAACTCTAAAGGAAAGGAAAAAGATGAAATTGTTGCATTAGGGCGTTATTCACGAGCGGTTAGAAGTCGGACGACCCGCCCGTTGCAAGGGCCTGCGACCTGCAGGTTTCCTGACTCTCCTTAAGGGGGTAAAACCCTCGTGAATAACGCCCTTAGTAGCAAGTATAAAAATACCCATCATTGATCCGATGTCGCATCGATTTCACAAGAAATCGGTTATGGAAAGAGGGCGTTATTCACGAGGGTTTCACCCCCTTGAGGAGAGTCAGGAAACCTGCAGGTCACAGGCCCTTGCAACGGACGGGTCGTCCGACTTCTAATCGCTCGTGAATAACGCCCAGAGAAGTCAATCCAAGAGTTTAACTTGTGGAATCAGTTAATAAAGGCGTTATTCACGAGGGATTAAACGTCAGGCGACCCACCCGTTGCAAGTGCCTGTGAACTGCAGGTTTCCTGACTTTCCTCAAGGGGGGTGAACCCTTCGTGAATAACGCCCTAATTAGGGGCTGCTTATCTCATCATTCCTACCGTAAACAATAGAAAGGCAAGTGGGCATCATGGAGAAGGTAAAATCTGATCTGCGGCGTGCAATCCTTCCATTTCTCATATTAAGTCTTCTGAAGGAAAAGCCTTGGTATGCATATGGGGTGGCGCTTCATCTGCAAAAAATTGCCCCGAATGCGTGCAGGAATTGTGATATCAGTACAGTTTTTACACGCCTCGCAAAGGATGGGCTTATATCTCCAACTAATGGCCCCTCCCCTCAGGGAAAGTGTCGTTTATATTACCAGATCACGCCAAGTGGGGCCAATGCACTCGAACAGTTTTATGAAGAATTCAACTTATGGCATACTTATGTCATGGAAGTTTGAAGCATTATATATCAGAGATTTATGCCCTTGGTGCAAATCTGAACGGGTGCGTCTCAAGGTCCACTCAGGCAATTGATTTGATCCAGTTCTCGGCATTCATGAATAACGCTCTAAAGGTTGCAATTATGGGGTGTTTAGTGCGTTATTCACGCGGCGTTTCTAGGCTATTCATGGTTGCTGGTCGATTCGGTAGAGCCCGAGTCGTGTGACCACGGCAATGACGTCGGTGATTTGGGTGAGTCTTCATGGCATCTTCATGGCAGCAGGTGGCGAGTGTTTTTCATTGTTTGAGGTGGCTGATGGCGTGTTCGCCATGGGGGCGAATGTAGGGGATGCTTTTGTTGTAGCGTTTTCGTGGTCGGCTCATTGTTATCTTTGCTTTTTCTTCAGTGGTGTCAGTGTGTCATGGGTGGCATAGGCGATGTCTGCAATCCATGGGCTGTGGTGTTCTGTCAGGATGTGTAACTTGCAGGTGAGGTCGAAGGATGCAGAGCCGTGTCGTACTCCTGGAACTGCTATGGAGGTCGCCAGGAGTTGCCCTTCCAAGATGGAGGCGACCCTGGATGCTCAGGCATTGACAGCGGTGCTTCCCTGGGAAGGCGACTTTTGTCACTGCTGTTCCTAGGGCTGGGCCGAGACAGTTCGGGACGGAGGTACCGTCGATCAAAATCACTCATCCATCACCAGCGGCTTCCTCTAGGGAGATAACGGTGAAGGTCAGGGATTCATCGATCACAGGGAGTATCCTGCGGTAGATCCTAGAAGCTGTCGATTGTGAAATGTCCACCAGATCAGCAAGGAACATCTGTGACAGATTGTTCCGTAGAAGTTCCAGGATGAGGGTGACTTTCTCTTTGGTTAGCAGCCGATGTTTTTATATATGTGTAAGGTGACAGGTGTGTATCGGCTGTTTCCTGGGGTGCGGGGCGCGGGTGGCTAGCACCCCAGGAATAACGCACTTATCTGATAAAATTTATGTTTGCTTTCTCGGTGTAATTTTTACTGCCGAGGAGTAAGTGCTCTTTCCCCTGGGCTGAGGGTGTTATTTACGAGCGGTGAGACGTCGGGCGACCTGTCCGCTGCAAGAGCCTGCTACCTGCAGGTCTTCTGGCTCTCCATAAGGGGGTAAATCCCTCGTGAATAACGCCCTGAGAAGATTTGCCGTAAAGATATTCCAGGATGCAGGGGTGGAGTCAGTCGAGAGATGAACGACGTTGTGAAAGACCGGGCCTGGCCGCAGTCGCATGCTGGCCGGTGGGCCATGGGAGTGGCCATGTGCCTACCGTTCGGGGTGTTCACCATGCTGGGCCTGCGAGGCGGCAGCAATTTGTGGCGCCCCAGGAGTTCACCGATCCAGTCGTCGAGGCACTGAGCGCGGCCCGACAACCTCGACTCCCAATGGGGTGACCCGGGACATCAGTCCCCGATCAGCGGTGGCCACGGTGACGACGACAGCTGGGCCGGCCACGGTGAGAGCTTCACAACAGTTCACGATCTCGTCATCGCCGCTGCCAGCCGCGTGCACTGTCTCCACCTTTCCCGCGATACCCGCGTCGACGCCGCTGCGGGCCCGCCCTTCCAGCACTAAAACCACTCGGTCATAGGTCAGACGGCCTGCCTCCACCGCAGTTGACACCGCTTGATGCAGACGCCGAGCCGCGCCAGCCCGGTCCCGCCACCAACCGTCCGGGACAGAACCCATCACGTTGGCGACGTCGACCACTAAGACGTGCTGGCCTCGTCCGGTCATCGCAGCACAGCTGGGTCGAGACGAGTGATCTCCACGACAGGCATGGCTCCATCCTCCGACACGAATGCCACCCTCCCCGCACTGGGTTGCCTCGCCCGGCAAAAGACCTGGTCCGGTGAGATGCGACCAGCTTTAAGCCTTCACGAAAAAGTCCACGAATGACCCCGCCCCCATCGGATCCGATTTGCGGAGATCGCCACTGATCGGCATTTTGTTGGCATCACGCCAGCAAACGCAGGGGGGCGGAGCGAAGTCCGACGGCATGTCAACGCCGACACCTCGAACTCGCACCGGGGATTCGCTGGTCGGCAACCGGAAGGACGCGGTGAACGCGCACCTCGTCAGTGTTCATGCCCGAGATGAACACGGTGTCGCCCCTAGCGTTGGCCACGCCAATGAGCTGGAGGGTCAACCGGAGGAAAGGCCAGACGCGGTATCGGATGGAACGCAAGGTGAGACGGTGGCGTCAGCTCGTCGTCACCAGGGGAGCAATCATTAGCAGGAAATCCTGCGCCGTCGACTCCGGGAGCAAATTCGGGTCCAGAGCGGCCACCGTCGCTGTCCCGCAAAGCCAGGCCAAGACATGCCCTGCAAGGTCCGGGGCGTGCTCTGACCACGACGGCTCCGAGGAACGCCGAAATAACGCCTCGCATCTGGCGTGCCAGGCCATCAAAGTGCCTGTCGGGACGGTCAATCCATCAGTGATAGACAGCGTGGGATGGAGTGTCAGTGACATGACGTCGCGGAATTGCCGGTCGCAGCGCAGCGCCTTCACCCACCGGTCCAGAAATAGCGCCAGGCGATGGGGCAATGGAGCATCAATGGCGAAGACCTCCCACGGGGCTTCAGCCAGCGACATCCAGTAATGGTCGACTACTTCGTCGTACAGCGATCTTTTGTCCTGAAAGTGGTGGTAGACGGCGCCGCGGGTGACTCCGGCGAGCGCGGCGACGTCGGCGAGGCGGGTCGGTCCGTAGCCGTCACGGGCGAAGACACTCAATCCTGCTGCGAGGATGTCGAGCCGGGTTTGTGCGGTGAGTTCCGCTGTGCGCCTCATGGTTTCAAACCTACCGTTGCGCTGAGCGGGGGTTCCGAGGGTCGGCGGCGGGGTGGCAGTGCCCGGCTGGTTGTCGGGTGTTGGCGCGCTGCGTCGAGTCAATCGGCGTACGTCGGTGCCGGTCGTCGACGCTGAAGGTCACGTGTTGGACACGTGCCCATGACGGGTGAGTCACACCCCCCCTGTCAGGGGTGCTCGGTCAATACGATCGGTGCCATGAAGGCGCCCCTAGCCGTGCTCGTCGCCGGCACACTCATGTCTCCTCTGCCCGCCGCTGCTGTCGGGTCCGCCCCCTCGCTCACCTCGATCCCTGCCGCCGTCTCGGCCGCCGCGGCATCAGCAGCTGCCACGCCGATCGCCGCGGCACCGGCCGCTGCCGCTGGGGCCGCCCGGTGGGGCACTGCTGGCCGGTGGATCACCGATGAGCAAGGTCGAGTCGTCATCACCCACGGTGTCAACGAGGTGGAGAAAAACAGCCCGTTTGCGCCTGATGCGGTCGGTTTTGATGAGGAGGACGCCAAGTTCCTCCAGCAGCAGGGATTCACCAGTGTCCGGTTGGGGACCATCTGGGCTGGAGTTGAGCCGAAGCCTGGCCAGTTCGACGACGCCTACCTGGCGCGGATTAAGCGCACCGTGGACATGCTGCACCGGCACGGGATTGCTTCTCTGCTGGACTTCCACCAGGACATGGTCAATCCCAAGTTCCAGGGGAACGGCTGGCCTGACTGGGCGGTCCTCGACGGTGGCGCGCCGAACGTCATCAAAGCGGGATTCCCCGGCAACTACTTCCTCAACATGGGTGTGAAGAACTCGTACGAGAGTTTCATGAACGACAAACCGGCATCTGACGGGGTCGGTATCGCCACCCATTACGCCAAAGCGTGGGCGCACACGGCGGCGTACTTTAAGGGCACCCCCGGGGTGATGGGTTTTGACCTGTACAACGAGCCGTTCCCTGGCCACGACTACCTGGGCTGCATCATGCGCGTCGACGGTTGTCCCGCGCAGGACGCGAAGCTGTCTGCGGTGCAGCAAAAGTCGATCGACGCGATCCGTGCGGTCGACCCGGCCACCACGATTTATTACGAGCCGATGCAGTTCTTCAACATCGCCAAACCCACGAATGTGGCGGTCAAGGGCAAGAACCTCGCGTTTTCCTTCCACGACTACTGCACTAACCAGGCCGTGTTCAAGAACTACTACGGGTGCAAGTCGCCGGACCGGAAGGTCTTCGAGAACGCCGAGCAGCAGTACCGCAAGCACGACCACGCTTTGCTGATGACCGAATTCGGTGCGATCACCGCTAAAGACGTGTTGCACGCTCAGACGAACCTGGCGATGGAAAATCGGGTCGGCTACCAGTACTGGGCCTACACCGGTGGCGACCCCACCACAGCTGGTCCGGGCAACGAGCAGGCCTTGGTCTTTGACACGAAGAAGCCCCCGACGGGCAACAACGTCGACTGGAAGAAACTCGAAGCGATCGCCGTGCCTCATCCCGACCGGGTCGCAGGTGTCCCGGGACGGTATGGCTACGACCGCAACACCAAGACCTTCACTATGAAGTGGGTGGCAGATAAAGCCACCAGCGGGGTCTTCGGGGCCGGATCGATCACTACGGTGCGGATCCCCGCTATCGCCATGCCAAAGGGCTACACCATCAAAGCAACTGGTGCGAAGGTGGTGTCCAAGCCGGATGCTCCGACGGTCGAATTGGCCTGGGAGAAGGGCGTGACGGCGGCTGAGGTGACCATCGTCGCGAAGCGCTGACCTGCGTCATCATCGGTGGCTTTGCCGGTTCACCCCGACAAGGCCACCGATGGTTGACCAACTTGACTGATTCTTGAACAGCTGTTGACGAGGCCGGGATGTGACTGGCCCCGTGCGTGTCGATGAGAACGGTGTACGGCAGACAGGGGGCCGGTCGGGGGACCGGAACGGGGAGTCGCCGTCCACGGGGTCGGTCGTGGAGACCGGATGGGGGGCTGTGGTGTGGGGCCACGGGGTGCGGAAAGTGGGGACGGGGAAAACAGGGGAAGGGGAATTGGGGGAGGGGAATGACGTGGATCGGGGACGGACGCCGGGGACTAGCGGGTCCCGGCGTCCGGATCCACGCTGGCCAGACTTTCCAGCACGGGCAGAGCAGCAGCCAATGTGGCTTGATCTGCGGGGGAGAGCTCACGCACTCGGTCATGGAGCACTTGAAGCCGGTTACCGCGTCGCGAGTCCAACATGGACCGTCCATTGTCGGTGGCAGTCACCAGATGCGCCCGCCGGTCTGCGGGATCAGTGGTGCGTTCGACCAGCCCAGCGGACTCTAGAGTCGCCAAAACTCGCGTCGTTGACGGCGCTGAGATTCCTTCGAGTTCCGCGAGTCGTCCCGGCCGGATCGGTCCTTCGGCCAACAGCGTGGACAGCGCGGAAAACCCGCCATGACCCAGCGGGGTCGGTGGCGCAGCTCGTCGGACAGACCGGGTGATCCGTCCCAGGGCGACATACAAGCGGGCACCGATGTCCTCGGTCATAGGGGCAGCGACCTCCTGGGCATAGCGGTGCCCGGCCCGCGCGCGATTCACGCTCGAGATCCATGTCAGGGCACCAGGTGCAACGGGGTAAGGGTAACTGTCGCACCTGAATTGGGAAGACCCTGGGGGCTGAGTAGACAACTGTGCACCCCAGAGCGCCACGCCGAGGACCAGATGCACCCCGCCCCGGATAAATCTGAGACGGTTAGGGGCAGACCGGCACCACCGCAGACCGGCCATCCCGCACCGAGGAGATGACGGGTGACCCTACGACTGGGACGACACCACTTCGACGACGACACCCCCCTGATCATGGCCATCGTCAACCGCACCCCAGACTCCTTCTACGATCGCGGAGCCACCTGGGCCGATGACGCAGCCTATGCGCGCGTCAGCCAGGTCATTGCCGAAGGGGCACAGATCGTCGACATCGGTGGCGTCAAAGCAGGCCCAGGCGCCGCAGTCGATCCCGCCGAGGAACAAGCTCGAGTCGTCGACCTCGTCGCCCGCATCCGCACCGAGTATCCGCAGGTGGTCATCTCAGTCGACACCTGGCGCGCTGAGGTCGCCGACGCTGTCTGCCACGCCGGAGCAGACCTCATCAACGATGCCTGGGGTGGAGCCGACCCCGACCTGGTGCACGTCGCCGCAACCCACGACGTCGCCCTGGTATGCACCCACACCGGCGGAATGACTCCACGCACCGCGCCCTACCGAGTGACCTACGACGACGTTGTCGCGGATGTCATCACCGCCACCACCAGCTACGCCCACCGCGCCCTCGCCGCCGGAGTCGCCCGCGAGTCCCTCCTGATCGATCCAGCCCACGACTTCGGCAAAACCACCTTCCACTCCCTCGAAATCACTCGACGACTCAACGAACTCGTCGCCACCGGATGGCCAGTCCTGGTCTCCTTGTCACACAAAGACTTCATCGGGGAAACCCTGGATGCCGCGCTCGACGACCGGCTCCTCGGCACCCTCGCCGCCACCACCGCCTGCGCGCTCGCCGGCGCTCGCGTCTACCGTGTCCACGACGTCCCACCGACCCTGCAGACGCTCGACATGGCCTGGTCCATCGCTGGACGCCGACCCCCTGCCCGGGCAATTCGAGGACTGGAATGACTGAGCATCTCGCACCAAGTCTCTCCGCCGTTGTCGCTCCCGCTGCGCCGCCCTCCCGGGTGGTGCTGCTCCCGGGGACCCCTCTGCTGCTGCGCCGGAATGCCTCCCTTCACGACCCCGTCGCGGAGCTGCGTGCGGCCTGCCACGCTGCCCTCGCCTGGGTAGGGCCGCACCCGCAGGTCATTGCTAATCCGGCAGGCGGAGAGATGGTGGAGGATCTTCTCGCCGCAGCTGCTGGTGACCCTCGGGAGGGTGAGGGCTGCCGGGGCGGGAGCGGCATCCTGACCGGCACGACGTACGTCGTCGTGGGCAATGGGACCGCGTGTCGCACACCGAAAGCCCCAGGGATGTACGACGAACGCGCCGCCGCTTTTGACGCCCTCATCCGGCGGGCCCTGGTCAACGCTGACGTGACCACACTGACCAGGCTGGACCCGGCGCTGCTCAACGACTTGAAAGTCGACGCGGCAGCACTTCCCGCGCTGATCAGACTCCTTGACACTCCCGGGCACGACCACCCGCCCCTGCGAGGTGAGGTGACCTACGACGATGCGCCGTACGGCGTGCAGTACTGGGTGATGCGATGGGAGCGCACGATCCGTGGCTGAGGGGGCGTCCCACCTGTCGATCAAGGTGAGCTCATCGATGACGACACGCCGACGGCGCACCTGGACGATGATCAGGCGCGCCGTCGAACGTGGACTGGTGCTCAGCCCTTGTGGGTCTTCAGCTGCAGGCCAAACTTCTGCAGCGCCGGGTTCAGCGGCTGGTAGTAAGCAACGTTCTGCTGACCGACCTTCTCCAGGCACTGGGCGCGCCCGTTGGGGCCGGGACGTCCGGCGCCACCACTGGTGATGCCTTGGGCTTGGCTGCCCGAGATCCACGCGCCACCGGAGTCGCCAGGCTCGGTGCACGCATTGGTCTGGGTCAGACCGGTCATCCGGTCGAAACCGCCAGGACGGGTGAAGTTGACTGAGACGTTCTTGGACTGGATCACTCCGCAGGTCCATTGGGTGGTGCGACCGGACTTGCAGATGGCCGCGCCGACCGGAGCTTCTTCGCTGCCCTGGACCGCGACGCCGCGGCCGTTCCACTTGTCGACGCCTGGCTGGCCGGTCCAACCTTGCTCCAGGACGGCGTAGCCCATGTCGGGGCCGGGGAACTCACCCTCGACCGGCCGAGCCAAAGGCTGATTGTTGTGGGTGAAGGGGGCCCGGTTAGGCATGCAGTGACCAGCAGTGATCAGCACATCCTTGCCGTCTTTGGTGGCATTGAAAGCGATGGAGCATTTGCTGCCACCAAATTCGATCTGCTGGCCGCCATAAATGTCGGCTTGAGCAGTGACCTCGGCGTCGGTGCCTTCGACCTCGACGCCGTCCATGCTTTTGGCGGTGTCCTTGGCCGGGTTGACCTGGTCCTTCTTCACCGTGGCCACGACGCGGTTCTTTTCCACGTCAACACGCGCGGAGACCAGCTTGTCGCCGAGCTTTTCGGTGAGTTTCTTGGCCTGGTCCTCCAAGGTCGACATGGACCGGGAGACGACCTTGATCTCGGTGTCCTTCTTGCTGATCTTGTCCTTGACCTTGTTTTTGGCCTCGTCCTTGGTGGCTTGGACCACCAAGACGCCGCGCTTCTGGTCGATGTAGGACCCAGCGTTCTCGCCACTCAGCTCATCTGATGCTTTCTTGGCCTCCTTGCCGAATTCGTTCTGAGCGTCGACGCGCTTCTTGGCGGTCTCCTGGTCGAGGCCGTATTGCTTGGCCAAGTAGTCGGCGGTGATCTTCTTCAGGGAGTCCATGTCCGACTCAATGGACGATGCGGTGCCACCGCGGTTGTTGTCGGCCTTGTTGTCAGCGGCTTGGGCACCGACGGTGGTAGGTGCGATCAGCAGCAGGCTGGCGGTGACGGCCAGCGAGGCGATGGTGGAGGTCTTCACGCGGAATTCCTTAGGGAGGGAACAGTAGAGAAGGCGTGACGGCCGTGGATGACGGGTGGTGCGCCTGAGAGTCTGCCCATGCGGTTAGCGCTAGTCAAGGCGAGACCACTTCCAATAAGCAAGCACCAGAAGGAAATTCATCGAGATATCATCGCGACGGCGCCCCAGGACGATGATCTGAGGCGCCGTCGAGCAAGGACTGGTGTTCAGCCCTTGTGGGTCTTCAGCTGCAGGCCGTACTTCTGCAGCGCCGGGTTCAGCGGCTGGTAGTACGCGGTGTTCGTCTTACCAAATTTCTCCATGCACTGCGGGCGACCGCCAGACGGCGGGGCGATGACATTGGAGCCACTGGTGATGCCCTGGGCCTGGCTGCCCGAGATCCACGCGCCACCAGAGTCACCCGGCTCAGCGCAGGCGTTGGTCTGCGTCAATCCGACCATGCGGTCAAAACCGCGTCCGCCGGGACGGCTGAAGTTCACCGCGACGTTCTTGGCTTGGATCACACCGCAGGTCCACTGGGTGGTGCGACCGGACTTGCAGACCGCCGCGCCCACCGCTGCTTCTTCGCTACCTTGAACGGCGACGCCGCGGCCGTTCCACTTGTCCACACCCGGCTGGCCGGTCCAGCCTTGCTCCAAGACGGCGTAGCCCATGTCGCTGCCCGGGAAGTCCTTCGCAGCCGGGCGGGCTAGCTGCTTGTTGTTATGGGTGAATGGCGTCTGGCCCGAGAAGCAGTGACCAGCAGTGACGAAGACGTCTTTGCCATCCTTCGTGGCGTTGAAGGCAATGGAGCACTTGCCGCCGCCGAATTCGATCTGCTGGCCGCCGTAAATCTCAGCGGTGGCTGTCGGCAGGGTCTCGGTGCCTTCGATGTCGACGCCGTCCATGCCTTTGGCAGCGTCTTTAGCGGAATTGACCTGGTCTTTCTTCACGGTCGCGATGAGCTTGTTGCTCTGGACGTCGACGCGGGTGGAGACCAGCTTGTCACCGAGCTTTTCGGTGAGCTTCTTGGCCTGGTCTTCCAGGGTGTTCATCGACCGAGAGACGACCTTGATCTCGGTGTCCTTCTTGGTGATCTTGTCCTTGACCTTGTTCTTGGCCTCGTCCTTGGTGGCCTGGACCACCAGGACGCCGCGCTTCTGGTCGATGTAGGACCCCGCGGAGTCACCGCGCAGTTCGTCGGAGGCTTTCTTCGCTTCCTTGCCGAATTCGTTCTGAGCATCGGCGCGCTTTTTGGCAGTCTCGTTGTCGAGGCCGTACTTCTTGGCTAGGAAGTCGGCGGTGATCTTCTTCAGGGTGTCTGAATTGGCGTCGATGGACGAGGCGGTCCCCGCTGGTTTGTTATCGGCCTTATTGTCAGCGGCTTGGGCACCAACGGTGGTAGGTGCGATCAGCAGCAGGCTGGCGGTGACGGCCAGCGAGGCGATGGTGGAGGTCTTCACGCAAGATTCCTTAGGGAGGGACTGGTACGGAAGAGGCGTGACGGCCGTGGATGACGAGTGGTGCGCCTGAGAGTCTGCCCAGAGCAGGACCCTCAGTCAAGCGAGCTCCGAATGAAATCACCAGAGCCAGTGGGGAATTCAAACCTTGGGGGCATAGCAAAGTGGCACGCCCGAAAGATCGGGCGTGCCACTTTAGTCACAAGAGAAGACGATCAACGACGGTTGCGGTACCGGTTCCGGTTGTTGTCGTTGTTGTTGTTGTCGTTGCCACCGTTGCCGTTGTAGGTCTTCAGCTGAAGGCCGTACTTCTGCAGCGCAGGGTTCAGCGGCTGGAAGTAGGAGATGTTCTCCCGGCCGACCTTCTCCAGGCAGCGGTCGCGACCGTCAGGGCCAGGAGCGCCGGCGCCACCACTGGTGATGCCCTGAGCCTGGCTGCCCGAGATCCACGCGCCACCGGAGTCACCGGGCTCGGTGCAGGTGTTGGTCTGGGTCAGACCGATCATCCGCTCGTAGCCACGGCCGTCCTTCTTGGTGTAGTTCACCGAGACGTTCTTGGCCTTGATGGTGCCGCAGGTCCACTGGGTGGTGCGACCGGACTTGCAGACCGCCGCGCCCACCGGGGCCTCTTCGCTGCCCTTGACCGCGACGCCGCGGCCGTTCCACTTGTCCACACCCGGCTGGCCGGTCCAACCCTGCTCCAAGGAGGCGTAGGCCATGTCCGGGCCCGGGAAGTCAAACGCGATCGGGCGTCCCAGCGGCTTGCGGTTGTGGCTGAACGGAGCCCGGCCGGCGGCGCAGTGGCCAGCGGTGATGAAGACGTCCTTGCCGTCCTTGGTGGCGTTGAAGGCCACCGAGCACACGCTGCCGCTGAACTCGATCTGCTGGCCGCCGTAGATGTCGTCCTGAGCCTTGGGCACGATTTCGGTGCCTTCGACCTCAACGCCGTCCATACCCTTGGCGCTGTCCTTGGCCGGGTTGACCTGGTCCTTCTTCACCGTGGCCACAACGCGGTTGTTTTCCACGTCGACGCGGGTGGAGACCAGCTTGTCACCGAGCTTTTCGGTGAGCTTCTTGGCCTGGTCTTCCAGGGTGTTCATCGACCGAGAGACGACCTTGATCTCGGTGTCTTTCTTGGTGATCTTGTCCTTGACCTTGTTCTTAGCGTCGTCCTTGGTGGCCTGGACGACCAGCACGCCACGCTTCTGGTCGATGTAGGACCCCGCGTTCTCACCGCCGAGCTCGTCCTTGGCCTTCTTGGCCTCTTTGCCGAACTCGTTCTGGGCGTCGACGCGCTTCTTAGCGGTCTCCTGGTCCAGGTTGTACTTCTTGGCCAGGTAGTCGGCGGTGATCTTCTTCAGGGCATCCATGTCCGAGTCGATGGACGATGCGGTACCACCGCGGTTGTTGTCAGCCTTGTTGTCAGCGGCTTGGGCGCCGACGGCGGTCGGGGCGAGCAGGAGCAGGCTGGCCGCAGCGGCGACAGAAGCGAGGACAGGGGTCTTCACGCGGATTCCTTAGGGAGGGAAGGGTACGGAGTGACTTGTCTGTCGGGGGTGACAGGTGGTGCGACAGAGAGTCTGCCCACGACTCACAGAAATAGTCAAGATTTCTCACAGGGCCTTGGCAGGCTTGAGTGCGTCCCGCATTGAGCAGGAGGAATCCGCGGCAGTGGTGGCGAGTTAGGTCGGCAAGAACCGGGATTCGCGCTGAGTGCCGCTCTGCTGCGCGAGGTGCGGCAGGGAGGTGGTGGGCCCCGGAATGGGGCTCCCGGCGCCGCAGAGAGGCTGTGAGGGTGCTTGAGTGGGTCGTTCGTCCAGCTTGCTCTCGGCTGGGGTGGAGACTGCCCGAAGGGGGCTCCCAGTGTGCCCCCGTGCTGTGCGGGGCTGATTCTCAGGTTTGATTCGGATTTCTCATCGTGGGACCAATCCCGGGCGGTGTCTCTCTTCGTGGACACCGGCTTCTCAGCGAGGAATGACGAAGAGGGCGTACCCGATACCTCGGGTACGCCCTCTTCGTCTCGATCGAGACTCAGCCCTGGTGGGTCTTCAGCTGCAGGCCGTACTTCTGCAGCAGCGGGTTGATCGGCTGGAAGTAGGCGTTGTTGGGTCGGCCAGCCTTCTCGCCGCAGACCCGCTTGCCGCCGACGTTGACACCGGAGCCGCCGCTGTGGACGCCCTGGGCCTGGTCACCGGAGATCCAGGAACCACCAGAGTCGCCACCCTCGGTGCAGGCGTTGGTCTGGGTCAGGCCCTGGACCACCTTGCCGCCGTAGTTAGCTGTGACGTTCTTGGCCTGGATGGTGCCGCAGGTCCACTGGGTGGTGCGACCGGACTTGCAGACCGCCGCGCCCACCGGGGCTTCTTCGCTGCCCTTGACCGCGACGCCGCGGCCGTTCCACTTGTCCACACCCGGCTGGCCGGTCCAGCCCTGAGCCAGCGGAGCGTAAGCCATGTCGTTGCCGGGGAAGGCGTACGCCGCCGTACGGGCCAGCTCGCGGCCGTTGCGGGAGAACACGGCGTTGCCGACGGCGCAGTGACCGGCGGTGATCAGGACGTCTTTGCCATCCTTGGTGCCATTGAAGCCCAGCGAGCAGACGTGACCGGTGAATTCGATCTGCTGACCGCCGTAGACATCGTCCTGGGTGCTGATCTCGACGTCGGTGCCTTCGACCTCAACGCCGTCCATGCCCTTGGCGGCATCCTTGGCGGAGTTGACCTCCTTATCGGAGACCATCGCGACGACCTTGTTGTTCTGGACGTCGACCCGAGCGGAGACCAGCTTGCTGCCCAGCTTGTCGGTGAGCTTCTTGGCCTGGTCCTCCAAGGTCGACATCGACCGGGAGACCACCTTGATCTCGGTGTCCTTGTCCTTGATCTTGCCCTTGACCTTGTTCTTGGCCTCGTCTTTGGTGGTCTGGACCACCAGCACGCCGCGCTTCTGGTCGATGTAGGACCCCGCGGACTCGCCGCCGAGCTCGTCCTTGGCCTTCTTGGCCTCCTTACCGAAATCGTTCTGGGCGTCGACGCGCTTCTTGGCGGTCTCCTTGTCCAGGCGGTACTCCTTGGACAGGTAGTCCGCGATCATGCCCTTGATGGCGTTGGAGTCGCCCTCGATGGAGGAGGCGCTCCCGCCGGGCCGCTTGTCATCGGCAGCCTGGGCGGCGGTGGCGGTCGGCACGAGGAGGAGGACTCCGGTCATGGCGGCCAACGAAGCGAGAGCTCGGGTCTTCAAAACGATTCCTTAGAACGAATGCGGTAGGGGAACAACGGGACTGACAGGGAGGACAGGGCGTGCAGTGAGTGTGCCTGGACGTCACAGATGGCGTCAAGGAATCTCATAGTTGTTTGACAGAAACGTCGTGGCGCTCGAAGATGGCCCCTCGGGCGAGGGTCACCCCTGGTAGGTCTTCAGCTGCAGACCGTACTTCTGCAGCAGCGGGTTGATCGGCTGGAAGAGGGCACGGTTGCCTCGCTGATTGTTCTTGCCACAGGTCGGTGAGCCCGCCTTGACCGGCACTGATCCGCCAGCACTGTGCACCCCCTGCGCCTGATCGCCGGCGATCCACGCGCCGCCTGAGTCGCCAGGCTCAGTGCACGCATCGGTCTGGGTCAGTCCATAGCCCATCCGACCACTGCCGCCGTAATTGTTGGTGACGTTCTTGGCCTGGATGACCCCGCAGGTCCACTTCGTCGTCCGGCCTGACTTGCAGATGGCTGCGCCGACCGGGGCTTCTTCGCTGCCCTTGACCGCGACGCCGCGGCCGTTCCACTTGTCCACACCCGGCTGGCCGGTCCAGCCCTGAGCGAGCGGAGCGTAAGCCATGTCGTTGCCGGGGAAGGCGTACGCCGCCGTACGGGCGATTTCTTTGCCCTCGCGGAAGAACGCGGCATTCCCGACGGCGCAGTGACCGGCGGTGATCAGGACGTCCTTGCCGTCCTTGGCGCCCATGAATCCGATCGAGCACATCCCGCCGCCCGATCCGACCTGGATTTGTTGTCCGCCGTACAACTCTGCCTGGGGAGTGAATTGGGTCTCGGTGCCTTCCACCTGAACGCCGTCCATGCCCTTGGCGGCGTCCTGGGCAAAGGCCACCTGATCCTTCTTGACCTCGACCACGACCCGGTTGTGGGCCACATCGACCCGCGCCGTGATCAGTTTGTCGCCGAGCTTGTCGGTGAGCTTCTTGGCCTGGTCTTCCAGGGTGTTCATCGACCGAGAGACGACCTTGATCTCGGTGTCTTTCGTGGTGATCTTGTCCTTGACCTTGTTTTTGGCCTCGTCCTTGGTGGTCTGGACCACCAGCACGCCGCGCTTCTGGTCAATGTAGGACCCCGCGTTCTCACCGCCGAGCTCGTCGGTGGCCTTCTTGGCCTTCTTGCTGAACTCACCCTGAGCCTCCACACGGTGTGTGGCGGTCTCCTTGTCCAGGCCGTACTGCTGGGCAAGATGCTCTGCGGCCATTTTTTTGACTGACTGAACGTCGGTATCAATTCCACCGGGGGAACCGGCATCAGCAGCCTGAGCGCCGGTCGCCGTAGGGGCGACGATCAGCACACCGGCTGCAGCAGTGACAGCAGCGAGGATTCGAGGTCTCACGAGTTATTCCTTTGATGACGGACCAGGTAGGGGAGGAGGAGTGACAGGTCAGCCCTGGTGCAGTTTCAACTGCAGGTTGTATTTCTGTAGGAGCGGGTTGATGGGTTGGAAGAACGCCGTGTTGCCACGGTCTTTGTTTTTGCCACAAGCTGGCGCGCCAGGCTGGAGGGGGACTGCTCCACCGGCACTGTGGATGCCCTGGGCCTGATCACCAGCGATCCATGCGCCGCCGGAGTCGCCGCCCTCAGTGCAGGTGTTGGACTGGGTCAAGCCATGCCCCATGCGACCGCTGCCGGAATAGTTGATCGTGACGTTTTTGGCGGTGATGGTGCCGCAGGTCCATCCGGTTGTCCGGCCAGATTTGCAGACCGCCGCGCCCACCGGGGCTTCTTGGCTTCCTTTAACACCGACGCCGCGGCCGTTCCACTTGTCCACTCCCGGTTGTCCGGTCCACCCCGGTGCGAGGAAGGCATAGGCCATATCGTTCTGCGGCCAGGTGAACTCAGCGACCGTGGCGAGGGGCTGACCCTGCCGGGTGAGGTTGGGGCTGAGCTCGGCGCAGTGACCGGCGGTAATCAGGACATCTTTGCCGTCCTTGGTGCCCATGAAGCCGGTGGAGCACATGGTCCTGGCCAACTCGTACTGCTGCCCGCCATACAGGTCGGCCTGGGGCTCGGGAATGGCTTCCGCCCCCTCGACGTCGACACCATCCATCCCCTTGGCGGCCTCTTTGGCGGGGTTGACCTGGTCTTTTTTGACTGCCACCACAACTTTGTTGTTGGGTACGTCGACGCGGGCAGAGACCAGTTTGTCGCCGAGCTTTTCGGTGAGTTTCTTGGCCTGGTCCTCCAAGGTCGACATGGACCGGGCGACGACCTTGATCTCGGTGTTTTTGTTTTTGACCTTGTCCTGGACTTTATTTTTGGCGTCGTCCTTGGTGGCTTGGACGACCAGGACGCCGCGTTTTTGGTCGATGTAGGACCCGGCGGAGTCGCCGCCTAGCTCGTCAGTGACCCGTTGCGCCCGGGAGCTGAACTCACCTTGGGCTTCCACCCGCTTCGTCGCGGTTTCTTTGTCAAGGCCGTATTGCTTGGCTAGGTAATCGGCGGTCATCTTCTTCACCGAGTCCAGGTTGGAGTCGATGGACGACGCGGTGCCGCCACGGTTCTTGTCGGTAGGGGCATCCGCCGCCTGCGCGCCGGTGGCGGACGGCGCGAGGAGGAGCAGGCCAGCCAGGGCGGCCAGCGAAGCGATGGTAGGGGTCTTCAACGTGAGGTTCCTTAGGTCGGATGCGGTAGGGGAACGGCAAGACCGTCAGGGAGGACAGGTGGTGTGCAGCGAGTGTGCCCGGGTGTCACAGCTGCCGTCAAGGAAAGCCATGGTTGGTTGACAGAAACGCCCCAGTAGGCCACTCTTGCTTAGCGAATACCTTGCAGCAGAACAAAATTCAGGTTTTTCGCGGTAGCTCGAATGGCCCGTGACAGTGGTCTGTGAGCGCCATTCGGTAGACGCCAAAGCGGCGTATCCGACCATGTCGGATACGCCGCTTCAGTGGCTGGTAAGTGACCTGTGGTCGGCTCAACCTTGGTAGGTCTTCAGCTTCAGGCCGTACTTCTGCAAGATGGGGTTGATCGGCTGGAAGTAGGACACGTTCTTCCGGCCTACCTTCTGGCCGCACATCTTGCCGCCTGGGCCATAGCCGGATCCGCCGCTGGTGACGCCTTGGGCCTGGTCACCTGAAATCCACGAGCCGCCGGAGTCGCCGCCCTCGGTGCAAGTGTTGGTCTGGGTGAGGCCGTAGACCATGTCGTAGCCACCCCGGTCACGGGTGTAGTTGACTGTGACGTTCTTTGCCTCGATGGTGCCGCAGGTCCACTTGGTGGTCCGGCCGGACTTGCAGACCGCCGCGCCCACCGGGGCTTCCTTGCTGCCTCTGACCGCGACGCCGCGCCCGTTCCAGCGGTCGACCCCTGCTTCACCCTTCCAGCCGGTGCCCAGCGATGAATATCCCATGTCACGTCCCGGGAAGTCATAGGCGAGGGTGCGGCCAAGGGGCTGACCTTGGCGGCGGAAAGTCGCATATCCCCGTCCGCAGTGACCAGCCGTGACAAAGACGTTTTGGCTGCCCTTCGTGGCATTGAAACCCAGGGAACAGACGTAGCCGTTGTTGAACTGGATCTCCTGGCCGCCGTACACGCTGCCCTCTTGAGTGGTCGGCGCAGCTTCGGTGCCTTCGACGATGACCCCGTCCATCGCAGCCAGGCTTTCGCGGGCTCGGCGGACGTCTTTGTCAGCGACCGTGGCGACGACCACATTGCGGGCGACGTCGACTCGGGTGGCCAACAGGCGCTTGCTGAGCAAGCCAGCGATGGACTGCTTGGTGGCCTGCAAGGTCGACTCAGATCGCGCCACCACCTTCACCTCGGTGTCGGCGGCTTTGATCTTGTTGGTGGCCTCGGCCCTGGTGGTGTGGACGACCAGGACGCCGCGCTTCTGGTCGATATAGGACCCTGCGGACTCGCCGCCAAGCTCGTCCTGAGCTTTCTGGGCGACCTTGGTGTGTTCTTCCTGGCTGCGGACTCGCTTGATGGCGGTGGCGCCATCAAGTCCGTACTGCTTGGCGAGGTATTCGGCCGTCATCTTCTGGACGGTGCTGAGGTCGGTCTCGGTGGCGCCGGCGCCATTGTCGGCGGCCTGCGCGCCACCGGCGGCGGGGATGAAGAGGGTCAGGCTGGCTGCGGCAGCCAGGGAGGCGAGGGCCCGGGTCTTCACGTGAGTTCCTTAGGGATGGAAGGGCAGATGTGACGGTACGGATAGGGGGTGCCGTCGTTGCGGAGGAGAGTCTGTCCTGCATTCTCAGCTTGAGTCAACATGGCGTTCAGCAATTTGACAGGAAAGTGGTTTAACGGCGACGCTAGGCGATCTCACGCCTCTGAACAGCAAAAATGTGTGTCACATAGTGGCCGACAGCCCCAGATGCGCGCCTCAATGCGGCATCTTGCGGCGTTTTGACGTCCCGCCGCCGTCGTCCATCCGCCGTATCGCTGTGATTCTGATCACTTATCGGCGGAGGTGTGACGGAGTCAGCCCACCTAGTCAGACCCTCACATCGGCGAAGCTGCGCGCCTCGCCGCCCCGCGAAAACCCAATTCCGCAAACAGTCCTCGCCGTACATCCCCTGAGGCCAGGTCGACCCTGCCCACCGATGTCCTCACGCTCCCCATCCACCCCGCCAGGCCTCTCCACGACGATCACCCTGACCGTCTTATCCGCTGAGACAACGGTCGCCGGGGGCTCACCCCCGGCGACCGCGTGACAACAACCGTCAGCCCAGCGTCGTGCTCTGCTGCTGGACCGTCGCCGAATCAGCCTCGATCTCCACGCCGTCAAGGTCCTCGATCGCCTCAGTGGCCGCATCCAGATCAGCGGGATCAACACCGATGATCACTGAGTTGTGCTCAGTGTCGACCCGGGCACTGCGGAACCGCTCACCCAACTTGTCCAGGGCCAGCTGCTGCAGTTCGTCCAACTTCTCCTGAGAACGAGCGACGGCCTTGACCTCAGTGCCATCGCCACGCAACTGCTCCGCCGTCTTCTCATCAGTGGTGAAGATCGTCAGGACGCCGCGCTTCTGGTCGATGTGGCTACCGGCATACGCCTTACCCAGGACCTGTCGCGCTCGCTGGTCGGTTTTGGAGTGCTCGTCCTGCTGCTTCACCCGGACGACAGCAACGTCCGGTTCGAGTCCGTACTGTTCGATCAACATTCGTGCCTGCATCTGCTGCAGCTCACTCAGGCCCGAATTCTCCACAGGGGAGGGCGAGGGATTAACGACGTAGCTGACCGGGGGAGGGGTCGCGGGAATCATGACTGCCAACCTAACAGTGCCATCGCCGCGAATCACCAGGTCCCCGACCGGATTGCCCCCCTGGCAGCGGCACGCACGTCGCCATCGCAGCTGGCCGTGGTTGCCGCGAGGTCGATCAAACCTGAGGGTCGGATTCAGGGAGCTATAGCAGGATGACGCTCCGCGGGAGCGCGCAGGCCGGTCGAGGGAGCGCCATGAGCGGTCGGACCTGGGGCGATGCCGCGTCTCATCACATCTGCATCATGATCCGCCCGGAGAGTGGGTCCGTCCTGGACCGCTGATGTGACATGTCGTTGACCGAGACCGATGAAGGGGAGTCCGCGTGTCCGACGCAACGTCGCCACGACCCGTCTACCACCATCCACCGGAAAAGGTGGAGACCTACCGTTTCCGTTTCATGCTGAAGCCGGACCTGCTGGAGAACCTGTTCTTCGGTGTGACCGCCCTGTTTACTTTGGTGTTCGCGGTCGTGCTGTTGAAGCAGTCCGTGAGTGGCTGGAGCGCGGCCGCCTATGTCATCGTCTTCTGGGCCGTCCTGGCGTACCTGGCTCTGCCCCGGGTGCATCGAGTGTTGACCTCACTTTACGTTCCCGACTACTTCATCGCTCGCTCACGCACCAGCGACGGGCTGCTCGGCGACCCGATCAACCTGGCTGTGACCGGCACCGAAGCCCAGATTCATCAAGCCATGCAAGACGCCGGATGGGTGCTGGCCGACCCGGTCAACCTGACCACTAGCTGGCGGATCGTGATGGCCTCGGTGACACGACGCAGTTACGCCGAAGCTCCAGTCAGCCCGTTGATGCTTTTCGGAAAACAACAGGCCTTCGCCTACCAGCAGGAAGTCGAGGGAAACCCAGCACAACGCCACCACGTCCGTTTCTGGCCGTGCCCCGACGGGTGGCTGCTGCCCGGCGGACACCGAGTGGACTTCTTGGCCGCTGGGACCTATGACCGGTCAGTCGGTTTCTCCTTATTCACCTTCCAGGTCACCCACAAAATCGACCGAGACATCGACGTCGAACGTGACTACATCATCGACTCGATGTGTTACGTCCGACCTGAGGTCAGCGTCACCACACTGGTGGATTTCTCCACCGGCTACCACTCACGCAACGGCGGTGGCGATGTGGTCACGACCGACGGTGACCTCCCCGTCGTCCATGTCGACGCCGTCCCCGTCACCGACGCTCGGCTCACCCCCCAAGACGATGCTGACGACCTGCTGCACAAAGTGGGACGCCGCCCCTTCTCCGTCGTCGCCGCTGGGGTGCTCACCACCTTGTCTCTGCTGTTCTCGCTCGGGGACATCCTCATCGACCTGATCAGCGGCACTGGCGAACTCACCGGCGGCGCTGGTGCCAGCACAGAAGAAGCCATCGGCGTCGGAATCATCGCCGTCATCGTGCTGCTCGGCTGGACCATCCTCGCCATCCTGGCCTGGTACACCTACCAAGGCCGTCGCGGAGCCCGATGGGGCATGCTCGCCCTGCTCAGCCTGGTGATCTTCGGTGAACTGAACCAGTCCTTTGAAGAACAACGAGTCACCGTGGACACCATGTTCTCCATGAGCGTGGATGTGCTGACCCTCTACGCCCTCACCAGCCTCTCCGCCCGTGAATGGACCCAACGACGCAGCAAAGAACACCTTCCCGACGAAGAACTCGGTGAAGTGCACTGGCAAAGCGCTGCCGTCGAACCCAGCGGGACCTATCACACCACCACCGAGCCTCGCCCCCACCAGGTAGAAGCTCTCCCCGAAGCTCCCTACGTGGTCGATCACGAATCCCCTGGACCCTATGTCGTTGAGCCTGTTCCCACCGGCCCTTACGTCGTCGAATCCGGATATCCCTATATCGAACCCGAACGGCCTAGCCGAGCAGATCGACCGCTCAGCCCACCGCCGGAGCAATCCGCCCCGACCACCCGCCGGGAACGTCGCAACAGGTGACAATCGCTTCATGAGCAAGGAGCGCTCGTCCTCAGTCGAGACCCCTCCCGCGCCCTCAGGTCTGCCGACCTCCGCCGGGGCGATCATCCTCGACGAGGGCGGCGACCTGCTCATCCTCAAACCGACGTACAAGAAAGGGTGGACGATCCCCGGAGGCATCGTCGAAACCGACGGGGAGTCGCCCTGGGATGCCTGTCGTCGCGAAGTCGAGGAGGAGACCGGTCTGATCGTGCGGACCGGCCGCCTCGTCGTCGTCGACACCCGACCGGGCCAGATAGCGAAACGCGGCGACAGCGCGCCCCCGCAGGCGCCCGCCCCACCAGTCGGCCTGCGCTTGCTCTTTCACTGCGGGGTCATCCCCCGGATCCAGACCCGACATGTGCGGATTCCGCCGCACGAGATCGCCGCATTCCGATTCGTCCCGCCGCCCCACGCCCTGGCACTGCTCCGACCCGCTGTGTCTCGTCGGGTCCGAGTCGGACTAGAAGTGGCGCATTGCGTTTACCTCGAAGACGGGCACCGTCTCGACGGCGTCTGCTGATCTCGCGCCTCCTCGCCGTCGACGACAGCGGCGGCAGCCTCCTGATCGTTGACGATGGCAGCAGCGGCTTCCAACGCCATCCAGGCCTGCAACTGGGGAGTGAGCTCACAGACCGAGCCGACCGGAAGGTCCACCTCCGCAGGGGTCATCGGATCCCGGGAAAACACCACCGCCGTACGCCGCCGACCCCGGGCGTCCTGCACGTCCTCATCCCACCGGCCGCCCTGCCACCATGCCTGAGCGGTGTCCAGCACCATGGCTGACGCGAGCCGCCTGGCCTGTGACGACAGTAGGGACTCCCGAGCTGCTACCCCCAGATACCGGATCAAGATGCCAGTGAACAACCCGCCATCACCGTCACCATGCGCCGTCACCACCCGTGGGGCGGAATCCTCCTCGGCGCACCACCGCCGATTCACCGCCGCAATCAACGCCTCAGCCGCCGCCATCTCAGCGGGGCCACCCACCGCCAACAACGCCCCCAACAATGTCCCCTGGTTGTAGGTATACACGGTGTCATCCCGCCGACCATCGACATATACGGTGTCTAATGCCAACCCAGCGGTCTCATCGAAACGTTCCCGGTAAATCCAATCCACGAGGTCTCGCGCCCGGTCAACATCACCCGAACGTGCTGCGTGAATCGCCGCAGGAGCGGTCGCCGGTACGTTTTTCCGGTCCCGCTGGACCGTCCAATACACCCCGCCGCCCAGAACATCATCCTGCGCTTCAATCAGCCGCGCACCGATCCGACGTACTGCCCGCTCCGCCTCCACCACCGGAGGTGCCCCCACGACCTGGCCCAACTCGGTTACCCGCCCGGCAGCCAAAACCAGCCAGCCCATGTCATCGAAAAACGCATTCGTCCAACGGCCCCCATTGCGCAGCCATATCCCACGCAATAACTCCCGACCCAACCGCAGGTAGGCGCGGGCAGCGGCATGCCCAGCAGGTGTGCCATCCCAATGCCGCCACCCCGCATCCACGATCGCATCGAGATGATGGGCCTGCCACCAATAGTTCCAACTGAGATCAACAGGCGGAGGGACCGGCAATGCGCGCACCGCCAGATGGGTGCCCGGGATCCCCCAGACCGCCCGTCCGTACGACGGCACCACGCTGCGGGCTGCCAGGTCGGCGCGGGTGGCAGCGGTGACAGCAGAGACGGGCCGTTCGGTCCGATCACAGGGTGAGTTCACCTGCCCAGCCTGCCCTATCACCGGCACGGACATCGACCTGCACACGGATCCGTTTACCGCAGTAGGGAGTCCCCGCCGTACTGTCATTCGCGCAAGCCTCAGGTTCGCGCTCTGGCGACCGTATCAACGACTGTGAGCGAACTGCGTCGAGACATCGTGGAGGCGGCCTCCCGGATGGCCGTCACCTTCGGCACGCGCTCCGCCATGCGCGACCTCGCCGAAGAAGTCGGTGAAACCGAGATCGTGGACGAACTTGCCGCCTGTACGTACGCCGGCGCCGCCGGACTCGTGGCACTCACCGACCAACGCGTCATCGCGATCCGTGACGACTACAGCAAACACCAAGTCCAGTCAGTGCAACTCGCCGACGTCGTCACCGTGGACTACAACCCGACCGTGCATGATGGCTTCGCGCTATTCACCACCAGCGGTCGGCTCGTTGTCCGCAAAATGCGACGAGACGACGGGGACCGGCTCGTTGACGCCTTGCTCACCCAAGCTCCCCACATCTCTATCTCAGTGACCCGCCCCTCCGGCGCCCCCGGCGCTGCACCGCAATCTTTACGCCCTCAGTTGGGCCGACACCGCAAACCAGCTGCGGTCAGTCCGGCCGCAGCAGCAAACGACCCCAGCCGAATGGCTCGCCCCCCAGCCGGAGCGACACCAGATCCCCTGGTCGCCCCCCGCATCTCACCGACCGTGGCCGCGCAAGCCAACGCCGCCCACGTCGCCAGCCAAGCTGTCCTTCACCAGCCGGGGGTGGCCCAGCAGCCTGCGCAGCCCACCTACCCAGGGCAGCAGCCCCTCCCAGGCGCCGTCGACCCGCACCAGTTCAATACGGCGGCAGCGTTTCCGGGAGCAGCGTCACTGCCCGCGGTGGGATCACCCCCGGGGACGCCGTACGGCGGGGCACCAGCTGGTGCGCCGGGGATCGGACCAGTGGGATCTGCGCCCCCTGCCGCACCCGCGATGCCCCCAGGACCCGCCGTGACCCCGACGACCCCCGCGCCGACGCCAGCCTCACCGGCTTCTGCTGGGCAACCCCCGGGAGCTCGGCCCGCTACCGATAAAGAGATCCTCCTGGGTGTCCTGGCTGATCTTCATGCCCAAGGGGTGTTGACCGCGGAAGAATTCGCTGCGAAAGTGCGACTCATCGTCTCCCAGCCCTGAGAAGCGGTCTCCCAGCCCTGAGAAGCGCTAGGAGAGATATGGCTTTTTTCGGGACGAGATGCCCTGCCATGCGGTAAAATTCGGAATTTTCCGATGGGTGAATCATGTCGGAAAAATGATCTGCTCTCGTTAAATCTGTGGGAACGAATAGGTAAGGCTTCGCCGCTCCCACCCCGCGGGTCGTCTGCTCTGACTACGTTGAAACCCGTCAGATGTCATGCCCTTCCGATGGGAGCGTCTCCACATGTCTTCAACGATGAAAGTCGGTCGTCCCCTCAGTGCTCTCGCCGCAGTCGCGATGATTGGCGCCTGCCTCATCCCCTCGGCCCAGGCCTCCGCCAAACCTGGCGACGTCGTAGACAAGCCAGACATCATCGGCGGTGTCGCCGCGTCCAGTGACGAGTTCCCCTTCATGACCTCGTTGCAGTACGACAACCAGCACTTCTGCGGCGGATCCTTGGTGAATCCACGAGTCATCATGACCGCAGCCCACTGCGTCTCCGACCTGGTCCCGTCTATGCGAGGGAAAGTCAAGCCGCACGGGGCGAAGATCGTTACCTTCCCCTTGGCGGGCAAGGCCGCTGCCAAACCAACCACGCCGACCACCACCGCGCCCAAGCCAACCGCCACCGCGCCGAAGCCGACCGCCACGGCACCCAAGCCCAAGGAAGACGACAGCCCCGCCCGCAAGGTCAGCCTGGTCATCGGCCGGACAACCCTGTCGGACAAGACCCAGGGCGTGGAACGCGCGATCCAGTTCCGTGGCGATGAGCCGATGATCCAAGTCCACCCGAAGTACGGCCAGGGCAGCGGATATGACATCGCTCTGGTGATCTTGGACAAACCAGTCGAGCAGGTGGTCCCAGTCTCCTTGCCCACCACGGGCACCGACTCACTGCTGACCCCCGGCGAAAATGCCACCGTCTCCGGATGGGGCAACACTGACGTCGTCCTGCCCTCCTTCCCCGACCGGCTGCGGAAGGTGAACGTGCCGATCCTGGCAATGAACGAATGCCAGATTGCTGGCAACGGTAACTTCAACGCGGCCACCGATTTCTGCGCTGGCAAACAAGGAAAGGATTCCTGCCAGGGCGACAGCGGCGGCCCGATCATGCGCAAGGTCCCCGGACGTGATGAGTACTACCAGATCGGTGTGGTCTCCTGGGGCTTCGGATGTGCAGGGCAAGGCGCTCCTGGTTTCTACACCTCAGTGGGCTCCCAAGAATTGTGGAACACCTTTGACGGGAACGTGCTGAAGCGCTGACCCGACCACCTCTGTTTTCGGCGTACCACCACCGGAACCGATCTGACTGGTGCCTCATCGTCTTTGACGGTGGGGCACCAGTCGTGTGGTGCACAGAGGCACCCGCACAGCCGCCCGTGGGTGGGTGTGGTCGGCGTGGTTGTCGCCCGTGGGTGGGTTGTGGAGGGGGTTTCTTGGGGTTTTGTGGTGGGAAAGCCGCCCGTGGGTGGGTGTGGTCGGCGTGGTTGTCGCCCGTGGGCGGGTGGGGTGCGATGTCCCGGGACGAGCGCAGCAGTACCCGTGGAAACTGACGTGTCTTGACTGAAACTCTCAGTGCGCCAAGGGGTCTCGCCGATAGGAGGGGGTCGGCTCTCGGCGCTGTCAGGAAACGAGGTCGTCCATGGCCGGTGGAGAAGCTCGCTTGCAGTGCGCTCACGTCCGTGACGCAGCTCGCCGGCACGGTGTCCTCGCAGATCCTGATGGACATCCGTGCGCTGGTGTCGGGGGACGTCGGCGGCGTATGTCGATGGTGTTGGTGCTCTGTGTCCTGGCTCAGCTTCTGGCTGCAGTGGCAATCGGTGATCGCGGGTGGGCGTCCGCCCCTGGCTGGCCGTACAACATCGCTGAACATCGCGGCACTCCTGATGGGAGCACTCCGGGTGCCGCGGCGACGATGTCTGTCATTCCTCAGGTGGCGCTGCCCGGTCAGATGGTGAGTTACGCCGCGACTGTCACGGTGCGGCGACCTACCAGTGGTCTCCCACTCACTGACGTTGTGGTGGTCCTCCAGCCTGCTGCGGCAGCGCCGTTCACCTCGAGCACTGTCACGGTGAAGGATGCTTCGGGAGTGACCCGGACCGCCTCGATGTCAGTCGCTCCAGATGGTTCGGGGACGCTGCACTGGTCTGGGAGCGCGATTCCGAGCTCGCCGTTCACGGTGACGGCGTCTGGGCGGGTCTCGGTGTCTGCCACTCCGGGGCAGGCTCTCACCCCAACGGTGACGGCGCAGGCGTATGCCGTTGTTCCGGGTACGTGGAATAGTGACGCTCGCGACTATTTCACGGGGGGTGGAGCTGGGTACGTCGAATATGTCTTCCAGCTGTCCAGTCTTAAACCTGGTTATGGCAGCTGGATTGCTGGGTTGAGTCTGGGCGGGTATGGGTATTCCTGGAATGGATCGATGACTGTCACGGCGACCAGTTCCACTCCGGGTGTTGCCACCCAGTTGGCGGCGATTCAGACGGATTTCACTGTTCGTAGCGCTATGCCGTTGCTGTATCCCTCTGCGCAGGACGATCCGATCGCTACCTATGACCGGCTCCTCCAGTATGCCTACGATCCGCAGACTTTTACCGGGGCCACCTGGGTGCCGGATAACACTCGTATCACGGTGCGGCGTTACTTTTCCGCCTCGTCGTCATACCGGCGGCAATATTTCCATATTGATTCCGGTGACCCGCCAACGAAAGCCGTCACCACTGCCACAGCGACTGGCTGGATAGGTGGACATCCGGCGATCTCGATCGACGTTGCTGCAGCTGGTGCTTCTGTTGCGGCGACGGCTGCGAGTCCTGGACCGGCTGCATCGTCGGGGTCGGTGCCGATGGTCTATACGGTGCGCAACACCGGTGATCTGACGGTGAAGGGGCTGCAGGTCACCGATCCAGCGGTCACCGGAATGAGCTGTGCTGACACCACGGTGGCGCCGGGAGCGAGTACGACGTGCACTGCGAGCGCTGCGGTGCAGGTTGGCGAACTGGTCACGCTGTCTCCGGTGGCGAGCGCTGTCCCTGATCTTGGGGTTGGCGCCCCCAATCAGTCGGCTGTCACTGCCAGCACCACCGGCTATGTTCATGCGCCTGGGGTGGTGTTGCGCACCTTGATTAATGGCGTGGATGCCAATGACATTGGTGCGCGGGTCCCGGTGACATCGGGCCAGACCTACACGGTCACGTATCAGGTCACTGCGACCGGCCCGGCAAACTTGACCGGGGTGAGTGTCATTGACACGACGGGGGGTGGTGCCGCCACGGTGCCGGGGTGTCCTTCCACTGTCCCGGCGCGCAGCACCCGGTCGTGCTCTCAGACTCGGACTGCTCCTGGTGATGGGGTTTTCGTTGATGAAACTGCAATGGTCCAGGGCGCTGATGGTGCCATAGCGGTCACCGCTTCTGATCCGGCGTACGCCGTGGCTACTGCTGCTGCGCGTCTTGTGGTGAGCGCGACGGTTGAGGGGTTGGCTGTCCCTGACGCTGCTGGTGTGCCTCTCGATCAGGGCACCCTTGCGACGGTGGTGTATACGGTCGCTAATGAATCCGGCTCGACGTTGACCGGGCTGACCGTGGCCGTCGATGTGGGAGCGACCCCGACTTGCGCGGCGACGACGATCTCCGCGCATGGCTCCACCACGTGCACTGTGCAGCTGACGGTGCCTTTTGCTCAGCAACTGACCGCTGATGGGTCCGCCGGAGCCAGTGCGGTCAGTGCCACTGCCACGGCTGCTGCCTTTGCGCCGTCGCTCACGGTGGATGTGGAGGTGAAGGACAGCTCATCAAGCACCTGGTCTGGTGCGCAGGGGGTGCCTGGTGCGTTGGTGCCTGCCGGTGCGACGGTCGATGTCCGGTACGTCGTGACGAACACTTCTCCAGTCTCTTTAACTGATCTGAATATTGACCTCCCAACGTCAGCGTCGAGCACGGTGACCTGCCCCCAGTGGACTCTGGCGGTCGGGCAACAACTCACCTGCACCTCTCAGCAGGTCGTCACCTCAGCCGGTGCCGTCACCACCACCCATCGCGGCGATGTCCGTGCGGTACCAACCGGATACACCCATCCGATGGCGGCAGCCACCGATCAGGCCACCACCACGACCGAACCGGTCTCGACGATCACCGCTGCCCTCTTTGTCGACGGCCAAGCTCTGACCGCCAACCCTGGGATGGATCCGGCTCAACGGTCTGTCCTTGAGGTGCAGGTGCGCAACACCGGCAATGTCCCCGTTGACACTCTCACCGCACCGCTCACCGTGAGCTGGCCGGATGGCCACGGCGGGACCCATACCGACACCGTCACGACGACATGCGATAGCGGCCACCTGGATGTCGATGCTGTCACCACGTGTCGAGCCCCGCTGACCGCGCCTTTTGCGCCGGTCGACGTCAACGTCGTCGCCCAGGTCAAGGCCACTCCGGTGGTGCCGCTGGGAGTTGCTCCGCCAGCTGAACCGACGGCCACGCCTACCGGGGTGGTCTCTGTCCATGCCGCACCGGGGGTGCAGATCTTGACCCGGGTGGTGACTCCATCTGGGGTGGATGAGGCTGATGTGCTGCCGGGAGTGTCGCTGCCCGCGGATGCTCCGGTGCAGTTGCACTACGTGGTGAGCAACACCGGGAACGTCCCGATGACGTTCACGGTCAGTGGTGCTGCACTTCCGGCTGGGACTCAACCTGACTGCGGCGGCACGCTTTCCTTGCCAGCGTGGTCCGGCACAGGCACACCACCGTCGACGACATGCACCGCCACGACCACCACTCCGCCACCCACCCAGAGCGCCAATGCCCTGGGCAGCGTCGACGCTCTGTATCAACTCCCCGGCGGGGTGACACAGCCTGGGTCGGCGAGTGATCCCGCCTGGATCCGTGCTGCTACCCCACCGGGGCCAGTCCCACCAGGACCGGTCCCGACTCCGCCGACGACGCCACCCGCCCCGACCGGCCCGACCCCATTCCCGACGCCTGAACCGTCACCGCTCACGCCGTCGCCCTCGGAGCATCGGCCACAGCCCTCTCCGGTCCCGCCGCCGTCACCGTCGCCGAGTAGGCTGCCCACCTCGGCACCGACCACCATCGTGAGCACCGATCACCCTGCCCCGAATCCGGATGCCCGGCCTGCTGTGGTCCCGTCGTCCCTGCCGGTAACCGGCACCGACGTGGGCTATCTCCTGATCTTGGACGTTGGCGTCATCGCCGTTGGCGTTGCCTTGATGAGAATGGGGCGCGGGTCACCCCATTCGGCACGTCGATACGCCGGGCGTCACCGTCCCACGAGATGACGGGAGATCACCAGTCGCTGAATCTGGTTGGTGCCTTCGAAGATTTGGGTGACTTTGGCCTCCCGCATGTAGCGCTCCGCCGGATATGCCTTGGTGTAGCCCACCCCGCCCAGGACTTGGACGGCATCGGTGGTGACCCGCATTGCGGCATCGGTGGCCACCAACTTCGCCACGGACGCCTCCTTGCTCATCGGCAGTCCAGCGTCCTTCAGCCGCGCCGCATGCAGGTACGTCGCTCGTGCCGTCGTCACGGCGGCTTCCATGTCGGCCAGCAGAAACGCCAGCCCCTGGAATTCACTGATACGACGGCCAAACTGATGCCGCTGTCCGGCGTACTCAACGGCGACATCCAACGCCGCCTGCGCTAACCCAGTCGCTGCTGCGGCGATCCCCAACCTGCCTGAGTCGAGCGCGGACAGCGCGATGGTCATCCCTTGGCCCTCGTCACCGATCCGTTGTGTCACGGGAACCCGCACTCCGTCCAGGACGACCTGGCCGACCGTGTCACAGTCCAAGCCCATTTTGCGTTCCGGTGGGGCAAACACCAGCCCTGGGGTGTCCGCTGGGACATGGAAACAGGACAGCCCGCGCGGGCCGTCCGCGCTGGTCCGCGCAAACACGGTGTAAAAATCGGCGTGTCCCGCGTGGGAGATCCACGCTTTGGTCCCGTCCAGGCGGTATCCGTCACCATCACGGGTGGCGCTGGTCGAGATGGCTGCGACGTCGGATCCGGCGTCCGGTTCGGAGAGGCAGTATGCACCCAGGGTGGATCCGTCCAGCATGGCTGGCAGGAACATCCGTCGCTGGTCGTCGGTCCCGAACGCTACCAGCGGGTTGCAGGTCAACGAATGCACTGACACTCCGACCGCCACGCTCATCCAGGCGCTGGCGATCTCTTCGATGACCTGGAGATACACCTCGTACGGTTGGCCGCCGCCGCCGTGTTCTTCCGGAGCAGGCAATGACAACAGGCCAAGCTCACCTAGGTGCGCGAAGACGTCGCGGGGGAAACGAGCCTGAGCTTCGGCGTCGTCGACGACGGGGCGCATCTGCTCGTCGCAGAACTCACGCACCATCGAGATCAGGGTGCGGGCTTCGTCGGTAGGCAGGTGACGTGTCACGGGCATGGGATGACAGTAGGGGGAAGGCCATCGACGACGGGCTGTTAAGCCTGAGTCAATCTCCCACAACGACAGGGAATGTCATTGTGACGCCGCGTCGATATCCTGACAGGGTGACCGCTGAGAGACCTCCCACGATCGCCGATGTCGCCGCTGTCGCAGGGGTCTCCCGGGGCACGGTCTCCCGCGTTCTCCGAGGAGGGGACCGAGTTTCCCTCACCGCCCAACGGGCCGTCCGCCAGGCCATCGACACTCTCGGCTACACCGGTAACGCCCACGCCCGGTCACTGTCGACCGGGCGCTCCGACTCCATCGCCTTCCTACTCAGCGAAACCGAAGAACGACTCTTCGCTGACCCGACCTTCTCGGTGCTGCTGCGCGGCTTAGCCAAAGCGCTCGCCCCCACCGACCTCGCCCTGACCCTGCTGATCGCCGGTGACGACGCAGGCCGGGAACGGGCCGCCCGTTTTCTCAGCGGGGGACACGTCGATGCGATCGTTCATGTTTCCGCCCACGAAAACGACCCCATCAGCGCCGATCTCGTCAGGTGTGATCGCCCCGTCGTGGTCTGCGGTCGTCCCCTCCAGGATCATCCTCGGTTCTGGGGTGTGCGGGCCGATGATTGCGGCGGCGCTCGACACGCGGTGCGACATCTCAAAGAACGCGGCTGCCGTCATATCGCCACCATCACCGGTGCATTGGACAGTGGTGGCGGCCAAGATCGACTTCGCGGCTATCTCCAAGAGGTGGGCGAGGACGTCCGGCCGGAATTGATCGTCCCCGGCGACTACACCGCCACCAGCGCGGTCACCGCAGTGGATCGGCTCCTCACTGAGGCCCCCGACCTGGATGGCCTTTTCGTCGGCAGCGACCTGATGGCCCGGGCAGCGCTGGTCCGGCTACGTGACCACGGGCGTCGCGTCCCGGAGCACGTCAAAGTCGTCGGATTCGACGATCTTGAAACGACCGTCAATGACGACGTCGGCTTGACTTCGGTGCGCCAACCCATTGAGCAGATCTGCACCGAGATCGTCCGAGCCGTGCACCGTGGCCGTGACGGCGAGGATCCCGTCGATGTCATCCTGCCGACCCGTCTGATCTGTCGATCCAGCAGCTGATTCCCTCTCCCGATGGGGGCAACCCCGATGGAGGGCGGTCCCGATGCAGGCGGTCAGCCAGAATCGGCGGTCAAAGCCGGTCCCGGTCGGGGTCGCTGGCCTGACGCCGACCGGGACCAGCAGCTCAGAGACGCACCCGCAGCGCTATGTCCACCGTGAACGGCTGCGGGGTCAACACCGACTCCGGTGCTGGACCCGGCCCGCAGGAACGAGATCCCAAGGGGTGCTGTGCCGCATCGACGTACATCCAGGTGGCACGACTCTCCGGCAGATCCACCGGGTGACCTGCCTGAGCTATTTCTGCGGCGGGGTGCTCATGCACCGACAGGCTCGGATGGACACCGTTGATCGCGGTGGTCACCACCGTCAATGCCCGCTCATCCCACGTGATGGTTGCGGTGCGCACCTCGGCTCGGCTGCCGCATTCCTGTGGCCGGGCCATCGGCGGATTGAAGGTGGCTAGGTCCATCACGTATCGACCCACGAGGGCGTCGTTCCCACTGTCTGGGTATCGCTCGTAGGGGCCTAAACCCAGCCATTCCACCCATCGGGCGTGGGGTGGTAGTCGCCACCGCATCCCGGCCCGGGCCCAGCTGCCCTTCCACCCCGGATCGGGGAGCGCCTCCACGCGGCAGACCAGCTGATCTGCACACCACTGGTATGTCGTAGTGACCTGCAGCCGATGTCGACGGGAGGGTGCCGCCACCACCGAAGACACGTGCATGGTGTCTTCGCCGACTCTGATGTCCACCAGCCGGGAGGACACCAGAGCCAGCTGTTCTTGTGCCCACAGGTCAGCAGGGGTCGGCAAGGACGGCGTCTGTGGGTGGGCACCGGTCGGGTCGCCAGGCAATCCAGGCTGCTCCCCGGCGAGCCGGTCGTTGTCGGTCGGGGCGCGCCACAGACACACCTCGGGGCCGTCGAGGGCCAACCCGTCCATACCGGTGAGTCGACCGGTCGAGGCGTCCCAACACAGCTCATGGCCGGGAGTGCGCCACACCAGAGTGCGGCCCTGCCGACGCGGTTGCCACCGAGTGGGCGCCGGTCGCGGCTGCGGGTTTTCCGCGAGTACCACCTGCCCGTGACCCAGCAGATGCCCCGCGCGAGCCCACGGGGTGTCGGCAGTGGTGGTGGCGGTCACCGTCAATGTCGCTACCCGAGGTTTGCCCGCAGGCAGTGATGCCAGATCCACGGGCACCACCACGCGCCGCCGGGCAGAGAGCAGAGGGACGTCGAGGCGGCCGTCAGCCACGACCACCCCGTCGTGCTCCACGCGCCACGGGAACTCCACCGCCGCAGTGGTCGACAGGTCAAACCGGTTTTCGACCAGCACGTCCACTGACCCGTCCTCGCCTCGACGAGGAGTGAGCCGGACCGGGCTGATCACGTGGGCGTAATCGGTCAGCGCTGGGCTGGGTCGCCCGTCGGAATGGCATAGTCCGTCGATCACGAAATTGCCGTCGTGGAGCTGCTCGCCGAAATCTCCGCCGTACCCGTAGAACGCTCGGCCGTCCCGATGGGTCAACAACCCGTGATCCCGCCACTCCCAGACAAACCCGCCGTGCAGCCGGGGATACCTGTCGAACAGTGCTTCATAGTCGGCGAGACCACCGGGGCCGGTGCCCATCGCGTGCGCATATTCGGTCAGCACACACGGGCGGGAGAAAATCCGGGCTGCCTCTTCGGCTCGGCCGTACACCAAAGGCCAGGCGCCTCGCCCCACCTGCTCGGTCTCGCGAAGCGTCGGATACATCCGGCCGTAGACGTCCACATACTCGCAGCTGAAATCGCGTTCGTAGTGGATGGGTCGTCCAGGGTCGCGCTCGCGAGTCCACTGGGCCATCTGCGCGAGATTGCGACCCATCCCGGCTTCGTTGCCCAGCGACCACATCACCACGCATGGGTGGTTCTTGTCCCGCTCCACGGTCCGGATCATCCGGTCGAGCAGGACGTCCTGCCAGGCAGGCTCGTCGCTGGGGTTGCCTTCCCATCCACACTCGTGAAAACCGTGAGTTTCCAGGTCGCACTCGTCGACGACCCACATCCCCAGCTCGTCACAGAGCTCCAGCACCCTAGGGTGCGGCGGGTAGTGCGACGTACGAATGGCGTTGATGTGGTGTCGTTTCATGGCGACCAGTTCGCGGCGGGTCTGCTCTGGGTCGTCGACCCGGCCCCAGGTAGGACTGATCTCGTGTCGGTTGACCCCGCGGAAACGGATGGGGGCGCCATTAACGGTGAACATGCCATCGACGATGGCGACGGTGCGGAACCCCACCCGCACGGTCACCTTCTCACCCTGGGCGGTGACATGCGCGTCGTACAACATGGGGTCTTCGGCGCTCCACGGCCGCACGAGCATCGTGATCGGGGCGACGTCCTGCGGACTGGCCCACACGTGATGCAGCCGCAATGCCGGGATGTCCACAGTGATGGGCCACGCCGATTCGTCAGCGTCGATCTGTGCGGTCACCGTGCCGGTCCGGCGTACGGCGTCGTAATCGCACTGCAGCCACAGATCGTTGAGGCATCCCTCGGGGCGGGAGAGCAGGGTGACGTCGCGGAAAATCCCGGGCAGCCACCACTGGTCTTGGTCTTCCAGATAACTGCCGGCCGACCACTGATGCACCCGCACCAGCAGGGTGTTGCGTCCTGGTGTCAGCGCAGCGGTGACGTCGAACTCTTGCACCAAACGGCTCCCGGTGCCGACGCCGATCTCGTTGCCGTTGAGCCATATCCGATAGCAAGACTCCACTCCATCGAATCTGAGCAGAGTGCGTCCCTGCGGCCAGGAGCGGGGAAGGTCAAAGACCCGGACGTGGTCTGCGGTGGGATTGTCATCTGGGACATGCGGCGGATCGATGGGGAAGGGGTAGGCCACGTTGGTGTAGATCGGAGCGCCGTGACCGTCCGTGGAGAGTACCCAGTGGGAGGGCACTGGCACGGTATCGACGGCCGCCGCGACAGCGGTATCCGGATCCGTGGGGCATGCGCGTGGGTCGGGATAGGTGCGCAGGGACCAGGTGCCGCTGAGGTCCACCGTCGGTGCCTCCGAGCGCAACCATGAGCGGGCCGGGGTGCGAGACCCACGGCCAGGCGAGATCTCGGTCAGGTAGTCGAGTTCGGTGACGACATCCGTGTCTGTGTGCTCGGGCACAACACCGATCGTACGTGATGATGCGCCTTGCCCCGATCGAGTCGTCTTGCGGGAGTAGATTCTTGTGTGCTCGCGCACACCGGCAATGTTGCCTGGGAGGTCTTTCGATGAAGACGTCGTGTCCAGCAGTCTTCACCCTCGCCCTCAGCGCAGTCATGGGGTAGCCCCCGGGGTGGTGACACCAGCCATTGCCTCGCCGAACACCGTGTACGTCGACTGCTCCGCCACCGACCCTGGCGTATGTATTTTGTGCTGGGCGGCCAGCCCACGTGGCGCTATGGCGACATCCGCTATTCTTCCTTCGCGACCTACCCACACCTGAGTGGCCAGGACAGCAGCAGCCACTGCGACAACCCACTCATCGCCAAGCGGACGTACGCCGCACCCACCCGCCCCACTTCGCCCACGGTGTTATCCCCACGTCCTGGATCACCACTGCTGAATGCTGGGCAGGTGCCCTTGATGATTCCGTGACACATTTGCTGCCGGATCGAATCCGCCAGGACATGCGCCAGGACACCTCGCTCTGGCACTGTGGACAGCATGGCGATGATGCTGCGCATACTGCTGGTGCTGGCTGTATCAAGCAGCCTGGTGGCGTGCGGCGGCGAGCCCGAAACCCACCAGGGCGCCCCGGCGCTCTCCCCATCGACCGCGACAACCACTGCTGACCCCAGCGCTTCCTCGTCTACCTCCGGACCGTCCTCAGCGAGCACCGCCAGTCAGCCGTCACCTGGACCGGGCAGCGCCTCCACCAGCGCACTCACTCGCCCTGGTACTCCTGACGCCCGCACCCCGAGCTCTCACCACGGCCGTGCGGTCGCCGCCGGACGAGGGCGCCGCGTGGAGCGCATCCCGGTCGCCAAGCTCCGGGCAGCATTCAGCCGCGCGATCCCGACGTCAACTCCGCTCGTGGCGTTCTGGAATGCGGAACGCACCGTCTTTTGCCGCCTCAGCAGCCACCGCGCCAGCTGCGAACTGCGCAGTGGGCGAGTCACTTCACCCACCTGCCCCGGTCAACCCGGGCCCACCTCCATCGGTCGGATCGACCTCGACCGAGCCCCCCGGCCGGTGTGCAACTCCGACAGCATCATCGACGCTGCCGTCAGCGCAGTCTTGCCCGACGGTCGGTGGACGACCGCCCCCGGTGGCGCCATCCGCTGCCTCGCCCGTAAACACGGCATCTCCTGCCTCGACGACACCATTCCCGCGGGGTTCACCCTCGCCCCATGGAAGATTCGCGTCGCTCCCTAAGCGCAGCGCAGCGCCGCCGCTACCTGCGAGGATGAAGGTATGCCCCGAGAGATCCTCGTCGTCGGAATCGCCACCGGCACCCTGGAACACCTGACCCTCGAAGCGGTCGACGCCCTCCGCCGTATCGACGTCGTCCTGGTCGCCGACAAACGCCAGGACACCGCCGACCTGACCGCGTGGCGCAGCGACGTCTGCGCGCGCGTTCGTGATGACGACGGGCCACGCGTCATCGCCGTGCCCGACCCCGATCGAGGACCAGACGCCACCCGCGACGCCACTGCCTATGCCACCGGGGTCCGCGACTGGCATCGGGCGCGCGTCGACGCCTACGAGGCCGTGTTGCGCGACCTGCCCGAGGACGACGTCATCGGTTTCCTTGTCTGGGGTGACCCGGCGTATTACGACTCCACCTTGCGCATCGTCGACGCCCTTGCCGAGCGAATCTCTCTGGACTGTCACGTCATTCCCGGGATCGGTGCCGTCTCCTTGCTCGCTGCTCGGCACCGCATCCACCTCAACCGCATCGGTCACCCCGTCCATATCACGACCGGTCGCAGACTCCTCCAGGAGTACGCCGCCCACGGCGCGGACCTCGGCGACATCGTCGTGATGCTCGACGGCTACCTACGCTGCACCGAACTCGCCGCCACCCACCCCGACCTGTGGATCTATTGGGGAGCCTATCTGGGGTCCGAGCGCGAGGAACTTCGATCCGGCCGCCTCGGCGATCTCGCCGACGAACTCCGCACCCTGCGCGCCGCCCTGAAGGAGAGCCACGGCTGGGTGATGGACACCTACCTGCTGCGACACCCTTGACCCGAGTGTCGGCCCGCTACATCCTGCAGCGGGCCGACACCTGATCACCGGACGGCGTTCAGCGTCCGACGCCGTCTTCCAGGTCGCCCTCCACCTCGAGGAAGACCTGCCGCAGCTGGTCCATCACCGCTGGATCGGGCTCCTCCCACAGACCACGTTCCGCGGCTTCATGGAGCCGCTCCACCATCGAATGCAACGCCCACGGGTTGGCGTCTCGCAAGAACTCCTGGTTGGTCTCGTCCAGGACGTATTCCTGCGCCAACGACTCGTACATCCAGTCTTGGACCACCCCGGCTGTCGCATCGAAACCAAACAGGTAATCCACTGTGGCCGCCATCTCGAAGGCGCCCTTATAGCCGTGCCGACGCATCGCCGACAACCATCGCGGATTGACCACCCGTGACCGGAACACCCGTGCCGTCTCCTCCGACAACGACCGGGTGCGCACCGCTTCAGGTGTTGTCGAATCACCCACGTACGCCGCCGGTTCGCTGCCGGTTAACGCCCGGACCGTGGCCACCATCCCACCGTGATACTGGAAATAGTCGTCACTGTCAGCGATGTCATGCTCACGGGTGTCGATGTTTTTGGCCGCCACTTGGATCCGGCGGAACGCCGTCTCCATGTCACCTCGTGCTGGCACCCCGTCCAGGTCACGGCCGTAGGCGTATCCACCCCAGGTGGCGTACACCTCAGCGATATCGGCGTCATCACGCCACGTCCCGGACTCCACCAACTGCAAGATCCCTGCGCCGTACGTCCCCGGTTTACTCCCGAAAATGCGGGTCGTCGCCCGTCGCCGATCACCATGCGACCCCGGCGCCGCCAGGTCCGCCTCCACATGCGCCCGCACGTAGTTGTCCTCCGGAGCTTCATCCAACCCCGCCACCAGGTGCACCGCATCGTCCAGTAAGGCAATGACGTGCGGGAACGCATCCCGGAAGAACCCGGAGATCCGCACCGTCACGTCGACTCGTGGCCGCCCCAACTCAGCCACCGGGACCACCTCCAACCGGGTAACGCGACGGGACGCCTCATCCCACACCGGCCGCACCCCCAGCAACGCCAACACCTCGGCGACATCGTCACCTGAGGTCCGCATCGCCGATGTGCCCCACACGGACAACCCCACACTGCGGGGATAGCTGCCGGTTTCCCGTAGATGACGGGCACATAGGTCATCCGCTAACGCTGACCCGGTATCCCAGGCCAACCGGGACGGGATGGCCTTCGGATCGACGGTGTAGAAATTGCGTCCGGTCGGCAGCACATTCACCAAACCCCGCAACGGCGATCCACTGGGACCGGCCGGGATATATCCGCCGTCCAAAGCATGCAAGACCGCATCGATTTCCCCGCAGGTCTGCACCAACCGGGGCACCACCTCACGGCAAGCAAATCGCAACGATGCCGCCACCGCCGCCGTATCGGCCCCGACCACCGCCTGACCCAACGCTGGATCTGCGGCCTGCGCACGCTCTAAAGCCGCGCAAACAAACCCGGTGAGATCACTGTCATCCCAGTCCCGCTCAGCCAAACCAGTGATCAACGACCGAGAGAATTCCTCAATATGGTCCAGCCGATGCTCGACATTCGACGGGACCGCCTCATCCAAGCCCAACGCCGTACGCAACCCCGGCACCGGCTCACTGCCGCCGGTAAACACCTGACGGGCACGCAGGATTGACAACACCAAATTCACCAGCGCCTCCCCCCGAGGCGCTGCACCCAAGATATGCAAACCATCACGGATTTGGGCGTCTTTGACTTCGCACAACCAGCCGTCGATATGCATCACGAACTCATCGAATGCCTCCGCATCCTCCACTGACATGTCCTGCACGCCCAAGTCCTGATGCAACTTCGCTGCCTGGATCAACGTCCAAATCTGGGCACGCAGCGCTGGAGCCTTCGCCGGGTCCATCACCGAGACATTGCCGTATTCGTCCAACAACTGCTCCAACCGAGCGATGTCGCCGTAACTCTCGGCGCGCGCCATGGGCGGGACTAAGTGGTCGACGATGGTGGCGTGGGCACGCCGCTTGGCTTGGGCACCCTCACCGGGGTCGTTGACCAGGAAGGGATAGATCACCGGGGTGTTGCCCAAGGCCGCGTCCGGTCCACAACTGGGGGAGAGCGCCAAGGTTTTGCCGGGCAACCATTCGAGATTGCCGTGCTTGCCGACATGCACGACAGCGTGCGCTCCGAAGGCCTCTTCAATCCACCGGTACGTCGCCAGATAGTGGTGGGTCGGGGCCAGATCCGGGTCGTGATAAATCGCGATGGGGTTCTCTCCAAAACCGCGCGGCGGTTGCACGAGGACCACCACGTTCCCGGCCCGCAGCGTCGCCGACACGATCTGCCCGTCCGGGTCAGCCGCTAGCGCTGCCGGAGAACGATCAACGAAAAGATCACCCGGTGCCTGCCCCCAGGCTTGGACGACGTCAGCGCGCAACTCTTCCGGCAGTTCAGCAAACCATTGGCGGTAGGTCGTGGCGTCAATCCGCACTGGCTGTCCGGCGAGTTGATCACTGGTCAACCAGTCCTCGTCCTGTCCGCCAGCGGAGATCAGCGCGTGGATCAGGTCATTGCCGGCGCGGGTGTCAGGGTCCACCGGCTCCTGATCCTTCGGCACCGGCTCGGCATAGGCAGACTCGTCAAGACCGGGAATCTCTCCAGGCGCTCCCACGTCGTACCCAGCGTCCCGCATCGCTCGCAGCAACCTGACCAGCGAGACGGGAGTGTCCAAGCCGACGGCATTGCCGATCCGGGAGTGCTTGGTCGGGTACGCCGACAAGACCACCGCGATACGCCGCTGAGCGGGCGGGACGTGGCGCAGCCGGGCATACCCCAGAGCGATTCCAGCGACCCGGGCACAGCGTTCCGGGTCGGCGACGTACCGTGGCAAGCCCTCACTGTCGATTTCCTTGAATGAGAACGCCACTGAGATGATCCGACCATCGAATTCTGGGACGGCGACCTGCGAGGCGACATCTAGCGGACTCATCCCGTCGTCAGCGCCCTCCCACGACCCGCGATCCCAGGTGAGACACATCGCCTGGATCACCGGGACGTCCAAGGCAGCCAGTGCACGCACATCCCACCCTTCGTCGTCCCCACCGGCCTGTGCCGTAGCTGGGGCTGTCCCGCCAGCGGCTAACACCGTGGTGATCAACGCGTCATATTCCCCGAGGTGCGCCAATAAATCAGCAGAAGCGCCACGCAGGGAGGTCACAAAAATAGGGACGCCCCTCCCACCGGCGTCGTCGACCGCGTCAGCCAACGCCTGAACATAAGTGTGATTCCCGGCGGTGTATTGCGCACGGTAGAAAAGAATGCCGATGCGAGGTCGGGTGGGACATCCCGTCCGGTCGACCACCTCAGGCGGCACCGGCCCAGGCGCGGGCCGATCCAACACGCCCCACACGGGGGGCGCCGTCGGAGGCGCAAAACCTTCCCCCGTGAGCAGCAACGTGTCCGAGAGGAAAGCGTGCAACTCACGGAGATTGTCGGGACCGCCGTACGCCAGGTAGCGGTGCGCTTCGGCCACGACACCAGCAGGCACCGTCGACAGCTCCATCAGTGCCGCATCCGGGGTCTGCTCACCGCCCAGGACGATCATCCTGGTGCCTGGCCGGACCCGCAATGCCCGGAAACCTTCGCACAGATCCTGCGGCCCGCCGAGGATGCGTACGACGACCACGTCGGCCGCTTCCCACACCTCTTTCATGGCGCTGTGAGCCGGGCGCTCGGGGTCCGGTCCCGGCCGGGTGGGATTGGCGTAGACATAATCTGCGCCACTCGCCCGGGCGGACAGCAGGTCAGTGTCGGACGTGGACAGCAACGCGATGCGCGTCATGGGTGCTCCTTCGGGGTGCTCCGCCCCTGGGTCGGGCCTGGCGCCACCGCCCGGCAGGGTGATGGTCGGACAAGCGAGGGAGGTCACGTCGGGCCGAGTTCCTGACTCGCCCCTGTCTATCCGGCACGCAGCCGAACATGCGGGGGTTCACAGTGGCGGGACCGTCCCGGGTTCACACCGGGTTCCTCGGACGACGACGCCGCGCGTCACGCTACCTGGTCGGGAGGGGAGGGAACGACGTACAGGTCGGTGCGCGGTGGCGCTGAGGGCTGGGCGGGAGACGTGCCTGAACGGTTAGGGTGGACGGCGCTGGTTCCCGTGTTCTCGGGTGACCCGCCGCGCGACCCCTCTCACGCGGCGGGTCACCTGAGGACAACGGGGCCGTCGGAGGGGACCGGCGTGGTCCTCGGGGCTGCTCGGGCAGCCTGATGCGGGTGGCCGTTCAGGATGACGTCGGCAGCAGTCATCGGGGATTCAGATCGCCGAAAGCGGCTGGTGCTGTCCCCCCGCGGTGGCGAGCAGACCCTGACGACGCGCCAGTACGACGTACCACCCGGTGCGTCGGGCCCGCCGATTGGGAGGTCCGTCCTCATGTCGCCCGTAGTTCCTGCGCATCCGATGATGCCCGAGTCGCTGTCGCCCCAGGCGACGCCGCACGAGGTGCCGGTGGATCGGTGTCCTGGATTGGTGCGTCCCTACCGATCGAACGACGGGATGCTGGTCCGGTTGCGCACCGGTGGCCGACCGATCTCGGTATCGACATTGGCCGAGTTGATTTCGTTGGCAGAAGAATTCGGCGACGGGACCGTGCAGCTGACCAGCCGAGGTGCCGTGCAGCTGCGCGGCGTGGTCAACCCCCTACCCGCAGCTTTAGTCGACCGGATCGGCGCCACCGGGATCATCCCGTCGCCATCCCACGAATTAGTCCGAAACATCGTCGTCTCCCCGCTCTCCGGGATTGATGGCGCCGGCCACGCCGACGTGCGCGACGTGGCTGCGGCGTACGACGAAGCCCTCCAAGCTGACCCCGACCTGGCAGCGCTGCCCGGACGTTTCCTCGTCGTCGTCGATGACGGACGAGGCGATGTCCTCGGTGAACAATTCGACCTGGCCTACCAGGCCCACGGCCCAGACCACGGCGTGGTCTACGCCGGTGACATCCGCCACGGATGGGCGGTTCAAGCAGATCACGCCGCACCAGCGATGATCGCTCTGGCGCGGGCCTTCCTCGTGGCTCGAGCGGCGATCGACCCGGCCCCGTGGCATGTGCGGGAACTTCCACTGCCGCTGCCCGCACCACTTCCCGGCGCCACCGAAACCAACCGTCACGTGGTGACCCGACGCCCGAGCCTGGGCGCAGTCGTCAGCGCAGAGGGCGCAGTGGCCACGATGGTGGGGGTGCCCTTGGGGCTGCTCACCCGGGGCATGTTCATGGCGGTAGCGCAGGTCGCTGTGGAAGCCCACTGCGGCGACGTGATCGTGACACCGTGGCGCAGCCTGGTCATCCCCAAGGTGAGCGGCCGCTTGTTAGACCTGGAACAGGCCGGACTAGTGACTGACGAGATGTCCGCCTGGGCCCGAGTCGCCGCCTGCACCGGCGCACCAGGATGCGCTCGCGCGGACCTGGATACTCGCGCTTTCGCCCGCGAGTTGGTTTCCAAAATCGATGGAGACGGCCGGACCGTTTATATCAGTGCGTGCGAGCGCCGCTGCGGTGCACCCAGCGGGGACTATGTGGATTTGGTCCGTCCGGTGTCGGTGGATGCGGCGATCGCTGTGACGAGGACCCCGCGGTGACCAGCGGCGGGGTTGTCGGTGCTGGCGGGCAGCCGGTGTGGGGTCCTGGGCTGGTGCGCTCCGACGTGCCGGCGCAGGCACCCTCGTCTCGGTATGACTACTGCCGTGAGGGCCGGGAGATCTATGAGCGGTCATTCGGGATGATCCGGGATGAGGCCCGACTGGAACGTTTTCCGGAAGGGGCCCGCACGGTGGCGGTGCGGATGATCCACGCAGCTGGGGATGTGGATCTGGTCGAGGACTTGGCTTTCCATCCTCATGTGGTGTCGGCGGCGCGTGGCGCATTAGCTGCGGGCGCGCCGATTTTCGTGGATTCGCATATGGTCGCGGCGGGGATCACCCGGGCCCGGTTACCGCGGGATAACGACGTGGTGTGCACATTGCGTGATCCTCGGGTGGCGGAGTTGGCCCAGCGGTGGGGGACGACGCGGGCGGCGGCAGCGGTGTCCTTGTGGGGCCCGCGATTGGCGGGTGCGGTGGTGGCCGTAGGCAACGCCCCGACGGCGTTGTTTCATGTATTGGAGCAGATCGCTGACGGGGGGCCGACCCCAGCGGCCATTGTGGGGATTCCAGTGGGCTTTGTCGGGTCCGCGGAGAGCAAGGTGGCGTTGGCTGCCAATCCCTACGGTGTGCCGTGGTTGGTGGTACACGGTCGTCGGGGCGGATCGGCGATGGCGGCGTCTGCAGTGAACGCTTTGGCGAGGTCGGAGGAGATCCTGTGAGTGTGGCCAGTCGTGGCGAGCAGGAAGGCGCGGTGATGCGTCCGGGGCGGCTGTGGGGTGTGGGCGTCGGTCCGGGTGATCCGGAGCTGGTGACGGTCAAGGCGGCTCGGCTCATCGCCGAGGCCGATGTGGTGGCTTTCCATTCCGGCCCGTCGGGGCGGAGCGGTGCTCGGGCGATTGCGGCGCCGTACCTGCGCGGGGATCAGGTGGAGGAGTTGATGATCTATCCGGTGACGACCGGGACGACAGATCATCCTGGGGGCTATTACGGCGCGATCGAGGAGTTCTACGATGCGTGGGCGCATCGGATCGGGGAGCACCTGGATGCGGGGCGAGATGTGGTGGTGCTCGCTGAGGGTGATCCGATGTTTTACGGGTCGTACATGTATCTGCATGATCGGTTGGCTGCGCGATGTGAAGCGACGGTGGTCCCCGGGGTGACGGGGATTGCCGGGTCGACGGCGGCGTTGGCGAAGGGGTTGTGCCGCCATGAGGATGTGGTGACGATCCTGCCGGGGACGTTGCCGGTGCCGGAGTTGGCGCGCCGGTTAGCAGATACTGATGCGGCGGTGGTGATGAAACTGGGGCGCACGTTCCCCGGGGTTGTTGAGGCGTTGCGTCAGGCAGGACGGTTGGATGACGCCTGGTATGTCGAGTTTGCCTCCCGTCAGGCGCAGCGGGTGGCACCGGTGCGTGAGGTGGACCCGGCAGGGGTGCCATATATGTCGATGGTGGTGATGGTCGGTCGGGATGTGCGCGCGGATGCGGCGGGCCGGGCCGCTCAAGCCGCAGCATTGGCTGCTGAGCAGCTCACCGCGCAGGCGGTGCCTACTCCGGCGGAGCTCGTGGTGGTGGGATTGGGCCCAGGGCCGGATCAGTGGCTCACCCCGGAGGTATCGGCCGCTTTGTCACAGGTCGAGCACGTCGTGGGTTATGCGCCGTACGTCGACCGGGTGCCGCAGCGGGTGGGTTTGCAGCGACATGCATCGGGTAACACCGTGGAGGTTGACCGGGCTCGGTTGGCGTTGGATTTGGCCTTGCGGGGGGAACGCGTCGCGGTGGTCTCCGGCGGGGACGCCGGGGTGTTTGGGATGGCCTCAGCGGTCTTCGAAGCAGCTTGCGGGTCAGCTGAAGACGGGACGCCGTACGCCGTGGTGCCAGTGCGGGTGTTGCCAGGGGTGACAGCGGCGCAGGCGGTCGCGGCGCGGGCTGGCGCTCCGTTGGGTGGAGATTTTGCGGTGCTCTCGTTGTCAGATCGGCTCAAGCCCTGGGAGGTCGTTGCCCAGCGGTTGCGGGCGGTGTCGCGCGCCGATCTGGTGGTGGCGATCTACAATCCGGCGTCGCGCAGTCGAACGGAGCAGATCAGTGCAGCCCGGGACATCTTGCTGGCGGAGCGAGGCCCGGAGGCCGTTGTGGTCGTTGGTCGGGATGTGGGGCGGGCTGAGGAGTCGTTGACGGTGACGACGCTCGGTGAGTTGGATCCCCAGACGATCGACATGAAATGTCTGCTCATCGTGGGGTCGAGGGGCACCTCGGTGGATGCGGCTGGTCGAGTGTGGACCGCCCGTTATGTCCCGCAGGAGTAACGAGCTGCGTGCGGTGAGCGTGAGCTGACGGTGTGGCTCCCCCCAGTCAGGGGTGAGCCACACCGGCCGTCTCTCAGAGTTTGTACGTGCCGCCAGCGGTGACGGTGACGAGTTTCTCGTGTCCTTCAGGAATCTGAATCGACAGGATGCGCGAGCGGGGATCCCAACCGGTGATGGTGGCGCCGCTGACGGTGACTGCAGAGAACGTGCCCCGGGGCAGATAGACCTGGGTGGTGCCGGGGCGGGTGGTGATCTGCAGGGTGCAGGCCGTGGGGGTGGTCTTCTGGTAACGGATGTTGCCAGAGGCGACAGGAACGAAGCAGTTGGCCATCGTCTTTTGCAGGTTGCGGGGCGTGCCGTCTTTCTCGTATGGACCCCACGGGCCGGGGTCGGAAGCGTAATACAGGGCGCCTGCGCCCATTTCGCCGACCTTGGTCAAAACATGTTCCAGGTAGCCGATAGACCCAGATTTAGTGGTGTCCATGCCGAATTCGCCGAGGATCAGCGGCACGGTGGTGTTGTCTGGAGAAAGCCGCCGGGCTTGATCGCGGACTCTGGCTTGCCATAGGGAAACCACGCCCTTTGCTCCGGGGACCGAAGCTGACGCCAAGCCGCCTTCACTGCCGAGCGGGTACAGGTGGGGGGCATACCCGATCTTGGGTGCGCCGGGGCGGGGATCGGTGAGGCGGCGTAGCTCAGAAGCACGACCGAAGTTTGTCCCGAAGGCAGTGGCTTCGAGGAAAACCCAGCTGTCCTTATCCGTTTTACGGATCTCGTTGACACATTTTTGATAAAGGTCGCTGAGGGGCCCTTTTTCGACGGTCCCCGGCAGGGAACTCCCGGCGTATGGCTCATTCATCAGGTCATAACCGACGACTCCACGATGGTGGGCGAATCTGCTGGCGACGTGCCCCCACATCTTGGCGTAGTGCTCGGCCAGCTCGGGGTGGTTGCCGTACTTGTTCCAGAAGTTATCGAAGGCCCGGATCACGCCGGGGGTGACGTAATACTCCCACCATTGTTTTTTCTTCGGGACGGGCTTGCCATCCATGTGCACCGCCCAGGCGGGGGCCCCGTTTCCGGCGTCGCTGCCTGGGGTCGCGTGGACGCTGTAGACGTCTTGGTGCATGTCGAGCAGGACGGTCATGCCGTGGGCGTTGTAATCGGCGACCAGTTTCTCTACTCGGTCTAGGTAGGCGTTGTCGTATGTGCCTGGTTGGGGTTCGACGCAGCGCCACTGCATGAGCAGACGGACAGCATTGGTGCCCATGTCTTGGTGTTCGCGGGCGATGTCCTTGGCGGTATAAGCGGGCATGCAGTCATCAGAGACTTTGACCCGGCCGTCAGTGTTGAAGCCACGCAGGATGACCTGACGTCCTTGGGCGTCGCGCAGGTAGCCTCCAGGCGACCCTTTACCCAGAACGTCGACGATCGAGGTGGGGCCAGTCGGTGCGGGCTTGGGTGGTGCCGGGGCCGGTGTTGGTGTCGGGGCGGCGACGGCGGTTGCGGCGGTGAGAGGGAGGAGTACGGCGGCGGCTGCTGCGGCAACCCGGATACGGACACGCATGATGCCTCCTTGGATCACAGTGGTCCGGGGGAAGTGAGTGCAGTGCGTTCACGACGACTGCCAGTCTGACGATCGTTCAACAACATTGGAACAATCTGAGTGATTCTGTATCACTTTGAGACCTTCCCCGGCCTCGGATCACCGCGCTCGACAGCGGTCGCCGTACAGGTGACTCTCCGCGAAGTGCTCTGCATCTAAGGCCCACCCCACGATGATCACCGCGGCTTGACGCAACTGCGCCGCCTCCACCTGATCAGCGATATCGCTCAACGTGCCCCGCAACACCAACTGCTCCGGTTGCTCGGCCCGGCTGACCACCGCCACCGGACAGTCGTCGCCGTACTCCTCGATCAGTTCTGTTGCCAGGCGACGGACATGCCGGATCGACAGGTGCAGCACCAATGTGGCTTGAGTTCGAGCGAAATTGGACAGTGCCTCCCGTTCCGGCATCACGGTGGACACGTGCTGGGTGCGGGTCAGCACCACACTCTGGGTGACCTCCGGGACGGTCAGCTCCCGGCTCAACAATGCCGCTGCGGCCGCGTACGCCGGCACGCCAGGGGTGACATCCCAGGGCACGCCGACGCGGTCTAAGCGCCGTCCTTGCTCCGCCACCGCAGAGAAAACCGAGGGGTCGCCGGAGCATAGTCGGGCGACATCCAGGCCACGGGAATGGGCCTCGACGAGAAGCTGAGTGATCTGATCTAGATCCAAATGCTGGGTATCGACCAGTTCCACTTCTGAGGGGCAATGCGAAAGGACATCGGCACCGATATAAGTGCCCGCATAGAGACACACTGGGCTGGCACGGAGCAATCGCACCGCCCGTAATGTCAGCAGATCGGCAGCCCCTGGCCCGGCGCCGATGAAATGGACGGTCACGAGATCTCCTGGTCAGGTTTGACGGCGCTCCACTGCACCACGGTGCGGGCTGGGGTCCAGCCCAGGAAAGCACCGATGGGTTCAGCGGTTTCCACCGCGATCCGGGCTATTTCACCACCCCATCGACGATAGGCCTGCACGCACAACGTCTCAGTCTCCGCGGTCACCCCGTGCACGACGATCCGGCCGCCCGGGGTGAGCAGGTCGTACGCCGCCGCCACGGTGGCCTCACGGGCGCCACCGCCCATGAAGATCGCGTCCGGAGGGACCTGCCGTCCCGTTACCGGGGTGTCGGCAGCCTGGTCTGCGAGGAAATCGTCGACGGCTCGGTGCACCACCGTCACCCGGTCGGCCACACCGCAGGTGTGGGCGTTGCGGACGATGCGAGCGGCCCGCTCCGGGTGGCGTTCCACCGAGACGGTCTGGTTACGCGGATGATGGCGGGCCCATTCGATCCCGATCGATCCGGCGCCAGCGCCCAAGTCCCACAACAGGTCCCCAGGGGTGGGGGCGAGATGAGCCAGAGCGGTGGCGCGGACATGTCGTTTAGTGAGTTGGCCGTCGTTGTCGAAGGTCTGGTCAGGAAGCCCCCCGGCGGTGGACATCACCGGGACGTTCAGGTCCTTGCAGGCCTCAATCGTGAGCAGACACAGAGCGGGCAACCCGGTCGGTGGCTGCTCCGACCAGTGTTGCGCGGTCTCGGTGCGACGGGACTCCTCAGCTGTTCCCAGATCGCCAAACACCGTGAGCTGGGACGGGCCATAACCGCATTGCGTTGCCAAGCCTGCAATGTCGGCGACATCCTGCGGGCCGGAAAGCAGCACCACCAGTTTCGCGCGAGGATGCAGGTCGCGGCGCAGCCGGTTGGTCCCTCGCCCGACGACGGTCACCGTGCTGGTGGATTCCGCAGACCAGCCCATTCGGGCGCGGGCCAACGCTACCGATGACACCGCAGGGTGGATTCTCACCGCCTGGACGCCGAGGATGTCGACGAGAGTGGACCCGATCCCGGAGACCATCGGATCGCCGCTGGCCAGGGCAACTACTCGCTGATCAGGAAGGTCGCTGAGCAGCTCGTGCAGACCTGGACGCAGCGGAGATGGCCAGGGCAGCCGACGAGCTGGATGGGTGGGCGGCAAAAGTTCCAGGTGTCGGCGACCGCCGAGGATCACCTCGGCGGAGTCGATCACAGATCGTTCCGGCGTCCCCGCCGGTGGCAGTCCCGCTGCCCCCACACCTACGACGTCGATCACGCTGGCCGACCTTACCCCTTTCCGCCGGAAGCGGAGGCCCTCGACATCACGGTCGGACCGAGCGGGGGGTGCTGACGTGCGTGCGAGAATCTGAGGCGGCGACGGGGGAGGAATCCGGTGTGAGTCCGGAGCGGTCCCGCCACTGTGAGCGGTGTCGATGCATCGTGAGCCAGGACGTCCGTTGTCGCCGCCGGTCTCGGATCCCCCGGACCGGCCCGTCCCATACCGCGGGCGAGGCACCCGCAGGAGGCGCCCATGAGCACCTATCCCTTCTCAGCCGTGGTTGGCGCCGATGACATGCGTCTGGCGCTGCTGTTGGTGGCGATCTCTCCACAGATCGGGGGAGTGCTGGTGCGAGGAGAAAAGGGCACCGCGAAGTCCACGGCGGTCCGGGCTTTGGCCTCGCTACTCCCCGATCAAGAGGTAGTCGATGGGTGCCGGTTCGCTTGTGACCCTGCGGATCCCGACCCGACCTGTCCGGACGGACCCCATCCTGTCAGTGGGCCGACCCGGTCCCGGCCAGCTCGGCTCGTTGAGCTGCCTGTCGGGGCGACCGAGGACCGAGTCGTAGGTTCGCTCGACCTGGAACAAGCACTGGGGGAGGGGCGGGCAGCATTCGAGCCGGGGCTGCTCGCTGCGGCACATCGCGGGATCCTCTACGTCGACGAGGTCAACCTGCTCCACGACCATCTGGTGGACCTGCTGCTGGATGCCGCGGCCATGGGGCGGTGCACCGTCGAACGAGAAGGGGTCTCCCTGACCCATGCGGCCCGGCTCGTGCTCATCGGCACGATGAACCCGGAGGAAGGGGAGCTGCGACCCCAGCTGCTTGACCGGTTCGGCCTCACCGCTGAAGTCACCGCACCCCGAGAGCCACAGGTGCGCGTGGACGTGGTGCGCCGACGGATGGCTTTCGATGCCGACCCAGCTGCTTTCACCGCTCAGTTCGCCCCCGATCAGCGCGCGCTCCGGGACCGGATCATCGCCGCCCAAGAGCTGGTACGTCGGGTCACCTTGGGGGAGCGGGCCCTCTTGACCATCGCGCAGGTCTGCGCCGGATTCGACGTCGACGGGATGCGCGCTGACCTGGTCACCGCCCGAGCTGCAGTCGCCCACGCCGCCTGGTGTGGTCGAGACCGGGTCACGAAGGAAGACATCCGAGCCGCAGCGCGGCTGGCCTTGCCGCACCGTCGTCGCCGTAATCCCTTTGATGCGCCCGGATTGGACGAGGACCTGCTTGATGCGCTGCTGGAGCAATCCGGTCCGGACGACGACCCAGATCCCGGCCCGTCCGACCCGCAGGGACCGTCGGAGCCGTCCAGCCCAGACGGGACCGAACCCGGCGAACCCAGCGAGACAGACGGCGCAGACGACGCAACTCCCCCGCCTGCGGCCCCCCGCCCCGCCGACACCCCCGGTAGCGGCCCGGAAGGCACCACCGCCGCCCCGCACGACCGGTTCGACGACCCCACTGGACCGGCAGCCTCACCACCCCACGAGGACCCTCTCGGCGAACCCACTCCGCGCGGCGTCACCGCAACAGGTATCGCTGAGGCCGACTCCCCCTACCGGGCCAGACTGATCACAGCACGCGGCACTGGACGAGGTGTCGCTGGTCGCCGCAGCCGAGCTGCGACCAGCGTTGGCAAGGTCGTCGGGGTCGCACCTCGAGGAGCGTCCTCCCGTCGGCGCGGCCAGGCCGGAATGGGGCCGGTCCATCTACCTGCCACGATCCGAGCAGCAGCGCCATACCAACGGTCTCGTGGCCGCGACGCTGGTGACACGATGCGATTGCGTCACGACGACGTACGGCGGGCTCGCACCGAGGGGCGAGAAGCCAACCTCGTGCTCTTCGTCGTTGACGCATCCGGGTCGATGGCGGCCCGTCGGCGGATGGGCGCCGTCAAGGGCGCCGTCCTGGCGCTGCTGCTAGACGCCTACCAGCGTCGCGACAAGGTCGGCCTGATCACCTTCCGCGGTGAAGACGCCCACCTCGTGTTGCCGCCCACCTCGTCAGTAGACGCTGCCGCCGCTCGACTCACCGATCTCCCACACGGCGGTCGCACCCCACTCGCGGAAGGGCTCATGGAAGCCGCCCGCACTCTCGCCGTAGAAAAAATCCGTGAACCGGACCGACGCGCCCTGGTCGTGCTGGTCACCGACGGCCGCGCCACCGCCGGTGCGCACGCTCTGGCCCGAGCCCACCACGTCGCTGACGCATTCCGTCACACGAGGACCGACGTGGTGGTCGTGGACACCGAGTCCGGACGAATTCGCCTCGGTTTAGCCGCGAACCTCGCCGTCCGGTTGGGCGCCGAACACCTCCGACTAGACCAGGTCGCCGCAGACACCCTGGTCGGCGTCGTCCATGAACGGACCCACGACCGTCACGCCCCGACGTCGGATCGCCACGACAACCACCATGACCGGTATGCCGTCGCACTGCGCGGTGCCGGCCGCCGTACCGGAAAGGACGTGGCCTGACATGAAAGGGCGCATCACTGTCGACCCGCAAGACGGCCTGAGCACCCGGCAGCGGCGGCAGCGGCCGATCCTGGCCGTGCACACCGGTGAAGGCAAGGGGAAATCCACGGCTGCATTCGGGCTGGCGCTGCGCGGCTGGAATCAGGGCTGGTCCATCGGAGTCTTCCAATTTGTCAAAAGTGCGAAATGGCGGATCGGCGAGCAAACTGTCCTGGAACGATTAGGACAGTTGCACGAACAGACCGGCGAGGGGGGACCGGTCGAATGGCACAAGATGGGATCCGGCTGGTCATGGACACGTCAGAGCGGCGATGAGGCAGATCATGCCGCCGCAGCGGCGGACGGATGGGCCGAGGTCAAACGTCGACTCGCCGCGCACACCCACGACCTCTACGTCCTCGACGAATTCACCTACCCCATGAACTGGGGGTGGGTAGACATCGATGACGTTGTCACCACGCTGCGGGAGCGACCCGGCCAGCAACACGTGGTGGTGACCGGTCGACAAGCCCCTGCGCAGCTCGTGGAGATCGCCTCGATCGTGACCGAAATGACGAAGATCAAACATCCTTTTGACGAGGGTCAAAAGGGCCAGAAGGGAATCGAGTGGTGAGCGGTTCAGTGCGTCTCGACGTAGCCGACCAGGTGGTCCTGGTGATCGGTGACGGCCCGGGACTGCCCGCACAGGTCCATGCGTTGATCCAGGCTGGAGCCGACGTCCACGTCTGCACTGCCACACCGACGACCTCATTAGACGATGTGGTCCAGCGCGGCCTGGCCCGCGCTGTCACCGACCCTGACCTGAGCGCCTACGATCTCGTCCTCACCTGCCGCGACAGGACCGACTCGGCGACCCTCGCCGGGGGAGCCACCGGCACAGCCGACGGATCAGTCATCGGAGAAGTGATCCTCGTCGGCGGGGGCCCCGGCGATCCGAATCTGCTCACCCTCGCCGCGATCCAGGAACTACGCGCCGCCGATGTCGTGGTCTATGACCGTTTGGCGCCGTTATCCGCGTTGACCGAAGCCCCCGAGTCAGCTGTGTTGGTCGACGTCGGCAAGATCCCCCGAGGCCGGCACACCTCCCAAGAACGCATTAACGACATCCTCGTGGAGCATGCGCTCGCTGGCCGTCGAGTGGTGCGCTTCAAAGGCGGCGACAATTTCGTCTTTGGCCGGGGCGGCGAGGAAGCTTTGGCCTGCGCTGCCGCTGGTATCCCGGTGCGAGTCGTGCCGGGGGTGTCTTCAGCGATCGCCGGTCCAGGGCTGGCCGGTATTCCGGTCACGCACCGGGAACTCACCCAGGGGGTGACGATCGTCACTGGGCACGTCCCGCCAGGTCATCAGGCTTCTACCGTGAATTGGCGGGGACTAGCGCAATCGGGGACCACGTTGGTCATCATGATGGGCGTCCACGCCTTGCCTGCCATCGCTGAGGAACTCCTCGCGGTGGGAATGCCTGCGCACACCCCGGCAGCCACCATCGCCGATGCAGCGTTACCGACAATGCGGGTGGTGCGAGCTCCTTTGGATGGGATCGCCCAAGCGGTCGCTGAGCAGGGCTTGGGTGCCCCGGCTGTCACGGTGGTCGGTGAGGTGGCCGGATTGGATGTCCTGGCAGGGATCGTGGCGTGCCCGGGAGACAACCTGGCCGAGACGGACGGTGTGACGGCCTAGCCGCCAGGCGAGAGTGCCTTGAGACCTGCGCAGACTCAGTGGGTTGTCGTCTGGGCGACCCATGCTGTCGCGTCGGTGACCTCAGCGACCTGGGTGATCCCGGCGGGCAGTGGGGGACGACGTACGACGATCACGGGCAGACGCAGAGCGGCGGCGGCGTCGAGCTTGGCTGTGGTGGAGGGACCGCCGGAGTCTTTGGTGACGAGGACGTCGATCTGTTCCTTACGGAGCAGGGCGATCTCGTCAGCGCAGCTAAACGGCCCACGAGAGCGCAGGATTCGCCAGGTGGGGGGAAGCTCTAGGTCCGGAGGCTCGACGAGCCGGGCGAGGACCTCGCAGGTGGTCATGGCGGGGACGGCGAGGAAGTCGCTGAGGGTTTTGCGCCCTGTGGTCAGGAAGATCCGGTGGCCGAGTCGTGCGGCTGTCTCGCCTGCTTCAGTGTGAGAGTCCACCCATGTCCACGACTCTGCGCCAGGATGGGTGGACCAGCTGGGCCGTTGAAGTCGGAGCAGTGGCACATCCGCGGCGTGGCATGCCGAGGCAGCATGGGCCGTCATCCTGGCGGCAAAGGGATGGGTGGCATCGACGACCGCGGCGACCCCATGCTCCCGCAAGTACTGGGCCAGTCCGGTGGGACCACCGAATCCGCCGACTCGGACGTCTCCGACAGGCAGGATCGGGTCGGTGACGATGCCAGCGAGAGAAGACAAGAAGGGCTGGCCGAGAGCGGTCAAGGCGTCAGCGAGGGCGCGCGCTTCGCCAGTGCCTCCCAGGATCAGGACTGGCCCTTCCGAGGTCGGTGGTGGTGTCGAGGCGGGTCCGCGGTGGGGCGGCGCTACGTCGTGCACATCCAGCCCGAGCAGTCTCGCGGTGCCGGTCGTGGCGTCGTTGAGGCACAGCACGGCGTGATCACCTGCGGTGAGGGGAAGGGGATGGTCGAGCTGGAGTCGCAGGTGCTGCCCGGTCCCCGGGTGAATGCGGGTGGGGACGGCAGCGCTACCCAGATGAAGGGTCCCGTGCTCTGGGAGAGTGGCCACTGGAGTGTGGGGTCGGACGTCGAGGACGTCGGTGGCGCGCCAGGTGTCGGGGCTGAGCAGGGTGTCACCGGGGTGGATCAGACAGGGCGGGGCCTCGGCGAGGTCGATGCTGAGCCGGGTTGGGGCTTGCGCGTGCGTGGTGATCTGGTGATGACGGAGTCGATGGATCTGCACCCGATGGCGGGTGGGGTGGGCACCACTGCCGCTGGTGCTGTGCAGCAGGTCCAGGGCTTCTCCGGCGCGGATGACCCCGCCGACCAGGGTGCCGCTGACGGTGGTGGCCCCACCCTCAGCGGTGTCGACGTGGTCGATCCACAGTCGAGCACGGCTGTCGACGCGTTGCGGCGTGGTCAACGCTCCCAACCGGCCGAGCGCGGCGTGAACGTCGTCGATGCCGTCGCCGGTGCGAGCGGAGCAGGTCACCGTTTCGACGATTCCGAGGCTGGTGACCGCCAGCCGAGCACGAGCGTCTAAGAGCGTCTGTGCGGTGCGTTCTGGTCCGGCAAGGTCGGTGCGGGTGACGACCAGCACTCCGCGGGATAGACGGAGTGCATCGATCATGTCGAGGTGATCCTGGGACTGGTGGTGCCAACCCTGGTCCGCAGCGACGACGAAGAGCACCGCTGGGCTGGTGCACAGCCCGGCGAGCATCGTGCCGGTGTGTTCCGGGCCGCCGGGGAGGTCGACGAGAGCGAGGGGAGCACCGTCGGCTAGTCGTGTCCAGAGGTGTCCGTCGCTGGGGGACGCGGCGGGGTCCATCGGGTGGGGATGCGCGGTGGTCAGCGCATGGACCAAGGCTGTTTTGCCGTGACCGGGGTGTCCGGCGGTGGCGACGATGTGCGCCTGGTCGGGGTGGGCAGCGACGTTCACCGGATCCTCAGGAACCGTTGAGCGGGCGGTTGTACGGTGGCAACGGCGGAAGCGGCGGCATCGGGGGCATGCTGCTGGCCAACGAGGCCACTCCGGCGGTGAAGGGGTCGACGACGACGACGCGGGGTGGGGTGCTGTCCGGACGGATTTCTACCGGCACTGGGGGCGGGGCCGGAATGGAGTCGCCGCGGGAACTGTCATCTGGGAGGAGGTATGACGGGGTGGATGAAGGGTCTCGGCGGCGCCGTTCCTGCCGGGACGCCGGATTGGGGTCGTGGTGGGAGCGGGACTCAGCGGCGGTGCGACCGTAAAGGTCCGGGGGCAGTGTCGGGGTGGGGTCTTGGTAGCGCAGGTCGTTCGCTGTCCGGCCGTAATCCGGTGTGGCGGGAGGTTGGGGGCGATCAAAGTGTGCGGCGGCGCTGGGGTTGAGCCGATGGAGTTCTTCTTGGAGCCGCTGATAGAGGTCCATGGGGGGATTATCGGTGGCTGCTGCGGGGGAGCTGTCCGCGGCGGGCCGGGCGGGGGGAAGGTCAAGGCGAGAGGGGGGCGCAGCAGCTGCGGGGGCCGCAGGCAGCGGGGCGGGGTCTTCGGTGGCGTGACGGGATCGGCGTCCGCTGGCGTCACTCAGCGGGGCGTAGTCAGAGCGGCCAGTGGTGTGCTCGCGGGGTCCGTCGTTGTCGCTGCGGGAGGTGATCTCTGCTCGCAGGCTCTGCTCGGTGGTCGACCGTGTTGAGGTGACAGCCCGGACGGTGCTGTGAGTGCGTCCGGCCGGGAGCGCGTCGGCTCGCACGATGCCGATCTGCACGGAGGCCGCATAGAGCGCCTCGCGCAGGTTGTCCTCGTCTGAGGCGTCGATGCATCGCAGGTCGAGCAGGCATCGTCCGGATTCGATCCGGGTGACGACCGTGGGGAGTTTGGGTTGGCTGGGGTGGCGCAGCGCTTCGGCGAAGGCTTCGGGCAGGGCCAGCGCAACGCCTGGCAAGGCTTGTCCAGGGGCGTCGCCGATGAGCCCGTCTACGGTGACGATCTGGATCTCGGTGCTGGTCAGACCGAGGGTGCGCAGATCCGATTCGAGACGGGCGGTGCGGGCGTGTAGTTCTTGGGTGGACACCCGAAGGTAGGTGGTGACGGGGGGTTCGGGGCCACGCAGGGTGGCTTCGAGAGCGGCTAGGGCGAGTTTGTCCACGCGCATCGCACGTTGTAAGGGGTGGCGACGCATCCGTTCGACCAGGTCGGAGCGGCCCAGGATGATGCCGGATTGTGGGCCGCCAAGATATTTGTCGCCAGAAAAGATGACTAGGTCGGCACCTTGGGAGAGGACCGTGGCGGCGTCGGTTTCGTCGGGGAGAGCGGGATCTGGTGCGATCAGTCCGTTGCCAATGTCGACGATGAGGGGGGCGGCGATTTCTGCGGCGAGTTCGGCGAGTTCGGCGATGCCTGCGCTGGCGGTGAATCCTTCGATCCGATGGGCGGTGGAGTGGATCTTCCAGATGGCGCCGAGTCCACTGCTGCGGGGCGTGTGTTCCCGACGACCGTGCCGGTCTCGTCCACCGGACAGATCGCGGGTGAGCCGGGCCGCAGCTTGGGCGTAATCGGTGATGGTGGTGTGGTTGGTGGTGCCCACTTCGACGGTGGTGGCACCGGTGCAGCCGAGCAACTCGGGGATGCGCACCCCATCGCCGGTCTCGATCATTTCGCCGCGGGAGATCAGCCCGGGGTCGTCGGCGGTGAATGTCGCGGCAGCGAGGGTGAGTGCGGCAGCGCCATTGTTGACAACGAGCGCGTCCTGGGCGCCCCGGCAGGCGGCGAGGAGGGCGGTGCGGGCGCCCTCGCCCCGCGTGCCCGCACTGCCGGTGGTGATGTCGTATTCGACGTCGACGTAGCCCGCCGCCATGGTGACTGCGTCAAGAGCTGTACGAGACAAGGGAGCCCGACCTAAGTTTGGATGTACGACGAGGCCGGTCGCATTGAGGACCGGCTGCATCGTGCAAGGGTGACCACTGTGGGATTGGGATAGCTCGACCGCAGCGGCCAGGACGTCCTCCGGGGCGATCTGACCCCGCCGGGCGGCTTCCTGAGCTTCGACGATGGCCGACCTGACCACCGCCGTACCGACCCGTTGTCGCGCGCTGTGCAGTTCCGGAGCGGCGAGGAGGTCGTCGGTACGGGGGATGCGGCGGCGTGCGTCGGAAGCGTCGTCGGCGGAGGGCATGGGTCTGACAATATGCCGTCATGGCCTGACGGTGATAGGCGTATTCGAACGGTTGTCCAGGAACGGTGCAATGTGTGAGACGACGGTACCGCTGCCACGGGTGGGTTCGGTGGTGAAAATGTGTTTTCGCAAGTTTGATGCCAGCCCCCACTGGGAGTACGAGCTGGTGACCTTAGGCGCTGACGACCTGGGGATTTGGCTAGCGGGGTGGCCGGATGACATCTGTCGGCGTCCGGGGCGCACGGTTGTTCCCGGGGCGCACTGGGTGGTGCTGGTGCCTTTCGTGGGGAATTACGTGGCGACGTTCAACGCACCCGGTCCTCAGTTCAGCGCTGACGTGTACGTCGATCTGACCGATACTCCACAGTGGCGTTGCTTAGCGCCTCATCAGTGGCGCCTGGATTGTCTTGACATGGATCTTGATGTGGTGCGGGATCACGGTCGGTGTTGGATCGACGACGAAGATGAGTTCGCTGAGCATCGCGTCCGCTATGGCTACCCCCCAGAGATGGTGGATTCGGTACGGCGGACCGCCGACCAGCTGTGGGTCCAGGTCCGAGACCGGGTGGAACCTTTTGATCAGGTTGGGGCGACTTGGTTGGCCCGGTGTATCGCTTCCACCAGGAAAGATCTGATCCAATGCGCCTCCGGCGCAGGCTGACCGGTCGTAAGCTGTCCCAGCAATGTCCCGAAGGGGACGAGTCGGGGAGGCAGGCAGCAGATGGGGCATCAACGGTGGGCAGGAGGTCGTCACGCCACCGTGGTCCTGGTCTTGGCGGCCTTGTCTCTGTCAGGGTGCGCGTGGACGGGGACGGTCCCCGCCCTGGGATCGACGCCGGAGCGCCCGGCCACTACTGACCCGCGGCATCGGCCGTTCCCGCCGATCGACGAGGCGGCACTGTCGCCGCGACAGAAGGCCTTCCTGGCCACGGCCAAGGTCGAATATCAGGCGCAACGCCCTGGGAAACATTATTCTGAGGGAATCGAAGAACAGTGGTGCGCTGATTTTGTCAGCTGGATCGCCAAGGAATCCGGTCGGCCGTTCGCGAATATCCATACCGGTGGGTGGCGAGTCCCTGGGGTGTATACGTTGACGGAAACCTTGCAAAAAGCCGGGGCATGGCGTCCGGTTGGGTCTGGATACACCCCGAAGTTGGGTGATGTGGTCATTTATGAGCCCACTTCACCGTGGGGGCATCACACCAACTACATGCTGGCAATCGACCACGGCAAGCTCATCACCATCGGCGGCAATGAGGAGGGCGGGGTCTCTATCTCCGAGCGAGAGATGAACGCCCAGTTGAAGATCGTGGGGTACGGCGCCCGCTGACCCGGCGCTGCACCCTGACGCTGCGGGTATGTCATGGGGTCGATACAAAGTCGGTGGAAGAGGTGGCCGACGAGTCGACTGAGGTGTCGTCGCTCACCACTCCGTAGATGGACACCCCGGGCTGCGGCTCCTCCTTGACTCAGTAGCCCAAACGGGTTCTTGAACTTTGAGCGTTATGTGGTTCTGAAACAGGTTTCTCGGCCGTTAACATGGATGTTGACTTGGCATCCTATGAGCGAGGACCGCGAACGTGTACCAGCTTGCGTTTGACGTCGATGCGGCATCGGTTTTGTCTAACCGTCCTGGCTATCAAGTTGTCTGTGGCCAGGCACGGTCATCCCAGCACGTGACAGACGTGGCCTGCGGCGCTGAGGGCCTGGAGATGGTCGGGCGTAAGCGCCGGTACGTCTGCAGAGGTGGGCTGCGTCCGTGGCGCTCATTCACCTAGGAAACTGAGCAGCTCCTGTCTCAGGAGCTGCTCACGATGAGACTGGTCGAGCGGGCGGCAGGGCTTGCCGGAACGAGTCACACGTGGTCTCCCGCGTTGCCGATGCGGCTGCCCTGGTGTGACCGGCCGTGAAGTGGATGCTCACAACCACCCTGTACTTGGATACCGGCGTGGACTGGGGATATGTGGCTCTTCCCAATCAAGGGTGTAGGTGCTGTTTGAAGCCGCCGGCCTCGAGGAGGCTGCGGGCGATGTAGTGGGTGATGTTGCGGAAGCCCAACGCGATGCCGCGTAGGTGTTCGAGCCGTCCGTTGATCGCCTCTGTGGGGCCGTTGGATGTGCCGGGCCGATCGAAGAACGCGAGCACGTCCTCGGCGCGTTTGTGCAAGGTGCGTCCCAGGCGGGCTACTTCGGGTAGCCCGGTGGGAACCGCCTTGCTGATGGTCTGGATGAGGGTGATCATGGTGGCCTTCCCAGCGGCGCGGTCGGGGTCGCGGTAGGCGCTGATCATGCGCTGGTAGACGCTCCAGGTGATCTCGACCGCGGCGTGGCGCTCGTCGGCGAACAGGTCCGCCAAACGCGTTTTCTGGCGGTCGGTGAGCAGGTCAGCGCCGGTGTGCAAGGTGCGGCGAGTCTTGTAGACAGGCTCACCGGCGCGGCCGCGTCGGGCGAAGATGTCCTGCTGGGTGCGGCGGCGGCAGTCATCCAAAGCATCGCCGGCCAGGTGGACCACGTGGAAAGGGTCCATGACGGCGGTGACGTGCGGGATCTCCTCGAGCGCGGCGGACTTGAAACCGGTGAAACCGTCCATGGCGACGACCTCGACCTGGTCACGCCAGGTCTCGTCGCGGCCGGCGAGCCACGTCTTGAAGACGGCCTTAGACCGGCCTTCGATCATGTCCAACAGCCGCGCAGAACCAGTCCCATCGCGCACCGGAGTGAGGTCGATGATCACGGTGACGTACTTGTCACCCTTGCGGGTGTGACGCCACACGTGCTCGTCCACACCGAGCACCTTCACTCCGTCGAAACGGGTGTCATCGCTGATCAAGAGCCTGCGCCCTTCGTCGAGGACTGCGGTGTTGGCGGTGTCCCAGGCGACCCCGAGAGCGTCGGCGACACGGCTTATCGACAGGTGCGCCACCACGAGCCCTTCCAGTGCCCAGGCCAGCGCGGTCCGGGTCAGCTTGCCCCGTGGCGCGGCCGCGGGCGTGAGGTCTTGACGCCACACGTGCCCGCACCCGGTGCAGCGGTAGCGGCGCACACGCACCCGCAGAATCGTCGGGCGCCACCCCAAGGGTGCGTGGGCCAACTCGCGCACGATGCTGTCGCGCACGTGCCCTTCACATCCGCAGCGTCGGCACCAGCGGTCCTCAGCAACCACTCTGCAGGCCAGCACGGCACAGTCAGGCCGTAGGCACTGGCCCACAGCTTGCAGACCAAGCCCATCCAGGCCGGTGAAGGTGGTCAGGTCAGGGTCGGTGAAGGTAGCGTCCAGCACGTCGAGGTCTTCCAGATGAGCGGTGTAGGAACCTTCATCTTCGGAAGACCTCGACCCCTATCCGGCCACCGACTCGCCGCCAACACCTACCCCGACCTACACCCTCATCTGGGAAGAGCCCCTTTACCGACGACGAGGGCGGATGGCCGCTGCGCTGCTGCCTCACCGACTCTCGGCCAGGGGACGAGATCGCCATCATCGCCTTCTCGAACTTTCCCTGGACGAGTTCCTACCGCACGACCGGCCCAGTCGTCGTCCACGCCGAGCCGTGCGTCGGCGCCAGCGGCGACTACCCGCACCAGTTCGAACGGAAGGCCCAGATCGTTCGCGCCTACGGCGATGACGCTGGACGCGCCCACACCCTCGTCTACGACCTCAACATCCACGTGCCTGCAGGGAAAGGCCTTCATGACGAGATCACGCGGATCCTGAATGACTCCCGGGTCGAGTTCGTCCAGGCCTCCAACGTCCTCGCCGGGTGCTACAGCTTCACCGCACGACTCGACCGGCCCGACTCGGCCGGCCGGCCCGGCCACCCTGCCGCGGCGATCGCCGCGCTCACGCCCGCCACACCCGACACCCAGACACCGGTGGCGTCGTGATGCGCCCCACAATCGACGTGGCCATCAGGCCCCTGGCGGGGCGTCGATCTGCCCGGCTTCATCACCGCGGCCCAGGCTCGGTACGCCGACCAGAAGCACACGGTGGGAGCGATTCCGGTCGAGGAAGCCCACCGACAGGCCCGCATCGAGACTGCAGTGATGTTCCCCGATGGTCGATTGTGCGACGGGCATGTCGTTCTGCAGGCCAGTGAGCCGGGCGGCGCCCCGTGCGGGTGGGTGTGGGTCGGGCCCCACCGTGTGGAAGAGGGCCTGACCTCCATCTACGACATCGTCGTCGACGGGCGGGCACGGGAACGGAACGCAGCTGCTCGATGCCGCACACGGCTGGGCTCGGTCCAACGGGTACTCGTCGGTGAGCCTGCATGTCTTCGCCGGCAATGAGGCCGCGATCACGCTCTACCGGTCGCACGGGTACCAGACCACCGACCTGCTTATGCGACGGTCCTTGACCTAACTGGTATGGGGGGTAGCGACTTCGACGGCCTGTAACGTCCGTGAATTCCTCCAGTCGACGGCCGTTCTTCCAGGATTGACTGCATTTCGACAGCGATACGTTTGGAGATTCAGCCAGGATCGAAGTCACCCTTTGAAGAACTCATCGGCCCTAGCGCGATTGCGCGATTCGCTGCTCTAGACCCTGTAGGCCCTTGCGGATGAGGTCGCCGTAGCCGTCGTCGGAAAGAGCAACCTGGCCAGCTTGCCCTGCGGCGAGTTGAAGACGGGCGTCCTCGACTCGCCCTTGGCGGACATACCCGTCGCCCAGATTGAGATGCAGGCTTGAGGCCAGACCACGCACATCAGCTATGCCGATGGCGCAGAGTTCTCCTGGCTGGATGTGCGGGTAGTGCTCGAGGGCGAGCTCGTCCCATCGCACCTCGTCGGCGAGGTTGTCTTCGAGGTCGGCCATGTAATGAGCCAGCACGCAGCGCTGCGCATGATCCCCGTCGTGGGTGGAAGCCCAAGCCCGTTGAAGTGCCGCCTTGCCCGCGACCTTGTCTCCGCTCAGGGCCAGCCCCACCGCTGTCGTGATTTCATCCCACTCGACCATGGCCGAGACGCTAGGCGCTGACGGCTGCGGCGTCTTGAACGAATCGGACAGGGTGCGAGCTTGCGACGCGCATCGAGGTCAGCGTGAGGGCTCGGGCGTCACGCGCCAGGTGCGACTCGTCGGCGTACCCCTCAGCTGCAGCGACCGCAGCCCATCGGCCGCCTTCGTCAGGGTCGCGCTTGGCCGCGCGGTGCAGCCGCAGGATCTTACGCAGGGTCGAGGGCGGCATTCCAAACAGGTCGTTGCACTGCCTGAGCAGCTGGCGAGGGGAGATGTCCAGTGAGTCGGCAAGGGCCGCGACGTTCGCGCCCTGCCCGATTTGGGCCGCTAACGACACAGCCGCGAGATCCAGACCCCCCGCCGAGCGGAGGCGAGACGACACCAACCCGCCAAGCATTGGCAGGTGCTCTCCCTCCGCGGCACGGGCAAGACTTTCCGCCGCACGATACACGCCAACAGCCTGCGTGAGCGCCGACAGCGGCACGCATCCATCCCGCCACGGATGAAGCGGTTCGCCGACAAAGATGCGACCAGCACCGAAGCTCAGCCGAACCCCCACGACCTTCCCGACGGCAGTTGATCGCCAGGGTCGAGTCGACGGACCGAGCCACCAGACGTCCCCACGTGCCCACACCAGACCGCACCGGCCATCGGGGATGGAGATGTAGTCGACACGCGCGCTCACCTCGGTGGTGTAGCCGAGATCCACGCCGTATGCGGGACGGCGCCACACCGATGCGGTCACCCGCCGATGCTAACCAGCGGAGCCGCCCGACGCCGTACGGGTGAGCGTGACGTGACACCCGCTCCAGGGAACGATAACTGAACCGTCGCAACACGCCCGAGGTACATAACGTCGGCTAATTCTTAGAATCAACCGCCGTTCTTACAAGATTCAGTGCATCTCGACACCGTTTGTGAAGTCATTGCTGCATCTCGACACCGGTTGTCGAGACGCAGCCTACTTTGCACAGCGCTACGCGGCGTACCTTGCACAAACCTGGCCTGGCAGGCCAGGGCGTGCAACGTGCGCCGTGGGCGCAGTGTCGGCTCCCGAGCAGCGTGACGACACGCATTCCTTTCATCTGGGGCTGAGGCGACCCGGTTAACTGGCTCTTCCCAATCAAGGGTGTAGGTGCTGTTTGAAGCCGCCGGCCTCAAGGAGGCTGCGGGCGATGTTGCGGAAGCCCAACGCGATGCCGCGTAGGTGTTCGAGACGTCCCGCGGTGCTTCCCCCCTGGTGAACGGCACGACGATAAGAGCCGGTCAGGTCGGACGTCCAGTCGTGATGGATGGGAACGCCGTTTTTGCGCACATACTGCCGGTGGACGTTCGGCCACCTGCCGTTCACAACCAGGACACGTGACCCTTCAGCGCGGCATAGCCCACAAACGCCACCACGTCGAGGATCGTGTGCGCGATGATCAGCGGCATCACCCGCCCTTTCCGGGCATACACCGCACCGAAAAGCACCCCCATCACGATGTTTCCCACAAATCCCCCGAAGCCCTGATACAGGTGATAAGCGCCGCGGATCACCGCAGACACCGTCGTATTCGCACCCACAGCGCGCGCCACCAGATACAAACCCAACCCGGGGATCCCCACCAAGGCCGCTAAGCCGGCTCCCACCGCCAGATCAGACCAGGGCCGACGACGATCCACACCGATCCGTCCCGGCGACACCCCATCCCGGGCGAGCAAATGCATCGCCAACACCACTGGCACCAAAGCCACTGCGATCCGAGTCACCTGATACGCCAAATCCAGCCACGGCCGATCCGGGGTGGCTGACGTATTCAACGACGATGTCTGCCCCGACAACGCCGTAGCCGCCGTCAACCTGCGAATGATCGACAACACCGACCACACCGCCGACGCACCCAAACTGGCTCTTCTCAATCAGCGGTGTCGGTGCTGTTTGAAGCCGCCGGCCTCCAGCAGGCTGCGGGCGATGTAGTTGGTAAGGTTGCGGAAGCCCAGGGCGATACCGCGTAGGTGCTCGAGACGGCCGTTGATGGCCTCGGTGGGCCCGTTAGATGTGCCGGGCCGGTCGAAGAACGCGAGGATGTCCTGGGCGCGCTTGTTCAGTGTGCGGACTAGGCGTGCGACCTCCGTCAGCCCGGCGGGTACTGCCGTGGTGGTGGTCTGGATGAGGGTGGTCATGGTGGCTTTGCCTGCGGCGCGGTCGGGGTCACGGTAAGCGGCGATGATGCGCTGGTAGATGCTCCAGGTGATTTCGACCGCGACGTGCCGCTCGTCAGCGAATAGCTCGACCAGCCGCTTTTTCTGTTTGTCGGTCAGCAGGTCAGCTCCGGTGTGCAAGGTCCGACGAGATGCGTACAGAGGGTCACCGGTACGGCCGCGGCGTCCGAAGATGTCGTGTTGAGTGCGGCGTCTGCACTCATCCAGGTCGTCCGCCGCGAGGTGCACGACGTGGAAGGGGTCCATCACGGTCGTGACGTGCGGGATCTCCTCCACGGCAGCGGTCTTGAAACCCGTGAAGCCATCCATCGCGACGACTTCGATGCGTTCCCGCCAGGCTTCGTCGCAGTCGGCCAGCCAGGTCTTGAACACCTTCTTGGACCGGCCTTCGACCATATCCAGCAGTCGTGCGCTGCCGGTTCCATCCCATACGGGCGTGAGGTCGATGATCACGGTGACGTACTTGTCACCCTTGCGGGTGTGACGCCACACGTGTTCGTCCACACCGAGCACCTTCACTCCGTCGAAACGGGTGTCATCGCTGATCAAGAGCCTGCGCCCTTCGTCGAGGACTGCGGTGTTGGCGGTGTCCCAGGCGACCCCGAGAGCGTCGGCGACACGGC
>NZ_JAHPZL010000008.1:0-279003 GCF_019331795.1 Austwickia sp. TVS 96-490-7B
ACGAATTCGTCGCCCAGCCCGTCCGAGCCTCCGAAGTGGCCTTCCGCGGCGCCATCTGGGATGTCCGTCGAGACCGGGTTGACCTCGGCGAAGCTGGAGAAGTCACCCGCGAATACATCGAACATCCGGGCGCTGTCGCAGTGGTGGCACTGCGCCAACACCAGGGGCGCGACGAACTCATCCTCATCAAGCAATACCGCCATCCCGTCAAAGCCACCGAATGGGAACTGCCAGCGGGTCTCCTGGATGTCGCGGGGGAGGCCCCGCACCGAGCCGCTGAGCGGGAACTGGCGGAGGAAGTAGACCTCCATGCCGACCGCTGGCATCACCTCACCGATGTGTTTCCCTCTCCCGGAGGGCTCGGCGAGGCAATCCGGGTCTACCTCGCCCGCGACCTGCATGATGTGCCTCCAGAACAGCGGCATCAGCGAGACGGCGAAGAGCTCGGGATGCCGCTGGCCTGGATCGATCTGGATGACGCTGTGACCGCAGTGCTCTCCGGCCGGCTCACGAATGCTCTCGCGCAACTCGGGGTCTTAGCTACCGCCGCCGCCCGTGACCGGCATTGGCAGACGCTGCGACCTGTCGACATTCCGTTCCATGCGCACCCGGCGTACCGGCAAGATACGGAATGACACCATGGTGAGCGGGGCCAGTTTCGGGGACATCCTTAGCACCAATCGCATCTGTCCGTGTGGAGGATGGCCAGCACCGGGGACGACGTACGGCGAGTGCTGCGGTGCCCTGCATGACGGGAGTCGGCGAGCCCTCACCGCTGAGGCGTTGATGCGTTCCCGGTATAGCGCTTTCGCGGTCGGTGATCCGGCCTACCTGTTACGGACCTGGCATGCCCGTACCCGCCCTGAAGATCTCCATCTCGACCCAGAGCATCAGTGGGTCGGCTTAGAGATCCTGGCGAGCGAGGACGGCCAAGCGCATCACCAGGTGGGTACGGTCACCTATCGGGCGCATTCTCGAGGTCGGGATGGCCAGGAACGCGCGATGACTGAGCGCAGCCGTTTTATGCGACGCGCGGGGAAGTGGGTTTATGTCGACGGTGACATGATCGACTGACCTGGACATATCAGGATTAATCACCATTCATTCGTTGTTACCGACCGTTCATTCAGGAGACACGTCGTCGTTGCCCAAGGGACACGGTGACTTACCGACGATGGCAGTGGCCCCAGCGTGGTGAGGCTCTCGTCGGCCACGCGCCCCTCTGCCCGAAGGACGCGATATGTCTCCGATTCCGCTTCCCTACCCCAGCCACGCACACCCAGGTGGACGGTCGCGGTCCACCTGTCGATACCGGTGTGGTGACGCCTGCAGCCAGGACATTTCCAACACAGGGGACAATCCTCGCTTCACGGATATCGCCGCAGCCGCGATGAGTCGCCGAGGATTTTTGCGCTCTAGTGCTCTAGCCACCGCCAGTATCGGGCTGGCGAGCACTGCTGGGACCCGTATCGCTGTCGCTGCGCCTCACCCAGCTGGTGAGGACTCCGTGGCCGCCGAGGATGCTAGGCAGTGCGGACTCTTCGGTTTCACGGCGATTTCCGCGCAACCAGCGGGACGTGACGCGGTGGTGGTCCCCACCGGATGGCGTTGGTCACCTCTGATGACGTGGGGAGATCCCGTTGTCGCTGGGGCACCCCGATTCGATTTTGACCGTCAGAGCAGCGCCGCCCAAGAAAAACAATTCGGTTACGGCAACGACTTTGTGGCCCTGCTACGGCAGGGACGCCACGATGCCATCCTCGTCGTCAACCACGAATACACCAACGACGAACTGATGTTTCGTGGGATCACCTCATCGAAGGACCTCAGCCAGGAACAGCTGCGCATCATCATGGCCGCCCACGGCATGTCGGTAGTCGACGTACGACGGCGCAACTCCCGTGCACCTTGGGAAGCCGTGCCCACTGGGCGTCGTAACCGACGAGTCACGGCGACGACCCCCTGCCAGTTGACCGGGCCAGCGGCTGGGGACCCGCTGCTGCGTACCCGGGCCGACCCCACCGGACGGCGGGTTTTGGGAACCCTCAACAACTGCTCCGGCGGAGTCACCCCCTGGGGGACAGTCCTCTCCGGTGAGGAGAACTTCAACCAGTACTTCACCGCAGATCGTGCCCCTGCCGATGCGAAACCACTCCTTGAGCGGTATGGCATCACTTCCTCAGGCCGAGGATGGGAACGTGTCGACCCCCGCTTCGATATCGGCGCGGAACCCCACGAACCCCACCGGTTTGGCTGGGTCGTGGAGATCGACCCCCATGACCCGCGCTCCTCGCCGCGCAAACACACCGCCTTGGGCCGGGTCAAACACGAAGGTGCCACTGTCGCCGTAGACCTCGACGGCACTGTCGTGGTCTACACCGGCGACGACGAACGATTTGAGTACCTTTACAAGTTCGTCTCCCACCGCTCTCTACGTCGAGGATGGTCGCCCTCGGCGAGATCCCACAACGCCCGCATCCTCGAATCAGGAGACCTCTACGTCGCCGCCTTCACCGGGGAGAACGCCCGTGACGGACACCACAGCGGCACCGGACGATGGATCCCGCTCGTGCGTGACGGCCGATCCTGCATCCCCGACATGACTGTCCCAGAGGTGTTGATCTTCACCAGAGCTGCCGCGGACCGAGTGGGGGCCACCAAAATGGACCGGCCCGAGGACGTCGAACCCAGCCCCGTTACCGGGCGGGTCTACATGGTGTGCACCAACAACACTCGTCGTACCCCCGCCCAAGTCGACGCTGCCAACCCGCGACCCGCCAACAAACACGGACACATCATCGAAATCACTCCAGACCGCTTCAAGCACCGCAGCGACACCTTCACCTGGGATATCGTCCTGCTCGCCGGGGATCCCACCGACCCGGACACCTCCTTCGCAGGCGTCGACCCCCGACTCGTCACCCCCATCTCCTGCCCGGACAACATCACCTTCGACTCGCGTGGCAACCTGTGGATCGCCACCGATGGGCAACCTTCCACCCTCGGGCACTGCGACGGGCTCTACATGATGCCCGTCGAGGGGCCAACCCGCGGACAACTCCGCCAGTTCCTTTCCGTTCCGGTCGGCGCCGAAACCTGCGGCCCCGTCATCTCCTTCGACGACCGCACCGTCTTGGTGGCCGTCCAACATCCCGGCGAGATCGACGGAGCCAGCCCGCAGGCCCCCGCCAGCCTTTTTCCTTATACCGGTGTCCGCCAGCCTCGCCCCGCCGTCATCCAAGTGCACCGGGATCGCTGACCTCCACCGCGCGTCCCGGACGGTCACGCCGATGACCGGACGAATAAGGCGTTGTCGGCATCCAGCCACAACGCCGTACAGTGGTGGGCGCATCCGTTGTCGTGCCCCGTTCCCGCACCGTCTATGCAGGGGACATACGAAAGGAAGAGCGCATGCTGCGCACCCACACCGCAGGATCACTACGGGCCGAGCATGTCGGCCTGACCGTCACCCTCACCGGCTGGGTCGCCAGCCGCCGCGACCATGGGGGAGTGGAATTCATTGACCTGCGGGATGCCAGCGGAGTCGTCCAAGTCGTCGCCCGGGACGAGGTGCTCACCGGCGCTGCCCACGGTCTGCGCAACGAATACTGCGTCAAGATCACCGGTGACGTCACCCTGCGCGGCGCCGAAAACATCAACTCCGACCTGCCCACCGGCCAGGTCGAAGTCGTTGCCGCAGACATTGAGGTCCTCTCCGAAGCAGCGCCTCTGCCCTTCCAGATCGACGAGCGCACCACCGTCGGTGAAGAAGCCCGCCTGCGCCACCGCTACCTCGACCTGCGTCGCCCCGGCATCCACAACGCCGGGCATGCGATCCGGCTGCGCTCCAAGGTTTCCCAGGCCGCGCGCCGAGTCCTCGATGCCCGCGACTTCGTCGAGATCGAAACGCCGACGCTGACCCGCTCCACGCCCGAAGGCGCCCGTGACTTCCTGGTGCCCGCGCGACTGTCGCCGGGTAGCTGGTATGCCCTCCCGCAGTCCCCACAGCTCTTCAAACAGTTGTTGATGGTCGCGGGCATGGAGCGTTACTACCAAATCGCCCGGTGCTACCGCGACGAGGACTTCCGCGCCGACCGGCAGCCCGAGTTCACCCAGCTCGACATCGAAATGAGCTTCGTGACCGAGGACGACGTCATCGAGGTCGGCGAAGCCATCGTCCGAGAAATCTGGAAACTCATCGGGGTGGACCTGCCGACGCCGTTCCCCCGGATGGCGTACGCCGAAGCGATGGCGCGCTTCGGGAGCGACAAGCCGGACCTGCGGTTTGGACAGGAACTCGTCGACTGCACGGAACTGTTCAAAGACACCAGCTTCCGGGTGTTCCAAGCCGAGTACGTCGGCGCCGTCGTCATGCCCGGTGGCGGCAGCCAGCCACGGCGCCAATTCGACGCCTGGCAAGAATGGGCTAAGCAGCGCGGCGCTAAAGGCCTGGCGTACATCACCGTCGGTGAAGACGGCACCTTGGCCGGACCGGTCGCCAAGAACCTCTCCGAAGCTGAACTCGCAGCGCTACCAGCGCACACCGGAGCCCAGCCCGGGGACTGCATCTTCTTCGCCGCCGGTGCCACCAAACCCAGTCGCGCTCTCCTCGGCGCTGCCCGGTTGGAGATCGGCAAACGCTGTGGCCTGATCGACGAAGACGCCTGGAGTTTCCTCTGGGTCAACGACGCACCCCTCTTCGAGCCCACCTCTGAAGCCGTCGCAGCCGGTGACGTCGCCGTTGGCGCAGGAGCCTGGACAGCAGTGCACCACGCGTTCACTTCACCCAAAGCCGAATACCTCGACACCTTCGACACTGACCCCGGACCAGCGCTCGCCTACGCCTACGACATGGTCTGCAACGGCAACGAGATCGGTGGAGGATCTATCCGTATCCACCGACGGGACGTCCAGGAGCGCGTCTTCACGGTGATGGGATTGAGCGAAGAACAAGCCCAAGAGAAATTCGGATTCTTGCTCGACGCCTTCGCGTACGGCGCCCCGCCGCATGGTGGAGTCGCTTTCGGTTGGGACCGCATCGTCATGCTCCTCGGAGGCTACGACTCGATCCGCGACGTCATCGCCTTCCCCAAATCTGGTGGCGGATTCGACCCACTCACTGAGGCGCCCGCACCGATCACCCCAGAACAGCGCAAGGAAGCAGGGGTCGACGCGAAACCGGCGCCCGCTAAGGACGCTGTCATCGAGGGCTCTCAGGCCTGAGAATGCGACATCGGCTGCGGGGCCCCGGACGTGGGGCCCCGCCGCCGATCGTGACAACTATGACCACAGGCCACGACCGGATCACCCGTCCCGCCGCCGTACTCGTTGATGCCGACGGTGTCATCCAATTCCCCCCTACCGACTGGCAGGAACAACTCCACGCGCTGGGCGGGCCTCAATTTGTCACCGACTGCTTCGAGGTGGAGCAGCGCTCCCTGAGAGGGGACGGCGATTTTCGCGCGCACCTGGAGGACTACCTCCGTCAACATCAGCTCAGTTGCACTGTCGACGATGTCCTCGCGCCCTGGTTAACCATTCGGCCTGACCCGGAGGCACTCCACATCGTCGTACAGGTCAGAGAGCAGGGCACCCCGTGCTACCTGGCCACGAATCAACAGGCTGTGCGAGCTGCTCATATGCGCGCCACCCTCCGCTATGAGGATGTCCTGGATGGATGCTTCTACAGCTATGAGCTGGGTGTGGCCAAACCCGACCCCGAATACTTCCGGCGCATCGCAGCCCGTCTCGCATTGCGAGCAGAAGAACTGTTATTTGTGGATGACCGACCTGACAATGTCGCTGCTGCTCGAGCGGTCGGACTTGCGGCTGAGGTGATCCCTCCGCAGGGCCATCTCGCTTCTCTTCGAGAGATTTTCACGGCGTACGGTCTGCTCGGGGTGTGACGTGCATTACCAGGGCATCCTCTATCGAGACAGCTGCGCTGCGGGATGAACGAGATAGACCGTGATCTCGACGAGGGTGGGCTGCTCTAGGATCTCCTGGAATCACAGATTTTGGGGGGATGATCATGAAGAGAAGACGCGCGATGTGGTCGGCGGTTACCGCCGCCATGATGGGCCTCACCCTTGGCGTGTCGGGCTGCCATCTCAACGCGGGGACAGATGCGGCGAAAGAATTCACAGAGCATTTCACCCAAAAATTTCCCCATGACATCGAAAAGGCTGAGACGTCAGGGGATAACACTCTTCCCGGAGCGGGGGCTCTTAAGGCGGGAATCATCGCCAAACCGGAAGCCAGTGACGAGGCCCTGGAAGCAATCCAGAGAGAGTTTGAACAATACGTCCCGACGGTCTCAGTAAGCTACACTCGGACTGGACTATGGTCCAACGGAGTGGTGGTCTGCCCCAATGATGGGCCCCAAGAACAAGCCAAAGAGTTACGTCGACGGCTCCGTGCCGCCCACCGGCAGTTTCAAGGGCGGCTGACATGCTATGGACCAGCACAGTCGGGATATGCCTATAGCGGAACAGCGCAGATGTTTGGAGCCGACACGACCACCTTCCATGAAGTCGCTCCTTCCGGAATAGACATCAACCTCATTCCTGCCAAGGAAGTCGATGGTAGCTTCACCACTAACGGACAGTGGGGCACCATCCCGGCCACCGTAGGCGCAACCCTGGAAAAGATCGATGAGTCAGCGGTCATGCGTCAGATCGAAATCTACGGACCTCTCTTGAAGGTGCTGGTGGAACCCCAGGGGCTGGGATCACTGCGCACGGCAGCGGCAGCTACGGCCGGCCCGGCTCTCAAGGTCGTGATTGGGCACTGGATCAGGCCGAAATCCCAAGCCGATTCCATCCTGGCGCTCGCTGGCGCCGCCGACCGCATGCACGAGGTCGGCGGCGTTAGATGGGTCAGCGTGGACTCAGAGACAATTAAGTTTACTGCGACCTCTCGCACAGCGATGCTGCAGGGACTTCGCGTCGGAGTCCAGATCCCACTGGGGAAAGACGCAGTGAGAGTCATAGGCCAGCTGGGTTCCTGCTATCCACAATCTCTGTACCGTGATTGTTCAACCCACGACACGAACGATGGGATCGCCGTGAACGCCGCCACCGTTGACGCTGGGATCACCATTTATCGGAGAATCCGTGACCTGCCGACTGTCACCCAAGTCGACATGCGCGACACAAGATTCCAGGATGTCCCCGCTGGAGCCACTGTATCTGTCACAGATCCTGTCGTGAAAGGCATCAGCGCGAAGATCACTACCAGCGGATCATTTATCGACCTCGTTCGATCGCTCAAACCACGTGTCCCCACGGGAGTGAAGCTTACCTTGACGAACAAGGACAAACAGTGCAGATTCCGCGCTGAACCTAGTTTAACGAAATTTGACTATTGCGATCACGATATCGATCAGCGAGAACTGATGGCGGCCTGGGACGCGGCCCCTTCGTCGTGATCAGGTGCCATTTCAGCGCTGGAGCGGCGTCCTTCCCCTCCATGCGGTGGCCTGACTTTCTATGCTGCTCGCATGAACTGGTCGGCCCATTCCCGCGCCATAGCCGCAGGTGTCGTCACCGCTGACCCCCCTATCTCAGACCGTGCTCTTCAACGATGGTGTCACCTGGGTGGCCTGGCATCAGCGATGATTCTGCTGCCCTTCACGGTGCGGCATGGATTATTTCGGGATGAGGCGGCGACGATCTACGCGGCGACCACTTCCTGGAATCAGTTCGTGGCTTTGTTCAGCCACAATGATGCCGTCTTTGCTGGGTACTACTCCCTCGCTCGGGGGGTCGCGGCTCTCTCACCTGATCCGTTGATCGGATTACGGCTGCTCTCGGTACTCGCTTTCGGAGTGACCGTGGCGCTGAGCTCATCGATCGGTCAGTACGTCGGCGGGGCTGGTGGGGCGCTGGCGGCCGGAATCCTGGTCGCTACCAACCCGATGATGATCCATCAAAGTATGGAGGCTCGACCGTACGCGCTGGTAGCGGCGTGTCTCGTTGCTGCAGTCAATCTGATGTTGCGGCGGCGGGCGGTGCGTGCCGCCGCAACACTCGCGGCAGCGGCAATAGTGCTTCATGTGTTTGCCGCGCTGGTGGTTGGGGTCCTCGCGATCGCTGGGTGGCTGTCGATGCGTCGACGACAGCGACCTCTGCCGCGCGGGTCATGGCCTGCGGCGATACTTCTGACAGCCGTGGTGGCTGCCCTGGCCATCGTGAGTGCACCGCAACGCACCAGACAGGTTCCGTGGATCGAGCCACCTCGCGGCTGGGCGATCCTGGATGATGTCTTGGCACCAGCAGGCGGACTCTGGGTCCCCTCAGGGGGATGGGCTTGGGCCGCTGTGGCCGTCGATCTGCTCATCGCGGCAGGCGTCGGCATAGTGCTCCAGCGAGGGCATCGGGATCGGGGTCAGTATCTGGCCGTCCTGTCCTGGCTGCTGGTGCCAGCGGCGGTCCTGACTCTCGTGAGTATGCGCACGCCAGTCTTCAACGCCCGTTACGTGATTGGTTCAGTGCCAGCAGTAGGGGTCCTCGCTGCATTATGTGTCGCCGACCTGCCCTCGCAGATCGCCAGGGCGGGGATCGCAGTGGTAGCTGGGTTGTCAGGAGTGGTAGGAGTGGGCGCGTTGTCGGCGCCGATCCACCAGGATGGTTTCGAAGAAGCACAAAGCTACCTCCAGGCGACTCGCCACGACGGAGATGTCCTGGCCACGCCTAGCCATTTCTTGAGCACCGCTTTTGATCTACGGGCAGTGGACATGCCGCGATATCCGCAAGCCGATCCAGCGGGTCTGGACGAATGGTCTCTGGATAACAACGCGGTGCCGGACCAAGCGCAGCGGGTCAGGTTGGTGTTGTTGAACCGGGAGCATGCCCGCACCGGGCACAGCGACCTCGAGACAGTTTTGGCAGCACGTGGTTTTGTACGAGAGCACCGACAGGACTGCGTGAAGGTGATCATCATCGACTATCGACGTACTCCGCAGTGAGCCACAACGGACGGATCCCGGGCAGGTAGATTCAGGGCATGTCGCACGTACCGGTGGACCTCGGCGAACCACTCGACGCGATGCAGCAACGCATCTTGGGTTGTTTGATGGAGAAACAGATCACGGTGCCCGCCAGTTATCCCCTCACGCTGAACGCATTGCGCACCGCCTGTAATCAGACTTCCAGCCGAGACCCCGTCACGACGTACGAGAGTGCAGACCTGGAGCGGTGCACGCGTGACCTCAAACATCGTGAACTGCTGCGAGTTGTGGTCGCGGACCGGGGACAACGCACCTTGAAATATCATCAGCGACTTGATGAGCGGCTCGGACTGAACGATCCCGGACGTGCCTTACTGACCGTGCTGCTGCTCCGTGGGCCGCAAACCGCAGGTGAACTGCGCACCCGCAGTGAACGGTTGCATCAGTTCCCTGACCGGGCTGTGGTCGAGGACGCCTTGCATGAATTGCGTGACCGTGGGCTCGTGTGCGAGTTGGCGCGACGTCCCGGACAGCATGATTCCCGATGGGTGCATACCTTGGGGCCGGTCGACGCATGGGGGCACGATGATGGAGCATCATCGACTGCGCATATCGACCGTGAGATGGTCCTCGCTGCAGGCCACGACGCCAGGGACGCCAAGGTTCGGACGTCGTACGACGCCGCCGCTGCTGCCTACGCCGACGGGCAAGCACATGATCTGACGGGAAGACCTTTTGATGCCTGGTTATTGAGTCGCCTCGCCGATGAAGTGGGTGTCGGTCCGGTCGCGGACGTGGGTTGCGGAGTCGGAAAGGTGGCCGGTTTCCTGGCCAGCCAAGGGGTGCAGGTCAGCGGATATGACCTCTCGCCGGCGATGATTGAGCAGGCTCAGCGGCGTTTCCCCGACGTACCCTTCGCGGTGGGGGATTTACGGCGCCTGCTGCGCCCCTCGACCGCTGCAGGGTGGGCGGCGGTCACATCCTGGTATTCCCTGGTCTATCTCGCACCCTCAGAATTACCCGCCGCGCTCCAGGCTCTCGCGAGAGTGGTACAGCCTGGCGGCCTGCTGTTGTTGGCGGTGCACGCTGGCACAGAGGTGCACCACGAGAGTGAACTGGCTGGTGTCTTGGTCGACCTGGATCTGGTCTTGCACGACCCGGTGGTGTTCCGGGGGACCGTCGAAGCTGCTGGATTGCAGGTGGTGGAGTGGTATCTGCGGGGCCCGGTAGACGATGAATATCCGAGTGACCGGTTGTATGTCCTCGCCCGGGTAGCCCACACCTGACATGGGGGAGTGGATGGCCCAGAATAGTCAGTCACCTGGGCCATCCACGACGTCAGTGCGTGATGCCGTGCCGTTCATACCAGCGGCGCATCGGCGCGGGAGCCCACCAGTTCCACCGGCCTAAGAGATGCATCGTCGCTGGCACCAACAGCATCCGCACCAAGGTGGCATCCAACACCACGGAGACAGCGAGGCCAATGCCGATTTGTTTGACGATCAGCATTTTCGCGATCCCCAAACCGGCCAGAACGATGAGGATTAACAATGCCGCCGACGTGATGATCCGCCCGGAGCGTTGCACACCTAATTCCACGGCGCGGGCATCGTCGTACCCCTGTTCATGCAATTCCACCACCCGTGACAGCAGGAACAACTCGTAGTCCATTGCCAAGCCAAACCCAAAGGCCAACATGATCACTGGTGTCACTGATTCGACTCCACCAGCCGAGGTGAAACCCAACATGCTTTCCAGATGTCCCCCCTGGAAAATCCAGGTCAGGATGCCGAGACTGGCGCCCAGCGATAGGACGTTAAACAACAAGGCTTTGATGGGTAAAGCCAACGACCCGGTCATCAAGAACATCAGGATGATCGTCGCTAACGCCACGATGCCAGCAGCCAACGGTGCCCGCGATTCGATGGCCTCGAGATAGTCGAGAAGTCGGGCGTCTCCACCGGAGACCCAGGTCTGGTACGCCGGCCGGTGCGCACGTAACTCTTCGACAAGGCGACGACCTTGACCGTTGTCAACGTTGGCGTCCTTGGCGCGTACCCCCAAAGCGACATGCTGGTCGTCGACCCGCCGTACCGGATCGATACTGGTGACGCCGGGAAGCTTCGCCACAGTTTCGGCGCCGTACGCGGTCAGCTGCTCCGGGGTGGCGCGAGCCAAGACGACCGCTGTGGGTTCGAGGACCAGCGGGTAATCCCGTCCCAGCGCATCAAAGAATTGTCGCTGGGTGTTTTCTGCGGGCAACAGGTCAGAACTGGAAGAAACCTGCCGCATCGACATCAACGGCCAAGCCGCAGCCAGCAGCACTGCGGTCGTCACCACGACAACCGCGATGAACGACTTCCCCACAGCGCGGGCAAGGCGAGCGAACATCCCGTCGTCGGGGGAGTCATCGGTACGACGACGCACTAAGCGCCGCCCGCCGAGCATGCACAGGGCGGGCACTAACGTCAATGCCACTACCAAAGCGACCAGGACAACGGTGACCCCAGCCAGTCCTACCGCGCGGATGACCGGAGCGGGAAAAACGGTCAACCCAGCTAAGGAGATGGCGACAATCACCGCGGAGAACAACACGGTGCGTCCAGCGGTGGCGACGGTATGTGCAGCGGCTTCAACGAGATGGTCATGGTCAATGTCGTCATGCGCCACGTCCGGGGCGATCCGCCGGATTTCCTCCCGATAACGGCTGACGATTAACAGCCCGTAGTCGATACACAAAGCCAACCCAAGGAGAGTGGTGATGTTGACGACGGTGGCGTCCAGCTCAGTGACATAAGAGAAACCCCACAGACTGGCCAATCCACCAGCGATCGCAGCGAGCGCGCCGATAATAGGGATACCTGCGGCGAGGAAACCGCCGAAGACAAAGACCATCACGACCAGGGATAGCGGGAGGGCCAACCCCTCACCGATGGCGAGGTCACGTTGGATTTGGGCGGTGATGTCATGCAGGAAGGTCACGCTGCCGCCGAGGGAGACCTGCGCGGCCGGGATTGAGCTGAACGCGGTTTTGGTGGTGTTTTCCAGGTCGCGGGCGATGTCCATCCGGCGGCTTTGGGGCAGATCGTCCTTGATCGTGGCGACGATGAGGAAGGAGTCCTCCCGGTTCTGCGCGAACAGAGCGGCTGTCTGGGGTGTTTTCGCGGCTTGCGGCGCCAGGAAGGGTGAGCGCACCAGGTGGACGTCGGGGGTGGCGGCGAGTTTCTGTTGGAGATCTTTGCCGGCAGTCAGGACGGCGGGGTCTTGGGCGCGAACGCCGTCGACGCGAAGCAGGATGGACGGGCCGGCATCTGGCGCATGAGCGAGGATGTCGGCCGCGTCGTGAGATTCGCTGGGGACGAAGGGTTCTGCTTGATGGAGTCGTGTGAAGAGGGAGGGTGTACCAAAGGCCCCGGTGGCTCCGCCGTAGCAGAGCGCAGCGATGATCAGCCAGGCGATGACGACGATGCGGGCCCGGCGGGCCATGACTGCTCCGAATCGGTGCAGCAATGGTGTTCGGGCAGGTCGAGGCGGATGTGTGACGCTCACGTGACCACTGTCTCATCTGCACGGAAAGGCCGTGACATCGGTGGGCTGGATGGTGATCACGTGGCTATGCCGTAGTGGTGGATCAGAGCTGATATGCCGGTGACGCAGACCTTCTGGTGGGGCAGGTCGTCCTTGCGGCAGGCCCTGCGAGACTGGACCTGTGGACTCTGTCGATCTGTTCTCTGACACGCCTCCTCCGGAGACGAATTCGTTCGGCGATAGCTCAGGTGCCGGGGTGCGGCCGTTGGCGGTTCGGATGCGGCCGAGGAATGTGAACGAGGTCAGAGGCCAATCATCGGTGTTGCGTCCCGGTAGCCCACTGCGGCGGCTCATTGAGGGGCACGGGGGGGCTGCCGGTCCGCTCAGTGCCATCCTGTGGGGCCCTCCCGGGACCGGTAAAACCACATTGGCGCATCTGGTTGCTCAAGCGGCGGGCCGTGAGTTCGTCGAGTTATCTGCGGTCACTGCCGGGGTGAAGGACGTGCGTGCCGTGATGGAGGCAGCACGTCGTACCCGCAGTTTGCACGGTCGTCAGACCGTGTTGTTCCTCGATGAAATCCACCGGTTCAGCAAAGCCCAACAAGACGCTTTGCTGCCTGGGGTGGAAGATCGCACCGTCTTGCTGGTGGCGGCGACCACGGAGAACCCGTCGTTTTCGGTGATTGCCCCCTTGTTGTCTCGGTCGATGCTGATCCGGTTGGAGTCCTTGACCGATGAGCAAGTCGGCGAAGTGATTGATGCGGCCCTGACGGATGATCGAGGTCTGTCCGGGGCGTTCGTGGTGGAACCACAGGCTCGGGACCATCTGGTGCGGATGGCAGGTGGAGACGCCCGGCGGGCGCTGACGTCATTGGAGGCAGCTGCCGGGGTTGCGATGGATGCGATGCCGGGTGGGCGGGGTCTTCCTGACCGGGAGAACCCTGTCATCGTGACTGTCGAGCAGGTCGAGCAAGCGGTGGCTCAGGCCGTGGTGCGGTATGACCGGGCCGGTGATCAGCATTACGACGTGGCAAGCGCATTTATTAAGTCCATGCGCGGGTCCGACGTAGATGCGGCGTTGCACTATTTGGCGCGGATGCTGGAGGCAGGGGAGGATCCGCGTTTCATTGCACGTCGCATTGTGATCTCGGCGAGCGAGGAGATCGCTATGGCCGATCCGACTGCGCTGCAGACGGCGGTCGCAGCGATGCACGCTGTCGCGCAGATTGGGATGCCGGAGGCGCGACTGGTGTTAGCGCAGGCAGTGGTGCACAACTGTTTGGCTCCGAAATCTAATGCGGTGTATCTCGCTGTGGATGCGGCGCTCGCTGATGTTCGAGCCGGCCGTGGTGGTGCCGTGCCGGTCCATCTGCGTGATGGGGGATATGGCGGTGCGGCGCGGCTGGGTCATGGGGTGGGGTATGTCTATGCCCATGACGAGGTGGATTCGGTGGCTGCCCAGCAGTATTTGCCGGATGATCTGGTCGGGGTTGCGGATTATTACCGACCGAAAGATCGCGGTTTTGAGGGGCGACTGGTGGAGCGGTGGGCGTGGTTACGGCGGAGGCTGTCCGGGGGGACGCGGAGTCATTGATCGGAGCGCACTCCAGGTGTGACGTGTGTGGCTTATGGTGCTGCTGTTATCACATCAGCACCAGCTTCTGGGTGCGTTGACTGCTCCTTTTTATTCCGAGATTCAGGGTGATCAGCCGTTTCCTCAAAACAGTTGACAGGTAAGCTCGGCAAACCCTGCGATTCGCACTCGAGTGTCAGCGTGTCGGTGCTAGCTTTTCGATCCAGTAGGTCATGCAAGGTCCTCGGGGGGTCGTGACGGTCACGGCCCCCCTCGGACGCTGATCCGACACCGTCGTCGACTCCTCCGGGTCCAGGAAACGTCCTGCCAGGTCGGCGACACCGCCCGCACGACAGCGCGACACGAGACGGGGTCCGAGGACGACACCATGATTAAGTACATCCTCCGGCGGTTGGCGAATTATGTCGTGATGATCTTCGTCGCGACCTCGATCGCCTATTTCGCCGCTGTGAATTTCATGAGGCCGGAGAACAGGCTGCTAGAGCGCACTCCTCGGCCTACGTTTGAACAGGTGAAGGCCCAGTTACGGGCCAACGGGTTGGATCCCGAACTCAGTGCGACACAGAGGTACCTTGACTGGCTCAAGGGGGTGGTCCTGCACTTCGACTGGGGGATGGGGCCGGATGGCAGCAGAATCAATGATGAGTTCTTCATGCGAGCGTTGATCTCTGGTCGTCTAGTACTCCTGGCTACATTGCTTTCTATCGTGCTAGGCATCTCGCTGGGCGTTTTCGCAGCCTCCCGGCAGTACAAGTTGTCCGACCGAGTGGTCACTACCCTGAGCTATATCATTAGCTGCATCCCTGCTCCGGTGACCTATCTCATGGTGCAGATGACTGGGATCGGCCTCAATGAACGTAGCGGTGGAACTGTTGTTTACGTCACTGGCATGCGATCGCCGATTCCCCCGGAAGGGACCGGTGCGCACATGGTGGATGAGCTGCAACACCTCATTCTGCCAACCATCGCATTAACGATTGTTGGATATGTCAGCTATCAGATGTTGCAACGCACGCTTCTTTTGGACAACATCAATGCAGATTACGTCCGCACTGCTCGAGCTAAGGGGCTAACCAAATCCCAAGCTGTGCGTAAACATGCACTGCGCACATCATTTATCCCTGTCGCCCAATCAATTGCCTTTCAGATTCCGCTAATCTTCACTGGCACGTTTATCATCGAAACCGTCTTCGCCTGGCAAGGGCTGGGGCGTTACACCCTGGACGCAATCACGATGACACAAAGCGTCAATGCCGCCGTCGCAGGAGTGGCCTTTGGCGGAGTCATGTTTGCCATTGGTGCGATCCTGGCCGACTTGTCTGTCGCCGTAGTCGACCCGCGAGTGAGGGTGAGCTGACATGCCCGACAAAGAGACGCGCACAGATGGCGCGGTCCTGCCGGAGATCTCCGAGGTAGTCCCCATCGAAGCCACTTCCCTCGATGGCGTGGACGGCGGGAAGACCCCGGACATGGCGACCGCAGAAGGGGTCGCCGGGAGCGAACCCTCAGGACTGGTTGGACAGATCACCACCGCCGCCGTAGTGCAGCAGATGCCTTCTGCTGAGACGCAGAGCGACGATGATTCGGTAGCAGTGACGTCAAAATCTGCTCTCATCATCAGGCGATTACTGCGTAACAAGGGCGCCGTGCTGGGTCTAGCAATGTTGACGGTCGCAGTGGCCTTCACGCTTGTAGGTAATGCCGGAAACGAATTCGACTACACCACGCAGGACCTTCTCAATATTGGTGTCGGACCTGGAGAGGGTGGTCATCGCCTAGGCACTAATAGTGGCGGCGTCGACCTGTGGGCGATGCTGGTGCGGGGCACCGGCAAATCTTTGATGATTGCCGTGGTCGTAGGCTTGTGCGCTCCGATGATCGGTGCTGCATATGGCACCGCCATCGCATTCTGGGGTGGGACGAGAGAGCGTCTGGGGATGTGGATCCTAGACATGCTTTTGCTCATGCCATACTTCTTGCTCATCGCAGTCTTCATGGGCTCTACCGGTGGTAGCGCCATCCATTTAGCGATTTTCCTCACCATGTTCCAATGGATGGGACTTGCCCGTGTAGTCCGAGCAACCACTCAGTCACTGCGGGAACGGGAATTCGTGATTTCCGCTCGCTATTTGGGTGTCTCTGACTGGGAGATCATTCGCCGACACATTATTCCCAACATCGGTTCCTACCTCATCCTCAATGTGGTGATTGGAACCTTCGGCGCGATCATCTCGGAAACAGCGTTGTCCTTCTTGGGTGTGGGAGTACGCCCGCCGGATGTGTCCCTAGGCCAGCTCATCGGCCAGGCCAGTAGCCAACTGTCGGCGTACCCCTGGCTGTTTTGGGGTCCGGTCAGCTGTCTGCTGTGGATCACCTTGTCCCTTTCTCTCGTGGGTGACGGTCTGCGTGACGCACTTGACCCCAATAGCAAGTCCGGAGGCCGTGCATGAACGCCCAGTCGACCGCCGAGTTCTCTACCGGGACGACCCCAGTCTTGTCGGTTCGAGACTTACATGTTCGGTTTGGTTCCGAAGCTGGTTCGGTGCATGCCGTCCGAGGAATTGACTTCGATCTCTACCCGGGACGAGTGCTGGGGATCGTCGGTGAGTCTGGCTCTGGTAAATCCGTCACCTCGCTGGCAGTGATGGGGTTGCTCCCTGATACCGCGAAGATCACCGGGTCAATCACATATGGTGGCAAAGAACTCCTTGGCCTTTCTGACCGAGAGATGTCGACTCATCGAGGGAGCGACATCGCCATGATTTTTCAAGACCCGTTGAGCTCGCTGACGCCTGTTTTTACCGTCGGTGACCAGATTATCGAAGCATTACAAGCGCACGGAACACTCGAGAAGGAGGCAGCTCGAGCCCGCGCAATCGAGCTGCTTGAAATCGTAGGCATCCCCAGTGCGAAAACCCGCGTCGACTGCTACCCGCATGAGTTCTCAGGCGGGATGCGGCAACGGGTGGTCATCGCTATAGCTATCGCCAACAATCCACGAGTGATCATTGCTGACGAACCAACTACCGCGCTGGACGTCACGATTCAGGCACAAATCCTTGATGTACTTAAGGTAGCGCAAAAAGAAACTGGCGCGGCTGTCATCATGATTACTCATGATCTTGGAGTCGTCGCTGGCATCGCCGATGAAGTCATGGTGATGTACGCCGGACGAGCTGTAGAAAAGGGAAGTGTCAACGAACTTTTTACCCGGCCACGGATGCCCTACACCTTGGGATTGTTGGGCGCGATACCTCGAGTAGACCGTCGGGAGAAGGCTAGCCTGGTGCCCATTGAAGGGAACCCTCCGAACCTCTTAGCCGACCCTACTGGATGTCCTTTTTCCCCTCGCTGCCCGATGGCGGAATCTTCGTGCCTCGATGGTGAGCCTGATTTGGTTGTTCTCGGAGGGGATCATCGATCAGCCTGTCGGCGACACGCTGATCTTGTAGGGGTAATCGACGCATCAGCTGTCTTCCCGGTCCCGAAAGTTCCGGACATGGCGTTGGCAGCTGTGCCCCGACAAGAGCGGAGTGAAGTTCTTCAAGTCTCAGCTTTACACAAGCATTTTCCACTCCTTAAAGGCGCCTTCCTTAAAAAGAAGGTGGGGGACGTGAAAGCCGTCGATGGAATCGACCTTGATATCCGTGAGGGAGAATGTTTGGCGTTGGTTGGCGAATCGGGGTGCGGTAAGACCACTACGCTGCAGCAGATTATGGAGTTGTCTCCTCAAACGCATGGAGACATCAGTGTCCTGGGCACTTCAGTAAAAGATCTCAGAAAAAAATCTGAAGTGACTGCGCTACGTCGTAACATTCAGCTGGTTTTCCAGGATCCCATGGGTGCGCTCGACCCCCGTTTCACTGTTTTTGAAATCATTGCTGAGCCTTTACGAGCTTATGGCATCACAGGAGCAGAGCAAGAGTCCCGAGTCCGAGCATTAATGCGGACTGTAGGGTTGGAGCCTGATCACCTCAACAGATTTCCCACTCAGTTCTCTGGCGGACAAAGACAACGCATCGGCATTGCTCGAGCATTGGCGCTTAATCCGAAATTGCTCATCCTTGACGAGCCGGTATCAGCTCTGGATGTATCGATCCAAGCCGGTATCATTAATCTGCTTGATCGGTTGCGTGCAGATTTAGGGATCTCTTATCTCTTTGTCGCTCATGATCTGGCGGTTGTGCGACACATCAGTGACCGCGTTGCAGTGATGTATCTTGGGAAGATTGTCGAGATCGGGCAGGTTGATGAAGTCTTCGATCATCCGCGGCATCCTTATACTCGGGCATTACTCTCCGCAATTCCGGTGCCAGACCCGGCCCTAGAAAAATCACGTCAGCGTATTCTCCTCACCGGAGATCTCCCGAGCCCGCTCGACCGTCCAGTCGGCTGCGACTTCGTCTCCCGCTGTCCATTGCTCGCCATGCTGCCGGAGCGTGACCAGCAACGGTGCCGCGCCGAAGAGCCATCTCTGGAACAGGTTGATCGCTTAGATCATCGTCAAGCCTGCTTTTTCTCCGAGTCACCGGTCCTCGCGACCTCCGGCGTCATCCCTCGCGCCGACACCTCGTCGGTGCCTCACACCGCAAGGAGACCATCATGACCTCACGCGCCCCACGCAGCGCCTTCATGCTTATCGCCTGTGCCAGCCTCGTCCTCGCAGGGTGTTCTTCCGGGGGTGATAAGTCATCGAAAGCTCCCGAAACGCAGGATATTGTCGGCGCCTCTAAGCTGGTTGCTAATAATCCTAAACCCAGAGCAGAACTCAGTGAAGGGGGGACTTTCACTCAGGAAATTGGTGACTGGCCCTCCAATTTTAACAAGAACCACATCGACGGCAACAGCACTGAGTATGGATATGTGATCAACGCCACTGACCCAATGTTGTTTGAGTGGGAAGCCGACGGCAAGATTAAACCCAACAAAGATTTTTTGGAAGAAATGCCTGTTGACAAGAAGGAAGGAGGTAAGCAGGTTATTACTTATACGCTCAACCCTAAGGCTAAGTGGAATGATGGCACCCCGATCGATTGGACGGCATTCGAGGCATTCTGGAAGGCCTACCGCCTCCCGGTCGATAAAGGCGAATATGGAAACGTAGCCACCACTGGCTTCGAAGACATCGAGTCAGTGAAGAAAGGCGATGCGGACAATAAAGTCGTCGTCACCATGAAGCAAGAATTCTATCCAGCTGTGGAGCTCTTTCAGGTTCTCATTCATCCCAAGCTCGCCATTGACGCGAAGACCTTCAATACTGCCATGAAGAGTGACTTCCATCCTGAATGGCGCTCTGGGCCATTTACCCTTGATAAAATTGATCAGCAAGCCAAAACGATTGTCCTTAAGCGGAACGATAATTGGTGGGGGGATAAGCCATTGCTGGATAAGTTGATTTATCGGCAAATGGAAGATTCTGCCACCATACCTGCTTTCAAAAACGGTGAGGTAGACGCGACTTCAGTGGGCAACAAGGCGCGCTACCAGCAGATTCAGGGGGCGAAAGATCTTGATTTGCGTCGTAGCCAGCGGCTTGTCACTAACGTGAATATCCTCAACTCTAAAGCTGAAGGCTTGGGTGACCTCAACGTCAGGAAAGCCTACTGGCAAGCTCTTGATCGCGAAGAATGGAAGAAAGTTCGCTTTGATGGACTGAATTGGACCGAGAAGCCTACCAATTCAGGTCTCTTCTTTACATTCCAGCCGGAATATGAAGAAACTATTTCACTGGCATTTGGAGCCGCGGAAGCCAAAAAGACTCTGGAGTCCGCTGGGTATAAAATGGGAGCTGACAACTACTTCGCCAAGGATGGCAAGAAGCTCACCTTGAAATACACGACATTTGGAGATGACCCGCTGGCGAGGGCGTTGGCCCAAACGACCCAGTCCCAGATGAAGAAAGCTGGAATTGATCTCCAAATTGACCAACGCCCATCCGCATCCTTCAGTGAAACTGTCAGCAAGCACGAATTTGGTGTTATAGCAATGGCGTGGAGCGCAACAACGGCATGGCCGATCACTAATCTTTGTCAGACGATGTGTACCGACAGTGCCAGCAATTACTCGTCCACCGGTTCCAAGGAACTCGATGAGCGGATGCGGAAGCTCGGATCCATCTCGGACATGAAAGAACAAGCCAAGGAGATGAATGCCATCGAGCGCGAGTGGAACAAGGAATACGGTCAGATCCCGATGTCGACAGCGCCAATGATTATGGCGGTGCGGAAGGGATTGGCTAACTGGGGGCCTGCGGCCTTTGCGGGAATGCATCCGCGTTGGCAGGATGTGGGTTGGGAGAAGGGCAGCAACCACAAGTGAGTTAGTCTTTGGCAAACTCATGTCAGGAGAGAGGAGAGGATCGGACTCTGTCCGGTCCTCTCCTTTTGCGACGGATGCGCTGTCCCACTGCGCCGTAGGCACGGTTCCCTTTGCCATCATCTATCGTGTTTGGGGGGCGGGAGTGATCATTCCTGGCTAGTGGCCATAGGCATCATCGTTGCGCACCCTGGAGCTAAAGCGGACTCATAAGCTATGGATCCATCACGACGAAGGCACCTGGTTGCTTCGACATCCCAGCGCAGTGGCCCATGACATGGCTGTGGGTCCGAGAGCGTCGCTCCCGGACCCACAGCCATGTCATACGCAGGGATTAGGTGGGCGAGGAGCTGTTGTCCTCGACGGCAGCAACGGCTGCTGCAGTCACGTGACCGTCCTGCACATCTTCACTGGTGATGGTGCCAGTGGGTGCGGCAATGTCAGTGACATCGACGGTCTCCACCACGGTGCGCGGCTCGGCAAAATGGCACGCAGACTCATGTTCGCTGACACCATCTGGCCGCATCGACAAGATGGGCTCTTCGGTAGAGCAGCGTTCCTGGGCTTTCCAGCATCGGGTGTGGAATCGACATCCTGAGGGTGGGTTGGCAGGGGAGGGCACGTCACCGACTAGGACAATCTGCTCTCGTTTGCCGCGCAACGTCGGGTCAGGCACTGGCACCGCCGACAGCAATGCCTGGGTATAGGGATGTGTCGGGTGGCCGTAGATCTGGTCTTCCTCACCCAGCTCAGCCATCTTTCCTAGATACATCACCCCGACCCGGTCAGAAATGTGCCTGACCACCGACAGGTCATGGGCAATGAAGACATAACTAAGGCCTAGCTCATCCTGAAGGCGTTCCATGAGGTTGACGACCTGAGCTTGGACCGAAACGTCCAATGCCGACACTGGTTCGTCACAAATCAACACTTTAGGATTCAAGGCGATCCCGCGAGCAATGCCAATTCGTTGACGCTGGCCGCCGGAGAACTGGTGCGGATACCTGTTAATGTGTTCTGGGTTTAACCCGACCATGTCCAGAAGATTTCGCACCGCTTTGTCATAGCCCCCCGCGGGAATGGCATCACGGTGGATTCTGAAAGGCTCACCAATGATGTCGCCAACAGTCATTCGAGGATTCAATGACGTATAGGGATCCTGGAAGACAATCTGGATGTTACGCCTGATATGGCGCATTGCTGCGCCTCGCTGGGCGTACATGTCAGCGCCATCAAAGGTCACTGTTCCACTGGTAGGTTCCTCCAATCGCATGAGAAGGCGACCCAGAGTCGATTTACCGCAGCCGGACTCACCCACGATTCCTAGGGTTTCGCCCTTGTTGAGAGTGAAACTCACCCCGTCGACAGCCTTGACATGACCAACAGTACGTCGAAGCACACCGCCTTTAATCGGGTAATGCTTGACTAAGTCTGTGGCGACGAGAATAGGCTCAGGCATCGTAAACCTCCTCGGCAAGATGGCATGCGGTCATGCGGCCCGGAGCAATTTCACGCAGCTCAGGCAACTGAGACATGCACGTATCGTTCTTGTACCGGCAACGAGGGTTAAAAGGACAACCTTCAGGCATGCGTAACAAGTTCGGTGGGAGACCACCGATTGCGGCAAGAGTTTGACCTTTCTGATCGAGTCGTGGGATCGAGTCAAGCAAACCCTTGGTGTAGGGGTGCGCGGGACGCCGATACAGCTCGTAAACGTCAGCGGTCTCCATGAGTCGGCCGGCATACATCACAGCGATCCGATCGGCAACATCGGCGACAACACCCAAGTCGTGCGTGATCAGAATCAGCCCCATCTGGTGCTCTTCCTGCAGATCTTTCAGCAGCTGCATGATCTGGGCTTGGACGGTGACGTCGAGAGCGGTCGTGGGCTCGTCAGCGATCAGTACTGCCGGATCAAGGGCGATGGCCATCGCGATCATGATGCGTTGACGCATCCCACCAGAGAACTGGTGCGGAAACGCACGGACACGTTGTTTTGCTGCCGGAATTTTGACTCGCTCCATGAGCTGGACTGCGCGTGCCATGGCATCGCTTTTATTCATTCCGCGGTGCTGTCGAAACATCTCGGCGATCTGCCAACCCACTGGGAAGACCGGGTTTAGAGAGCTCAACGCATCTTGGAAAATCATGGAGATCTCGGGGCCACGGACTTTACGTCGGCGGTCTTCGGGCATCCCCAATAGTTCGTGACCATTGTATTTCACGGACCCGCTGGGAATCTTTGCGGGTGGCATATCCAAGATACCCATGACTGCCTGGGCAGTGACTGATTTTCCGGAGCCAGATTCTCCGAGGATTGCTAAAGTCTCCCCGGGCTGCAGTTGAAAACTGACTCCATTGATCGCATGGGCTACACCTTCGTCGGTGTGGAAGTCGACGTACAGGTCCTGGACATCAAGGAGGGGCGCGTCCCCAATCCGGGCGAACTGTGAGCTGTCTCGCGCCCCTGCCGCGGGATGTGTGGTGGTCGTCATCGTTGTGCCGTCCTCATCGCTGCTTGGGATCAAAAGCATCACGGACCACATCTCCCAGCGTCATGAACGCCAAGACGCACAGGCTCAGGAAGAGCGAGGGGAACAGCAGGCCATAAGGGGCCTGATAGATGTAGTCCAGTGATTCATTGATAGCGCTGCCCCAGGAAATAGCAGGCTCGCGAAGCCCGATTCCTAGGAATGACAGTGTCGCCTCTGCGGCGATGTATGCGCCCAAGTTGATGGTGGCCACTACGATCACTGGGGCCAGCGAGTTTGGCAAAATGTGACGAATGATGATGCGCCACGGTGAAGCGCCGAGAGCCTTAGCCGCCAGCACATACTCGTTTTGTTTCACTTGAATGACTGAACTGCGCATCAGCCGAGTGATCGCAGGCCAACCGAAGATCATCAAGACGAATACGACCTTAACCACGATCAGCAGGTAGGAATCGCCAGGGCGACTAGGCCATGTCGTCATAAAAAGGATGCCGCCCAGCAGCATTGGAATAGCGAATACCATGTCAGTGAGCCGGGAAAGGAGCGAGTCGAGCCAGCCGCCATAAAATCCGGCTATCATTCCGAGCGTCCCACCGACCACAGATGTAGCGATAGTGGTGAGCAAGCCGACCATCAGCGAAGCCCGAGCGCCGTAGACACATCGGGCAAAGGTGTCCCGGCCCAGGCGGTCAAAGCCAAAAATTGCTCCTTGGTCACCGGGCGGGTTGTTTGACCGAGCCAACTGACCGTACGTCGGATCGACTCTAGTGAACAGCTGCGGGGCAATTGCCATCAACAAGAAGATGAGGATGACTGAAGCGGCCATCCAAAACAACGGACGGCGGCGAAGCTGACGCCATGCATCCTGAGTCAGGGATCGACCAGGGGCAGCAGCACCGCCGTCTGTCAGCTGTTGTGGCGTGGATGATTCTCCGCTTGCTGTCGGTATCTCCTGTGGGTGCAGAGGTGTCGGTTCGACCTTCAATGTTTTCGGGTCAGTCATGGCTAATCCTTGGGTCCAGCAAACCGTAGAGGAGATCAACGAGGAGATTCATGATCAGGAACACTAAGACGAGCATCGTCACCGCTCCGACTACCGACATTCCGTCGCGGTTGGCGATGCCAGTGAAGATCATGCTTCCGACGCCTTGAATGTTGAAGATCCTCTCGGTCACGATGGCCCCGCCGAGCAGAGCCCCAAAGTCAGCTCCGATGAAGGTCACCACTGGAATGAGGGAGTTGCGGAGGGTGTGGACGCCAATAGCCCGTCGATGAGTCAGACCTTTAGCAATGGCTGTCCTGGCGTAATCAGCGCGGAGGTTTTCTACCAGGTTTGTCCGGGTGAGTCGGGCCACATAGGCCACCGATAAAGTCGCCAGAACCAGCCCGGGAAGCAACAACTCCTGGAGAGGAGCTCCTGATGAAACCGTCGGTTTGAACCAGCCGAGTTTGATGCCAAAGATGATTTGCGCCATGGGGCCTAGCACGATAATCGGGATGGAGATGAAAATCAGAGTTGCTAGCATCACCGCCGTATCGACGATACCTCCCTTACGGGTACCAGCAAGAACTCCCACGCCGATGCCGATCACGATTTCGAAAAGGATGGCTACTGACGCTAATTTTACCGTGTTTGGGTAGCGTTGAAGTAGTTCACTGCTCACTGTGTTGTTGAAATAGTTGGTCCCAAAGTCTCCTTGGGCCAGATTAGTCACGTACTTCCCATATTGAACGAGAAGTGGATCGTCGAGATGATGATCCTTCCGATATTGCGCTACATATTCGGCAGAGCATGGACGCTCGCCGCATTTGCCATCAGTGGGATCTCCGGGAAGGGCGAAGACCATTGCAAAAATGAGGAATGTTGCCCCAATAAGGACGGGTATCATTTGCAACAGTCGTCGGACCACATACTTTCCCATGGCACCTCCTAGGTCATATCATGCGGGTAGGGGTCAGGCCAGGACGGGCTGTTTCAGCTCAGGGACGACGACGACATGGCACCTTGCCGTTGCAGGGCACCGGTGAAGCATGCCAGCGGCCTGCACGGGGTGCGCAGGCCGCTGGCGATGATCCGTCAGGGCTGAATCCTGTTCCAGGTCGCTAAGGCCTGGGGATTACTTCTGCTTGATCGAGGCGTAGTCGACGATGCCGAACGGCGTGATCTTGACGTTGGTGACTTTGGTGGACCAACCAGCGTGCTGACTCATCGTCCAGAGCGGAACTGACGGCATTTGCTCGGTCAGCATTTGCTCGGCCTCGTGGTAGAGCTTGAACCCTTCGGCGGTCGACTTTGCTGCTGCAGCTTCTTTCAGCTTGGCATCGAACGCAGCATTGCTGTAGTCGTTGTCATTGCTTGATCCACCAGTGCCGTAGAGGGGTGCGAGGAATGTTTCAGGGGAGGGGTAGTCCATCTGCCATCCGGCCCGGAACATACCCTTAATTTCGCGGTTCTTGACGGCGTTACGGAAGGTCTTGAAGTCCACCTTCGCGTCAGCTTCACATTTGATGCCGAGGGTGTTGGTGATCGACTGGCAAGCGGGCTCTGCCCAGGATCGGTGCGCGGAGTCGCCGTTAAATCCAATGGTGAGGGTGCCCGAGAAGCCGCCTGCTTCCTTGAGGAGTTCGCGCGCCTTGTCTGGGTTGTATTTGCAGAAGTCGCCGCAGGTGCCCTCTGGGTAGTCACCGACGACCTTGGGAGCGACCCAGCTATCCAGGGGCCGGCGTTCGCCGGCGAAGACTTTGTCGACGATCGTCTGTCGGTCAATCGCCATGGAGATCGCCTTCTTGAACTTGGGGTTCTGTACGGCAGGGTCGGCTTTGGGAGCGGCAAAATCGACCATTTGAACCACGCCAACATCGTTACGCATGGCCCAGCGATCAGGAAGGTCCTTATGGTATTTCAAGCCGTTAATGGCGTCAGCGGGCATGTCATCGATGACATCCAGGTTGTTGGCGAGCAGATCCTTGTAAGCCGCCCCGATGTCCTGATAGATCCGGAAAGTGATCTTGTCAGAGTTGCCTTTGAAAGCGCCGGAGTAGTGCGGGTTCTTCTCCACCACGATTTGCTGGTTGGCATCCCATTTGGTGACCATGTATGGCCCGGCGCTGATGGGTTTTTTACCGAAACCACCCTTGGGGTCCGCGAAGAAAGCATCTGGCATCGGCGCGAACGCAGTGTAGCCCAGCCGCAACGGGAAGTCGGAGACCGGGTTGGCCAGAGTGATCGAGAAGGAATAGTCGTCAACCTTCTTGAGGCCACTCATCTCTTTGACGGTTGCGCCGCTCTTGGAGACTTCTGCATACCCTTCAACGGGTTCCAGGAAGGTGCCGGCGACCATGGCGTTGGGGCCGTAGGCGGCGTAATTCCATGCCTTGATGAAGTTGTCTGCCTTGACTTCGGTGCCGTCGGAGAACTTATAGCCCTTCTTCAACGTGACGTTGAAGGTCTTGCTGTCCGAGGTCTCAATCTTCTCGGCAATGTCATTCTCAGGTTTGGCGGTCTCTTTGTTGTAGCGGACGAGGCCGGCGACCGTGGTGGTCAACACGTTCCCGGCGCAGGTTTCATTGGTGTTGGCCGGGATGAGATCGTTTTGTGGGTTGCAACCATGGACGGTGATGGCGTTTCCCAAGCTGCCACCTGAGCTGTCTCCGCCGCCGCAGGAAGCTGCAACAAGAGATGTGGCGCAGAGGCCGACCACGATGGCCGCACGGGTCTTTGCTCGCATGGGTGAGAACCTCCTGCACGCGTCCTTGCCCGGGTGGCAATGGACTCTTGAGCTGTGAGCCGACCTACCCGAGTTCGTCGGCGTCCCGCTGACATGTGAGGCATGACTGGCGGAACCCCGTACATAGGTGAGGCATACGTACGGGCTGTGCGCCAACTTAGAACTTTTTTGCGCTGAAGTAGGCGTGTTGAGACGAAAATGTGACTGGGTGGCGAGCCGGACGGCACCATGTATACCACCTAGCGCATACATATACATAGATCTCGGCGTTGATCGATCAATAATGTATAATGCCGGATTCTTTCCGCCGCTGTGGGCTGGAGTCTCACGTGGCGTCGCCCTCCCAGCGGCGGCCTGCCACGGCCTGCCCAGTAGGCTAGTAAGTCTCATCGCACCGGAGAAGGTCCGGTGCGCATACCGTCGTCTCTTGCAAGGACACCCGCATGGAAACCGCCGAGATCAGGCGCCGTTGGCTGCAGTTCTTCTCCAACCACGGGCACACGGTGGTGCCCAGCGCCCCCCTGCTCTACGACGACCCCAACCTGTTGTTCGTCAACGCCGGGATGGTGCCCTTCAAGCCGTACTTCCTCGGGCAGGAGGCGCCGCCGTACGCTCGCGCGACCTCGGTGCAAAAGTGCGTGCGGACCGGCGACATCGACGAGGTCGGCAAGACCACTCGGCATGGCACGTTCTTCCAAATGAACGGCAATTTCTCCTTTGGTGACTACTTCAAAGACGATGCGATCCGTTTCGCTTGGGACCTGGTCACCGGCAGCCAGGAGTGCGGTGGGCTGGGCTTTGATGGCGACAAGGTCTGGGTGACCGTGCTTGGCCCGGGCTTCCACCCCGACTATCCCGACGGCGATGTCGAAGCTCGCGAGATGTGGAAGTCAGTGGGCATTCCCGAGGAGCGCATCCAGGGCCGCAGTCTGAAGGACAACTACTGGCACATGGGTGTTCCTGGCCCAGGAGGCCCGTGCTCCGAGATTTACATCGACCGGGGAGCGGAGTTCGGCCCGGACGGTGGCCCGGCGGTGGACGAGGACCGGTTCCTGGAAATCTGGAACCTCGTCTTCCAGACCGAGGAGCTCGCTGCCGTTCGTGCGAAGGATGACTTCGACATCGCAGGGATGCTCCCAGCAAAAAACATTGACACCGGCATGGGGCTGGAGCGCACTGCGTACCTGCTTCAGGGCGTGGACAACCTCTACGAGATCGACGAGGTCTACCCTGTCATCGAGCGGGCCGAGCAGATCAGTGGACGCCGATATGGCGCAGCTGTGCCCGACGATGTCCGTTTCCGGGTGGTCGCGGACCACGTCCGCAGCTCCATGATGCTCATCGGCGATGGGGTGACCCCAGGCAATGAGGGACGTGGATACGTGCTGCGTCGTCTGCTACGCCGCGCCGTACGGTCGATGCGGCTGCTGGGTGTGCATGACCCTGCGCTCCCTGAGCTGCTGCCGGTGTCCATGGAACGGATGAGCAACTCCTACCCTGAATTGCGGCGCGACTTCGGCCGGATCAGTCAGGTGGCGTACGCCGAGGAAGAGGCCTTCCGGCGCACCCTTACGTCGGGCACTACCATCCTGGACACGGCGGTGAATCGGACGAAATCCGACGGTGGCACCCAACTCTCTGGTGGCGACGCGTTCAAGCTTCATGACACCTACGGCTTCCCGATCGACTTGACCTTGGAGATGGCGTCCGAGCAGGGTCTCAGCGTTGATGAGGACGGTTTCCGGCGGTTGATGCAGGAGCAGCGGGAGCGGGCCAAGGCTGACGCGAAGGCCAAGAAACAAGGGCACGGCGATGTCGCCGTCTACCGGGAGATCGCCGACAGCTTGGGCCGACCGGTGGAATTCACCGGTTATACGGAGGTCGTCTCTGAAGGCACCGTTGCCGGTCTGGTGGTCAACGGGTCTGGAGCACGTTCAGCGCGGGAAGGCGACCAGATTGAGCTGGTCCTGGATCGGACGCCGTTCTACGCCGAAGGCGGCGGACAGCTCGCTGACGGCGGGTTGATCACGTTGGCCGGTGGCGCAATCGTGGAAGTCGATGATGTCCAGTCTCCGGTCACTGGGGTGATCGTGCACCGGGCTCGGGTCCTCTCCGGAGAGGTCGTTCTTGGGGAATCAGCGCAAGGCGCGGTCGATATCGTGCGCCGACGTGGGATCAGCCGTGCCCACACCGCGACGCACATGGTGCACAAGGCGATGCGAGAAGCACTGGGGGAGACTGCGACCCAGGCTGGTTCGTTAAACCGTCCAGGAAGTTTCCGGTTTGACTTCAATGCGGGCTCACCGGTGCCCGCCACCGTGTTGCGTGATGTCGAGGCCGAGGTCAATGCGCATTTGCTAGAGGACCTCCCGGTCCATGCTGAGGTCATGACCCAACAGGAAGCCATTGACTCCGGGGCGATGGCGTTGTTCGGCGAGAAGTACGGCGCCCAGGTGCGAGTCGTGTCTGTGGGGGACTGGTCGCGGGAGCTATGTGGTGGCACTCACGCACAACGCTCTGGTCAGTTGGGCATCGTCAAGCTGCTCTCTGAAGCATCAGTGGCTTCTGGGGTACGCCGAGTTGAGGCTTTGGTCGGTGCAGATGCCTATTCTTACTTGGCGCGTGAAAGCGTCATCGTGGGGCAGCTGACCGATGTCCTCAAAGCGCGACCGGAAGACCTGCCGGACCGACTCAACAGCATCCTGGGCAAGCTCAAAGATGCTGAAAAAGAAATTACAGCGATGCGTCAGCAACAAGTCCTGGCTCAAGCAGCGGGATTGGTGGCCCAGGCGCACGATGTCTCCGGGGTAACCGTGTTGACCCACGATCTCGGTGAGGGTGTCGGTGCTGATGACCTGCGTGGTCTGGTGCTTGACCTTCGTTCCCGGCTGGGCGATGAGCGCCCGGTCGTGGTGGCTGCCGCCGCGGTCTCCGGTGGGCGACCGCTGGTCGTCGTAGCGACCAATGATGGTGCCCGGAGCCTTGGGGTGCGTGCTGGCGACCTGGTCAAACGCGCAGCCCAGGTGCTCGGTGGCGGCGGAGGTGGCAAGCCAGATGTCGCGCAGGGCGGTGGCAGCGATGTCACTAAGGTCGGGGCTGCTCTTGATGGCGTGGATCAGGCCGTTGCGGCCGCGGTGACCGGCTGACGTGCGGCCGGGACGACGGTTGGGGATTGACGTCGGGGAAGCCCGGGTCGGGGTCGCGATCTGCGACCCCGGTGGGCTCCTCGCCACCCCGGTGGAATCGGTGCCACGTGACCATGAGGGCCAGAGCGATCTGGACCGGATCGTAGCTCTCGCACAGGAGTTCGAGATCTGTGAAATTGTCGTTGGGTTACCGCTGAACCTGTCCGGGGCGCAGGGTCCCGCAGCTGTCAAAGCCCGGGATTATGCGCGGTTATTAGGGAAGCGGTTGGCGTCGTCTGGGGTGCCGGTGAGACTTCTCGACGAACGGCTCAGCACGGTTGACGCTCACCGAGCCCTCCGCGATAGTGGCCGTGAAACCCGAGGTCACAGGGCTGTCGTGGATCAAGTCGCGGCGGTGTTGATCCTTCAATCTGCACTGGATCAGGAGCGAGCGACCGGGGCGCCTCCGGGGGAGAGGCTAGACTCGCGGAAGCCGCGGGCACCGCGGCGCCGGACGTAGGAAAGCTGAGATGACCGACCCCCTACACGAGTCGATCTTCGGTGAACCAGAACCGCCGACGCGCAGGCAACGCCGCGAAAGTCGTCGTGGTGGGCATCGCTCCCGCCGCAAAGGCCATGGTGTTCTCACCTGGATCGCTGTCATGATGGTGCTGGCCCTGGCGGGCTGGTTTGCCGTTGCGAACTTCAAACCGTTGTATGACTCACTGTCTGCACCCAAAGATTTTGAGGGTGAAGGCGGCGAGTCGGTGAGCATCGTGGTCAATCCGGGTGACTCCGGGACCCAAATCGCCAAGACATTGGTCGATGCGGGGGTGATCAAGACCCCGGCGGCGTTCACTGCTGCCCTGGAGGCCAACCCGGGCGACGAGGTGCAGCCGGGCACGTACACGCTGCGCAAAGAGATGAAGGCCAGCACAGCGCTGTCGATGCTGCGTGGCACCGGTCGTGAAGTCGTCAAAGTGACGATCCGTGAAGGCTTGTGGAAGTCCGATGTCTACGCGGCACTGTCCAAAGCCACGGGCATCCCCAAGGGGGAGTATGAGGCTGCGGAAAAGGCCGCGGCCTCAGATCCCGGGTCGTTGGGGCTTCCGGCGTCGTCCAAGGGCAACCCGGAAGGGTGGCTGTTCCCGGCGACGTACTCGTTTGACAAGAAGTCGTCGGCAGCCAACCAGCTCAAAGAGCTCATCGGTAAGACCAAGGAAGAGCTGACCGGTCTGGGCGTCAATGACGACCAGTCGGAGCGGATCCTCACCATCGCGAGCATCATCGAAGCCGAGTCGCGTTTCGATCCGGACCGCCCCAAGGTCGCCCGGGTCATCCTCAACCGGTTGGCCAAGCCGATGCCGCTGCAAATGGACTCGACGGTCTCATACGGCGTCCAGCGGCGATCGATCACCACGACCGATCAGGAACGGGCCGCGAAGAACGGATACAACACCTACGCCAACCCCGGTCTGCCTGCCGGTCCCATCGGCAACCCTGGGACGGCCTCGGTCAAGGCCGCGGTGTCGCCGGCGTCCGGCCCGTGGCTGTATTTCGTGGCGGTTAATCCCGAGACCGGTGAGACCAACTTCGCGACCACCATGGAGGAGCACAACCGGAACGTGTTGCTGTTCCAGAAGTGGTGCCAGTCGCATCCAGGGAAGTGCTGACACCCCAGTTTGGAGAGGAGCGATCACTGCGGCGCGCTGCGGTGATCGGCTCCCCCATTGGGCATTCTGCATCTCCGGTGTTGCATCGTGCGGCCTACGCCGCGCTCGGATTGACTGAGTGGCGGTACGACGCCATCGCAGTCGGGGGAGCCGGAGAACCTAGCGTCGAAGAGTTCGTGTCTGGGCTCGGTCCGCAATGGGTGGGGCTGTCAGTGACCATGCCGGGGAAAGAAGCTGCGGCCGTGCTCGCCAATTCCTGCTCGGCAGGAGTGACCCTCACCGGTGCCGCGAACACGCTGATCCGCCACGTGGACGGCTGGTACGCCGATAACACCGACATTGTCGGTCTGGTCGAGGCCGTCCGATCAGTTCTCGGTGGCGAACGCCCCTTGCAGGGGCGGGACGTGCTGCTGTTGGGCTCCGGGGCCACGGCAAGAGCTGCTTGTGTGGCGGTGTCTCGGTTGGGGGCTGAGGGAGTGTGTTTGGCCGTCCGGGGTCGTGCCCGAGCTCAGACCGTCGAGCTCGTCGAACGCCTCGGGCTGAGCTGTCACCAACGATCGGTGAGTGACCTCACGACGTACGCTGTCGATTTCCCGGTGATGATCAGTACCTTGCCGACCGGCACCGATCTGGGGCTGGGCACGCAGGGCGCTCTCGCTCCGGGATCGGTGGTGATGGATGTGGGCTACGGTCACTGGCCCACCCCGGTGGCGCGCTGGGCGGGCTCTCATGGTGCGTTGGTGGTCCCGGGTACGGAGATGCTGCTGCATCAGGCAGTGGAGCAGGTGGCTTTGATGACGGGAATGCGGCCGCCGACGGGGGTGATGCGTTCAGCGCTGGAGTCGGCGACCGGAGTGTCTTCCCCTCAGTCGCAGAGCGTGGCAGTGGACCTGATCCACGATGATCGCGGCCCTACAGCCTGAGACGGGTGCGGTCCGACATTCGGTCGTCTGGCAGCATGATCATCATGCGATGGTTGACCGCTGGAGAATCACATGGACCCGCTCTCGTCGCGATCCTGGAGGGGATGCCAGCCGGGGTGCACGTGGGCAGCACCCAGATCCAGCAGTGCCTCGCTCGGCGGCGTTTGGGACATGGCCGTGGCGCCCGACAAAAATTTGAGCAGGACACCCTGGAAATCCTCGGCGGAATCCGACACGGACTGACCCTGGGGTCACCGATCGCGGTGCAGATCGGCAACAGCGAGTGGCCTAAATGGGCCACTGTGATGAGTCCTGATCCGGTGGATGATGCCGCGTACGCCGCGGCGAATGACATCAACGCGCCCCAGGAGATCGCCCGCAACCGACCATTGACCCGCCCGCGACCAGGGCATGCCGATCTCGCTGGAATGCAGAAATATGGTTTCACCGATGCGCGACCGATCCTGGAACGAGCTTCGGCACGAGAAACCGCTGCCCGGGTGGCACTTGGTGCGATCGCGGCAGCTTTCCTGGAGCAGAGTTGCGGCATCACTATGGTGTCGCACACGGTCGCTATTGGGACTGCCGCGGTCGCTGATGGTTCGCCCTGGCCTACTCCTCAGGATGTGGCCGCTCTGGACGCTGACCCAGTGCGAGCGCATGACCCGCAGGCTTCGACGGCGATGGTCGCTGAGATCGACGCTGCGCGTCGAGACGGCGACACCCTGGGCGGGGTGGTCGAGGTCCTGGTGTATGGCTGTCCACCTGGAGTGGGTAGCTATGTGCACTGGGACCGCCGGCTCGACGCTCGGTTAGCGGCGGCGCTGATGGGGATCCCAGCGATCAAGGGCGTTGCTGTTGGTGATGGATTCGACAGTGCCACTCGGCGAGGCTCAGCCGCTCACGATGAGATGGAACGTGACAGCAGCGGACGTATCCGTCGTCGTACCGGACGAGCTGGGGGCCTTGAAGGGGGGATGACCACCGGGGAGATCCTGCGGGTTCGTGCCGCGATGAAACCCATCAGCACCGTGCCACGCGCCTTGGACACCGTCGACATCACCGGAGATGCTCCCGCCAGTGCTATCCATCAACGCTCTGATGTGTGCGCTGTCCCCGCAGCAGGGGTGGTCGCCGAAGCCATGGTCGCGTTGGTCCTTGCGGAAGCGGTCCTGGACAAATTCGGTGGTGACTCGATCGCGCAGACTCGGGCTGCTCATCAGGGGTATCTCGAGTCGATCCCGGAAGGAATGCGTTCATGGTGACCTCTGACCCGCACTGCGATGGTCCGATGGTGGTCCTGATTGGACCTCCCGGCGCGGGGAAGAGCACCGTTGCTGCGGCGCTCGCGGAGCTTCTCGGGGTGGACGTTGTCGACACTGACCAGCGCATTGAGCAACACGCGGGGATGTCGATCGCTGACATCTTTGTCGACCACGGCGAAGATCAGTTTCGCCAGTGGGAACGCCATGTGGTTGCCGAGGAACTCCGCACGCATCGGGGGGTGCTTGCTCTGGGGGGTGGTGCGATCCTTGCGGCGCACACTCAGCAGGCGCTGATGGGTCGACCGGTGGTGTTTTTGGATGTTTCCTTACGGGAAGCCGTACGTCGAACTGGCATGGATCATGGGCGCCCGCTGTTGGCACTGAATCCGAGGTCGGCGTGGTTGCGGTTGATGGAGGATCGTCGACCGGTGTATGAACGATTGGCCCGGTGCCGGATTGACACCAGTGAGCGCACCCCGGCGCAGGTTGCTGAGCAGATCGTGGCTGAGTTGGGGCTGCCCCAAGCCGCGGCGTCTTCAGTGCGGATCTCGGTGGGTGCGGGTCCGGAGGCGTACGACGTGGTCGTCGGTCGAGGATTGGCTGAGCAGCTACCTGCCATGTTGGGGTCGGCGGTGCAGCAAGTCGTGCTGGTGCGGCCGGAGTCGTTGCCTCAGGTGGCGGTGCCGGTGCGTGAGGCCCTGAGCAGTGCTGGTTTGCAGGTGCATGAGGAGACGCTGCCTGATGCGGAGCAAGCGAAGACGGCGCAGGTCGCTGCCAGATTATGGGCGGTATTGGGTCAGAGGGGGGTGACCCGCAGTGATGCTGTCGTCACTGTGGGGGGTGGTTCGGTCACTGATCTAGGTGGGTTCGTCGCAGCGACCTGGCTGCGCGGAGTCGCAGTGGCGCATGTGCCAACGACGCTCTTGGGCATGGTGGACGCCGCGATCGGAGGCAAGAGCGGGATTAACACCGCTGAGGGGAAAAACCTCGTCGGGGCTTTTTATCCGCCGGTGGGGGTGCTGGCTGACTTGGACCTGCTGTCGACGCTGCCGCACGCTGATCTGGTGGCGGGCCTGGCCGAGGTGATCAAGGGCGGGTTCATTGCGGATCCGACGATCCTTGACCTGATCGAGCAGGATCCGCAGGCGGCGATCGACCCGTCGGGTGAGGTGTTGCCGGAGTTGGTCCGGCGCAAGATTCAGGTGAAAGCAGACGTGGTGACGGCCGATCTGAAGGAGTCGTCGCTGCGGGAAATCCTCAACTACGGTCATACGTTCGCGCACGCGGTGGAGCAGGTAGAAGGGTATACCTGGCGCCATGGCGACGCCGTGGCGGTGGGCATGGTGTATGCCGCGGAGCTCGCCCGACTCGCAGGTCGGCTATCCCCAGAGGACGTTGACCGACACCGACGGATCCTGCAGGCAGTGGGCTTGCCTACGTCGTACCGATCTGGTCGGTGGGATGACCTGCTGGCGGTGATGCGTCGCGACAAGAAGGCTCGCGGGTCGTTGCTGCGGTTTGTGGTATTGGATGGGATTGGTGTGCCGGGGCGGTGGGATGGGCCGGATGAGGGATCGCTGCGCGCGGCGTACGACGCGATCTGTCAGGGCCCATCCTGAACTTTTCAGACTTCTCCTGACTGTCCGCTGAGTGTTACCTGAGCGTGCCCGGCATTCCATGGAACTGGGATGACGGGCGCTGCTGAGCTAGGGAAAGCTGGGGGCATGATCGAAGCGAGTCATCTGAGTAAGCATTACGGTGCGGTGCGGGCGGTGGACGATGTGTCCTTTCGCATCCCGGCCGGGAAAGTTGTCGGGTTCCTGGGGCCCAACGGCGCGGGCAAGTCCACGGCGATGCGCTGCCTCACGGGGTTGACCCTCCCGACATCCGGGGCGGTGAGCGTGTGTGGGAGACCGTTTGCCCAGCTGCCCAACCCTGGACGACACGTGGGGGTGTTGCTGGACGCGTCCGCCCAGCATGGTGGCCGCACCGGGCTGGAGGTGTTAACCCTGGGTGCGATGACAATGGGGATATCACGAGGGCGGGTCCGAGAAATAGCCGCGATGGTGGGCCTATCCGATAAAGAAATCAAACGGCGGATCAAAAACTATTCGTTGGGGATGCGCCAGCGCCTGGGGATCGCACACGCGCTGCTGGGAGACCCGAAGATCCTCATCCTTGATGAGCCAGCAAACGGTCTGGACCCGAGTGGGATCCGGTGGATGCGTGACCTGCTGCGAGGATTCGCCGACCAGGGCGGAGCCGTGTTGCTCTCCAGCCATCTGTTGAACGAGGTGGAGACCATCGCCGATGAACTGATCGTCATCGGGCGGGGGCGGATCGTGGCGCAAGGCACGAAAGAGATGCTTCTCGGCGGCACGGGAACTGTGGTGAATTGCGCTGACGGTCAAGATAAAACGTCACTGACAGAGGGGCTGGCTCAGGCGGGTTTCAGTGTCCGCCAGGATGAGCATCACGCATTGATCGTCGATGCGGATGCAGCCACGATCGGCATCATCGCTCGGGATCGTCAGGTGGCATTGACCGCGCTCCATCCGGCGCATTCTGCGGGCCTGGAAGAACTCTTCTTCCAGGTCACCTCGCAAACCTCTCGGGAAGGGGCGGCGGCATGACTCAGGACATGACTCAGAGGCAGGCGGAACCAGTGGCTGCGGTGCAGGAAGAGATCACCGGGGTGTCTTTTGCCCGGTTGGTGCAGGTTGAAGCCCGCAAAATCGTCGACACCCGATCCGGCCGGTGGTTCCTCGGGGTGCTGCTTGCCCTCGTCCTCCTCGTCTTGACTGTACTGAAGCTGACGGCCAAAGACGCGAATCCGGTGACCTTCACTGGTTTCTTTACGCCAGCGAGCGAGGTCTTAAAGATCTTGGTCCCCGTGTTGGGGATCCTCACGATGACCAGTGAGTGGCAACAACGTACCGCCATGGTGACCTTCACCCTGGAGCCACGTCGGGGCCGGGTCCTCCTGGCGAAGGCATTGGCAACTTTCGGGGTGATCGCGATCCTCCTTGTGATCACCGCGCTACTGGCTGCGCTGTGCGCGGCACTGTTTAGCACTGGCAGCCAGACGTGGAAGATTGATGCTGCCACGATGGGGAAACAGCAGGTGCCTCTGGTGCTGTCGGTGCTGATGGGGATGGCCTTCGGGCTGTTACTCTCCAATAGCGCGTTGGCCATCACTTTGTATTTTGTCCTGCCCATGATGGCCTCATCGCTGTTGCTTTTTGAGAAGACCCGCAAGCTCCTTGAATGGGCTGGGCCCTCGGTGATGTCTGCTCCGTGGAATGCGGATTCAGTGACCACGCAGCAGTGGCAGCAGGCGATGTGCTCAATGGTGGTCTGGCTGATCGTGCCAATGATCATCGGCACGATCGTCACATTGCGTCGTGAGGTGAAATAAAAAGCAGAGGAAGTAGTCCGGTCATCGCCCTGCCCTGCCCCCACTGGGGGCAGGGCAGGGCCATCTCTAAGGTCTGTCGCTCAGGATCGAGACAACTCGCTGTAAATCGGTGCCCCAAAAACATCGATCTTGACGGGCTGCATCCGCTCGCCCCATCCCACCGTCGAATTGACATACCACAGTGGGATCTCCGGGAGGTCTTCCAGGATGGCTTTCTCTGCTTCCTTGTAAGCCTGCCGACGCCCTTCAGAATCCTTCGTGGCCGAGGCTTTTTCGAGCCAAGTCTGCGCCGCTGCGCCGTCGTACCCACTTGGGTTGTCAGATGCGTCAGCCCGGAAACGTGGATCGAGGAAACCACCCAGGTCAGGACGCACCATCCGACGGGTATCTAACAACGGCATGGCGAGTTCGTGTTTGGCCACGACCCTGGCCAAGGTGGCAGCGCTGGGGAAAGGATGCCCGGTGCATTCGATCCCCGTCGCCTGGGTGATCTGAGAACACAACGCCTCCACTACCGGCAGTCCGCCAGCGTCAGCGGCGTATGCGATTTGTAGTGAGGTGGGCGGATCCTTGAGTTTGCCGACCATCTCTTTGGCTGCAGCGGCGTCGAAACGGCAGGTATCCCCACACAGGTCAGGGGAGTAGCCAGCGACCACTGGTGCCGCCAGATCAGAGGCTGGTGCGCGGGTCCCGGCGTACAAGCCACCGGCCAACGACGCCCGGTCGATGGACCGAGAAATAGCTTTGCGCAAGGCCAGTCCATCCGGTGTCGACCATGGCTTAGCCGACATGGGGAACACCAGCGATGTGGTCGCGCCGACGCTCTGGTTGAGCGCACGGAAGCCCAAGTCCGATTTATAGCGACCCACGTCAGGCAGCGGCATCGCATCCAAAGCGTCCAACCGGCCGGAGCGCAACTGCGGATACGTCATCGCCGGATCCGGGAAGAACCTGAAGGTCAACCCGCCGTTGTGAGTTGGTTCGCCCCCGGAGTACGACGCATTGGGGATGAGGCGAGCTTCCTTGCCAGGGGCCCAGCCTCCGGCGAGCTGGTACGGCCCATTACCCACTGGCGCGGCAGCGTATGTCGCCGGGTCCTTCAGCGCCGCCGATGGCAACGGGGAGTAGGAGAGCAGCGCTAACCGGTCCCGGAAGGTGGCATCCGGGACAGCTAACTGGATCGTGAACTCCAGATCATTGACCAAGGTCAACCCGGTGAGCACCGTCGGGCGCTTCGCGGGATCCACCGTGCCCGGTCCGGACTTGCCCCCACCGGAAGGAGTCGGCGCCGGACTGCTCGGCGCGCTGTGTGCCGGGGAAGCCGACGGACGAGAACTTGTCGGTGACGATCCGGGCGTCCCACCAGGGGGGACCTCGGGATCGGGCTCTGGTAGTCCACGCATGGCCCGATACCCCGAGATCGGGCTGAAATGGTCAGCGTGGAGTTGCTTATGGGCAGGGTTCGCTGCGTAATTCCAGGCGTCGACGAAGGACGCCGCAGTCACCGGCTGCCCGTTACCAAACACCCATCCCTTACGCACCTTGACCGTGTACAAGGTGGGGCTGCTCTGTGACACATCCTCGGCCACCTCGTTGACCAGCCGCCCTTTCGGGTCATAGCGCAACAAACCTCGATAAATCAACGAAGCGATCCTGGTGCCAAAATCCCCGCTGACGTCAGCAGGAAGCAGCTCCCGGGATGGTTCGACCGCATTCACCACGACCGGGATCTTGTCCGGACTCAACGGCGAGGAGGCAGCCGCTCCCCGCTGAGACGGCTGGTCCTGGTTGTCACTGCTGCATCCGGCCAGACCGATCACCAGGATGCCGGTCGTCACCGTCGCCACCCAAGGAACGGCGAAACGTCGACGCGACATACGACCTCCCTGCGGCACCGGCGGCCGCTGGTTGACGAGGGACAGGATGGGTATGGCACGACCCTACGCGATACTGCTGAACGTCAACTGGTCCGCCACGGCGGGTCCAGCCCCATCGAGGCCGGGGCAGAGCGTCGTCACCGGTAGAATCGTGGCGATCCCTTTGTGTCGAGAAGAGAGACGACCACGTGGCAACCACGAACGACCTGAAAAACGGCTTGGTCCTCAACATTGACGGTCAGCTGTGGACCGTCATCGAGTTCCAGCACGTCAAGCCCGGCAAGGGCGGTGCCTTCGTGCGCACCAAGCTGAAGAACGTGCTCTCAGGCAAGGTCGTCGACAAGACGTTCAACGCCGGCACCAAGGTCGAGACCAGCAACGTCGACAAGCGCACCATGCAGTACCTCTACAAGGACGGCGACGACTTCGTCTTCATGGACGGCAAGACCTTCGACCAGCTGTATGTCAGCAGCGCTGTCGTCGGCGACGCCGAGAAATACATGCTGGAAAACCAGGACGCCATCGTCGCCACGCACGACGGTTCGCCGCTGTTCGTCGAACTCCCAGCCTCCGTCGAGTTGGTCATCACTTACACCGAGCCGGGCCTGCAAGGTGACCGCTCCACTGGCGGCACCAAGCCTGCGACGTTGGAAACGGGCGCGGAGATCCAGGTGCCGCTGTTCCTGGAGCAGGGCACTAAGGTCAAGGTTGACACCCGCGACGGCAGCTACCTGGGTCGCGTCAACTGATGTCGACCTCGTCCGGGCCGCATGAGGAGACCTCCGGCGCTCGCGGCGCCGCCGCGCGCGGGCGAGGTGGGCGAGAACCCCTCAGTGGTGCTCGCACCAAAGCTCGACGAGCCGCATTAGACCTGCTGTTCGAAGCCGAGCAGCGTGGCCTGAACGCCAGGACTTTGCTGGCCGAGCGCACTGCTCGGCCGGTCGACGACAAACGGTTACGCCCCTACACCGTGACCCTCGTCGAAGGAGTGATCCACCGCTGGCGGGTCATCGAGGAAGCCCTCGGCACCTACAGTCAGGGCTGGCCGGTCAGCAGGATGCCGGCGGTGGACCGAGCCATCCTGCGAGTCGGAGCTTGGGAGATCCTCTTCAACGACGACGTCCCGGACGCCGTGGCAACCCAGCAGGCGGTGGAGTTGGCGACGGCCTTGTCGACCGATGAATCACCCAACTTCGTCAACGGTTTGCTGTCTCGGCTGTCCGAGGTGAAGGACACCATCGACCGCAGTTGACCGGTACGACGAGATCGTGCGGTGTGGAGTGTGGGCCCGAGGAAAATTCCTCGGGCCCACACTCCACAGTGGCGGCGACTGGTCTGATGGGCCTCTGCGACAGGGGTGTATCACCACGGCGGGTCACAGCCTCCCCTGGGTGACGGCGATATTCTCCGCCGTTCTTCCCGGAGGGAGCCAGCCATGAACGCCAGGAACACCGGGTCATCGTCCCGGAAGGCAGCAGAGGGCGAAGGAAAATGCCCACCCCCGAACGCCGAAAACGTGCTCTTCCCACCTCGACTGGACGTCCTCGCGCTGGCCGAAGCCACCGGCGCAGGACCTGCCTACGCGACCATCCTCGAATCGATCTGCGGTTCCACTGACGACAGCCAACCGGTCGAACAGTATGACGGGACTCTCGGCGTCAGTGTGGATTTCGTCGCTTCCCATCAGCGTCCAGTGGTGCAGGTGCAGTGGAACGACGACCTTGGCAGTCGTTACACCGATCCCGGTGATGTCGCTGGAGTGAGATGGGGCAGCGGCACTTTGATTGCTCCTGACGTGATGCTGACCTGTGGGCACCTCTTTGACCAGGATCCTCATGGATGGCGGGTGCCACGTCAGAACGGCACCACCACCGCGATCAGCCCCACCGAGATCGCCAGCAACATGCACATCAACGTCGACTACCAGATCGACCCCACGGGAAACCTGCGAGCGGAGGTGCGTTTCCCGATCATCGAGCTCGTGGAGTACCGTCTCGGCGGAATTGACATGGCAGTCTGTCGTCTCGCAGGGACGCCTGGGGTGACCTACGGGGTGACCAGAGTTGCTACGGCAGATGCTGTTGTCGGCGACATGTTGGCGATCATCGGTCATCCGGCAGGGCAGCCTAAACGGGTCGAAGCGGGCCCGGCAGTAGCGATCGGTGAAGGTCGAATTTCCTACAGCGACATTGACACCCTCGGTGGTAACTCCGGGTCGGGCATCCTGCAAGCGACCACCGGCAGACTGGTTGGCGTGCACACCAACGGAGGGTGCGCTGCGCAAGGCGGCGCCAACTCTGGGGTCACCATCGGTGCGGTGCTGGCGGTGTCTCCCACGGTGACGAAGCTGAGTCAGCGCACCGTGTTGGCGCAGGATGTCAACGGAACATTGCTCCAGCGAGACACCATTCGTGCGTGGGACTCCCACCTCGCCCAGGACACCCTTCTGGCTCAAGACACCGGGTTAGGCAAGGATTCCCAGCTCGCTCAGGACACGCTGCTGTCCAAGGACACCCATCTCGTTGCGGATACGCCGTTGGCACGGGATACCCACCTGTCGTATGACCTGAACACTGGTTGGCGTGACGTCGCCCATGCTGCGGCTCCACGGGAGGGCGTGTACACCGTTCTGCAGGAGGAAGGAACGAATGTCGACGACGTACTACACCGGACCTACACCAGCCGTGGCAAGGACATCCTGCAGCATGGTCACACCAGTCGTGCCGGTGACACCACGAACACGTTCTACTCCGACGACGATCCACACACGTGGAACGAAAACGCGAATACCTTCTGCGAGGGTGCATGGAACCCGGGGGCGGTCCTGCATGATCCGATCGTCAACCCTGTCAGTAGGACGACCCGGTTGCGCCCATTTGTCCAAGCGGGAGCTTTCCGCGTACTCAGTCCAGTTCAGCAGTACGGCGACATGTCAGAGGTGCCGATCGACTCGCAGGACGACTCCGTCGTAGTCGTCGACCGGGAAGAGTTGCTCGGGTTGTTGTCCCAGGCAGCTCAGGCTCTCGACGCTGCGATGGAGGAGCTGATGCGGTCATGATCGGTATCGTCTCCTCCCCAGATGACTTGCATGCCCAGGTCGTCCGGGATGAGCTGGACGCTCGTGGGGCAGAGCACGTCCTGATTGATACAGGGTCACTTCCAGCGGTCACCAGTGTGACTGTCACCCAGCATGACGACACCTGGTCGGCGATGTGGGATCGTGGAACCTTTGGGGGGCGGGTCGATGTCACGGATCTGCACGCGATGTGGTGGCGTCGACCGCAACCGTTTGACATTCCGGTGGAGGTGTCCGAGCCCATTGATCGGGATTTCGCTCGCGGTGAGTGTGCGGCATTCTTGACAGGGCTGTGGTCCTGCTTGGACGCCCGGTGGGTCAATGATCCGGACGCTGATGAGGCAGCGAGTCGGAAGATGCGCCAGCTGAAGGTCGCAGCATCTTTGGGGCTGGATATTCCCCGGACTTGCATGACCAGCGATCCGGCGGTGGCCCGCGAGTTTATCGACGTCTTCGGTGGGGTCGCCCGCGACGATGGTTCTCTGGTTGGCGAGTCAGCGGTGATCTTCAAACCGTTTTCGGCCACTGAGGCGACATGGCGGGAAACCCGCCCGGTTCGCACTGGTGACCTCGCATTATTGGACGGGGTGCGTTGCGCCCCAGTGATCTTTCAGGAGTATGTCGGTGGGGCGGATGTCAGGGTCACCGTGGTGGGAGAGCAGGTGTTTGCGGCTGCCACGAGGTGCGACGAGGGCGGTTATCCCTACGATTTCCGGGTCGATCCGGATCGGACCTGGTCGGTGCACCAGTTGCCGGAGCCCGTGGCCGCGGCGCTATTGGGGTTGCACCGTGCACTCGGGATTTGGTACGGCGCGGTGGACCTGCGGTTGACCCCTCAGGGTCGGTATGTCTTCTTAGAGGTCAACCCGGCAGGGCAATGGTTGTTCACTGAGTTGCCGACGGGCTTGGAGATCTCCGCTGCGTTGGCGGATCTGTTGGTGTTCTTTGATCGTGGTGGGACGCGAGGTGAGATGGCGAATAGATGCCAGGTCGGGTGATGGGCGCAGGTCCTGGTGTGTCATTGCGTGGCGGGGGGAGATGCCGCTGCCAAGGGCCCCCGAAGCAGGTGAACGGGGTGCCCAGCGGAAGTGTCGAGGCAGCAAGAGCCAAGGCCTGATCGGCTGGTGACCCATCGGCCAGGCCTTGATGCAGTTGGACCATCACTGCTGCGGTCTGTTCGTCGCGGACCGGAGTTAACGGGGCGATCACGGTGTGCACGCCGAGTGCGAGAAGCGCGGACGGCCACCCGAGTGGCTCCTCACCGGGGCGTGCGGTGCCCCGTCCGGTGTCGCAGGCGGACAAGACCACCAAGGACGCTCGGATGGTGCGGCTCTCCAATTCGTGAGCGAAGAAAGGGCCGTCAGCTAGCCGGAGCGAGCTGAACAGGGGGCTGCGCCGGTGATGGTCGCCATGAGCGGCGATGTGGACAATATCGGCAGTCGACAGCCCAGCGAGCAGATCGTCACGGGTGGCGGGGGATGGGGGCGGCGTGTCCTGACCGGTCCATACGGTCAGGACACGCCGGATCTCTGCTGGCGCGTGCGGCAGGCCAGGGCCGTGGAGGGACACGATCCGGGGTGGTCGAGGTTGTTGCTGCTCTTCTCGATTGAGTTGTCGAGACCAGCTGAGCAGGGACGGCGCGAGGGTGGTGGGGTAGCCACGACGACTGGGGAGCATCCCCCAAGGGATGACGCCGAACAGATCCCCACCGAGGACGACCAACGACGAGCTTCCTGCCAACTGTATGGCGGGGACGAGGAGCTCATCCAGTGCGCTGAGAGAACGCCGGGTGGCATCGCTGACGAGGTGAGTGAGGAAGGGGTCATCAGCGACGCGTACGACAGCGTCGATGTCGTTGCTGACCCGGTCGATCTGTCGCCATAGCTGATCGGCGGGACCAAGATCGACCATCTGGGTGTTCCCCGTCGGGGGCGAGATCACAGCCATGACATGGTGGTGCAGGTGGAGGAGCGCCAGGACCGTCGTACCGTGTCGGTGTGTCGTGGTGACGGCATCGACGATCTCAGCGTGGGACGGGCCGTGTGCGGTGACGTTGTCGAGGCGGCATCGGGCTCGCCACCGGGTGGCGGCGGTGGCGCGTTCCAGCCGTCGTACGTCGGCTCGGGCTTGCGCGGTCGTCGTCGAATCAGCGTGAGCGAGGTCATCGCGGGCTTGGCGCAACCTACTGAGCAGAAAGGCCTCTTCAGCGTCCGGTGGAGGATGGACGGGAACGAGAGGGTCGATGGCGCGTCGCCACCGTTCCAGTCGGTGAAGCACGCTCCAGGGTCGTCCGGAGTTGTAGGCCAGTCCTAGATCGAGGTCGGCGAGCCTACGGGCGTGGACAGCGAGCGCGGTACGGGCATCTAGACCTGCGATGCGAGATTGGGTGTTGGCGAGGTCGTCTGCGGCTCGGGCGAGCCGGGCTCGGGCGGCGCGGATCCGTCCTCGGGCGAGGTCGACCCGGATGCGGGCGTGGGCGTATCCCAGCCGTGCGGTCACGTGGGGGGATTGCGTCAGTGATCGGGCGTCGTCGAGGACACGCGCTGCGATGTGAGCTGCGTGTATCGGGTCGTGACTATTGTCGGATCCGTCGCAGAGGGCTTCGGCCAGTTCGAGACGGGCAGCGGCAGCGGTGTCACTGTCGCCAATCGCTGTTGCCGCGTTGATCAGGTGGTGTGCGCTCTGGGCGCGGGCTGCGCAGCTGAGGTCAGGGGGAGTGGCCGCGAGGTCCGCCGCGTAGGCGGCGGCTTGGAGTTGGACGAGTCGGGCCCGGTTTTCCCACCATGGTTCGTGACGTCGGTGGAATTGATGGACGGCGTGTTCGGCGCGTCGGGCGGCGCGGAGAGGGTCGCCGAGGAGGAGTTCGCATCGGGCGAGATCGACGTCGATTTCGGTGACCTCCCGATGGACGCCGTCGGCGGTGAATGCGGCTGCGGATTCGTGGAAGGCTTCAGCGGCTTCCCGGATTAGTCCTGCTTCGCAGAGGACTCGGGCCCGGTCGAGCAGGGTGATCCCGCAGTTCATCGCGATGCCGGTGCGGGCGGCGTCATCCATGAGCCGAAGCGCTTCGGGCAGGTCACCTTGGATGAAAGCGGCGCATCCTTGGTTGTGTCGGGCTTTGAACCACAAGGTGGTCAGTCCTGCCTCGTCAGCGAGTGTCGCCGCGGTGTCGAAATCAGTGCGAGCGGCGGCGATATCGTGGCATTGGTGGTGGAGGATGCCGCGATGCATGACCAGGCGGACCTGGTCGGCCAGGGGCATATCCAGTCGGTATTCCTCAGCTCGGCGCAGGGCGTCCAGAGCTCCAGTGATATCGCCGCAGCGAGCACGCAGGATGCCTCGTTGGACGTCGCTGGCGGCGATCAGATCTGTGCGAGTGGCTTCGGTGGATTCTTCACTGATTCGGTCGAGTTCAGCTAAGGCGGCAGCGGGTCCTTCCCGGTCGAAGGTCACCCAGGTCGCAGTGAGACGGAGGCGCATCAGCAGGTCGTGGGGCAAAGACGTTCTCGACGTGGTGGCCAACTCTTGGGCGTGCAGCAGGCAGCGATGCCCGTCGTCGAGGTGATATCCGTTGAAAGCGATACGAGCTTGGTCGAGGAGGTCGTTGACCTGCTCGGCAAGGAGAGGGGGGTCCTCCGTCACTCTGGGAAACGGCGGGTGCACTGTGGTGGTGTTGACCGGGTCCGTGGGTTCACAGCTGCACCGTCGGGGTCGTGACGGGAGGGGAGTTGTCAGGCCTGATGACAAACCGGGCTGCTCCCGGCAGGACGTTGGTGAAGGTGAGGCGGCCGTCGGGGTCGGCGTCGAGGGCCCGGGGATGGCTGTCGTCCAACCACAGCTCCACCCGGGTCCCGGGGATGCTGACCCAGCATTCCACATCGAGTCGGAGATCGTCGTCGAGCAGGTCCTGTCGTCGGACCCGGATCATGAGACTGACTGCACTGCCCCGGAAAGTTGCCGTGTCGGTGCAGGTGGGGTTGTCGCTGCCGGAGCTGCGGAGGCTCGACAAGGTGCCCTCTTGCAGTTCGGCTAGTTCGGCATGGAGTCCTGCCAGGGTCATCCGATAGGCGATCCGGGTGGTCATTCCCCGTGGCAACGGGTCCCCGCGTTCGCAGCTATGCCGGAGAGCGTCCAGGATCGCAGTGTCAGTCTGGTCGAGAAGGTCGGATTCACGGTGGGAGTGGGTCATGGGGCGCTCCACGTGGGGTCGGCCAGGAGCGCTGACCTCAACGTGGCCAGGCAGCGTCCCCGGGTGGGACCGATCGAGCCGACCGGCATACCCAATGATTGAGATATCGAGGCGTAGTCGGGGCGGTCAGCGAAGCAAATCACCCGCAGGAGCGCCTGACAGCGGGGGCTGAGTTGACGAACGTGCATCCACAGTCGGTCGGCCTGGACGTTTGCTACTGCCCGTTCCTGAGGGTCGACCGGGATGCTGCCGGTGATGACGGGCCTGCCATCGAGGGACAGCGCCGAGTCGTCGCTGCTGAGGGTACGGCGGCAACGGTGCATCAACCGCCACGATTCTCGACGTACCGTGGTGAGCAGCCAGCCCACCACGGCGTCAGGGTCGTGCACGTCGTCTTGGTGCTCCACGAGGTGGAGCCACGCCTGTTGTACGGCGTCCTCAGCGGTGGCCGCGTCCAGACCGGCGGAACGCGCGACCTGCCACAACAGTGGCGTCACTAACTCCACCAGGTCGATCATGCGTTCACCGTCCCCGGCGCGCACATCCCGCAGGATGGCACCAGCGCGTTGTCCCAGGGTCGTTGCCGCGGCGGGCATCTGGGCACTCCTGGATCAGGCAGGGGGATCGTCGGGATCGACTGACACGTCAGCTGGGTCGCCTAAGGTGTCGTAAACCCACACCGGCCGATCACCATCGAGAGGGGCATCCTCCAGGTCAGCGGGGAGAGTGTCTTCAGGGTCGAAGGTCTCGAGGGAACGTCGCGTCGCGGCCATGACGGGTCCTTTCTGTCCGGGCGGGAGCTAGGATGCCTCCACACCTCCGCGGGAGCGTGCAACGACGGTCTTGATACATCATTGGCCTGCCTTGGTGGGTATTGGCAAGAGGGAGGAGCCGGGCGGGCATTTCCGGGCATCGTGGCGCTCGCAGCTGGGGACATGAAGACGCCGCCACCGAGGTGGTCCCGGTGGCGGCGCCGTGTCATCAGACGAAGCAGTGGTCTCTCAGCGACGGTGCTCGCGGTAGTAACCGATCAGGGCCTGGGTGGAGGAGTCGTGCGCGGTCACAGCGCCATTGTCTCCTGCTACGGCCGGGGTCAGTTGCTGGGCGAGCTGCTTGCCGAGTTCAACGCCCCACTGATCGAAGCTATCGATGCCCCACACGATGCCCTGGACAAAGGTGATGTGTTCGTAGAGCGCGATCAGTTGACCGAGGACGGCCGGGGTGAGCTCCGGGGCCATGATCGAGGTCGTCGGGCGGTTCCCGGTGAAGACCCGCGCTGGGACGATCGCCTCAGCGGTGCCTTCGGCGCGGACTTCGTCAGCGGTCTTACCGAATGCCAGCGCAGCGGTTTGGGCGAAGAAGTTGGCCAAGAACAGTTCGTGGACGTCGGCATTCCCATCTCGCAACGGATGGGCCGGATTGGCCACCGCAATGAAGTCAACCGGAATGAGCCGGGTGCCTTGGTGGATGAGCTGGTAGAAAGCGTGTTGTCCGTTGGTGCCAGGCTCGCCCCAGAACACCTCACCGGTGTCGCAGGTCACGGGGGTGCCGTCCCAGCGGACCGATTTCCCATTGGATTCCATGGTCAGCTGCTGCAGGTACGCCGGGAATCGGTGCAGGTATTGCGTGTAGGGCAGGACGGCATGGGTGTGGGCGCCTAAGAAATTCACATACCACACGTTGAGCAACCCCATCAGCAACGGGACGTTGTCTTGAGGTGCGCTCTGCGCAAAGTGAGCGTCCATGGTGTGAAAACCACCGAGGAAATCTTGGAAACCCTGCGGGCCGATCGCCACCGCCAGCGCCGTACCCACCGCGGAATCCACGGAATACCGTCCGCCCACCCAGTCCCAGAACCCGAAGGCGTTGGCCGGGTCGATCCCGAACGCAGCGACCTTGTCCAAGGCCGTGGACACCGCCACAAAATGCTGCGCCACCGCCTGAGCATCCTGCTCTGCTGACCCGTCGATCACCCCGGCGTCTCGCAGCGATGACACCAACCAAGCCCGAGCCAAGCGGGCATTAGTGAGCGTCTCCAGCGTGGTGAACGTCTTGCTCGCCACGATGAACAACGTGGTCTGCGGGTCCAGGTCAGCGGTTTTTTCGGCGATATCGCTCGGGTCGATATTGGAGACGAAACGACACTCCAGCCCAGCTTGCACATACGGCTTAAGGGCTTCATAGGCCATGACCGGCCCCAAATCGGAACCGCCAATGCCGATATTGACGACAGTGCGGATCTGCTGGCCACTCACTCCGGTCCAGTCCCCGCCGCGTACCCGCTCAGCGAAGGCATACACCCGTTGCAAAGTGGCGTGAACATCAGAATCGACATTCTGACCGTCCACGGTCAGCGGCTCACCGGTGATGCCGCGTGGTCGACGCAACGCGGTGTGCAACACGGCACGGTCCTCAGTGATGTTGATGTGCTCCCCGGCATACATCGCCTGACGTCGTTCTTCCACCCCAACCTCGGCGGCCAATTCCAGCAACGCCTCGCGAATGTCGTCGGTGAGGAGGTTTTTGGACAGGTCGACATGCAGGTCACCGGCAGTCGCGGTGAAACGTGTGGCGCGTTGGGCATCCTCGGCGAAAGCCTGCCGCAGATCAGGCACCGCCTCGGCTGCGAGCGTGGTCAGCTTCGCCCAGGCGAGGGTGGTGGTCGGGTCCACCGGAGCGCGCATGATGTTTTACCTCTCGTCGTGGGACGGGCCGTGGCTGAAGGAATCGGCCCTGACCTCATCCTAATGACCTGCTGGTCTTCGCTGCTCGGATGCGTAGACGGCCCCGACCCCGGGCAGGGGACGGGGCCGTCACGACCCTTCAGAGTTCAGTAGGTGGTCAGACCGCGGGAGCGGAAGACCTCCCGGGCTGTTTCGATCTCATCGGCGTGCGGTGGCCGGACGTCGTCCAGCCGATAGGTCATGCCGAGTCGTTGCCACTTATCCCGACCCATCTGGTGGAAAGGCAACACTTCGACCCGCTGAATGTGTCCGCCGTCGCTATGCCATCCGGCGACATGGTCGGCGACTGCGGCGACATTGTCGGGCGCATCGGTCAGACCAGGGACGAGGACAAACCGGATCCACACGGCGGTACGGCGTCGGGCTAGGCGAGCTCCGAAGTCAAGAGTCGGTGCGAGTTCACGGCCGGTGACCTCGCGGTAAGTGTCCGGTAGTCCGGATTTGACGTCGAGAAGGACCAAGTCCACGTCGTCAAGTACGTCGTCGTGGGCTTTGGCGCCGAGAAAACCGGACGTGTCCACCGCAGTGTGCACGCCGAGTTCCTTAGCGCCGCGCAGAATCCGGTGCAGGAAAGCCGGCTGTTGCAGGGGCTCACCGCCGGAGACAGTCAACCCGCCACCGGTGCGGGCGAAGATCCCCCGGTAGCGAGCGATCCGGGCGATGATCTCTTCGCTGTCAGTCGGTTCACCGTCGAAGGAGCGCATGGTGTCCGGGTTGTGACAGTAGGCGCATCGCAGCGGACAACCGGACAGAAAAACCGTCAACCGGGTGCCAGGACCATCGACGGCGGTCACCAATTCCCAGGAATGCACCGACCCCAGCTGCCCTGAACGGACCCGCTCCAGGCGGCGTGGTGTGGCGATGGGAAGCGCAGACGCGGGTGCTCCCGGCGCGGCGACCGCCGCGCCGGGAGCACCCGTGCATGAATCTTTCACCAGGTCAGGCGCTCTGGTGGAAGGTCCGGGAGATGACGTCGAGCTGCTGCTCACGGGTCAACCGCACGAAGTTCACGGCGTACCCGGAGACCCGGATCGTCAGTTGCGGGTACTTCTCTGGGTTTTCCATCGCGTCGTACAGGGTGTCCCGGTTGAGGACGTTGACGTTGACGTGGAAGCCCTCAGCGCCCATGTACGAGTCGAGGATCCCGACGAGGTTGGCGACCTGCTCATCCTCAGTGCGACCCAGACCAGAGGGGACGACCGTGTTGGTCAGCGAGATCCCATCCTGCGCTTCGGCATAGGGCAGTTTGGCGACCGATAGCGCCGAGGCGAGCATTCCTCGGGTGTCGCGTCCGTTCATCGGGTTGGCGCCCGGCGCGAACGGGGCGCCAGCTCGACGACCGCAGGGGGTGTTGCCGGTGTGCTTGCCATACACCACGTTGCTGGTGATGGTCAGCACCGACTGGGTGTGCAGGCTGTTGCGATACGTCGGCAGCTGACGGATCTTGCTCATGAAGCTCTCAACCAGCTCCGCGGCGATGGAGTCAACCCGGTCGTCGTCGTTACCGAACGCCGGGAACTCGCCGTCAACGTCGTAGTCCACGACCAACCCGGACTCGTCTCGCACCGGACGGACCGTCGCATATTTGATCGCAGACAGAGAATCCGCGGCCACCGACAGGCCGGCGATGCCGCAGGCCATGGTGCGCAGGATCTGACGGTCATGCAACGCCATCTCAATGCGCTCGTAGGCGTACTTGTCGTGCATGTAGTGAATGCAGTTGAGGGCATCCACGTAGGTCTGGGCGAGCCAGTCGAGCAGGACATCGAACTTCGCCCGGACATCGTCATAGTCCAGGACGTCCCCGGTGGCAGCAGGCAGGGCCGGGCCGATCTGCTTGCCGGACAGCTCATCCCGGCCGCCGTTGATGGCGTACAGCAGGGCCTTGGCCAGGTTGACCCGGGCGCCAAAAAACTGCATCTGCTTGCCGATAGCCATCGCTGACACACAGCAAGCGATCCCGGCGTCGTCACCCCAGTTGCCCCGGATGTGGTGATCCGACTCGTACTGAATGGCAGACGTGTCGATGGAGACCTTCGCGCAGAAGTCCTTGAATCCCTGCGGCAGGTCCTCGCTCCAGAAGACGGTGATGTTGGGCTCCGGAGCCGGACCCAGGTTGTACAGGGTCTGCAACATGCGGAACGAGTTCTTCGTGACCAGGGTGCGGCCGTCCTCGCCCATGCCACCGATGGACTCGGTCACCCAGGTCGGGTCACCGGAGAACAACGCGTCGTATTCCGGGGTCCGCAGGAACCGCACGATGCGCAGCTTGATGACGAAGTCATCCATGAGCTCCTGCGCCTGCTCCTCAGTGATCTCCCCGGCGACCAGGTCGCGCTCGATGAAGACGTCCAAGAAGCTAGTCGTACGGCCCAGGCTCATCGCCGCGCCGTTCTGCTCCTTCACCGCAGCCAAGTAGCCGAAGTACAGCCACTGGATGGCCTCTCGGGCGGTGCGGGCCGGTCCGGAGATGTCGCAGCCATAGCTTGCGGCCATGGTCTTGAGTTCACCGAGCGCGCGGATCTGCTCAGCGTTTTCTTCGCGATCGCGGATGACGTCCTCGATGGAACGCTGCGCGTCGAGTTCGATCCGCTCGTGCTGCTTGGACTCGATCAGCGCGTCTACGCCGTAGAGCGCCACCCGACGGTAGTCACCGATGATGCGGCCACGGCCGTAGGCGTCCGGCAGGCCAGTCACGATGTGTGCCGACCGGGCAGCACGAACGTCCGGTGGGTACACATCGAAGACGCCAGCATTGTGGGTCTTGCGGTAGTCCGTGAAGATCGTCTTAACCTGCTCGTCGACCGGGTACCCGTAGGTTTTGAGGGCACCTTCGACCATGCGCCAACCCCCGTTGGGCATGATGGCCCGTTTCAGGGGGGCATCGGTCTGTAGCCCGACGATTAGCTCGTCGTCCTTGGCGATATATCCCGGAGCGTGAGACGTGATGGTCGACGGGGTGTGCGGGTCGACGTCGTAGATGCCCTTCTCGCGCTCCTGGGGGAACATCGCGGTCAGGTGGGCCCACATCTGAGTGGTGCGCTCGGTGGCCCCAGCCAGGAACGAAGCGTCCCCGGTGTACGGGGTGTAGTTGCGCTGGAGGAAGTCGCGGACGTCGACGCGCTCGCACCAGGGCCCGCGTTCGAAGCTCCGCCAGGCGACGTCGGAGGCGGCAGGGTCGGAAATGGGCGGCAGGTCGCTGCTCTGGGTCTCGGAGCAGGGGGCGTCGGTCATCGACACAGGCGTACTCTCCTCATCGCTCGGGGTACGGCGAAGGAGCGCGTCAGGGATTGCCGCGCCGTCGCGTCGTACCGATAGGGCCCTCGGGGGAACCGGTGGGTCCCAGCCCGATCACGACAGCTTTGTCGCGGTACCTATGGAGCCTGGGGGCTCCTCTTTTTTGAGTCTACTACCTGATCTGAACGCCTCTTGAACAGGGCGGAGGAAGGACTTTGGTCCTACTCGTTTGGCACATCCTTGCAGGTCAACAGCCAAGGAAACGAGGCGAGATCAATGGTCAGACCAATTCTGGAAAAGTGTGCAGGCCAGCGGTATTTTTACGGAAATAAGAGGGAATTAATAGGTGGGTTTCGCACGGCCACATGTCGCGGGGCTGATAGCCGTACGCCGACCCAGCTATGACCCGGGAAGACTGCCGCGATACCCCTCGCATCGGCTCGTCGATGGTGATGCACCCAAGTGCCTCATCGACACGGTAGGGTGGGCCCCGTTCGACGTTCGACATCCTTTAACCACCGTCCTGTGAGGCGGGGAAGGAGGTCCGGCGCCATGGTGCGACGCGACTCGGCCACGACACAAGCCACCGACCTTGAGGGGACGGCGGTCGCCGTTCCCGATCCGATCCCACCGGATAATCCACCGCCGGGCTCGGATCGACTGAAGAACACCGACATCGCCGACGACGCCCGCGTCGTCCTGGGCAGCAAAGACATCACCCGTGGGCTTCGCCGCATGGCTCACGAAATCGTGGAGCGCAATAAAGGCGCCCACGACCTTGTCGTGCTCGGCATCGTCAGCCGAGGCGCGCCGCTGGCTCGCCGTCTGGCCGGACAACTCGGTGAGGTCGAGGGAGCAGACATTCCCGTCGGCACTCTCGACGTGACGATGTACCGCGATGACCTGCGACGACAACCGACCCGCAAGGTCGAACCCACCGTCATCCCGCCGTGCGGTATTGACGACAAAATCGTCGTTCTCGTCGACGACGTGCTCTATTCCGGGCGCACCATCGCTGCCGCCCTTGACGCACTCGGTGACATTGGCCGTCCTCGCGCCGTCCGGCTCGCAGTTCTCGTCGACCGAGGTCACCGTGAACTACCCATTCGAGCCGACCACGTTGGGAAGAACCTGCCCACCTCCAGCGCTGAGCGAGTCCATGTGTTGCTCGCGGAGTCCGACGGGTTGGACGAGGTCCGCATCAGTGGAGGCGACCGCTGATGAAGCTCCCACATTTCCTGTCCACCGATGGGCTGACCCGCGACCAGATCACCCAGCTTCTGGATACCGCAGAAGAAATGGAAAAAGTCCGTCGACGCGAGGTCAAGAAGATCCCCGCGCTGCGCGGCATCACCATCGTCAACGCCTTCTTCGAAGATTCCACCCGCACCAAGAACTCCTTCGACCTAGCTGCCAAATCCTTGTCGGCTGACACCATGGGGTTCTCTGGCAAGGGGTCCTCCACCTCCAAAGGCGAATCGCTGCGGGACACGGTGCTGACTATCGCCGCAATGGGCGTCGACGGCTTTGTCATCCGACACGGAGCTTCAGGCGCACCGCAACTGGCGATGGAATGGACCGGACTACCGGTCGTCAACGCTGGCGACGGCACCCACGAGCATCCCACCCAAGCCCTGCTTGATGCCTATGCCATGCGGCAACGCCTCGGCGACCTCGCAGGCAAACACATCGCCATCGTCGGTGACCTCTTGCATAGCCGGGTCGTCCGGTCCAATATCTTCTGTCTGTCCACCCTTGGCGCCCACGTCACCCTGGTCGCGCCGCCCACATTGATGCCCCCAGGTATCGAAACGCGAGCAGCGCACGAAGGTTTTTCCACGACGTACGACCTGGACCAGGTCATCTCGGATGTTGACGCCATCATGATGCTGCGCGTCCAACGCGAGCGCATGAACGGAGGGTTCTTTCCCAGCGAAGCTGAATACAGCGCTCTGTTTGGCCTGACCAGGCAACGACTGGCCAAACTCGGCAAACACACCGTGATCTGTCACCCCGGCCCGATGAACCGCGGCCTTGAGATCGCTCCTGAAGCTGCCGACGCTGCCAACAGTCTGATCCTCGACCAGGTTGCCGCCGGGGTTTACACGCGCATGGCTGTCCTGTTCCACGTCTTCTCCGGTGAAGGGAGCGCGGCATGAGCCTGCTCGTGAAAGGTGCCGACCTGCTCGGCCGTGGCCGTGCTGACCTGCTGGTACGGGATGGCAAGATCGAAGCTGTCGGTGCCGCACTGGACGTGCCCGCTGGGACTGAGGTCATCGACGCTGACGGTCTGGTCGCATTGCCAGGTCTCGTTGACATCCACACCCATCTACGCGAACCCGGTCGGGAAGACGCCGAAACCATCGAGAGCGGCTCTCAGGCCGCGGCCGTCGGCGGATATACCGCGGTGATGGCGATGGCCAACACTGAACCTGTCACTGACACGGCGATTCTCGCGGAATGGGTGTGGGAACAAGGGCGTCGATGCGCCTACGCCGATGTCTACCCGATCGGCGCTGTGACCAAAGGATTGGCCGGTGAGCAGCTCGCTGAACTGGGGCTGATGCACCGCAGCCGTGCGCAGGTGTCGATGTTTTCCGACGACGGTAAATGCGTGCACGACCCGCAGGTGATGCGGCGGGCCCTCGAATACGTCAAGACCTTCGGTGGGGTCATCGCCCAACACGCCCAGGATCCCCGGTTGGCGCCGCACACTGCGTGCTGCCATGAAGGTCCGATCTCCGGGCGGCTGGGGCTGCCCGGGTGGCCTGCAGTGGCGGAAGAGACCATCATCGCTCGTGACGTCATGCTGGCCCGTCAGACCGGATCACGGTTGCACGTGTGCCACCTGTCCACGGCGGGGAGCGTGGAAATCGTGCGATGGGCGAAGTCGCAGGGGATTGACGTCACTGCCGAGGTCACCCCACACCATTTGATGTTGACCACTGATCTGGTGGCTAGTTACGACTCGGTCTATAAGGTCAACCCGCCGCTACGTCCCGCTGAGGACGTCGAAGCGGTCCGGGCAGGGTTGGCCGATGGCACCATCGACGCCGTCGCCACCGACCATGCCCCCCATGCCCTGAACGACAAACAGCATGATTTCCAGGTCGCAGCGTTTGGGATGGTGGGCTTGGAGACGGCCCTGGCCGTGGTGACCGAAACGATGGTCCGTCCTGGCCGCATGACCTGGGAAGACGTCGCCTATGCCATGTCGGTGCGTCCGGCTGAGATTGCTCAACTGACTGATCACGGGCGTCCATTGGAACCGGGTGAACCTGCCAATATCACCCTGGTCGACCCGCAGGCAGAAATCACCGTTGACCGAGACGCTTCCCGGTCGTTGTCCCGCAACAACCCTTATCACGGCCGTACTCTGCACGGCCGGGTCATGACTACCCTGCTGCGTGGCGTCCCGACCCTGTTGGAGGGCCGACTCCAGTGACGACGATCCCCGCTCAGCGGATCGTCCGGGGCCCGGCCGTCCTCGTTCTCGAGGACGGCCGGACTTTCACCGGACGTGCCTTCGGTGCCACCGGCACCACCCTCGGCGAAATCGTCTTCTGCACCGCGATGACCGGCTACCAGGAGACCCTCACCGACCCCAGCTACCACCGCCAGATCGTGGTGATGACCGCCCCACACATCGGCAACACCGGTATCAATGATGAGGATCAGGAGAGCGAGGCCATCCAGGCTGCCGGGTTCGTCGTCCGTGACCCCGCCCCACGACCCAGCAACTGGCGCAGCCGTCGATCTCTCGAGGACGACCTGCGTGACAGCCAGATCGTCGGGATCTGCGACATCGACACCCGCGCCTTAACCCGGCACTTACGTGACGCCGGGACGATGCGAGCCGGGATCTTCACGGGCGACGTCGCCCGCCGCCCCCTCACCGACCTGACCGCCGAGGTGCTGACCGTGCCTCGCATGTCCGGTGCTCGACTCGCCGAGCAGGTCAGCACCTCGCAGCCGTACGTCGTCCCCGCGGTCGGCGAATGTCGCGCCGTGGTCGCCGCGATCGATCTTGGCATCAAAGCGACCACGCCCCGCCAGCTCGCGGCACGAGGCGTCGAAGTGCATGTCCTGCCCGCCGCGACGACATATCAGCAGTTGTGGACCATTCCCGGTGTCACCGCTGGCGCCGCCGCGCGCGCAGGAGGCCCTGACGGGGTCTTTTTCTCCAACGGACCAGGTGACCCCGCCACCGCCGATGACCAGGTCGCCCTGGTCCGAGCGGTCCTCGATGCGGGCATCCCAGGCTTCGGGATCTGCTTCGGTCACCAACTGATCGGGCGAGCCCTTGGCTTCACAACCTATAAATTGCCCTTCGGCCATCGAGGGATCAACCAGCCCGTCCTCGATCGCACCACCGGGCGAGTCGAGATCACGGCACAAAACCACGGATTCGCCGTGGACGCGCCTCTGGACGGGCCGGTCGCCGCTCCGAGCGACGCCGCGCACGGTACGACGTACGGTCGGGTCGAGGTCTCCCACATCGGCCTCAACGACCAGGTCGTCGAAGGACTGCGCTGCCTGGACATCCCGGCATTCTCCGTGCAATACCACCCCGAAGCCGCCGCCGGTCCACACGATTCGACACACCTATTTGACCGGTTTATGCACCAGATGACTGATGGCACCACTACGACGTCCGAGGGGGAAGCCTGATGCCTCGAAGAGACGACATCACCAGCGTCCTCGTCATCGGCTCCGGACCGATCGTGATCGGCCAAGCCGCAGAATTTGACTACTCTGGCACCCAAGCCTGCCGGGTGTTGCGCGAGGAAGGCCTGCGCGTCATCCTCGTCAATTCCAACCCGGCAACGATCATGACCGACCCGGACATCGCCGACGCGACCTACGTCGAACCGATCACCCCGGCGGTCATCGAGACGATCATCGCCGCAGAACGCCCCGACGCCGTCCTAGCCACGCTCGGCGGACAGACCGCACTGAATGCGGCCATGGCACTGCACGAGAACGGCGTCCTCGACCGCTACAACTGCCCCCTGATCGGCGCGAATGTCGACGCCATCAAGCTCGGCGAAGACCGCGAAGCCTTCAAAGGCGTCGTGGAACGCTGCGGAGCCGAGTCCTGCCGCAGCCACATCTGCCACACCATGGAAGAGGTCTGGGCGGCCGCGGAGGATCTCGGCTATCCGCTGGTGGTGCGGCCGAGCTTCACCATGGGCGGGCTCGGCTCAGGATTCGCCTACACCCCAGAAGACTTGGCGCGCATTGCCGGTGCCGGCCTGCACGACAGCCCCACCAGTGAAGTCCTCCTCGAAGAATCGATCCTCGGCTGGAAAGAATACGAACTCGAGGTCATGCGCGACACCGCCGACAACGTCGTGGTCGTCTGCTCCATCGAAAACCTCGACCCCTGCGGGGTGCACACCGGTGACTCCATCACCGTCGCCCCAGCGATGACCCTCACCGACCGCGAATACCAGCGGTTACGTGACATCGCCCTCGCTGTCATCCGCGAGGTTGGCGTCGACACCGGCGGCTGCAACATCCAGTTCGCCGTCGACCCCGCCACCGGCCGGATCATCGTCATCGAGATGAACCCCCGGGTCTCGCGCTCCTCAGCGCTGGCCTCCAAAGCAACCGGCTTCCCCATCGCCAAAATCGCTGCTCGCCTCGCTCTGGGCTACACCCTCAACGAGATCCCGAACGACATCACCGCACAAACCCCCGCCAGTTTTGAACCCACCCTGGACTATGTGGTCGTCAAGGTGCCGCGGTTCGCTTTCGAGAAGTTCCCCGCTGCCGATCCGACGCTGACCACCACCATGAAAAGCGTCGGCGAGGCTATGGCGATCGGCCGGAACTTCACCGAAGCCCTCCAAAAAGGGCTGCGCTCACAGGAACGGCCCGCCGGGTCATTCCATTGGCGGGGGCCACGACCCACCCCCGAGCAGGCGCAGTCGTACCTGCTGTCCGCGCAAACCCCCACCGATGGGCGGATTGTGACGGTTCAGCAGGCATTGCGGGGCGGATGCACCGTCGAAGAGGTCCACGAGGCCACCGGGATTGATCCGTGGTTCCTCGACCAGATTGATCTGCTCAACGACATCGCCGCGCAGATCCGAGAATGTGGCCGCAGCCTGCGCCACCTGGAAGCGGACACGCTGCGACTGGCTAAACGGCACGGATTTTCCGACGTCCAGATCGGGGAGTTGGTGGGGCTGTCCGAGGCGGTGGTCCGTGGGGTGCGTCAAGCGCTCGACATCCGTCCCGTGTTTAAAACCGTCGACACCTGCGCTGCCGAGTTTGAAGCACGTACGCCGTACCACTATTCGACGTACGACGAGGAGACCGAGGTGGCGCCGCGGGACCGACCCGCGGTGCTGATCCTAGGCTCTGGACCCAACCGGATCGGTCAGGGTGTGGAGTTTGACTACTCCTGTGTGCACGCGAGTTTCGCGCTGCGAGCGGCCGGATATGACACGGTGATGGTCAACTGCAACCCGGAAACAGTGTCCACCGACTACGACACCTCCAGCAGGTTGTATTTTGAGCCGCTGACCTTGGAAGACGTGCTGGAGGTCTACGAGGCGGAGAAAGCTGCGGGGCCGGTTGCTGGGGTGATCGTGCAACTCGGTGGGCAGACCCCGTTGGGTCTGGCGCACGCCTTGAAAGACGAAGGACTGCCAGTGGTGGGCACCTCACCGGAGGCCATCGACTTAGCTGAGGACCGAGGACAATTCGGTCGGGTTCTCGCCGAAGCGGGGTTGCCAGCGCCGCGACACGGGACAGCGTTCAGTGCGGCGCAGGCTGTGCACATCGCCCGGGACATTGGCTATCCCGTCTTGGTGCGGCCGTCGTATGTCCTCGGCGGACGTGGCATGCAGATCGTGTACGACGACGCGACCTTGCAGGCCTACGTCGACCGAGCGACCCAGGCATCGCCGGATCATCCGGTGCTGATCGACCGATTCCTCGACGACGCGATCGAGATCGACGTCGACGTGTTGTATGACGGCGAGGACATGTATGTCGGCGGGATCATGGAACACATCGAAGAGGCCGGGATCCATTCAGGTGACTCGGCGTGCGTGTTGCCGCCAGTGACGTTGGGGCCGCGAGAACTGGACCGGGTGCGCCGATCCTGTCTGGCCCTAGCCCGCGGTTTGCGCGTGCAGGGACTCATGAATGTCCAATTCGCTCTGGCACAAGACGTCTTGCACGTCTTGGAGGCGAACCCACGGGCCTCCCGGACCGTACCTTTCGTGGCGAAAGCCACCGGTGTGCCGCTGGCCAAAGCGGCAGCGCGGGTGATGCTCGGGGCGAGCATTGCGCAGTTGCGTATCGAAGGCATGCTGCCATCACGAGGTGACGGTGGGGCCATGCCAGTCGACGCGCCAGTGTCAGTCAAGGAAGCGATTCTGCCGTTCAAGCGATTCCGCACCGAGCAGGGACGGTTGGTGGACTCCGTCCTCGGTCCGGAGATGCGTTCCACCGGTGAAGTGATGGGTATTGACCGCACCTTCGGCGCGGCATTCGCCAAAACTCAGATGGGAGCGCTGTGGGGTTTGCCTACGGCAGGACGGATTTTCGTCTCAGTCGCCAACCGCGACAAACGGGCGATGATCTTCCCAGTAAAAAGACTCGCCGACTTGGGTTTTGAGTTGTTGTCCACTGCTGGCACCCATGACGTGCTGCGTCGTAACGGCATCGACTCCCGCGTGGTGCGCAAACACAGCGAAGGGCCTGGCCCGGATGGGGAACGCACGATCGTGGACCTGATCGAAGCAGGCGAGGTCGACATGATCGTCAATACCCCCGGAGGGGGCGACGCTCGCCGAGACGGCTATGCCATCCGCACTGCGGCGACTGGTATGGACCGACCCATCATCACGACAGTCCAGCAATTGGGCGCTGCTGTGCATGGAATCGAATCGGTCCTGGCCCATCCAGTGCAGGTGCGCTCGCTGCAAGAACACGCCGCCGGGGTGGACTTGAGCGGTGCCCCGGGGGCAGCGGCCACGGACGCCGTACCAGCTGAGACAGGTCCGCGGTCATCAGGAGGGGAACATGGATGAGATCACCCGGATCCGGGAAGCTGGGATCGCACAGCAACCGGCCCGATTGGCCGATCACACCGTGGTAGGGGACTACCACCAGCTCACCTTTGAGGTCGAGCACATCGCTGAGATGGCCCGACCAGGACAGTTCGTCACCGTGACTGTGGGTGGGGAGATGTCCGGCGCGTTATTACGACGGTCCTTCTCGATCAGTTCGGCCACCCCTGGTGACGGAAACACCCCGGGGCGAGTGGGCCTCGTCGTCTCCGCGCGCGGCCAAGGCACCCACTGGCTGGTGTCGTTGACGCCAGGCGCCGAGGTGGACATGGTCGGCCCGTCGGGACGGCCCTTCCCGCTGCCCACCTCGCCGGTGCCCTGCATCCTGGTTGGCGGAGGCTATGGCAGTGCACCCCTGTTCTGGCTCGCGCAGGTCCTCCAAGAACGAGACTGCCCACCAGCGATGATTCTCGGTGCCGCCACCCGGGATCGGTTGTACGGGGTGACCCGAGCCGCTGACGTCACGGACCAGGTCACTGTCACCACCGACGACGGCTCCCTGGGGGTGAAAGGGTGGGTCAGTGACGTCCTCGCCGATGTCGTTGACCGGACCGGGGCCGGAGCCATTTACGCCTGCGGCCCGATGCCCATGCTGCGCTCAGTCAGCGAGATCGCTGCAGCGACTGGCGCGATCGCCCAGGTCGCGGTGGAGGAAGCGATGGCCTGTGGAATCGGAGTGTGCATGACCTGCGTGATGCCGGTTGAGGGCCGTGATGGCGCGACCCGGATGGTCCGCTCCTGCGTGGAGGGGCCGACTTTCCGGGGCGACCGGGTCCGCTGGGACGCCTTTGACGACGGACGCTGTCATGTCCCACCGGATGCGGTGGGCGCACCACGGGCGGGAGGTCACTGATGTCCACGGCGACACCCGCACAGATCGACACCACCGTTGACCTGGGCGGCCAGGTGTCTCTGCCCAATCCGGTGCTGACCGCGTCCGGGTGTGCAGCCAATGGACGAGAACTGCACCGGTTCTTCGACATTTCTCGTTTGGGGGCGTTCACCACGAAGACGGTGATGATGCGACCTCGATCCGGTCGAGGTACCCCCCGGATGGCGGAGACCCCGTCGGGGATGCTCAATTCCATCGGGCTGCAGGGTCCGGGGATTGACTCGTTCCTGAGGCATGACCTCCCGTGGCTGAAAACGGTCCAAGCACGGGTGCTGGTATCGATCGCTGGCAATGATCCTCGGGAGTTCGCTGATGTCGCCCGCATGGTGCGCAACAGCGACGATTTCGATACCTGCGTTGGGGTGGAGGTCAACATCTCCTGCCCCAACGTCGCCAATCGGGGGTTGGTCTTTTCCTGCGACCCAGAGTCCACTGCTGAGGTGCTGCGGGAGGTGCGTTCCGAACTGCCCCCAGATGTCCCGGTACTGGCAAAACTCAGCCCGGATGTCACTGACCTAGTGGCTATTGCCAGGGCTGCCATCCAGGCTGGCGCGAGCGGGTTGACCATGATTAATACCTTGTTGGGCCTAGAGATCGACACCGACCGGTTGCGCCCTCACTTGGCGGGGATCACCGGGGGACTGTCAGGTCCGGCAATCCGCCCGGTTGCGGTGCGTGCGGTCTTTCAGGTGCACGCTGCGATGCGGGACGGTCGACTGCCCCAGGTTCCCATCATTGGTGTCGGCGGGATCCGCACCGGTTTAGACGCTGTGCAATTCCTCGCGGCCGGAGCCAGCGCCGTCCAGGTCGGGACCGCCACCTTCCACGACCCTCAGGCGCCGGTGCGGGTGTTGACCGAGTTGATGGACGCGGCGACAGACCGCGGTTTCACCTCGTTGTCTCACCTGGTCGGCATTGCCCATGACCGAATGGTCTGAGAAGTCCACCGCTGGTGACGGCGCAGCATCGCGTCGTCACCAGCACCGTCGTACGGACGACGACGTCCGATCACACTCGTTGATCGACGCCTGCCCCGGGTGATCTGGTGGGGCGTCAGGAAAGGAATGTCATGACTTGTCCGTCCGGTTCCGTCGAGGCCGTCGCGGAGGGGAGTGCGAGCGCTGGTGCGCCTTTCGGGGTGCGTTTGCAGCGGGCGATGCGCCGCTGGGGGCCAGTGTGCGCGGGAATTGACCCGCATCCTGCGCTGGTGGACTCCTGGGGGCTGCCGTATGACCTGTCCGGACTGGAGCGGTTCTCGATGACCTGTGTGGAGGCTTTTGCCGGTCAGGTGGCAGCGGTGAAACCTCAGTCAGCTTTTTTCGAGGTCTTCGGGTCCCCAGGGGTGGCGCTGTTGGAACGGGTGGTCACTGATCTCCAGCGGGAGGGCACCCAGGTGATCGTGGATGTGAAACGCGGCGACATCGGATCCACGATGCAGGCGTACGCCGAGGCGTTCTTGGGGGCGCAGGCGCCGTGTCGCCCGGATGCGATCACGCTGAGCCCGTATCTGGGCTACGGGTCGTTACGTCCGGCGGTGGACCTGGCCCTGCAGACCGGGGCTGGGGTGTTTGTGCTGGCGCTGACCTCTAACCCGGAGGGGAAGCTGGTACAGCATGCCGAGCTGGACGGGACTAGCGTGGCTGGCCATGTCGTGACGGGGGTAGGTGCCGACAATGCCTCCGCTGGCGGGCGAGGCGAGTGGGGGAGTGTGGGCATGGTCGTCGGCGCCACGGTGGGCGATGCTGTCGCCGACCTGGGGCTGGATCTGGCGGCGGCTAACGCCCCCTTGTTGGCGCCTGGGTTGGGTGCCCAGGGAGCGACTGCGGATGATCTCCGCAGGGTTTTTGGGGCGGCATTGCCCCGAGTTTTGGCGTCCAGCAGCCGAGAAATCCTCTCTGCCGGGCCAGATGTCGTCTCGCTGCGCGAGCGCGCCAGGGTCGTCGCGGACTCGGTTCGAGCATTGGTGGAGGGGGCATGACCGAGGTCGGCGGTGCCTCTCGGGGCGGGGATACGGCGTCTCACGATGATGATCCGTTGAAGGAGCTGAGTGCTATTCGGGACAGTATTGATAATATTGATGCGGCGTTGATCCATCTCCTCGCTGAACGATTTAAATGCACGCAAAAAGTCGGCAGATTGAAGGCTAAACATGGTCTGCCGCCTGCGGACCCGGAGCGGGAAGCGACGCAGATCGCGCGGCTTCGAGCCCTCGCTGAGCAATCTCATTTGGACCCAGCTTTCGCCGAGAAATTCCTTACTTTCATCATTGATGAAGTCATTCATCACCATCAGGCGATCGCTGCCGGCAGAGAAGCTGACAGCGGCAACTTGACGTCATGATGAGGGGTTTCGTCGGGGCTTCTTCGGTGGGGTTCTCCCTGGTGGGCTCTGGGACGCCGGTCAGCCTCAGCACATGACAACTTGGGCGTCTGACCAGGCGTGCCCCGTTGCACCTGACCGGCGCTTTCGCTAGGTTCAACCCTGGGCATGGCGAAAAACCCCCGGTCGGAGCCCCTGCGGCGCCCCCGTGGAGCCATCCCGCCTTCTGACAACTGGCAGCATCTTGCGAGGAGAATCCCGTGGCTCTACCCCAGCTGACCCCCGAGCAGCGCGCGGAAGCACTCGAGAAGGCCGCGGCCGCGCGCCGTGAGCGGGCCGCCGTGAAGAACCGCTTGAAGAACGCTCAGGGCTCCCTCGCCGACGTGGTCAAGGAAGGCAAGACCAACGACGTCATCGGCAAGATGAAGGTGTCTTCCCTGCTGGAGTCCATGCCGGGTGTTGGCCGGGTCCGGGCTCGCCAGATCATGGAAGAGATCGGCATCTCGGAGACTCGCCGCGTGCGGGGCCTCGGCGCCAACCAGGTCGCGGCGCTGCTCGAGCGCTTCAAGCAGGGCTGAGCCCTGAGCGAGGAGCCCGGCCGGGCGGAAGGACCTGCCCGGTCCGGCTCGTCGCGGCTAGTCGTGTTGGCCGGTCCGACTGCGGTCGGCAAGGGCACTGTCTCGGCTTGGGTGCGTGAGCATCATCCCGAGGTGTGGATGTCCGTTTCTGCAACAACGCGTACCGCTCGTCCAGGAGAAGTGGATGGGCGACACTATTACTTCGTCTCGGATGAGAAATTTGACGAGATGGTGATGCGGGGCGAGCTGCTGGAATGGGCTGTCGTGCACAACCTGGCGAGATATGGCACTCCTCGCGGACCGGTGGTGGCGGCGTTGGATGCTGGGCATCCGATGCTCTTGGAGATCGACCTTCAAGGGGCGCGGCAGGTTCGCGAGACGATGCCAGATGCGCTCTTCGTCTTCCTCGCACCTCCCAGCTGGGAAGAGTTAGTCACCAGACTGGTTGGACGAGGCACGGAGACTGATGCCGAACGGCGGGCCAGGCTGGCTACGGCGAAGGTGGAGCTCGAGGCTGCGGCGGAGTTTGACGTCGTCATCGTGAACGACGACGTACGTCGTGCTGCGGAAGAACTCGTACACTTAATGAAACCCTGATGTGCGCGTGTTGTTCCCTGGGCCGACAAGCCCAGGGGGCAGCTCGTGAACCGTCAGCTGACAGGCCTGCGACGGGCATCGTGAGCGCGGACGTCGTGACGCGCGGTAAGCGTTGCCCCTCTTGGCAGGTCTCGATCTCCGACCGAATGACCCCGACCGAAACGAGAAGCACGTGTCCGGCACTGTCGCGAACCCGATCGGCATCACCAACCCTCCGATCGACGACCTGTTGCAGATCTCCGAGAGCAAGTACGCACTGGTGATCTACTCAGCCAAGCGCGCCCGCCAGATCAACGCCTACTACAGCCAACTCTCCGAGGGTCTGCTGGAGTACGTCGGTCCGCTCGTCGAGACTCAGGTCCACGAAAAGCCCCTGTCGGTGGCTTTGCGTGAGATCAACGGTCGCTTGTTGACCTCGACTCCGTTGGACGCCTGAGCGTCAGACCATCCGGACCGGGGTCGGCTGTGACCTCGGACGCGTTGAAGGACAGATGCATGACTGCCGTCGTCGACCCCTCCCACCACCGCCGTACTCGTGTCGTGTTGGGGGTGGGCGGCGGCATCGCGGCATATAAGGCTTGTGCGCTGTCCCGGCTGTTCAGCGAAGGCGGCCTTGATGTTCAGGTGGTTCCGACTGAGGCGGCCTTGCATTTTGTGGGTGCTGCTACCTGGGAGGCGTTGAGCGGGCATCCAGTCAGCGCGACGGTGTGGGAGGGCGTCGATGAGGTCCGCCATGTGCGGATCGGGCAGAGCGCCGATCTGGTGGTGATCGCTCCTGCGACCGCGGATCTCCTGGCCCGGGCTGCGCATGGCATGGCCGATGACCTGCTCACCACAGTCCTGTTGACCGCCCGCTGTCCGGTGTTGATGGCTCCAGCGATGCACACCGAGATGTGGCAGCACCCGGCGACCCAGGCCAATGTTGATCTGCTGCGTAGCAGGGGAATCCAGGTGCTGGACCCGGCGGTGGGACGGCTGACCGGACGCGACACTGGACCGGGTCGGTTGCCGGATCCCGAGGTGATCCACGACGCAGCGATGGCGTTGTTGCGACCGGCCCCGGTGCAGGATTTGAGTGGCCGTCATGTGGTGATTACCGCTGGAGGGACCCGGGAGCCGCTGGATCCGGTGCGTTTTTTGGGCAACCGCAGTTCTGGTAAGCAGGGATATGCGGTGGCGGAAGATGCGGCTCGTCGTGGTGCGACCGTGGATCTGATCAGCGCCAATGTCACGATCCCCGAGCCTTTTTCTCAGGGAGCGAGCGCTGATCGGGAGTGCGCGGGGCGGATTCGGGTGCGGTCGGTGGAGACTGCTGAGCAGATGGCAGCGGCGGTCGCGGAGGTGTTCCCGCAGGCTGATGTCGTGGTGATGGCAGCGGCGGTCGCTGACTTCCGTCCGGCAAGGTATGCCCCGTCGAAGATCAAAAAGGAGTACGGCGAGGGGGCGGACTCAGCGGCGCCAGTCATCGAGCTTGTCCGTAATCCGGACATTTTGGCGGGGTTGGTGGCGCGTCGCGGGGGGGCGCAGGGGTTTCCGGTGCTGGTGGGATTTGCCGCTGAGACCGGTGACGAGCAGGGCAGCGTGCTGGAACTCGCCCGCCGTAAGCTCGCTCGTAAAGGCTGTGATCTGTTGGTAGTCAACGAAGTCGGCGAAAATTTAGTCTTTGGGCAGGATCACACGACGGTCACTGTGCTCGCGGCTGACCGTGACGCACCGCTCATCGAAGTGACCGGGACGAAGGCCGAAGCAGCGACGGCGGTACTCGACGCTGTCGTGCTATCGCTCGCCCAGTTTTCCGGGTAAGACCTAGCGCCGGACTACGATTGACAGACGGCGCTGGTCGGCGCCGACCCGGGGACCGAACGTGCGTGTCCGGGTGCTCGTACGCCCCGAGGAGGCTTCGTGGCCCGCCTATTCACCTCCGAGTCCGTCACCGAAGGACACCCGGACAAGATCTGTGATCAGATCTCCGATTCCATCCTGGATGCCATGTTGGAGCAGGACCCTCGGGCCCGGGTCGCTGTGGAGACGATGGTCACCACCGGACTTGTCCACGTCGCCGGTGAGGTGGACACCACCGGATATGTCGACATCCCTCGTCTGGTGCGCGACACCATCGTCGGGATTGGATATGACTCTTCCGTTAAGGGCTTCGACGGGCGCACCTGCGGAGTGGAGATTTCCATCGGCCAGCAGAGCAGTGACATCGCCCAAGGTGTCGACACGGCCTATGAGAACCGCACTGGCGGCGTTGACCCGCTAGATAAGCAGGGCGCTGGCGACCAGGGCTTGATGTTTGGATATGCCTGCACTGACACCCCTGAGCTGATGCCGTTGCCGATTTTCCTGGCGCACCGCCTCGCGGAACGGCTCACCGCGGTCCGTAAGGCAGGACAAATGGCCTATCTGCGTCCGGACGGCAAGACCCAGGTGACCATTGAGTATGACGGTTCCCAGCCGGTCCGTCTCGACACAGTGGTAGTTTCCAGCCAGCATGCTGCTGATGTCAGTTTGGAAGCATTGCTGGCGCCCGATGTGGAGCAGTACGTCATCAAGCCGGTGTTGGAAGAGCTTGCCGATTCGGGTGTGGATCTCTCACACGAGCAGATGCGCACCTTGATCAACCCGACCGGGCGATTTGAGATCGGTGGCCCGATGGGGGATGCCGGTCTGACCGGCCGCAAGATCATCGTTGACACGTACGGCGGGATGGCTCGTCATGGCGGGGGCGCGTTTTCGGGGAAAGACCCGAGCAAAGTCGATCGTTCGGCGGCGTACGCCACCCGGTGGGTCGCCAAGAATGTCGTCGCGGCGGGTCTCGCCACGCACTGTGAAGTGCAGGTTGCTTACGCGATTGGCAAAGCCCAGCCGGTGGGGTTGTATGTCGAGACTTTCGGGACGGAAACCGTGCCAGTGTCGACGTTGGAAGCGGCGATCACCGCTGTCTTCGATCTGCGTCCCGCAGCGATCATTGACGAATTGGACCTGCTTCGTCCGATCTACCAGGCCACTGCGGCTTACGGACATTTTGGGCGCACCAGCATCGCCGATGTCACCAACGCCTTCACCTGGGAGAAGACCGACCGGGTTGAGGAGCTGCTGCGCGCCGTGAAGTGACCGCACGTCGTCGGGGGCATGCGGTAGGACGTCGGTCATGACGTCACCGCATGCCCCGCACTCGTGGCAGGAGATCCTCCAGCCCTGGCTACTCGCTGAAAGCGCAGCGCCAGAGGACGTCCCGGACGATGCCCTCGGTCCGGTGGCGGTGGTGGCAGTGGACGTGTCGGTGCCGCATTTGGATCGTCCGTTTGAGTACGACGTCCCGGAAGAGTTGTCATCGACGGCACGTCCGGGGGTGCGGGTCAAGGTGCGTTTTTCTGGGCGGGACATATCCGCCGTGGTGTTAGCTCGTCGCGCTGAGGCGCAGTTCGGCGGCCGGTTGAGTCCGCTGCGCCGGGTGGTCAGCCCGGAGGTGGTGCTCACTGCGCGCACAGCTGCCGTGGTGCGACGGGTCGCTGACGATCAAGCGGGGACTTTTGCCGATGTCCTGCGGTTAGCGGTGCCTCCTCGTCATGCCACCGCAGAACGTGCACTGGACGCACGCACGTGGGCGCCACCGCAAGAACCAGTGATCGTCGATGAGTCCGCATGGTCGGCGTATCCGGCGGGCCCGACCTTCTTGCACCGGTTGGCGCAGCACCAGGAGGCCTCAGCAGCTTGGACGGCGTTGCCTGGGCATGGACCGGGACAGGAATGGCCGGATGCTTTCGCTGCGGCAGCAGCGGCCACTGTCAGCGGCGGGCGTGGTGCGCTGCTAGTCGTGCCGGATGCGGTCGATGTCTCCCGGGTGGATGCGGCGTTGACTCGCCTGTGGGGGGCCGGTCGCCATGTGTGCCTGACAGCAGCGCAGGGACCGCAGGCGAGATACACGGCGTGGTTGAAGGTGCTGCGGGGCCAGGCATCGGTGGTGGTGGGAACGCGAGCGGCAGCGTTCGCCCCAGTACGCGACCTGGGATTAGTCGCTTGGTGGGACGACGGCGACAGCAACCACGTGGAACCGCGTGCGCCGTATCCGCATGTGCGGCAGGTGCTGCAGGCGCAGGCGGCCTTGTCTGGAGCATCATGCTTGGTCGGGGGATTCACACGGAGCGTTGCTGTGGCGGCGGCTGTGGCTCGCGGTGAGGTGAAGGAAGTGCGGGCCGACGCGGCAACGGTCCGGGCAGCCACGGCTCGCATCCATGTCGCAGGTGAGACGGTGGACGTCGAACGCCACGGCCCGGCTGCGCGCGCGCATCTACCCAGTGCGGCGTTTCGAGTGGTCCGTGAGGTAGCAGGGGATGCTCCGGTGCTGGTGCAGGTGCCTCGTCGGGGGTATGTCCCTGCGTTGTCCTGCACCCGATGTCGGACTGCGGCGCGTTGTCCGTCGTGCTCGGGACCGCTGGCGTGGGAGGCCTCCGGGCAGGTGCCTTCGTGTCGGTGGTGCGGGGCTCGTGTTCCGGCGTACGTGTGTGCGAGCTGCGGGGGCCAGCGGTTGCGGGGGTCCGTCGTGGGTGCGCAACGCACGGCTGAGGAGGTGGGGCGGGCGTTTCCGGGTGTCCCGGTGCGTACTTCGGACGGTGCTGACCGGTTGGAGCAGGTCAGTGGTCAGCCGAGCTTGGTCATCGCCACGCCGGGTGCTGAGCCGGTCGCGGAGGGCGGTTACGGGGCAGCGCTGTTGTTGGATGCGTGGGCGGGGTTGGATCGGCCCGAGTTAGAAGCCACCCCGGAGGCGTTACGGCGGTGGATGTCTGCGGCGGCGCTGGTGCGGCCGCGCGGGTCAGTGGTGTTGGCTGGAGTGCCTGAAGGGGTGGTTCTGCCCGTCGTGGAGGCCTTGGTGCGGTGGGCGCCGGAGTGGTTGGCTGATCGGGAACTCGCTGAGCGGGAGAGCTTGCAACTCCCACCTGCGGTGTGGGTGGCTTCGGTGCGTGGTCCGCGCAGAGCGGTGCGTGACCTGGTGGAGATCGCGGTGCTGCCTGCTCAGGTCGATCGGCTGGGGCCGATCCCGGTGGCTGGAGACGATCAGGTGCAACTGGTGCTGCGCGCCCCATGGGCGGTGGCAGCACAAGCAGCTCGGGCTGTGGCTCAGGCCAAAGCAATCCGCAGCGCTCGCCGTCCGGGTGACCAGGTGCACGTCAAGGTCGGCGTGGTAGACGTCTGAGGACGACCAAGACCTGGTCAACTCCGGGTCAAGTCTTCGCTGCGGGGGTTTTCACAACTACCTGTCGACATAGGATGTGCCACACGAGTCGCTGCCAAGCCAGGTGTTTCTGCTCACCTGCGAACTGTTCCTGAGACTGACGTGCTGAGGAGGGCGGGTCGATGAGTGGCTCCCAGGCCCTCGCGCCGCTAAAGGATTCCCGTTTCGCCTGGTTTTTTGTCGGGCGAATGATTTCGACGGCCGGTTCAGTGATGGCTCCGGTGGCGTTGGCGTTCGCTGTCTTGGACATTTCCGACTCCCCGGTGGCATTGGGCCAGATTCTTGCGGCACGCAGCATCCCGTTGGTGATTTTTTTGCTGGTGGGTGGGGTGATCGCTGATCGCTTGCCGCGCACACACGTGCTGGTGGTCTCCCATGTGTTGTCGGCTGTCACTCAAGGTGCAGCGGCATGGTTGGTGATCACTGGCCGCGCGGATCTGTGGCAGCTGGCGGTCATTGAAGTAGCCAATGGCACGATGACCGCGTTCACGATGCCCGCGATTCAGGGGCTGGTGCCTCAGGTCGTGGACCGTCGGCTGATGCAACAGGCCAATGCGTTGCTGGCGTTTTCCCGTAGCGGGTTGGCGGTCATCGGTCCAGCCGTCGCAGGGCTGCTGGTCATCTGGTCTGGTCCTGGATGGGCGCTAGCTTTCGATGCGTTGACCTGGTTGGTCGCTGGCTTGTGTATGGCGGCGATCTCGTTGCCTACGCACCGGGGCGAGGGTGGGTCTTCGATGTTGGGGGAGTTGCGCGCCGGGTGGGATGTCATGGTGTCCCGGCGGTGGCTGTGGGTGGTGGTGTGCTCCTGTGGAGTGCTCAATGCCATCCACGCGGGGGCATGGTCAGCGTTAGGGCCGGTGGTGGTGAAGTCCGACCCACATTTGGGGGAGCAAGCGTGGGGGTTGGCTGTCTCTGCTGAAGCTGTCGGCCTGTTGGCTTTCACTGTGGTGATGATGCGGGCCCGAGTGGTGCACCCGCTGCGGGTGGGCATGATCGCCATCAGTGCGTTGGCCTTGCCGTTGATGGCATTGGCGGGCCCTGCTCCGTTGCCGGTGTTGTTGGCGACGGCGTTCTGCGCGGGCGCCGGAGTGCAGGTCTTTATGGTGTCGTGGCAGACAACTCTGCATGAAAGCATTCCGGAACAATTCATGTCTCGGGTATCCGCCTATGACGCGTTGGGATCGTTCGTGGCGATTCCGGCCGGTCAGTTGATCATCGGCCCCATCGCAGCGGGAGTGGGGACGACGTGGACGTTGATTGGCTCGTCGGTGGTGTTTGTGCTGATCGTCGGCATGACCCTGTCGGTCACTCAGGTGCGAGACCTCCAACGAGTGGTGGTCGAAGACGCCGGATTCCAGGACCGCTCAGAGCATTCACCAGATGCGCAGAGCACTTCCGCGCCATCGCCTATGCCAGCTGCGTCGTTACCCTCCGCGGCACCTGTAGCCGGACATCGGCGGAGGGCGGCGCACCGGGTCGCCGTACCGGGACGGCGTCACCGGGATGAGGCGGACACTACGGGTTGAACACCGCCGGACGATGCACTATGACAGGCGGCACGTAAACTGGTGGATCCCCATCCGACCAGCAAAAGGAAGCTCGTGGCTGTCAAGGACATCCGACTCTTCGGAGACCCCGTACTGCGTACCCCGGCGGCTCCGGTCGTCGACTTCGACAAGGAATTACGCCGTTTGGTGGCGGATCTGACCGACACGATGAAGGAAGCCCCGGGAGTCGGTCTGGCAGCTCCCCAGATCGGGGTCGGGTTGCGGGTCTTCACGTGGTGGATCGACGACCAGTTGGGTCACCTGTGCAACCCCGTGCTGAGCTTGTCTGATGAGCTCCAAGACGGCGACGAGGGCTGCCTGAGCATTCCGGGCGTTTACGTGGACACCCCGCGTGCCATGAAGGTCGTCGCCACCGGCATGGACATGTACGGCGAACCTGTCACGGTGGAAGGCAGCGACCTGCTTGCCCGCTGTTTGCAGCATGAGACCGATCACCTTGACGGGGTGCTGTTCATCGACCGGCTCGACCGGGATGCCCGTCGCCGCGCCATGAAAGCCATCCGAGAAGCCGAATGGGCCGGAGCGACACCACCAGTGGTCAAGCTCAGCCCACACGCTACTTTCGGCAAAGGACTGTAGAGCAGTGCGTCTGGTTTTCGCCGGGACGCCGGCTGTCGCCGTTCCCGCCTTAGACGCCCTGATGGCTTCCGATCACGAGGTCGTCGCGGTCGTGACCCGGCAGGACGCCAGATCAGGGCGGGGCCGGACCTGGCATCCCAGCCCGGTGAAAGCCCGCGCCGAGGAACTCGGCCTGGAGGTGCTCACTCCGGCCACCCCGCGTGACGAGGACTTCCAGGCACGGCTGCGTGACCTCGCTCCGGCCGCTTGCCCCGTCGTCGCTTACGGCAACCTGATCCCTCGCCCCGTTTTGGAAATTCCCACCCACGGCTGGATCAACCTGCATTTCTCGCTGCTACCGGCCTGGCGCGGGGCCGCTCCGGTGCAACACGCTGTGATCGCTGGCGATGATGTGACTGGCGCCTCGACTTTCCTCCTCGAGGAAGGACTCGACACTGGCCCAGTGCTGGGCAGGATGACCGAACGCATCCACGCCCATGACACTGCTGGTGACCTGCTTGACCGGCTCGCGGTGGCTGGCGCGCATCTGCTCGTCGCCAGCCTGGACGCCCTCGACTCAGGACAGGCCACCCCCATCGCGCAACCGGCTGAAGGGATCTCGCACGCACCTAAACTCACCGTCGATGACGCACGGATCCGCTGGCAAGACCCGGCGCTCGCAGTGGATCGGCGGATCCGCGGCTGCACCCCGGCCCCTGGCGCGTGGACCAGTCTGGGGGGTCATCGACTCAAAGTTGGCCCGGTGAGCCTGCTGACCACTGAAGACATCACAACGGCCTTCCCTGGCGACTCCGAGCTGCCCGCTCCAGGGCAGATCGTCGCCACCCGATCCCAGGTGATGGTGGGCACCGCCACCACGCCGGTCCTCCTCGGTGAGGTCCAACCCTCCGGTAAACGCGCCATGTCCGCCGCTGACTGGGCCCGGGGCGCACGTATCACCGCAGGGACCTTCTTCGACCTGGAGCGCCACGATGGCTGACCCGCACCAACCCCACGACGCCGACCACGACCGGCCCCGCCGAGGCCGCTCCACCGATCGCCGACCTGGGAGCCCTGAGCATCATCGAGGTCCGCGGCGTCGCTCTGCGACCCGCCCCGCCGACCGGCATCGCCATGCTGACGCCGCCCGTTTTGTGGCCTACGAGGTGATGCGGGCCATCGACGATGGCGCCTACGCCAACTTGGAGATGCCCCAACGACTGCGGTCAGCCGGGTTGAGCGGACGTGATGCTGCGTTCGCCACCGAACTGGTTTATGGCGCCACTCGGCAACGTGCTCTCTACGACCGGATCATCGCCCTGGGCTCCGGACGTCCCGTTGAACGACTCGACCGTCCCGTCCTGGACATTTTGCGCCTCGGCGCGCATCAACTGCTCGGCATGCGAGTGCCGGTGCACGCTGCCTGTGACACCACCGTGGCTCTGGCCCGCCACACTCACGGTCCTGGCGTCGGTGGGCTGGTCAACGCGGTCATGCATCGGATCGCCGAACGTGACCGGGACAGCTGGGTGGAGGACGTCCTCGCCGGATGCGGGGCGGATGTGCCTGCGCGTCTAGCAGTGCAGACGTCCCACCCTGAATGGATCGCTCGAGCGTTGCGCTCTGCGCTGCTCGGACACGACATGGCCACGGCAGAGAATGTCGATGACGCCCTGGCTCGACTCCTCGCCGCAGACAATGTGCCCGCCGCCGTCACCCTTGTCGCGCGCCCTGGGCTCGTCGATGTGGACGACCTCCTCGACCAAGGCTGTGTCACCGGGAGTGTCGCGCCCACTGCTGCGATTCTCGCTGCTGGCGATCCTGGCGTGATCCCAGAAGTCCGCGACGGTCGCGCTGCGGTCCAAGACGAAGGCAGCCAACTCATCGCGCTGGCCCTGGCGGCAGCGCCAGTCTTGTCAGTGGAGACTGATCTGTCGGGACAGTCCGCCACCAGTGAGTCTTTCGGCACAGCTGCCCCGGAACGTTGGCTGGACTTGTGCGCTGGCCCCGGTGGTAAAGCGGGCCTGCTCGCCGCGTTGAGCGTGCGTCAGGATGCGGTGCTCTTCGCGAACGAGGTCAGCGAGCATCGGGCGACCTTGGTCCGTCGCACGGTGGCCGCGGCGGTCTCAACAGGGGCGAAGGTCTATGTCGGCGCTGGTGACGGGCGCGATATCGGTCCAGCTGAGCCGGGCAGCTATGACCGAGTTCTCGTCGATGCGCCGTGCACTGGTCTGGGCGCATTGCGTCGCCGCCCGGAGGCCCGGTGGCGTCGTACCCCGGATGATCTGACCGCGTTGACCCTCCTGCAGGGGCAACTGCTGGATTCGGCGTTGCAGGCAGTCCGACCTGGTGGCGTCGTGCTGTATGCCACCTGCAGCCCGCACCTCGCGGAAACCCGGTATGTGGTCGCCGACGCCATCAAACGCGCCGCGAGCGCTGGGATCGGCGTGGTTGAACTCGACACCAAGGCTGTGTTCGACGAGGTGGCGACTGGCCCATTGGATGACACCGGGCAGGCGCCGTACGTCCAGCTGTGGCCGCATGTGCATGGCACAGACGGGATGTTCGCGGCGGTGCTGCGCCGTACCCACTGACGTGAGAGTGCTCTCCTCGCCGGGACGATCACGGTCCCGGCGAGGGTTGCCAGGTGGGTGACATCTCACCCCAGTAGGCTGTTCCAGTGCAGATCAGTCCCAGCATCCTCTCCAGCGACTTCGCGAACCTCCAAAGTGAACTGGAGGCGGTGAAGAACGCTGACTGGGCCCATGTGGACGTGATGGATAACCATTTCGTCCCCAATCTCACTCTCGGCCTGCCGATTGTGGAGTCCCTGGTGAAGGTCAGTCCGTTGCCGTTGGATTGTCATTTGATGATCGAGGATCCGGACCGTTGGGCGCCCGGGTACGCCGAAGCTGGTGCGAGCAGTGTCACCTTCCACGTGGAGGCTGCCGCTGACCCCAGGCGGTTGGCGCGGGCGATTCGTGCGGCGGGGGCCCGGGCGAGTATGGCGCTGAAACCGGGGACGCCGTGGGCGCCGTACGAGGAGTTGCTGCCCGAAGTGGACATGGTGCTCGTCATGACTGTCGAACCAGGTTTTGGGGGGCAGTCCTTCATGGCTGACCAGATGTCGAAGGTGAGTGCGGTCCGAGAATCGGTGCGTCGACATGGGGGCCAGATTTGGGTGCAGGTCGACGGGGGAGTCTCCGCCGAGACCATCGAGCGATGCGCGCAGGCCGGCGCGGATGTGTTTGTCGCGGGGTCGGCGGTCTATGGCGCCCCTGATGCGGCTGATGCCGTCGAGCAATTGCGTGCCCTGGCGCGGGCTCACGCCTGTTGACCTGCGGCGCGACCGATGTCAGCCGCCCCTGATGAAGTCCCGATCGCGTTGCCTGAGGAGGCGGTGCAGGCCGATCCTGTCGATGCCTCTACGGCGCCACCGGTGGTCTTGGTGGATCCGGCCACGGGCTGTTCGCCGTATCCTCCGGTGACGCCAACGTCACCACCGGTCGTCGATGAAGTCGGAGCGTGGCATCGGCTGCTCGATTTGATGGCCCGGTCGCCTGAACGGGCTGTCCTGGGGATCGCTGGGGCGCCGGGCGCCGGGAAGACCACGTACGCCGACTATCTCGCCGGATGCTGGTTCGACGCGACCGTGGTGGGCATGGACGGTTTTCATCTCGCCCAGTCGGCGCTGACCAGGCTGGGACGCTCCGCGCGGAAGGGGGCGCCGGACACCTTCGACGTCGTCGGATATCTCACGTTGCTTCGTCGTATCCGACGCCCCGGCGATGAGACCGTGTGGGCGCCGGAGTTTCGCCGCGACCTGGAGGACCCGATCGCGGCGGTCGTTCCGATCCGTCCTTCCACCAGGCTCGTCATCACCGAAGGTAACTATTTGCTGCTCCCGGAGGGGCCGTGGGCGCAGGCCCGAGAGTTCTGCGACGAGGTGTGGTACGTCGAGGTGCCTGAGCGGGTGCGGGTGGCTCGTCTCGTGGCCCGCCATGAAGCGTATGGCCGTAGCCGCGCTCAAGCGCGAGCCAGAGCAACGGTCGGTGTGGATGCGGAGAACGCTGAGCTGATCGCCACGACTCGTGCTCGCGCCGATGTGGTGGTGACGTTGAGCATGGCTGAGGAGGAGATGTGACCGACCTCGTCTGTGTGGGTTTGGCCGTCCTCGACGTGGTCCATCGCGTGGACCGACCACCAGTGTGGGGTCGTAAGCACGTGGCGGTCAGCACGGAGATGTGCGCTGGGGGACCTGCCACCAACGCTGCGATCTGCGCGGCTAGGCTCCTCGGCTCAGCAACACTGATCACTGGGCTGGGATCTGGCCCAGCCGCAGACACTGTCCGCGCCGAACTGGCCGAGTGGAACGTCGACGTCCATGACATCGCTCCGCGAGGATGGTCTCTGCCCGTCGCCTCCTGCGTGGTCGACCAGAGCGGAGAGCGCACCGTCATCTCATCTGGGGCGTTGCAGACTCCGTTTGTGCTGACCGGACCCGCCGGAGATGCTCTCGAGCGGGCAGAAGTCCTCCTCCTCGACGGACACCACCCTGCCGCCGCCGTCACCGCGCTGGATCTCGCCAGATCTCGGGGCGTGCGCACCCTCCTGGACGCTGGGAGCGCCAAAGCCCATGTGGAGGCGTGGCTGCCCCGGATTGACGTCGCTGCCGGTTCCGCTGACTACGCCACCGGGTTGGGCACCGACCTGGCAGGCGCGATCCGCCACGTCCTGGCAGCCGGGGTTGAGGTCGCGGTGATGACCGATGGGCCTGACGCCATCCAGTGGGCCACTGCCAAGGACCCCACAGCGACTATCCGCCGATGCCATCCACCGCACATCGAGGCCGTGGACTCTCTCGGCGCTGGCGACGCTTTCCACGGCGCGCTCGCTGCGGGATTGACCGTCGGCATGGACTTGGATGTGGCGATTGATGCGGCTGCCCGGGTCGCCGCGAAACGGGTGGCTTGTCGCGGCGCCAGAGGGTGGTTGGACAGCCTTTCGCGCTGGTAGTGATCTTCTGATGTCTGGTCAGGACGGATCGGAATGCGTGGAGTAATCAAGCTGCCGACCGACCACGACAGTGGTGCCGATGAACAGGACGCCACTGGCGATCAAGAGGACACTCATCCGGCCCCATTCCCACCCACCGATGATGATTCGGTGCTCTCCGAGCGTGGTGAGGAGGACCCCGGTGAGCCCGATCGAGATGAGTGATCCGAGGGAGTCCAACGGTCTGAGTAGCGCGGAGACGCGGCCGAGGGAATCTCGGGGGCAGTGATTCATCAGCACAGGCCCGACCGCCACATTGAACGCTCCAGAGCTTGCACCGACTGTGGCCAGACCGGTCAGGACCATCCCGGTGTGGGTCGTCACGCCGGAGAAGATCAGGCCTGCGCCAACCCCAGTCAAAGCCGCTGCGGCCATCACTCGAGGACCGACAGTGCGCGCCAGCACCGGTGCAGCGATGCTGCCGACCAAGCTGGACGCGGCCACTAGCCCAAAGAGCACCCCGAGGCGTTCGCTGTCCCACCCGAGCATTTCGCGGCACAGCAGCACCATTTGTGAATTTAAACCGCTGAGGCACAGCGCGGCAAAGAAAACCAGAAGGAGCAATCGCCGTACCATCACAATCCGAGTTGCGGTAGCCAAACCGGCACGCATACTCCTGAGCAAGCCCGCTGTGAGGTGTTCTGGTGCCGCTGTACCACAGACTTCTGGCACGCGAAGAAAACACCACGAAGAGACGGCAAAGCTCGCGGCGTTAAGTAGCATCGCGGCTTCTTGCCCGGCCAAGACATACAGCGGTGCACCCAACGGTGGAACTACGATCGACAGCGTCATCAACGTGGATATGGTCACGCTGCTGGCGATATCTCGACTGGCAGGGGGAACGATGGTCGCCGTGAGGACCATCCTGGCGGGCGTGGTGACTTGACTGGCGATATTAGTGATCAATAGCCCGGCCACGAGACAGATGTCAGGCACCGTCGCGGGCCATGAACCCCCCACCATCGCGATGACGGCGAGCCCAACCATGCATCCACCTTGAATGGCATTGCTCGCCAACAGACAAGCACGTCGGGGAAGGCGATCCACCACTGCGCCAGCGATCGGCCCGAAAACCAGCGACGGGAGCATCGTGGCTGCTGCAGCCACAGCTCCAGCAACCACGATCGACGTACCACCGGCGGGAAATCTGGATGTCAACCACAGCAGTGCCGTGACATCGAAAAGCAGATCACCGACCGTGGATATTGCACCGCCGATGAACAGATGACGAAAAGCTGTGTTCCTTCGTAGGGAATGTCGATGTTCCTGCTCTTTGTCCACAGGCACGGGAACACTCTTCCTGATCGGTGCCGATGACGATGAGGAGCTCTGCTGCTGACGCAATGTGATAGTGCATTGAGGCAGATCTTCGGTGAGAGAGAAAACCTCTCACTGGCAAGTCGATCAGTCATGAGTCTGCCATCACCCACCACGGCGCGGTGTGTCAATGCGTCGGTATCGCGGATGACACCTTCACCAACGAGAGATGACGTGATCAGGTGGGTGCATGGCCTCTCGCGGAGCGGCAGACCAACCCTGGGGATGCCCCAGCGTCGTCAGGACGAACGCCGTGACTGGTCAGGTGACCAAGGACCGAAGTCCTGGTCCAGCATTCGTTGACCGGTGGCATACTGGCAGCCAACGTGCTCCGGGGTCGGTGAAACTCCGAGCCGGCGGTGATAGTCCGCGACCCGTGTTCCTCGCTCGCGAGGGGCCGGTGGACCTGGTGGAATTCCAGGACCGACGGTGAAAGTCCGGATGGGAGGTGCACGTGTCCACCCCGAAAAGGGTGGTACGCCGGTGACGCCCGACGGTGTCGCCGTCGGTCCTGTCGCGAGCACGCCCCCGGGCGTGCTCGATGCATGTCCAGGCCCGGTCGACACCGGTGGTTCCTCCACGGAGGTGACCATCACCGTCGACCCGACCCAGCGACATCGACGTACGACAGCAACGACGGCCCCACCCGCAGCAGCGTGACCAGCCGACCAGGACCCCGGAGTTCGCACCGTGACGTGCCGGACCGGAAGGGACCTGATGGACGACCTGACCCACATGCGCACGGCCTTACACGCCGCCGCCCAGGGCGTGGTCGCTGACCCCAACCCACGAGTCGGCGCGGTCCTGACCGACCCCGCCGGCACAGTCGTCGCCGTCGGATATCACCGCGGCGCCGGCAGCGCACACGCCGAAGTCGATGCCCTCACCCAAGCAGCAGGTCGCGCGCACGGCGGGACGGCGTACGTCACCCTCGAACCCTGCCACCACACCGGACGCACCGGCCCCTGCACCCAGGCTTTGCTCGACGCCGGAATCACCCGAGTCGTCTACGCCCAATCAGACCCCAACCCGCAGGCCAGCGGGGGAGGGACGTGGCTCGCCGCAGCAGGAATACAGGTCACCTCGGGACTGCTGGCGGACGCCGCGGAACAGCTCAACGACATCTGGACAGCAGCGATGCGACTTGGCCGCCCCTTCGTCACCTGGAAATACGCCGCCACCCTCGACGGCCGCAGCGCCGCCGCCGACGGCAGCTCGCAGTGGATCACCGGCCCCCAAGCTCGCGTCGACGTCCACCAACGCCGGGCAGCGTGCGGCGCCATCATGGTCGGCACTGGCACCGCCCTGGCCGACAATCCCCAACTGACAGTACGCACCGACATCGACACCCCCAACGAACGGCCACTTACCCGCCAACCATGGCGGGTGGTCGTTGGACTGCGAGAGCTTCCCGCGACGGCACGACTACGGGACGGCTCCGCGCCCCTGCTCCAGCTGCACACCCACGACCCGCAGCAGGCGCTCGCGGAATTGTGGGCGCGAGGAATCCGCCACGTCTGGCTCGAAGGCGGCCCTCACCTCGCTGCCGCATTCCTGCAGGCCGGGTGCATCGACGAAGTCATCGCCTATGTCGCGCCACTCCTGCTCGGGGCTGGCCCGACCGCCGCTAGCAACCTCGGAATCAGCACCCTCGCTGACGCCCACCGTCTCCAACTGCACGACGTCACCCGCTGCGGCGACGACGTTCGACTCACCTACCGCACTGTCCGTTGAGAAGTGGAGGAAGACCCATGTTTACCGGGATCGTCGAGGAACTCGGCCACATCATTGCCGTAGAGCAGCGCCCCGATTCGGTGGTGCTGCGCGTCCACGGACCGACAGTCGTCTCCGACGCGAGCGCGGGCGTTTCGATCGCTATCAACGGGGTGTGCCTCACCGTCACGGGATACGACGAGCACAGTTTCACCGTCGACGTCATGGCCGAAACGTTGGCGCGCAGCAGCTTGGGCGCCCTCCGTGAAAGCAGCCCAGTCAACCTCGAACGGGCCATGCGCGCCGACGGCAGATTCGGCGGACACATCGTCCAAGGGCACGTCGACGCCACCACCACCTGTCTGCACCGCGCTCCCGGACATGACTGGGACGTCGTCACCTTCGCATTGACACCCACCCTCGCCAGGTATGTCGTCCACAAAGGATCCATCACCCTCGACGGTGTGTCTTTGACCGTGTCTCGACTGACATCGGAGGAATTCGACGTCAGCCTGATCCCCACGACGTTGGCGGCCACCACCCTCGGGACACTGCCGGTCGGTGGAATCGTCAACGTGGAAGTCGACGTCATCGCCAAATACGTCGAACGGCTGACTGGCATTGACTCCACCGCAGCAGGGGAGCCCCGATGAACGACTTCGCCACCATTGAGGCCGCGCTTGAGGCCTTGCAGTCGGGGCGCCCAGTGTTGGTGTTGGACGACGCCGATCGGGAGAACGAGGGCGACGTGGTGTTGGCGGCGCAGACAGCATCGACATCGTGGGTGGCATGGACGATCCGACACACCTCGGGGTATCTGTGCGCGCCGATGACGGCGGAGCGGGCAGATGCGTTGGCGCTGCCACCGATGGTGGCGACGAATCAGGACCCGCGGGGGACGGCGTACACCATTACTTGTGATGCAGCGCGCGGGGTGACCACGGGTATCAGCGCGGCGGATCGGGCGCACACGATCCGGGTGTTGGCGGACCCGGCGAGTGGTCCGCAAGATGTGATCCGCCCTGGTCATGTGGTGCCATTGCGGGCCAGGCCAGGTGGGGTGTTGGAGCGGGCCGGGCACACGGAGGCTGCGGTGGACTTGGCTCGGCTGGCCGGGTTGACCCCGGTCGGGGCGATCGGTGAGTTAGTGCATGACGACGGGTCGATGATGCGCACCGATGCGGTGCTGGCGTTGGGGGCCGCGCATGACCTTCCGGTGGTGACGATCGCGGAATTGGCGCGGTGGCGGCGGTGTCATGACCCGGTGGTGGTGGTCCCGCAGGCTCCGGAGCGGGTGTCTCGGGGCGCGGAAACGGTGCTGCCGACGGCGTACGGCGATTTTCAGGCGATCGGCTATCACGACCGGGTGACGGGCGCTGAACTCATCGCGTTGGTCAGTCCACACGGGGTGGGTGAGGTGGCGACGGTGCGGGTGCATTCGGAGTGCCTGACGGGGGATGCGTTTGGATCGTTGCGGTGCGACTGTGGTCCGCAGTTGCAGGCGGCATTGGCGCAAGTCGCTGGCGAGCCGGGGGTAGTGGTGTATGTGCAAGGTCATGAGGGGCGCGGGGTGGGGTTACTCGCGAAACTCGCGGCGTACCGCTTGCAGGACGGTGGCGTCGACACCGTTGACGCGCAAGTGAAGTTGGGGCTGCCGGTCGATAACCGGGAGTACGGCGGGGCCGCGGCGGTGTTAGCCGATCTGGGAGTGCGCACGTTGTCGTTGCTGACCAACAACCCGGCGAAGGTCGACGCGTTGCGGTCAGCGGGATTGGACGTGGTGGCCCGTCGGGCGTTGACGATCGAGTCGAATCCAAGGAATGCCGGGTATCTGGCGACGAAACGAGACCGGATGGGGCATCTGTTGATGGATGCCGGTGCCCCGGTTCTGTCTGTGAAAGAGGGATGACGTATGGCTGGGCAAGGGAGTCCGACAGTGTCAGCGGACGGGTCAGGGCTGTCGGTGGCCGTCGTGGCGGCGAGCTGGCATGACACTGTCATGGATGGGCTGATCGACGGGGCACGTCGCGCGTTGGCTCAAGCAGGCTGCACTGAGGTGGAGTGGGTGCGGGTGCCAGGGACATTCGAGCTTCCGGTGGCCTGCGCGAGGCTGGCGCCACACTACGACGCGGTGGTCGCATTGGGGGTCGTCATTCGTGGGGGGACTCCGCATTTTGACTATGTGTGCTCTGGGGCCACCGCGGGGTTGACCCAGGTCGCGGTGACCACCGGCGTACCCGTTGGTTTTGGTGTGCTGACCTGCGATGACGAAGAGCAGGCTGTGGCGCGTGCCGGGTTGGATGGGTCAGTGGAAGACAAAGGATTTGAGGCAGCGTCGGCCGCAGTGGCCACGGCGGTAGCTTTGCGGACGTGGCCAGCTAGCGGGCGGGTCGCCGCAGCCGGACAGGAGCGGTGATGGACCTGCTGCGGGAGGTTTTTGAGGCCAAGATCATGGTCGGCGGGTATCCGCTGTATTGGCGAGAGATCATCGGCAACCTCTTCGGGTTTGCGTCAGCTGTCGGGGGGTTACGTCGTCGGGTGTGGGCATGGCCGGTGGGTATCGTCGGCAACGTCATTCTGTTCACGGTGTTTTTTGGGACCGCATTGGCGTTGGAAGACGGTCGGCACCCCTTGTTTGGCCAGTCCGCCCGGCAGGTGTTTTTTGTCATCACCAGCCTGTATGGCTGGTGGCAGTGGAATAGGACGCGCCAGGGTCGAGCCAAAGACGCCCCGGCGATCACCCCCCGGTGGGCGACCTGGAAGGAACGTTTGGGCTACCTGGTCGGTTGGGTCGTGGTCGTGGTGGCCGCCCAAGCGGTGTTCGCTGCGGTGGGGGCGGGATGGCCCGCACCTCGCTGGTATTACTGGACGGACGCGTGGATTTTTACCGGGTCAATCGTGGCGACCTATGCGATGGCTCGGGGATGGAATGACTTCTGGTTGTGCTGGATAGCTGTCGACCTGGTGGGGATTCCGCTGTTGTGGAGCAGCGCCTACTATCCCAGCGCGGTGCTCTACGCGATCTACGGCGCCCTCGTGGTGTATGGGTTCTTCGTGTGGCTCAAAGCCTCACGGGCAGAAGCGCCCGAGACGCATCCCACAACGGTTTCCCCTCGGGAAGATTCGCTCACTGCCGATATGAGAGCAGCCCCTGACGCGGGGCGATCCATCTGACGACGGATGTCCCTCCACTTTCCTGACGGCGGGCTGTCCACCTGAGGCGAGGAGGCCTGCATGGGCGAGGACCACGACCGGTACGTCGGATGGGTGGGCGACGCGACAGGCATGAAAGTGGCTATTGTCGCTGCTCGCTGGCATGAGGCCTACATGGAAGGCATGTTGGCTGGCGCGAAGCTGGCACTGTCTGAATATGGCGTCACCGCCCCCGAAGTCATCCGCGTGCCCGGTGCCTTCGAACTTCCGGTGGTGTGCGCCCGGGTAGTGCGCAAGGAGTACGACGCGCTGGTCGCCTTGGGCATCATTCTTAAAGGTGGCACCCCGCATTTTGAGTACGTCGCCCAATCCGTCACTCAAGGCTTATCCCGGGTGTCCACGTCGTCAGGAATTCCCATCGGTTTTGGCGTGTTGACTTGTGAAAACGAGATGCAGGCCCGGGACCGGTCAGGGGTGCATGGCAGCCGCGAGTCGAAGGGTTATGAGGCGGGAATTACGGCCTTGGCGACAGCTACGGTGCTGCGCGAGTGGGACTTGCATCCGCACAGCTGATCGGCTGCTGTGGAGGTGACCGGGTGCTCAGCGAGCGTCAGTTTCTGATCGCGAATTTCTAGCTGTCTCTGACAGCGTTGGGCGACACTCCCGCTATGCGTGGCGATCACGAAGTGCACACCGCTGTCAGCGAGCTCAGCCACAACGTCCAAGATGTCGCACTCGGTGGCCTCATCGAGGGCGCCAGTGGGTTCGTCGGCTAAGACCAGCCGAGGCTCTCTGATGAGGGCTCGAGCGATAGCGACACGCTGCGCTTCCCCTCCGGAGAGTTTCCCCGCACGTCTTGCCCCGAAACCAGCCAAACCGACGCGCGTGAGCTGGTCAGCGGCTTTGCTGCGAAGTGGAGGTGTCGATCGAAGTCCCAGCAACACGTTCTCAGTGACAGTGCGGTCAGGGAGAAGAGTGTTTTCTTGAGTGATGTAGCCAATTTCGTCGCGTCGAAGCCGGGCCATGGCATCCACGTTCTGGGAAAGACGTTGACCCCGGTAGCAGTAGGTGCCTTCGAAGTGGATATCCAGGCCAGCAAGGATCCGTAGCAATGTTGTCTTACCGGAGCCGCTGCGACCCAGAAGTGCAGTAGAAGTGACGTCAGGACTCATGTCGAACCTGAGGTTTTCAAAGAGAATTCGCTGTGAGCCATCAGGCTCTGATACTGCCTTGGAGGCGATGTCAAGAGTAATCATATGGATCCCTTTCTATGATGGATCGGTGGCGCGCCTCACTAAGCGGAGTTCATCCACAAGATCTGCGATCACCACCACTGTCATCACGGTGATCGTCACGATGAGAGCAGTGAGGTTCTGCCCGGGGAGACGGCTGAGGCCAAAGATCAATAACATGATGGTCAGTAGGGCATATATCAACCCGCTGTGGAGCACCACGCGTGCCGTAATGGCACGTGGTTGCCCTAGTATCCACATGGCGGCGATCCACTCTCGACGTTCGTGGGCCGTGCGACGATTCACCCATCCGGTGATCAATACCCCGACGGCAGCCACCATGAGCAAGAGCCCCGCGATGAGGTCACGATTCTGCAGGACCACATCACGCACCAGGGTGTACTGGGTGAGATAACTGGGCGCGCCAAGGATCTGGTAGCTGTAGAACTGGCTTCGTTGGGAGGCTAACTCTATGTCTCGACGTACATGAGCCACTGAGTTGCCCGGATTAACGGCGATGTCTCCGGCAATCATGGCAAATGTCATGATGCTATAAAACTTTGCAGTTTCTTCTGAGTTTTTTGCTGGTAGGCTCGGCGGGTAAGCGAGGATCAAAGAAGTATTCAAGGCATGATTCATATCGCCTTTGTAGTATAGATGTGATTTGGGCTGCAGAAACCCCACGACGTGAGCGGAGAGGAAGCGTCCATAAAACTCGATCTTCATCGCATCGCCCACCCGATATGTGTCGTGATAGGCGTCGCCTAAAATGATGGGTATGGTCTGTGATTCATAGTTGACATCAGCCCATGAAAAGACTGAACCTTCATTTACCTTAAGGCCGTAAAAATCCCATGCTGCCTGGTTGAGTTGCATTGACGTGACCGGCTGGATCATGGTGTGAGTTTGAGGGTCGCGATGTGGCATCACGATCTGCCCTGATCTTTTCAGGGCGAAAATCTCCCGTTTGCCAGTGAAGTTTTCCACAGAAACTGGTTGGTTAAAAGCGCTGAGGAAAGTCCCGTGTGGAAGGGACCTGAGCTCATCGTAGTATTTTCCCGCCGTGCGTACCCCGGCCTCAGACCCCGAGACTTCGGCAAAAGCATCGGGGTCGGCAAGGCTGTCAGTGATACTGACCATTTCGCGTGCCGCTCGCGGGGACAAGCCTTGGCTCATCGCGTCATCCACAGACACTAAGAAGATTGCCACCGTATAACTGGCCACCAGGAGCGTCGCGATCAAAGCGCTTTTGGCGACACGAGCCGCAACGCCTCGAGACAGGTCGCGGATCAATTCCATGGTCGCCACCGCCAGATCGACACATGCGTCGCGGTGAACCCAGCAGCTAATGCCCCAACCATGAACCACGCACCGGGCACTGCTGGGCCACCTGGTAACGCAGCGAACCAGCCGAGACCTAACGCGATCAACACCGCGGGCGACGCCACGAGTGCGAATTGGGCGGACACCGCGCTGAACAATGCCGCTCTCGACTGGCCCAGGACATAAGACACCTCAAGCCACCGGCGCACATAGGACGCGATGATCACACCGCTCAGCAGTGAACCGAGTGCTAGTGCGCCACCGCATAGCCGAACCAAGACAGGCGATATCACATCGACATTCGTTCGATCAGCTACCCCGGCACCCACCGGCATCACGGCATCACCGAACGCGGCGCGTGCCGCCTGGGCTGCATCGGGTCCGTCAAAGGTGACAACTCCCAGCGGTGCCTTGGCAAATATGTCGTCGTCGACCACCAGCACGTCATATGCTAATAAACTGTCCGAACGTGACCCCAGCATTCCCACTATGGGCACCTCTCGCCCCTCGGTTTTGACGACGCGTTGGCCGCTTGAGATTGCGGTCTGCGCCGATGCGCCCACGACTGCTTGGGGGCTAGGCCCCTGATTGAAGTGACTGCCGTCAGCGGAAGGGAACCGGAAAGCTCGAGGATCACCGACAGTCACCATCCGGGCTGGCCCATTCTCGTCCATATCAATGAACGCGCGGTTTGCGCCTCCTAGCTTACGGATCAACGTCAATGCCTGGCGAGGATGAACCGATGCTGCCACCGCTGCCGAGCTGTAAAGACGATTCCCCTCTAATCGAGCCATCTGCTGACGATCCAGATATGCACCCAAGGTGACTGCGAGGCAGCTCAGCAATAAGAGCATCACCATAGTGCGGATCTGATGTGCTCGCCCCATGGCCAGTCCTCTAGTATTTCCCTGGGTGTAAAAAGTTGCAGCCCTCAGAGCATCTCTGCGCTGGTGATTGTCCAGACGCGCCTTCCGACGATGCGACACTAACAAGACAAGTGACCAGAACAGTCGAATAGCAACCGGCATTTCTTGGCTGGGTCACCACGTTCACCGCTTGCTTGTCCGCGGCACTGTCAGCACGGGGTTGTCGTGAGGTGCCTCATCAGGTGGCTTTGCCCTAGCCCCCGCATCGGGGCCCCACCCCCCCGTCAGCCTCTGTCGCCGAGGGACCTGTGGCCATATTGCGGTACGCCGTACGGGCGGTTGGGGTGGTCCGGTTAGTCTTCGCCCGTGAAAAGCTTCGACGATCTCTACGCCGAACTGGCGGAGAAGGCCCGTACCCGCCCGGTCGGTTCCGGCACTGTCGAGGAGCTGGACAAGGGCATCCATTTCATCGGTAAGAAACTCGTGGAGGAAGCTGCTGAGGCATGGATGGCCGCCGAGTTCCAAAGTGATGCTGAGGCCGCCGAGGAGATCAGCCAGCTGCTCTACCACGCCCAGGTCATGATGATCGCCAAGGGCTTGACCTTGGAGGACGTGTACCGACATCTGTGAGCCGCGCCGCGGACTCACTCGTCGTACCACTTTGTTATTCGCCTCCCAGTGCTGCTGTCGCAGCAAGCTGGGGCGGCATGTCACCGATCCTGAGGTCATCAACCATGTTGCGTATCGCCGTCCCCAATAAGGGCAGCCTGTCCGAGTCCGCCACGACCATGCTGAAAGAAGCTGGGTACGCCGTCCGGCGCGACAGCAAAGAGCTGGTCCTGACCGACGCCGACAACGACATCGAGTTTTTCTACCTGCGCCCCCGGGACATTGCGCTCTATGTCGGGTCTGGCACCCTCGACGGGGGAATCACCGGACGTGATCTGCTCCTGGATTCCGGGAGCGATGCGGTGGAGACGATGGCGTTGGGTTTTGCCCGGTCCACGTTCCGATTCGCTGGGCGTGATGGCGCCGCGAGCAGCATCACCGATTTGGCTGGCTCACGCATCGCCACCAGCTACGCCGGGTTGGTGCGGTCACACCTGGCGGAACACGGAGTCGACGCGTCAGTGGTCCGTCTGGACGGTGCGGTGGAGACATCGATCATGTTGGGTGTCGCCGATGTCATCGCCGACGTCGTACAGACGGGCACGACACTGCGTAACCAAGGCCTGGCAGTATTCGGCGACGCGATCCTGACCAGTGAGGCAGTGCTGATTGCTCGACCGGACACCGCTCACGACCCTGCGTTGAAGGTGCTGCAGCGCCGCCTGCACGGTGTCATCACGGCTCGCGACTATGTGATGGTCGACTACGACGTCCGGGTGGAGTTGGTCGAGCAAGCCTGCGCGATCACCCCTGGGTTGGAATCCCCGACAGTGAGCCCATTGCACGACAAGGGATATGTGGCGGTACGGGCGATGGTGCCCCGCCGTGGCATGAACAAAGTGATGGACGACCTGTACCTCCTCGGGGCCCGTGCCATTCTGGTCACCGATATCGCCGCCTGTCGTTTGTGAGAGTCCCGGCTGCGCTGCCGCGGTATCGAAGTCGGTAGCCTTCCGTCGCATGAGCAGCACCTCCCGTAGCACCGCGGATGTCGACCCGTATGCCGTGATGGCCCTCCGTCGGGGGATGGTGGTGGCGGTCGTCCTGGGCTTAATGGTGTTTGCCTTGTTCACGTACGCCGCGATCACCGTCCCTGGCCGAGAAGGTCAAAAAGGGGATTGGAGCATCCTGGACCGCGCCATGATTTTCCTCATTGGTGCAGCTATTGCCTGGTTTTTATGGCGGTACGCCACGATCAAAGCGCTGCCCTCACGGGAGGGCATCGTCGTACGAAACCTGCTGATCACGCGGCACTTGAGCTGGTCCCAAGTCGTACGGGTGCAATTCGGTGGGGGAGCGCCGTGGGCGCGACTAGACCTCGACGATGCTGACACGGTCGCGGTGATGGCGATCCAAAAAGCTGACGGCGCACATGGGCGGGTCTTGGCGGGTCGGCTAGCGGCATTGGTGCACGTACACGCCGTGGGTGCGGAACCTCCAGCTGCGCCTAGCCCTGACTGACGCCTCGTCCGTCGGTGGGAGATCGGGGGAGTAGAAGTGGTGTTGCGGCGATGCCTGTCGCTACTACGGCGAGGGTGACACGCGCCCCATAGATGTGGGTGAGTGGCATGATTACCAGCAATGCCAGCGGTCCGGTCGCGGTTCCAGCAAAGATCCATAACGCGCTGATTCTCGCTTGGTGGGACACCGGTGTGGCACGCATGCGCAAGGCGCTAGTGGTGGAATTTGTCAGACTGGTAGTGAAGAGTAGGGCTCCATAGAGTGCCGTAGCGATAATGACACTGAAAGTCCCACCGGTGAGAAATGGAAACAAAAGATAAATGCTACTCCGAGCCCATGCTGAGATGTGCATGGTGCGCTCCAATCCGCGACGGTTTTCAAAATAACGCGTCATCCACGCTCCTGCTAATCCACCTACTGAAGAAATACCCATCATCAACCCGTACTGAGAGGCTGGAAATGCTAGATCCTGGATGAGGAACGCTTTGCAGATCGGACTAAAGGCTGCAGACAGTCCGGCGAAGGCCCCCCACGCGGCAAAAAATGACCTGAGCTGACGATCGGTGCGAAGAAGTGAGATACCCCCCGTCATGCGTTCCCGCAGAGAAGGTGAAGGATTCCAGTGTGCGCTGGTAGGTGTGAGCGTTTCCTTGCTCCGTAGAAGTGCCACAGATAGCGCTGCTGCGAGGAAAGATAAACCGTCAAAGATGCATAGCCAGATCGGGTCAAGGATGATCAATAACAGGCCGGCAACGGCTGGCCCCAGAATGAGAGATAGCCACAGGGTGGACATCATCTTCCCATTGATCTCAGGGTAGCTTTCTTCATCGACCATATTGCGCAAGTGCACCTGAGAAGCCGTGGAGAATAGCACGTGTGCTCCGCCGTTGATAGTTGCGACCAAGCAGAGCGCATAGACGTTGAGCACGCCACAGGTCGCTAGCAGCGTGACGCCTGCCATGGTGGCCGCTCTCACAACATCCGTGGTGATCATGATGGGTCGGGTGCGACGAGTCTCCACAAATGCCCCTGCTGGAAACGCCATCAGAAGCCCACTGACGGAGGAAAACAGTGCCATCATGGCCAGTAGGGAGACGCCTGCCGGGAAGCGTTGTATCGCAATCATGGTTAAGGCCACTCCACCGATGGCCGAACCGATCTGGCTGACGGTCGATCCTGTCCAGAGTCGAATGACATCAGCATGCGATGTGCTATGAGGCTTTTTCACGGGGCTCCTTGTCGCCAAGATAAATGAGCACTCCACGACACGGCCGGGATCATGAATCATCAGGATGTCATCCGGGTGCAGGGATGTGGATTAGTCGACCAGCGACGGGGATCTGAAATGCTGGTCTCGGGTGAAATGTGGGATGAAACCAGCGAGAACGAAGAGCGCTACCAACGTGACCCATCCGAGAGATCCCCAGGCAAGGACGACCCCGGTCATGATCATCGGGCCAGCAACCCTGGCTCCCATGATCCTTCCTACTCCAAAAAACAACAGGTAGGAATTCCGTCCATCTTCTGGTGATAGATAGTAAGTCAGTGTCCAGTCGGCGCCGAGTTGGAAAAGTTCAGCGAAAGTCAGGAGGACGACTGCTGCTGTGACGCAGAGTAATGCAGCACCGTCAGCGGTCAGGCCTGAGCAGAGAAAGCACGCTGATGCTCCAGCAATAGACCAGGCTGAGACAGTATATGAATATCGTGCCTGCCGCAGGGTGCGAGCGTATCTGCTGCACGGATACTGTAAGAAAACACATAGAAACGTGTTGCCGGCGTACAGAAGCCCGATATAACTGGCAGGCAAGTGTGCTCCGGTGATCAGCCAGAGCGGAAAAGCGACATTCAGTAGTGGATTCCACAGCGATAGGAGTGCGCTGTACCCCGTCACGGCAAGGAATTTCCGATCGCGTAGCGGTGCTTGAAAACTCTCTGATCTGGTCCTGACCGCCGTACCGTCGTCGCCCCAGGCGAGCACCACCGCTACCACGACATATGTGGCTGCTGCCCCCAGCAACAAGCCATCAAAGGTAGAGCGGTCAGTGTGTCCTAAGGCGGCACCAGCAATGAGTCCGCCCACGCTGATGCCAGCGTTAAGGAATGTCCGCTGCGCCGCCATCACTCGGGAACGTAAGTCACCGACAGCTAACGTGCCTACATAGGTCTGAATTAGTGATGGCGTGCACTGATCAGCAAGAGAGGCAATCATTGTCGCTGCAGCAAACCCGTACCAATCGTCGACCCACAGATATCCCACGGTTGCGGCTGCCCGCAGGACGTTCAGCAGGGCGAGGACACGTCGGGGGCCGAGGTAGGACGACGCGCGTGCCACCACTGGAGAGCACGCCATTGCCACCACCCCGGCCAGGCTTAGGCCAGCGCCGACCTGGGTCTTCGATAAGCCCATGATCTGCACGAAATACAGAGTCGATGCTGTGAGGAACAGCCCAATTCCGATCGATTCGATCAGCGTCGACAGGTGAACGATCGGAAGAAAATCACGGATACGCGTTCGGTGATCCTGGACTGTCGACATGGGCTTCCACCTTTCGGGGTAAACCCTGAGCATACGGCGTGAGCGATGCTGCTTCGGGTGAAAGCTGGCGGGTAGGTCATTCGAATTGAGATGGGTTCACTCCAGCAGTGGACGGCGCTGATGTCGCTTCGGCAATGAACGACAGCTGCGTGACTAAGAAGTCAGTCCACGGCAGGGCAATCAACGGATCGTGGCCTCGCTGTCCGGTGTGGTGGGCCGGCGATCTGAGTAGTTCCAGTGGCGTGGCACATAAAATGAGTGGCCGCCGCGGAGTGACCCCGTGCAGGATAGGTTCGCGTGGGCCACATCGATATCAACCGTGTTTCGTATACGCTGCCAGACGGCCGACCGTTGCTGGATGAGGTGAGCTTCCGAGTCGGTGACGGTGCGGTCGTTGCTCTGGTCGGGCCCAACGGGACTGGCAAGACCACGCTCTTACGCATCATCTCTGGAGACCTGTGCGGATATGACGGTGCCGTGACGCGCTCGGGAGGTCTCGGGGTGATGCGGCAGTTCATCGGGTCGATTCGCGACGAGACGACGATCCGGGACCTGCTGATTTCGGTCGCCCCGGATCGGATCGCGACTGCAGCGAGGGCTGTTGATCTAGCGGAGCTGCGGATCATGGAGGTCGACGACGTCAAGGCGCAGATGTCGTATGCCCAAGCGATGGCAGATTGGGGTGATTACGGCGGCTATGAATATGAGACCATCTGGGACTCCATCACCACTGCCGCGCTGGGCATGGGGTTTGAACGCTGCCAGTATCGCCGCGCCGGGACACTCTCCGGCGGAGAGCAGAAACGTCTGGTGCTCGAGGCTTTACTGCAGGGACCTGATGAGGTGCTCTTGCTCGACGAACCGGACAACTATCTCGACGTACCTGGCAAACTCTGGTTGAGCCAGAAGCTCAAGGAGACGGATCAGACGGTTCTTCTCGTGAGTCACGACCGCGAGCTGCTCGCCGAGTCGGCCACCCGTATCGTCACTCTGGAACCGGGTGCCGCTGGCGCCAGCGCGTGGACCCACCCGGATTCGTTTCAGACCTGGCACGAGGCTCGACAGAAGCGCAATACCGATCTCGCGGAGCAGCTGCGCCGCTGGCAAGAAGAACAGGCTAAGCTGCGCAAGCTCATGCTGATGTATCAGCAGAAGGCCGCGTACAACGACGGGATGGCCTCGCGCTATCAGGCGGCCAAGACCCGGTTGGCCAAGTTTGAGCAGGCCGGTCCGCCAGAGAAGGTGGCCCAGGAGCAGAACGTCCGAATGCGGTTGACGGGTGGGCGTACCGCGAAGCGGGCTGTGATCTGCGAGCGTCTCCACCTCTTAGCGCCCGACCCGAGCAGTGGCGCAGACTCGCTGATGGATGCTTTCGACCTGGAAATCTGGTACGGCGAACGGGTTGGGGTTCTTGGCGCGAACGGCTCAGGAAAGTCACATTTCCTGCGGCTCCTCGCAGGTGGTGGTAGCGACCCAGAGCTGGGAAATCGTCCGGTCGGTGACGTCACCCCGCCGGTCGTGCAGCACAGCGGCATCGCCCGGCTCGGCTCCCGCGTCACTCCGGGCTGGTTCGCGCAGACTCACGAACACCACACGTACGCCGGTCGCACGCTGCTGGAAATCTTGCATCGCGGTGACCATCACCGTCGGGGGCGACCGCACGATGAGGCAGCGCGCGTCCTCGATCGGTACGAGCTTGCCCGGGCCGCCGAGCAGACCTTTGATTCACTCTCGGGGGGTCAACAAGCTCGCTTCCAGATCCTCATGCTCGAGCTGTCTGGGGCGACGCTGCTGCTCCTCGACGAACCTACTGACAACCTTGACCTGCACTCCGCTGAGGCCTTGGAGGAGGGCTTGTCCGCTTTTGACGGCACTGTACTCACCGTCACCCACGATCGCTGGTTCGCCCGCAGTTTCGATCGGTTCCTCATTTTCGGTGCTGATGGTGAGCTCTACGAGAGCGACGAACCTGTCTGGGATGAAGCCAGGGTCAACCGGAGACGTGGTTCAACCAGGCGAAGTCACAGGCGTCGGTAGATCTCAATCGCTGGAGGTTGTTGGTGAGTGAGATCGACGATGCTCCCGGTCAAAAATACGTTTCGACCGGGAGCATCACGGTCACCATCATGGGGGAAGGGGGGACCGTCGCCATTGAGACGTCCGATGAGGATCAGCCCTTGGTGGCGCCCAAGGTCAGACCTGATACGAAATGTTTCTGCAATGCGAAATAGATGGCAATTGTCGGGATCGCCACGATCAAAGAGCCGGCAGCGACAAGATTGTTGTCGGTGAAGAACTGGCCGCGCAGGTCGTTCAGTGAACTAGTGATGGGATATTTGGACCCGCTTTGTAGCAGCACGGTGGCCCAGAAGAACTCGTTGTAGATCCAGGTGACCTCCAAGGTAGCCAATGCAGCCAATGGTGGGCGACATAATGGGAGCGTCAACTGGATGAACTGTCGCCACAAGCTTGCGCCGTCGACCATTGCCGATTCGTACAACTCTTTCGGAATGGTCTTCATGTAGTTGCTCAATACAAATGTGCAGAATCCGGTCTGGAAGGCGACGTTGATAATGATCAGGCCCCAATAGCTGTCAAGTAAGCTACCGGAGTCACTGAACCAGAATGGCACTTCTACTGCCTGGAACATTTTAAAGACTGGGATGAGTAACGCCTGAGGGGGCAGTAGGTTCGCTGCGGTAAACACGCCCAGCAGGGCTAGGTTAAATCGCCAGGAGAATCGGGCCACCACAAAAGCGACCGATGAAGCCAACGCTAAGGTCAATATCACCGCTGGAATTGTGACGATAGCCGAGTTGATAAATTTTTCCCCGAAGTGCGCCTGCTGCCAGGCATGTCGATAGTTGTCGAAGGTGAATCCACCGATGCTCAAGTAGCCATGTGTGGAGGTGTATTCGTAACTGCGCAGGCTGGCCAGGATGGCGTACACCAGGGGGAAAATCCACGCTAAAGCTAACGTGAGAAGAAAAGCGTGGATGGCGATACGCGTGGGAGTCCATGAGCGGTGGTCCCGGGGCACTCCTGAAGCGGTAGCGGTGCCGCGATCACGAGTCGGTACGGCGCTCACGCGTCCTCCTTCATGACAATATGCAAGTAGATGGCGATAAACACCGAGGACACCAACAGCATGATGGTGGCTAGAGCCGAACCAAATCCAATGCGTTGGGCTTCACCGACAATATTCCGAGTGACTTCGGTGGAGATCAATTCGAGACCGTTGCGGCCTTTGTTGATCACCCAAACCAGGTCGAACGCCCGCAATGATTCGATGACTGTGACCACCAGCACGATGATGTTGATCGGCCGCAGCACTGGGAAGACCACGTGGAAGAAGGTCTGCACCTCGCTGGCTCCGTCGATGCGAGCTGCTTCCCGCAGCGTGTTGTCCACGCCTTTCAAACCGGCTAAGTAGAGCAGCATGATGTAGCCCATATGCCGCCAGGTCGAGGCGATCAGGGCTGACCACAAGTTGACGGAGGAATCGCCGTACCAATCGATGCGCGTACCCAAAACTGCATTGAGCAAGCCTTCGTCCCTGCTGAACATCAACTGCCAGATGAAACCGACTAGCGCCATTGACAGTACGACCGGCAAATAGAACGACGTTTGATAAAACCAGGTGTGTTTGGCCTCATGGTCCAGCAGGACCGCCACGAACATTCCGAGCGGGGTGGCGACAAAGAAAAGCACCGCTAGCCAGATCAGGTTGTGCTGCACCGCGGGCCAGAAAGCTGGGTACGTCGACACTGCTTGGTGGTAGAACTCGCCGCCGACGGGTTGAGCGTCGCTGAATGCGGTGAAACCGTCCCAGTCGAAGAAGGAGAGCACGACGGTTGCCAATGCCGGTAGCCATACCAGGCCGATGACGACCAAGCTTGGTATGGCGACCATGAGGACCACGGTGAGCCGGTCGGCGGGGGATAGACCGATACGGCGTGGACGGTGACGTCGGGATGCTGCGTGACTGGTCATGCGGTAAAAATGGTCTTCTTTTGGGCTTCGACCTTACTGAGAATTGAGTCGACGTCATCGGGAGTCTTGATGAACGACTGCAGCGCGGGAGTGATCACTGTGGAGGCAAAGTCGGGCCGGCTGTCCCGGTCGAGGAACTGAGCTAGACTCTTGGCTTTCGTGACGAATTCCATTTGCCGTTTCTGTAATGGGACGTAGACTGAGGTGTCGGTTTTCTCATTGGTAGAGATCATCGACGCGTCTGCTGTGGCGAGGACTCTGTGCGCTTCGGGGCTGGCCCAGAATTTCAAGAGTTTCTTCGCGCCAGCTTCATTGCGGGGGCGACGCGCCATCATGTATCCGTCAACGGGCGCATCAATGGCGTCAGTGCCGATCGTTGAGTCGATCTCTGGGAAGTTGAAGAAATCAAGGTCTTCTTGCTCGGCGCCCTTGGGGAATTGTTGCGCGACAAACGTTCCGAGATAGTAGAGGCCGGTCTGTTTTTGGTAGAGGCTCTTAGCGGCTTCCTGCCACGTCCGCCCCAGTGAGTCTGGCTGGTGATGTGGAAGGATCCGCTTCCACTGTTCAAAGACTTTCTTGACTTTTGAGCCAGACCAGTCTTCCTTCCCTGCCATGAGATTCACGTGGAATTCAAAACCGTTAATTCGGAGGTTAAGGATGTCGAAGGTGCCCATCGCTGGCCAGCCGTCTTTGTCGGCGAAGGCGATCGGCTCCATGCCGTCTTTCTTCATTTTTGCGCAGAGTGCGATCAGGTCATCGAAAGTTTTGGGGATGTCGTAGCCTTTGTCGGCGAAAACGCTCTTTCGATAGTGCATCGCCCATGGGTAGTACATGCCAGGAACCAGGTACTGTTTGCCATCGTCGCCGGTGCAGGCTTTCTTGATCGTGTCGCTGTAGCCGGGGAGATCTTTCCATAGGTCGGATAGATCCCCGATCAGGCCTTTCTGTGCAAAAAATCGCATGCGATATCCAGAGAACCAGGTGAAGGCATCATCGGGAGAGCCTTGGAGATAGTTATTAATGTTCTCTTGGAAGGTGTTGTGATCAATCGTATTGATGGCAACGTCAATATCAGGGTTAGCCTTCTTGAAAGCGGCGATCACGTCGGAGATAGCTGCTTTAGGCACGGCGTCGGATTGGTTCGACCCAAATTTGACGGTGCCGGTGCCGCTGCCTGAGCCGCCATCCCCGCAGGCGGTGAGCAGCGGGGGAGCGGCCAGGAGGGCTCCCGCCGCGAAGGCCCCCTTGAGCAGGCTCCGACGAGATGTGGGGGTGGCGGCGAGCGAAGCGGGGATCAATGAGCCCAGATATTCGGCTTCGGACGACGGACGTGTCATGGCAGCTCCTTTGCTCGCCGGAACTAAGGGCTGTGGCGACGGGACCCTCAGTCACACGAAGTCAGACAGATTCAAACAGTTTCGTTCGGAGGCATCCTTGCTCGGGGGAGCTGCACTGTCAACGAGCAGGGTCGAACGACCAGATGTGATCGTTTGTGTTGACTTTTGTTCTTAGTGATTCGAGACTATCCACCGTGTCAGCCACGACGCGGTGAGCAGCCCACGGTGACGTCTTGACCCCGACGACAACCCCCACCTCAACCCCGGTGCGGCGTGGCAACGGACGAAGGTGACATCCCTGAAGGAGGATCGAGTGCCATGACGACACCGGCCAACCTTCTGTCCAGCCAACGTCGACAACTGATCCTTGACACGATTCGCTCCAGCGGCGCCGCCCGAGTCACCGACCTGGCAGGTCGCCTTGAGGTGTCGGACATGACGATCCGGCGAGACCTTGAGGCCCTCGATCGTGCTGGAGCTGTTCGACGGGTCCATGGCGGCGCCGTCGCCGTGGACGGACCGTCGCTAGGCGCCACCCGTGAAGATATCGAACCTGGTTTTGACGCCAAGACCGCTCTGGCCCACACCGAGAAGGTGCATATTGCTCGATCGGCTGCCCGCATGGTTCGGCCAGGCACGACTATCGCCTTGTCCGCGGGGACAACGACGTACGCGCTAGCAGCTGAACTTGCTGGCCTGGAACACCTCACTGTTGTGACGAACTCCACCGACGCAGCCGACCTACTCTATGAATCGCTTCCGGCGAGTAGCCAGGTCATCCTCACTGGTGGAGTGCGCACCCGCTCCCATGCCCTCGTGGGCCCTATCGCGATGGCCGCGATGAAAACCTTGCGGGTAGACGTGGTTTTCCACGGCTTCCATGGCATGGATGAACAATGGGGGTTCACCTGCCCCAATCTCTCAGAAGTGGCCACCGCCCAGGTGATGATTCACGCGGGATCTCGACTGGTCGCTCTCGTCGACCACTCCAAGTGGGGAGTCGTTGCACTCACCTCAGTCGCTGAATTGTCGTGTGCTGACGTCCTCATCACCGATAGCGGCATCAGCGCGGATGCCCTACGCGCCTTACGACGTCACATCGGTGAGGTCGTCGTTGCCACCGGATCGTCCTGACACGGTTGGATCCCGGACAGGGCTCATGGTTGCTCGGCGTCGTCTGATTCATCCTCGTCCGGGTCGGCGCTTTCTTGCCCGTCCACCAGCTCGAAGGTCCGGGGGACCGCTGCCACCGCTTCTTCTGCGGACATCCCCGACACTTCCAGCAGATCTACCACGATCGACCGTACCTGCGCCCGGATCACTTCCGAAGACAACGAGGGCCGCTCATCGACGTACGTCGTCAGCTCCCCGAGCTGCACCAACGCAGCCTGACAGGACGTCGGGGACTCTCGGACAGCCAAATCATCGGCCATCTGCGACATCACCACCGCCAAGTCGGAAACCAGCGACAGATATGCCTGAGAGACCACTTCACCGGCGGTGACCGCAACCACTGCCCGTCGAGCCAGCACCCGCACGTTGCGGATCGTGTAGTCCAGCGGCTCCAGCAACTCCGCAATCACCAATACCGCTGGCAGGTGTCGACGTCGGAACGGGGATGTCCGCACCACCGCCAGTCCCGCATCGGCGCTGTCACGCAACTCGGCAAGGAACCCATCTGCGGTGCGGGCCCGCTGCAAGGCTTCAAGTGCCCGAACCTGGTCTCGTGACCGCAAAGCCCCGGCCGTGTCGGCGAGGACCTCACTAACCTCTCGAAGTGCCGCTGCTGCCTTCAACCGTGGCGCCCGCACCGGCGATGTGGGAGTGATCGTTGCCGCAGCTAAGGCCACGACACCGCCGATCACGGCATCGGTCCACCGCAGGAACGCCTGCCCAGCCGGGGGCACCAAGATCGTCACCACCGCTGACTGGATACCCGCCGTGGCTGTCATCCCCACCCCCGCGTCCAACAAGGTCGCAGCCGACATCGCCAAGGCCACGACCACCGCCAACTGCCAGTAACCCGCGCCCATCACGTGCACAAAAGCGTCCCCGATGAACACTCCCAGCGCGACCCCGACAACCACCTCGACGACCCGTTGGATCCGCTGCCCGAACGATTGGCCCAACACGATGATCGCTGCCACCGCGGAGAAGATCGGCATGGCATGGCCCAATAACCCGCCAGCGATGCCATATGCCACAGCAGCGGTGACCGCGCACTGACCAATAAAAAATGCTCGCCCCCGCAGTCGACGGATCCGCACCGCCACCGACGACCGTCCCCGCCGAGCCACCTGGCGGGGCAGCGCCAGTCCGCGATCCATCCACGGGGAATCGCGCACGCCGCCCGTCTCAGCCGTTCTGCGCATATGCGGTCTCGATCAGACCCTCCAGGACGATCAGATCGGCGTCCAGGGCGCTGGCTTCCACGCACACCCGCCACCGCCACGGCGCGAAGCCTGACGTCGGTGCCAGCCGCACATCGTGGGGTGCACCGTGCGGGAAGGACAGATCCAGCAACACCCCGCCCTCGGTGGCGGGGCTGATCCGGGCAAACGGGGTACGTCGCGTCAGGATGGTCACCGCGCTATCCACGTGGATCTGCACGTCCTCGCCGAGGGCGTGCGTCATCTCCACGATCGCCTGCTGCAAGGCGTCTCCAGAGCGGCCTGTCACCGGCGGGGGGACCGCCGTAGGTCCGGAATCCACAGAACCATTGTTGCCCGCATTGTCACCGGAATCGAGGAGCACGTCCGCTCGCGACATAGTGCCTTCCACTGTGAATAATCGATGCTCCTGACGGGCCCACCGATCCCAATGTGGCCGATACGCGTCACCGTCCCGGTCCATGCCGCGACGCATCCGTTGCTCGGTGGGAGCATCCACCCACGCCAAGGCCGACAGGTACGGCGTACAGGCCCGAGCGCCGCACCCGACGCCCTCCACGACCAGCCACGGCACCGCGGGAATGACATGCTCCTCAGCAAAACGCCGTTGCCCCCAGTCGTACCGTCGGAACGAAGCCCGCTGCCGCCGAGCCAAGGGGGCCAACACCCGCTCGGTCAGCAACGGAATCGCCTCATCCAGACCATCCCATCCTGGGTACAGGTCATCCATATGCACCAAGACCGGTTCGCTGCCAGTCAAATCCACCAGTGCAGTGACCAGGCGCATCGCAAATGTGCTTTTGCCTGCCCCGGACGGACCGTCAATGGCAATGACGCTGGTGCCGGCCGCCAACGGTCCACGCCGTCGAGCGGCCGCGAGCAAAGCCACAATCGCGGCCCGCGGGTCGCCGGTGACGTAACGATCCCCAGCCATGCCTCAGACGTAACTCATCGACATCGCGGCACGCACCTCATCGAGGGTTGCCGTGGCCACGTCACGAGCGCGAGCATTACCCTCGGCGAGGACCGCACGCAGATGACCAGGGTCAGCAGCCAACTCGGCGCGACGCGCCCGGATCGGTGCGAGATGCTCGTTGACAGCCTCAGTGACCACAGCTTTCAGCCGAGCGCCACCCCCGTCGCCAATCTCCTCGGCCAACATCTCCGGGTCACGGCCAGAGAGCAACCCGGCCATCAACAGTAGGTTCGCCACTTCGGGCCGGTTCTGCGGGTCATAGGTGATGTGGCGGTCCGAGTCGGTGACGGCGCGCTTCAACCGTTTCGCCGTCTCGTCAGCGGACATCCCCAATTCGATGGTATTACCCCGCGACTTTGACATTTTCTGACCATCAGTGCCCAGAATGTTAGTCCCCCCAGAGAGCAATGCCTCCGGAGCTGGAAACACCGGGCGACGTCGATCAGCCCGACCAAAACGCTCATCAAAACGACGCGCGATGACCCTGGCCTGCTCGAGGTGTGGCAACTGATCCTTACCGACCGGCACCAGGTTGCCCTTGCAGAAGAGAATATCCGCGGCCTGATGCACCGGATAGGTCAACATCAACGCCGACATCGGCCGGTTTCCAGTGGCCTCCATTTCCGCTTTCACCGTGGGGTTACGGCGCAACTCAGAGTCAGTCACCACCGCCAAGAAGGGCAGCAACAGCTGATTGAGCTCCGGAATGGCGCTATGCGTGAAGATCGTGGTCCGCGTCGGATCCAAGCCCACTGCCATATAGTCAGTGAGCAGGGAAAATACGCGCTCCTGGACTTCCCCCACCCCGTCCCGATCAGTAATCACCTGATAATCGGCGATGACCACGAAAGTATCAACACCTAAATTCTGCAACCGCACCCGGTTGGACAATGTCCCAATGTAATGGCCCAAGTGCAGGTTGCCGGTCGGCCGGTCACCAGTCAACATCCGAAAACCGCGCGGGTCCACGGCGATCTGCGCTTCAATTTCGTCGCTGCGGGCCTGGCTGCGACGCAAACTCGCGTCACTGACAGCATCGGCCACGGCCTGGCCTTCGACACTCGACCCACCGTCACCCGGGGCGGCAGGGTCGGTCAACTCGGGGGTAAGGCTGGTCACAGTCATGCTCCTTGTCGGGGGCGGGCCGCCCGCGTTCCGACGTACGACCGCCGTCGTGCAGGCGACGGCGGAAGAGTGCAGCGAGAGGATCGTCAGGGCCGTCAGATCGACGACCACCACCAACTCACGGCGCGGGTCATGCGGACATGGTACGCCGCCGCGCGTCGCCGCCCCACGCCGGTCGGCCCTAGGCTGAGCGCCGTGAGCGTAGCGACCCGAGTCATCCCCTGCCTGGACGTCGACGCCGGCCGCGTCGTCAAGGGCGTCAACTTCCTCGACCTGCGAGACGCCGGTGATCCGGTGGCTCTCGCTCGCGCTTACGACGCCCAAGGCGCTGACGAACTCACCTTCCTCGACGTGACCGCCAGCAGCGCAGGCCGCGACACGACGTACGACATCGTCTCGCGCACCGCCGAGGAAGTTTTCATCCCGCTCACCGTCGGGGGTGGCATCCGGGCCGTCGACGACGTCGACCGGCTATTACGCGCCGGCGCCGACAAAGTCGGTATCAACACTGCCGCCATCGCCGATCCCACCCTCATCGCCCGGATCGCTGACCGATTCGGCGCTCAAGTCCTCGTCCTCTCCGCTGACGTCCGCCGCTGGCGCGCCCGCGAACCCGGCGCCGACGTCTCAGCTGACGGTCACTCCCGCCCCGACTCCGGATACGAAGTCACCACCCACGGCGGCCGCCGCGGCACTGGCCTGGATGCCCTCGCCTGGTGCGCCCAAGCTGCGGACCTGGGCGCCGGAGAAATCCTGCTGAACTCCATGGATGCCGATGGCACCAAAGACGGCTACGACCTCGACCTGATCCGACGCGTTCGGCACGAAGTCACCGTCCCACTCATCGCCAGCGGCGGGGCCGGTCGACTCGACCACTTCGCCCCAGCCGTCGATGCCGGAGCCGACGCCGTCCTCGCCGCGAGCGTCTTCCATTTCGGCGAGATCAGCATCGCGGACGTCAAAACGGCATTGCGCGCAGCAGGGCACGAAACTCGCTGAGCTGAGCCTCTTTTAGGTACAGAAGTACCTGAGACGGCCGAATGACAATGATGTGTGGGACCCCCTCCACGATGGCGACACGCCATGATGCGCCGCATCGCCGAGACCTTCGCGGCCCGCGGCGTCGTCGTCGTGGGTATCGGCGCTGACGGCTGGGCCGGGCTGGGTGAACCTGCACGTCACGCCCTGCGTGAATGCGGCACCGTCATCGCCAGCCCTCGCCAACTCGCTCACCTTCCAGTCTGGCTCGGAGCCCGCCGCGTCGAATGGCGCAGCCTCCGCCGCGCCGACATCACCGCCCTCATTGACGAACACGCCGACACCGCCGTCGTCGTCCTCGCCTCCGGCGACCCCCTCGTCCACGGCATCGGACGCACTCTCGTCGACGAACTCGGAGCCAACCGGCTCCTCTTCCTCCCCACCTTGTCCTCCGTCACCCTCGCCTGCGCCCGACTCGGTTGGCCGGTCGAGGACACCACGGTCCTCAACGCCGCCGGCGGGGGACTACGACGACTCCCCAGCCTCCTCCCCGACGCGACTCACCTGATCGTTCTCTCCGCCGGACGAGACACCCCTGCCGCGCTCGCCGCCCGCCTCACCGCACTGGGGTACGGCGCGAGTGCTCTGTCTGTCCTCGGCGACCTGGGTGCCCCCAACGAGCGTCGATGGGACGGGGTGGCCGCGTCCTGGAATGCCAAGATCACGGCCGCGTTGAACCTGGTTGCTGTCACTGTGCACGGGCCGCCTCGTGCCGCCGTATCTCCTGGTGCGGTGACCCATCCGCCTCCGATGGCGCCCGTGGTGGTGACGCCACCTGCGGCGTACTCCGGGGCAGTGACTCCTCGTCGTGATTCCATGGCTGGTGGGGCTGCCGCAGCGATGAGTGAGACGGTGTTGGTCAGTCAACTTACGGCCGTCGGGCCGGCGCCTGGGCACATTCTCTGGGAGATTGGGGGAGACGCCCGGTGCGCCGGTATTTGGGCGGCTCATCCGGAAGCTGGCCCCAGCATCACCGTCAGGTGGAGTGATTGTGCGCTTGATCGGTCCGGACGCAGTCCGGTGGGGCTCACCCAGGCGTTGGGGCGAGTGGGGTCGCCTGATGCGGTCTTGCTGGCGGATCCGGCGCGTGCTGATCCGACGGTCTGGGCCCGTACCGTCGATAAATGTTGGGAGTTACTCCGTCCTGGAGGGCGGCTTGTCGGGGTCGGACACAATCTCGAAGACAGCGCTGTCCTGTTGTCTCGTTATCGCACCATGGGCGGGACGATGACCCGATTTGACTGTGCAGCAGCCACTCTCGACTCGGCAGGGACGCATTGGCAGCCCGGGGAGAGCGTCACCCTGTGGCGGCTGGCCAAGCCCACCGGGTGAGCGACGACACTCCCGCCCAGCTCAGCAGCTGTCTTCTCCCCGCCGACACCGAGCCGCTCGTGGGATGATCCGGCGCAGACGCGACCGACCGATGTCGCCAACACCCGAAGACTGGAGGGGCGATGAGTGCCGTCGGACGCGTGGACGCCTTCCAGCGACGACATCCCACCGTGGGGATTCCCATCGCCGTCGTCTACAAATACCTCGACGATCAGGGCGGCTATCTTGCTGCCCTCATCACCTATTACGGTTTTGTCTCGCTCTTTCCCGTACTTCTTTTGCTTTCCGCTGCCCTCGGGTTTGCCTTAGAAAGCCAACCTGATCTGCAAGCACGCATCATGGAGTCAGCATTTCGGCAGATTCCGGTCATCAGTGATCAGGTCCAACGATCTGCCCTACATGGCAGTGGCACGGCGGTTGCTGTCGGTGCCGTGGGTGCCCTCTACGGTGCTCTTGGAGTCGCTCAAGCCATGCAGAACGCGATGAACTCTGCCTGGTACGTGCCGCGAATCTCCCGCCCCAACGCGGTGCTCGGGCGTCTACGCAGTCTGGCCCTTCTTCTGTTGGTTGCTTTTTTCCTCATCGTCAGCACGTTGCTCTCTCAGGGTGTTTTGGACATCTTTGACCTTGGCGAGCGCGCCATGGGTGCGTCTGGGCTGCTGATTTCCAGCCTCATTACTCTCACTCTTTTTCTCATCATCTCGTGTCACGGCACCACCTATCCGGTGGCTGTCCGCCAAGCCCTGCCTGGGAGCCTTCTGGGGGTATTGATCTGGCAGGTGTTGCAGAGCGTCGGATCCTCCTTTGTGCGCAGTTATATCGCAGGCGCCTCCGCTACTAACGGGGTTTTTGCCGTGGTCCTCGGTCTGCTGGCCTGGAGTTATCTGGTGGCCACCGGATTTGTGATCTGCGCCGAGCTCAACGCCGTGCTTGCTCTCGGGCTGCATCCGCGCGCGCTGCTCACCCCGCTGACCGACGACGTCGACCTCACTGATGCTGACCTCGACGCCTATGCCGCCCTCGCTCGCGCACAACAGATCAAAGGGTTCCAGCAGGTCAGGGTCAGTTTTGATCATGACGGCCAGGTGCGTTCCGCTCGCCTTCGCCGCGAGGAGTATGACCGACTCGCGGCGGAAGCTCATGAAGAGACCCGCAACCGGGTCGCCAAAGCCAGTCGGGAGCGTGCTGCCCGGCGGGAAGCCGAACGCCTCGCCAAGGCGATGCGGGCCATGTACGCCGGGCATAGCCCTTCCCGTGATGGTTGGGGTCCGGCGCGGAGCATGCGTCGGCTGGCTGGGTGGATGAGCACCCGGGTGACCCGTCCCCGACGACCTCGGTGACGATCGCGGCCACCGCCTGGATCATCGTCGGTGCTTGAGCTGGTAGTGCGTGCGGGACCCCGAGACGACGTAGGTTGCTGCCATGACTCAGAGCTGGAGCTGGAATTACCTCGACAACGCTGGGACGACGATGTCGTCGGTGGCTGACGGTGGGCCGTTTGCCTCCCAGGGGGACGCCGAGTCCTTCCTGGGAGGGTCGTGGCCAGAATTAGCTGATGAGGGCGTTGCTGCCGTGACTCTGTTGTGTGACGGGGCGGAGTTCTATGGACCCATGCCGTTGACTGACATGGGGTGACCAGTGCAGGGTCAGTCGATTTTTTGTCCGCGGTTGACCCGAGGCAGCGGCAACCGGGAGCGGCGCATCGACAAAGACCGACTCATCACGTAGAAAAACGTCCCTCGGGCCGGGGGGGTGTCAAATTTCGCGTGGTGTCGCCGCCGGATCTGGAACCACAGCAGGATGGTGTCGAGGATGAAGACGGCAAAGGCGCCGTAGACGACCGATGCCCCGAGGCGCCACACCACGCTGTTGGGTGTGGAGATCATGACGAACGGCAGACCGATCAGCATGATCGGCAGCATGAACTCGCCGATGTTCCATCGGACGTCGATCATGTCCCGGATCCAGGCGCGTTGTGGGCCACGGTCGCGGGGGAGTAGCGCCCACTCCTCGCCGCGCCGCATCGCTTCTTGCCGCCGCATCCGCTCGGCGCGCTCCGCTTGCTTGGCGGCTTTGGCCGCGGCTTTGCGGTCTGCGGGCACGAGCGGGTTCAGGCGCGCGGCTTGCGCTTCGCGACGTTTGGGGGTGGGGCGATTTTTCGCCCCGGGGCGCGACTGAGGGCTCTCCGTGGAGAGCTGTTCCTGCAGTGTCTCCTCGTGCTTCTTGCGTCCGAACACGAGGGAAACTCTAGGCCACGCGTGGCGAGCTCGGACCAAGCTGCACCTGAGCAGGCCTTCCCCTCCTAGGGTGGCGTTATGAACTCTCACATTTCTCAGACGGATTCATCGTCCGCGCGACAGGACAGCGCGGTATCCATCAACGGGGCACGACGTGAGGAGTTGGCTGCTCGGGTCGCTGCGGCGATGCCCGGACTACGCACCGACTTGGAGTCGCTGGTGCGCATCCCCAGTGTGTCGCTGGGAAGTTTCCCGGCGGAAGAAGTGGCTCGCAGTGCAGATCGGGTCGCGGAGCTGCTGCGGGGAGAAGGCCTCGATGTCGAGGTGGTGCAGATGGGTGACGGTCATCCAGCGGTGTTGGGACACAAGCCCGGTCCGGTAGGGGCTCCTCGGGTGTTGCTCTATGCCCACCACGATGTGCAGCCCCCGGGAGCGGAATCAGACTGGGACACGCCGCCGTTCGAACCGACCGAACGTGGCGGGCGGCTGTATGCGCGCGGCGCTGCCGACGACAAGGCCGGGGTGATGGCCCACGTGGCGGCGCTGCGAGTGCTCGGCGACGAACTTGGGGTGGACCTGCGAGTCATTGTGGAAGGGGAGGAAGAGGTCGGGTCACAGAGTTTGGCCGGGATTCTTTCGACATACCGTGAGCAACTGGACTGCGACGCGATTGTGTTGGCCGATTCCAGCAACTGGGCAGTGGGAACGCCAGCGTTGACCACGACCTTGCGCGGCAACGTGCGGGTGGTGATCACGGTGACCGCCTTGGAGCACGGAGTGCATTCTGGGATGTTCGGCGGTGCTGCCCCGGACGCGTTGACAGCGCTCTGCCGGTTGTTGAGCACGTTGCACACCGAGGAGGGGGGCGTCGCGATTGACGGTCTGGTCAGCGATGAGGCCAGCGATCTGATCTATGACGAGGACCAGTTCCGCAGTGACGCTGGGCTACCGGCCGGTGCTGCGCTGATCGGGACCGGCAGTGTGGTGTCTCGGCTGTGGTCACAACCATCGGCCACCGTCATCGGGATTGACGCTCCATCGGTGGACACTGCGGCCAACCTGTTACTGCCGCAGGCGCGGGCGAAAGTGTCGGTGCGGCTGGCGCCATCGCAGGACTGGCGCAGCGCCTGGGAAGCGATTCGCACGCATTTGCAGGCGAATGCGCCGTGGGGCACCCAGGTAGAGGTCGAATTGGAGGACCACGGGAACGGATTTGTCGCGCCCACGAGTGGGTCGTACGTCGACGCGGCTCGGGCGTCCTTTGCGCAGGCATGGGGGGTGGATCCGGTGGACACCGGGATCGGCGGGTCGATTCCGTTTATCGCGGAGTTCGCGGAACAGTTCCCGCAGGCGGCGATCTTGGTGACCGGAGTGGAAGATCCGGACACCCGGGCGCATGGCGCGAACGAGTCCCTGCACCTGGGAGAGTTTGAGCGGGTGTGCCTCGCGGAGGCGTTGTTGTTGGACACGGTGGCACGGTCGGTGCGTTGAGCTGACTGCTCTCGGCGCTGGTTGTGCCGTTGCCAATCGGGGGATACGTGGGTGCCTCACCGTCTCGTGGATGGTGAGGCACCCACGGGCAGTCCTCACAGCCTCTTGGGGTGATCGGCTGCTCGGTGTCACGATGTCTGCCATGCGAGTGCTGATCTGCCCGCAGCGTTTCGCCGGGACGCTGACTGCTGTGCAAGCTGCTGAGGCGATGGCTGCGGGGTGGTCACGTCGCGCTCCGCATGACGAGGTGAGTCTTGCGCCATTGAGCGGCGGCGGTGCCGGTTTCCTCGATGTGATGTCAGCTGCGCTGGACGGCGCGCTGACGGTGGCGACGACGGTCTCGGATCCGTTGGGCCGGGACGTGCCAGCGGCAGTTCTGCTCACTGACCAGGGTGGTGTGGTGACGGCGTACGTCGAAGCGGCTCAAGCCAACGGTGGGCATCTGCTGGGGGGTGGGGAGCGCAATCCGGCGGTCGCCAGCAGCTTTGGGGTGGGGCAACTCGTGGACGTGGCGCGCGCTGAGGGCGCTACCCGCATCGTGGTGGGAGTCGGGGATGCGGCGAGCAACGACGGCGGGGCAGGGCTGTTGGCGGCATTAGGGGTGGGAGATGTCTCCACGTTAGCGCGCGGTGGCGCGGCTTTGGCGGGGGTGGCTGCCGGGGACCTGGATGGTTTAGGTCGGGTGCGGGAGCATTTCGCAGAGGTGGAGGTGGTGGTGGCCACCCAGGAGGATCTGCCGTTGCTGGGTCTGCAGGGGACCTCAGCGGCGACGGCAGGCGGGCGTGGTGCCAGCCCGGAGCAAGCACAGCAGTTGGAATTCGCGCTGGGACGTTTCCGGGAGGTCGTGGATGAGGTGTCAGCAGCGACGGTCGATCTTTTGACGGGGGCAGCACGGCGGGTAGATCGATTACCGGGAGCTGGGGCCGGTGGTGGGCTGGGATATGGGCTGATGGTCTTGGGGGCGCGCCGGTGGAGCGCCGCGCAATGGTGCCTGCAGGCCTGGGGGATGCCGGAGTTGGCGTCCCGTATCGACCTGGTGGTGACGGGTGAGGGCTGTTTGGACCATCGATCGATGCATGGGGGAGTGGTGGCCGAGGTCTCGGCTGCGGTGTCGCATCGAGCGGTGCCGGTGGTCGCATTGGCTGGTGAGGTGATGGTGGGACGACGCGAGTGGATGGAAATGGGGCTGGCGGGGGCGTATGCGGTGGCGTCAACTGCTGACCAGGTGGCAGCGGCGATGGCGGATCCGGTGTGTGCGGTGCGAGAGCGGACCGCCCGGTTGGCAGCGACCTGGTCACCTGCTGGCGGTGCGGTGTAGATGTCCGGTGTCGATCGCGTACGCTGCCCGGGCGGGGAATGTTTCGCCGTTGTCGTGGCGTTGACTCCACGACCCGCTCGAGACCAGCGAAGGACGCAGTCATGACCACCCAGAACGACACCGCGGCCCACGGCGTGCTCCTGACCGATGTCGCCGCGACGAAGGTGAAGAGCTTATTGGAGCAGGAAGGCCGCGACGACCTGCGATTGCGGATCGGCGTACAGCCTGGTGGCTGTTCCGGCTTGATCTACCAGTTGTATTTCGACGAGCGCAACCTCGACGGTGACTTGGTCCGGGATTTCGATGGCGTTGAGGTCGTCGTGGACCGGATGAGCGCGCCGTACCTGGACGGGGCGACGATCGATTTCTCTGACACGATCGAGAAGCAGGGATTCACGATTGACAACCCGAGTGCGCAGGGTTCCTGCGCGTGTGGTGACAGCTTCCACTGATCGTTCCTGAGGACGTCGTACGACGGCCGCTGCTTCCTGAATGGGAAGCGGCGGCCGTTGGGCGTGCCCCCCGGGAAAGCAGTCAGGCGTCAACGCGTCGGAGGGGGCGCCACAGGCGGGCTCCGAGAGCGAACGTGAGGGTGAAGATGCCGAGGCTGACCAGCATGGTTGGTGCGGACAACGTCAATCCCAAACTGACACTGGTGGTGGTGTGTTGGGCTCGGTATTCGATTCCCGGCAGCATGGTGACGCCACCAACTACCTCATGGGTGACGCCACTGGCGACGATGGCGTCCATCCAGGTGAACATGGTGATGATGCCGATGATCCAGTAGGCGGTCAGGGCAAAGCCGACCCAGACGAGGCCGCGGGTCCAGGCTGGACGGCGGGGGTCGCGCAGCGCAGCTGCTGATTCTCTGGCGAGGCTTTCGGGGGACCCGATCCCGGCGAGGGCGTGATTGATACCGCTCTGTGTGGCGGAGGAGCGGAGATTGCTGCGGAGTTCCCGCCGCAGATCGCGGCGGGCTCGTCCGGGGACGCCGCGCAGGTCCAAGGCAAAGTCGTAGCGGATGACGGCGGCGTGGAGGCGCACGGTGTCGAGTATGGACATGTCAGGCTTCCTCGGTGAGTGCGGTGTCATGGAGGGTCGCGACGGCGGTGACCAGGGCGGTCCAGGCGGCGTCGGCGCGAGCGAGTTCGGTGCGGCCACTGTCGGTCATTCGGTAGTACTTGCGGGCGGGGCCAGCGACGGATCTCAGCAGGTAGGACTCGAGGTGACCAGCGGATTCGAGGCGGGTCAAGGCCGGGTAGACGGTGCTTTCGGCGAGATCGGGAAACCCCGACTGTTGCAGTCGGGTGACGATGCCGTAGCCATAACCGTCCTGGTCGGCGATGAGGCGCAGAAGCAGCAGAGAAAGGACCCCTTTGAGCATTTGTGGGTCGTGGCCGGACATGAAATCTAGGCTAAGACTGGTACTTGGCAAAGTCTAGTAGCGTTGCGGTGATCGTGTCGTTGGATCACCAGGCCTGTTCTGCTGACTAGGGTGTTCGCTGTGCCACAGCCAGTCGAACCCCCCGCGACCCCTTGGAATCTCTGCGACCTTGCGCTGACCGAGGACGAGGATCTCGTCGCCGTCGGTGCCGACCTTGAACCCGGAACTCTCCTGGAGGGGTATCGATCCGGCCTATTTCCCATGGGGCTGGACGACGACGGCGCGCCGCCATTTGGCTGGTGGAGCCCCGACCCTCGTGGTGTCCTTGACCCTGCGCAGATGCATCTGTCCCGTTCACTACGTCGATCGATGCGGACGTGGCGATTCACGTGGGACAGCGACTTCGACGCCGTCCTGACTGGCTGCGCCGATCCCACTCGACCGGGACGATGGATTACTGACGAGATCCGCGGGGCCTACCGGGAGCTGTACGACCTGGGCTGGGCGCACTCGGTGGAAGTATGGGACGGTGACGAGCTCATTGGCGGGCTCTACGGCGTCGCTGTCGGGGGGTTATTTGCCGGGGAATCGATGTTCCGACGACGCACCGATGCCTCCAAGGCAGCGCTGGCAGCTCTCGTCGCCGTCATGCGAACCGATCACGACCCCCGCCGGATCATCGATGTGCAATGGGCCACCCCGCACCTGAGCAGCCTCGGTGTCCAAGAGATCCCCCGAGATGACTATTTCGACCGACTGGCGCTAGCCCTCCAGGCGCCACCGCTGAATGTGCCGTCCGGGACGTCAATTCAGGTGCCATTCAGAGCCCGTTGACAGGCTGTCACCGCCGCTGGTCGGCTCAGAGAGCCGCCCACCGATTCAGGAGGTGCACCCCCCGGTCCATCCCCCTCAGACCCCCAGGTGAGCACTGCAGCGGCCGGTAATGTCATGAGCACCACGCGCCCTGCCGTCGAGGTGGATCGGCCTTCCCTGGCCGACGTACGGCGGGGCCTTTATTCACCGTCAGTGGAAGGTGCGCCATTGCGTCGGCAAGTTGACCCCCGTGGCCGTGGGCCACGCCGGGTGCGAAGCGTCGCGGCGGTCGCGGGCCTGGCAGCCCTCGTCCTCTCCGGTTGCAGCAGCGAGGAGCTGTCTCGCGGATTCCTGCCTCGAGGCGCCTCCGACGGCGCTCAACGGGTGCAGGACCTCTGGGTCGGAGGCTGGATCGCCGCACTAGCGGTGGGGGCCCTCGTCTGGGGGTTGACCATCTGGTGCATGGTGGCCTATCGGCGTAAGAAGGATGACACCGGGCTGCCACCCCAGCTGCGATATAACGTGCCGATCGAGCTGCTTTACACCGTCGTGCCGGTGATGATGATCTTTGTCCTGTTCTATTACACCGCTCGTGACGAAGCGGTGCTGCTGGACACCAGCCAAAAACCAGATGTCACCATCAATGTTGTCGGCAAACAGTGGAGCTGGGACTTCAACTATGTCGACGGCAAAGTGTGGGAGTCCGGCGTCCAAGCCAAACTCACCGGCGAACCCGGCGTGGAGAAGACGCTCCCCACTCTCTATCTGCCCAAGGACAAGCGCGTCGAGTTTGTCTTGACCTCTCGAGATGTCATCCACTCGTTCTGGGTGCCGGCCTTCCAGCAAAAACTGGACATGATCCCCGGCAAAGTGAATAAATTCCAGGTCGTCCCACGCGAACTTGGTACCTACCAGGGCAAGTGTGCAGAGCTCTGCGGGCAGTATCACGCGGCGATGTTGTTCAACGTCAAAGTCGTCACCCAAGAGGAATATGACAAACACCTCCAAGGGCTGCGCGACAAAGGACAGACCGGGATGTTGGATAACAGCCTCAACCGTTCTCCGTTGGAACCTGGCCAGGAGAAGCTGATGCAGTGGACTCCAGAGGGGAAGAAGTGATGTCGACCGTCCTCTCACCGGCGAGCCACGGCGCGGTCACCGCGCCGACTCGGCGCCGCCCCACTCCGGGGCAACGATTCGTCTCGATTATCACCACTACCGACCACAAGGTCATCGGCAATCTGTATTTCGTGACGTCGATGTTCTTCTTCTTGCTCGCCGGGTTGATGGCCTTGGTGATCCGAGCGGAACTCGTCTCACCAGGCTTGCAGGTGCTGCATAACTTGCAGCAGTTCAACCAGTTGTTCACCATGCATGGCTCGATCATGCTGCTGCTCTTCGCGACTCCGCTCTTTGCCGGATTCGCCAATGCCTTGTTACCGCTGCAGATCGGTGCGCCGGATGTGGCCTTCCCGCGGCTCAACATGCTGGCGTACTGGTTGTACCTCTTCGGTGGCTTGATGGCGGTCTCAGGATTCCTGGTGCCGGGTGGGGCGGCGTCATTCGGGTGGTTCGCCTATGTGCCGCTATCAAACCCAGCTTTTTCTCCCAATCTGGGTAGCGACCTGTGGATTCTCGGGTTTGGTTTGACCGGTTTTGGCACGATCATGGGCTCGGTAAACTTCCTCACCACGGTGATCTGTATGCGAGCCCCGGGTATGACGATGTTCCGGTTGCCAATCTTCACCTGGACGATCATGGTCACTTCCATCCTCGTGCTGATGGTCTTCCCGGTGCTGACCGCGGCGTTCATGGGGCTGGCTGGTGACCGTCTCTTCGGAATGCATATCTACGATCCGGCCAATAACGGCCCGATCCTCTATCAGCATCTCTTCTGGTTCTTTGGGCATCCCGAGGTCTATATCATCGCTTTGCCGTTCTTTGGCATCGTCAGTGAGATCTTCCCGGTTTTCTCTCGGAAACCGATCTTTGGATACAAGGGCCTGATCTTTGCGACGATCGCAATCGCCGCGTTGTCGGTCACAGTGTGGGCCCACCACATGTACGTCACCGGCCAAGTCCTGTTGCCCTTCTTCTCGGTGATGACGATGCTCATCGCAGTCCCCACCGGAGTGAAGTTCTTCAACTGGATCGGCACGATGTGGGGTGGATCAATCACCTTCGAAACCCCCATCGTGTGGGCCTTGGGCTTCCTGGTGACCTTCCTCTTCGGAGGATTGACCGGTGTCATGCTCGCCAGCCCAGCGTTGGACTTCCACCTCTCTGACAGCTACTTCGTGGTCGCGCATTTCCACTACACGGTCTTCGGGACTGTGGTGTTTGCGATGTTCGCCGGTTATTACTTCTGGTGGCCCAAATTCACCGGATACATGCTGGACGAGCGGCTCGGCAAGTGGCACTTCTGGCTGCTGTTCGTGGGCTTCCACCTCACCTTCCTGGTGCAGCACTGGCTCGGCGTGCAGGGTATGGCCCGCCGATACGGCGATTACCTGGTTGAAGATGGTTTTCAGCCATTGAATATCGTGTCCACCGTGGGGTCAGTACTATTGGGTCTGTCCTTCCTGCCGTTCTTCTACAACATGTGGAAAACCGCTCGGGAGGGCAACAAAGTGACCGTTGATGACCCCTGGGGATACGGGGCCTCGCTGGAATGGGCGACCAGCTGCCCGCCTCCGCGCCACAACTTCAACAGCATCCCGCGGATCCGATCAGAGCGTCCCGCATGGGATTTGCATCATCCTGACGTGGAAGAGCTCGACAGCCCGACTCCGGACAAGAATGTCCTGGACAAGCTGTACGGCGAAGCCGACATCGACGAGCATGGTGTCGGCACCGAGGAGCCGGGCGCGTCCCGGCGTGAGGGAGACAACCCCCGATGAGGATTGAGACCAAACTGTTTCAGTACGGCGCGGTGCCCTTCTTGATCGTTGCCGCGGTGTATGGCTGGGCGACCTGGAAGTTCACCCCCACCGGTGTTGAGCCGGTTGGGGTGGTGTGCATCGGCTTGACCGGGGTGATGACGGGAATGGTCGGGTTCTACCTGGCCAACACCGCCCGCAAACTCGACGCTCGCCCGGAAGATGACCCGGCAGCCCGCATCGAGGACGTCGAAGGTGACTATGGATTCTTTAGCCCGCATAGCTGGTGGCCACTGCCACTCGCAGGTGCGGCATTGTTGCTCTTCCTGGGACTTGCCGTGGGGTGGTGGGTGTTCATCGTGGGGTTTATCTTCGGGGTGATCGCCCTGCTGGGCTGGACTTTCGAGTACTACCGTGGAGACATCGGGATCTGACCTCTCCAGCACAGTTGCGCCGGGGCACCTCGCTGAAGCGAGGTGCCCCGGCGCAACTGTGCTGGCCAGCGTTTCCACAGCGTGATCTCAGGAGGTTGTACCGTGCCTCCCAGCGCGGCGTAGCATTCTGTTGAACGCGGAGTCCCAACGTCGGACTGTTCTTCTGGGCTGCACTCACCGGTGGCCGATCGGAGAGGGACTGAAGGTGGACAAGGCGATGTGGCCATCATCGAAGACAGGGACACGAGATGCAGCGTGACGGTGGAGTGCGGGGGCGCAGGATTTCTGTGGTGGTAGCTGGGACGGTGTTGTTGGCTGGAACATCCGCCTGCAGCTCCGAACAGGAAAACGTGGGCGACCCCCAGGCGATGCCTGCGACATCTGCGCCGGTCAAAATCAGTGTGTCCCTCCCAGATGGCGCTAAAGATGTGGACACCAAGAAAGTCATCTCGGTCAAAGCTGAGGGCGGGACTCTAGGTGAAGTCACCGTCGCCAGCTCAGATGGCAAACGCACCGTCAACGGTGCCATTGGTCCCGACAAATCCTGGACCTCCACGGGATTTCTGGCACCAACGACGACGTACACCGTGAAGGCGACTGCCAAGAACGGTTCCGGTGAGACAACGACGACCTCGACTTTCAGCACTGTCGCCGCTGCTAACTCCGTGGGTTATACCGTGACCCCCGACGGATGGACGGTGGGATCGGGGATGCCGATCCAGGTGAAATTCAACGCCCCGGTGACCGATGTTGAGGTGCGCAAAGACATCGAGTCGATGCTGACGGTGACCGCCGAACCTTCTCAGGTGGGGTCGTGGGGGTGGACCAATGACACGACTCTGTTGTACAGGCCCAAGGAATACTGGGCTGCAGGGACCAAACTTACCGTGAACGCCCCCTTATCTGGGATCAGAATTACCTCAGGCAACTACCTCACCGAAGATCACGGAGCAAAGCTTAATATCGGCACCCAGCGCATCATGAAAGTTGATCTCAATGCGCACACGATGGTCCTGAAAGAAAACGGGCAGGAGGTCAAGACCTTCCAGATCAGTGGGGGGCGGCCGGGGGAGCGGTTTGAGACCCGCAACGGCACCAAAGTCATTCAGGACAAACATCCAGACATCACGATGGACTCCTCGACGTTCGGAGTCGACAAGTCGGACCCGGAGTATTACCGCACCAAAGTGAAATGGGCCATGCGGATAACAAGCAGTGGCGAGTTCTTGCACTCAGCTCCCTGGTCAGTAGATAAACAGGGATCAGAGAATGTCTCCCACGGCTGCATTAATATGGCTCCGGGTGATGCAGAATGGTTGTTTAAGCGTAGCCAGTATGGTGATGTCGTCGAGAACGTCGGATCGGCGTTCGACCTTAAACCTGGTGAAGCCGGGATCCCCGTGTGGCTGTGGACCTGGGATCAGTGGCAGGAAAAATCTGCGCGCAAAAGCGCCAAAGCGACCGGCGGTGCCAGCGGCGCTGCTACCCCGATGAATCCGGACGGCGGCGCCTGAGAGCTGTCCGCATTGGTGGACTGCGGACGTTCAATCCCAGCCCAGCTCAGTCAACCGGTCATCGTCAATCCCAAAATGATGGGCGATCTCATGGACCACCGTGATCGCGACCTCGTCAGCAACTTCTTGGGCGCTGTCACACATTCTCAGGGTGGGATGCCGGAAAAGCGTAATACGGTCGGGCAGTAACGGTTCGCCCCAGTCCCATCCCCGTTCGGTGCGAGGAATCCCGTCGTAAACTCCCAGACAGTCTGGGCCCAAGGTCTCGTCAGGTTCGTCCTCGACTAAGAACACCACATTGTCGAGCAGGTCGAGGAATTCGTGAGGCACCTGGTCAAGGGCGTCACCGACGGCGATCTCAAACTCGGCCCGGCTCATCTGGACTGGCATGGGGCCAGTGTGGCACTGGAAGAGAGATAGGCATGCGACTGAGTGTCAGGGTTCGGCCTGGAGCGTCTCGGCAGCAGGTCTCCGGGACGTACGACGCACCGGATGGACCACAGCTGTGTGTTGCAGTGACAGCACGCGCTGTCGATGGCAAAGCCACGGATGCGGTGTTGCGGGCGGTAGCTGAGGCCTTTGACGTCCGCCGCAGCTCGGTGACCCTCGTCACCGGCGCGACCTCACGCACCAAGGTGCTCTCCGTGGATGCTCCGGGGCGAGAGGCTGAGCTCCAAGAGCGGCTGGCTACCTTGTTGGTGGGACAGCGCAAGGGCCGCTCACGCTGATCGTGGGCGGCCCTTGCGCTAGAGCACTACCGGGTTACGGCGCGTTCTGCCGGTCCCCAGCGGAATGACTGGCTGCGGAGTGACTGTAGGCGTGATGTGGCGGGAGTTCCTCAGCGCCACCGTGCATCAGTCCGCCAAAACCAGCCGGATCAGCTTCGAGCATGGACGTGTCCTGCCCGTGGTGTTGGGCTGCGGCGAGCTCTGCCGGGGTGACCGGCTCAACCCGGTCACCGAAGTAGAACCGAGACCAGAAAGCTCGCGCTGTACTCCGCTTACCACGTGGGTCTTCATTGCCCATGCTGTCGGTCGGAATTCCCGCCTGAATCGGTTTGGGAGATTCATGCTGCACCAGCACCCAACGGTCATGCTCGGTCAGCGGGGCGTGGGCGTCAAAGAAACCACCGGCGGCAGTGCGAACCATCCGTCCGCTGGCCCATCCATGCAAGGCCACGTTGCGGTCCGCATGCTGCAAGGACAGGCAGAGCCGTTTCGTCACCCAGAAAGCGATCACCGGTCCGACGAAGAACAACACGCGCAACACTATCGTGATGTCGTTGATAGACAGCCCGAGTTTGATCGCCATCAGGTCGTTGCCGGCGGCGATAAACATCACCAGATAGGCGGTCAGCGCCGCCACACCGATGGCGGTACGGGTCGGAGCATTGCGAGGCCGGTCCAGCAGGTGGTGTTCGCGGCGGTCGCCGGTGACCCAGGCCTCAAAGAAGGGGTAGGCGCCCATCAGGGTGAAGACCACTGGGAGCAGCATGATCGACCCGATAGCCAGGTTGAGGCTCAGCGTGAAACCAAAGATCTCGAACTCTAGGAAACCGGGCAGCAGCCGCAATGCTCCATCGGCAAAGCCCATGTACCAGTCAGGTTGAGAATCCGCGGTTACTGGAGAGGGGTCGTATGGTCCGTACATCCACACCGGGTTGATAGCCACAAGGCCGGAGATCAACGCGATGATCCCGAACACGATGAAGAAGAACCCACCAGCTTTGGCGGCGTACACCGGCATCACTGGGAAGCCCACGACGTTGTTGTTGGTCTTACCTGGGCCGGGGTACTGGGTGTGTTTGTGGATGACCACCAGCAGCAAGTGCGCAGTAAACAATCCAATAATCAAGGCGGGGACCAGCAGGACGTGCGCGATGTACAAGCGGGGGATGATGTGTTCCCCTGGGAAGGCCCCACCGAAGATCAAGTACGACAAGTAGGACCCGATGATCGGGCTGGATTCGACGAATCCTTCCATGACTCGGATGCCGGTACCGGAAAGCAGGTCATCGGGAAGAGAGTAGCCAGCGAAACCTTCGATGCAGGCCAGCAGGAGCAGCACGGTGCCGATGACCCAGTTGATCTCACGAGGTTTACGGAAGGCACCGGTGAAGAAGACCCGCATGGCGTGCAAACCCACTGCCGCCACGAAGAATAGCGCTGACCAGTGGTGCAACTGACGTAGCAGCAAACCACCACGCACATCGAAGCTGATGTCGAGGGTAGAGGCGTACGCCTCCGACATCCCCAGGCCCTTCAGCGGGACATAGCTGCCTTCATACGTGACATGCCCTGCGCTGGGGACAAACCAGAAGGTCAGGAACGTCCCGGTGATCAGTGCGATGAGCATGGAATACATCGCGATCTCACCGAGCATGAATGACCAATGATCGGGGAAAACCTTGTTCATCAAGTAGCGCACAGGCCCGGCAGCCCCGGTGCGCTCGTCCAACCAAGAGGCCAAGCCCTTGCCAGGGCCAGGTTGGGCCGCGTCGGAGTGAGACGGCGTGTGCCGTGACTTGTCCGAACGGGAAGTCGTCTCGGGGCGAGGTGAAGATGTCGTCGTCATCGGGCACGCGTCCAGAAGCTCGGGCCGACGGGCTCGGCGAAGCCGTCATCGGCAACCAGATAGCCATCCTTGTCCACGGTGATCTTCAACTGCGGCAAGGGCCGTTTGGCCGGTCCAAAAACTACCTTGCAGTCATCGGTCACGTCGAAGGTCGACTGATGGCAGGGACACAACAGATGGTGGGTCTGTTGTTCGTACAAACCGACCGGGCAACCAGCGTGGGTGCAGATTTTGCTGTAAGCGACAATCCCTTGATAGCCCCAGTCGCGAGCTTTACTGCTCTTGAAATCCTTCGGGTCAAGACGCATCAACAACACCGCAGCTTTGGCTTTGCGCTCCATGACGCCGAGATTTTCGTCGTGCTCGAAGGTCTGGCCATGGGCAGGATGCTGATGCGGATGATCAAAAATCCCTTCAGGCAGGACGTGAAATACGGAACCGAGCGTGACATCCGACGCTTTGATCGGGCGCTTCTCTGGGTCAGTAATCAGGCGTAGCCCCTTGCGCCAGAAGGTGTTGCGCAGTTCGGTGGTGGCATCGCCCATCTTGCCGTTGGCCAATCCTCCGACCACCTGCACCAGCAGTGGCAGCGCAAACACCCCCAGCGCGGTGCCACCGGTGACTTTGATTAGATGGCGCCGTCCGATCTGGCTTTGCTCGGCACCGCGATTCATGGTGTCTATGACGCCCTGCCGGTCCGCCACTGGGGACACGATCGGGTGGCGTTCCTCGACGACTTCTTCGTCGGGCATCAAGGTCTTGGCCCAGTGCACCGCACCCAATCCAATTCCCAGGAGGGACAATCCCAGGAAGACGCCGAACAAGGTGTGAGCGAGGTCCAGATGGCCAAACCAGGGGATGAAGACCATGGTCGCCATCGGAATGGTGAAATACGCCACCAGGAAACCGACAGTTCCCAGAATTGACAGGGTAAATAGAGCTGCCACCTGTCGTTCTGCCCGCTTCGCCGCGCGTTCGTCGACATCGGCGTGTCGCACCTGATGCGGCGGCAAACCGGGATTGGGGAACCGGTCCGCCACCGTGACCCCGGTGCCGGGGACGTGGCCTTCGCCCAGACTCACCTCGTGCCCAGTGACATGCGGGTTGTCCGGCCTCTCGTGCCCGGACTCCCCAGTGTGGGAGCCGTTCTCGTTCATTCGTCGTCCTGTCGGTGCGGGTGGAGGCGGAAGGCCTGACCTCCCACCTCCGGATGCGGGAGGATCACGCGGCCTTGCGGCCGAGCCAGACGGCGGCGCCGATCATGATGGGCATCGCCACGAGCCAGAGGAAGTAACCGTCTGCGACAGGGCCGAAAGAGCCCAGGCTGTGGCCGCCGACGTTGTGGGATTTGTCGATCTCGTGCATGTAGGCGATCACATCCCGCTTCTCTTCGGGAGTGATGTTGGTGTCGTTGAACACCGGCATCGACTGCGGACCGGTGAGCATCGCCTCGTAGATGTGTTTGCCCTGGATGTCTCGCAGCGGCGGCGCGAACTTGCCGCGGGTCAACGCCCCTCCGGAACCGGCGTAGTTGTGGCACATCGCGCAGTTCGTCCGGAAGATGTCACCGCCACGGGCCAGGTTCGCCCCTTCGGTCTCGGTATATTTTGCGTCCGGTACTGAGGGGCCAGGGCCTAAAGAGGCGACGTACGCCGCGAGCTGTTTAGTTTGCCGATCGTCGAATTGGACCTTCTTGCCGCGCGGGGCTTGGACGTTCTGCTCCGCCATCGGCATCCGACCGGTTCCGACCTGGAAGTCGACGGCAGCAGCTCCTACGCCGACCAGGCTGGGTCCTTCTTTGGTACCTGTGGCGTTGGTCCCATGACAGGTCGCGCAGTTCGCGTCGAAGAGTTGGCGGCCAGCTTGGATGTCCGATGTCGAGGCGCCGCTGTCTGCCTGCGCGCCGCCTGGTGCGAGTGTGGCGTAGGCGCCTCCAGAGACAAAGAGCCCCACGAGGAGCAGGAGGAGGAAGGCTGCCGGGTGACGGCGGCGGGCTGCGAGGGCTTTCACGTCAAGGCTTCCTTGGCTTCAGTGTGCGGGTCGGTCCGACGGGGGCGGTGGGCAGTGCCGACCTACCGGATGAAGTAGATCGTCAAGAACAAGGCGATCCACACCACGTCAACGAAGTGCCAGTAGTAGGACACCACGATTGCGCCGGTGGCCTGCCGGTGGGTGTATCGACGGGAGGTGAAGCTTCGGCCAATGATCAGCAAGAAAGCGATGAGACCGCCGGTGACGTGGATGCCATGGAAACCCGTCGTGATGTAGAAGCACGAGGTGTAGGCGTTTTGGCTCAAGGTGAGCCCTTCGGCAGTCAGCTTGGCGTACTCCCAGACCTGACCAGCGACGAAGACCGCACCAAATAGATATGTCAAGACATACCACTCACGCATGCCCCATTCCTTGATGGGGTGCATGGTCAACAGTTTGCCGGTGCGCGACCCCCGGCCCTTTTCCGCCGCGAAGACACCCAGCTGGCACCAGACTGAGCTGACCACCAGGATGAGGGTGTTGAGCGCAGCGAAGGGGATGTCGAGCTTGGCGGTGTTCTCCGCCCACACGTCAGGTCGCACCGACCTGATCGTGAAGTAGATCGCGAAGAGGCCCGCGAAGAACATCAATTCGCTGGAGAGCCAGATGATCGTCCCGACTGACGCCATATTGGGACGAGTGACCGGGCCATGACCTGGGATCGTGCCGGGTCTGGCTCCGGGACTGGGGGAATACGTCGAGGTTGCGGTCGCCACGGCCGCAATATTGCCCCATGGGTCAGAGTGATTCGGGTGTGAAACGGGTGGTGCGCGGCACGCCGAACAGATTCGCGCTCAACGGTCGTCTGACGTGGACGAGCGGCGGCCGACCAGGGCGGACGGAACACGGTCCGAGGTCTCTGCTGGCGCGGCTGCTTCCCGTGTCACCGGATGGGTAGGATTCGGGCCATGAGTTCATCTGCCGACCTGCCCGTTGCCTCGTCCGCGCCTCAGACCGGCACCGACGCCCCCCGCCGGTTGCGCGTCCTGTTGTATAGCGACGACCGGTCGACCCGGGACGCCGTACGGGTGGCAGTTGGCAACCGTCCGGCACGGCACGTGGAGATCAGCTCATGGTTGGAATGCGCCACCCCGGCTGCCGCGGAAAGTGCCATGAAAGAAGGCGGATTCGACCTGCTCATCCTGGACGGTGAAGCAGCGCCATTTGGGGGCTTGGGGATGTGCCGCCAGTTCAAGCACGAATTTTTTGACTGCCCGCCGGTGATTGTCCTCACCGGGCGTCCCCAGGACGACTGGCTTGCTGCATGGTCCTATGCCGACGGAGTTGTCCCGCATCCGTTAGACCCGATGCAGATGGCTTCGACGGTCGCTGAGATAGGGACCCGCGAAGCAGTGCAGCCGTCCTGATGGGGATCGTCGAGCCGACCTGGCCCGACGTGGTTTCCACGTTGCTGCATGGCGCGGATCTGACCACGCAGCAGGCGACATGGGCGTGGGAACGCATCATGCGTGGCGAAGCTCGCCCCGCTCAGATTGCCGGATTTGTGGTGGCCCTGCGCGCCAAAGGCGAGACTGTCGGTGAGCTGACAGCCCTGGCAGAGGAAATGCTGCGTCATGCCCATCGAATCGAGGTGCCCGGGCCCAGCTTGGACATTGTCGGCACCGGTGGTGACCAGGCCCACACCGTCAACATCTCCACGATGGCAGCGATTGTGTGCGCCGCTGCGGGAGCGACGGTCGTCAAACACGGCAACAGAGCGGCATCCTCCCGTTCCGGAACGGCAGATGTGCTGGAGGCTCTCGGCATCCATGTGACCTTGACGCCAGATCAGGTCGTGGACGTGGCATGCCGCGCCGGGATTACGTTGTGTTTTGCGCAGGTCTTCCACCCGGCGATGCGGCATGCGGCGCAAACCCGCAGAGATCTGGGGGTGCCCACGGTCTTCAACGTGTTGGGTCCGTTGACAAACCCTGCTCAGCCAACTTGTTCGGCGATCGGAGTGGCTGACGCGCGCCTAGCACCGTTGGTGGCTGGAGTCTTTGCCTCGCGAGGACGTGCCGCTGTGGTCTTCCGCGGCGATGACGGACTCGACGAGTTGACCCTGTCGACCAGTTCTCAGTTCTGGTGGGTGCAGCAGGGACAGGTCATCACCGGCTCCATCACCCCGGAGGACCTAGGCCTGTCTCGGGCACCGTTGTCAGCATTGCGTGGCGGCGATCCTCAGCACAACGCCACAGTGGTGCACGACTTGGTGTCCGGCGTACGAGGACCAGTGCGGGACGCGGTGGTTCTCAATGCCGGCGCAGCGTTGGCGACACTGCCCAAGTCCGGGACCACTGGGCCTGAGCTGTCGAGTCAGCCAGAGCTGATGCGCCGGTTGCGCGCTGGAATGGATCAAGCCGAAGAGGCTTTGGACTCAGGAGCGGCCCAGCAACGGTTAGCGTTGTGGCGTGAGGTCAGCCGAGAGTATCTCTGACTCTGGGGTGTTCTCCTTGAAGGCTGGGATCGACGATCATCCGCCTTGGTGACGATCTCCTGTCCTTCCGCTGAGAGGTAGAGGATGAGCGTTGCTTCGCCGTTGAAGCCATCGCGATGGGGGCCGCTGCGTCACCAGGAATTTGCTTGGTTCTTCCTGGCCTCATCGGTCAACCGACTCGGCAGCATGATGACGTCAGTCGCTTACGCCTTTGCTGTCCTCCATGTGGAAGGGACCGCAACGGCGTTGTCCCAGGTCCTCGTCGCGCAGGTGACCGTTAACGTTGTTTTCCTCCTGTTCGGGGGGATCATCTCGGACCGGTGGAGTCGTCGCACCGTGCTCATGTCGACGTACCTGTCCTCTGCGGTGGTCCTCGGGACCACCGCAAGTCTGCTTGCCTCGGGGAAAGCGACAGTGGGGGCGTTGACGGTGCTTGCGGCCGTGAGTGGTGCGGTGGGTGCGTTCAGCATGCCAGCGGTTCAGGGTCTGATACCGCAGTTAGTGCCTCGGCACGATCTGCAGCAAGCCACCGCGATGGTGGCTTTCGTACGTCACGGCGCTCAGGTGATCGGCCCGGTGTTGGGTGCGATGTTGGTCGCTGTGGGCGGGGCGACGGAGACGTTGTACATCGACGCAGGGTCGTTCCTGGTGGCTGTCTTATTTCTGCTCCCCATGCGGATTCCTGGCCGGGCTTCCGTCAAGCAGGGCATCTGGCAGGAACTACGTGTCGGGTGGCATGAATTTTCCACGCGCACGTGGTTATGGACGATCGTCGTGGCGTTCTGTGGGTTGAATGTGATCAGTTCCGGCGCGCTGATGGTGCTCGGCCCGTTGGTGGCAAAAAACACCGCGTCATTAGGTGTCACTGGCTGGGGACTGACGATGGGGGCGCAAGCAGCTATCCGGTGATCGCGTTGTCCACGTTGCTCGTGCCCGAGGTGCGGCGCATGGGGCGAGCCGAGGACGTCGTAGCAGTTGATGCGCAGGCGGGTCTGGGATAGTCCCGGGTGCCTGACCGCATCTCGCGGCTGTGGTCAGTCCAGCCCTAAGGAGAACGCTTCGTCCAGGTCGGAGGAACTGTACTGCCGGAAGGCAATGTGAGTGCGGGTACGACGTACCCCGGGGGTCTTATTGAGACGGTGGGCGATCACTTCGGTGAACTCTTCGTGCTCCTGAACGTCGACCAGAGCGATCAAGTCGGTGTCACCGGTCACGGAATAGACTTCGCGCACCCCTTGCTGATCAGCAATGCGTTGGGCGAGCTCAGGAATCGCGTCGACGTCGGCGTCGATCATGACAATGGCAGTGATCACGGCGCCACTGTAGCTTGCACGCCGCTTCCCGCACTGGTCTGTGCGCGTCCTCGTAGGTCCGGGACATCTTTCAGATCGGCGACTCTCAGCTCTTCCCAGTCCCCGACCCGGTCGATCAACGCATGCAAGACGTCCGCAGTGGCCCGGGCGTCGTGGAGGGCCCGATGGTCCGGAGTCTGCCCCGTCCCGAAGAAAGCTGCCAATGTGCCCAGTTTGCAGTTCACGACCTCAGAGCGAGCCATCAACCGCCGAGCCAGCCGTACCGTGTCAACCACCTCCGCAGGATCCCAGGGCGTCTCGACTCGGGCTGCTTCCGCGCGCAGAAAACCGATATCGAAGGGGGCATTGTGTGCGACAAGCACCGAGTCAGCCGCGAAATTCACAAATTCGGGCAACACGGCGGAGATCTCCGGGGCATGGGCGACCATGTCGTCAGTGATGCCGGTCAGCTCTTGAATGAACGGCGGGATCGGAGTTTGCGGGCACACCAGACTCTGGAATTCCTCGACGATCTCCCGCCCGCGCACCTTCACCGCGCCGATCTCGGTGATCCGGTGGCGTCGTGGATCTCCACCGGTGGTCTCTAAATCCACCACCACGAAGGTGACTCTGGACAAGGCTGGTGCCAAGGTCTGATCCCATGGAAGACCGTCTGCGCGCGGATCGTGCGAGGTGTGCATGCGCACACCGTAGGCGTCACACCTGACAACACCGTCATCAGCCCCCTCTACGATGACCCGGTGGCAGTCCTCGGGAACGATGTCGTCGACCGACGTCACCTCCTACGGGTGGGCGCTTGGGGGATAGCCGCCGCGCTCATCGGCGGCTGCTGCACCGCTGACACGCCCCATCGTGAATCTAGGGACATCAGCCCCGCCGACAAGCTGGCCGTGCTCACCCAGATCGTGCAGCACCGAACGCAGGCTTACGCCCGTGGCGATCTCACCGGGTGGTTGACCGGGGTCACCGAGGCGCAACGTCCAGACGCACAGCACGCCTTCCAGGTGATGCGAGCCGCCGGAGTCATCGATCTCAACCTCGGAACGCCGCAACTTCGAGGCCAGAGCTACGACAGCAGCTGCACGTATCGTTTCGCGGGGTTCGACTCCGGACTGGGCCACGCCGAGGTGCAGTGGCAACTCGTCGAGGACCCTCGCATCGGGTCGTGGGTCGAGATCCACGAGCCGGCGGCGTTGCCGTGGGAAGAACCCGGGGCGCAGGCGCGGCGGTCTAGCACCACACTCGTCGTCGGTAGCGCCCCGGCGGGTGATCTTGACACCCTTCTCCATGACGGTGACCAGGCAGCCGCTGCTGTTGCCCGGGTCTGGGGCGGATCTGCGGTATGTCCGGTGATCTGGTTGCCACGCACCACCCGCTCGTTCGCTCGGTGGGCGGGGGTGCCGCATGGTGGTGGTGTCCCTGCCGTGACAGTCGGCCCGATCCTCCACGGACGCAGCACCGGTGCTGACCGCATCGTGATCGACCCAGCGGTATGGGCCCGGTTAGTCCCTGAGGGACGACGTATCATCCTCACCCACGAGGCCACCCACCTCGCGGTACGTCGAGACTGCCTCGGATCCCGTCCACTGTGGCTGGACGAAGGCTTCAGTGAGTACGTCGCCTACCATGACCGCGCTATCCCTGAACCGCAGATTGTCGCAGCGTTGACCGCGCAGGTCCGCAGCGGTGGGGTGCCTGCGGAGTTTCCCGCCAGCAGTGATTTCGACGGACCGGGCCGAGCCGCGGCGTATGCCGCCGGACTGCTGGCATGTCGTGTCCTGGCTGAGAGCGTCGGTGAGGATGCGCTGACTCGGTTGATCCGCTCTGACCTTGGTGTCGATGGGCGCTCTGGCGCGTTCGCTGATGCGGTGCAGCGCGCCACCGGATGGTCCGTGACAGCTTGGACGCGCCAGTGGCAGGGTCGGGTGCGAGCTGTGTGTTCCTGGGGCCGCTGAGCCTGGTGACGGGCGACGGAGCCCGTCACCAGGAATACTTCGAATACTTCAGTCAGCTTCGTGCCGGAGCAGGGCCGCCGTACAACCGATCAACCTCGTCAGCGAAGTCCCGCAACACCACATTGCGTTTCACCTTCAACGACGGGGTGAGGTGACCCGATTCCTCGGTGAAGTCTGAGGTCAGGACCGTGAACTTGCGGATGCTTTCCGCCCGACTGACCCGCGCATTGGCTCGATCAATGGCCTGTTGCAGGTGCCCCTGAACGATCGGGTCGGTCAAGGCCGCCTCGAGCGTCAACTCAGTGATGCCGTGGGCTTTACCCCACATCGGCACCATCTCTGCGTCGAGGGTGATCAGTGCAGCAATGAACGGCCGTTGATCACCGACGACCAAGCATTGCGACACCAACGGGTGCGCCCGAATGGCATCTTCCAAGGGGGCCGGAGCGACGTTCTTTCCGCCCGCAGTGACAATCAGTTCTTTTTTACGGCCGGTAATCGTCAGCCGTCCAGCATCGTCAATCGAGGCGAGATCTCCAGTATGAAACCAGCCGTCCTCAGTGAACGCTTCCGCAGTGGCTTCCGGATTATCGTGATAACCGCGGAATACGCCGACACCTTTGACCAGCAGCTCGCCGTCGTCCGCAATTCGAGTGGCAGTTCCCGGCAAGGGCTGACCCACCGTGCCGATCGTATTAAAAGATGGCGTGTTCACATTCGTGGGAGCAGTGGTCTCGGTGAGGCCATACCCTTCCAAAATGGTGAAGCCAGCACCTCGATAAAAATGTCCTAGCCGTTTGCCCAGTGGAGCGCCACCGGAGATCGCATAGAGGCACTGCCCGCCTAGCGCGCGCCGAAGTTTGGCATAGACCAGCCGGTCAAACACCTGGTGTTGCAGTCGCAATGCCCAGGGCACCTTGGCCTGATCCAACGCCCGGCTGAAGGCGATCGCCGTACGAGCCGATAATCGGAAGATCTTGCCCTTACCTTCGGTGGCTGCTTTCTGATCCATCGAATTGTAGATCTTTTCAAAAACCCTGGGCACCGCCAAAATCAGCGTGGGTCGGAACGACTCAAGATCAGGCAACAGATGAGCGATATCAGGGGCATGTCCCACCCGCATCCGAGACATCACCGATACGACCTGAATCAACCTCGCCAACACATGTGCCAACGGCAGGAATAACAAGATCGACGCATGTGGACCTTGGGTGATTTCTGCAAGGGTCACCGTCGTGTTTTCTGCCAGCAGCAGAAAGTTGCCGTGGGTCAGCTCGCACCCTTTGGGACGGCCAGTCGTCCCCGAGGTGTAAATAATCGTGGCCAGATCGTCATGACCGACAGTACGGCGGACTTCCGCCAACACTGACCGATCCTGATCGGACGCGACCAATGCGTCCACATCACCTCGATCGATCTGCCACACATGTTCCACATCCGGACACGTGGCACGAACCTTCTCCACAGTTGTGCGGTGATCATCCAACTCCACGATTACGGCACGACACCCGCTGTTGGACAGGATCCACTCCACCTGATCGGCCGAGGACGTCTCATAAATCGGAACACTGACCAAACCCGCAGTCCATACCGCGAAATCGACCAGAGTCCATTCGTAACGCGTCCGGCTAATCACCCCAACCCGGTCACCTGTGGAGAGACCCGCCGCCCGCAATGCCGCAGCCAGTGCCTGGACCTCCTCGTCGAACTGCCGACAGGTGACCTCTTCCCAAGGATCCTGCGACGTACGACGCCGATGGAAAGCGACGTGGTCAGGATCCACGTTCGCGTTATGGGCACTGACCGTTCCCAGGTTCGGGTGCTCGGTCGTGGCGACCGGGGGGACGGTCTTCTCTCGCATCGGCCCTCCTACAGGCGGCGGCGACGGCGCGCGTGGACGTGTCCCCGCGGACAGTACTGACTTCAACTGGGCGGTGACGGTCCATACGTGACAGGTGCCCTTGGACGTGCGCCCAAAGGATGTGCGGGTCGCCGGGATGACGTGAGGAGGCATCGTGCCGCATGCTGAGAGCGTGTGGGCCCGTTCGACTCGCGTGCAGATCGTAGACGAGACGTACGTCGATGCATCCCCGACGCTGGTGGCGGCGGTATTGACACATCCCTACAACGTAGCGAATGCCTGGCCCCATCTGCGCACGCGTCTGATCGCTCAGCGCGGCGACGAAGGCGCCATCTGGGAGGTTGATGGCCACCTGCGCGGTGAGATTGAAGTCTGGATCGAACCCTGCTGGGACGGAGCCATCGTCCACCACTACGTCCGCGCCGAAGCAGCCGCCGGACGCGCCGCTGCCGTGGAAAAAGCCCACGTCCGCCGCTGGAAGAACGCCATCACCGCCATCAAAGACCGCCTTGAACCCCCTCGAAACACCTGGTCCTTCGACGGCGGCGCATCCATTCGGAGCCGCACCCCGTCCGCCTCCACCAGCTGACCACCCAGCCACCACTGAACGCTCACCGAAAACCCGCACAGACACGCCCTCCGAACAGCCACATCGCCCCATGTCCGGTAGCGTGCCGTCATGGCCGATCACACCGAGGCACGAGCCGTCATCCACGCCGACCCAGGGACCGTCGCCGACGTGATCGGAGACGTCGAGGCCTACCCTCAATGGACCGAACAGATGCGCTCATCACGGATCCTGACCCGGGACCAGGCCGACTGGCCCGCCGAAGTCGAATTCGTCGTCGATGCCGGAATCGTCCGGGATACCTACGTCTTGGACTACACCTGGGACGTGGAAGAAGACGGCACCGGTGTCGTTTCCTGGACGCTGCTGCGCTCTCAGAGCCTGACCGCCATGAACGGCTCCTACACCCTGACCGCCGTCCCGGAGGGGACCGAGGTGACCTACCGACTGGCCGTGGACACCCGCATCACCATGCCAGCTCTGGTGCGCCGCAAAGCGGAGAAAAGCATCGTCGCCGCCGCCCTGGACGGGTTAAAACGCCACTGCGAGAACTGACTATGACGGTCCGCACCCATCTGGTCACCGGCCCTGGAGGAGCCGGTGTCACCACGGCGTGCGCCGCCCTGGCCGCTCACGCGGCCGCCGCTGGCACCACCGTCACCCTCGCCGTCCTGCACCACGACGGATCTCTCCCCACCGTCCCCCCGACCGTCCACGTCGAAGACCTGTCCACGCCGGCCCCCTGGGGCCTATGGGCCGATGCGCTCGCGCTGACCGTGGAGAGGTACGGCGGCGATGCCGATACGGTCGAACAGTGGCCGATGCTGCCCACCGCGCGTCGATGTCACGCTCTGGCCCGTCTCGCCGCGATCTGTAGGACATCAGGTCTGACCATTGTGGACCTTGGTGATCTTCGGGCGGCTCAAGACTTCCTCGGCGCCGCCATCCAGCTCTCGTGGAGCTTGTCCCGGCTGTTGGGTGTCCAACCTGCGCTGACCCGCGGCACCGGCGGCGCTATCCCACGGCTGCTACGAGAAACTGTTGACGCCGTCGAGACCGCAGTGGACGTGCTGCGTGCTCCGACGACCGCGTTGCACGTGGTCTCCCGGCCGGATGAGCGCTCCATCCGGCGGATCCGATACGGCGTACCGGGGCTGCTTCTCACCGAGGTGCACCCCGGAACGTTGTGGTGGAACACGGCCGGAGTTGCCCCGCCCGGCCCGATGGAACCATCGGACCGCCCTGATGGTCATGGCTGGTCACCCTTCATTGAAGAGACCGCGCCACTCGACCCGCCCGCTGGCATCGAGCAGATCGCAGCCGTTGCTACTGCGATCCTCGATCGTCCTGCGCGTCACGACGGCGAAAGCCCACTGGTCGACCTGTCCCGTGGCCAGGTCAGCTGGCGGTTGCCGTTGCCCTGGACCCAGGCGGACAACGTGCACCTGGTGCATCGCGGTGAAGATCTGCTGGTCACCGTGCACGGCGTCGAGCACCTCGTCGTGCCCCCCGCAGTACTCCGCCGGGGCATTCCGGTCCAGGCAGCGTTGGACGGGGCGGCGCTCACAGTTCAGGCTGATCTGCCCGCTCAGGCGTGGCGAGGACGAGACGACGAGGCGATGGCATGACGACGACACGCACCTCCCAGGAAGCCGACAGGCTCGCCGCGGCGATCGGACAGCGGCTGCACCGTGATGGCGTGCCGCCGATTCATCAGCCAATGCAACCCCGACTGGTTGCACCGAGGACTGCTGTCGCATCGCCTCAGGCAGACGGAGGGGACCTGCTAACGGGTACGACGACTTTGCTCCGGCAAGGACTCTCTTGGCTGGGACATGGTCTGGTGCGAGCCGTAGATGCCACCTCACCGCCACCATCTCCGTCCGAGGATGACGACCCCACTCCACCTCCCACCGGTCCGCCGACGTACCGGCGCCCCACCCGACGGGTGGTGCCGGTCCGGGACGAACCACCCCGCAGCGACCTGGCATGATCCCCTGGGAAGCGTCGCTAGCCGCGACGTGACACAGGGAAAGGTGAAACCCATGGACGTCGCCATTGGGATCGACATCGGGGGGACGAAGGTCTCCGGGGGAGTGGTCGACGAGACCGGCCAGATCCTGTATCGCTCCCGAGCGGCGACCCCGGATCGTTCCACCAGCCCCCAGATCGTCGAAGACACCATCGTGGCGGTCGTCGATGATCTGTTGGCTCAAGCCGGAGATGACCTGACTGTGCACGCAGTGGGCATTGGTGCTGCTGGCTGGGTGTCCAGCGACCGAGGCACCGTGCTTTTTGCCCCGCACCTGTCCTGGCGCAACGAACGGCTCCGCGAATCCTTGCAAGACCGGGTGTCAGCCCCGCTGTGTGTCGACAACGACGCCAATGCGGCGGCGTGGGCCGAGTGGCGATTTGGTGCGGCCCGAGATCAACCGGACATGGTGATGATCACGTTGGGCACCGGGATCGGGGGAGCGATCCTGCGCGAGGGGGCGGTCGACCGTGGCAGGTGGGGGCTGGCCGGAGAATTCGGCCATATGCAGATGGTGCCTGATGGTCAACGCTGCGAATGTGGTAACCGTGGCTGTTGGGAGCAGTATGCCAGTGGTAACGCCCTAGTTCGGGAAGCCAGGTCAATGATCGAATCGAGATCACCGCTGGCCAGTGATCTTTCGGCGCGGGTCGCAGCGGATGGTGGGCCGTTGACTGGCCCGCTCGTGACCACAGCGGCTCAGGAGGGCGATCCGACCGCGGTGGAACTGCTCTCCGAGATTGGGCATTGGCTCGGGGTGGGGCTGGCCAATCTGGCGGCAGCGCTGGACCCGACCATGTTTGTCATCGGTGGGGGGGTGAGCGCTGCCGGTGACCTCTTGATTGGTCCAGCGAAGGATGCTTTTCGACGTCGGTTGCCGGGGCGTGGCTATCGTCCTGAGGCGCGGATCGAGGCGGCCAGTCTCGGCAATGACGCTGGCCTGATCGGCGCGGCCGATCTAGCGTGGGCCGAGGTGCGAGGACACTGAGTCGGCTGTGGTGCTCTCAGACGCGGGCCCCGTCATCGTCCTCGTCGCGCCGGTCAGGCATCCGGGCGACGAGGACAGCGAAACCACCGAATGCTGCTGCCGCGGAAACGAGTAACGGCATAGTCGTGGTGTGGGGTCCGGTCATCGCCCAGATGACGAAGAAGAGCGAACCGAAGACCATCGCAGAGATCGCATACCAGAAGGTCGGGTCGGCTCGGGGGAGCGGTGGATCGGGCTCGACGAAGTCGTCACCGAGCCAGGCCAGTGGATTGGTCTCCGCCGGGGGGACCCGCCACTGGGGTGGGGCGACCTGGAAACTGGGGCGGCGGGAAGGCTTGCCGCTGGGGTCATCAGAGGAGGACGGCCTCGGCGGATGCGCTTCAGTGGAATTCGCGCGGGTCGTGTCCCCGGTGTTTTTTACCACGGGCGCGTCGCGTTCCCAGCCCGCCACAATCGCGGCGAAGGCAGCATCGATCTCGGCGTCGTCGGGCGTACGATCGTGCCCCGGCGCGTTCGTCATGACAGACCTCCAGGGACATGTTCATCGCCGTGCCGTCAGGGATGTGACCTGCGACCTCGGCGTCCGGTCGAGGAGTGAGGTCACAGGGCAAGACGGTGTCTCGATTCTTCCACGTCGTCTGCGGTGGAGAGAAGCGAGATGACATTCCCTGCCAGGTCGGGTCGTGTCGTAGAGTCGTACGGCCGTCAAGGAGGAACATCCATGTTCTATTGGTTGATGAAGGTGACCATCGGTCCGGTGCTCACCGTGTTGTTCCGACCGAAGGTCGAGGGGATAGAACACATCCCAGAGCGGGGGGCAGCCATCCTGGCTAGCAACCATTTGTCTTTCTCGGATTCGTTCTTCCTCCCGTTGGTGCTGCGTCGGCGGATCACGTTCCCCGCGAAGATGGAGTACTTCACTGGTACTGGGGTGAAGGGCCGGTTGACGGCGGCGTTCTTCCGCGGTGTCGGCCAGATCCCCATCGACCGTTCCGGGGGGTCAGCATCGTGGGTGGCGATGGAGGGCGGCCTGGACATCCTGCGCAGCGGTGAATTGTTCGGCATCTACCCGGAGGGCACCAGATCTCCTGACGGTCGTCTCTACCGCGGCAAGACCGGGGTGGCGCGGTTGGCGTTGGAAGCCGGGGTGCCGATCATCCCGGTGGCCATGATCGACACTGACAAGGCGCAGCCGACGGGGCAGATCGTCCCGACGATCACTCAGATCGGGATTCGGATCGGCGAACCCCTGGACGTCACCCAGTACGTCGGCCAGGAGAGCGATCATCTGGTGCTGCGTCGAATCACCGACGAGGTCATGCAATCGTTGCAGCGGCTGTCCGGTCAGGAGTACGTCGATGAGTACGCCGCTGATCGGAAGCGGGCTTTGCAGGAGCGCGCGGAACGGATGATGGCGGCGGCCAAGGCACAAGCAGACGCTGCGGCCGCTAAGGCGCGGGCCGAGGCAGCAGCAGCGACGGCGCGGGCTCGCGAGGAAGCGGTGGCAGCAGCGGCGAAGGCGCGGGCCCAAGCCGACGAGTACGCCGAGTGGGCGCGCACGGAATATGCCGCAGCGGTGGAGCGCGCTGGTGAGGCGACGGCGAGGGCGAAGGACGAGTACGCCGCTGCGACTGAGCGGTTGCAGGCTCAGGTCGCTGAGGTGACTCAGAAGACTCGGGCGCAGGCAGATGAGGCTCTGGTCAAGGCCGATGGGGCGTTGACCAAGGCCCGTGCTCAGGCGGTGGAGGCAACAGGACGTGCGTTTGCCTCAGTGTCCGAGGGAGCCGCGTTGGCAGAGGGCTGGTTTGCGCAGGCTCGGGCGGACAGCGCGGCTCGGGCGGAGCACCTCCAAGAGCAGGCCGAGCACCTCCAGGAACAGGCGGATGAGAAGTCATCCCGGGGCCAGGAGAGTGATCAGGAACGCGCGGAAAGGTCAGTGGCAGCGGAAGGATCACAGCCAGGAGGTGTCGGTGACGAGAAGGTCGTGGACACCGCACCAGAGACGAAGGCCACATCTGTCTCCCGGGAACGCGACTGAGAGTTTGGCGTTCGTCATGCGGACCTGGCCCAGAAGGGCCGATGGCGCGGGATAGCCTGAGCCCGTGACTACGCAGTACTGCCTGGAGTGGCCGGATCTCCCGGCGGCCCAACAGCCGACCTGGCCCGACCCGGACGCCCTCGCGACTGCGAGGGCGTCCTTGGCGACGTTCCCGCCGTTGGTCTTTGCTGGCGAATGTGACATTTTGCGCCATCGTCTCGCTGAGGCGGCCCGAGGCGAGGCCTTCGTGTTAATGGGAGGCGACTGCGCGGAGACCTTCGCGGCGGCGACGGCTGACAATATCCGGGACCGGGTGAAGACGATCCTGCAGATGGCTGCGGTGCTCACCTATGGATCAAGCACCCCCGTGGTGAAACTGGGTAGGTTGGCTGGCCAGTACGCCAAACCGCGCAGCAAAGACACCGAGCAACGTGACGACGAGGTCCTTCCGGCGTACCGGGGGGATATGGTCAACGATTTCGCCTTCACTCCTGAGGCGCGCCAGCCTGATCCGGACCGGCTGGTTCGGGCTTATCACGCTAGTGCCGCGACATTGAACCTGGTCCGGGCGTTTACCCAGGGCGGTTTCGCTGATCTGCGGCATGTCCACGATTGGAACCGCGGTTTTATCGCAAACTCGGCCAACCGACGGTATGAGCGGATGGCTAATGACATCGACAAGGCCATGCGGTTCATGACGGCCTGCGGTGCGGACTTCGAGGCGATGCGGCGGGTCGATGTGTGGGCCAGCCATGAGGCGCTGCTCCTGGACTACGAGAAGCCGTTGACGCGGATTGATTCGCGCACCGGTCAGCCTTATGGCACCAGCGGTCATTTCTTGTGGGTCGGTGAGCGCACCCGTGATGTAGCGGGTGCGCATGTGGATTTCGTGTCGAGGATTCGTAATCCCATCGGCGTGAAGCTAGGCCCGACAGCGAAGGCCGATGATCTGTTGCGGCTCGCTGATCGGGTTGATCCGGATCGGGAACCGGGTCGGTTGTCGATCATCGTGCGGATGGGGGCACATCGTGTCCAGGAGGGCTTGCCGCCACTGGTTGAGGCCGCACGGGCAGAGGGTCTGCAACCCACCTGGATCTGTGATCCCATGCACGGCAACACCTTTGAATCAGCCAGCGGGTATAAAACCCGACGCTTCGATGACATCGTCGCTGAAGTGCGTGGTTTCTTCGATGTGCATCGTGGGTTGGGGAGTTGGCCTGGGGGGATCCATGTGGAACTCACCGGCAACGATGTGACTGAGTGCCTCGGAGGTTCCATTGATCTGCATGATGAGGACCTGCAGCGGCGTTATGAGACGGCCTGTGATCCTCGGTTGAATCATCAGCAGAGTCTGGAGCTGGCGTTCATCGTCGCCGAGATGTTGGCTTCCTGACCGTATGAGCAGCCACCCGGATTTCGCCGACGAGAGGCAGTTGCCCCCTGGGCAGCGACTCGCCGAGGAGATGCGTGTGGTGCATTACGGTCGGGTGCCGCGCATCGATGTGTCGCGCTGGTCTGTGACCGTGTCAGGGGCGACTGCTGACGGGGAAAATCATCAGCTCAGTTACGACGATCTGGTAGAGATGCCACAGATCACCGTGGTTGCTGATCATCATTGCGTGTCGCGGCGGACGGTGCAGGATGTCACTTGGGGTGGGGTGCCGGTCCGGGAGCTAGTACGTCGGTTTCCACCTACGGCCGATGCTGCGCATGCATTGGTGTGTGCTTGGTATGGATATAGCGCGAGTGTCACGGTCGCTGACTTGGAGGAGCCGCGAGCTCTGTTGGCGCTGCAGATGAATGGTCAGGATTTAGCTCCTGAGCACGGCTGGCCGTGTCGGTTGGTGTTGCCGCACCTGTATGGCTGGAAGGGCCCTAAATGGTTGTTGCAGATCGAATATCTGCGGGCGCCGAAACGGGGTTTCTGGGAGCAGCACGGTTATCACCTCACTGGTGATGTATGGCGTGAGGAGCGTTACGCCCACCAGGAATAAGTGGGGGTCTGGGATGGGGAGACGGTCAGCCCCCTGCGTCGTGGTGTAGTGATTCGACCGGCGGTTCTGGGGGTGGTGCGGATCGTCTGCGGCGTTGGGAGAGTCGAGGGCCGATCTCCACGACGTACATGGCGGACAGCACCAACGCGCCCCCTAGCACTACCCGCCAGGTCAGATGTTCCCCGCCCCAGGCGATCGCGAAGATCGCGGCAAAGACTGGTTCAGTGGTCATCACGATCGCAGCTCTGGTCGCTGGCATGTGCGCCTGACCCCAGGTTTGGGCCCACATTGCGAAGGCGCCGCAGATCAGTGCCAGGTAGAGGACAATGCCCCACTGGGTGGGACTGTGCGGCAGCTGAATCCCTCGAGGACCGGTGGCGATCAGGCTGATCATCGCGACCGCGCCCACCTGCACCGCAGATAATCCCAGTGCGGTGTCTCCACGAGAGATGGCCCCCAGGCCGAGGATGTGCATCGCGTAGACAGCGGCTGAAGCCAAAGTGAGGGTCTCGCCGAGGCCCCATCCCACCGAGCCGAGGCAAAGGATGGCCAAGCCGATGACGGCGAGGGAACTGGCCACCCAGGTTTCGGTGCGAAGGCGTTGGCGAAGTCCGACCGCCGCTAGCACCGGGGTGAGGATGACATAGAGACCGGTGAGGAAGCCGGAGCGAGTGGCGCTGGTGTGCTCCAGTCCGACGGTCTGCAGGAGTTGCGCGACGCCGTACAACGCGCCTAGGCCGAGTCCTGCTATCAGGGACCGGCGGGGCAACGCCCGCACTGATCGCCACAACAGCGGGACCATCACCGCGGCAGCGATGCTGAATCGCACCGCGAGAAAATCAGCGGAAGGGATCGTTGCGACCAGGTCTCGCGTCAAGGTGAACGTTGACCCCCACGCCGTGGTCACCGCGAGCAGCAGCAAGGTGGCGGCTCGGGTATGGGTGGGTGCGTGCGTGGGGGAGTCCGCGACGCCAGAGGTCATGACGAGAGGCCTTAGTAAACGCGCAGGACGATCGTGGATCCGCGTGGCACCTGCTCACCGGCGGAGGGGGTGGTGGACAGCGCCATCCCGAAAAGTCCACCTGCGATGCGGGAGATGTCGATCTTGAACCCAGCGGATTGGAGCATCGCACTCGCTTCGGATTCCGTGCGGCCTCGGACTTCGGGTACGGCGACCAGGTCGGGTCCTTTGCTGACGGTGAACGTGACTTGCCCGGAGCGGAACAATGTGCCGGAGGACGGGGCTTGTTTGATGACGTTGCCTTTGGGAACGTCATTGCTGTATTCCTCGCCAGCGACCTGGACGCTCAAGCCTTTCTTGTTCAACACGGCGGCTGCTTCGGCGTACGGCTTGCCCGTGAAGTCTTGGACCTCGATGGGTTGGCGGCCTTTGCTGACAGTCATCGCGACCGGGGTGCCTGGTTTGAGTTCGCTGCCGGGTTTGGGGTCGCTGGAGATCACTTGGCCGGAGGCAGCGGTCTCGTTGAAGGTTTCGCTGATTTGGCCGACAGACAGCCGGGCGTCGGTGATGGCTTGTTGTGCCTCGTCTTTAGTCTTACCGACTAGTTCGGGCACTTTCACCCGCTCTTTGCCTTTGGAGACCTGGAGCTTGACTGTGGCCGCCCGATGCACCTGCGTGCCTTGTTCGGGATCGGTGTGGATGACTTGACCGGTAGGGGCGGTTTCCGAGAAGACTTGTTCGACCTCGGCGTCCAGTTCTAGTCCGGTCAGGGCAGATCGAGCAGCGCTTTCTTCCATCCCTACCAGTGCGGGTACGGCGCGTTGTGATCCGGGACCGTAGAAGACATACCAACTGATGCCGCCGGCGAGGGCGATCAAGACCACCAGGATGACGGCGACGATCGGGATGGCTTGGTTACGGCGTCGGCGCCGAGTGCGCAGCGCCCCGGTTCGGCTCGGTGGCGGTGGGGTGGGCTCGCTGTCAGAGTCATCCGGTGGCGCGGCCACAGCGACGGCTTGTCGCCCGGTGGCCCAGCCTTCGCCAGCGTCGTCGACATTCCACAGTTGATCGGCTTTCCAGGAGCTCTCGACCTGGGTGGGCAACGGGGTAACTGGTCGGGTTTTTTGGACGGCAGTTTCCTGAGCGGACGGGCCGATGAGGGAGGACATGTCGGTGGTCCGGTTGGAGACGGTGTCCGGGTCCTTCGTGGACAGTCCGGTCGCGGCGCGGATGCGCCGAGAAGGTGCGGTGTCGAGTTGCTCGGGGCTCAACGTGGTTTCGACGCGCAACACTTCGTCCCGATAGGCGCCGGCGTCGCGGGGGCGATCATTGCGGTCTCGATGGACGGCCATCGCGACGAGGGCGTCCAGCTCGGGGGCAAGTTCGGGGCGAACACTGCTGGGCACGGGGATCTGTCCGTGGACGTGCCGGTAGGCGATCTGCACCATCGTCTCGCCCTCGACGGCGCGCTGACCGGTCAGCATCTCAAAGAGCACCAGTCCAGTGGCGTACACGTCTGCGCGGGCGTCAATGTCGCCCTGTTCGATCTGTTCTGGGGACAGGTACGCAGCGGTACCCATCAGCGTCTGGGTGGCGTGGGTGGCTTGAGATACGTCGATGGCTCGGGCCAGTCCGTAGTCAGCGACCTTGACGACTCCCGCGGTCGAGATGAGGACGTTTTCGGGTTTGACGTCGCGGTGGACGATCCCAGCGCGGTGCGCGGCAGTCAAGCCGTTGAGCATCTGCGCGGTAATGCGCAGGGCTTCACGTGGTGCGAGTGCGCCGTGCCGAGTGATGAGGTCTCGGAGCGTGAGGCCGGGGACGAGTTCCATGGCGAGGAAGACGACATCGCCGTCTTGGCCTTGGTCGAAGACGCTCACCACGTGGGGGTGGGTGAGTTTTGCTGCGGATCGGGCTTCCCGGCGGAACCGGGCGACGAAGGCCTCGTCAATGGACAGTTGGCGGTGCATCACCTTGAGTGCGACATCGCGGCCGAGACGCTCGTCGAGTGCGACGTACACCGTGGCCATGCCGCCGTCAGCGAGGTGTCGGAGCACGCGGTAGCGGCCGTCGACGACACGGCCGACGAGCAGGTCCCCTGTGCTGTCGGTCATAGGCTGCAGTCTAGGTTGCGGTGGGTCCGGTTCTTGACCAGACCATGTTGTTGCAGCTCATCGGGGTACGACTGTCACATTCGCTTCTTGTGGTCCAGCACGGATGCGACGTAGGCGGCGGTGTCGACGTACATCCCGTCGCTGCGCACCGAGGCGAGGCCTTGGTAGTAGCCAGCGATGGCTTGGCTCTCCGAGTCAGCGCTGCGGATGAGGCTGCGCAGCACCACGACTCCGCAGGTGATGTTGTCTTGGGCGTCGAGCAGATTGAGCTCGTCGTCGAGGAGGGCGGAGGCCCATCTGGCGGTGGAGGGAAGGCACTGCATGGCGCCGATCGCATTATTTTGCGAGACCGCGTTGTGAGCCCAGCGGGATTCTTGCCAGCTGATGGCCAGTGCCAGGCGGGGGTCGACGCCGTGGGCTCGGGCGGTCGTGATGATCATGTCGCGGATCTGGGTGCGGTCGGGGGTGGGGACCTGGTTGAGATAGGCCAGGTTGATGGCGGCGGCATCGGATAGGGCGGTGCGGGCCGTCGGTGAGGCGGCGCTGGAGGCGACGCTGCCCACGACGCGTAGGGTTTGCCCGGGATAAATGTCGTCAGCGATGCCGATGCCATTGGTTTTGGCGAGGCGGGTGAGGGTCACTCCGAAGCGCACGGCGATGGCGGAGAGGGTGTCGCCGTCCTGCACGGTGATGGTGACCGATCCGGTGTCAGCGGCGCGGGTGCGTTCTTTTTTGGTGGCCTGGCGTGCGGCGAGGCGTCCGCCGGGCAGGTCGAGGCGTTTGCCGGGGAGCAGGACGTGGTGGGCGGGGAGGTCGTTGGTGGCGAGGAGGTCGCGGACGTTGATGCCGAGAGCGGTCGCGATGCTCCAGGCGGTGTCGCCGGGGCGCACCACGTAGGTGCCGTAGGCAGGGCCGCCGCCACGACCGACGGAGGTGACGGTGCTGGTCGAGGGGGCGGGTGGGGTAGCCAGCGGGGCGTGGTGAGGGTGGGGGAGTCGGAGCCGCTGTCCGGGGACGATGGTGGAAGTCGGGGTGAGCCCGTTTACGGCGGCGAGGGCTTCGACGCTTAATCCGGTGCGGTGCGCGATCTCCCAGAGGTTGTCGCCGACCCGCACGAGGTGGTGGTCGCTCTCGTCTGGCTCTGCGGGGGGAGCGGCGTTGATCTGGCGGCCGGGTCGGTCGGCAGCTGGCAGCGCAGCCGGGTCCGGGGTGATGATGCGCGGGGGAGCGGCAGGTGGTGGGGGAACTGGGAGCCGGAGACGGTCCCCGACGTGCAGTCGCACTCCGGCGGAGGGGAGGTTGTTGTGGGCGACCAGCTCGGTGACGGTGATGTCGCGGGACCGTGCCAACGCCCAGAGGGTATCCCCCGCTGCGACGACGTATTCCTCCCAGGCGGCGGCGCGTCCAATCGTCCCGGCGGTCATCGGGGCAGCGACGGCTGCTGCAGGTGGGGGAGGTGGGGTCGAGGGGATCATGGGCGGACGGGGTCCTTTCGGCGGTCGTGACCGGGCCGTGTGGTGCTGGTGTGGGAAGTCACCGTCATGGTGCTCCCGACCCGGTGTGACGCAGGGGAGATGTCGGGCTCCACCGGGTAGCGGAATGTGGGCAGAGTCAGCACCTCCTGCCAGGACCGTACCTGACTGGAGTGTGATCTCCTGGGATTGAGGTGATGACGCGCCACGGGCTGCTGTCATGACGACACCGGGGACGATCGCTGGTCGACGGCTCTCATCGGTGGCGGTGTCGACGGGGTGTCCCGGAGTGAGTCCGGTCGCTGATCGACGATGAAGGGCCGCACGAGCGCACAGCTTATCCGTGCCGAGATGGCATGCTTCCTGATGTGACGAAGCGCAAACCTCACTCTGTCGTGCCCGCCCATGATCCCATGACATCGACGGTGTCCGAGGCCGGATCCCGTAGACAGGCTCGAGCCGCTCATGAAGCCGAGCAGATCTCGATGTTGGAGGGCTTGGTCAGCGGCTGGTTGGCTGTCCCGGAAGCCGCAGAACGCCAAGGGATCGCCTTGTCTGCGGTGCGGCGACAGATCCAGGATCGTGAGTTGATCGCCGTACGTCGTGGGCCGAACCGGGCGTGGTATATCCCGGAGCCGTTCGTGACCGAGGAAGGGCCTCGCCCGGAGATGAAAGGCACCTTTAGTGTGCTAGCCGACGGGGGGATGACAGATCTGGAGCTGCTGATCTGGTTGTTCTCCGCTGATGAGAGCTTCACCGGGGGCAGCGCGATGGCGTCGATTTTGGCCGGACACAAGACCGAAGTGCGCCGTCGGGCCATGGAGGAGGCCTTCTAACACGGTGTCGTGGCGGGGGAGCTTCCTCAGGGGTGTCCCCCGCCACGACAGGTCATCTGGGGCGATGTCAGCTGTCGCGAGCGGTGGCCAAATCAATCAGCTCAGTCAGCGCATGGCGGCCCTCGTCGGTGAGTTCTCGTGCCGCAGAAAGTGCTTGATGGGCCAGAGCGGTCTGTGCGTCAATGAGTTCTTCGTGGCGCGGCACTGCGCCGGATCGGCGGATCAGGTCGCGCAACCGATCGATGTCGCTGTCAGTGAGATCGGTGCACCCCAGCCCTGCTGAGAGATCGGCCCGCCCGGTCTCATCGAGGCCGTCAAGTGCCAGGGCGAGCAGCACGGTCCGCTTCCCTTCGCGCAAGTCGTCGCCAGCTGGTTTGCCGGTGGTCGCTGGGTCGCCGAAGACACCGAGGACATCATCGCGCAACTGGAATGCTTCGCCGAGAGCCAGCCCGTAGGTGGAGAGTTGGTCTGCATCGTGAGCATCGACCCCGGCAGCGTTCGCGCCGATGAGCAGCGGATGCTCGATGCTGTATTTGGCGCTCTTGAAACGGACCACTTGACGGGCCTGGTCAATGCGGGCGGCAGTGTCCAGATGGTCCCAACCACGGGCGGAGACCAGGACGTCGAGGAACTGGCCGCCCATGAGTTGGGTGCGCATCATGTCGAAGGTCATTCGCGCCCTAGCCAATTGATCGGCTGGAAGGCCGCTTCCAGCGACCATTTCGTCTGTCCAGACCAGGCATAAGTCCCCAGCCAGGATCGCCCCGGAGATGCCGAAGCGGTCCGCCGATCCAGTCCATCCTTGCCGGTGATGTTCATCGGCGAGGGCACGGTGCGCGGTGGCCTGACCCCGACGGGTGGCACTGTCGTCCATGACGTCGTCGTGCAGGAGAGCCGCAGCTTGGAAGAGCTCCATCGCGGTCGCCACCGACAGGATCTGAGGCAGATGGGTCCCACCACCGGCGACATATCCGCTGTGGCAAAACGCGGCACGTAACCGTTTACCACCGGCGAGAAGGCGTTCGACGGGGTCGACCAGACTCGCCATGTCCTCGCCCAGCTCGGAGAGAACTCTCCGTTGCCGGTCCATCTCGGAGTCGATCCTGTCCTGGACCTCCTTGCGGAAGTCGGCAAGATCCCATGCGATGCTCAAACGGTCCTCCCGGATGCTGATCTTCCGAGCCTACGTGGTCGGTGTCTCTTACGCTGACGCTCATGTCCCGTCCCAGCATTCCCGAGCTTCTCGAATCTGCTGAACCGACGTTCAGTTTCGAGTTCTTCCCGCCGAAGGACGACCGTGCGGAGTCCGTCTTGTGGGATGCCATCCGACGGTTGGAGCCGTTGTCCCCGGCATTCGTCTCGGTCACCTACGGTGCCGGCGGGTCCACCCGGGACCGGACGGTGCGGGTCACCGAGCGCATCGCGCATGAGACGACATTACGTCCGATGGCGCATCTGACCTGCGTCTCCTCCTCGAAGGACGAGCTGCGTGAGGTGGTTGGTCAGTACGCCGCCGGGGGTGTGCACGACGTGTTGGCGTTGCGGGGTGATCCACCGGGCGGTCCCGGGGCGTCCTGGACCGCCCACCCAGAGGGATTGAACCATGCCGAGGACTTAGTCCGGCTGATCCGTAGTTTGGGCGAGTTCACGGTGGGAGTCGCAGCATTCCCAGACACACACCCCGAGTCGGGGAGCCTGGAGGCGGACGCTGACGTTTTGGTGCGCAAATTTGAGGCTGGCGCCCGGTTCGCAGTCACCCAATTTGTCTTCGACCCGGACTCCTACCTGCGGTTGCGTGATTTGGTGGCACGCCGGGGGCATACCGAGCCGATCCTGCCGGGTCTGATGCCCGTGACATCGTTCGCACAGATACGTCGGATGGCTGAACTGTCCGGGACGGCGTTGCCTTCACCGGTGGTGGCCCGCTTGGCGCCCTTGGCTGATGACCCACCCGCGTTGCGGGCTGAAGGCGTGGCGGTGGCCATAGAGTTGGCTCGCCGCCTGCTCACTGAAGGGGCGCCGGGTCTGCATTTCTACACGATGAACAGGTCAACAGCGACACTGCAGGTGTATCGCGACCTGGTGGGGGCCGCGGAAGGGTCGGGGCTCAGTGCCACCGTGACGATGGGAGACCCGGTGCGCACCTCGGGGGGCGCGATTGTCCTGGCCCGACGGCTCGTTGAGGCGATGCGGGACCAGGACTGGGACCAGGTCGAGGTGATGCTCGCCGAACAAGTCGTGGTGGATCGGCCCGCGATGCGGTCCTCGTGGCGAGGCCGCGCTGACGTGGTCGCCCATCTGCGCTCAATTCCTGGAACACCTCGGGTGGAGAGGGTCGTTAATGACGCCGGGCGGCAGGTCGTGTGCTGGGTGGCCCGTGACGGCGGCAGTGACTGTGTGAGCAGACACGACGTGATGTTCCTGACTTTGGATCGCAACGGCCGGATCGATTCGATGGTGATCTTCCAGGAAGGAATGTCGCGTAGCTGACGATCTTTTCCCAGCTGGGGATCCTTTTCAGGGCGTTGTCGGAGCTGACCTCTACGATTTCTCATCGAACACAGATTCGAAGACCGCGCCGTTGTTGAGGAGATCGCACCGGCAGGGAAAGGAGGGCTACATGCGACATGTCGACGAGCCGATCACGGTGTCACTCGGTGGGCCGGGCGCTGTCCGTTCACCCTTCGGCACCGACCCCGAAACGCCCAGCTCTTTCATCTGGCAAGGACGTTCGTACGTCGTGCGAGAGGTGACAGACCATTGGCACGGTCGCTTCCCTTGGTGGCGAGATCCCTCTGGCGACAAGTTCGCAGAGCCGACCGGCTCCCAGGGAGGCGACCTCTGCGAACAGGTGTGGCGGGTGCGAGCCGCACCGAGCGGGGCAGCCCAGACGATGACAGTCGACCTCGGCCACAGCTGCTCCTGGCGACTGCTACGAGCCGAGAGCTGACCGGCACGACCCGTCAGGAAAGGAGCCAGGATATGCCCACCATCACCCGGACACGCCACAGCACCGCAGATCACACTCGACTCGGCCAAGCCCTCGACCTCCTAGACCGGTCACACGGATCGCTGATGCAGGCCTGCCACGCCGAACACACCACCGACAGATACGTCGCTGCTCACCTCGGAGCGTTACGTGCCGCCGCAGCCCTCATGGCAGCCAGACCCGCCCCCACCCGACGGCAAGCGGCAATCCGCAACGTCTGGGCCCACCTCTGGGTCATCGCCCCGGAACTGGGGGAATGGTCCGACTATTTCGCGCTCGCCGGGAAACGCCGCGCTGAAGTCGAAGCCGGCGCAGTTCCCTCCCGCCGAGAAGCAGACGATCTTCTCCGCTCCGCCGAAGCCTTCATCTGCCTGGTTCAAGGAGCGCTGGGACTTCCCGTAGACCTCGCCCTGTCCCAAACCCCACTGGTCGCATCAGCCTGCCACCGGTCCAGCTGACCATCGCCACACCCAAACCGAGTCCGCCACGACGGCCAAGCCAGGGCATTAGGCTGACAGCACGACGGACACACCGTCCGGGGTGGTGCTCCCCGGCACGATCAGCGGGTCATGGCCACGCCATCACCCCAGAGGAGGACCCCAATGCCTGAGGAACATCGCCGCAACCGCCGTAGCTCCCTGGCCACCTCCCCCCGGACCGCGCTGCTCTGGGAGCGCATCCACCAGGTCGTCCACGACAGCCAGCATCGACTCGGCCGACCATTGCGAGTCGTTGACCTCGGCGGCGGCACCGGTGGGATCGCCGTACCGTTGGCAGCGCTGGGACATGACGTGACCGTCGTCGACCCCAGTCCCGACGCCCTAGCTTCCCTCGAACGCCGCGTCCGCGAAGCCGACAATCAACAGGCCGCGTCTCACCTGACCTCAGTCCAAGGTGACTCCGCCACCCTGGCCCACCTCGACCTTGGACACGGCGCTGACCTGATCACATGCCACGGCGTCCTCGAACTCGACGACGAACCCACCACAGTGCTGCGAGACATCAGCACAGCGCTCGCTCCCCAAGGGATGCTCAGCCTCCTCGTCGCACAGCGCACCGCCGTTGTCCTTGCCCGGGCGCTCGCGGGACGTTTCGCCCAGGCACGTACAGCATTGACCAGCACGGATGGCCGGTACGGCGATGGAGACCCCCTGCCGAGACGTTTTGATGCCGCCACCGTGTTGACTTTGGTGGACGAGGTGGGACTGACTGTCGTGGACTCTCAAGGGTTGCGGGTCTTCACTGATTTGGTGCCGTCGGCTTTCCTCGACACCGACGCTGAACGGGAGGCGTTGCTGGCCTTAGAACGCGCCATCTCCACCCACCCTGATCGGGATTTGTTGGGACGGCTGGGCAGTGCGTTGCACGTGTTGGCTCGTCGGTGACGTGATCGCTGGAGCGCACCGATCTCTCGCGGTCAGACCCGGCGGGTGATCTGCGGTGAGCAGGCGACGGTTCGCAGTTCCCCGCCGTATGGCGAGCGGCCCGCTGGATGACACCGGGTGCACCGTGTTGCATGTCGACATGGATGCTTATTACGCGTCGGTGACCTTGTTGGAGCATCCTGACCTGCAGGGTATCCCGGTGATCATCGGTGGAGGCGGGCGCGGGGTGGTCCTGTCTGCGACGTATGAGGCCAGGGAGTTCGGGGTGACATCGGCGATGCCGATGGCACGGGCGCGGCAGCTATGCCCGCAGGCTGTGGTTATCCCCCCAGATCATGGCCGTTATGCCGAGGTCTCTCGGTCGGTGATGGAGGTGTTCCGTGCGATCACCCCGTTAGTGGAGCCGTTGAGTCTGGACGAAGCGTTCCTTGATGTTTCCGGAGCAGTGCGTCGTCTTGGCTCACCGATGACGATCGGGCAGTCGATCCGGGCAACGGTGCATAGCCGGGTGGGTATTACCTGTTCGGTCGGTGCGGCATCGACGAAATTCGTGGCGAAGATTGCCTCTGGTCTGGCCAAACCAGACGGGATGGTCGTCGTACCTCCGCTGGAGGCGGTGTCTTTTGTGCAGCAGCTTCCGGTGGGTGCGTTGTGGGGGGTGGGGGATCGCACTGAGGAAGTTTTGCTGGGGATGGGCCTGCACACGGTGGCCGATATTGCTCACACCCCAGTGGAGACGCTTCAGCGAGCGCTGGGGCAGATGGGGGTGAGTTTGCACGAGTTCGCGTGGGCTCGTGATCCTCGCCCGGTGACTCCGGTACGTCGGGAAAAGAGTGTGGGCGCCGATCGGACGTTTCCGGTGGACCTGGATGATTCGGAGGAGGTACGCCGTCAGCTTCTGGCGTTGGCGGAGAGGACTGCAGCTCGGGCCAGATCTCATGCCGTGATGGGGCGCACGGTGAGCTTGCGGGTGCGTTTTGCCGATTTTTCTACCGTGACTCGTTCCCGGACGTTGTCGGTACCCACTGATGTCACTAGGGAGGTGTATGCGACGGTGTGCCGGTTGTATGACGAGTTGTCACCGTCGAGCGCTCGGATTCGACTGCTCGGTGTCCGGTTGGAGGGGCTGGTGGCCGCGGAAGGTACGCCGGTGCAGGGCTTGCTTGATGAGCCTGAGCATGGCTGGCGGGATGCTGATCGGGCGGTGGATCAGGCGGTTGCCCGGTTTGGGTCTGGGGTGGTGCGTCCGGCGTCGTTAATGCCGTCGGCAGGGGAGGAGACGGAGCGCCGTCGGGCGCACTGACTCGCCGTTGGTGGTGTCAACCCCATATCGATCAATCGGCTTGGCCGCCCCGGCTACCGCGGCGGGGATTGTCCGCTTATCCTGGTGAGACCGACAGCACACTGTGTCGGCGTCCGGCACGCGCGACCACTCTCCTCCGGTGGACTGGCGGTAGGTGACGGGCCGGGGCCGCGCCGGGGTGCGCAGATGTGTAGGGAGGTCAGCATGCCGCTGTCAGAGCACGAGCAGAAGCTGCTCGACCAGATGGAACGGGCTCTCTACGCGGAAGACCCGAGTTTTGCTTCGCAGATGAAGGGACGTGGTGGTCCGACATCCCGGACCCGGCACATCCTGGGCGGTGTCGCCGCGATTTTAGGGCTGGCCCTGGTGGTGGTCGGAGTGAGTATGGCTTCGATCCCCCTGGGAGTGTTGGGCTTCGCCGTCATGATCGGTGGGGTGATCTGGGCGTTGACGCCATCCGCGAGTGGAACTGCTGGTCGGCAGGCACCAGCAGGGAATCGTCAGCCACGTCCGTCACAGAGTCGCAAGCAACGGCCTGGCGGCAATTTCATGGGCAGGATGGAGCAGCGTTGGGAGAAGCGTCGCCGCGAGGGTGAACTCTGACCTTGAATGTGGTGAGCCCCCCGGTGTGGCTGTCATGCGGGGGCTATGAGCTTACGGCTGTGATCGCCATCGAGCGATAGATCTGACGACAGTGATGCCGACCACCATGGTGGTCGGCATCAGCACGTCAGTGGCCCTAGCCCGCCTGACAAACCGTCGACACGTCAGGTCGATGTGCTGATCAGTCAATAGCTGGTTGGGTGAGGCGGTCGGTCTCGTCGTCGATCGCTACTGCGACATCAGACAGGGCCGGGAGGTGCTGGCGGGCGTGGTGGGCGCAGAAAAGCAGTTCTCCACCGGAAGCCAGGCGTGCACGCACATACGCCTGGGCTCCACACCGGTCGCAGCGGTCTGCGGCGGTGAGGGTGCTAGCGAGTGCAGTAGCCACGTCTACCCTTCCTGGCACGTTTCTCAGTCGGTTCCGTGGCCCCGGGTGGGCCACGTCGGTCACGTGCGCTTCGTAGGCACCAACAGTCAAACACGATCGAGTGTTCCCTGCCGAACTGTCCGCGTTCACCCGGATGGGTGTGTACGGGCGGGTTCGGGTGATGTTCTTCGCCGTTGGTGTCGACGCCTCCTCATCGACTCCTTCGGGGCGAGTAGAAGAGCTTTGGGAGCGAAACCCGCCAGCCGGGCGACAAACGGTTGTGGGGTTGGTTGTCCTGCAGCTCAGGGATGTCTAGGACAGGTCGGTCAGTGGCGGTGAGGTGGTGATGGTCGGTGTCGTCGGTGGGGCGGGCTACCCTGAACGACGACCGTTCCCCCACGGTCCACCTGCAGAGAGGAAACGCATCCGTGGCCGTCACCACCGCCTCCGCCAGCCCGGGCAGTTACAGCGCCCGTCACCTTCAGGTCCTGGAGGGGCTGGAAGCGGTCCGAAAGAGACCAGGTATGTACATCGGTTCGACCGATGGCCGAGGGTTGATGCATTGCTTGTGGGAGATCATCGATAACGCTGTCGACGAGGCATTGGGTGGTTTCTGCAGCAAGATCCAGGTGGTGTTGTACGAGGACGGCTCAGTGGAGGTGCGCGACGACGGTCGCGGCATCCCGGTCGATGTGGAGCCGCGGACCGGTCTGTCAGGCGTGGAGGTGGTCTTCACGAAGTTGCATGCCGGCGGCAAGTTTGGTGGTGGAAGCTACACCGCGTCTGGTGGTTTGCATGGCGTGGGTGCTTCCGTGGTCAACGCCCTGTCAGAGCGGTTGGACGTTCACGTTGATCGTGGTGGCAAGACGTACGCGATGAGTTTTCATCGCGGTGAGCCGGGGGTCTTCGCTGACGGCCCGAAAGGTCCTGGTTTGGATGGCGAGTTCGCGCCGTACGTTGAGGGCAGCGAATTGCGGATCGTGGGCAAGACCAAACGTGGGGTGACTGGTAGCCGGGTCCGGTATTGGGCGGATCGGCAGATTTTCCTCGCTGAGGCGGAGTTCGCGTACGACGATCTGATCGCCCGGGCTCGTCAGACCAGCTTCTTGGTGCCTGGGTTAGAGCTGGTCATCAGGGACGAGCGTCGGCTGGCTGGCACTCCTGGGGCTGATGGGCCTCATGAAGAGGTGTTCAAGCACGATGGCGGGATCAGCGAGTTCTGTGACTTCTTGGCTCCGGACACTCCGGTCACTGACGTGTGGCGTCTGCAGGGCGTAGGGCATTTCACTGAGCGGGTGCCGGTGTTGGACGCTCGGGGGCACATGACTCCCACTGACGTCGACCGCGAATGTCACGTTGATGTGGCGTTGCGGTGGGGCACAGGGTATGAATCGCGTACAGAAGCGTTCGTCAACATTATTCACACGCACAAGGGCGGGACGCACCTGGGCGGTTTTGAAGCGGCCTTAGTGAAAGTCTTCCGTAAACAGTTGGAGGACAACGCTCGTCGCTTGAAAGTCGGTGGGGACAAAGTCGAGAAAGACGACATCCTTGCTGGTATGACTGCCGTGGTGACGGTGCGTCTGGCGGAGCCTCAGTTTGAGGGGCAGACCAAGGAGGTCCTGGGTACTAGTGCGGTGCGGGGGATCGTCGCACGCGTTGTGGAAAAACAGCTGGTGGCTCGATTGACGTCCGCGAAACGCGATGACAAAGTCCAGGCGAGTCAGCTGCTGGAGAAGATCGTCGCGGAGATGAAATCCCGGATTTCTGCCCGCACGCACAAGGAAAATCAACGCCGTAAAAATGCGTTGGAAACCTCCACGTTGCCGCCGAAACTTGCAGACTGTCGCAGCAATGACATCGACCGGACTGAGCTGTTCATTGTCGAAGGTGACTCAGCTTTGGGCACGGCTAAGCTGGCGCGGGACAGTGATTTCCAAGCGTTGCTGCCCATTCGAGGCAAGATCCTCAACGTGCAGAAAGCCTCCGTGGGAGACATGCTAAAAAATGCCGAGTGCGCATCGATTATTCAGGTCGTCGGCGCTGGCGTGGGTCGCAGTTTTGATTTGGATGCTGTGCGTTACGGGAAGATCGTCATCATGACCGATGCGGACGTTGATGGCGCCCACATTAGGACGTTGCTACTGACGTTGTTCTTCCGATACATGCGACCGCTGGTCGCGGCGGGCCGAGTGTATGCAGCTGTGCCGCCGCTGCATCGCATCGAAGTGGTCAACCCTGGGTCGAAGAAAAACGAACTGATTTACACCTACAACGAAGCTCAGATGCGGGCCACGATGACTCGGCTACGCAAATCTGGGCGCAACGTGAAAGAACCTCAACGATATAAGGGCCTGGGGGAGATGGACGCCCACCAGTTGGCTGAGACCACAATGGATCGAGGCGCCCGGACTTTACGGCGGGTGACCTTGGCCGACGCTGAAGCAGCTGAGCGCGTGTTTGCGCTGCTCATGGGTAGTGATGTCGCTCCACGGAAAGATTTCATCGTGGAGGCAGCTCACGATCTGGATCGTGAACGGATCGACGCCTGAGCGGGCTCGGGCGCTCAGTATGAGCTGACAGTTCTGCTGTGAAGGGTGGCGGGTCAAGGCAGATGCCGACCCGCCACCATCCTTGTATCCGGTGGAGTTGGACAGGTGTGCGTCTTGTTGTCTTAATTGGGGGTGGTCTGTCCCGGGGGTGGGGTAGGCACTAGGGGTTGAGTTCACTGTGTGGGGGTCAGTTGTGGTTGCTCGTCGGGGATGCGCGCGTCCCGGTGGTGTCGTTGCTGGGGCGGTGGTGGTGGGGCTGTGGGCTCTGGCCGCGTGTGGCTCAGCTGTTGAAGGTCCGCCTGGCGGTGTCAAGATGGCGCCGCCATCACCGGCATCGTCCGCGATGGCGGCACCAACGACCATCCCGTCGGCGTCACCCGAAACGTTCGACGTGATCGCGAACATGCCGAGCGCCGCAAAAGTCAAGTCTGACGAAGGCGCCGTTGCTTTCACAAAGTATTTTTTCGAAGCTGCCGCTCAGGTGCTGATGAAGCCCTCGCCTGGTGAAATCCTAAAACTATGCGAGAAGGACCTTAAGTCTTGCGCAGTGAGAGATGGAGGCGCCCGTGAGGCACTTTCTAAAAAGTGGCATTTAAGTGGCCCTGATGTAACCTTAATTGAAGCTTCCATTATTGACAGTAAACCAATTGATAATGCGAGCATAGTCAGCATTGCACTGCAGGGAACCGAGGCTTATAAAGCTTCCATCGAAGGGAGGAAATTAGCCGACTTTGCGGAGCCTGTTGTTTTTTCATTCACTGTTTATCTAAAATACAAAAGAACGGGCTGGTTGATTCAGAGGATCGAGAGGCCGCTCGGTGGCGGCAATTCTACAAGGGGGCATTGATGGCCAACTTGCATACCGGGGTATTTCTTGCTCTTGGCTTGTCTGCCTCACTGGTTATGAGTGATGATGTCTTTTGGGATAATTCTCTGTCTGATGATGGGTTATCAAGTGCGGGATCCAGGAGGGTTCACGGTAATGCTGAAGGCCTAAAAACATTTGGATCTCCGATCATTGCTGGGGGTGCGGCAAAAATGGAATATAGGCAAGCCCCTGATTGCCCTGGTAATACAGCAGAAGGGGGTGATGCTGACTGCCAGTCTGCTCGCATGATGTGTGCTCGCGAGCCGGACAGTCTTGGGGTAATGACCCGCGTTTACTCGCGGCCAGCTGATTCAAATGAGTCTTGGACACTTGTAGGCAGAAGCTGTTTTCCTAATACGTTAATGAAGCCTTCCCGTCCTGATTTGACCTTAGCTGATGTGCAGGCTGAGTTTGCGCGGACGCCGTTCGCGTCTCCAGGTGGTTCGATGCAACCAGTGGGACAGCGCTCGTTGGTGCGGCTGCCGGTGTTTTTTGCGGCGTCGTGGTCTGCGCAGGGATATCGCCCTGGTCAGGTGCGTTCAGTGTCGCTATTGGGTCGTGCGGTGGATTTCCGCATCGCCTTGGACCATTTTATTTATGATTTTGGTGATGGGCATTCATCGGGTGCGACGCGGTCGATGGGTGGGGCTTACCCCAGTGGGGATATTCGACATTCATATACCCGAGTGGGTTCGTTTACGCCGGTGTTGACGGCCGTCCTGACTGCAGATTTTCGGGTAGATGGTGGCGCCTGGCAGCCAATTGGAGGGACCGCGACACGTCGGGGTTCTTTCCCTCCAGTGACGGTGCATTCAGCGTCAAATCGTTTGGTTCCTTAAGCTGTCGGCCAGGCCGGGAATCGCCAGGCCAGGCATTGCTAGCGCTCCCTGTCGGTCAAGCTCTGGCGGTGGGTGTTCGCTGAGGTCAACCGATCAGGGTGACGGCGTACGACGTCGAGGCCACGGATGTGCCGCCGCAAGACACCGGTGGGCCAGCAGCAGTGGTTGCACTGACGTGAACCGTCCAGGACCGGCCGTCGCGGTGGCGCAGCTTCACCTCGGTGAGGTCATTAGCGCTGACATCTGTCGTTGAGGTGACCTGCAGTGCCGCGATGTCGAGTTCGCCGATGTGGGCACGAAGAAAAGCATCAGCGGCCTGTTGGGCGCAGGTCAGATGGGCAAGGCCACGCAGGTGACGCCCGCCGATCGCTGCGGCAGGCAACTGTCCGTTCACTGACGCATCCCAGGTAGCGGTCGCCAAGGGGCCGTCGAATCGCCCAAATGTCGCCCCTGAAGGAAGTGATACCCCAGTAGGGGCGAAGCGGTGACCGCCAGTATGCGAACACTCCCAGACTGCCGATGGTCGTTGACCTGCAGCGTATGCAGCAACTGCTCTACCACGTACGGCGCAGCACACGTCACGTTTGCCATTGGTGCAGACCAGCAGGACCGGCATACGTTGCAAGGCCAGCTCAGGCAGGGCTCGCTGCGCGGCAGCCCGATCACCCGCAGCGATTTTCTCCCAGGGCAGGTGCAGCAGCACTGAAGGATCAACGAATAACCCCGTCATGAGCCAAGGGTCGTTGCTTGCGGCGCCCCCCGCGAGGAAGACGCGGACCGGCACCCCAGCGGTGCTTTCCCGGCGGTCACTGACCGACCGCATCAGCACAGCGCGTCCACCCGCGGCAGTGACCTGCTGCTCCAGTGCGGCGCCTACTGAGGGATCCAACCGGGATTGGGTGAATGCTTTCGTGCCCCACGGGCCGGGTTGCTCCACTGCGAGCCAGAACAATGCCGGTGACGCGGTCCCCCATACGGGTGTGTCCTCGGCGTCCCACATGCGTGAACACCCTGCGTGAGCACGAAGGGAACCAGGAGAGGCGGGTGGGGTCGCGCACGCTTCGGTCATCAAACCACTCTACGAAAGGACGCCCTGGTGCTGATCAAGCCGGGTGAGCTTCGTGTGGGTCCGGTTGTGCAGCAATGGTGCTCAGAGGTGCGAGCGCGTTCAGTGGGTCCCGGCAGGTCGGCTGCGTGGCGTCGCCCGATCCAGGAGTGAGCGGGCGGTCTGCTCGTCGATGATCAAGTCGGTGACTGCCCCCGACCGCAAGGCACCCAATGTTGCCTGGGCCCGATGCTGCCCAGCAACAACACAGACCCGTCGCGGGACCTGAGCGAGCATTGCTGGTGTCGGACCTGAAGCCCGCTGATTGAGGGGGATGTCGGCATATGTCCCGTCTTCTCGCAACGCCACGGTGCAGATGTCCCCGACTGCTCCCTGTCGGAGGAGTTCAGCGATGTCTTCAGAGGAGAGGTAACCCGAGGAATACACATGGGAGGGCATGGGGCCAGCGAAGGTGCCGACGCCAAACACGGCAATGTCCATCCGTGCCTGCCGATCCAACACGCGTCGCACTGAACGCTCTCGCCATAGTGCAGCTTTGGTGTCTGGGTAGTCGAAGAACGCCGGTACGGGGAAGTTGTGCACGTGCGCGTCGAAAGCCCGCCCAAACCGAGCCAAGATTTCACTGGCGTACGCCACCCCCGAGGTGGTCATGTTGGCAGCGCCGTTGAGTTGGACTACTTCACTGCCGCGAGTTGCCGCCGAAGGCAGATGGGAAGACACCGCGCTCATCGTCGTACCCCAGGCGACACCGACGATTGTCTCGTCGGTGATGAGGTCGCCCAGCAGAGCTGCGGCCTGTCGAGCTACGGCATCCAATCGAGTCGCTATATTTGCCGAATCTCTTACTGGGACTACATGAGCCGATACGGTGAAGGCGGATCGGAGGCGTTCGGCCAATGGTGAGGTCAGCGCCTCGGCAGGCGCCACGCTGATCCGGACAATCCCGGAATCTCGGGCCTGTTTAAGCATCCGGGACACCGTAGATCGAGACACCTGGAGGCGGGATCCGATGCTCTCCATCGTCTCGTCCTGCAGGTAATAGAGGGCTGCGGCCTCGTAGACGCGATCGCTTTCGTGCATCAGCCGATCCTAGGCCTGCGCAAACGTGCATGCCACTTGATCGTCTTCTCAGTCGGGGTGACGATGAGCGTCAGAGGCCGCTCCTCGATGCGCGGAGGTGGCCTAAAACCCACACGTCGCCCCACCGTCGCGAGCCCCGGTGAGGCCACCTCAGGAGGAACAGTGACAACGGCGTTGACCAAGGCCAGCCGCGAAGAAGCCCTGCTGGCTATGTCCGACGACGACGGAGTAGACATCCTCGTTGTCGGCGGAGGCGTCACCGGAGCAGGCATCGCCCTCGACGCAGCCACCAGAGGACTGCGCGTCGCGATCATCGAAGCCCAAGACTGGGCCGGTGGCACCTCCCAGTGGTCCAGCAAACTCGTCCACGGTGGCCTGCGCTACCTCTACAACCTGGACTTCGCGCTCGTCGCCGAAGCCCTCAAAGAACGCGGCCTGCTACTCACCCGCACCGCACCCCACCTGGTCAAAGCGCAGCCCTTCCTGTGGCCGCTGAAAATGCCCGTCATCGAACGCAGCTACAGCGCCATCGGCGTCGGCATGTACGACATGCTCGCCCAGATCGGTGCCGGCGGCAAAGCTGGCGTCCCGATCCAAAAGCACTACAGCAAGTCCGGAGCCAAGCGACTCTTCCCCGGCATCCGTGACGACGCCCTGACCGGAGCCATCCGCTTCTACGACGCCCGCGTCGACGACGCCCGCCTGGTCATCGACCTGGTCCGCACCGCCGCCGGATTCGGGGCGCTCGCCGCGACCCGCGCCCAGGCCGTTGGCTTCTCCAAGGACGACACCGGACGCGTCAACGGCGCCACCGTGCGGGACCTGGAAACCGGCATGGAGCGCTTCGTCAAAGCGAAGTACGTGATCGCTGCCACCGGTGTCTGGACCGAGCAGACCCAAGATCTCGTCCGGGACGACGCCGGGCTGCGCGTCTTGGCCTCAAAGGGCATCCACATCGTCGTACCTAAGGAGCGCATCCAAGGCGAGACGGGGATCTTCCTGCGCACCGAGAAGTCCGTCCTCTTCATCATCCCGTGGCAGCGGTACTGGGTGATCGGGACCACTGACACCGCCTGGCACGAGGACCTTGCCCACCCGGTCGCTACTTCCGCCGACATTGACTACGTCCTCGAACACGCCAATGCAGTGCTCGCCGACAAGCTCACCCGAGACGACATCATCGGCACGTACGCCGGTCTGCGCCCGCTGCTGCAGCCGAAGGTGAAGGACGAGTCCGCATCGGCGAAGGTCAGCCGCGAGCACACCGTCAGCGAGGTTGCGCCCGGTATGTGCGCCATCGCCGGTGGCAAACTCACCACTTACCGGGTGATGGCTGAAGATGCTGTCGACTTCGCGATCACCCAGATGCACGGCAAGCAGGGCCTCGCCACCTACCCGTGCGTCACTGATGAGACGCCTCTGGTGGGTGCCGCCCGCTATCGCGGGATCGCCGCTCGTGCCCACGTCATCGCCAAAGAGCGCGGCTGGAGCACTGAGACGGTCCAGCACCTGCTCGACCGGTACGGCGACGAGATCGAGACCATCATGGCGATGATCGACGAGAAGCCGTCCCTCGGTGGGCGTCTCGTCGGAGCGCCGGCCTACCTTCGCGCTGAAGTGGCCTTCGCAGTCACTCACGAAGGCGCACTGCACCTGGATGACATTCTGCTCAAGCGGATCCGTCTCGACTACGAAATGCGTGATCGCGGAGCGTCCTGCTTGGAAGAGATCGCCGCGATCGTCGCTCCGCTGCTGGGCTGGGACGACGCACGCACTACCCGCGAGATCGAGGCATCCCGGGCACGTGCTGAGGGTGAAGCGGCGGCCGAGGCCGAAGACAGTGATGCTGCTGCCAGCGCCGCCCGCAACGCCGTGCAAGACCTAGTGCCGATGGCCTGACGCCTGTTTTGTTGCGCAAGCGCAACAAAATCGAGGGTGGAGCGATATAAGCAGGCTATGAGTTGGGCGATTGTCCGACTAAGCTCACCCTCATCCGTACCGAGTAGTTTTTCTCCGTTTGGACAGGTCTATCCCTGCCCAAACGAAGGAGATTGGGCAGCTGAAGGCACGCCTACGGGCGTGCCTTCAGCTGAATCCAGGGCCTAAATGGCTCGACGGAGCTGCCAGTGCTGGAAATGAGTCAGTTGTTGGAAGCTTCACCTCGGTGAGGACAGCCCTCTTCATCGAAACATCTGTCGTACAACGACGTCCGCGCAGAATTGAGTCAAAGCATGAACATAATCCTCGGGTCGGCGTCAGCCGGAACCGTCAGCCTGTCCACCGTCTTCTTCTCAGAAGTTATTGGCACGGCGATCTTGCTCCTCTTAGGTATCGGTGTCGTCGCCAACGTCTGTTTAGGTAAGACTAAAGGCAATGCAGGCGGAACCTTGATGGTCAACTGGGGGTGGGGACTCGCAGTATTTGCAGGCGTTTACGCCGCTTACCGTTCGGGGGCTCATTTGAACCCTGCAGTGACGCTGGGCTTGTTGGCCAACGGTGCCACCGAATACGCCAAAGGCGTGAACGTCACTGCGACCAGCACCGTTGTCTATCTGGCTGCTGAAATGATCGGCGCTTTCATCGGTGCTGTTTTGGCCTATGTCGCTTACAAAGACCACTTCGACCAGGAAGAAGATGCAGCAACCAAACTGGGATGCTTCTCTACCGGGCCGGCCATCCGCAGCTACCTGTGGAACCTCATCACTGAAGCCATTGCCACGTTCGTCCTGGTCTACGTCATCCTCAAGTTCGGCGAGACCAAGACTGAGGTTGGTCCGCTCGCAGTGAGCCTGTTGGTGGTCGGAATCGGTGCCAGCCTTGGTGGCCCGACTGGGTACGCCATCAACCCTGCTCGTGACCTCGGGCCGCGCATCGCTCACGCGATCTTGCCGATCAAGGGCAAGGGAGCCAGCGACTGGTCCTACGCCTGGGTCCCGGTTGTGGGCCCCATTATCGGAGCTGTGCTCGCAGGTTTGCTCGCCAGCGCTTTCTGAGCGTCACCGCCATCTGGCTCATTAATTTATCAATGAGTCTCGGTATCTTAGATTGACACTAATCCCTGGCTCACCCCCACCACAAAGACGTGAAAGGCATGACAGATGAGTGACAAGAAGTATGTCCTGGCGATCGATCAGGGCACCACGAGCTCCCGCGCGATCCTCTTTGACCACGGCGGACAGATTGTGTCCGTAGGCCAGCTCGAGCACGAGCAAATCTTCCCTCGGGCCGGTTGGGTTGAGCACAACCCGGACGAGATCTGGGACAATGTTCGCGAAGCCGTAGGGCAATGCATGACCCGCGCCGAGATTAACCGTCACTCCATCGCCGCGGTCGGCATTACTAACCAGCGTGAGACTGCGGTGGTGTGGGACAAGACCACCGGAAAGCCGGTATATAACGCCATCGTCTGGCAAGACACCCGCACCCAGAAGATTTGCGATCAGCTCGCCGGCGATGAGGGCGTCGACAAATACAAAGAGGTTTGCGGTCTGCCCTTGGCGACGTATTTCTCTGGCCCGAAGGTAAAATGGATCCTCGACAACGTCGAAGGGGCCCGTGAGAAGGCTGAGCGAGGTGACCTGTTGTTCGGCAACACCGACACCTGGGTCATCTGGAATCTCACCGGCGGCATCGATGGCGGCGTCCACGTCACAGATGTCACTAACGCCTCCCGCACCATGCTTATGGATGTGCGTCAACTCGCCTGGGATGAAAAGATTTGCGCCGACATGAGTATTCCAATGTCGATGCTTCCGGAAATCAAGTCATCCTCAGAGATCTACGGGTATGGCCGCAAGCAAGGTCTGCTCGTTGACACGCCCATCGCCGGTGACCTCGGCGACCAGCAGGCGGCGACCTTCGGTCAGGCCTGCTTCACCAAAGGCATGGCCAAAAACACCTACGGCACGGGCTGCTTCATGCTCATCAACACTGGTGAAGAAGCTGTCACCAGCAAGAACGGTCTGTTGACGACGGTTTGTTACAAGATCGGTGACAACAAGCCGGTCTACGCCCTCGAAGGATCCATTGCCGTCGCCGGGTCACTGATCCAGTGGCTCCGGGACAACCTCGGCATGATCACCACCGCCCCGGAAGTGGAAAAACTCGCCGCGGCTGTGGATGACAACGGTGGCGCCTATTTCGTGCCCGCGTTCTCCGGGCTGTTTGCGCCACACTGGCGCAGCGACGCTCGTGGCGCACTCGTCGGTCTCACTCGGTTTGTCAACAAAGGTCACATCGCTCGGGCTGCGCTGGAAGCCACCGCCTACCAGACCTACGAGGTCATGGAAGCGATGGTCGCCGATGCTCGTGACCAAGGCGTCGAACTGACTGAGCTGAAAGTCGACGGCGGCATGACCGCCAACGCGACCCTCATGCAGTTCCAAGCCGACATCCTCGGTGTGCCGGTCGTCCGGCCGCAGGTTGCCGAGACCACCGCGCTCGGAGCGGCGTACGCGGCGGGAATCGCCGTTGGCTTCTGGAAGGGCGAGGAAGACGTCATCGCCAACTGGGCTGAAGACACCCGGTGGACCCCTGAAATGGACACAGACAAGCGGGACAAGCTCGTGCGGAACTGGAAGAAAGCCGTCACCAAGACCCTCGACTGGGTCGACGAAGACGTTGACTGAGCAGCAACGCGACACCATATGACCAGCGTGGCCGGTCGGGTAACTCCATCACCCGACCGGCCACGTCGCTGTCAGCACCCACCACCCGTCATCAGTACAAACCGTGACCTGACCGCCCACACTCTCCACGCGAGCGCACAACAGATTCAGGCCAAAACCTGACGGGGGCGAGGTCGGCGTCGTACAGGGTTCGGCGATGAGATTGCGCACCTCCACCACTAACTCGGTGTCTGTGGTCAGTGCCATCACGGAGCAGGTGCTGCCCGGCGGTGCGTACTTGGCGACATTGGTGGTCGCTTCTCGTAGCACCGCTTCGGCAGCACTTGATACCGAATACGACAACTGGCGGTGGACCCGATCCTCCACGACGACGGTCACACCGATCTGTTCCAGGTAGGCCTGTGCCTGTGCGAGCGCCACCGGCAGGCTGATTTGAAGGGGCGAGCGGGGGACAGGCCCCGGGGGTTCCTCATCGTCGGGGGTGTCGAAGAGCGCCATAAGACGCCGCATCTCACCTAGTCCTCGCCGGGCGGTATCGGCGAGCTCTTCAAAACGTCGGTGAAGGTCTGGGTCCGTCGACTCTTGCGCTGCGACCCCGGCTTCCATGCAGATGCGGGTCAATTCGTGGGCGACAACGTCGTGAAGTTCCTGACTCAACTGGTGCCGTTGGCGTTCGTATCGCAGGTGCAACTGCGCCGCTCGGGCGGCGGCGGCTTCTTCGCGGGCGACTGCTGCCAGCACTAACGTTTCGTTTTCTCGTTGGGCCTGTTGTTGGCGTGTCGCGATGACCCAGATCACTCGGCCGAGAGCTGCGACCATGATGGTCGTCACGATCAGTTCGGTGTGATCCCGGCCAGGACTGTCAGATCTCGCTGTCGCTGTCGCCACCATCAGCAATGGAATCACCATGGATAGCAGACGGGCCCAGTCAAGGACTCCAGCAGCCAGTCCTAACAGCAGCAACATTGCTAGATGTGGATCTGAATGGTCAGGCAGGAACGGCAGCGCTGCCACTAGCACGAGGAATGGCAGCGGCGCCCATCGAGGGCGAAATGACAAGGCCAACCCGGTGCCACCAAAACCGGAGAGCACCCAGAGTCGCACAGCGGTGTGCCATCCCAGACCTGTCGCCATCAAGTCCATCACCATCACCCGGACGTCGTCGATCATCCCGGCGACAGTCAGCACTGACACCAGCCAAGCCAACCACTGCGGCAACTGGTGGACCGGGCCGCGTAAGCGGCTACCGGACGACGCCGGAACGGAAAGCGGAGATGACGAGTTGGACACGATCACGACTGTCAAATTTCTGCATCAGACCAGACAGGTAGTACTTGATGGTGGATTCGGCGAGCATCAACTCATCTGCCATTTCTTTGTTGCTGAGGCCGGTGCATAACTTTTCGAGGACTTGGCGTTCTCGGTCGGTGAGTTCTACTGAGTGGTGTGGGGGAGGAGTCATCCGGCCAGCTGTTTCGATGAGGTAGCGGGTGACCTGCGGGTCGATAGAGAGCTCTTCCTCAGCGACGTCCCGCACGGCCTGGAGGATACGGCGCGGGACGCAGTCTTTGACCAGATAGCCGCTGGCTCCGGCAAGTAACGCCGGAGCCACATAGCGATCGCTGAGATGTGCGGTGACAACGAGCACCCGGGTCCTGCACTGTCTGGCTCTCAGCTGACGGGTCACCTCAATGCCATCCAGGTCCGGCATTTGCAGATCCAACAACAAGACGTCTGGATCATGCGCGGCCACCTGGTCGAGGGCATCGCGACCGTCGATGGCTTCAGCGACCACCTCGATATCCCCATCAGCGCTGAGATACGTGCGGAGCGCATTCCGGACGAACGCTTCGTCGTCTGCGACGACCGCAGTGATGTGGCGGCCCACCATTGCAGTCTCCTCAGTCCACCGATGCTCTACCACGAGGTCGTGGAATAGAGCGTACTCCCGGGTCGAAAACAGCAGGCAGAGCCGCACTTGTGGGGCCCGTGGGGCGGATGCTGTCTGGATCAGATCTTGGGCGCATCGCATCGTCAACCACCAGAGCGCTTACGACGCTCCGAGCGTCGACAGAGTCACATCGAGCAGATCACCATCGCAGGACAGTCCCCGCAATGCCACTAAGATTCCCGCATTTCCGGTGGCGAGGTCCGCAGTGAGCCGACACCCATCCCCACACACCATGGCACCCTCCCCAGTGGTGCCGCGACCGAGGGCCTGGCGTTCCAGGCAACGATGCAACCGTGCCGTGCCGGTCGCTGCCGCCTCAGAATCGCCCATGCAGGCACTCAACCGGGTGAAACCCCACACCAGCCCGGCGTACCCGTTGAACAAACCAGGGAACATCGCACCTGGCGCGTCGCAAGCGTTCCTCAGCTCGGGCAGCCTCCCTGCTAGGCCCGGTGGCCACAAGCTGTCAGGCACCAGCGGCAGTATCAACCCCCACCCTGCGCTTCCGGTCGCCACATATGACAGCCCTCGTCGTCCTTGATCGGCGAGCATGCGACCCTCGATGGTGAGATAACCCTCGAATTCTCGACGTAACGCCACTGCGCAAGCGTCCTCAAGGCGCCCTACGTCGACCCCGGGCACTTCGCGCGCCATATAGAACAACCATGCCAGACCCATATTGCCATATAGCAAACCAGTCGACTGGAAGCGCGGGTGATTCCCGCGATTCTGCCTGACTTGCGTGATGAAGCCCGAGTTTTCTACGTAGTCTCGCGCCAACTGCCGTATCACCTCTACGACCCGAGAAAGAATCTCTGGGTGATCACGCACCGCATGCAATCGCACCAAGCCGAGTAGCACTCCTGGAAGCCCACTGTGAACGCTAGTTCCCGACACTGCGAGCAATTCCGTTAACCGATCATCCACCATCACCTGCACTTCATTCGGATGATCCTCTTCGGTCGCTAAGAGATCGCCCACCAAGCCGTCCATCAATCCCAGATGGGTTGTCATGCCGTCTGGGATATCCGGGATTCGACCGCAGATCCGATCGATCACTGCGGCACCGCTGCCTAGCCCGGTCCACCCCGCGGTGAGCGCCCGATGATGCACGGGATAGCGGCGCCCCGGTTGGTGGTGGGCATCGACCGCGTCGGTGATGCCGCGTCGTAACACTGCCTCCCAGTGGCGATCCTCGAGGCGAGGTAGCGGACGTACGTAACCGACAGGACGCAGCGGGGTGTCATGCTGCGACATATCGTGGGTGATGGACTCGATCAGATCGAGCAGGGCGTCGGTGGCGGGGCGGCCGGGACGTAACCAGGGATGCGTCCGATCCTGGCGGGCGAGCCGCAGGACTGTGTGGAGATGATCCGGTTCCAGCACGCTTTCCGCCCGGGAGATCCACAGCGTCGTCGCTGCGATCCGGGTCAGGCCATAGTGATCGTGGCGGCAGGGAGAGTGCACGCCGCGCAAGCCGAACCCCAGAGCCGCCATGGGCTGTTCACACGGGGGTGCATCGATCGGGAGGGCATTTTCGAAGTCGATCAGTGAGACGTCCATCGTGTCGGGATCCACCAGCACGTTTCCTGGATGGATGTCCAGGTGCGCCCAGCCCTGCTGATGAAGGCCATCCAGGATGGCGCGCAGCGACGCGAGAACCCGCTGACAGGATCTCGCCCAACGGTCGGCGATGTCGTCGTCAACCTGCCGATGGGGAGCACCGTGCAACGACCAGATCTGCATCGGGACACCTGGCTGGCACGTCTCCACCAGGTAGTGGTGCTCCCAGTGATGCCCGGCGTACAGGATGGTGGGCACCGCTCGTCCCACGTCGACGCTGGTCAGCGCAATTCGTTCCCGATCGAGTCGAGTGACGGCGTCTGTGCCGGTCCGGTCCAACCCGGCGTGCGGACGCGCTTCTTTCACCACCACTTCCGTCGACTCGTAGGTGCCGCGGTAGATTCCACCGGCGTTTGAGAAAGAGATCGCGGAGTCGATGGTGAAGGGCAGTTGTGCTCGGCTGTGCCCAGTCACGTCGGGGAGCCATGAGGTCAAAATGGGGGGAATGGGAGCCCAATCGGGGACCGTAAACGTCAATGATCGGCTGTCCTCCACTGCATGTCCATGCGGGTCTCGGAGCCTGACATCCGGTCCGTCAGTCGTTTGGTACGGACGAAATACGCCGTACCGCAGGAAGATCGGAGCTTTCTTCCACCGTCGGTCCGACAAGATGTAAGGGCCGTCAGTGTCGCCGAGGTGTTCTTCTAATGCCGGCAGGAGCTGGGGTAGCTGGTCAGCAGTGGGAAAGAACGCAATGAACTTCCCGGCGTGTCGTCGGTCGCAGTTTTTGCTATTGCGCCATAGGAATTTTTCTCGGTTGGGGAGGTATTTGAAGCTGACCTGCAAGTCCTGAGCGACGACCGCAGCCCGAGAGAGCACGGACTGAGCTTGCTCTTCGACAGCGCTGACATGGATTTTCCAGCCCTGATGCGGGGTGTCTGCATCACAGGGACGATGAAACACCCAGTCAGGGCTGCACCACACATCCCAGCCGGGGCGGGACGGCACGTGGAAAGGACGCGTCGTCACTGTCGGCGGGCAGTAAAACTCGTCGGATGCGGTCAAGAAGGGGACTTCGCTGAACATGACGGTGGTGCTCCGATCGTCGACAGTCCACTGAGGTGTTGATGTCCTCGCATCCGGGGGTGATCACCGCATTAGGTCGCTGACGCTGTGACCAGCGGACGGCGCCACGCCAATGCTCCACACGAGGTCACGATGAGGATGGTCGCTGCTCCGCCGACGAGCGCTACCGTCACCGACCCGGTGACGTCCAACCCGGCCAACTCCACCGGCCGGCCCCACCGAGACAGCGACCACGACATCAAGGCCCACATGCCCACCCCAGATGTCAGGGCAATCAACACCGCCGTCGCCACATAGATCACGGATTCACTCAAAAAGACCGCCATGCTCGCTCCTGGGGATGCGCCAGCGATCCGCAGGTGAGTGACGTCGTCGATGCGTCGTTGTGAAGCCATGAACACCACCGCTGCACTGCCGATCGCTCCGATCACCCCCACCGGAGTGAGCATGAGGACACCGTCAAACACATTGATAGGGTCGCCTGACGGGCCGGTGATATTTCTGGCGCACGTCGTCATCATGTCAAAGCAGGCAAACATCCCAATCCCCATCATCAAGGGGATGACCGTCGCGGCGGATTGAGTGGCTCGACTCATCGCGATATGCCGGGCGACCCGCCAGGGCGTCCAGCGCGTCAGTCCAGGCAGTGCTGTCCACAACCGCATGACCGGTCCTAGATAGAGCGGCGCGCCTAAGGCCAACGTGATGACCAGCATCCATCCGGCAGGCAGGGCGAGCACCACTCCCATCAGCGCTGGCTCTGCCGGAGCTTTGCGGGCCATGTCATCCGTGGACATGAGCAGCGGCACCAGCACGGGAATCTGGACGAATGCCACGAACAGCAGCGCTGGGAAGGCCCGGTAGCGACTCGGTGGCGCTGACCGGTCAGCTTCGCGACCAGTGAGCGGAGACGTCCTCGATGCTCTGACTGCTGGTCGAATCCCCGCGAGGACCCCCCACAACGAGACCAACAGCATCGAACAAAGCACCCCAGCGACGCTCGACAATCCAGCCTGGTCGGCCAACCGTACGGCGGAACCACGACTCATCATCCGCTGCGCTGAATCGTGGAAAGGCACAGCGATGACACCGCCGACCACTGACCCGGTGACGCAGGCGAGGACGACCTGCATGGTGAAAACCCCAATGACCTGGCGGGGGCTCGCGCCAGCTAACCGCCACAAAGCGTGCACCTCACCGAGTTGCGTGGTCAACGTGCTGAGCACCGTCGCCACGATGAGCACAGCCGGTATGCCAGACAAAAACAGCAGGTTGCTGGTCATTTTGAGCATCACATCCCGGCCGTACGGCGTACTAAACGCTGCGGGATCCGATGCGGCAGCGGTGAACATTGCCGTGAAACACAGGGTCGTAAACAGCGACACCGCAGCGGCAACGAGGAGGACCCCGATCCAGACGAGACGGTGTTCTACGGCGTCATGCCATGCCAGGTCAAGCATCGATATGCTCCGCTGTTTCAGCGAACAGGGCATCTGCGCTGGGCCGTTCTAGGATCTGACTGACCACGCCGTCTCTGAGGACAATCGCCCGGTCAGCGCGGGCAGCGGCTTGGAGATCATGAGTCACCATCACGACAGTGACACCGTCACTGGTCAGATCCTTCAATGCGTCGAGGACAAGTCGACCATTCGTGGTATCTAATGCTCCGGTCGGTTCGTCGGCAAACACGACGCTCGGCTGGTCATATACAACCCGAGCGATCGCAGCTCGCTGCTGCTGCCCACCAGAAAGACTTCCGGTACGTTGCGCCATCTGTCGCCCCAAACCAAACCTTTCCAGTAAGTGAGCGGCCCGATTCTTGTCCACTCTTTTGCCGGCGAAACGTGCCGGAAGGAGAACATTCTCTAAAACTGGCAATGAGGGGATCAGATTGTAGGATTGGAAGACGAAACCCACGCCACTGCGGTGCACGGCGGACACCTGCGCTTGAGACGCCCTGGTGATATCCCGCCCTAACAGCCGCACTGCCCCCTGGCTGGCCTGGACAAACCCCGCCAGTGCGTGCAACAGCGTCGACTTCCCGCTGCCCGAAGGTCCGACCACAGCCACCAGCTCTCCTGGTGACGCCGAGACGTTCACCCCATGCAGGACCGCAGTGGGATTTGCTGACCGGGCGTCGTAGGTGACATGAAGATCATGACACTCACTGACAAATGCATAGTTGGACACGTAGCGCCTTCCAAACAGCAATGCTTTATTCATAGTGAAAACTTTGTGCCCGGCGAATCGGTTCGCCGGACACAAAGGTGTGGGGTGACATGTTGTCTCGCAGTGGTCTTTAAACCACCCGATCTCAGCTGCACCAAATGGAGAGAATGCTCCATGCGGCCTCAGTCTCATCGATGTCCATGGTCGGAAGCTCTTGATAAGCTAGGACGTCACTCATTGTCACCCTCCTTTCCGGAGATAGTGTCAATGTCGATGTGGAAAATCGAATGCTGACGCGGCGAGTAGATATGCCGTCAGCAGGCAATGGACAGGAGGCTCCACGCGGCCTCTTCGTCATCGGTCTCGACCGTGGGCAGGTTCTGTTGGGACAGCACGTCGATCATGGGTTTCACCTCCTCGAGTGGAGAGATGCGCAGGATGTCTCCCGGCATCACTCACGCTAGGGGGACTCGCCATATCGGCAGTACCGCCGAACGGATCAACCTGGACTAGCCGTTTGGCCAGTCCAGGTTGATCCGCGCTGCAGGACACCTCGGTCAGTGCACCACCATGCCCACGGTCACCTCGGGGCTGCTGACCCCATCGACACGTCTAGTACGGAGCTCCAAGCGCCTGTGACATCCTCACCAGGTCATATCGCTCAGTCGCGGCCGATCTGTACGGCGTCGCTGAAGTCGTCTGGGTCGTCACCGTCACGTTCCATGACGCGACGGGGTGCGGATGCCGTGTCGTCCAGGTCAAACAGGGAGTCACCAGCAGCTAAGCCCACCGTCTTGTGAGCGGATCGTCGAGCATCTTCGGCCCGTAACGTGGCACGTACCGTCTCCAAATCCACATCACCGCCGTCGCCACCATCTCTATCGACGGGTTGGCCTGCGTTGTCGGGGATCACAGCGTCGGAGTCCGCCTTCCGCATCCCCTCCGGGGCGCCACCGCCGCTGTCGCCGTACGCCCCAGCGATCGCAGCGATTGAGGCACCCACAGGTGCCCCCGATCCGTCGCGTTTCCCGAATTCCTGCGGCAAGTCCACCGGTTCACCCTTCGGGCCAGCGGCCCGGGCTGGCATCCCGCCGACCCAGGCGAACACCAGCTGAGATTCACTGCGCAGGAATCGTTGACAGCGCACCCCACCGGTGGCGCGACCCTTCGCCGGATACTCCGTAAACGGTGTCACCTTGATCGACGATGGCACCTGCGTCCCCGGCAAGGCATCCTTCGCCCCAGCCATCGTCACCACCACCGGATCATCCTGACCCGGATTGACTGCACCAAACCAGATCACCTCGTCACCGGCAGCCACCTTGATCCCGGCCATGCCACCAGCGGAGCGACCCTGTGGACGCACTGCCGACGCCGGATAGTGCAGCAACTGAGCCGCCGCGGTGAGGAACACCAGATGCTCCTCACCAGTAGTCAATTCGACGGCTCCGACGACGCGGTCGCCGTCCTTCAACGCGATGGTCTCCCATTCGTCTTTGCCATGCGGATAGTCACAGGTCACTCGCTTCACCACGCCCTGCGCGGTGCCCAACGCCACACCGGGGGAGTCCTCCGCCAAAGACACCAGACACAACGGCTGCTCACCCATCGCCAGATCGGTGAATGCCGCCAACGGCGCCCCCCCGGACACGGTGGGAGCGTCGTACGTCGGTGGCAGCGTCGGCAACTCCACCACCGGCAGCCGCAGCACCCGGCCGAGCGATGTGACCACACCGATCTCCCCGCGCGCCGTGGCACGCACCCGACTCACCACCGCATCATGCTTTGCTCGACCACCAGTGTCTGACAGCGGACCGTCGGTGGTGGTGCGGGCCAACAAACGGGTGGAACTGAGCAGCACCCAACACGGGTCGTCACTGACCTCCAGCGGCGTCGCTGAAGTCACCGTCGCTCCGGACCCCTCCAGCAATACGGTGCGTCGCGGTGACCCATGTGTCGCAGCGACCTTCGCCAACTCATCAGACACCAACGCCATCAACGCGCCGTGATCGGCAAGGATCGCCCGCAGCCCTTCGATCGCGGTCCGCAGCTCCTGTGCTTCTTTCTCCAACTCGACGCGGGAGAACTTCGTCAACCGGCGCAACTGCAGGTCCAAAATGTACGTCGCTTGCGCCTCCGACAGCGTGAACGTCGCCATCAGCGATGTCCGGGCGGCCGCAGTGTCCTCGCTGGCCCGCACAATCCGAATGACCTCGTCGATGTTGACAATTGCCAACAGCAGCCCGTCAACCAAGTGCAGACGTTCCTCGCGGCGCGCCAACCGATGCGCAGTCCGGCGACGCACCACATCGGTGCGGAAGTCGACGTACACCTGCAACAGCTCCCGCAAACCCAACGTGCGAGGCTGGCCGTCGACCAAAGTGACGTTGTTAATCCCGAAGCTGTCTTCCATCGGCGTCAACCGGTACAGCTGCTCCAACACTGCTTCCGGATTGAAGCCGTTTTTGACCTCGATGACCAGCCGCAAACCGTGCTTCCGGTCGGTGAGATCCTTCAGGTCCGAGATCCCCTGCAGTTTTTTGCTCTGCACCAGGTCTTTGACCTTCTGCATCACCTTTTCCGTGCCGACCAGATACGGCAACTCGGTGACCACGATGCCCTTCTTGCGGGCCGTGACATTTTCGATATGCGCGGTAGCGCGAGTGCGGAAAACCCCCCGCCCGGTGGCATAAGCATCCCGGACACCATCCAAACCGACGATCCGACCACCACCGGGCAAGTCCGGACCGGGCACAAATCGCATCAATTCCTCGAGCGTCGCATCTGGATGCTCGATGAGATATCGGCACGCTCCGATGACCTCGCCTAGGTTGTGCGGCGGCATATTGGTCGCCATTCCCACCGCGATCCCCGACGCGCCATTGACCAGCAGATTCGGGTACGCCGCAGGCATGACCTCCGGCTGAGTCAGCGTTTCGTCGTAGTTGGGCACCATATCGACGGTGTCCTCGTCCAAACCCCCGGTCATCAAACTCGCTGCCGACGCCGGACGAGCCTCGGTATACCGTGACGCCGCCGGGCCATCGTCCAATGACCCGAAGTTGCCGTGTCCATCGACCAGCGGCAATCGCAGCGAGAACGGCTGAGCCATCCGCACCAAGGCGTCATAAATCGCTGAATCACCGTGCGGGTGATACTTACCCATCACTTCGCCGACAATCCGGCTGGACTTCACGTGCGGCCGTTCCGGCCGTAAGCCCAGCTCAGTCATGCCGTAGAGGATCCGCCGCTGCACCGGCTTCAAACCGTCTCGGGCATCAGGCAACGCCCGGCTGTAGATCACGGAATACGCATACTCCAGGTACGCGCTTTCCATCTCCCGCTCGACGTCAATCTCGACGATGTTCTCCTCGACGGGACGGTCAGTGGGGGTCGAGGTGCGGCGGGCCATGCGCGGTACGTCTCCTAGCAGCCGGGAATCCTGGGGGTCGACGCTCCATCCTCCCTCATCCGCGGCGATGCTCCAGCCACCAGGTCACCCCGGACCACCCCATCTTCTAGGACGGTCACCGCGGCGGCATCCGTAGTGCCCCGTCCAACCGGATCACCTCACCGTTGAGCAGTGGATTGTCCACGATGTGCGCGACCAGAGCGGCGTACTCCTGCGGACGGCCCAATCGGCTCGGATGCGGCACGCTTGCCCCGAGGACATCTCGGGTCTCCTGCGGCAGCCCCGCCATCATCGGAGTTTCCATCGTGCCCGGTGCGATCGTCATCACCCGAATCTGCTTATCCGCCAATTCCCGAGCCGCAGGAAGGGTCAACGCCACCACGCCTCCCTTGCTCGCCGCGTACGCCGCCTGACCGACCTGTCCGTCGTACGCCGCGATCGACGCTGTCATCACCACCACTCCGCGATCCCCATCGACTGGTTCATGGTGATGCATCTCCTGAGCAGCCAACCGCAGCACCGACAGCGTGCCGACCAGGTTGATCTCAACGACTGTCCGGAACGTCTCCAACGGCAACGGACCGCTCCGACCTATGATGCGGCCCGGGGTGGCTACCCCCGCGCAGGTCACCGCGATCCGTAACGTCCCCAACTCCCGGGCAGCGTCGATACCAGCTGTGACCTGTGATTCCTCCCGCACATCAGCCGGGACGAAGCGCACCCGGGCGCCCAACTCCTCAGCCAGACGCACCCCTCGGGAGGTGGGCAGATCCAGGATGACAACTCCTGCCCCGGCAGCGTGCAAGCGCCGTACGGTCGCTTCACCCAAACCGGAAGCCCCACCGGTGACCAAGGCGACAGTGTCCGGGGTGATCTGCATGTGAGTCTCCTGAGGCCTTCGTGTCGGTGAGTAATGCGGCCACGCTAGCGAAGCCGTCACCCCGTTGGGGCTGTTGGGGACAGACACTCTCATCCTCGATGGCTCCCGACCTTTCGCGGCAGCGCACGCCGTCACCAGCGGAAGGCGAGAGCGGACATGACACGACCCCGGCGCCCTCTCGAAGGAGCGCACCGGGGCCGCAGATCAGACCAGATCAGATCACAGCAAATCGAGCAGCTGCGGATGCACCAGCGCCTGTACGGCGTTGCGGGCGTCTTTCGCTGTCCGAGCTGCGACGGCGTACGCCGCCATCTGCTGACAGGTGGCCAAGTCGTGCAGTCGCAGCGACGCCCGCACCGCGGACACTTTGCCCGGGGCCATCGACAGACTGGACACACCCAATCCGACCAGCACCAACGCCAACAGTGGGTCACCGCCAGCTTCACCACACACGCCGATCGGCTTGCCGGTGGCCCGTCCTCCCTCACAGGTGGAACGAACCAGCTGCAACAGTGCGGGCTGCCACGGGTCCAGCAGGGTCGCCAGCTCACCCTGCATCCGGTCGGCAGCCATGGTGTATTGCTGCAGGTCGTTGGTGCCCAGCGAAGCAAAGTCCACGACGGAGAGCAGATGATCCGCGCGCAGCGCCGCCGCCGGAACCTCAACCATCACGCCGACCTTCGGTAGGCCCACAGCGCGGACCTTCGCTGCGAAGTATTCGGCTTCCTCGACCGTGCCGACCATCGGAGCCATCACTCGAATATCGGCCCCAGTGGCCCGATACGCGGCGGCGAGCGCCTTGAGTTGGGTGTCGAGCAGGTCCTCGCGGATCATGCCGAGACGTAGCCCACGTCGGCCCAAGGCGGGATTTTCTTCCGGTCCCAGGTCGGCGAAGGGCAGGGGTTTGTCTGCGCCAGCGTCCAGGGTGCGTACGACGACGCGGCGTGTGCCGAAGGCGCGCAGCACCTCGGTGTAGGTCGCGGTTTGCTCGTCCAGGGTGGGAGCGCTTTCCCGGTCCAGGAAGAGGAATTCGGTCCGGAACAGGCCGGATCCTTCCAGATCCTGAGCGGCCGCGGCGCGGGCGTCAGCGGCGGTGCCGATGTTGGCTAGGAGGGCGACCTTGTGTCCGTCGTAGGTGGCACCTTCTCCGGAGGACCCCGCCAAGGCTGCGGAACGGCGCCGGGCGCGTTCAGAGAGTTGGCTGATGTCAGCGGGGGAGGGATCGACGACGACTTCGCCGACACCGCCGTCGAGGGCGACGATGGTGCCGTCCGGGGTGTCAGTGATGCCTTTGGCCTGCACCACGGCGGGGATGCCGAGTTGCGCCGCGAGGATCGCGGTGTGTGAGGTCGGTCCGCCGGCGCTGGTCACGATGCCGAGGACTTTGTCCCGGGCCAGAGTGGCGGTTTCTGCGGGTGCCAGGTCGTGGGCGGCCAGGACCGAGGGGGAGCGCAGGTCAGGAACGCCGGGTTCGGCGACGCCGAGCAGTCGACAAATGGTGCGGTCGCGCACGTCGCGCAGGTCGGTGACTCGTTCGGCCATGTAGCCGCCCAAGCTTTCGAACATGGCGCAGTAGTCCTCGACGGCGTCGTGGACGGCGCGGGTCAGTCCGAGCCCGGTGCCGAGTTTGCCGTCGATCGCGGTGACCAGTCCTGGGTCGCGGGCCATCATCGCGGTGGCCTGGAGGACAGGTTTGGCGTGATCGCTGGCTTTGGCGAGGCGGGCTTCAAGGCCAGTGGCTACCTGTTCTAGGGCGTCGGTGACGCGACGGGAGGCGGCGGTGGCGTCGGTGGTGGGGGCTTCATTCGGGTCGAAGCCCGGGGCCGGTCGTACATGGACGACCGGCCCCGAGGCCGTTCCGGCCGAGACCCCGATGCCGTGGATGACATGTCGGGTCATCGGGTCACTCCGCGTCGAGGTCGCGTGACAGCAATGCCACGAGTGAGTCCAGCTTCGCGTCGGCGTCGGCGCCGTCTGCGGTGAGCACGACCTGCTCGCCGTGTTTGGCGCCGAGCGCCATGACGCCCAGGATGCTGCGAGCGTCGACCGGCGTGCCGCCGGTCTTGGCGATGGTCACCGGTAGGCCGGTCGCGGTGGCGGCCTGAACGAATAGCGCAGCAGGTCGGGCGTGCAGGCCGACGCTGGAGGCGATGGTGACAGTGCGTGTTGCCATGGGGGCTCCTTCATCACGTGGGGTGGGTCCACTGGGTCGGATGGAGAATTCGCACGGCCCGCTGGTGGAGCCGTCGCGCACTGCTGGACACCTCGTTGTGGAGCAGTCTGTGCTCTCATTCTGCCGGTGCGAGCCGCTGGGGCGGAATCTGCTTGAACGTGTCATCATCCTCACCAGCGGTCGCCACGGTGTTTTCGCTGTTCAGATCGTTGAGTGACTCAGGTCGCCGGTGTGTCGGTGAGGGCTGTTTCGAGGGGTTTTGCCGCCCCATACCCTTTGAGTGCCACCACGATTGCCGCGCATACGGCGGTACCGATGGCGACGGCGATCAAGAACATTGCCCAGTTACTGATCAAGGCGATCACCCAGATGCCGCCGTGCGGGGCTCGCAGTGCGCTGCCGAAGGCCATCACGAGGGCGCCGGTGACTGCTGATCCGGTCATGGACGCCGCGATCACTCGCAATGGGTCTGCGGCAGCAAATGGGATGGCTCCTTCAGAGATGAAGGACAGTCCCAACAGCCAGGCAGCTTTGCCGTTTTCGCGTTCGGGGGTGGTGAACAACGCCGGGCGCACGCTGGTGGCGAGAGCCATGCCTAATGGAGCGACCATGCCTGCCCCCATGACGGCGGCCATGATTTTCATCTGGGCGGCGTCGGTGACGGCGGAGGTGGCTACTGCTGTCAATCCGGTGGTGGCGAAGGTGTAGGCGACCTTGTTGACGGGGCCGCCCAGGTCGAAGCCCATCATCAGGCCGAGGACTGCTCCGAGCAGGATCGCGCTGGATCCGGACATCCCGTTCAACGCGTTGGTGAGGCCTTCCATGAGCGCGGCGATGGGTCGGCCGAGGACCAGGATCATCGCGCCGCCGGTGATGACGGTTGACAGGAGGGGGATCACGATGACCGGCATGATGCCGCGGACTCCTTTGTGCACTGGCCATCTGCTGATCCAGCGGGCGGTGAATCCGGCGAGGAAACCGGTGGCGATCCCCCCGAGGAAACCGGCTCCCATGGTGGTGGCGATGGATCCGCCGACGATGCCTGGGGCCAGTCCGGGCCGGTCGGCGATCCCGAAGGCGATGTACCCGGACAGGATGGGCACGAGGAATGAGAAGGATGCGGCGCCGACGAGGAAAAGCAGTGCTGCCCAGTGCATCCCGTCGAGGGGGTTGAAGTGGGCGACGATGTCGGTGACGCCCTGCTTGCCGCCGGTGAGGGCGTAGTGCTGGGTGACGTCGATGGCGCCGTGGTCCCCACCGAAGGCTTGCGCCAGCATGAATCCCAGGGCTATGAGGATGCCGCCTGCGGCGACGAAGGGAATCATGTGGGAGACACCGGTCATCAACCATTGCCTGATGCGCACGCCGAGATGTGGGTCGTCGGTGGTGACCGGGGTTGGTGGGGGACTTGTGGCGGTCGGCGTGGCCGGTGAACTGCTGGTTGCTTGGCGGGCGGCGAGGGCTTCGGCTTGAGCGATCAGGCTGGCGGCGTCGCTGATGGCTTGTTTCACTCCGACATCGACGGTGGGTTTGCCCGCGAACCGTGCGGCGTCGCGGATTTCCAGGTCGTGGGCGAAGATCACGGCGTCGGCGGCGTCGATGGTGACCTGAGGTATCGGGACCGCCCCCGCTGAACCTTGGGTCTCCACGACCATCTCATGCCCGGCGTCCTGTGCTGCCATTTCCAGGGCTTCGGCCGCCATGTAGGTATGGGCGATGCCGGTGGGGCAGGAGGTCACCCCCACGAATTTCATGCGTTCACAACCTGGTCTTCGATGATGCGCACGACCTCATCGGCATTGCCTGCGTCGCGCAGCGACTGTTTGAATTCGCGGCGCATCAGTTTGCGGGCCAGTTTCGCCAGGATCGCCAGGTGGTCTTCCCCGCCGCTGTCGGGCACGGCAATCATGAAGATCAAGGTGGCCGGACCGTCGGCAGCGCCCCAGTCGACACCGTTGGCGCTGCGCGCGAAGGCTAATGACGGGACAGTGACGGCGGCGCTCCGGCAGTGCGGGATGCCGATCCCGTCGGGAAGCCCGGTGGCCATCAACTTCTCCCGGGCGGCAATGTCGGCGAGGAATTGGTCGAGGTCGGTGACGCGTCCGTCGTCTACGAGGGTCTGGGCGAGGGCGTGGACGACCTGCTGGCGGTCATCGGCGGGCAGGTCAAGCAGGACCTGGCTGGGCGTGATGAGAGACATCAATGACTCCTTCGTCTGTCGTTCAGGGGTAGGGGAGGAAAGTCAGTCGTCGAGGGGGAGCCCCGGGTCGGGGCGCAACTCCACCTGTGGACGTACGGCGTCGACCTGTTCCGGTCCAGGGACAGCGCTGCCTGGCAAGGCGACCGCTGCGGCGCCGAACGCTACTGCTGTGGCTAAGGCCCGGTCCGGGTCGGCGCCACGGCGACACGCTAAGAGATACCCGGCGAGAGTGCAGTCACCAGCACCGACGGTGGAGACTGGCCGCGCCACGGGGGCGTGAGCGCGGATCACATCATCGGCGGTGACAAGCACAGCCCCATCCCGACCCAGGGAGACCAGGACTTCACCGACGCCTCGATCCAGCAGGGACTTCGCAGCGTCAATGACGTCACCGAGCCGGGTCAAGTCGGCACCGACGAGTTCACCGAGTTCGTGTCGGTTCGGTTTGATCAGGTCAGGGCCAGCAGCAACGGCCGCGTGCAACGCTGGTCCAGAAGTGTCCACCGCGATGCGGGCGCCGCGGCCTCGAAGTCGCCCGATCAGGTCGGCATACAACTGTGGTGGGGCACCGTCGGGGAGGCTGCCGCACCCGGCCACCCATGTCCCGGGGGCGTGGTGAGCTTCGACTGTGGCGGTGAGCAGTGACTCAATCTCGGTGGGGTCCAGCGCGGGCCCGGGCTCGTTGATCTTGGTGGTGGTGCCATCTGGTTCGACCAGGGTGATGTTGACTCGAATGCACTGGTGAATAGGCACCGTTAGAGCTGGAGTGTCACTGGTGTGTAGCAACTCACGCATCAGATGTCCCAACGGGCCGCCCAGTGGCAGCACCGCCAAGGTGGGCACATCATGCAGGGTCAACGCGCGCGACACGTTGAGCCCTTTACCGCCGGGATCTACTCGGGTCCCAGTGGCACGATGGACGTGCCCGCGAGACAACTGGTCCACGCTGATGGTCCGGTCCACGCTGGGATTGGGAGTCAGGGTGAGGATCACGGGGTGCACACCTCCAGGCCGTCGGATCCGAATCTGCCAACGGCTTGCCATGACGGTGGCCGCTGCGGGATCAGGTCGACGCGACGAGCGACCACCGGGGTGTCCGGGCGTCCCGGTCCGCACCGTCGAATCGCACGGTGGCACCGACGGGGCGAGAGCACCGTCACGCAGTGGCCTTGGGACTGATGCATCGTCGTGTCGCTTCTGACATGTCGCCGCCGGCATCGGCGCCACGGCATCCTGCCCGGTACCGTAGCAGACCTGAACAGTGCCCCAACAGAGCCGAACAGATCCGCGCACCGGCCACTGCGACGTACTGACATCCCTCCGTAGATCGTTGACCGGTGACGTCGCGATCGCAAGGATGGCGACATGACGGACGTCGAGCGGCTCCTCGGTGACCCGCCGGAGCCACCGACTGGCCCCGGCGCCGACCCACCCAAGCCCGACGCGCACGATGCGCCGCCCCTCCCCGCGAACTACCCGCATCGGTGGGAAGCCGACGTGGTGCTCCGTGACGGCTCTCTCGCCCAGGTGCGACCCATCGTTCCCGGCGACGCCGACGGGCTGCGCGCCTTCCACGCCGGACAATCCGAGGAATCCATCTACCTCCGGTTCTTCGCACCTCTGAAAGAACTGTCCGACAAGGATGTGGTCCGGTTCACCCACGTCGACTATGTCGACCGCGTCGCCCTGGTCGTGACCATGCGCGACGCCATCATCGGGGTAGGCCGATATGACCGGCTCGCCGACGCCACCACCGCCGAAGTGGCCTTCAACATTTCCGACCATCACCAGGGCAAAGGCATCGGTTCAGTCCTGCTGGAACATCTCGCCGCCATCGCCCAAGAGCGAGGGATCGACACCTTCGTCGCCGATGTCCTCCCACAAAACCGCAAGATGATGAAAGTCTTCACCGACGCCGGATACGACGTAGGGCATCACTTCGACGACGGCATCATCGCCGTACGGCTGAGTCTGCAAACCACCGCCCGCTCGGCGGAAGTCAGCCTCTCCCGGGAACATCGAGCTGAAGCTGAAAACATGGCCGACGTCCTCGCCCCACGCTCGGTGGCCGTCGTCGGGGTCAGCCGACGCCCTGATGCACTGGGCAGCATCGTCCTCGACAACATCCTCGACGGTGGCTTCACCGGCCAGATCTACCCAGTGAACTGCGAAACCGATCAATTCCGAGGCCTCCCCAGCTACGAGCGGGTCAGCGACATCGCCGGTGCTGTCGACCTGGCCGTCATCGCGGTGCCCGCCGAAGCCGTCCTCGACGTGATCGCCGACTGTGCCGCCAAAAATGTCACCGCCGTCACCGTCATCTCCTCAGGGTTCGCTGAATCCGACGACGACGGCGTACGACGACAGGACGAACTCCTGCGCCGCGCCCGCGCAGCCGGGATGAGGGTCCTCGGTCCGCTGTCTTTCGGGCTGGTCAATAACCACCCGGACGTGCAGCTCAACGCCACCATCAGTCGGCGTCCTCCGCCGCGCGGCGGTCTCGGTGTGATGAGCCAATCCGGGGGTCTCGGCGTCGGGCTGCTCACAGCTATCACCCGCCGAGGACTCGGTGTGTCCACCTTTGTTTCTTCCGGCAACCGCATCGACATTTCCGGCAATGACCTCATGCAGTACTGGATCGACGACGACCACACCCGGGTCGTGGGGATGTACCTCGAATCGGTGGGCAACCCCCGCAAATACAGTCGGATCGCCCGGCAGCTCGCGTTGCGCAAACCAGTGATCGTCGTGAAATCAGACGCCCTCGCCGTCCCTCCCGGACATCGCGCCCGAGCCCCACGCATCTCGCCCGCCGCCTTCGACGCTCTCTTGCAACAAGCTGGCGTCATCCGCGCCCACACCATCCATCAACTCGTCGACATTGCTGAACTGGTCGCCCACCAACCACTCCCCACCGGCAACCAGATCGTGATCGTCAGCAACTCTGACGGACTGTCCCAGGTCATCGCGGACGCAGCCCTATCCCGAGGCCTCGTCCTCGCCCGCAACCCCGTACGGGTCCCAGCCAATGCCACCGCCCGCGATGTCCAGACCGCCATGGACGCTGCCTTCGCCGCAGCACCCGACGCTGTCGTGGTCTGCCTGATCCCGCCGCTACAGTCCTCAGACGAGACTGTCGCCACCACCGTCGCCCACGCCTGCTGGGGGCACAACATTCCCTGCGTAGCAACCTTCCTAGGGATGCGTGATGTCTCCGAATCCCTTTACAGAGCAGGGGAACCCCAACCCGACATGGGACCAAATCTCCGTCGAGTCATCCCGTTGTATCAAACCGCCGTGGACGGCGTCGAAGCGCTCGCCCGAGTCGCCAAGTACGCCCTATGGCGAGAAGCGGACCACGGCGAACACGTCCGCCCCCGAGGACTCAATCGTGCTGGAGCCCAACACCTCGTCGACGCTGTCCTGCAAGTCGACCCCGCCGGACGCGCGCTCACCTCCGGTGAAGCTCACACCCTGCTCGCCGCCTACGGCATCCATCTCTGGCCAGCCACCCGGGCCGCCAACCCTGAAGAGGCGGTCGCAGCGGCCGCGCAGATCGGTTATCCGGTGGTGGTGCGTGCCCTCGCTGACGATCTCAGATCCCACCCAGGGTCCGGTGCGGTCCACGCCGACCTGCATTCTGATCACGCTGTTCGTGACGCCTACATCGCGATGTCCACCCGGCTGGCCGACCATCCCGATCCGCAACTGGCTGTCCAACGGATGGCCCCTCCCGGTGTCGCCACCACCCTGTGTTCCCACGAGGACCCGCTCTTCGGCCCGGTCGTCAGCTTTGGCATCGCTGGTCCCGCAACGGACCTCCTCGGCGATCTCAGCTACCGCATCCCCCCACTGACCGACGTCGATGCTCGAGACCTGATCGACTCCCTGCGGGCTGCTCCGCTCCTCACCGGCCAACGCGGCCGCCCTCCCGTGGATCGAGCCGTAGTAGAGGATCTCATTTTGCGGGTCGCCGCATTGGCCGATGACCTTCCCGAGATCGCAGCGTTAGAACTCGACCCGATCATCACGCACGAGACGGGAGCAGAGGTCCTAGGCGCTCATATCGACGTCGCTCCCGCCCCGGCACGCCGGGACGCAGGACGACGCGCACTCACCTAATGGGTGAAGATTGATCCATGAACACCCCCGGACGTCCCGCCGGCGAGCTGACTCTGCCCGCCGATCTCCACCGCGGCATCGAACAGGCTGGCTATTACCCGGCCCTGGTCGCTGACGTCGTCGCTACGGCGATCGCCGGGGACCAGGTGGTCTCCCACCTCGTGCATCAGGAGACCACCTTCGACCACGACACGGTTCGACGGCATGTCACAGTCCTGGTGCTCACCCCGACCCGTCTGGTCGTCGCCCATGCCGACGACCACGGAGCAGACGAGGATGCGCCGGTAGCGACTGTCACCGCCACCAGCGAATCGATCCCGCTGACCGGAGTCCGTGGAGTGATGCTCACCCACGTCGTCGCTGACCCGGAACGGTACCGGCGAGGAGCCCTCGGCCACGAAATTACCGTCACGATCGGGTGGGGATCGGTCAACCGGGTCGATTTGCTCCCCGCGACCTGCGGCGACCCCAATTGTGACGCCGACCACGGCTATGAGGGCACCGTCACTGCGGACGACATCAGTCTGCGCATCAGCTCCGTCGCTGACGGGGAAGCCAAACTCCGGGAAGCCATGGGCTTCGCGCACGCTTTGCAGGCCGCGACGGCCCGGTGATGGTGGGTCTGCACGAATCCCCAGATGAGGCAGCTCATTGCGGGTCGGTGAGCGCTGCCACCGACCCTGAGTTGATGACACCGAGGTACGACGGCGCAGGCCTAGCCGGGGTGCTCCCTGCAGTGTCTGCGGCCCTCGGAGTTCCGCTACCAGGCTTGCCCTCCCCGCAAGACCCTGACTGGCCCATGCCGGCTGTGCCGCCAGCCCGGCGGGCCGTGGTGGTGCTCGTCGACGGTCTGGGCTTGGAGTTGCTCCGACGACGCAGCGGTCATGCGCCGTACCTGCGTTCGTTGCTGCCAGACGCGGGCGCGATCACCTCTGGGTTTCCCTCCACGACGGCGACCAGCATGGGGACCTTCGGCACCGGGCTTCCCCCGGGCGCGCACGGCCTGGTCGGATACGAGGTGCTCGTTCCTGAACGCGACCGACTGGTTAACGAACTCAGCTGGCTCGACGGACCTGATCCGCTCGCTTGGCAACCCTCGTCCACGGTCTTCGAGCAGCTCACAGCCGCGGACGTCCCAGTCACGATGATTGGTCCGGCGTACTTCGACGGCTCCGGATTGACCCGAGCAGCGTTGCGGGGCGCGACCTTCCGGGCAGCCGACCAACCCCACGCCCGAGTTCCTGCAGCGTTGGCTGCGCTCCGGGCACATCCACGTTGCCTGGTCTACCTGTATTGGGGCGAGGTGGACCGTGCCGGACATGAACACGGTTGTGCCAGCAGCAAATGGGGGGAAGCAGTCGAGGAAGTCGATGCGGCGCTCCGACGACTCGCTGGTCAGCTGCCCCCGGACACGCTGTTGGTCGTCACCGCCGATCACGGCATGGTTGACATCCCCTTCGCTGACCGGATCGACCTCGCTATTGAACCAGAGCTCGGGGACGGGGTGCGACACCTTGGCGGCGAAGCCCGTTCCCCACAGCTCTATGTCCGTCCAGGTGCGACGACCGACGTCTGGCAGCGGTGGAACGAACGACTGGGCGACCAAGCGCACGTCCTCACCCGTCAAGAAGCGTTGGACGCTGGCTGGTTTGGCCCACCTGGCACCGCCGAAGCGGCTATCCGACGTGAAGAGGTCTCCCGACGTATCGGCGACATCGTCATCAGCTGCCGATCCGCAGTGGCCGTGGTCGACAGTCGCTGCCAACCACCTCGCTTGTTGCGGCTGCTGGGTTTGCACGGCGCCTTGACCCGTGACGAGGTCCTCGTCCCCTTGCTGATTCGTCATCCAGGAGGTGGCCGTGGCTGAGATGGTGTTCTTCTCCGGGACGATGGACTGTGGGAAGTCGACGTTGGCGCTGCAACTGGATCACACCCATCGCAACCGTGGCCGGGCTGGACTGATCTTCACCAAGTTGGACCGGGCTGGCGAGCGAGTGATTTCCTCCCGGTTAGGGTTGGAACGCCCAGCCGTTGAGGTCGTGGATGACCTCGACTTCTGGGAGGTGGTCGTCGACCATGCCAGTAGCGGCGGCCGGGTCGACTACCTCGTCTGTGACGAAGCTCAGTTCTACACCGCGGCGCAGATCGATCAGCTCGCCCGAGTCACCGACGAGCTCGGAGTCGACGTCTTTGCCTTCGGCATCACCGCCGATTTTCGAGCCCAATTGTTCTGCGGCAGCAAACGCCTCATTGAACTCGCCGATCGCGTCGAAGTCCTTCAGGTGCAAGCCTTGTGCTGGTGTGGGCGGCGCGCCACCCACAACGCCCGCGTCGTCGATGGGGTGATGGTGGTTGAGGGAGACCAGGTCGTCGTGGGTGACGTCAACGACGCTGCTGGTACGACGGCAGTTCCTGCCCCACCGGCGATGCCACGACCCAGCGAAGTCGAGTACGAAGTCCTATGCCGCCGGCACTACATGCGCCGGATGACCTCGCATGTTGCAGGTCAACGGTCGCCGTCCCCGGAAGTGTTGCCCTTCGACGTGGACAACAGGGCGCACCGATACCAGAGCACTCCACCCCCGTCCGCTGACCAGAGAGGACAGCTCACTCCCGACCGCGGTGACCAAACATGATGTCGTCCCAGCTGGGAACACTGGCCCGGCCCTTGGCGCGAGATCGAACCGTGCGACGGGCCGAATCCTCCGCATCACCGGTCCCTGGAGCCGTCGAGACGGTCTCGTCGTCATTTTCCCCGGTCGTGATCTCCACCCCGCGCTCATGGCCACGGCCATCCCGCCCGGAGCGGCGTACCGTCCGACCTGCCGCACCACCTAAACCACCACGATGGATGCCGTCCGGAAGGCTCTCCTCCCGCTGCCAGGTGTCCTCAACAGCTGGCCCTTCCTCTGCTGAAGGGCTCGTACGGCGAGGCCGTGGCGTCGGCCCGTTGCGCCGCACACGACGAGGACCCTCCTGGCGGGCCAGGGCAGCTGCCGCTGGTTCCGGGCGACCATCCACGTCATCAGGGCAAGGGTCACTGTGCGCACCCGGCGGAGGCGGCATGATCTCCGGGTCATAACCAAAATCCACCAGCGGAACGGCGTCCTCCGGGGTCGGCTCATCCAACGGTGGGACCGTCGTAGGAGACAAGTCCGCAGGACCGGCGTGACGGACATCAAGATGCGGGGACCGCCGTGACACCGCTGGACGAGAGGGCCCACCACGTCGCCCCGCCGCCGAATGATGCCGGACCGCATCCATCAGTTCAAAGCCGTCATCCTCCCCTTCCGGACCCCACTCACCCTCACTAGCATCGGCGACCTCCATGGGACGCGCGACATCTTCGACCGCCGATTCATCCACCGCCAGCCGCGAGGGGAAGGCCCGACCCTGCTGCTCACTGCTGTCGCTCCGACCAAAGGGCGTGGTCCGGCGGCCCCGAGTCGCCACCCGACTGGCGTGATAAGGCGATTCGGAATCGTCATCCGCGGAAAGCCACAACGCCTCGTCATCAAGAGCATGCACCGTCCCGGTCTGTCTGGAATACGACCACGACGCCTGCCTAGCCCGCCCACCAGCAGCGAAAGCCGCAACGACCGTCCACGCACCGTCCTCAGAACGCCACGAATCCCACACCACCGCATCCGCAGGAACGCCCCGCGAGGTCAACCGCTCAGTGACCCGCGCCGACAGTGTCGTCTCCGCCCCACCCTGGCGCGAACGCAACCGCGACCGCCCCGCCGACTCCGCAATGTATTCGCGCTCAGCCAGGATCGGCCCGTCATACCGATGCACTTTCTCCACGGTCCAACCGGCACGCTCAGCAGCCTCCTCCGCTGTGGCGCCCGCCCGGATCATGGCCTGCACCTCCCGCGGCCCCAACGTGCGAGAACGATCCGCCCCACCATTCCCGGCCATCGACCGCGCCTCGCGACGTACCGCCTGGCGCACCGCGTCGTCCAGACGAAGGCGATACTCGACACCGGAGCCATCAACAAGGAACAGGAACTCGCCGTCCTCGTGAACTCCGATCAGATGCAGGTCCTGCATGGTCGCCTCTCAGCATGGGGTAGATGCACGCCCGACTCTGCCACGTCAGGCCCGTCTGTGGTATCGGCCACGCCGCACGTCACTTCCAGACGTCCGCCCAGGGATCCCCCCACCCCACCGCAGCACGTCGACCCTACTCGACCCCGGTACGGTGGTCACCCCGACCGCCCAGCCGAAGGATCAAGAGCATGCCGACCGACGCGCTCGCGCCGTACGACGCCGTCCTCATCCATAGTTTCGGCGGACCGGAGCGGCAAGAGGACGTCCTGCCCTTCCTAGAACGAGTCACCGGAGGACGCGGCATCCCCCGAGAACGCCTGGAAGAAGTCGGCAGCCACTACACCGCTCGCGGCGGCCGCAGCCCCATTAACGACGAAACTCGTGCCCTACGGGACGCACTCGCAACAGAACTCGAACGTCGAGGAGCCCCCCGACCCGTGGTCTGGGGTAACCGCTTCGCTGAACCCTTCACCGCTCAAACGCTCACCGACGCCGCCGAGCACGGCTGGCGTCGCCTCATCGCCATCACCACTAGCGCTTATCCCTCGTACTCGGGATGCCGCTCTTACCGTGAAGACTTGGCAAGCGCGCTCACCGAGATCCGACGCGCTCACCCCGACATGCCGTTGCATGTCGACCGAATCAGCCCCTACGCCACGCACCCCGGATTCAGCCAGACCACAGCGCGTCTGGCCGCTGATGCCGTTGCCGCTCTGCTTCAGGACACCGGCTTGCCCGCGGACTCAGTCCGGCTGGTCTGCGTCACCCATTCGATCCCCCACGCCCAAGACGACATGTCTGGGCTCCCACCCGGCGGGGCCTACACGCGCTGGCATCACGAGATCACGGCCGCCGTCACTCACCATGTCGCCGTCACCCACGGTCTTCCCGACCTCCCAGACCTGGCCTACTGCTCTCGCTCGGGACCACCAACCCAGCCCTGGTTGGAACCAGACATCAGCGATCGCATCACCGCCCTCGCTGCAGATGGCGTGCGCGGCGTAGTCGTCGCCCCCGTCGGATTCACCGCGGACCACATGGAAGTCGTCTACGACCTCGACGAGACCGCAGCTGCAGTTGCCCACAGCCACGCGATGGCCTTCACCCGGGTGCCTACCGTGCGGTGCGACCCCGAATTCGTCGCTGCGCTCGCTGATTTGATCACTGAGCGTGCTGCTCAGGTCCGTGATCATGATGATATTTCTCCTCGTGCTGGGGATATTGGGTGTGCCCGGGGGTGCTGTCCTAATCCGCGGGGATGGCGCCCTGCTGTCGGGGAGGACGACGTGGAACCCACTGCTTTTTCGGGAGGGCAGGCATGAGCGATCCCGCAGAGTGGATGCCGTGGACGCGCGAGGTGCCCGCTGACGTCGCGGGGTGCGTGGGTGTGGATCTGGTTGAGTTGCGGCAGTTAGCGGTGGAGTTGGCCATTGACGGAGCGCTTCTGGCGCGGGACGGGCGGGGTGCGGCTTTAGCGCGTGCGGGGGCGGTGGACACGAAGAGCACTCAGACCGATGTCGTCACGGTGATGGATCGGGCAGTGGAAGAGCGGTTGCGGGGGCGGTTGGCGGTGGCACGCCCGCAGGATGCCGTGCTAGGGGAGGAAGCGGGTCAGCACGGTCGTAGCTCGCTGACCTGGGTTCTCGACCCGATCGATGGGACCGTCAACTACGTGTATGGCCGGGAGGAGTACGGCGTGTCGGTGGCAGCGGTCCTGGGGGATCCTGCTATCCCGGGTCGGTGGGTCACGGTGGCTGGGGCGGTGGCGGCACCGGCGCGAGGAGTGGTTTTTCATGCACACCGTGGTGGGGGTGCCCGTTGTGATGAGATCGGAACGGTACGCGGGGACATGGGCGGGGTAGGTGCTGAGGCGTCGGGGACGCTGTCGGTCACGTCGGTGGACGATCTGGCGGTGACCTTGCTGGCGACTGGTTTTGCCTATGACTCGGATCGGCGGGTGGAGCAGGCTCAGGCGTTGGTGCCGGTCTTGGGACAGGTTCGAGATATTCGCCGTGGGGGAAGTGCTGCTCTTGATCTGTGTGCGGTTGCGGCAGGGACAGTGGATGCATACGCCGAGCGGGGGGTGCATGTTTGGGATGTCGCCGCGGGGATGCTCATCGCAGCGGAAGCCGGTGCGCAGGTGGGTTTCTGGATTGCCGGGCCGCGCGCTGAGACCGGGGTCATGGCTGCGTCACCGGGGATATCCGCGCCGTTGGCGGCCCTGATGACGCAGGCGTATCTTGACGCGTCCCATCCGGTCGAGATGGGGGAGGGGCGCGTGGGATGACGGGTAGTGCTCTACCGCCGAGGTTTTGGAAGCGGGTCAGACGTCCAGTTTCGGACATGTCGAGGACCTTTGTGCGGGTCGAGGATGAAACCCGGCGTCTTTTGGTGCACAATCCCGCTTGGCCGGGCACAGAATCGCCGTCCGGCGCGTTCATCCTCAGGATCGACGCGGGCTCGCTCCGCGTCCCACCGATCAGGCGGTTTCCACCAGCATGCCAACAGGGAGAGTTTGATGGCGACTGATTACGACGCCCCTCGCAAGAGTGACGACGACGACCTCGGCGAGGACTCGCTTGAGGAGCTGAAGGCCCGACGGGGCGATAAGGCTTCCAGCAGCGTCGACGTCGATGAGACCGAGCAAGCCGAAGGCTTCGAGTTGCCCGGCGCGGATTTGTCCGGGGAGGAGCTTTCGGTCCGGGTCATTCCCAAACAGGCCGATGAATTCACGTGCTCACGGTGCTTCCTCGTTCATCACCGCAGCCAGTTGGCCAAAGAGGTCAACGGGCAGCCGGTGTGCTCGGAGTGCGCGGGCTGAACGTGTCGACACCATCGGTTCCGGTCCGGGCGATCCGCTTGGATATCGACCTTCCGCTCCCGGCGTACGCCCGTGATGGCGACGCCGGGTTGGACCTGTACGCCCGAGACGAGGTGACTTTGGCGGCGGGTGAGCGTGCTCTGGTGCGCACCGGGCTGGCTGTGGCTATTCCTCAGGGGTTCGTGGGTTTGGTCCATCCGCGCTCTGGGCTGGCGGCGAGATTAGGGGTGGGGATGGTGAACGCCCCAGGCACGATCGACAGCGGTTATCGCGGCGAGATCATGGTCAACCTGATCAACCATGACCCGGCGGAGTCGGTGAGTTTGCAGCGTGGCGACCGGATCGCCCAGCTGGTGGTGCAACCGGTGGTGAAGGTCGACCTCGTCGAGGTTGATCACCTTCCCCCCAGCGAGCGGGGTGAATCAGGACACGGCTCCAGTGGTGGTTTCGCACAGGCAGACTAGAGACGACCGCCCGCTGCATGGACGCACGGGCGGGCCGATGAAGACGGCAGTTTGAGGAGTAGGGATGGCACTGTTCCGGCGCCGGCGGCGCGATGATGACGACACGGTGGGGCGCCGTGTCCTCGTCACCGACGACCTGGGCTATGACGAGGAGTACGACGAGGAGTACGACGACGCGCTGGTTGATGACCAGGGTGATGACCGTGCCCCTGAGGTACCGCCGGAACCGACATTCGATCGGGCTCGAACTGGACCTTTCGACCGGGACGAGGTGAGCGACGAGGTTGGTGACCGCGTCGATCTGGGAAGTCTGTGGTTGGGGTCGATCGGCGGTTGCCAGTTGCGCATTGAGGTCGATCAGCAGAGCGGTGACATTCAGTCGGTGACGACTGATCTGTCAGGCAGCTCGATGCAGGTGCAGGCGTTCGCCGCGCCGCGTAGCGGCGGTCTATGGCGGGCGATCCGCACTGAGATCGCGGATTCCATCACCGAACGTGGTGGCGCGGTGGACGAGGTGACTGGTCCGTTCGGTCTGGAGTTGTTGACCAGATTGCCCTCGCGGGGGCCGGACGGTCGCACCGTCTATCAGGTGATGCGTTTCATCGGGGTGGATGGCCCACGGTGGTTCTTGCGCGCCGTGGTGACCGGTCCGGCAGCCTCGGAGGAAAGGGACATCGTTCCGTTCTACGACATGATCGGCAACACTGTGGTGCTGCGTGGCAGCGATGCCCGCCCACCACGGGAGATGCTCCCGTTGCGGTTGCCGAAGGAGCTGACGGAGCCCTCCGAGCCGGATTCTGCTGGATCTGGCCCGTTGCGGGTAGATGATCTGAAACCTTTCGAGCGCGGTCCAGAAATCTCTGAGATTCGGTGAGAGACCGCTGATGGCGTCGTTTCTCTCGCGCATGGCCGGTCGGTTGGCTCGCAGCCCGGAGCAGGTTGATGCCGAGGAGCTGTCCTTGCATTGCGCAGCTCTGGGCACGACTCATATCAGTGCGGTGCCTAACCGTGAGGTGGTCGAGGTCAGCGGAGAATTACGTTCGTTGACCTTGCCCCCGCGGTCCACCGTGCCGACCTTGACGGCAGAGTTGTACGACGGGACCGGCACGATGACCTTGGTGTGGCTAGGACGACGGGAGATTCCTGGGATCTCTCCGGGCGTCCGGTTGCGGGTGCGTGGGCGGGCCACTTACCGGAAGGGATCTCCCACCATTTTCAATCCTCAGTATCAGATCCTGCCGCGGCATCATGGCGACTGAACGCGACGGCGGATCCTCGGCGCGTGCCCTGGACCAGTCCCTCATCCGCACAGAATCGTTGCCGAGCATTGTCGCAGCACGGCTCGCTGATGGGTCATCAAGTTCTGAGACTCCTGGCACGGTCGAGGAGATGCTTCGGGAACGTCTGGGGCAGATGCTGGGCGGATGGCGTGGCGCGCTGGAAGCAGCGGTCCCGACAGTCGCTTTCGTGGTGTTTTGGTCGTGGCGATCCGATCTGTGGTTAGCCGTTGTTGCGTCGGCGGTGGCAGTCGCGGTCGCGGTCGCAGCCCGGCTTATGCAACGTCAGACGACCCGCTACGCCTTGACATCGGTGTTCGCGACGGGCTTAGCGGCGTTTTTCGCGCTCCGTTCTGGCCGGGCCGAGGACGCTTTCTTGCCGTCGATCCTGTGGAACCTAGGTCAGGGGCTCATCTATCTGCTGTCGGTGGTGGTGCGCTGGCCAGTGATGGGTTTCTTGGTGGCCTTGGCTGATCCGCGGTTGGTTGATGACCCAGAGTCGGTGACCGCTGCGACATTCACCCGGTGGCGACGCCACGCCGGGACGGTGCGAGTTTGTGCCCGAATGACATTGGTGCTCTCCGGATTGATGTTGGGTCGAGCTGCGATCATGCTGCCGCTCTATTTTGCGGAGAAGGTCGCCTGGCTGGGTATCGCGAAGGTCGTGTTGGGCTGGCCAGCGTACCTGGTGGTTGTCGGGGTGATCGCGGCACTGATCCTGCGCGGGCATACCCCGTTGGACGACGAACCGGTCGAGAAGAGCTCCACCTGACCGGTGCGTGCCTTATCACCCTAGGGGCGTTCCGGTCGGTGTGACCGGGACGCCCCTAGGCGTTGCTGGGAACTCGCCGAGAGCTAAACCCTCTTCTAGAGGTCAGTCCTCTTCGGGCCGTTGAGCGTTGGGGTTGAGCAGATGCTCCAGCCCGCTTTCAGCTTCTGGGGTGGTGACCAGGAGGAGTTCATCACCAATTTCGAGCAGGTCGTCCGCGGAAGGGGCGATGGCGCGTTGTTCGCGCACGATGCAGGTCAAGACGGTGTCCTGGGGCCAGGGCACATCGCTGATGAGGCGGCCAGCCCAAGGGGAGTCGTCGGGCAGGGTCATCTCGACCAGCACTGATCTGCTCTGCTGGAACTCGAAGATCCGCACCAGGTTGCCGATGCTGACTGCTTCCTCGACCAATGCCGTCATCAGCCGCGGGGTGGATACGGCGACGTCGACGCCCCATCCTTCGTCGAAGAGCCATTCGTTTTTGGGGTTGTTGACCCGGGCGACGGTGCGTGGCACCCCAAATTCGGTTTTGGCGAGTAACGAGACGACCAGGTTGGCTTTGTCGTCGCCGGTGGCGGCGACCACCACGTCGCAGCTTTCCAGGCCAGCTTCGTGCAGAGCGGAGATTTCGCAGGCGTCAGCGAGCAACCACGAGGCGTCGGTGACGCGGCTGGGTTGCACCTCAGCGGCATTGTGGTCGATGAGGAGGACCTCATGACCGTTGTTGATGAGTTCTCGGGCGATGGACCGGCCGACGCTGCCGGCCCCGGCGATGACCACGCGCATGCTTGCGTTCCTTCTGCTGGCGGCTGTCTGGTCGGACTGGACGGGAGGGTCAGTCAGTCGGTGGGGTGCGGTCGAGGATCTGCTCGACCTGGGGGAGTTGCTCTCCGGTGCACAGGACGTTGAGGATGTCGCCGTCCTGGAGGACGGTGTCGGTGACGGGAATCATCCCTTCGCCCAGTCGGAGTAGGTAGGCGACCCTGGTGCCGGTGACTTTCTCAATCCGGGTGATGGTCTGTCCGATCCAGGAGGGGTCGGCATGGACCTCGGCGACAACGACCTTGCCACTGGGGTCAGTGAACTGAGGGACGGCGCCCTGGGGGAGCAGACGACGCAGCATCCGGTCCGCGGTCCAGCGCACGGTGCCCACGGTGGGGATACCCAATCGCTGATAGATCTCAGCGCGGCCGGGGTCATAGATACGAGCGACGACGTTTTGGACGCCGTAGGTCTCGCGGGCGACCCGGGCCGCGAGGATGTTGGAGTTATCTCCGCTGCTGACGGCGGCGAAAGCATAGGCATGGGTGATCCCGGCCTGTTGCAGGGTGTCCCTGTCAAAGCCCAGGCCGGTGATACGTCGGCCCTCAAAGTCGGGTCCAAGTCGGCGGAAAGAGGTGGCATCGCGGTCGACGACAGCCACGTCATGCCCCTGCTGTTCGAGGGCCAGCGCGAGTGCTGCGCCGACACGTCCACAGCCCATGATCACGAAGTGCACGGCCTGACGGTACACCTCTCAATGGGCATCGGCCACGCTCAGGCACGTCGCAGGAGCCCATTGGCGGGTGGGGAGTGACGAGAGTGGGGTGGCGCTACTAGGAGGGTGCGGATACTGATCTCGACTGTGGGGTCAGGGGTGCATCCACCTACAGTGATCTCCGTGTCGAATGCCAGCCGTGCTCTCAAACGTGTCCTGATCGGTCGGGCGATGCGCAGCGATCGGCTGGGAGAAACGTTGCTGCCCAAGCGTATCGCCTTGCCTGTTTTCGCCAGCGATGCACTCTCGTCAGTGGCCTATGCCCCGGACGAGATCTTCCTGACCCTCGCTGCAGCCGGCGGTGCGATGGTCATGACGCATTCATGGCAGATCGGGCTCGCGGTGGCTTTTGTCATGGCGATCGTGGTGATGTCATACCGGCAAAACGTCCATGCCTATCCTTCCGGTGGTGGTGACTACGAGGTCGCCACTGTCAACCTGGGAGCCAAAGCGGGAGTGACGGTCGCCAGCGCCTTACTGGTCGACTATGTACTGACGGTGGCAGTGTCGGTCTCCTCTGGAGTTCAAAACGCTGCTGCGGCGCTACCTCAGGTGCGAGGGCATGAAACAGAGATCGCAGTGGTGTTGGTGATCTTGCTGACGGCGATGAACCTGCGTGGGGTCCGCGAATCTGGCACCTTGTTCGCCATCCCGACGTACGCCTTCATGATCGGGGTGGTCGTGATGGCGGTGGTGGGCTTCGTGCGGGCCGCGACCGGGACGTTGCCGATGGCAGAGTCGGCGCAGTTCGAGTTGGCCCCCGAGCCGGGAATGGAATCGTTGGCCGGGTTCGCGATGGTTTTCCTGATGCTGCGGGCGTTCTCCTCCGGGTGTGCAGCATTGACCGGGGTGGAGGCGATCAGCAATGGTGTGCCTGCGTTCCGGAAGCCGAAGAGCTCCAATGCGGCGATGACCTTGCTGCTGATGGGTTCGATCGCGGTGACGATGTTGCTGTCGATCATCGTCCTGGCTCGTCAAGTGGGACTGAAGTTTGCGGAGTTCCCCGCAGAGCAGCTGCTGCTCAATGGGCGACCGGTGGGTGATTCCTATGTGCAGGAGACAGTCCTGGGCCAGCTGGCTGGGACGGTCTTCCATGACTTCCCACCGGGTCTCTACTACATCGCGACGGTGACGGGGATCATCTTGATCCTCGCAGCCAACACCGCCTTCAATGGCTTCCCCGTGCTGGCGTCGGTATTGGCGAAGGACGGCTATCTTCCTCGACAGCTGCATACCCGTGGCGACCGGTTGGCTTTTAGCAACGGCATCCTGATCCTGGCGGGTGCGGCGTGCGTGCTGATCGTGGCGTACGAGGCAAAAGTGACCGAGCTCATCCAGCTCTACATCGTGGGTGTGTTCGTCTCATTCACGTTGAGCCAGGCTGGGATGATCCGGCATTGGAATCGGTTGCTACCGGAAGCTACTCCTGCGGAGCGTCGCCAGATGCGGCGCAGTCGGGCGATCAACTGGATCGGCGCGACGATGTCGGCTCTGGTGCTGGCCATCGTGATGATGACGAAGTTTGAGCGGGGTGCCAAGTGGGCGATCGCCGCGATGATCGTGGTCTTCTTTGTGATGCAAGCGATCAACCGTCACTACCGTGCGGTCAGCAGAGAATTGGCCTTGGGCGACGACCCCCGGGAAGAACGGGCGTTGCCCAGTCGAGTCCGGGCGATTGTGTTGGTCAGCCAGATTCACAAGCCGACCATGCGAGCGGTGGCGTATGCGCGGGCGTCGCGGCCTTCCCATCTGGAGGCGATCACTGTCGATGTTGAGGCCGAGCAGACCGCGGCCTTGGCCAAGGAGTGGGACCGGCGCGAAATCCCGGTGCCGCTCACGATCTTGGACAGCCCCTACCGTGAGATCACTCGGCCAATTTTGGAGTGGGTCAAGGAATTACGCACTCGCTATCCCGAGGATGTCGTCACGGTCTATGTCCCCGAGTACGTCGTGGGACATTGGTGGGAGCATATTCTGCATAATCAGAGCGCGCTGCGGTTGAAAGCAGCGTTGCTGTTCACCCCCGGCGTGATGATGGTCAGCGTCCCGTGGCAACTCAGTTCCTCCGCTGGTGCGGAGTCCTGGTTTGAAGCCGTGGAGGCAGCGCCGACCGCCGGAGCCGCGAGGAGAGGCGAATGAGTCAGTCCAGACCGTCCCTGGTAGGGACCGAGTACGTCGTCGATATTGGCCCGGTCGCACATGGGGGGCATTGCGTGGCCCGACATGAGGGCCTGGTGTTGTTCGTGCGTCACAGCCTTCCAGGGGAGAAGGTGCGAGCCCGGGTGAGCGCTGGTCGCGGAGGCGATCGGTTCTTGCTCGCTGAGGCCATCGAGATCCTGGAGCCGTCACCGCGTCGGGTGTCTCCGGCATGTCGCTACGCCGGACCGGCTGGATGCGGCGGATGCGATCTGCAGCACGCGGATCCGGCGTACCAACGTGAGCTGAAAGGTGAGGTCGTCGCTGAGCAGTTACGGCGATTGGCGGGCATCGAGCGGGACGTGGTGGTGGAGGCGCTGCCCGGGGTGAGCGACGACGGGTTGGGGTGGCGGACCCGGGTAGACCTGGCGGTAGATCGTCAGGGGCGGACCGGTTTTCATCCGCACCGCAGCCGGGAAGTCCTCGATATCGACGAGTGTTTGTTGGCGAGCCCGCAGATCGCCCCGACAGGGGTGTTTGAGCGGCGGTATCCGCGGGCGAAGGCGGTGCATGCCGTGGTTTCTTCAGCGGGGGAGCGCGCAGTGGTGGCGGCGCCACAGGGGCTGAAACGCACTCCCACAATCCATGAGGTCGTGCAGGTTAATGGGCGCCCGGTGGAGTTTCGGCTCAATGCTCTGGGTTTCTGGCAGGTGCATCCGGCGGCAGCGCAGACCTTGGCGGATGTGGTGGGTGCGATGGCGCGTCCACGTCCAGGTGCGCGTTGTCTGGATCTGTACGCCGGTGCGGGATTGTTTGCGCGGGTCATGGCCGATGCCGTGGGTGCATCGGGTCAGGTCATAGCGGTGGAATCTGATGTGCGGGCGGCTCAAGCTGCCGCGGATCATTTTGATTCAGACGGCCAGGTGGAAGTGTGGCAGGGGCGGGTCGATCATGCGATGCCAGAGTTAGTGGCTCAGGGGGAGCCGTGTGACGTTGTGGTTCTTGATCCGCCGCGGACTGGGGCGGGCAAAGCAGTGATCGATCAGATCGCAGCGCTGCATCCTCAGCGGGTGGTCTATGTGGCCTGTGATCCGGCAGCGTTGGCGCGAGACCTGGCGTATCTGGCGCAGTGCGATCTGGTGTTGACGGATCTGCGGGTGTTTGACGCCTTCCCGATGACCCATCACATGGAGTGTGTGGCGTTGGTGGAGCCGCGTCGGGATTGATGTCGGGATAGAGGTCTCCTTCGGCTGAATGAGCTGGAGGAGACCTCTGTTGCTCTGGAGTCAGTGGTGGGCGGCCTGATGAGGGTCTTTCTGGGCGGTTTTTCTCGTGGTGTGGGATGAAGGGGCACTCCTGGGCGATTCGCCTGTGCTGGCGTGCGTGCTGCGGGAGGATCGGGGTGGGGATAGTGCGCATCGGGGTGGGGTGTGCTTAGATATCTTGATGTCGAGATAATTCACGAAGGAGCCAGACGTGAGCCACGACAGCTTCCAGGCCAAGGGCACCCTCACGGTGGGCCAGGCCTCCTACGAGATCTTCCGGCTGAGCAAGGTCGACGGCAGTCAGTCCCTGCCGTACAGCTTGAAGATCCTCTTGGAGAACCTGCTGCGCACCGAAGACGGTGCCAACATCACTGCCGACCACATCCGTGCGCTGGGAAATTGGGACGCCGACGCCCAACCCGACACGGAAATCCAGTTCACCCCGGCCCGAGTCGTCATGCAGGACTTCACTGGAGTCCCGTGCGTCGTCGACCTGGCCACGATGCGTGAAGCCGTCGTCGCGCTCGGTGGCGACGCCGCGCGGATCAACCCGCTCGCGCCCGCCGAGATGGTCATCGACCACTCGGTCCAGATCGATGTGGCAGGCAGCAAAGACGCCTTTGCCATCAACCAAGACTTCGAATACCGGCGCAACCAGGAGCGTTACCAGTTCCTGCGCTGGGGACAGACAGCGTTCGACGAGTTCAAGGTCGTCCCCCCGGGCACCGGCATTGTCCACCAGGTCAACATTGAGAAACTCGCGCGAGTGGTGATGGCCCGTGGCGGCCAGGCCTATCCCGACACCTGTGTGGGCACTGACTCCCACACCACGATGGTCAACGGCCTGGGTGTGCTCGGGTGGGGTGTCGGCGGTATCGAAGCGGAAGCGGCGATGCTGGGTCAGCCTGTCTCCATGCTCATCCCGCGGGTCGTCGGCTTTAAACTGTCCGGCCAGATGCCCACCGGTGTCACCGCCACCGACGTTGTTCTCACGATCACCGAAATGCTGCGCAAGCATGGCGTGGTCGGCAAGTTCGTCGAATTCTACGGCGCTGGTGTGGCCGCACTGCCGCTGGCCAACCGCGCCACGATCGGCAACATGAGCCCGGAGTTTGGCTCCACCTGTGCGATCTTCCCGATTGACCAGGTCACTCTCGACTACTTGCGCCTGACCGGTCGGGACGAGGACCAGCTCGCCCTGGTGGAGGCCTACGCCAAGGAACAGGGTTTGTGGCTCGACCCGACGGTCGAGGCGCGCTACTCAGAGAAGCTCGAACTTGACCTGTCCACCGTGGTGCCCAGCATCGCCGGGCCTAAGCGTCCGCAGGACCGCATCGAACTGTCCGCAGCCAAGGCGACTTTTGCCAAGACCCTGCCGACGTACACCTCTGACCCGACCAAGACTGTCGAGGTGACCACCGACAAGGGCACCTTCACTGTGGGCAATGGGCACGTGGCGATCGCGTCGATCACCTCCTGCACCAACACCTCCAACCCGTCAGTGATGATGGCTGCAGGCTTGCTCGCCCACAAAGCTCAGGCCAAAGGCTTGACGGCCAAGCCGTGGGTGAAGACATCAATGGCCCCCGGCAGCCAGGTCGTCACCGGCTACTACGAGCGCGCCGGCCTGTGGCCCGCCTTGGAATCCCTCGGTTTCCATCTCGTGGGGTATGGCTGCGCCACCTGCATCGGCAACTCGGGGCCATTGCATGAAGACATCAGCAAGGCCATCAATGACAACGACCTGGCTGTCACCGCAGTCCTGTCGGGCAACCGCAACTTCGAAGGCCGGATCAGCCCGGACGTCAAGATGAACTATCTGGCTTCCCCGCCACTGGTCATTGCGTATGCCCTAGCCGGGACCATGGACTTCGATTTCGAGACTCAGCCCCTCGGCCAGGACTCCGATGGTCAAGATGTCTTCCTGCGGGACATCTGGCCCAGCCCAGCAGAGGTCGAGGAGACCATCGCCCGGTCCATCACCCGGGACATCTTCGTCGAGGACTACAAGGATGTCTTCGCTGGTGACAGCAGATGGCAGAGCCTGGACACCCCTGAAGGCAACACCTTCTCCTGGGATGCCGCATCGACGTACGTGCGCAAGCCGACGTACTTCGAGGGCATGACCATGGAGCTGACTCCGGTGGCGGATATCCGTGGCGCCCGGGTGCTTGCCAAGCTGGGTGACTCGGTGACCACCGACCACATCAGCCCGGCTGGGGCGATTAAGCCGGACAGCCCGGCGGGGGCCTACCTGGCTGAGCACGGTGTGGAGCGCAAGGACTTCAACAGCTACGGCAGCCGCCGCGGCAACCACGAGGTGATGGTGCGCGGCACTTTCGCCAACATTCGGTTGAAGAACTTGCTGCTTGACGGCGTCGAAGGCGGATTCACCCGCAACTTCCTCAATGGTGGAGAACAGACAACGATCTTCGAGGCCAGCCAGGCTTATCAGCAGGCCGGGGTGCCGCTGGTCGTCCTGGGTGGCAAGGAGTACGGTTCGGGGTCCAGCCGTGACTGGGCGGCTAAGGGCACCCGGTTGCTGGGGGTCAAGGCGGTCATCGCGGAGAGTTACGAGCGGATCCACCGGTCGAACCTCATCGGGATGGGCGTGCTGCCGTTGCAGTTCCCTGCCGGTCAGAGTGCGGATGCTCTGGGCTTGGATGGCACGGAGTCCTTTGACATCTCCGGAGTCACTGAGCTCAATGAGGGACGCACCCCGAAGACCTTGCATGTCACTGCGACCAAGGTTGATGGCACCGTCGTGGAGTTTGACGCTGTCCTGCGCATTGACACCCCTGGAGAGCGTGACTACTACCGCAACGACGGCATCTTGCAGTATGTCCTGCGTGGTCTGGTCAACGCCTGATCTCGAGTGGTGTTCGGGTGGGCACGGCGAGCTGGCTCGGCGATGGTGACATCGCTGACTCCGGCACGTGGTGCGCAGTCGGTGAGGGGGCGCCCCGTGAGGCTACGGCCTGACGGGGCGCCCTCGCCTGTGTGGTCGTCGGTGGGAGCGGTGGCTTGTCCAGCTGGCAGGATCCGTGCTGCCAGGATTCAGGGGGTGTGCATCTGCAGGGGTTAATGTCTGTTCATCCCGAGTGACAGACGGGACGCGCGCGAGGTGTGCGGCCACTGATGACGGGCTCGGCAGAGTTCATCATCCTTCGCCACCGTTCGTTGCGTGGCGGTGGCATTGTGGTGGCACCGAAGGCGTCACGTCGACGCTTGGATGGCAGGTGCCGGGTCGGTGCCACTTCTCGGAGAGGGTACGTGTAGTGGCTGAAGTGGTGGTTTTCCACTCGGCGTTGGGTCTGCGGCCGGGCATCGTCGATGCGGCGAGTCGACTGGCGGATCACGGGCATCGGGTGCATACCCCGGATCTGTATGACGGCCAGGCTTTTGAGGGTGGTCGTGAGGGCTATGCCGCCGGGATGATGCGGATGGAAGACCTCGGGTGGACCGCTGTGGTCGACCGAGCGTGGGCGGCTGTCGATGATCTTCCCCAGTCAGTGGTCTATCTGGGGTTTTCGATGGGGGCAGGGATCGCTCAGGAGATGGCCATTCATCGACCAGGGGCTCGTGGCGCCGTACTCATCGGTGGTGGTGGTGCGTACGACGACGAACCGTGGCCATTGGGGGTTCCGGTGGACTGCCACCACATGGTCGACGACCCCTGGGTTGATGAGTATGCCCCGGTGCGGCTGGCCCGGTTGGCGGCTCGGGCCGGATCGTGCAGCAGCGTCTATCTCTATCCCGGTGATCAGCATCTCTTTTCCGATCCTGGGTTGGACGAGGAATTCGACTCGGATCTGACGGAGCTGATGTGGCGGCGCATCATGCGGTTCTTAATCCGGTTGGAAGCAGGCCACTATCCGGCTCGAGGGTGAAGCACGTGCCAGGGCCGCAGGACAGCAGGCAGGTCGTACGCTGACGTCATGGTGGAGGTCGGGAGCGTACGGGTCGATGCCTGGTTGTGGGCGGTGCGTGTGTTCAAGAGCAGGTCGATGGCTACAACGGCCTGTCGAGCCGGTCACGTGCAGGTGGACGGGGTCCGAGCAAAACCTGCGACATCGGTGCGTCCAGGCCAGCGGGTGGTGGTCACCGGGGGGCCCGTGACTCGCACCGTGGTGGTGGTGCAGTTGTTGACCAAACGAGTGAGCGCCCCGGTGGCGGCGACCGCGATGATTGACGAAACTCCGCCGCCCCCGCCGCGAGCGGAGCGACCTGCCGCGGTGGGGATGCGTGAGCGCGGTGCGGGTCGACCCACCAAACGTGAACGGCGGCAGCTGGATCATCTGCGCGGGCGGTGACTCACCCCGCGGAGACGTTGGTGTCGTCGTCATCTCAGGTTGTTGCACCTCAGGGCCTTTCCGCATCGTGGGATGGCCGTTCCGGATCGCGGATGAGGCTGGGTATCCTCGCCACAGGTCATGAGTACCAGCGTCACAGCCCCGGCTTGCTGGTCGGCAACCCTCCCACCGCGGCGGGGTGCCCCGGGTGAAGACCTGGTGGGTCGTCACGAGGACGGCTCACAAGCGCGGGCACCTTCGTGGTCCCCGACACCATCCACCTCCGGGGTGTGCGGCAGCCACCCCGCCGGCACAAGGAGCACCATGAGCGACTGGGCCTTCGAAACTCGCCAAATCCATGCAGGTCAAACCCCCGATCCGAGCACGGGTGCGCGGGCGCTACCGATCTACCAGACCACGTCGTACGTCTTTGACGACGCCCAGACCGCCGCTGCCCGGTTCGCCCTGACCGACCTGGGGCCGATTTATACCCGGCTTGGCAATCCCACCACTGAGGTCGTCGAAAATCGCCTGGCCTCTCTGGAAGGCGGCGTCGGTGCGCTCCTGCTCGCCAGCGGGATGGCCGCCACGACGTACGCCATCCTCAACGTCGCTCAGGCGGGTGACCATGTCGTTGCCTCGGCGGCGCTCTACGGCGGCACCTACAACTTGCTGAAATACACGCTGCCACGCCTCGGGATCGAGACGACCTTCGTGGCGGACCCGGCCGACCAGGCGCAGTGGCGCGCCGCGGTGCAGCCGAACACCAAACTCCTCCTCGGGGAGAGCATCTCCAACCCCGATCAGCAGATCCTCGACATCGCGGCCGTCGCGGCCATCGCGCACGAGGCTGGAGTGCCGCTGTTCGTCGACAACACGGTCGCCACGCCCTACCTGATCCGTCCCCTAGAGCATGGCGCGGACGTCGTGATCCACTCAGCGACGAAATACCTCGGTGGACACGGTACGGCGATCGTGGGCGCACTCGTTGATGGCGGCACCTTCGACTATGGCCGTGAACCAGGCAAATTCCCGCAGTTCACCACCCCACAGGAGAGTTATCACGGGCTTGTCTACGCTCGTGATCTCGGCGCCGATTCGGCCTTCGGTGTCAATCTCAGCTTCATCCTCAAAGCGCGGGTGGACTTGCTGCGAGACACCGGTGCCGCAGTCTCGCCGTTCAATGCGTTCCTGCTGGCGCAAGGCGTGGAAACGCTGTCATTGCGGATGGAACGGCATGTCGCCAATGCGCGGGCGGTGGCCGAGTTCCTCGCGGCCCACCCGCAGGTGGAGTCGGTCAACTACGCTTCACTGCCCGGCAACCGCGACCATGAGCGGGCGCAGCAGTACTGCCCGAAGGGGTCAGGCGCGGTATTCAGCTTTGAGATTGCTGGTGGATTGGAAGCGGGCAAGGCCTTCGTTGATGCCTTGGAGCTGCACAGCCACGTGGCCAATATCGGTGACGTCCGCTCGCTGGTCATCCACCCTGCCTCCACGACGCACAGCCAAGGCAGCGACGCTGACCGCGCAGGCGCGGGCGTGACCCCCGGATTGATCCGTCTCGCTGTGGGGATCGAGCACATCGAAGACATCCTCGCTGACCTGCGCAAGGGCTTCGCCGCCGCAGCTTCTCTGTGACGGTTCGGGTGGCCGGGGACCGCCCCGGCCGCCCGATCCAACCTCTCTGCGCTCAATCACCGATGATGCCCTGTGGCGCGGTGCACACGGACTGGGATGACGCTACCCTTCGGTCAAGGTCCCCGCCGCACCGTCCTCATACAAACGGTTCACCGTCTCCGAGAAATTCCTGATCACGACCTTGCGGCGTAATTTCATACTCGGAGTGAGTTCCGCATTTTCCACACTCAGGTCTCGCTCGAGAATGGAGAAGCGTTTGATGGTCTCCCATCGGTTGAGGCGGGAATTCAACTCGTCAATATAGCCTTGAATTAAGTCGCGAACCTGCGCAGAACTGACGATCTCTTCGTACGACGACCCGGCCATCCCATTCTTAGCTGCCCATGTCCTGATGGCGTCGGCATCCACAGTCACCAGAGCGCTCGCATAATGCTTACCCTCGCCGATCACGAGAAACTGGCTCACATATGGACATAATCCCTTAAATTGCGCTTCAATATGCGCCGGGGCGACATATTTTCCGCCGGATGTCTTGAACATATCTTTCTTCCGGTCGGTGATAGTCACAAAACCCTGCTCATCCTGCACCCCGATATCCCCAGTGCAAAAAAAGCCATCCGGCGTGAACACTTCTGCGGTCAGGTCAGGTCGACCGTGATATCCCCGCATCACCCCAGGTCCACGCACCAAGATCTCCCCATCGTCCGCGATCCGCACCTGCGCACCCGGCGCCGGCCACCCAATCGACCCAAACCGGAAACACCCCGCATGGGGACGATTGACCGTCGTGAATGCCGCCGTCTCAGTCAACCCATATCCCTCACAAATCAACAGGCCAAACCGAGCAAACCACCGTGCGACCTGCGGATCCAGTGGCGCCGAACCAGAAATGAAAAATCGGATCCGTCCCCCGAAGCGGTCCCGGACCTGACGCAATACCAGTGCATCAGCAACGACATATCGCATCCGAAGCCACAGGCCCGGTGATCGCCCCTGCTGCCGCGCCTCCGACATCACATCACCGACAGCCAACGCCCACCGAATCAACCCGGCCCGCATCCCGCTGGCCTCCGCTAACGTCAACTCGACCTTTGACTTCACCTTCTCAAAAATGCGAGGCGCAGCGCCCATCCACGTCGGCTGTATCACCGCCACGTTGTCGACGATCATGTCGAGTCGGCCATCGACCGCCGTCGGAAAACCAATCGTCAACGGCAGTGTCAATAACACCTTGCCAAACACATGCGACAACGGCAACCACAAATACTGCAGGTCCTGCGGGGTCAACAAACCCACCGACGCCACCGATGCCCCCGCCCACACAAACGCATCATGGGTCAACTCCGCCCCCTTCGGCGGACCCGTCGTACCAGAAGTATAAATAATCGTAGCGAGATGATCTTTGGTCAACAGATCAATCCGATCATCCACCATATGAGGATCCCCAGCTAAAGCCATCCCCCCACGAGAAGCCAATTCCGTGAACCCGATCACCAGGTCACCGTCTGCTACATTGTCGTCAAAACACACAATCTGCCGTAGCGCTGGAAGCTCTGACAGATGCTCGCGCACCTTTGCGACCTGCGCGGCATCCTCAGCGAACACCACCGTGCTGCCAGAATCGCGCAATAAATACGCCACATCTGAGCCCATCGTGCTGGGATACACCGTTGTCGTCGCAGCGCCTGCACACATTACCGCCAGGTCTGCTAACACCCACTCGAGACGAGTCGTGGAGATCAATGCCACCCGATCCTCTATATCCACCCCCACCCCGATCAGACCCGCAGCCAACGACCACACCGATTCTTTGGTCTCCGCCCACGACAAAGAAGACCACTGATCGCCATCAAAAAACTGGTATGCAATATCTGTCGCGCTAGCAGCAACCCGCTGTCGAAACAGATGCGCCACGCTCGGTGGTCGCTGCTCCAAGATGGAGTGGTCCACAACCTCGTGAGCAGCAGAGGCGACGCGCATGACGTGACTTCCCCTCATCCGAGGGCGGAATGACCGGAATCACCATGACGCTCAGAGGGGAAGCCCCGCGCAAACCCGGGGGAGCGACCACGTCGCGTCCGCCCAGTGGTCGGTGTCGATGATGCCCAAAGTAAGCCATTAATACGCCGAAAAGTCCCAGCCCGGACCGCCCGGTCGCCCACAGGGCAAAACCATAGGCAGGACGGTCCGGGCAGCAGTCCATCGGCACCGCGCTACGAGTGACTGCTGACCACGTCAGTCGACAGCGATTTCTCCCATGGGTCCCCAATCGTCGACTGGAACCGGGCAAGAAACGATGAGCGGGGTCGACGACAGATACTGGGGGAACTCCCGGCGCATCGCCTGAAAATGGGGGCTGTTGATGTGCTTCTCCGGGGCGTCGCCCTCTTCGAAGGCCTCCAACAACACAAAAGTGTGGGGGTCATCCAGGCTGCGTGACCACTCGAACCATTTGTTGCCCGGCTCCGCGCGAGTCGCCTCGGTGAACTCACGAGTGATGTCGGCCCAGCGATCGGCATGTTCCGGTTTCACGGCAAACTTGACGTTGATGAGAATCATGCATGTCAGCCTACGGACCACGACCTCCATGCTGGCCGCCGACCAGCCGGTCACTCCTTCACATCACCCTGCTGCGATGCACCACACTGCAACGCATGAGAGATCATCAACCTCCCTCGTCTTTGCCGATCGCCACTGAGACCGCAGATATCGTGGTCATCCCAGAACGCACCGGCTACTGATCCTGGCCTCCGTCATCAGCAGCCCCTGTCTATCCTGGTCGGCGTGCCCTACCAGCCTCCGCAGCCTCCCCGTGATGAACCCGTCGACCCGACGAATCGCAAAACCGGCGGCGGAAAAGGCCGTCGTCCCCCCAAGAATCCTCACCGACGTCCTCGTCCCGCAGCGACACCCGAGCCCAACGACGTACGCCGTACCGACGCTGTCAGCAGAGACGGGGCACGTCCGTCTCGAGAAGACCGACCCGTCGAACGCCGACACTCCGCACCACGAGAGAACGCCGGACGACGGGGCAGCACTGAACGAGGCGAACGCCGTCGGGGACCGGAAACACCTGAACAGCGCGCGGAACGCCTCACTCGGCGTGAGGCGTTCCGGGAACGGCGCCGAGCGTCCGTTCCAACAATCACGTATCCGGACCTTCCGGTCACTGCACGGCGGGAGGACATCGCGGCAGCGATCCGTGACCATCAGGTGGTGATCGTGGCCGGTGAGACTGGGTCGGGGAAGACGACGCAGCTGCCGAAGATTTGTTTGGAGTTGGGCCGGGGCATCAACGGTGCGATCGGACACACTCAGCCCCGTCGGATCGCTGCGCGGAGCGTCGCAGAACGCATCGCGGAGGAATTGGACGTCGAAATCGGCGGTGCCATCGGCTACCAGGTGCGTTTCACCGACCACACCACCCGTGACACGCTCGTGAAGGTCATGACAGATGGTGTGCTCCTCGCCGAGCTGCAACGTGACCGGGACCTGCGTCGTTATGACACGATCATCATTGATGAAGCGCATGAACGCAGCCTCAACATTGATTTCATCCTCGGCTATCTCAAACAGCTCCTCCCGCGTCGTCCTGATCTGAAAGTTATTGTGACGTCGGCGACGATCGACCCGGAGAAATTTGCGACACATTTTGCTGCCGCCGATGGCACCCCGGCCCCCATCATCGAGGTGTCGGGACGCACGTTCCCAGTGGAGGTGCGGTACCGCCCGTTGGTGCGCACAGAACCGTCATCGACCCCAGGTGGCACGCCCGTGCAGGTCGAGATCGACCAGGTCAGCGGCATCTGTGAGGCAGTCGAGGAGTTATGGACCGAAGGTGGCGGCGCTGAGGGTAGCGGTGGGGTGGGCGGCGATGGTGGACACGACATCCTGGTGTTTTTATCGGGTGAGCGGGAAATCCGGGATGCTGCGGATGCTTTGGAAGGAATGAGTTTCCCTGACACTGAGGTGTTGCCGTTATATGCACGTCTGTCTGCAGCAGAGCAGCACCGAGTGTTCTCCCGTCATGCAGGGCGTCGAATTGTGTTGGCGACCAACGTTGCTGAGACCTCATTGACAGTTCCTGGGATCAGGTACGTCGTCGATACGGGGGTGGCGCGGATCTCTCGATATTCCCAGCGGACGAAGGTTCAGCGACTGCCAATTGAACCCATCAGTCAGGCCAGCGCGAATCAGCGGTCTGGCCGATGCGGTCGAGTTTCTGACGGCATCGCGATTCGTCTCTACGCGCAAGACGATTACGATGCGCGGCCGGAGTTCACTGATCCGGAAATCTTGCGAACGAATCTAGCGTCGGTGATCTTGTCGATGACGAGTCTTGGCTTGGGAGAGATCGCTCGATTCCCCTTTGTCGATCGGCCGGACAGCCGCATGATCACGGACGGGTTGCGACTGCTGCACGAGCTGAATGCCATCGACCCGCAAGCTCATGATCAGCGTCAACGATTGACTCCGATCGGCCGACAGCTGGCGGCTGTTCCGGTGGATCCGCGGATGGCGCGCATGATCCTCGCGGCTGCCCATGAAGGGGCGCTGCGGGAGGTGCTCATCATTGTGTCGGCATTGTCCATCCAAGATGTGCGAGAGCGGCCCGCTGAGAAGCAGGCTCAAGCCGATCAGCAGCATGCCAGGTTTAAGGATGAGCATTCTGACTTCGTAACGATTCTGAATCTATGGCGTCATGTGAAGCACGCTCAGAAAGAAAAGTCAGGTAGCGCGTTTCGGCGGATGTGCCAGACAGAGTTCCTGCATTATTTGCGCATTCGGGAATGGCAAGATCTGCATCGAGAGTTGCGAGGCGTAGCCCGTGACCTAGACCTGGTAGAGAACGCTGCGGCTGCGAGTCCGGATCAGGTCCATCGGGCCTTGCTTGCCGGGTTGTTATCGCATGTCGGTCTGCGTGATCACGAAAAGCGAGACTATCTGGGCGCCCGGGGAGCCCGGTTCTCGATCCAGCCGGGGTCGACGTTGTTCCGTCGCCAACCCGATTGGGTGATGTCGGCGGATCTGGTGGAGACCACTCGGTTGTGGGCTCGCACTAACGCCCGCACTAATCCGGATTGGGTGGAGGCAGCTGCCGCTCACCTGGTTAAACGCAGTTATTCGGAGCCGCGCTGGTCCAAATCGTCGGGGTCAGCGATCGCCACGGAACGAGTCACCCTGTACGGCGTTCCTCTGGTGACGGACCGGACCGTGCAGTACGGCCGCATTGACCCACACGTCAGCCGAGATCTGTTCATCAGGCATGCCTTGGTGGAAGGTGATTGGGACACTTCTCACCGGTTCTTCCATGACAACCGCAAACTGGTGGCGAAGCTGACCGAATTGGAGTCGAGGGCTCGCCGTCGAGATCTCCTCGTCGATGATGAAGATCTGGTCGAGTTCTATGACCATCGCTTACCTGCTGATGTGGTGTCGGCGGCGCATTTTGATGCGTGGTGGAAAGGGGAGCGGCGGCGTCGTCCCGATCTGTTGACGTTCACTGAGGACGTGGTGGTTGCGCAGGAGTCGGGGGGTATTGATGAAGCGTTTTTGCGAGATTACCCACAGACGTGGACACAAGGCAGCTTGTCCTTCCGGTTGACCTATCAGTTTGAGCCAGGAGCGGACGCTGACGGGGTGACCTGCCATCTTCCGCTGGACGTGCTGAACCAAGTCGAGGACGACGGTTTTGACTGGTTGGTTCCGGGGATGCGGGCTGAGTTGGCGTCGGCGATGGTGAAGTCGTTGCCGAAGCAGTTGCGGAAGAACTTTGTCCCGACTCCAGATCATGCCCAGCGAGCTTTAGCAGAAGCGGATCCTGCCCAGGGTCGGTTGGCTTCGGAGCTGGCCCGGGCGTTGTGGATCACCACGGGGGTGCGAGTGTCGGCCTCTGATTTTGAGTTGTCACGGGTGCCTGATCATCTGCGGATGACCTTCCGGGTGGAGGATTCTCGCCGTCGGACGCTGGGCGAGGGCAAAGACCTGGCGGCGTTGCAGGAGACGTTGGCGCCCTCGATGCGCACTGCGATGGCTCAGGCCGCTGGCGATGTCGAAAAACGGGGGTTGACGTCGTGGTCGTTTGGCGAGCTGCCGGCCACCTTCGCTAAGGACCGAGGTCGGGCCCGCGGCACGTTGCAGGGATATCCGGCGCTGGTTGATCAGGGTGATTCGGTCGCGGTGCAGGTGTTGAGCAGTGTCCGGGAGCAACAGGCGGCGACTCGGTTAGGGATTCGCCGGTTGTTGTTGTTAAACACAACGGCGCCTTGGCAGCGGATCCTCGGATTGTTGAGCAACGAGCAGAAGTTGGCATTGGGTCATAATCCACATGGCTCAGTCCCGGCGCTGCTCGACGATGTTTTGGCGTGTGCGGTGGATGCGATCGTGGCTCGGTTGGTCGCGGCGTCCCCAGAGGGGCGGATGCGGGACGCGGCACAGTTTGATCAGGCGTTGGCTGCGGTACGTCGGGAGATCGTGCCGCAGGTCATTGAGATCGTGGAGCTGGTACACCCGGTGCTGGATCGGGCGTTGTCGTTGCGGTTGTCGTTGGATGCGATGCGGGCGGCCTCGGTGGCGGGGTTGAAGGCTGATGTGTCGGCGCAATTGGAGGCGTTGGTGTGTGATGGTTTTGTGGCAGCGACAGGGCTGGCCCAGTTGCGGCATCTGCCGAGGTATCTCGCCGCGATGACGGAACGTCTGGAGAAGGCCCCGACTGATCTACGTCGGGATGGTTCTCGGGCTGAGACGGTGGCGAGGGTGGAGAGCGAGCGGGCGACACTGGTGGCTGGCTTGCCGCCGGGCGAGCGCGATGCTGCCGATGTGGTGGCGTTGCGGTGGATGACCGAGGAGTTGCGGGTGAGTCTGTTCGCACAGCGGCTGGGCACGGCGTACCCGGTCTCGGAAAAACGGATCTACACGGCGATGGATGCGGTGGAGGACGCACGAGGTCGATGAGCGTGTCGGGAATCAGCCGGGGCGTGTGGGCGTTGGTCCCGGTGAGCAAGGACACGTGTCTACCGGGAGGAGACCGGGGTGCGTAACCCGCATGATCTGTATTTCTTCGAGACCGATGCCGACATCGAGTCGCTGCGTGCGTCAGTGATGGTGGTGGCGTTCCAGGGGTATCTCGATGCGGGGCACACCCAGCAGATCCTCGTCTCGCATCTGTTGGCGACGTTGGATCATCGGGTGGTGGCCACCTTCGAGGTTGACGAGTTGTTTGACTATCGGGGGCGGCGTCCGCTGATGACCTTCGACCGGGATCGCTGGACGGCGTATGACGACCCGTCGTTGATCCTCTATCAGGTGTTCGACGACGACGGTACGTCGTTCCTGCTGTTGACCGGTAAGGAGCCGGACTATCAGTGGGAACGGATTGTCGAAGCGGTGTTCTCTCTGGTGGATCGGTTTGGCGTGGATCTGGTGACGACGGTGTATGGCATCCCGATGGCGGTGCCGCATACGCGGCCGCTGTGGGTGACGGCGCATGCCACCGATGAGCGGTTGATCCACGGTCGTGAACCGGTGTTCGGCGAAGTGAAGGTCCCGGCCGGGTTGTCGAGCCTTTTGGAGTTGCGCCTGGGTGAAGCGGGTCGGCAGGCGGTGGGTTTTGCTGTGCATGTCCCGCATTACGTGTCGCAGGCGGAGTTCCCGGCGGCGGCGTTGGCGGGATTAGAAAACTTGGTCGCTGCGACTGGGCTGGCGTTGCCTGACGCGGCATTGCATGTGGCGGCGGCGGATAATCAGCGGGCGATTGCCTCGGAGGTGTCGACCACTGAGGATGCGCCGGCGGTCATTGACGCGTTGGAGGAGCAGTACGACTCGTTTGTCGCTGGGCAGCAGCGCAAGGCTTTGCTGGCCGGTGACGATTCGAAGATCCCCACCGCTGATGAGTTGGGCGAGGAGTTCGAGGCGTTTTTGCGGCGTCAGGACGGTGAACCGGAAGTTGGTCCGGGCTTTTCCCGGTGAGTGGTGACGGTGCAGGGTGGGTAGGGTCGGTCAGCTGACCGGTCCGTGACGAGCAGGAGGACCAACTGGTGGGTGTCTTCGACAGATCGGATAAACCGTCCCAGCAGCTACAACCCCATGAGGATGATGGCCAGGGTGTGGCGGGAGCGGCTACGGCGTTCGTGGAGCGGCTGCTGTCGGTGGGCATCGATGGCAAGGGGGCTTTTTCCTCGGCCGAAGCTGTTGCTGACGAGGCGTTACGACGCCGGGGCACGGTGCCGCAGGCGATTGACGCCGTCGTGTGGGAGCACACGAGGTTGGCTGCTGCCGGGGGTTTTGTGACGGGCTTGGGTGGTTTCGTCACCTTGCCGGTGGCGTTGCCTGCGAATGTTGCTGGTTTCTACATCGTGGCGACCCGGATGGCGGCGGCGATCGCGCATCTGCGGGGGTATGACCTGCAGGAGGGGTCGGTGCGTTCTGCGGTGTTGTTGTCCCTGGTGGGCGCGGATGCGCAGGATGTCTTGGCGAAGGTTGGTTACGTCGGTACGAGTCGGTTGGCATCGTTGGCGACGCAGCAGTTGCCGGGTCCATTGATGATGGCGGTCAACAAGGCGGTGGGCTTCCGGTTGCTGACGCAGGTGGGCAAAAAGACGTTTGCTCGGTTGGGGCGCGGTGTCCCCGTCATGGGTGGCTTGCTGGGTGCCGGGATGGATGGGGTCTTGGTGCGTCAGATTGCCGCTCAGGTGCGTACGGAGTTCCCGCAGCGTTGAGCGTCGTTTGGCGTTGACTGTCGCTGAGCTTCAGCGTGATTCGGGTGGTGTTGTCACGCCGCTGAGGATTGCCCACAGGGCGGAATCGTCGGGTGCTTCGTCCACAGCGTGGCGGTGGTGTGGGTTGGTGGGCGGGCTGCTGCGGCGACGCTGACCGGTATGACGACATTGCGCCTTTCCCGACCCGCCGACGTATTGACTTCACTGCCGTATGTCTTGGGGTATCACCCGTTGCATTCAGTGGTGGTGATCGCGTTGCGGGGGACGACGGTCGGTCCGATCCAGCGGGTGGATCGATTGGTGGGCAAGGATCGGTATCCCATCCGCTTGCTCAAGCAGGTGGTGCGCACCGTTCGCGCTGATGGGTCCGACCGGGTGATGTTGGTGGCGTACGACGACAACCCGGTGACCCAGGTGCGGGGTCTTGAGAAAGTCACGACGTCGATGACTGCGGCCGGAATCGATGTCCTCGATCGGTTAGTGGTCGCTGATGGTCGGTGGTGGTCGTTGGATTGTCTTGACGGTCAATGTTGCCCACCTGGGGGTACGCCGATCCCCTCGCCCGCTCGGACTCCCCAGTTGGCGGAATTGGTGGCCTTGGGGGTAGCGCCGGTCGCTGATCGGGACGCTTTGGTCGACCGGATCGAACCGGTGGAAGGAGTGGCGCCGTATCAGTTGGCGGCTCTCGCTGCGGTGGATCTGTCCAGCGTGGAGGAGGTGTATCGGGCATGGACGCCGTTGCTGGATCTCTCCGTCGCCGCGGAGCACCTCACTGAGGAACAGGCTGCGATGGTGGTGGCGTCGGCGCAGGTCTATCTGTTCCGGGATGGCATCCTCGACTGGTTGTGTCCCGGGTTGCTGGGAAAGCAGGTTCCGGGAGCGTCTAAGACCGTTCGGCAGCGGATGTGGGGTGCGCCGCCGCATCGCGGACGCGAGGACGCTGGAGCGGGAAGCGAACGCTTGGCCAGGCTGATGGAGTTTGCTCGACGACTCCCGGCGGGACATCGCGCAGATCTGGTGGTGATGATCGGCGCCTATGCCTGGTGGTTGGGGGAGTGCACCATCGCGTCGGTCTGTCTGGATCGGGTGTTGGGAGATCCGATGGCTTCAGGCGGATCCAGGGACCGGTCAGCGTTGGCTCCAGGGCACGTCTTGGCTGGGTTGTTACGGCGGGTCGTCGATGCTGGCTTGCGACCCCGAGACCTTGTTGCCTGAGCATGTCTCAGGCCATTTCTGCACATGCATATGGTGACGATACGGTGACCGAAAACCCCAAAACAGGCCTTTACCTGCATGAAGACGGTGCGGAGGAGGGGCTGCCAGGGGGTTTCACTGCGATCCGGAGCCGCGCCGTCGACCTCACCGCGCGCGTCCTGTCAGGGGCCCGATTATAATGTTCGTCAGAAGGCTGACCGGCGATGATCGCTGGCTGGAACAGGCGATGGCATCCAGTCCCGGCAGTCACCCCGATCCTAGACACGATGACCCCACCACCTGACCAGACGGCAGGTGTGGGCCTGCGCTGTCGGGGCGCGCAGGTCCCGTGACGACGAAAGGTGTCGGTGTAAGCCTGTGCCGAACGCAACAAGGTCCCGCACGTCACGATCCAGCGCGACGGAAGCTACCGTCACGAAGGTCGTCAAGGCAGCTGCACGCAGCCGCTCTGTGACTGCGGAGGCGCTCTCCGAGGCGATGGACGCTGACGGGTTGAAGACCGCCCGCCGTAAGCAAATCTTGAAAGCCCTTCTGGAGCAGGGCTTCACGGTCGACGGGGAGATGCGGCTCACCGCGCCGCGCGCCCCGAAGGCCGCCAAACCCGCAGCGGAGAAGGAAAAGAAGGCACCCGCAAAGAAGGCTGCGGCCAAGAAGACCACTACGAAGCGGACCACGGCGAAGAAAGCTGCCGCCAAAGCAGCTGGTGCGGACGAGCCCGGTCTCGATGGTGACCTGCCTGAAGAGATCGAAGCGGCCGACACCGTCGTGGCTGACCTGGATGTCCTAGAGACCGATGAGGTCGAAGAGGTCGAGACCGAGGACGACGAAGAGGAAGCAGCTGCTTCTGGTCGTGGATCCGGCAAGGCTGGTTCTGGGGAGGAATCCGCCGAGGAAGAAGCCAGTTACGTCCTTCGGGATGACGATGATGATGACGCCCCTGCTCAACAGGTTGTGACCGCCGGCGCTACCGCCGACCCGGTCAAGGACTACCTGAAGCAGATTGGTAAGGTCGCCCTCCTTAACGCGGAGCAGGAAGTCGAACTCGCCAAACGTATCGAGGCGGGTCTCTTCGCAGAGGAGAAGCTCAACTCGGGTGAAGAGCTCGAGAATAAGTTCAAGCGGGAACTGTGGTGGATCGCTCAGGACGGGCGTAACGCCAAGAACCATCTGCTGGAGGCCAACCTGCGCCTCGTGGTCTCGCTGGCCAAGCGGTATACCGGTCGCGGCATGCTCTTCCTCGACCTGATTCAGGAGGGCAACCTCGGTCTGATCCGTGCGGTCGAAAAGTTCGACTACACCAAGGGCTTCAAGTTCTCCACCTATGCGACCTGGTGGATCCGCCAGGCCATTACCCGGGCCATGGCTGACCAGGCCCGCACCATTCGTATCCCGGTGCACATGGTTGAGGTGATCAACAAGCTGGCCCGGGTGCAGCGCCAGATGCTGCAGGACCTGGGCCGCGAGCCCACCCCGGAGGAGTTGGCCAAAGAGCTGGACATGACCCCTGAGAAGGTGGTCGAGGTCCAAAAGTACGGCCGTGAACCCATTTCGCTGCACACCCCGCTCGGCGAGGACGGCGACTCCGAGTTCGGTGACCTGATTGAGGACTCCGAGGCTGTTGTGCCTGCGGACGCGGTGAGCTTCACCCTGCTCCAGGAGCAGCTGCATTCCGTGTTGGACACATTGTCTGAGCGGGAAGCTGGCGTGGTCTCGATGCGCTTTGGGCTCACCGATGGCCAGCCAAAGACCCTGGACGAGATCGGCAAGGTGTATGGCGTGACACGCGAGCGCATCCGGCAGATCGAGTCCAAGACGATGAGCAAGCTGCGCCACCCGTCGCGGTCTCAGGTGTTGCGCGACTACCTGGACTGAGATTGACAGCCGTGACCTGATACGCCATCAGTGATGGGGGCGCCGGTGAGTCCGGTGCCCCCATCACTGTGCTTCGATGTCCTCGCGCGGCGTCGCCACGTGTCAGGCTGGTGGAGTGAATGATTCGAAGACGGTGCTGAGCCCGGCTGCGGTGGAGGCGTGCGAGCTGGCCGATTGGCGTCATCTCCGTGACGTCCTCAAAGCGCGGTTCACCCTCCCGGACTATCGCAGTGCGCTGGACCTGGTGACACGCATCGGCCACGCTGCCGAGGCCGCAGATCATCATCCAGTGATGACCGTGACTTCTTCGGAGGTCATGGTCACGTTGACCAGTCATGACGTGGGCGGTGTCACCATGCGTGATTGTGACATGGCGCGGATCGTCAGCTCGCTGGCTCATCAGGTGGGAGCGGTGTCGGACGTGACCGGGCTGACGATCTTGGAGATCGGACTGGACACGGCCGACGGTTCCCGTCATGGACCGATGTACGCCGCCCTGTTGGGCAGCGACCTGGTGGGTGGTGAGCCGGTAGACCCCAGTGGTCAGGTGCCGACAATCTGGTGGCAGGAGCCACGCTCGCCGGATGCCACGTCGTCTGGACGTGCGCCGCTGCCCGCACAGGATGTCGAGCAACGGTGGCATTTTGACGTCTGGGTGCCAGCGGACGACGTCGGCCGACGGCTGCAGGCGGTGATCGCAGCTGGAGGCACCCTGGTCAGTGACGCGGCGGCGCCCTCGTTCTGGGTGGTGGAGGACGCCGACGGTAACCGGTCGTGTCTGTGTGCGGTCACCGGGCGGTGATGTGACCGATCGGTTTTCGGTGTCGAGCAGGGCGCAGGTCTGCATCACCCATGGCGGAGCCGACAAAGACGTTAAGCAGATCGGTGGTGGCGTGCCATCGCCGTACGGACGTCGTCGAATCGGCGCCGATCCAACCGGGCCCCGATGCGTCGTACTGATGACGGAGCCAACCGGACCACTCGGTTGACCCGAGCCTGCGACGGTCGGCGACGCGCATCCCAACTGCCGCTGCCGATGTCCACCCAGTATCGTCCCGCCCGGGCTTCGCTGTCAGCGTCTACGTGATGGTCTTTGCTGGTCACAGGTAGCGCCAAGAGCCATGAGCCGTCCCGTCCAATGACGAGCGCGGGACGGTCCTTGCCTTGGGAGTGGTCCTCTTCATAGGGCACCCACGCCCAGACGATCTCCCCAGGGTCCGGCTGGTCGTCGTCATGGGGGTCATAACTCACGCGCACTGGGTCAACGACGTCACCGGGATATGCCGGGCCTGGTCGGGGGAGAGTACGTCGCAGGTGGGTGCCGGACAGGAATGTCCGGGCACGGGCCATCGCTGAGCCCCACCACCGGCGCATCACCGGGTCGCCTCATCCATGGCTGCGACCATATCGGGATGGGAGGCTGCGAAGGAACGCACTTCACGTTGCATCCGTCGACGCATCAAGGTCGCTGTCACGACGCCACTGCCCACTAGGATCAGCAGGCCCATCCAGGCAACCCCTTGGAAGGCTTTCTCCGCGACCTGACCGAGGTAGTAGACGCCGTACGTCATGCTCATCGCCCAGGTGATCCCGCCCAGGGCATTCGCTGGCAGGAACACCCGGTACGGCAGCTTCAATGCGCCAGACAGCGGCCCAGCAATGATGCGCAGCAGGACGATAAATCGTCCGAAGAACACCGTGGCTGGCCCGTTGCGGTGAAAGACCGACGTGGCGTAGGCGAGGGTTTCGGGATTGATGTGCCCGGGGAAGCGTCGGCGAAGCCAACGCAACAGGCGGTATCCGTAGAGTTTGCCGATCTCATACCCGATGGAGTCGCCCACGATGGCGCCGGTGGCGCCCGCGGCGGCGACCCACAAGGGAGAAATGGACAAGCGAGAGTCGGTGGATAGCAGCGCGGCGGCGACCAGGGTGATCTCGCCGGGCAGGGGGATCCCGAGGGATTCCAACCCGATCACCAGCCCCACCACGCCATAGACCGCCTCGGCGGGAATGGTCTGAAGGATCTCGTCGACGTTCATCACGGACAAGTGTGCCTGCCCGCCCTGCTATCCCGCTGATCGGACCGTACGGGTAACCGTGGGATGATGAACAGTGCTCCGCCGAGGCCACCCGCTCCGTACCGGTGCTGCCCGATGCCGTTCATGTCCTGTCGAAGGGAAACTTCCACGTGTCACCGATGGCCCGCACCGCGTTGCCGCCGCACGCGACGCCGCCTGAGCTGATCCGCAATTTCTGCATCATCGCTCACATCGACCATGGCAAATCGACGTTGGCCGACCGGATGCTGCAGATCACCGGCATCGTGGAGGAACGCGCCATGCGGGCGCAGTACCTCGACCGGATGGACATCGAACGCGAACGGGGCATCACCATCAAGTCCCAAGCGGTGCGGATGCCCTGGGAACGTGAGGGGTCGACGTACTGCCTCAATATGATCGACACCCCCGGTCACGTGGACTTCACCTATGAGGTGTCGCGGTCACTGGCCGCCTGCGAAGGGGCGATCCTGTTGGTTGATGCCGCGCAGGGTATCGAGGCCCAGACGTTGGCCAACTTGTATCTGGCCATGGAAAACGACCTGGAGATCATCCCGGTCCTCAACAAGATCGACTTGCCTGCAGCCCAACCGGAGAAGTACGCCGAGGAGCTCGCCGGACTGATCGGGTGTGACCCTCAGGATGTGTTGCACGTTTCTGGGAAGACCGGTGCCGGGGTGGAGGAACTGCTCGATCGCATCGTCGGTACGATCCCCGCACCCACCGGTAACCCAGATGCGCCGAGTCGAGCGATGATTTTTGACTCGGTGTATGACACCTATCGCGGCGTGGTCACCTATGTGCGGGTCGTCGATGGCAACCTCAATCCGCGCGAGCGGATCCTGATGATGAGTACCGGCGCCACCCACGAGCTGTTGGAGATTGGCGTGTCCAGTCCAGAACCCGAGCCGTGCAAGGGGCTCGGAGTCGGCGAGGTGGGCTATCTGATCACCGGGGTGAAGGATGTGCGCCAGTCCCGGGTTGGAGACACCGTCACCAACCAAGGCAAACCGGCGACAGACGCTCTCGGGGGATATCGCGACCCCAAACCGATGGTCTTCTCTGGGCTGTACCCGATTGATGGCACCGACTACCCGCTATTGCGCGACGCCCTCGACAAACTTAAGCTCAATGACGCTGCATTGGTCTACGAGCCAGAAACTTCAGCAGCGCTGGGGTTCGGGTTCCGAGTGGGCTTCTTAGGTTTGTTGCACCTAGAGATTGTGCGCGAACGCCTGGAGCGAGAATTCGGGTTGGATCTGATCTCGACATTGCCTAACGTCGAATACGACGTCACATTGGAAGACAAGCGGATCGTTGAGGTCACCAACCCCAGCGAATTCCCTGATGGCAAGATCGCCGAGGTCCGCGAGCCGGTGGTGCGTGCCACCATCTTGGCCCCCAGCGAATATATCGGCGCCATCATGGAGCTCTGTCAGCAGCGCCGCGGGACGCTGCGGGGAATGGACTACCTCTCCCCGGAGCGGGTAGAGATGCGCTATACGCTGCCACTCGCTGAGATCGTCTTCGACTTCTTCGACCAGTTGAAGTCCCGAACCCGTGGCTATGCCTCCTTGGATTACGAACCTGACGGCGATCAGATTGCCGACCTGGTCAAAGTAGACATCCTGCTGCAAGGAGAGCAGGTTGACGCGTTCTCCTCGATCGTCCACAAGGACAAGGCGTACGCGTACGGGGTGTCCATGGCCACGAAGCTGCGCAAGCTGATCCCTCGCCAGCAGTTCGAAGTCCCCATTCAGGCGGCGATCGGGTCGAGGATCATCGCTCGAGAAAACATTCGCGCCATCCGTAAAGACGTCCTCGCGAAGTGTTACGGCGGTGACATCTCCCGTAAGCGCAAGCTGTTGGAAAAACAAAAAGAAGGCAAGAAGCGGATGAAGATGGTGGGCCGCGTCGAGGTCCCCCAGGAAGCTTTCATCGCAGCGTTGTCCTCTGATGAGGTGGAGACCAAGAAGTGACGCCGCCCGACTCTCGGCGGCTCCCGCACGGGATCCGCCGAGAGGTGGTGTCCTTCGCCCGACGTGATGGCCGGGTTCGCCCTCACATCGCCAAGGCCTGGGGCGCTGAACACGAAGACTGGATGGTGCATCCGGTGCGTTGCGACCGCGATGCCTCACTGGACCCGGCCTGGAAAGTTGACCAACAGGAAATCTTCGGCCGCCGCGCCCCGCTCGTCGTGGAGATTGGCTCGGGCACGGGGGATGCGGTCCTTGCTGCAGCACAAGCCCACCCGGACATCGATCATCTCGCCGTGGAGGTCTATCGACCGGGCGCAGCGACCACGGTGATCCGTGCGCACCGGGGTGGCCTGACTAACCTGCGGGTGTTGCCAGCGGACGCCGCCGAATTGCTCCGGACTGCTCTGGCTGACGGCCAAGTCCAGGAAGTGCGGATCTTCTTTCCCGACCCGTGGCCCAAAGCGCGCCATCACAAGCGGCGACTGGTCAATGACGACACGATCACCCAGGTTGTGCGGGTCCTCGCTCCCGGAGGCATCCTGCGGCTGGCGACGGACTGGGCTGACTATGCCGATCAGATGCTCACCGTCACTGAATCCTGCGCTCAGCTGACCAATCCGTACGGCGGTTTCGCGCCACGCTGGGAGGGCCGCCCTCAGACCAAGTTCGAACGAAAAGGTCTGGCTGCGGGTCGTACCTCATTCGATCTTGAACTGCGACGCCTGTGACGCCCGAGAATGATGCGCCCTAATATGACAATCGAAAACAGTTGAAGTGTCATTGCAGCCAGGACGCTCGACCCTAGTTACCGGTGGGATAAAAAGCGAGAACTGAATCGATCAAGATTGGTCGATCGTCCTGGTTAGAACAGGGACACAAGACGGCAACAACTCCCGAAGAAATGATCTTCGGATGCCATGATTGACACTATGACATCGGTCGGTGAAAGCCCCTCCCCCGACAGTGGAGGAGGTGCAGTGGACGGGAGTGTCCAAGCCACACTTACCCTCCTGGCGAGCGCCCAGGTCGTCGCTGACCGAGTACGATCCGAAGCTCAAGAACAAGCGAGCGCGATCCGCGCTGAAGCGGAACGCATCAAAGTCGACACCGCTGGGGCGGCTGAAGAACTCCGCCGCGCGCAGGAAAGCATCGAACGTGCCCGCAAGGACGAATCGGAGATGCGCGCCCGAGCGCGTGCCGAAGTAGACGCCCTGATTAACGACGCCATCGAACAAGCCTCTGTCGTCCAAACCCAGGCAGCAAAAGCCGCAGAAGAAGCCCTCACCGGCGCCCAGGACGCAGGCCGCCGGCGACGTGAAGCCGCCGAAGAGGAAGCGCTGGCGATCCTCGCTCGAGCCCGCCAAGACGCCGAGGAACAAGGTCGACGACTTGAGGAAGAAGCCACCACCCACGCAGTGGTCCTCGCTGACCTGCGTGCTGCGGCCGCCGCCGACGCCGACGGCATCCGCGCCCACGCCGCCGAAGAAGCCGCTGCGATCGCCGAAGAAGCTCGCGCTGAACGCGACGCCCTACGACAGGCCGCCGAAGCTGATATCGCTCGCCGCCACAGCGACATCCGTGACCGACAGGACCAGGCCACTCGCGATATCCAAGCAGCGTGGGAAGAAGCTCAAGCCAAAGCGGCACGCCGCCTCGAAGAAGCCGAAGCCGAAGCAGCTGCGGTGATGACCCAAGCTGAGGACCACCTCGCCTGGGCTCGCGTCACCACCGACGAACTCATCGCCAAAACCGAAACCGAGATGGACTCCCGACGCCGGGTCCACCACCAAGAGCTAGCCACCCGCGCCCACCATGCCCGCGACCAAGTCGTCATCCTCATCGCCAGCGCCGAAACCCGAGCGGGCGAAATGATCGCCCAAGGCAAATCCGAGGCTGAACGTCTCCGCGAAGAAGCCACCAGCGCACTCACCGCAGCCCGCGCCGAAGCTGACGCACTCATCCGCGGAGCTCGCGCCACCGCCGAACAGATCATCGCCGACGCCCACACTCGGGAAGAAGAGATTGAAGACCGGGCCCGCCGTCGTACTGAAGAAGCGGAACGCGCTGCCCGCGTCGTGCGGGAACGCACCGGCGCCGAAGCAGAACGGTTGCACCGCGAAGCGTACGAGTATCACCGGTCGTCCCGGGAAGAAATTATGGCGATGACCTCCCAAGCTCAAGAACGCGCCGAACGCATCCGCGCCGAAGCTGAAGCCGCCGCCGCCCGCGCCCGCGACGAAGTGGCCGCCCTCGCCGCGCAACGTGACGACATTTCCCGACAACTGGTCGACCTGCAAGCCGTCATCGAAGCGTTGAGCGTCCCCGAACGGGCCTCCCACCCGGAATACGGCATCGACCCTGAGCATCACCGCAGCCCGAAACGCAGCATCAACCCGGCCCCATTAGCACCGGCCGGAAACACACCCGCCAGCGAGGAGTCCTGATGAGCACCGACAGCGCCACGCCGCAGTTCGCGACGGTCTTCCGGGGCTTCGACCCCGGACAGGTGGAATCAGCACTGGCTGGGTTACGGGAGAGCGTCGCCACCGCCCGTGAGGAGTCCGCGCGCGCCCAAGCCAGACTCGACGCGGTACGGCAAGAACGAGACGACGTACGCACCCGCCTCGCCACCGCCGAACGCAAAGCTGACACTCAAGACGACACCATCCGTGACCTGCGTGATCAACTAGCCCAAGTTCACGCACAACTGGCACAGCATGACGACCTACCCACCGAAGACAGCCCCTCCAGTTTCGTGCACCTCGGCAAACGTGTCGGCCAGATCCTCAGCCTCGCCGAAGCCGAAGCAACCTCCCTGGTGATGAAAGCCACCACAGAAGCCGACCGGATCCGTCAAGACGCCACCGACGACGGGATCCGTACCCGCCGGGCCGCAGAACAGTACGCCACCGAAACCCGCGAACGCGCCGACACCGATGCCGAACAAACCCTGATGGAAGCCAAAGAAAGCTCCGCGACCCTCGTCGACGACGCCATCCGGGACGCCGCCGCCCGCCGCGAAGAAGCCGAAGCCTATTTTGAACGGCAACGCGCGCTCGCCTCCGAAGCTGCCGCCGAATTCGAACAGACCCTCGGACAGCGCCGTGAAAAAGCCACCCGCGAATTCCAATCAGAACTTGCCAGCCAAGAAGAAGAGCTGCGTCGACTCACTGACCGGATCACCGTCATGCGCACCGACGCCGAACAAGAACGGACTCAAGCTGCTGAAGAATCAGCGCTCCGACTCTCCGAAGCCAAAGCTCAAGCCCAGGAAATGGTTGATACTGCTCGCTCCCAAGCCGAACGGATCCGCCGCGAATCCGAGCGGGAGTTGGCGGCCGCTATGGCTCGGCGTGACTCCATCACCTCCCAGCTCAGCAACGTCCGTTCCATGCTGGCCACCTTCGGGTTGGGCACCGGCGTCGCTGACGACCCCCTGCGTGATGTCAACCTTGGCGACATCACGATGGAAGAACCTGCCACGGCAGCCACTCCTGGCTATGAGAGCCCCACCGGCCCCACCCTTCCCGCCGATGAGGTCACCTCAGCTGTCCACGATCAAGGCGAAGCTGCCCTTGACGCCGCCGATGCCGTCACTCCCACCCGTGCCAGCAGCGGCGGAAGCAGCAAACGTCGCCGCTGACCCGGGCCCGCAAGAGAGACTCGCCTCTGCCACACTGACCGGATGCCCTCCCAGCCTCCCCGCGGCGTCCCCGTCCCCTCCGACGGAACCTTTCCTTCATCGGCACTCCGCGCCGCCACCGCCGGACCATTCGGTCTGTACGTGCACGTGCCCTACTGCCGGGTGCGCTGCGGCTACTGTGATTTCAACACCTACGTTCCCGGCGACCTCCTCGCCGCATCGTCCGGAGCGTCGTCGACCATCACGACGTACGGCGATGACCCTGCCGGGCCCGGCGCCTATGCCGACCTGATCACCAGAGAACTCCACCTCGCCAGCACCGTCCTCGGCGAGCACGTTCGTCCTCTCAACACGATCTTCATCGGTGGTGGCACTCCCACCTTGCTTCCCACCGACGCTCTCACCGCGATCATTGATCAAGCCCGAGACGTCTTCACTGTCGCCCCTGACGTCGAAATCACCGTCGAGGCCAACCCGGACACGGTCACCACCAACAGCCTGGCCGCCCTCGCCGCCGCTGGCGTGACCCGCCTCAGCATCGGGATGCAATCGGCGGTCCCGCACGTCCTGGCCACCCTAGACCGGACGCATCACCCCGCGAACGTGGCACGTGCCGTGGCGGCAGCACGAGACGCTGGTCTCACTGTCAGCCTCGACCTGATCTACGGCACCCCCGGAGAAACACTCGACGACTGGCGGGCCAGCCTCGACAGTGCGATCTCCCTGGAACCCGACCACATCTCGGCGTACGCCCTGGTCGTTGAAGAAGGCACCCGAATGGGTGGTCAGGTCGCCCGCGGTGAACTCCCCACCCCCCACGACGACGACGAAGCCGACAAATACGAACTCGCAGACGCCCGACTCCACGCCGCCGGATACGGCTGGTACGAAGTGAGTAACTGGGCACGCACCGACGCTGGCGTATGCCGTCATAACGTGGGCTATTGGCGCGGCGGCCACTGGTGGGGCGCCGGACCGGGAGCCCACGGCCACCTCGGCGGGGTCCGCTGGTGGAACGTCCGACACCCCCGCGCCTACGCTGACCGGCTCCTTCACGGCACCGCCCCCGGTCACGAACGTGAAATCCTCACCGCCGACCAGCAGTACGACGAGCACGTCCTGTTGCGTTCACGACTCGCCGAAGGGCTGCCTGTGACCTCGCTGCGGGCAGCTGGCCGCGCCGCTGTCGCAGGGTTGATCGCTGACGGCCTCATTGAAGCAGCGCCTGCTCTGGGAGCGCCAGGTGCCATCACGGGAGCCTGGGACACGAGCGGTCTCGGCGTTAGCGCTCCCAGCGACACCACCACTGAGCAGTCAGCTGAAACCGACCGTCGCAGGGTCGTGCTCACTGTGCGAGGTCGCCTTCTCGCTGACACTGTCGTCCATCGACTCCTCGCCGGCGACACCGCCTAATACCAGACCGATGGGTCATGTCGTTGTGTTTCTCCACCGGCCGGGTACCCCGTCAGCACGTGCGCATCGGAACCATGAAGAGGTCTCGAAAAAACCAACTATCTGCCGGAGTCGCTCGTGACCTGCGAGTTTCAGGTTTTCACCAAGAGGATAAAACCCCCGGGAATAACGCCATGAGCAACATCATCAACCTCATTTTTCATGTTGACTCAAGGAGGTTGAGAGTGGATTTTCGCAAGATTTCCGAAGCGAACAGTATTTCTATGCCAAGCAACTTTCCCTCCGCGTCAAAGTCAAAAATGACTCGACCATCGACACTGTCGCTGCCATGTACCTGAACTTGACTAGTTGCTTCGCCGGGAGCAATCTCATCTACCACTAAAAGATATGCGGCATCAGCATCTTGATCGTATGTTAATCTCAAACCTACCCCTTGGTGACAGTTGTGACTTTACCAGCTTTATTATTTATAATAACAGAGATCGTATTCGCGCCGACTCGGTTGTCATCATCGCGTCCATTTCTTTCATCGCCCGTATCCCTGCGCGACTGAAGAAGTTGCTCGTCTGGGTGGACGTCATCCTCGCTTGCATCGTCATCGCGGCGCTGCTGACCGCTACTGAACTGACCTATGCCTTGCTGGCTGCTCTGGGCCCCATCACTGTGCCGGTCACCGGGATCCTGGCACTGACGATTCTCTCCAGGCTCTGGGCCATCGTCTCCACGATGCGGTCGCTGCTGATGTCAGCGATCACCGATCACACTGAACTGGCGGGAGTGGTCTGAGGTGTCCATCATCGTCCGGTTGGATGTGGAGATGGCCAAGCAGAAGATGGGTGTCGCCCAGCTGTCGCAGGCCGTAGGGATGACGCCAGCAAACATCTCGATCCTGAAGAACGGACGGGCGAGAGCGGTCAGGTTGTCCACGCTCGACTCGCTGTGCCGGGTGTTGACGTGCACGCCTGGGGACTTGCTGGAGTGGGTTCCTGACGATTGACGGGCCCCTGAGGATCAGGGATGGGATCTCAGGAGGACATGACTCACCCTGAGGTGGGGTCAGGTCATAGTAGTGACCGACGGAGAAGCTATCCGTCAGGATTAAAGGCGATGACCTGCATCGATGAGGGGTCATGGTGGGTGCATGACCGCTCATCGTCCGCAGAGGATGTTCGTCAGGAACGATTCTGAGCGTCGGAGCTGTAGGTCAGACGAGAGTGTGACCCACTACTGTCAGCTGACGAACCGCAGGACCAGGGGGTAGCGGTAGGGCTTGGCTTGGGAGGCGTTGACCCCACCGATGATCGGCATCACCAGTCCCCAAAGGCCTAGGACCGGTACGAGCAGGAAGCCGATGAGGACGAGACACAGGATTGCGACGACGACTGCCGCGATGAGGAGGGTGATCGCCATGTTCAACGCCTCTGCGGATTGCGCTCTGAGGTAGGGCTTGTGGTCACTGATGAGATAGCCGATCAGCGGACCGATGAATCCGAACGGGATGATCGACAGATGAATCAACATCGCTGTGTTGCGTTCACTGGAGTCAGCTGCCCCTGCCTGAGGGGCAGCTGACCAGCCGGGAGCATTCAAAGGTGGGATCGGAGCCATGTAGGGCTGATGCCCGTGATTCCTCGGATCACCAGGTGATCCAGGCTGCTGATGGGGAGAGGAAGGTCCGTGACCATGGTTCGGGGGGTAGCTCATCGTGGCATCCTTTCGGGCGGGCGGGGACCCTGGATGCATCATCTGTGGTGATCGAGGCCAATGTCGAGCACGGTCGCGCTGTGGGTGATCCATCCGGCGGAGATCAGATCGACACCTGTCTCAGCGAGAGCCCGTGCGGTGTCCGGGGTGACTCGCCCAGATGCTTCGGTGACCATGCGACCGGCGATCATCTCGACGGCCTGTCGCACCACCTCGGGGGGCATGTTGTCCAGGAGCACCGCGTCAGCGCCGATGTCGAGCAGCTCACGCACTTGGTCGAGGGTGTCGACTTCTACGTCAATTTTCACCAGATGCCCGGCGTAAGCGCGCGCTCGACGTACAGCCTCAGTCAGCGACCCGGCGAACGCGACGTGATTATCTTTGATCAGAATCGCATCATCCAGCCCAAACCGGTGGTTTTTTCCACCGCCAGCGACGACAGCGGCTTTTTCCAATGCCCGGAGCCCTGGGGTGGTTTTGCGGGTGCAGCAAATATGGGTGTGGGTCCCGGCGACGGCATCGACGAGCCGTGCGGTGGCGGTTGCGACGCCGCTGAGGTGTCCGAGCAAGTTCAGTGCGACGCGTTCGCCGGTGAGCAATGCCCGTACGCTGCCAGTCGCTTCACCAATCTGGTCGCCAGGTTGCACGCGACTGCCGTCGGGGGCGGTGAACGTGACGTGAACTGTCGGATCAATCAATGTCCAGGCCAGCCGGGCACAGTCGACGCCAGCGATGACACCGCGGTCTCGGGCGATGAGCGCGACAGTGCCGCATTGGTCCGGGGGGACGGTGGCGTCGGTGGTGAGGTCACCGGCTCGGCCGAGGTCTTCGAGCAGCGCAGCTCGCACGATGGGTTCGATCTGCAAGTCAAGCATCAGGCACTCCTGGAGGGGCGGGTCCGAGTGGTGGCCGGGTTGTCGATATCAGCCAGGGCAGAGACCAAGGTCAGGTCGTGATGGCGGGGGAGACTGGTCTCCGGGTGGTCTAGTCTGGTGTGCCCGCCGCGGGATTCGGTGCGTTGCTTCGCGGACCAGGCGATGAGGAGCGCGACCAGCGCAGCGTCATCGGTGTCGGCGTCGTCCCGAAGGTGTTCCACGGCGGTGCGAAGGTGGGTGTCGTCGCGGAGCACTCCACAATGGTGGTCCATCAACGTCCGTATGGCCGGTGACGGCCCGTCAGAATGCCGGAGAGGTACCTCGTGGGGGGCGAGGGGGATGCGGCTGGCCCTGCGTGAGGTACGTCGGTGAGCCCTCAGATCAGCGGCAGCAGCGCGACCGGTCACGACAGCTTCGAGGAGAGAGTTGCTGGCCAGGCGGTTGGCGCCGTGTAATCCAGTGGAAGCCACTTCGCCTACCGCCCACAGGCCGGGGACGGTGGTGCGGCAGCGGGCATCGACGATCAATCCGCCCATGTGGTAATGCGCGGCGGGGCGGACTGGAAGAGGGTCGACGGTCGGGTCGAGTCCGGCGGCATGGCACGCCGCCGTGATCGACGGGAAATGTTGGGCAAAAGAGGACCCCAACGATCCTGGAGTGTCGAGGAAGACGCGATGTCCGTGAGTCAACCGAGCCCAGACGGCCCGAGAGACCACGTCACGAGGGGCCAAGTCATCGGGGAGCACCCGGGCGCCGGTGTCATCGAGCAGGTGAGCGCCTTCTCCTCTGACGGCTTCGCTGACCAGCGGCATCGGGTCGAGTCCGACGTCTAATGCGGTGGGGTGGAACTGGATCATTTCCAGGTCGCGGGCGACGGCACCGGCGCGCAGAGCCAACGCCAGGCCGCTGCCCCACGAACCCCGAGGGTTGGTGGTGTGTGCAAAGAGGGCACCGACCCCGCCGGTAGCGAGGACGACGTGAGTGGTGGCGACATGACGGTGGCGGTCAGTGTCGAGGTGGTGCAGATCGATTCCGCTGAGATGTCCGTTGCCATCGACATGTAGCCGGGTGGCACGGGTGTGGGGCATGACGTGGATCGTCGGCGTCGCTCGCACCGCCTGGGCGACGGCACGGGTCATCTCCCGTCCAGAACCATCGCCGTCGGCGTGGACGATGCGGTGTCGTCGGTGGGCGCCTTCTAATCCGAGCCGAAGAGCGCCGTTTGTGTCCTGGTCGAGGCGCGCACCGAGGGCGAGGAGGTGGTCGACGACGGCTGGTCCGGCAGAGACGATCCGGCGTACAGCCTGGGGATTGCAGAGCCCAACCCCAGCGCGAAGAGTGTCCTGACTGTGCAGCTCAGGATGGTCTTCTGGGCCGACGGCGGCTGCTAGTCCGCCTTGCGCCCAGTCACTGGCGCAGTCCGCACCAAGGTCGGTGGCGGTGACCAGGAGGCAGGGACGGTTCAGGTCGAGTGCGGTCGTCAAGCCGGCGAGACCGGCGCCGACAATGACGGTCATGCCGTCGTACGACGTGTCGGAGACTGTAGGGGAGGAGGTCATCGTCGTTCCCAGTGGTCAGCTGAACTCAAGCATGCGGGTGACGGCGCGGCGGGCACCATCGGCGACGGCCGGGTCGAGAGTGATCTCATTCGCCCCGGTTTCCAGGACGTGCCTGATGGCGGCGAGCGTGTTGCGTTTCATGTGGGGGCATAGGTTGCAGGGACGGATCATGTCGACGTCGGGATATGCGGCGGCGATGTTGTCACTCATCGAACATTCGGTGATGAGTGCTAGCTGGCGTGGCCGGTGTTTCTCGACGTAATCCTGCATGTGTGCGGTGGATCCGGCGAGGTCAGCTGCGGCAACGACCCCAGGGGGGCATTCTGGGTGGGCAAAGATGGTGACACCGGGATGGTCTTGACGGATCTGGCGCACATCGGCGGGGGTGAAACGGTCGTGGACCTCGCATGACCCGGCATAGGTGAGGATGCCGATGCCGCGGGGAGCAACCTGTGCTGCGACGTTGCGGGCGAGATGCTGGTCCGGGATGAGGAGGACGTGATCGTTGCCGGTGCGGGTGGCGATACGTTCGACGATCTGTACGGCGTTGCCGCTGGTACAGCAGATATCAGAGGCGGCTTTGACGGCTGCGGAGGTGTTGACGTAGGTGACGATCGGGACGCCCGGGTGTTCCTGACGGAGTCGGGCGACGTCGTCGGCGGTGATCCCATCGGCAAGGGAACAGCCGGCGCGAAGGTCAGGAACCAGCACAGTTGTGCTCGGATTGAGCAGTTTTGCGGTCTCGGCCATGAAATGGACTCCTGCAAGCACGATGACGTCCGCATCGACGTCTTGAGCTTGGCGGGCCAAAGCGAGTGAGTCGCCGACGATATCGGCGACGCCGTGGAAGATCTGCGGAGTCATGTAGTTGTGGGCCAGGATGACAGCCCGTTTTTCAGCCTTGAGCTGCCATATTGCGGTGATGTCGTCGACCATCGTGGCCCATTCAATCGGGGGGATCACCTGACGTACTCGGTCATAGAGCTCATCTGTCGAGGGGATGGCTCGACGGCGGTGGCTGGTGATGCTGGGCATGGGTGCTCTCCAGGGGTGAGGCCTGACGCGGATTTACTAATGCTGATACTGAGCATAACCCCAGTGGGGGTGACGTCAACTCAACCGCTCCGCCCGGCACGTAATCTGCCCTCGTGACCCCCTCCACTTCCGCCGCAGCCCACACCCTCCTATGTGCCACCGGCCCTGACGACCGCGCTCGCGGCCTCGACGTACTCCGCGCTCACCTGGAGGAATGGTCGACACATGATCGCCGAGACTTAGGTGCCGCCCTGATCGACGAACTCCATCAGGCGCCGCTCACTGCCGTCCGCAGCAGCGCAGCGCTCGCGCTCACCCACCTGGCCCGATATGGCACCTGGGATGACGGGTGGACTGAATCTGTGCTGCGTTGGTGGACTCGCGAAGACGATCTGCGTAGTTTCGACCCTCAGGACGGGTGGATCCACGCTGTCGTGCGCGGCGCTGATCTCATCGGCGCTCTCGCGCTGGCTCGTCAAGCCTCCGCGGCACGTCTCTTAGGCGCCTGCACCAGGCGACTCATCGCTCCTACTGAATTCGTGTGGCTTGATGGCGAAGACGAACATATCGCTTACGCCATAGTCTGCGCTCTCAACAGCGAGAACGCTGACCATGCAGACCCTACTGCCGGAGGGATCGACCCCACCCAGCTGGCCTGGCTCGGCCCACTCGTCACCTATCTCCATCGCAGCGCCGACGAGCCCTCAGATCCATGCCGCGCCAATACCCTGCACACCCTGCGATGCCTGACCATGCTGCTCGATGTGGATCGACCCGTGGCCGGAGCTACCCGCACACCTGCGCACTCAGCGCACATCCGCTCCACTGTCCTCGCAGTCCTGACCAGTGCTTCTCCATATCTGTGGAGCCTCGACTCATGGCAGCACCTGCCACGCATGTAGCCATCACGGCAGGTGCTGTTCCACGGTCGTCTCTATCTCTGACGTTTGACTGCACCCGCCCGGTTGTGCTGTGAAAAAGCTGGATTCTTTCAGCTAACGACCGTTCAGTAAATGGACGCCATCTCCTATTCCTGGCGTAGGGTAAAATCCTCGTGGATTCGCTTATGGTTCAAGCCTTTTCGAGAAGCTGGTGACCTCCAGGTGGAGTGCTTAAACTGCCACTTTCCCAGGAAACTCCAAGGATAGGCGCCATCTGGATTCCGGCATTGCAATCGGAAAAGCACCCGCCAAGCCCAGATTTATGTCATGCTCTGCCTGTAGCCCCAATAACGGATATCGGCGTCACGTCGGTAACGGAGGTGAAGGGGAGGCTTGAGCAATGGCTGCCTCGACGGCTTAGATGAGGCCTCCATTAGAGGTCGGAGTACGCATATGGCAAAGTCCAGATATGTTCCAGTGAAGCCATCTCATATACGGGATGTGTGCATCATTGATGACCTCAAAATAAGCTAAGAAAATAATCGATGACCAGAGTTGCACTTTCACCAAGTGTCGCAAGGGGGTCATCTTCATTTAGTTTAATAGCAAGAAAGGCTGAATGTTGCACATTTCCTTCGATGGTGTTGTTAAATCGTACAATCATTTTCAGCTCGGACCCATCGATTTATCCATTGCAGAAAACAGCATTACTGGTTTGGTGGGAGTCAATGGCGCCGGAAAGACGACTCTCATCAAACTTGCGCTTGGCTTGACACGAGCATCTTCCGGAACAGTAACGAAATGTCATTCCGACGAGGTCGGAGTCGTATATGACACTCCTAAGTATAGTAAAGATTGGAGGGTCCGTGAGGTTTCTAAAGCACTTCGAAGATTTTATCCAACCTGGGATCAGCAACAATTCGATATCACTGTCGATTGGGCGCGTATAGATCAGTCAAAGAAAATTAAGGAACTATCGCGGGGGATGGGTATGAAATTGCAGCTTGCAGTCGCATTCGCCCACGATGCAAGGTTTCTGATCCTCGATGAGCCGACTTCGGGGCTCGATCCGTTAGCGCGCCACGAAATTTTACACATGATAGCTGATTTCTCGAAGATTCAGGGACACTCCGTTCTTTTCTCCAGTCACATCAGCTCGGATTTAGAAAAATTCGCAGACGATATCATCATGCTTCATGAAGGAAAGTTGGTCTTCTCAGGTCAAACCTGCAATTTACTGAGTGACTATCGAATAATTTCAGGAGAATTTGATCAGCTGTCAGCAATCAAAGAATCTATTATAGGCCTACGAAAGGGACCCGCCTCATGTGAGGGCCTCATTAAACTTTCGCATACGAGTAATATTAATTTAAATTCAATTAAACTGAGGGAGCCATCGTTGGATGAGGTTGTGATTTATTTACCCCAAGGCTGCAGCGATGCTTAATTCTGCGCATGACGTGAGGAGTCAGACTTTTATTTCAAACAGCACTCCGTTGAAGCGGATAGCCGCGATGGTCTTGTTGGATCTGATTACTATCCGCACTATGTCGATAGTAGCGGCAGCCATGATAGGTATATCAGCTGTAGCGACCATGGCCATCCCACTAGAAAGCACTATGCCGTTCATGACGATGATATCAATCATCATGATCGTCAATTTATATAATATTATTGATTCAAGTGACTTGCATTTTCTTTATGGCTCCCTCCCCGTTCTCCCAAGGGAGGTTGTTGCGGCGCATTACCTCGTTGGTATTTTATCTATTGCTGCTAGCGCTTCGCCTCTTATTTTGGGGGCATGCATCGGTGGCGGGAGCAGATCAGATCTGATGAATGCTTTGTGCGCTGGGGTGGGCTCGATCTTCGTCCTATTAGCTTTGCTTCTCCCTGTTTATACTGCTTGGGGGGCTCAGCGCGGCGGAATAGTCTTTCTCTTTTCAGTTTTCCTGATCGGAATTTTTGGCTTCTACGGACCTTCCCTGCCTTTCGATGCGCCTAGCATTAACTTTAAAGAGTTATTTCAAGTCATACCTCTCTATTTGCTGGCATTTAGCTTGCTCGTGTATTTCATCTCTTATCTGATTTCGGCGCGCATTTATGCCAGGGCAGATCACTGATCCACAAGAACTTCCACGAAAGGAATCCATGAATACCACAAATAGGAAATATCTGCGGATCGTCATTGGTGTACTTTTTCTTATTGCTAGTCTCTCAACATTCTTGGGAGGGGACCGCCTATCTGGTGGCATCTTTCTCGTATCGGCTTTATTGTTATTAGGATCGTGCCTTGTGAAGCGAAAGAATGGATGATAACTTCATGCCCTTAGCTTAGGAGGGTGGCATATTTACGTGCGGTATTTTTTGGCACTGGATATGCAGTGCAGCTCATCTCGTGGTGAGCAGGATGGCGACATCGCAGATAGGTATGCGCGAAGGATTGAGGATCGACAGAGCGAATGATGCATCTCATCTGCCACTAGGTGGTCGCAGACGCCCGTCCCCTGCGCTGTACATAAGGCGGTTGGCCAGTCGGTGTCACCAGTGTCATCATATCGTACATGTGTTCGATCAACGCGGGAGTGACCAGCTCCTGGCCGTCCCCGGCGCAGGACTATTACCAGGGCCCCATCAGCTTGGATGCCCGATACTTGGGGCGCCCGTCGCGTTATCTGCTGCGCTCTGAGGCACAGCTGGCCTGCGCGGGTATCGCCGCCGGTGACGTCCTCATCGTGGATCGTGCCGTCGATCCCGGGCCGGGGATGATTCTGGTGGTGGTCGCCGACGGCGAACATCGCATTGCCCGGTTGACTCCGCATGGCACGTTGGCTGTGGACGCTGGGGTGTTGACCGCGACCGATGCGGTGCGATTTTGGGGAGTGGTGACGGCGCTGGTCCGTGACCTGCTCATCCCATGAGTCAGGTCGTTGCTCTCATCGACGTGGAATCGATGTATGCCTCCTGTGAGCGGGTCGTCGATCCCGCCTTGATGGGTCGGCCTGTCGTGGTGCTTTCTAACAACGACGGCTGCGTGATCGCTCGGTCGAGGGAAGCCAAAGAGTGTGGGGTCGCGATGGGTGCGCCCTGGTTTCAGGTGCGCGACGATCCACGTTTTCAGCAAGTCGTGGCTAAGTCCAGCAATTACGAGCTGTACGGCGACTTGTCGGCGCGTTTCGTCACCACTGTCACTTCCCTCGCTGCTGACGTCGAGGTGTATTCCATCGATGAAGTTTTCCTATCGCTGCCGGCAGCCCGGGCAGAGCAAATCGTCAATGACATCGCGCATCGGGTCTACCAGTGGGTGGGCTTGCCGGTGACCTGTGGGATCGGTACGACGAAAACGCTGGCTAAAGTAGCTCAACGCCTGGCCAAACGTGACCCAAATCCGCCCCATGTCGGCAATCTTGCCGGGCATTCTCCTGCCCAGATCGGTGATGTTCTTGCCGCGACACCAGTAGCCGACGTCTGGGGCATCGGGTCACGCCTGGCAGCCCGGCTATGTGCGGACCGCATCGCCACCGCCGCTGATCTCGCCACCGCGGACCCGGGGTGGCTCCGGCAACGCTATTCCGTCACCGTGGAACGCACCGCTCGAGAATTAGCGGGCACCCCATGTCTGCTTGTGGGAAATCAACCCGTCCGGCGTGCCCAAGTCATGCACACGAGAATGCTTGGCCGTCCTGTGGACACCCTCACCGACATGACAGACGTGGTCACGGTCCGGGCGAGCCAAGCAGCGACCCGATTGCGAAGCCACGGCCTGCACGCAGCGCTGCTCACGGTGATCCTGTCCGCTGGTTCCTCCCACGACAAGCACGACGTACGCCGACGACATGACACCGCCTCTGTCCCCTTAGACCCACCCACCAACCAGACCCACGACCTGATCCGCGCTGCCCACCACGCTACAGCGACGGCCATGCCACATGGAGCTGCCTACACCCGGGTAGGTGTGCTGTTGACGGACCTCACCCCGGCCGGTGAGGCATCACCATTGTGGGGCTCACCAGGTGATATCCGGTTAGGCCGCGCAATGGACGCACTGACTGCGCGACTCGGACCCGGGGTAGTGGGGTATGGCGCGGCAGGCTTTCGACGTGTGCCCCCATGGGAGATGCGCCGTGACTTGTTGTCCGCTGCTGCGACAACCCGATGGGATCAGTTGCTCCCCACCCGTTGAGACCAACCCACGTGAGGTCATCACGATCGACATCACCCAGACCGCAGCCGCGACCTGGCGCTACGAATATCACAGGACCTGCGCTAGCCTCACATATCTGTTTGCGCCGTTCATCACGGCAGCGCATCAAATCGTCAGGGCATTCGGTTTACGGGCCAAAAGGGCATGGGTGAGGGACGACGTGTCAAGGTCGTAGATCGCGTGCGACTCGATGCGGAGACCCTTCTGATGCACAACCTGTTCCCAGGTAGCGGCGGAACGTTTATTAACGTGGACGTGCATGGGGTGACCTCCGTACCCCTGGGTTTTCACGCTGTGTGTAGCGCCGATGTGGCCGCCGAGCAACAACACACCGCCAGGGGTCAGTATCCGCGCAAGCTCACTGACGGCACGCCCGAGTTCTGCATCGGGCAGGTGATGGAGGACGTACATGCAGCACACCCCATCTGCCGACTCCGACGGCACAGGAATATCCAGAACGGACCCCATTTCGAAACGCGCCTGCGGCACATTCTCACGCGCGATGTCGATCATGACTGGAGACAGGTCAACACCCATCACCTGTACCCCGCGCGCAGCGAGGAATTGAGTCCACCACCCGGGCCCGCAGCCGATGTCGACGATCGTGGCGACACCATCGGAAATGGTGCGTGCCGCTAACTCAGTGAGCATGGCGTAATCACCAGCCATAGCGGCATTGTCCATCGGAGCAGAACGTGTCATCTGCGCGTAAGACTGTGCGACACGGTCGTAGGACTCCCGGGCCAACATCTGCCAATCAGCGTTCATCGGAGTCGTCACGGTGAGGTTCTCCGGCTTGTGCGAGGTGACCGAGCTGACGCCAGATCACCACAAGCAAGGGGAAGTTGCCAGCTACGGCACACCAATACACGGCTGTGATGCCGAACTGGCGAGCAATGACACCACCTAACATCCCGCCGACCACCAGCCCCAGATAGACCCCCATCATGGTCACACTGCCGACACGACCCAGCAGGTGGTGAGGGGTCAGAGCTTGTCGCACCGTCATCGATGTCGTCCCCCACAGGAATGCTTCAACGCCAAACGCGAACATCGCCACATACGCCACCAGGGGCGTCGTGGTGAGCGCGCAGGTCATGTGGACGAGCGTCTCGGTGACGAGAGCTGCTCGCATGAGCGTGGCATAGGACACACGCCGAGTGACCGCCCCGAAAGTGAGGATCGCCACGACTCCGCCGACGGCGCCGGCTGAGGTGAGCAGACCGAATCCCACCTCGTCGAGGCCTAGTCGTTGGCTCGCCCACACGACAGTGACGGATGCGGTGGCGCCGTACGTGATGTTGAACAGAGTGACGGTGAGCACCAGCGTGCGCACCGGGCCGTTGCCAGCGAGCCAACGTAATCCTTCGACAACGTCATGGCGCAGCGCGGCACTGGAACGCGTCTCTTCCGTGACATGCCGGACTGTCATCCGTGAAATGAGAGCGGCGCCCGCAGCGAAACAGACGGCGTTAGCAACGAATGGCCAGGCTGCTCCCACCGCGAAAAGGAACGCGCCGACGGGCGGCCCGAAGAGCTGGTTGCCTCCGACGTACGTCGCCATCATCCGCGGTTGAGCGACCCCGATGTGTTCGGCTGGAACAGTGCTGGGAAGTAAGGTCTGCCCAGCGACGTCAGCGAATGCCTCCGCGACACCAAGGAGGCTGATCAACGCCAGCACCAGCCCGATTGTCATTGTGCCGGTGGCAACAAGCGCTCCCATACACATCAGCACCGCAGCACGCGTCAGGTCGACGATGATCACGAGGCGTTGACGGTTGACGCGGTCAATATAGGCCCCGACACCTAGTCCGAGTAGCAGAATAGGTAGCCGTTGCAGCACCGGGGCTAGCGCGATCAAGAATGGATCCCGGGTCAGCGACGCCAATAGCAATGGTCCAGCGGCGAGGAGCATGCCGTCACCGAACTGGTTGAGGGAGCTCGCGGCGATGAGGGCACGGAAGGAACCTCCGAGCCGGTGCGGCAGAGCGGCTTCGAGGAAGTTCACCCGCGCGAGTCTACGTGGAGCGAGTTCCCCCGCTGCGTGTTGATTTATGACCAGAATGGGTCGGGTGATGACCTGGCGTGGGCCTGCGGTGGCGGTGATCGCCACGACTTTAGCGACATCACTGGTGTTGCTCACGGCCCACCAAGGGAGCGCCGATCGGATCCTCTCCGAGGTAAAACGCGATCCGTCATCGGTGTCCCTTTCGGGGCCTGTCAACGGTTCGTCCGGCACCGTTGTCTGCCCGTACGCCGATACAGACAAATTGTCATCATTGCGTCAGTCGCGGCTTGTGGGGGCAGGTGTTGACACGGGCGTGATGGACGAGGGCATCCAATGGATTGTGTACGACGATGAGAATGTGGATCCCATTCGGCTGGAACGTCATGAGGTTGATCTGTGCCAGGTCGGCGGCCTGGTCGAATTTACCGCCCACACTAGATTCGCTACTGAAAAGCCTCAAGAGCAATCTGGTCAGCCCAGATAGGTGCTCACCGAAAAAAGTGATTCGATGATGTCTTAGCGCGATATCCCGGCGTCGATGACGGGAGGCTGGGGTGGCTATTGCTAGAGGTGCACATCGCTCTTTCATGAGCTCGAAACGCCGCTATACATCCATATTCGAGAAGCAGTTAACGAGCATGCATCTCTATTCTGTGCTGTGCTAAACAAGATATTTTTGCTGTAGTGGCAGCCAGTCCTCTTCTCAACTAATGACCTATGATGGGCGAGTTCAAGGTTATCGATCGATCCAGATAGATGCAAGGCAATTGTGGCGCGCGCCAGATCAATCGTAGGCATATCAGTAAGATCTAAGCTACTTTTAATAGACTCAAGAGAATCTTGATTTAAGTCGACAATTTCTTGAAAATTATGAAGAGGAACCGGATTTGAAAGTATTGCAATGAGAGCGCGCTTCTCTTCGTCAGTCTTAGCTAATTTTTTTGCCAGCGAGGCCGGGATCTTCATTCCAGATAGGTAATACGCAAGTGAACTCACCTCTGACCAATCCTGAGCGTCCTTAAAATTCATATTTTCCCACTTTTTCTTTCGTATCGCAGCGAGGATTTCGCCTTGATCCCTTTCGGTGAGAGAATGCGCCGCACGCAGAGAGACTGCTGCCATCATTTTCTGTTGTAAAGTAATTTTCGGATCATCATAGATTCGCCTCAGTGAGCTGACTGTTTTGTTGTTGATGATTTTTATGAAATCTTGTTCGATGAGGAGTGAAACTTCATAGGTTGCCAAGAGGTTACCTGGCTCGCCATCCCCACTTTCGGGATCCGCGAAGAGGCCTGTCCCGGTATCGATGAGTTGCGATAAATCCGATACCAGCGAGGGAGGGTAGGGTCTGTCTTTAATAAGGGGACCAGTGCTGCAGCTGGCGGTGAAGATGCTGAGGGCTAAGGCAGAGCAGATCGCGGACTTATATGTCGCTACCATCACAGTTCAGCGAGGACGTGATTGGGGGAGTCGTAACCCGGTTGAAGGCCGTTCGGAGAGAACGTCGGCGCGGAACCGCATGAGTTTCGCGGGGCGTCCGCCGGTGTCAGTAGTGCGTTCGCCAGTTTCTTCGACGAGGTCTTCCTGGGCGACAAGCCGACGGAAGTTTTGTTTGTGGAGGCGGGTGCCGGTCAGGGCTTCGACGACGTTTTGGAGTTGGCCGAGGGTGAAGGTGGGAGGCATGAGTTCAAAAATAACCGGGCGGTATTGGATTTTGGCGCGGAGTCGAGCCATGCCGGTGGCGACGATCCGGCGGTGGTCGTGGCGCATCCGAGTCCCGGTGGTGGGCACATGGCCAGGTGTCGCGGCGGGGCGCCCCGAGCCGTGTGCCCGAGATTCAGCGAGGAGACCTGCTTCCCACAGCAATTCATATCGGTGGAGGCAGTCTTCGGGGCGCCAGGGGCGGCTGGCTTGCCCGAAGGTGGCGGCGATGCGCTCGGACCGGCTGTGTCGGACAGCGTCACTGGCCCCACAGTCTGCCCACCCGTGGAGTTGCTGGACCAGGTGATGGCTGCGCTGGATGCCGTTGTCGTCGCGGCGATCCTCCCAGGGGAAGAGGTCATACCAGTTCCGCCACGCGGAGCCGCCGTCGGGAGTGGCGGCGCGGGTGAGTCCGAGATAACTGACGGAGATCATCCGGGTGTGGCTGCCAGCGCGTTCGCGGTCGGCGAAGGTGTAGAGCTGCTCGACGTACCCGGGGTGCAGTCCCGTTTGGGAGGTGACCCAGTCGCGGAGTCCGGCTTGCAGAGAACGATGGTCGGCGAGCAGCGGGCCACTGGGCACAGCAGGGATCCCACCGGGAGCGCCGACGGTCAACACCTGTGGGGAGTCGTCGTTGACAGTCACGACGACGGCGACGACCTCGGTGCTCTGCAGTTCCACGGCCACGTCTGGTTCAGCTCCGCATCTGTGCGTCGTCGACGGTCACGAAATCGATGAGTTCTTCGACCGGCGCGAGAAGCGCCGGTTCCAGATCGGTATACGTATGCACCGTACCCAAGATGCGTTTCCAGCCGTGGGCAATATCGATGTGGTCGTTGTGTGGCCAGCCGAGGTGGGCGAGAATGCCACGTTTCCATTCAATGTCGCGGGGGACGGTGGGCCAGGCGGTCAAACCCAGGCGGGCGGGGCGCACCGCTTGCCATACGTCGACGTAGGGGTGTCCGAGGACTTTGATGTGCTGCCCGTAACGGGTGCCGTCAATGACCTGGGCGACAATGCGGGATTCTTTGCTGCCGGGGATGAGGTGGTCGACGAGGACTCCGAGGCGTCGGGTCGGGTCGGGTCGGAACTCATCGACATAGGCAGGGAGGTGGTCGACGCCGTCGAGGAGTTCCACGACGACCCCTTCGACCCGCAGGTCGTCGCCCCAGACTTTTTCGACAAGTTCGGCGTCGTGCCGACCTTCCACGAGGAGCCGGGAACCCCGGGCGACGCGGGCAGTGGCTCCGGCGACGGCGCGTGATCCGCTGGCGGTGCGGGAGGCAGCCTGACGTGCCTGTTGGAGTGCCGCCCGGGTGTGTGCGGTGGGCGGGGTGAGGGTGACAGGTCGTCCGTCGAGGTGGAATCCGGGACCCAAGGGGAAGGCGCGGACAACTCCACGACGGTCTTCAAGGTGGACGACGTGCATGCCGCCAGCTTTTTCCACGGCAACGACAGCTCCGCACCAGCCGGTGGTGATCTCTTCGACGACCAGGCCGATGGTGGCTTCGTGGGGAGTGGAACGTCCGTTGCGCAGGGCACGCCAGTCACCGGCCAGCGGATCGGAGTCGTATCGAGAGATCACACAGGGCATCGTAAACTGGCACTCGCAAGCTCCGAGTGCCAGCGCGCCGACCGGCCGTCACCGGATGTCGATTGATCGTTGCGTTCACGGAGCGGGGAAGGAGCAGTCGTGAGTGAAGAGCGCCGGATGACGGTGCTACGCGCCATCGTCCAGGACTACGTCCGTACGTCGGAGCCAGTGGGCAGCAAGGCACTCCTGGAGCGTCACCACCTCGGCGTATCTGCCGCTACCGTCCGTAACGACATGGCCGCCCTCGAAGAAGAAGGACTCATCGCCGCACCGCACACCAGCGCAGGCCGGGTCCCCACCGACGCTGGATATCGACTCTTTGTCGACCGGCTCTCCGAAATCAAACCGCTCTCCCCGGCGGAACGCACCGCCATCAGCGATTTCCTCGCCGGCGCCATCGACCTCGACGACGTCGTCGACCGGACCGTGCGTCTCCTCGCGTCGTTGACCCATCAGGTCGCCGTCATGCAATACCCGTCGTTAACTCGCAGCCGAGTCCGGCACATCGAGATTCTCCCGGTCGGTGACGACAAAGCGATGGTCGTCTTGATCCTCACCACCGGTCGGGTGGAGCAGCGCATCATCGACGCGCATGGCGCCCCACACCCTTTGGATCTGCGCTCACCGAGCGGCGAAGCTTTGCTCGCCGACCTCCGAAGCCGGTTTAACACCGAGACCGCCGAACGCACCCTCCCCGAAGCCGCTGAACGGTTGGCGGCGCTGCCCGACGATCTGCCACCTGAGCACCGAGACCTGGCGCGCGCCATCGTCCAGTCATTGGAGGATGCGTTGGTCGAGGAACGAGAAGAACGAGTAGTGATGGCCGGCACGGCCAACCTCGCCCGATTCCCCCTGGACTTCCCGCTGACGATCGGTCCGGTCCTCGAAGCCCTCGAAGAACACGTGGTCCTGCTGAAACTGTTCGGGACTCTCGCCTCAGAAAAACCCCCTGCTTCCGGGGTCGCCGTCACCATCGGTCGAGAAAACAACCATCTCGGGCTCGCCGCGACCTCCGTGGTCAGCGCCGGATACGGCACCGGAGACGATATGGTCGCCGGTCTGGGTGTTCTCGGCCCCACCCGCATGGACTACCCCACGACCATGGCGTGCGTCCGCAGCGTGGCGACGTACGTGAGCAGAATCCTCGCCTCATGACCTACTGCCACGCCGCCCACCTCATCCAGGAAGGCCTTCAGTGAACGACTACTACGCCGATCTCGGCGTCGCCCGGGACGCCAGTCCCGAGGACATCAAACGCGCCTACCGTCGACTGGCTCGCAAACTGCATCCTGATGTGAACCCCGGCGCCGAGGCCGAAGCCGAATTCAAAAAGGTCAGCCAGGCCTACGACGTCCTCGGCGACGCCGAAAAACGTCGCGCCTACGACATGGGCGCTGACCCCTACGGCGGTGCCTCCGGTGGCTACGGTCAAGGCTTCAGCTTCAGCGACATCATGGATGCCTTCTTCGGAGGAGCCGCCGGCACTCAACGCGGCCCCCGCTCCCGACGCCAACGCGGCCAGGACGCACTCGTCCCCCTAGACGTCGAACTGCGCACCGCAGTATTCGGCGGCGAAGAAGAACTCCACGTCGATACGGCAGTGGTCTGCTCCACCTGCCACGGCGACGGCACCCAATCAGGGACCAGCCCTCGCCAATGTGACGTCTGTCAGGGCCGCGGCGAAGTACAGCAGGTGCAACGCAGCTTCCTCGGCCAGGTCATGACCAGCCGCCCCTGCACCGCCTGCCAGGGATACGGCAGCGTCATCACCCACCCCTGCTTTGACTGCTCCGGCCAAGGACGAGTCCGCACCCGCCGTACCCTCACCCTGCGAGTCCCCGCAGGCGTCGACACCGGCACTCGGATCCAACTCTCCGGGGAAGGTGAAGTCGGCCCAGGAGGCGGCCCCGCCGGTGACCTGTACGTCGAAGTACGAGTGTCCCCGCACGATGTATTCACCCGCCGAGGCGACGACCTACACTGCCGCACCGAGATCCCCATGACAGCGGCAGCTTTGGGCACCACCGTCACACTGGAAACCTTCGACGGCGAACAGCGCATCGACATTCGCCCCGGTTCACAACCGGCCGAAGTGATCACCCTCAAAGCCCAAGGAGTCACCCACCTACGCGGCAGCGGACGCGGTGACCTGCTCATCCACCTGGACGTGCGCACCCCCACCAAACTCAACGGCGAACAAGAAGAACTGCTCCGGCAACTCGCCCGACTCCGCGGCGAAGAAGAACCCGAAGGCCGACTGTCCGCAGTCAAAGAAAGCAGCTTCCTCGGACGGGTCCGCGACGCCTTCCTCGGCAAGTGACCGGTCGATGACAGCGGCACTGTTCTGGCTCGACCCGGACACCCTCGACGGTGCCAGGGCAGGATCAACCGTGCACCTGACCGGCACCGAAGGGCACCACGCCGTCGCCGTACGACGGATCCGTGTCGGCGAGACCATCCTGGTAGCAGACGGATCTGGCCTCGTCGCCCACGCCGATGTCACCGACGTCACCCGGGAGGGCCTGAGCGCCCGCCTGGAGGACATCCACGACGCCACCCCCGCCGCGCCGCGACTGATCCTCGCCCAAGCCCTGGCCAAGAACGACCGTGACGAAGCGGCCGTCGAAACCGCCACCGAGCTCGGCGTGGATGAAGTCTTGGCCTGGCAAGCCAGACGCAGCATCGTGGTGTGGCGCGGCGAACGCGGCCGTAAATCCCTGCGGAAATGGAGCAATATCGCGCTCGCGGCAGCGAAGCAGGCTCGTCGAGCGACGGTTCCGTTGGTGCATGGCCCGGTGGGGACGCAGGAGTTGGTGCAGCGGGTGGCGCAGGTCGATGCGGCGTACGTGCTGCATGAAGACGCGCCCACCGGTTTAGTCGAGCAGATGTCCTCCTGGGGTGTCGATGGCGCCGCGATACCGGGGCAGGTGATGCTGGTGGTGGGACCGGAAGGGGGCGTCGCTCCGGAAGAGGTGCTGCTCCTGCAGGAAGCTGGTGCCATCCCGGTGCGATTGGGTGACACGGTGTTGCGTTCCTCCAGCGCTGGCCCAGCTGGCCTGTCGGTGGTGTTGGCGGCGACGCGATGGCGTGGGCACGCCTAGACTGGGGCATCTCATGACTGACCATTTCTCGGCCCGCGACGACGGGTCTGTTCCCCAGGTCCAGGACGGAACGGATCCGTCCCTGTCCTCTCCTTCCCGAGTGGTCGTGATCCCTCCAGGGTTGCCGATGGTGTCCCTGCTCGGCACACACGACCAGTTGTTGACGACGATGGAACGCAACCTGCCGCGCCTGGATATTTTTGTGCGGGGCAATGAAATCCACCTTGACGGCCCTGAGGTGGAGGTGGATCTGGCGCAGACCTTGTTGGATGAACTGCTCGTCATCGCCGGATCCGGTCAACCGCTGAACCGAGACGCGGTAGAACGTTCTATCCGAATGCTGCGTGACCGCGTCCAGGAGCGCCCCGCAGACGTGTTGACCACCAATATCGTGTCTAGTCGGGGCCGCACGATCCGCCCGAAGACCCTCAACCAAAAAAGATACGTCGATGCCATCGACACCCACACTGTCGTTTTCGGTATCGGTCCGGCCGGGACTGGTAAGACATATCTGGCGATGGCTAAAGCGGTCGCAGCGTTGCAATCCAAGCAGGTCAATCGCATCATCTTGACTCGTCCAGCGGTGGAGGCGGGGGAGCGGCTGGGCTTCCTTCCGGGAACTCTTAACGACAAGATCGACCCGTACCTGCGACCGCTGTACGACGCCCTCCACGACATGATTGACCCGGAGTCGATCCCACGGTTGATGGCGGCCGGCACGATCGAGGTGGCGCCGTTGGCGTATATGCGCGGCCGCACCCTCAACGATTCGTTCATCATCCTTGACGAGGCGCAAAACACGTCGCCGGAGCAGATGAAGATGTTCCTGACCCGGCTAGGCTTCGGCTCGCAAATCGTGGTGACCGGGGATATCACCCAAGTGGATCTGCCTGGTGGCACGCAGTCGGGGCTGCGGGTAGTCCGGGACATTCTCGCGGACGTCGATGACATTCATTTTGCCGAGTTGACTCCTCTCGACGTGGTACGTCACCGCCTGGTCGGCGACATCGTGGAGGCCTACGGGCGATGGGATGATGCCCGTCGCCCTCGGCGAGAGACCAACCGCACCGGACCGCATAGCCGTACGACAAACAGGGGTACCCGCTGATGAGCATCGACGTTCTCAACGAGACCGACCATCGAGTCGATGTCCGGGAACTAGTCGACTTAGCCCGCTATGTCCTGGAGCAGATGCACGTCAACGCCCGCTCGGAGTTGTGCATCACCTGCGTTGACCCGGAAGCGATGACGCAGCTTCATGTGCAGTGGATGGACCTGCCTGGCCCCACCGACGTGATGAGTTTCCCGATGGACGAGCTACGGCCTGGTCGAGAGGGAGACATCACCCCAGCCGGGACTCTCGGTGACATCGTGGTGTGCCCGGAGGTGGCCTCCGCGCAAGCGCAGCAGGCAGGCCACACCACCGCTGAAGAGCTGCTTCTCCTGGTCACCCACGGCATCTTGCATTTGCTGGGGTATGACCATGCCGAACCTGAAGAGGAGAAGGAGATGTTCGAGTTGCAGCGCACGCTGCTGCTCACCTATCTCGCCGGCCGTGGTCGACAACACTGATCTGCGACCGGTGGCGGCGATGATCCTTCGGACGGTGACGGTATGACCGGCCAGTTGATCGCCGGGTTCCTGGTGTGTCTGGCGTTGACTTTCCTCTTGGTCCTCGCGGAGTCGGCGGTGGCCCGAGTGAGTCTGCACACCGCTCAGGGCGTTGCCGAAGAGGGACGACATGGAGCAGACCGATTGGTGCAGGTGCTGACTGACAGCGCCGGTTACCTGTCGACGTTGACATTCGTCCGGATTCTCACTGAGACGACTGCGGCAGTCCTAGCGACGTTGGCCATGGATCAGGTCCTCGACGGGGTGTGGACGATCATGCTGACGTCGATTCTGGTGATGAGCGTTGCCTCGTTCGTGATTGTGGGGGTCAGCCCCCGCACTATCGGTCGGCAACACAGTGTCCCGATTGCCTTGTTCGCTGCCCCGGCTGTGGTGTGGATGCGCAGGGTTCTCGGTCCGGTGGCGCGACTATTGGTGACCATTGGCAACGCAGTGACCCCAGGGCGTGGCTACCGGGACGGGCCGTTTGCTAACGAAGCGGAGCTACGAGACCTCGTGGACTTAGCTGGTGCGTCCCAGGTTATCGAAGACGAAGAACGGGAAATGATCCATTCGGTCTTCGAACTGGGCGACACCCTGGTCCGTGAGGTGATGGTTCCTCGCACCGACATGATCGTCATCGAATCGGACAAGACTTTGCGTCAAGCAACGTCACTGTTCCTCCGTTCAGGTTTCAGCCGGATTCCGGTGATCGGCCAAGACGCGGACGACCCGGTGGGATTGTTGTATTTCAAAGATGTCGCGCAGCGCACGTACGACGTTCCGGAGTCGATGGCCGACAGCATCACCGAGGTGATGCGCCCTGCGACGTACGTTCCGGACAGCAAACCAGTGGATGCGTTGCTGCGGGAGATGCAGCATGACGCGATCCACATGGCGGTGGTCATCGATGAGTACGGCGGCACCGCAGGTCTGGTCACCATTGAGGACCTCATTGAAGAGATCGTCGGTGACATCGCCGACGAATATGACCGGCAAAGCGATGAATACGAAGAATTACCGGACGGCGGTTATCGGGTCGACGCCACGATGCACATCGATGATTTGGCGACCCTGTTTGACATCACCATTGACGAGGAAGACGTCGACACCGTCGGGGGCTTGTTGGCCAAGGTCATCGGTCGCGTCCCGATTTTGGGATCACGCGGTGAGGTCGCCGGGTTGGAGCTACTGGCCGAGCGGATGTCCGGTCGACGGCATCGGATCGCCACAGTGTTGGTCCACCGGATCGCACATCCCGACCAAGAGGAGGAAGAGTGAACGACGCTCAGACCGAGGGGTCCTACCGGGCGGGTTTTGCGGCCCTCGTGGGGCGGCCCAATGCGGGGAAATCTACCCTGACCAATGCCCTAGTCGGCTCGAAGGTGGCCATCACCTCCAACAAGCCGCAGACGACGCGACACACTATTCGCGGTGTGTCCACGACTGAGGAAAGCCAACTGATCCTCGTCGACACCCCCGGGTTGCATCGGCCGCGGACGTTGCTGGGTGAACGGCTCAATGACCTCGTTCGCGAGACCTTGTTGGACGTCGACGTCGTGGGTTTTTGTCTGCCCGCCGACCAAAAACCTGGGCCTGGGGATGCCTTCATCGCCCGGGAACTCGCCGAGCTCCAACGCGCCAAACGGACCCCGGTCGTCGCGATCGCCACGAAGGTAGATGTGGTGGACCGAAAGCGGCTCGCCGAACATTTGATTGCCGTGGACCAGTTGGGTCAGTGGGACGCCATCGTGCCCTGCTCAGCCAGTGGCCTCATCCAGGTCGACGTCGTACGTCGGGAGTTGTCTTCTCGACTGCCGGTGAGCCCGAAGCTTTATCCCGACGAGATGCTCACTGACGAGTCACCGGTGACGATGATCGCGGAGCTGGTGCGTGAGGCGGCATTGGAAGGGGTCCGCGAAGAGCTACCGCATAGCCTGGCGGTGGTCGTCGAGGAGATGGTGGATCGACCTGACCGGCCAGCTGATCGGCCGTTGACCGATGTCCGGGTTGAGGTTTATGTGGAACGAGACAGCCAGAAGGCGATTGTGATTGGTCGGGGAGGGTCTCGCTTGAAAGAGGTCGGGACCAAAGCGCGAGCTGGGATTGAGGAAATCCTCGGTCACCGAGTGCACTTAGATCTTCACGTGCGGGTCGCTAAAGACTGGCAGCGGGACCCTAAGCAGCTGCGCAAACTGGGATTCTGAGTCGACGTCGGGGCCCGGGCTGGAGGACACCCATCCTCTGGCCCGGGCCCCGCCGCGTGTCCGGCAGATCAGGCCGGGATGATCAGGACCTGACCCACGTCCAGGATGTTGGGGTCGTCCATGTCGTTGGCCTCGGCGATCCGGGTGTACTGCGAGCCGTCACCGTAGAAACGCTCGGCCAGACCCCATAGGGTGTCGCCGCTCTCCACGACGTACTCCTGCTCGTCGGAGTCGTCGTCCTCGCCCTCGTCCTCGTAGTCCGCAGAGCCGTTGTCCGCAGAGTCGACGTCGTCGGTGCCGGTGTTGGTCGCCCACAGCGGCTGGCCGTCACCGGAGTAGACGACGACATTGCGGTCGTCCTGCAGGGTCAACGACGCCCCGGAGTTGCCGTGGGTGCCGGTCGACCACTTTGCGTCACCACCGGCGTACAACACGACGTTGCCGTCGTCCTGTACGTCGAGCCGGTCAACGCCCTGACCGTGGGTGCCGCTCGCCCAGACTTCCTGGCCGCGGTCGCTGAGGGTCAGGTTGCCGTCCTCCTGCAGTGCGAGGACGAACTTGCCGGTCGAGGAGTCCAGGCTTTCGCCTCGGCGAAGTCCTTGACCTGCGCGCAGAGCGCTCATAGATGTGTCTCCTTGGACGTGGATAAGGGCACGCCGCAGCTCCTGCGCATGCGCAGGTCAGCGGCGCCGTCGTGAGGCTGACGCGCGGCCCAGGACGGAACTTAACATTCGTCCAAGTCCCTTGCCTACCAGCGGGGTCACAACCGATCGGTCGGTCTGGCCAGCAGGCTCGCAAGCCGGGGGCTGAGCGGGGCAGGTGCATCGAGGTGACCGTACGGTATGCGGGCGACTATGGACTCTCCGGCGCGGGTCGAGCTAACCTGACCGACGTGTACCCCGTGACCTTGCTCGCCATGACGTCCTGGTGGCGTCTTCGCTGCCGCGACGGGGCCTGACTCCTCTGGGCCGTCCCCGTCGCGGAGACCACCGCCGCCTGAGCGCAGGCCCGGACGACGTACGACGGGAAAGAGGTCACCATGGAGAATTGCCAGCGTCCTTCCGGGATGCCGATCCGTAAATATCGTTCTTTTGGTGAGGTCATTGCGACGGACCTGCCGGATCGCTCTTGGCCGAATGCGACGATCACAAGAGCACCCAGGTGGTGCGCCGTCGACTTGCGGGATGGCAATCAGGCGTTGATCGACCCGATGAACGCTGAGCGCAAATTGAGACTGTTTCACTTGCTCGTGAAGATGGGCTACAAGGAAATTGAGATTGGCTTTCCCAGCGCGAGCCAGACCGATTTTGACTTCGCGCGGATGCTCATTGACGAGGGGCACATTCCGGACGATGTGACCATCCAGGTCCTGACCCAGGCTCGGGATCATCTGGTGGAGCGGACCTACGATGCGATCGCTGGCGCTAGGAGCGCTGTCGTGCATTTCTACAATTCCACATCGATCCTGCAGCGGGAGGTGGTGTTCCACACTGACATCGCAGGGGTCACCGATATCGCTGTCCAAGCGGCACGGTTGTGCCGCAAGCTAGAACAGCAGATCCCGGACACCGCGATCACCTATGAATACAGCCCGGAGTCCTTCACCGGAACCGAGCTGGATGCTGCGGTCACCGTGTGCAATGCCGTCATCTCGGAGATCGACCCGACACCAGATCGCCCAATGATCATCAACCTTCCGGCGACGGTCGAGATGGCCACTCCTAACATTTATGCAGATTCGGTGGAGTTTGTGCACCGTCACCTGGATCGTCGAGACAGCGTGATCGTGTCATTGCACCCGCACAACGATCGAGGCACCGCCGTAGCTGCGGCAGAGCTGGGCTACTTGGCTGGTGCAGACCGCATCGAAGGGTGCCTCTTTGGTAATGGAGAGCGGACCGGCAATGTGTGTCTGGTGACCTTGGGTCTCAATCTGTTCAGTCAGGGCGTCGATCCGCAAATCGATTTCTCTGATATCGACGAGATACGGCGCACGGTGGAGTATTGCAATCAGTTGCCGGTCCATGAACGGCATCCTTACGGCGGCGATCTGGTCTATACGGCATTTTCCGGATCACACCAAGATGCCATTAAAAAGGGCTTCGAGGACATGGAACGGCGAGCCACAGCTGAAGGCGTCAGTATCGACGACCTGGTCTGGGGTGTCCCGTATCTGCCGATCGATCCGCATGATGTCGGCCGATCTTACGAAGCGGTGGTGCGGGTCAACAGCCAGTCCGGAAAGGGCGGGGTGGCGTACCTGTTGAAGAACGATCACGGGTTGGACTTGCCGCGACGGTTGCAGATCGAGATGAGCGCGGTGGTGCAACACAAGACAGATGTCGAAGGCGGAGAAGTTGACTCCGCCCAGCTGTGGTCCATCTTTGCTGACGAGTATCTGCCAGGGACTGGGCATGGCGAGCGTGCCTGGGGTCGGTTCGTGCCAGTCGCAAGTCAAGTCTCTTCTGGGACTGACGGTCGGGATCGGGTGCGTGCGGTGGTGACTGATCGGGGACGGAAAGTTTCGTTGGAAGGTGAAGGCAACGGGCCGATCGCGGCGTTCTTGGATGGTTTTGCCCGGTATGGCATTGACGTGCGGGTGTTGGACTATTCAGAGCATGCGTTGAGTTCTGGTGGTGACGCGCGCGCCGCGTCGTACGTCGAATGTGCGGTGGGCGATCGGGTGTTGTGGGGGGTGGGTTTGCATAACTCGATTGTGAAGGCGTCCTTCATGGCGATCTTGTCAGCGATCAATCGCGCGCAACGCGCGGAAGGACATGCCGGTCGTGGTCTGTCTGGAGTCGGCCAGGAAGGCGCTGTGATCAGCCGGCCGGGAGGCGGGCCCTGACCACTCGCGCGGCGGTACGGCGGCTCTTGTCCTGCTGACCGGCGGCCTGGTTGTGGTCCTGTCCTGATAGGGGTGGGATCACAGCCAGGCTGCTGGGATTGGGGCCTAGAGCGTCGTCGCCGGTAGGGCCACAGCGGCAGGCCGTGCTGAGTGGCAGATCAGCGCGGGTGTGGTTCCTGGGGGATTGCATGGATCCGTTCGGCGACTTTGCGCGCTGAGGTGAGGAGATCAGCGCGGCGGGTTGCCGAGACTTTGGTCCAGCTGGTGCCGACCTGTGGTGGCAGCGCCACGGTGATGGTGCGATCACCAGACGTGGGGGTGATTTTGATCTCCAAGTGGATGCCTTGGGGATCGGTGACGGTGAGCAGGAGTGCGGTACCGAATCCGTCGAGGGGCCAGGATTGTTCGGTGGTGGGGACGGCGCGGGTGCGTGCCGCTGAGCGGGTGTCGATGTCCACGACAGGTGCGATCACCACCGAAGTCCAGGGCGCTTTGGGGGAGGGGTTAGTCTGCCGGTTGATGCGGCAGGCAGCGCCGTCCAGGGAACGCTTGGTGGCGGGGCTTCCTTCCGTGCTGTGCAGCGCAACGTCCAGGGTCTGGCATTCGTTGGTGGTGATGGGTGCGCTGCGGTCTGCTGCCAGGTGCATTACTTGCGGGGGGTCGGGGACCGTCGAGGGCGGCTCTGGCTGGGCTAGGAAAATGGTGCCGAGATAACCGACAAGGACCACGGGGAGCAGGATGCGATGCCAATTCTGCATCAAGGTCCGGGCAGGGGGAGCGGCTTCTGCGGGAGTCTGCGGTGGCTCCGGCGTCGTGGCCGGGGACGGCGTTGACGCGGTGCTGGCGTCGTCAGCTGGACCGGTCGCCATTAACGGGGCGAAGGAAGCTCGGCCAGGAATGGGGGCGCGTCCACCGGGGAGGGGACGTCCGCATCCTTCACAAAAAATGGTTGTGGCCGCTGCTGTGCGCAGGCACCAGGGGCAGGTGCGTGGCATGCTCGGGCGGCCTCCTAGGGTTCGGGCGGTGTTCACCGTTGATGGGTGGGGACGCCAGGTGGCCCCGACGTGAGCTTACGCCGGGGCCACCTCGTCATCCGGTTACGGGATCACGTGTCGCGCACTGTTCATTCGCAGGTTTGGCTCCCCTTCGGTACGGAGATCGCGTCGAAGGCGGCCGTGGTGACTCGGCACTGCTTGCTGGATGCACCGTAGAGGTCCTTCGCAGCGTGGATCGCGCCGTCGCGAGCTTGCGCGTAGCCAGCTCCAGATGTCAGGTACACGGTCAGGGCTCGGAACCAGATCTTCTCGGCAGTGGCTCGTCCGACACCTTTGATCTTCTTGTTGTTGCAGGTGGGACTGTTATAGGAGAACCCGTTGAGGGTCTTGGCGCCAGACCCTTCTGCCATCAGGTAGAACCAGTGGTTCAACGGACCGGCTGCATAGTGCTCGTCCATCGACCCGACCTGATCGTTGTAGCAGTCTGGGCTTGCTTTGTCCTTGCTTGGCTGGTCCATGTAGCGGATAGCGCCACCGGGGATGAGTTTCTCGCCCATGAGGTAGTTCGGTGGGTTGTTGGGCAAGTTGGCATACCACTCCACTGCTGCCGCAAAGATATCTGAGGTGGCTTCGTTCAATCCGCCAGCTTCAGGGCCCAAACCCAGGTTTGCGGTGTTCTGGGTGACGCCGTGGGTCATTTCGTGGGCAGCAACATCCAAAGAGGTCAAGGGGAGAGCGTCGTTCTCGCCATCGCCATATGTCATCTGTTCGCCATCCCAGAAGGCGTTGTCATATGACTGTCCATAGTGGACCCGACTGACGGCACCCTTGCCGTTGTCCCAGATACCGGCACGCTTGTGGATGTTCTGGTAGTAGTCGTAGGTTTTCTGCGCGCCAAAGAGCGCGTCAACTGCTGCGGACGCCCGGTTCTTCTGCGTCCCATCACCCCAGACGTCCTTCGTGCTGCTGAAAAGGACACCGTCGCCCCACTCCTGGCCTTTCATGTCCAGAGCAGCATTGCCCAGCTTGTCCTTCATCACGAATTTCTTGCCGGACTTCGTGGTAGCGATGTCGACCTTGCCGTCGTGGATGCCATTGCCAGTGCCATGCCGTACCACGTCCCAGTGCGCCAGGACCGCCCCGGTAGTGCCATCGACGATGGTGTGTGCCTTCACCGGGGTCTGATCCGCACGGATGCCGGTGACCAGCACGTCGTACGCCATGACCGGGCCGTTCTTCCCGTTGAAAACGACTTTCTCTGCTTGACGTTTCTCACTGCCTGGAGCGGCTTTCGATGTGGCGCGCGCCATCGCCTGAGCTTCGCTCAACGACGTACGTCGCGTCACCAACGGATCATCACTGCCCCGAGGAGCAATCTGTTCCCGGGTGTTGACAGTGCGGCTGAGTTCGCGACCTTGGGCACTACGGTGCACCACGAGGTCACCACCGATAATCCGCAAACCGTGGTATTGGCGGTCGTAGCGGATGTGCTGAGTGCCGTCAGAGTCGACGATCACCGAGCGTTGGTGCAAGGTGACACCGTCATCCTGAGGCGCGGCATTGGCGCCGGGCATCATGGTCATAGCGGGGACAGAGAGGGCCAGGCAGGTGAGGACTGCGACGCTGCCATGGAGACGCATGGACACGAGGGTGCTCCTTCGCTCCCGGGGGCGGCCGGGTGGCATGAACTGGCTGTGACGCGGCGTCGACTTCGCGGTGAAAAGACTGTGACAGCACCAAGGCAAGAGGGGGAAGAGGGTTGAACGAATCCATAAACACCTTGCCTCCCCGTGGAATTGGCTTGCTCTGGCCGGAACCGTGCGAGAGCTGAATCAGCTTCCGTGTTGACGGAATTTGACGATGCATGATCGGCCGCGGACCGGACCCGGAGCTGATGTCGGTCAACACCGTCACAATGGGCACGTGCCTGTGTACCGAGATGCCGCCGTGGTGCTGCGCACCCACGACCTGGCCGAGGCAGACCGGATCGTGACCGTGCTCACCCCCCACCGCGGACAGATCCGTGTGGTCGCCAAAGGAGTACGACGCACCAGCTCCCGCTTCGGCGCACGACTTGAACCAGCCATGGTCGTCGACCTGCAATGCCGCGAAGGCCGATCACTAGACACCGTGACCCAAGCCGAAATGATTGCGCCGTACGGCGACGCCATCGCCCGTGACTACACCTCATGGACGGCCTGCCACGCCATGCTGGAGACCGCACAACGCCTTACCGGCGAACAAGACCCCAGCCCACACCACTTCAGACTGCTGACTGGGGCGCTCGCCAGTCTGGCTGCAGCACGTCACGATCCCGCCCTGGTGTTAGACGCCTACTTGCTGCGGGCGCTCGCAGTGGCCGGGTGGGCCCCTAGTTTTCGTGATTGTGTGCGCTGCGGCGCGACAGGTCCGCACCGGGCCTTCCACATCGCATCCGGAGGGTGCGTCTGCCCGTCCTGCCGGCTGCCTGGTGCCACGGCGCCCTCGTCGGCGTCGTTGGTGTTAGCCGGTGCTCTTCTGGAGGGCGATTGGGTGACTGCCGACGGGAGTTCCGCTGCGGCCCGCCGTGAAACCAGTGGCATGGTCGCTGCCTTTTTGCAGTGGCATCTGGAGCGGGGTGTGCGGTCGTTGCGGTGGGTTGAGCGGGGAACTCACCCCTCGGTTTCCGCGCCTCCAGATGCTCCTGCTGACCTTGACGTCGAGCACCATCGGGGGTCGTGGCGCCGTGCCGTCGGTGACGCGCACTAGATTCGGTCCGGGTTGTCCATCGCGCAAGGAGTCCTCATCATGGCTGTTCGTCCTCCGTTCCCGCATCCCAGTGGTGCCCGGCCGCCAGCGATTCCGGCGGAGCTGGTGCCGCAGCACGTGGCGATCGTGATGGACGGTAACGGTCGGTGGGCTAATCAGCGCGGGTTGCCACGCACTGAAGGGCACCGGGCGGGGGAGGCTGCCTTGATGGATGTGCTTGCCGGATGCATCGAGGTAGGGGTGAAGCACATCTCGGCGTATGCCTTCTCCACAGAGAATTGGAACCGATCCACTGATGAGGTGCGGTTCTTGATGGGCTTCAACCGGGAGGTGATTCGCCGCCGTCGTGATGAGATGGCGGCGATGGGGGTGCGGGTCAAGTGGGTGGGGCGTCGGCCGAGGTTGTGGAAGTCCGTGATCGACGAGCTCTTAGACGCTGAGCGGCTCAGTGAGCACAACACGACGCTCACATTGCATTTTTGCGTGAATTATGGAGGGCGCGCTGAGATTGTGGATGCGGTGCGTCGGATCGCTGAGGACGCCCGTAAGGGGAAGATCAAAGGGAAAGGCATTGACGAGGCGTCGTTTGCGCGGCATTTGTACGACCCAGATATGCCAGATGTTGATCTGTTCGTGCGTAGTTCTGGCGAGCAGCGCACGAGTAATTTTCTGCTGTGGCAGAGCGCATACGCTGAGATGGTGTTTTTGGACACGTTGTGGCCGGATTTTGATCGGCGTCATCTGTGGCAGGCCATTGAGATATATGCGGGTCGTGACCGCCGGTACGGCGGGGCTGTGGATCAGGCTGTGGTGTCCAGCGACGATGGAGGCGGGGTATGAGCGGGCGGGTTCGTCGTGGGGTAGTCGGGGCATTGGCGGTGGTCGGGGCGTTGACAGTGGTCCTGGTGGTGACGTCGCTGGTGTGGTTAACGCTCAGTGGTCCAGTGCCGGTTGGGCCCTCAGCTCCTGCTGACTCGGCGCCGAGCGCTCCGCCGTCTACGGAGGGATTGGTCGCGCAGCAGCTCACCGCAGATGTGGTGATTCCTTATCAGACGGCGCAGCAGCGTGCGGGTGGTGAGGCGGTGCTTTCTTATGCCGGGCAGGGCCGCATTCGGGTGTCGGCACCGGTGCAGTTTGCGGGTCGAGAGTTGCAGGCGGTGGCAGTGGGGGATGTCGTTGTCGAAGGTGGGGATGTGGTGGTGCGTCCGTCGTCGATTGACTTGCCGGGCACCGGTTTCCTCGGGGATGTGGTGGGACGGATTGCTGCATCGGCAGTGACGATCCGCACTCCAATTTCGGGGTTGCCGTCTCACGTGCATGCCACCAAGGTCACGCCAGTTGAAGACGGGCTCAAAGTGCGGGTAGAGGGCACTCAGGTGCCGTTGCCGGATCAACGCCGCTGAGGGGGTCCGGTCCCGGGCGCGGTCACAGTTGAGGGACTCCCCAGAACGGTTGGTGAGGGGTTACCGGTGGATCATCCGTCGAAGGAAGCGGGTGCGGGTCTCGTTAGCGACATGGGACAGAGTCGTGTCTGGGGCCATTTCCGAGAAGCCGTGCCAGCCTCCGGGCCAGAGGTGCAGCTCTGTCGCAACGCCGGCTTGGGTCAGACCAGTGGCGTAGGCGAGGACGTCGTCGCGGAACAGATCGGCGGTGCCGACATCCAGATACGTCGGGGGGAGTCCGCGGAGGAGGTCAGGGTGGTCGAGGGCGCGGGCGGGGGCGGCGTATGCCGGGGTGTCGGCATGCCCTGCTTTTCCGGCGAGGTAGGCATTCCATGCAGTCCAGGAACTGGTGCGATCCCAGGCTCCGGAACCGTCGTGTTCGAAAGTGGACGGGCGGTGATGACGGTCGTCAAGCATCGCGTCCTGGATGATCTGGAAGGCCGGCGCCGGGAGTCCTTCGCTGTGTGCTCGCAGCGTGTATGCGGCGGCGAGGCCTCCGCCGGCGCTGATGCCGAAGATCCCGGTCTGGGCAGGGTCGACGCCCAGATTGTGGTGCTGATCATGGACCCAGTTGACGACGGTAGAGACATCGTGGAGAGCAGCTGGGTAGGGATGCTCGGGCGCCAGTCGGTATTCCACGGAGATGCCGACCAGGCCGAGTTGGGCGACCCATCCGGCGAGACCAGGGGCGCCGCTGTAGGCGCTGCCTGTGACCATGCCGCCACCGTGACACGCGATGAGCGCTGCGCGGGGGGCGCAGAACGGGGTGGTGGGCCACAGGATCAGGACGGGAACGTTGGGCTGGTCACCGTGGCCAGGGATCGTCCGTTCTTCAGGCCAGACAGCGCCCCCTTGGGTCAGGTCAGCGGGGTGCGGGCGCCAGGACGCGCTGATCTGGCGGAGTCGAGGGATGTCAGCACGATGGAGGGAGTGCCCGTCCACCGGACCGTTGACGAGTCGTTCAGCGAGTTCGTCGTCGTACGGCGGATGAGTCCGGGCAGGTGACGGGCTCGACATGGCAGAGCTAGCTGTGCTGGGGGCCTGCCGTTGGGGTAAGGGGGTGGAGTCGTAGGTGCGGCCGGGAGATCGCGGCAGGCGCAGATGCCGGTCAACCGTGCGGGGAGAACGTACCGGCGTGTCGGACATGGGACCCATCCTGCCGTCTAGGGCCGTTTGTCCTTGCATGGGGATGGCGACAAGACTGATGGGTCAGGGCGTGGCTCCGGGGCCTGGAGGAGCGGTCATGCTGGCCGTTCCCCCAGGCCCCGGGGTAGGAGAGAGCTGCTGGGGCCTGGGCTGATGCTCAGAACAGTCCGACGATATTGCCGTCGTCGTCGATGTCTATCCGCTCGGCAGCAGGGCTCTTCGATAATCCGGGCATGGTGCGCATCTCGCCGCAGATCGCGTAGACGTATCCGGCGCCCGCGGCAAGCCGGACCTCGCGGACGGGGAGCGTCCAGCCGGTGGGTGCGCCACGCAGCGTGGGGTCGTGCGAAATGGACAGGTGGGTTTTTGCCATGACGACTGGCATATTGCCGTACCCGAGACGCTCGAACTCAGCGAGGTTCTTCTCCGCTTCAGGGGCGTAGGCCACGTGGTGGGCACCGTAGACCTTGGTGGCCACGGCGGTGATTTTTTCCTTCAGTGGAGCTTCGAGGTCGTAGGTGAAGCGGAACTCGTGTTCCTCGTCGCATGCTGCAGCGACAGCCTTGGCCAGCTCGACAGCTCCGGCTCCGCCGTCGACGACGTGGGTGCTGACGGCGACATGAGCGCCCACTTCAGTGGCGATCTCCCGAATGACGTCATGTTCACTGTCGTGATCGTCAGGGAAAGCATTGATGGCCACGACGGGGGTGATCCCGAATCCGGAAAGAATCCGCAGGTGAGCGCGCAGATTATCGGCTCCGGCGCGGACATCATCAGGGTTCTCCTGCAACATCTGCTCTGGGAGAGGTTTACCAGCGGTGATCTTGTAGCGCCCGGAGTGGGCTTTGAGAGCCCGGACGGTGACGACCAACACCGCCGCGTCAGGCCGCAGCCCGGATTCGCGGCATTTGACGTTGACAAACCGTTCGGCACCCATGTCTGCACCGAAGCCAGCTTCGGTGATGAGGTAGTCACCCATCCGAATGCCGACCAGGTCGGCGATGATGGAGCTGTTTCCGGTGGCGATATTGCCGAAAGGACCGGCGTGGATCAGGGCCGGGGTGTGCTCGATGGTTTGCATGAGGTTCGGCTTGATCGCGTCACGCATGATGACGGTCATGGCACCGGCAGCTTTGAGGTCTTCTGCGGTGACAGCTTCACCATCGTAGGAGTAGCCGACGACGATGCGGCCCAGGCGCCGCCGTAAATCCTGCAACGACGTGGCGAGCGCGAGGGCCACTCCCACCTCGGAAGCGGCGGTGATGTCAAAGCCGGACTGACGGGGGACTCCGTCGATGCGAGCGCCCAGGCCAAGGACGACGTTACGCAGCGAGCGGTCGTTGATGTCAACGACGCGGCGCCAGGAGATCCGGCGAGGGTCGATGCCGAGGGCGTTGCCGTGGTGGAGGTGGTTGTCCAGCATCGCCGAGAGCATGTTGTGTGCGGCGGTGATGGCATGGAAGTCACCGGTGAGGTGCAGGTTGAGGGTCTCCATCGGGACGACCTGGCTGTATCCCGCCCCAGCGGCGCCGCCCTTGATGCCGAAAGTGGGCCCCATGGAAGGTTGTCGTAGGGCCAAGGTGGCGTGTTTGCCGAGGTGTTTGAATCCTTGGGCGAGTCCGACCGCGGTGGTGGTCTTTCCCTCACCCAGTGGGGTCGGGGTGATTGCGGTGACCACGACGTATTTGGCTTGAGCCCGGTCGGCCATGATGTGGGCGGCGTCGTCGGTGATCTTGGCGACGTGGCGGCCGTAGGGTTCGAGGCAGTCGGCGGGGATGCCAGCGTCGCGGGCGATGTCAGTCAGCGGCGCGAGTGCGGCGGCGCGGGCAATGTCCAGATCTGAGGCGATGGTGAGGGTCACGTGGCCATCGTGGGCGGAGCGGTCGGTAAGGCGCAGGACATTCGCCAGCGTCGGGCCTTTCGTCCTGAAATGGGCACTTTAGGGGTGATTCGGGCTGAAAGGGACGGATGTGCAGTGACTTTCCCGGCAGCCACAGCTGAGGTGCCTGATAGGTCCTAGGGGCGGCATGCGCTCACGATGAGGGTGCCCGGCAGAAGTGCCCCTCGCAGTGGGGACCACCCACCCCAGATTTGTTGATTGTCGGCAGGCCAGGTGGGTTCGGTGATCGAGGTCAGGATGAGTCCAGCTGAGATCACTTCGTTGATCCGATGCGCGAGAGTGCGATGGTGTTCGGCGTAGGTGATGGTGTCCCCGAGGCTTTCGACATAAGGGGTTTCGTCGAAATACGACCGGTGGACGGTGAGCCCTGCTGGTCCGGGAGCGTCTGGGAAGGCCCACCGGATGGGGTGAGTCACGGAAAAAACCCATCGACCTCCCGGGCGGAGCACTCGGTAGACCTCCGCCATGAGTTGAGCCGAGTCGGCAACGAAGGGGACAGCGCCGTAGGCGGAGAACGCCATGTCAAAACTCTGGTCGACGAAAGGTAGCGCGCAGGCATCAGCCTGAACATAGGTCACGGGGGTGCGTTCGTGTTGGGGTGATTCTGGAGCCACAGAGTACGAGGCAGCATCTTGATGGAGGCGTTCTTCGATGCGCCGCGCTTGGCGGAGCATTCCTGCGGAGAGGTCACCAGCGACGACCCGTGCCCCTTGAGCGGCGACCCACCGGGCGCCTTGACCGGCGCCACAGCCGATTTCTAGGACGTCTCGTCCGACAAGGGAGTCAATGGAACCGAGTAGTTGCGCGTCGCGCTCGCGGGTCCCTTCTGGGCCCCACACCAGGTCAACGTCGCCGAGGAAGGCGCCGTGAGCGGCGTAATAGTCCTGCGCGTCCTCATCCCACCAATGCCGGTTGGCGTCGATGCTGGAGCGCTGATCGGTGGGGCGGTAGCCTGCATGAGCGTCGTCTGGGGGTGAGGTGTTCATGACGACCAGTCTGGGGTGTGTCGCGCTTTGCCTGGACGACTCCTGGAAAGGTAGGGTGGACCGGCGCACGCGAGTGTGCGCGTGGTGTTTTCGCTGTCGCGGGGACGAGTCACAGGGCAGCCGGCCGAAGTCGTACAGGCCTCGGCTGAATTCTGTTCTGCAGCTTTGGTTTTTCGAGACAGAACCGTCGACAGCACTCGTCACGTTCCCTGTACGCCGGGGAGTGGACCCGATGTCCACACCCCTTGACCTTCCTGTCCACAATCGGAGTCCCGACTACATGACTGCCAGCCCGGCTACTTCCCAGATTGCGATCAACGACATCGGTTCGGAAGAGGACCTGCTCGCCGCGATCGACGCCACCATCAAGCACTTCAACGACGGCGACATCGTCGAAGGAGTCATCGTCAAGGTTGACCGCGATGAGGTCCTCCTCGACATCGGCTACAAGACGGAGGGCGTGATCCCCTCCCGCGAGTTGTCCATCAAACACGATGTCGATCCGGGCGAGGTCGTCGCTGTCGGCGACGAGGTCGAGGCGCTTGTCCTTCAGAAGGAGGACAAAGAAGGTCGCCTGATCCTGTCCAAGAAGCGCGCTCAGTACGAGCGTGCCTGGGGCACGATCGAGAAGATCAAGGAAGAAGACGGCGTCGTCACCGGTACCGTCATCGAGGTCGTCAAGGGTGGACTCATCCTCGACATCGGCCTGCGTGGCTTCCTGCCTGCCTCTCTCGTGGAGATGCGTCGCGTTCGCGACCTTCAGCCGTACGTCGGCAAGGAGATCGAGGCCAAGATCATCGAGCTCGACAAGAACCGCAACAACGTGGTCCTGTCGCGCCGCGCCTGGCTCGAGCAGACTCAGTCCGAGGTTCGCACCACCTTCCTGCGCGAATTGCAGCGCGGTCAGGTGCGCTCCGGTGTGGTCAGCAGCATCGTCAACTTCGGTGCGTTCGTCGACCTCGGTGGCGTCGACGGTCTGGTTCACGTCTCTGAGCTGTCCTGGAAGCACATCGACCACCCGTCCGAGGTTGTCGAAGTGGGCCAGGAAGTCACGGTCGAGGTCCTCGACGTCGACATGGACCGCGAGCGCGTCTCGCTGTCGCTGAAGGCGACCCAGGAAGACCCGTGGCAGCACTTCGCCCGCACCCACGCCATCGGCCAGGTCGTGCCGGGCAAGGTCACCAAGCTGGTGCCCTTCGGTGCATTCGTGCGCGTCGACGACGGCATCGAGGGTCTGGTCCACATCTCCGAGCTGGCCGAGCGTCACGTGGAGCTGCCGGAGCAGGTTGTCACCGTGGGTGCTGACATCTTCGTCAAGGTCATCGACATCGACCTGGAGCGTCGCCGGATCTCGCTGAGCCTCAAGCAGGCCAACGATGCTGCGGTGGCTACCAGCGAGTTCGACCCCACCCTCTACGGCATGGCCGCGGAATACGACGAGCAGGGCAACTACAAGTACCCCGAGGGCTTCGACCCGGAGTCCAACGAGTGGCTGCCCGGCCACGAAGCCGCTCGCGAGCGGTGGGAGAAGCAGTACGCCGACGCACACGCCCGCTGGGAGTCCCACAAGACCCAGGTGCAGGCGGCGCTGGACGCCGACGCCGAAGCCAACGCTGCCGGTGGCGACGCCGCCCCGACGTCGTACTCTTCTGGTGCGTCCTCGACCTCCGCTCCGGCAGAGGGAACCCTGGCTTCCGACGAGGCGCTTGCTGCGCTGCGTGAGAAGCTGACCGGCAACTGATCCCTGCCGATCTGACGCTGCTGACCTCAGCACGTCGCATTGATTAACCGATGGGCTGTGCCAGCTGATGCTTGCACAGCCCATCGGTATTCTGCTGCGGCGGATAGCTTCTCCTAGCGGGCGCGTCGGACGTCAGAGAAGCTGTCGACCTGTCAAGGATCAATGACCCAGGACGGTGGACATGGCTAGGCGTGGCCCGTGGGACGGATTGACCTGCGATATTCAAGCTCACGCTGGCGCACAGGGCGCTTATGTGGGCAACTCGTGGCCAGCGTTTGCCGAGGCGGCACGGCAAGGAGCCCGGAACGTCGAGCTTGATGTGCGGGTGAGTGCGGATGGGGTTCCGGTGGTCTGGCACGACATGGTGTTAGAGCCGGGCGAGGTGAGCTGCGGTGATCCACGCCTCTTCGGGAAACGGATCGATGAGGTGACCTGGCGGGAGCTGAGCCGGGTGGATGTTGGGCAGTCAATGCAGTCTGCTCAGTTCCCGCACCAGCGGGGTGTGGCTGGGCAGGTGATGCTTTCATTGGTGGAGCTGTTCCAGCGGCTGTCGGCGGTTGACCCTGGCATGTGGTTCACGGTGGAAATCAAGCTCGAGTGCGACGATCCGTGTCAGGTGGCTCGGCGTCGGATGATCTGGGACGCGATTCGTGACGCGATCAGTGCCGGTGGAGTGCGGGAGCGGGTGATCGTGCACAGCTTTGACTGGCACATCTTGCAGCTAGCAGCGCACGATGCCCCGGATCTTCCTCGGTCAGCGCTGGCATCCCATGGAGAGACCTGGCTTCCGGGCAGCCCGTACGTCGGTGAAAGCACCTACGACTCCTGTGGAGGTGACCTGGCGTTGGCAGCTTACTGGTGCGGAGTGGACGCCATCGCCCCCTGCCATCACGATGCGCGGGGACATGCAGTGGTGCATAGGGCTTTTGTCGAGCGGGCCCACCGGCTCGGATTGGTGGTCAACCCGTGGACAGTTGACGCACCCGGCCAGTGGATCGAGCTGTTGCGTGCAGGAGTGGACGGGATCGTCACCAACTATCCCGGACGGTTGAAAGAGTTACTGAAACGGTGACGTCAGTACCGTCGAGTGACCGTTGAGACGGCTTCTGCGCGCTGATATCCCGTTCTGCGCTGCGCGCGCCTACAGTGAAGTCATGTTGCGGGTTGGCCTTACTGGCGGAATCGGATCCGGTAAATCGACGGTGGCTCGGCGTCTCGCTGAGTTGGGGGCAGTCGTCATCGATGCCGATGCGCTGGCGCGTGAGGTCGTAGCGCCAGGAACGGATGGCCTGAATCAGGTGCGGGCCCGTTTCGGAGATGCGGTGATCGGTGGGGACGGTCGGTTGGATCGGCGAGCCTTGGCGGCAGTGGTCTTTGAGGACGAACGAGCCAAAGCGGACCTGGAGGCCATCACCCACCCGTTGATTTCCTCTCGGTGCGCTGACCTGCTGGATGAGGCGGGTCCGGACCGGGTCGTGGTGTATGACGTTCCCTTACTGGTGGAAAACCACCTGGGGCCGGACTATCACCTGGTCGTGGTGGTGGATGCACCGTTGTCAGCTCGGGTGCGTCGACTCAAAGAGCAGCGGGGGATGACTGAGAGCGATGTGAAGACACGGATGGCCCATCAAGCCACCGACGCTCAGCGTCGTATCGCTGCTGATGTGGTGATCGGTAACGATGGCACAGTTCATGACCTGCATGCTGCCGTTGATGAGTTATGGCAGCAGCGGCTGCAACCCTTCGACGATAACTTGCGGGGACGGCGGTTGTGTCGCAGCTATGACCTTCCAGTGGTCAGCACGTACGACGACGACTGGCCTGCCCAGGCTGAGCGGTTGATTGCCCGATTCAGCCATGCGTTGGGGGCACGTGCTCCAGAGATCGAGCATGTGGGGTCAACGGCGGTGCCAGGGATGCCTGGGAAGGACGTCATCGACATCCAAATTGGCGTATCTGAATTGCGCGACGCCGATGACCAGGAGTTCGTAGCGACCTTGACGAACTTGGGATTCCCTCGAGTTGAGGACATCAGGATGGACCATCCGACGGGAGAATTACTTGATCCATCCTTGTGGGTGAAGCGATTTCACGGTTCGTGTGATCCAGGGCGGATGGTGCACGTTCATGTTCGAGTGGTGGACAGCCCCGGGTGGCAGTCAGCGTTGCTTTTCCGCGACTGGTTGCGAGCAGATCCCGATGCTGCAGACGAATATGTGGAAGTGAAAGCAGAATTAGCTCGCACCACAGCTAACAGCGGCGAGTATGCCGAGGCGAAGGAACCGTGGTTCGAGAAGGTGTGGCCCCGCATCACGGCGTGGGCGCAGAAGTCGTCGTGGCGGGCGTAATGCGAATTAGAAGGTGTTACCGAGCCAGCGACGGATGTCATCGGCCGCGTTACGGACGTTGACGGCGACAGTCCCCAGCTGAACGTCGCGAGCGCTGACCGACAGGAGCAGATGCCCGAGGGGTTCTTGGACCAAGCTGACCATCACGATGTGTGTTTCACCAGAGGTGAGGTGCACCAATGTTCGGTTCGGGGCGGCTTCGTCGCCCTGGATGATTTCCGTTTGGGCCGAGGAAACAGCAAATAAGGAGCTGTTCAGAGCGGCAAGCCGACCCACGTCTTCGGGGGCGATACCCAAGGAGCAGAGGTTCAAGCCATCCGCAGTGCTGAGAATCGCGGAGATCATGGTGGGAAGGTTGGCCTGGAGCTGCTCCAGCCGGGGCAGAGCGGTTTTCCCGATGATCGTGGACCAGAGTTCCCAATCAGCGGCGATCCCTTCGTGCATGTGCACTTCTTGGTGGGTGTCGTCGTCGTGAGCGAGTGAGGAGCCCAGCTGGGTCTCGTCGTCAGCGTCGATCTCATCGAAGGCATCGCTCATGCTCTCGTGCTCCTTCATGAGGCGTGGCCGGATGTGGGGTAAGGGTTGTCCAATGCGGTGATGATGATCCTGGCAACGTCTTCTCTGACGCGGGGATCGGCGTCAAGGACTTTCATCTGAGGGTGATAGGAGCGGGCACAGGCTTCGAACTCCGCGAGATCTGTGCCGCCGTAGGGTGGCCGTCTGGTGATGGCCAGGACTAGACGGCTCCACACTGACGCATCGCCCAGCCGTTCGATCCACTCCGCTGCTTGCTGCACCGGCTGCGGGTGGTCCCCGAAGAGCCAGAGGACGATGCTGCCCCTGCGGGCAATGACAGAGGTGCGAGTGGACGAGAAACGTACTTGACCTGGGGTGCCAACGACACCGACTCTCATCCCTGAAGGAGTGGTCCACTCGCCGTAGTCGATCCCGACAGTGGTGGTGCGTTTGTTGTTGAAAGAGTCAGCGCGCACCGCAATAGCGGCTCGCATCACCTCGGTCGAAAGGACCGGGACGTCTGAGATCGACCGCACGGCCGTCGTCTTGCCCACGCCGAGTGGGCCGACGAAGGCCACTTGGCGTTGAGTCGTCGGCCCAAGAACGGCTGGAGCGAACTTGCGGTCGGTTGAGTTCACATCGGCAGCTTGCCATGGCCGGTTGGCTCGCGCTGACCGCTCTTAACGTTATCCCTGGTCAACGAGCTTAGATTCTTGCGCATGAGTCAGTTGGACGACTGACCCTTTACTATCGACCTTGATGGTCACCTGGAGGCTTTGGTCGCGCCCGTTGTTGGGACGCTCCGGCGTGGCTGTCCCCAGGTCCACCGGTTCCGTGGGGGACCCGCCAGAAAGGCGTGCGGGAGGAGATCCCAGCGCGATGGCGCCGACGACGGGACCAACGCCGTTGGAGCGGGAAGAAGTTCCCGCCATAGCGGGGCCTGTTGAGGTCCCGACATACATTGAGGAGCCCGCTGTGGGCTCGCCAGACTTCGAAAGGAACGAGATGTTCACTCACGACCAGTTGATGGATGTCATCAACGGAATTGACACTGAGGTCAACGGTTTCATGGGAGCTTCGATCGTCGACGCTGAGACCGGCATGCCTCTTGCGGCTAAGTCACGTCGCGCGGACTTCGACCTGGAAGCTGCCAGCGCCTACAACACCGAAATGGTGAAGGCGAAGCAGAAGACCATCCGGGTGCTCAACATTCAGAGCGAGCTGGAGGACATGCTGCTCACCCTGGGTGACCAGCTGCACCTCATCAAGATGATCACCCCCACCACGTTCGTGTACGTGGCTGCGGACCGTCAGGAGACCAACCTCGCGCTGCTGCGCGCCTCGGTGAACCGCCACGCCCGCCAGCTGGGCGCTTGATCTCCAATCTCTGCGCGTCACGACAGCGGCGATGGCGTCGATCCTCCGGGATCGACGCCATCGCCGTATCCAATGAGGGTGAGCGACCTGCTTTTCTGGTGAATCTGCGGGGGATGATCTGACGTCGACCCAGCGTGGTCGGTGTGCACCTGTAGCGTGATCGTCATGCGACCTGTCACCGATGTGCAACGTACCGTGGCCCCGTTTAAGGTCGTGTCGCCGTACGAGCCATCAGGGGACCAACCCACAGCCATCACCGATCTCACCACCAGGTTGCGCGCTGGAGAGCAGGACATCGTCCTGCTCGGTGCCACCGGGACAGGAAAATCCGCGACTACAGCTTGGCTGATCGAGCAGGTCCAACGGCCGACCCTGGTCCTAGCCCCCAATAAAACCCTGGCAGCTCAACTGGCCAACGAATTTCGGGAGCTCTTCCCACATAACGCTGTCGAATATTTTGTCAGTTATTACGACTACTACCAGCCTGAGGCGTATGTCCCTCAGTCAGACACCTACATCGAGAAAGATTCCTCGATCAACGATGAGGTTGAGCGGCTGCGACACTCAGCGACAAATTCCCTACTGACTCGACGAGATGTCGTGGTGGTGGCCTCAGTGTCTTGCATTTACGGCCTGGGGACCCCTCAGGAATATGTGGATCGAATGGCACGGCTGAAAATTGGGGAAGCCTTTGGTCGTGATGAGTTAATACGACGTTTCGTCGAGATGCAATATGTTCGCAACGATCATTCGTTCACTCGTGGTTTCTTCCGGGTCAGGGGAGATACTGTCGACATTATCCCGATGTACGAGGAGCTAGCCGTACGGATCGAGTTCTTCGGAGATGAGATCGAACGGCTTTACACCTTGCATCCACTGACTGGTGAGATTTTGCGTGAAGAACCTGAGATGTATGTCTTCCCCGCAACCCACTATGTGGCCGGTCCGGAGCGAATGGAACGCGCAATCCGGGGGATCGAAGCCGAGCTAGCGACACGTCTCGATGAATTCGAGCGACAAGGGAAACTCCTGGAAGCGCAGCGACTCCGAATGCGCACGACGTACGACATCGAGATGATGCGGCAAGTCGGAGCCTGCTCGGGGATCGAGAACTACTCGTTGCATATTGATGGCCGCGAGCCAGGGAGCGCACCCAACTGTCTCCTTGACTATTTTCCCGAGGACTTTCTGCTGGTCATTGACGAGTCCCATGTGACAGTCCCGCAGATCGGAGCGATGTATGAGGGTGACATGTCTCGGAAACGCACTCTCGTTGACCACGGCTTCCGTCTGCCCAGCGCCATGGACAACCGGCCGCTGAAGTGGGAAGAATTCTTGGAACGAGTCGGTCAGACCGTCTACCTGTCGGCCACGCCAGGCCCCTACGAATTGGCCAAGTCGGATGGGGTGGTCGAGCAGATCATCCGACCGACTGGTCTGATCGATCCGCACATCGTCGTGAAACCCACGAAGGGTCAAATCGATGATTTGCTGCACGAGATCACGATGCGCACCGACCGGGACGAGCGGGTTTTGGTCACGACATTGACCAAGAAGATGGCAGAGGATCTCACCGACTATTTGCTGGAGCGTGGTGTCCGAGTCCGTTATCTCCATAGTGACATTGACACCTTGCGTCGAGTGGAGCTGCTGCGGGAGCTGCGCTTGGGTGAGTATGACGTTCTCGTGGGGATCAACCTGTTACGTGAGGGTTTAGACCTTCCTGAGGTGTCACTTGTCAGTATTCTTGATGCCGACAAGGAAGGATTTCTCAGATCGACACGTAGCCTGATCCAGACGATCGGACGTGCCGCCCGGAATGTTTCCGGTGAAGTCCACATGTACGCCGACAACATCACAGCTTCCATGCATGACGCGATTGAGGAGACTCGGCGTCGTCGCGAAAAACAAATCGCATACAACACTGAGCACGGGATTGATCCCCAGCCGTTACGGAAACGGATCGCCGATATCACTGACATGTTGCAACGGGAGGATGCCGACACCGAGGCTCTGATGGGTGGCGGTAGAACCCAGTCCAGAGGCCGATCGGGGGGAGGGTCCGGGCGAGGGACCGCGGCGGCAGATGCTGCCACCGCCAGAGGATCTGAGCCAGGAGCAGTCGCCGCTGGAGATCTTGCCGACTTGATTCAGGAACTCACTGCGCAAATGCATCAAGCCGCAGGCGAATTGAGATTTGAACTGGCTGCACGACTGCGGGATGAGTTATCCGATTTGAAGAAAGAACTGCGGCAGATGCAGGAGGCCAACCGGTGAGCGCGCGGGGCGAAGTCGTGCGGGAACCGGTGTCACGGTGAATCTTCCATGGTGGGTATGGGTGGCAGTGATTTCTGTCACCGTGGGGGTCGTGCTTTGTGACCTACTGTTGGTGGCACGACGCCCTCGGGTTCCTACGACCCGCGAGTGTGTGATGGCATTGAGTGTGTATATCGCTGGTGCTGTTGCTGCTGGGCTAATCATCACCGTCACAAGCGGATCAAGCTATGGGGCGCAGTTCTTCGCGGGGTGGATCACGGAGTATTCACTGTCGGTGGATAACTTGTTCGTGTTCCTGGTGATCATGGGATCGTTTGGCGTTCCGCAACGATTCCAGCAGACGGCCCTGCTCATCGGGATCGTGATGGCTCTGGTGCTTCGTGCGGGATTTATTGCAGTAGGGGCCGCTGCCATCAACAGGTTTACGTCGGTTTTCTACCTTTTCGGGTTGTTTTTAATTGTGACTGCTTATACGTTGGTGCGTGGCAGCGACGAAGATGATGAATTCCATGAGAACGTGATCCTGCGCTGGCTGGAGCGGCGTTTTCCCGCAACGCGATCCTGGGATGCAGCTCCTCGGCTGATCACCCGGGTCGATGGGGTTCGTGTGATGACCCCGATGCTGGTGGTCATTGTGGCGCTCGGCACCACTGATTTGCTGTTTGCGTTGGACTCCATCCCTGCGATCTATGGGCTGACCTCTGAACCATTCCTGGTGTTGACCGCTAACATTTTTGCCCTGATGGGATTGCGGCAGTTGTATTTCTTGATCGGTGATCTACTCAAGAGGCTGGTGTTTCTTGGGATCGGCCTCGCCGTATTGTTAGCGTTCATCGGCGTGAAGATGATTTTGCACGCCTTGCACACCAACACGTTGCCCTTCATTAATTCTGGGCAGCCAGTAAGTTCCGTGCCGGAAATCTCGATTGGGGCCTCACTGGGTGCGATCGTGGCGATCCTCACGGTCACGACGGTGGCAAGTCTGCTGTCCTCGGCTCGGCAGAAACGGGATTCGCAGGGATGACCGTGTCGGCGGCCCCGACCATACGCAAGGCCATGACGGCATAGTGCTCGGCGATCACGCTGGCTGACCACCGGCCGTCAGGCCGAAACCAATGTGCGACATCCTGACCGAGCGAAAGCACCGCGCGAGCGGCGAGGTGGGGGTCATCGACAGCAAAAACCCCTTGGGCGACACCGTCGTCTAAGACACGTCGGGCGACGCCTTCCATGGCTCGTCGAAGATCATCGACGATCGCGCGGTGCTCTGGAGTGAGAGCATCGAGCTCGTCATTGACGACTCGCGCAGTGTCACGCCGGTGAGCATGCTCAACAACCCAAGCCAGCACTAAGGCCTTGAGCTGGTCGCGTGAATCGTGGTGAGGGGAGACCGCCGCCTTGATGCGGGCCAGCATCTCTTGATGGCCGATGAGGCAGGCGGCGTAGAGAAGTTCTTCCTTGGAACGGTGATGCACGTATAACGCGGCCGGGCTCATCCCAGCAGCGGTCGCGATGTCCCGGGTGGTGGTGGCGTGGAAACCCTTAGCACCAAAGGTGCGCACCGCCGCGTCGAGGAGCCGACTCCGACTGGCTTCAGGCACGGCTGCCGCGTTCCTTGACTGGCTGCTCATCTCTGGACAGTATGGGAGGCAACCCAAAATAAGCAAGCGCTTAGTCACCCTGATGGAAGAGACTCCGAAAGCTTCAATCGGCCGTTCGACGGAGCGCTGCTCATCAACCGCGACGATGTCGTCGCCTCGGCATCCCAGGAGGACACCATGCCCCGCAATATCTACTCTGAGGAGCACGAGGACTTCCGTGGATCATGTCGAGAGTTCGTCGAACGCACCCTCATCCCTCGCGGTGAAGAAATGCTGCGCGACAAAGTCATTCCTCGCGACATCTGGCGTGAAGCTGGTCGGCAAGGATTCTTTGGCTTGTGCCTTCCTGAGGAGTATGGCGGTGCTGGGATCGATGACTACCGGTTCCAGGCAGTATTCGCTGAGGAGATGGCTAAGTTCACTGCAGCGGTCGCATCCTGCTTTGGGATCCACTCGGACATCACTGCGCCGTACCTCGGCCATCTCGGCACCGAAGAGCAAAAACGACGTTGGTTGCCCGATGTTGCCGTCGGTGAAAAAATTATGGCTATTGGGATGACTGAACCTTCTGGCGGCTCCGACCTGGCTGCCTTAAAAACCACTGCCGTCCAAGCTGACGACGGAACAGGGGACTGGATCATCAACGGATCTAAGACGTTTATCACTAACGGGCATCAGTGTGATTTGGCTGTGGTTGCTGCCCGCACCAATCAAAACAAAGGTGCTCGGGGGATCTCGCTTTTTGTGCTGGAAGCGGGAACGCCGGGTTTCACCAAGGGCAACAAGCTTGACAAGGTCGGGCAAGTAGAATCTGACACCGCCGAACTATTCTTCGATCAGGTACGAGTCCCGGCGGATCACCTTCTGGGCGAGGAAGGTGCGGGATTCATTGCCATGATGCAGCACTTACCGCAGGAACGCATCGGCAATGCGATCGCCAATATTGCTAATGCCAAACAGATCTTGGGGGAGACCATTCACTACTGTCAAGAACGCAAAGCTTTCGGGCAGCCGATCGGGAGTTTTCAGCACAACAAGTTTAAAATAGCTGAGATGGTCACCGCCGTGGAAGTAGCTGAAGCCTACATTGATGATTGCGTTGCGGCACATGCCGATGGGAAACTCACCCCGGTGGATGCTGCCAAAGCCAAATGGTGGGCCGCTCAGGTGCAATGCGATGTTCTTGACGAATGCGTGCAGCTTCATGGTGGATATGGATACATGAACGAGTATCGCGTAGCCCGGGCATGGCGTGATGCTCGAGTCCATAAGATCTGGGCGGGAAGCAATGAGATCATGAAGGAAATTATCGGCCGTGACCTTGGGCTGTGACCCCACCTGAATCCGAGATCGTAGCCGTCGGCAGGGTGTTTTTATTCTGAGTGTGCTGGGATTCACCTGCTGTTGAAGCTCTGTCCCTGGATGACACCAGGAGGGGTACGACCACACATGGTCGTACCCCTCCTGAGTGGGTGATCTCTCAGTGAGTCAGCGCATCGATCCGGTCTTGAGGAAGGCGCGGTGCATCTGGTGCGCCATCTCAAGGTCGTGCGGGGTGTGCAGGCCGTTGGCGACCTTCAGCGCACGCTCGTAGTATTCCTCGAGCATCGGACGGTAGTCCGGGTGGGCGCACTTCTCGATGATGACCTTGGCGCGCTTACGCGGAGCCAGACCACGCAGGTCCGCGAGGCCCTGCTCGGTGACGATGACGTGCGTGTCGTGCTCAGTGTGGTCCACGTGAGACACGAACGGCACGATTGCCGAGATAGCGCCGCCCTTAGCGGTGGACGGGGTCACGAAGCAGGACAGATAGGCGTTGCGGGCAAAGTCGCCGGAGCCGCCGATGCCGTTCTGCATCCGGCTGCCCATGATGTGCGTGGAGTTGACGTTGCCATAAATGTCGGCCTCAATGAGACCGTTCATGGCGATCACACCGAGGCGACGAATGACCTCAGGGTGGTTGGAGATGTCTTGCGGCCGCAGAATGATGCTGTTCTTGTACTTCGCGGCCTCGTCGTTCATCCGCTCCGCGTAATCGGGGGAAAGGCTGAAAGCGGTCGCGGAGGCCAGGTCGACCTTGCCAGCGTCGATCAGGTCAATCATGCCGTCCTGGATGACCTCGGTGTAGGAGGTCATGTGCTCGAACGGGCTGTCAAGCAGGCCAGCGAGGACGGCGTTGGCGATATTGCCCACGCCCGACTGCATGGGGAGCAGGCTCTTGCTGAGTCGGCCTGCCTTGACTTCGCCGTCCAGGAAGTCGAGCAGGTGGCCAGCGATGGCTTTGCTGTCTTCGTCGAGCGGCTTGAACGGTGTGTTGCGGTCAGGCGCGTCCGTCTCGACGATCGCGATGACCTTGCTCGGGTCGACGCGCATGACTGTCTCGCCAATGCGGTCAGATGGCTTGGTGATCATGATCGGCTGACGGTGCGGAGGCAACGGCATGTAGCAGATGTCTGCCATGCCCTCGAGGTCCGACGACTGCCAGGAGTTGACCTCAAGAATCACTTTGTCGGCGTCATGCAGCCAGGTCTGGTTAGCTCCCACCGAGGATGCCGGGACAAGCCCGCCGTCTTCGTTGATCGCCGTGACCTCGATGACAGCGACATCGAGGGCCCCATAGAAGCCACGAGAGACCGTCTGGGTCGTGTGGCTGAGGTGGCAGTCGGTGTAGTCGATGGTGCCCTGGTTGATCCGGTTCCGGGTGGCCGGGTCGGACTGGTACGGCATCCGGACGCTCACGCCGTCGACCTCAGCGAGGACACCGTCCAGTTCGGGGGCGGTAGACGCACCGGTCATGATGCCGACACGGAAGTCCTCGCCGGCTTCGGTGGCCCGCTTGATCCGCTCCGCGAGCGCTCCAGGGACGGCCTTGGGGTATCCGGCGCCCGTGAAACCGCTGGTGCCGACGTTGTCGTCGTGCTGGATCAGCGCGGCGGCGTCACTGGCCGACATCACCTTCTTGCGCATCTCGGCATTCGCGATGCGGTTACCCATGGGGGCCCTCCCGTGTTGTCAAGAACTCATGTAGCGGTACAACGCTACCCCCCCGCAGGACCTGCTCGGATGGGACTTTCGGGCATGTCGGAGATACTTTGCCGATGTCATGACGTTGATCAGGGGCGTTAGTGACCGGAGATACACCTCAGCCCGTGGGCGTTGATGATCGTTTGGTCACCACGGCTGCGGCTCCTACGACCACACTCATGCCGACCAATTGCATTGCTGTCAGGGTCTCGTGCAGCATCAGGAAGCCAGCAAGCGCTGCTACGGCCGGTTCCAGACACAGCAAGATCCCGAAGATGCGCGTGTCCAGGGTGCGTAGGGCCACCAGCTCCAACGAATACGGCAGGACCGAAGAGAGCAGCGCAATCCCCACGCCGTAACAGATGACCTCCTGGTCCCACATCATCCTGGCGTCCACGTACAACGCGTGGGGGAGGACTGCCGCGGTGGCGATCAGCATCGCCCAGGTCAGTCCTTGGGTCCCAGGGAAGCGTTGTCCTGCGCGTGCCGACATGATGATGTACGCCGCCCATGCTGCTCCTGCGAGCAGCGCTAACGCTAGCCCGGTGTATTCGACCCGTTCCCATGATGTGTCGAAGATCCCGGAGATCATCACCACCCCGGAAGCGGCAGCTAGCACAGCGAGCCTGTCTGCCCAACGGCGTGACAGAGCTGCTGACAATGTCAACGGTCCGATGAACTCCACTGTGACGGCCACCCCGATGGGAAGGTGTGCCAGAGAGGCATAAAACGCTGTGTTCATCACCGCTAACGACAGGCCAAAACCCATCACTGTCGCCGCATCACCCCAACCATGCCCAGCCAGCTTTGGTCGAGAGATCACCAGCATGATCAAGCCAGCGATCGACAACCTCAACGCCACGGAGCCCCACACCCCAGCACGAGGGATCAACAGCGAAGCTAAAGCGCCACCGAACTGCACCGACAGAATGGAGATGAGGACGAGAGCGACGGGGTAGCCGCTCGTTTCGCGGCTCGGGGTCACCACCCTCGATCACGCCATGCCGACAGGTGAGGACGTTCGGTTCCCACTGTGGTGTCCGAGCCATGCCCGGGATAGACCCAGGTTGAGTCGTCGTACACCCCGAAGATGCGTGATTCCAGGTCGTCCATGAGCTGGTTAAACTCCTGCGGACTTGAGGTTTTCCCTGGTCCGCCGGGGAACAGCGAATCCCCGGTGAACAGATGAGACCACCCGTCAGGCGCGGTCCATGACAACGCAATCCCGCCCGGAGTATGTCCACGAAGCTCAATGACCGTCAGTCGTTGCCGACCGACGACGATCTCATCACCATCAGTCAGACACCGATCTGGTGTTAACGGCAACGCTGCGGCGTCATCGCGACCAGCTAGCGTCGCCGCTTGAGTAAGAGCTGCCAATTCCGGCAATGCCCGGACGTGATCGTGATGACGGTGGGTCGTCACGATCATGGACAGATGCCCGCTGCCTTCGTCGATCAACTGTTGTAAGCGCGGAACGTCATCGGCCGCGTCGATCAAGATCTGCTCCTGAGTATCAGTGCAGGTCAGCAGATAACAATTGTTGTCCAAGGAGCCCACACTGCACTTACGCACGATCAACGTGCCCAGATCGCGGTAGTCGCTGGGTCCCCCGGGGGAGACCACGCCGGTATAGGTCACAGGATCAGAACTCATCGTCATCCTCTCATCACGACACATCAGGTGGTCACAGCCAGGGCGACGCTGGCAACGGGCCCGCACAGGTCACCTCATCTGCGCAACCACGACACAGCCAGTCCATCAGAGCGGCAGCACAACCGCTGATCTGAAGAGAACCATCCCCCACGACGTACCGGTCGCCTTCGATGCTGGACAACGTCATCCCAGGAACATCATCGCGAACGCTGAGACGTTCTACTGCCAGATCCAGAACATCAGCGACGGCTAAAGGGTGGGCCTGCGCTGGCGTCCAGTCGCATTCCACATCAGCATGGCAACGCAACACCTCGCGCAACCTTAACCGTGGCAGCGACGCCACCGGTGAGTTCATCCCATCAACGAACGTTTCTGTCGAGATCAACGGCAATGCCAACGCTCCCAAAGCGTCCCGCAGCACGTCCGCCGAGGTCCGTGAGGCTGCCACCACCGACGTCACATCGGCAGCACCCACCAGGACCTCCTCATCCCTGATCGAGGATGAGACATATTGCGGTATCGACACCCCCGTCCGGGCGGAGACCACTAGCCGCACCAACCCCTCGGCGTGCCGCGACAGCCAAGAGATAGTTTGCGCTCGCGACCAAGACCTCATCCCACACCGCTGGGAGAGTTCTTCCGGGGTGAGGCGCCCCACTGATTCCAGGAACGATGCCGTTTCCACCTCAAGGAGTTCCAGGTCGGCTTGTAGGGTCGAAGTCACCTCAGCGTCGGTCATCACACCATCCTCACCTGGCGCGACCTGTTCCGTGACAACAGCCCGTCAAGGCTGACACCGCCGAACTGTCGGGCCGCTGCCCGCAGCGTCGTCGGAGCCGCCCCCTAGCATGATCACGTGCCCGAAACCTCCACCGCAGTCGTCCCCTCGCACTCGCATGACCGCCTGATCGTGCGGGGCGCACGCGAGCACAACCTGAAGAACGTCTCCATCGACATTCCCCGAGACGCGCTGTGCGTTTTTACGGGTTTGTCCGGGTCTGGAAAGTCTTCTTTAGCTTTCGACACGATCTTCGCTGAAGGCCAACGACGGTACGTCGAGTCGCTATCAGCCTATGCGCGCCAATTCCTTGGCCAGATGGATAAACCAGACGTTGATTTCATTGAGGGACTCTCTCCGGCGGTGTCCATCGACCAAAAGTCCACAAACCGCAACCCGCGATCTACGGTCGGCACCATCACCGAGGTATATGACTACCTCCGGTTGCTCTTCGCCCGAGCTGGCACCCCCCACTGTCCTGTCTGCGGCGAACAGATCACCCGGCAAAGTCCACAACAAATCGTCGATCGTCTGCTGACCCTTCCCGAAGGCACCAGGTTCCAGATCCTCGCGCCGGTGGTGCGCGGACGCAAAGGCGAATTCGTTGACCTCTTCGCCGAGCTCCAAGGCAAAGGGTTCTCCCGGGCTCGTGTAGACGGCGAGGTAGTCACACTCACTGACCCACCACGTCTAGAAAAACAAAAGAAACACACCATTGAAGTCGTCGTGGACCGTCTTGTCGCCAAAGGCGGCGACCTCACCGCGCAGCGGAGACTCACTGACTCTGTAGAAACCGCGCTCACTCTCTCTGACGGACTTGTCGTTGCCGATCTCGTCGATATCGCTCCACATGACCCCGAACACACTAAAGAACGCCGCTTCTCCGAACGGATGGCCTGCCCCAACGAGCATCCCCTGGCCATCGACGACGTCGAACCGCGAACCTTCTCGTTCAACAGTCCCTTCGGCGCCTGCCCCACCTGCACCGGTATCGGTACCGAATTGGAAGTCGACGCTGACCTCCTCGTCCCTGACGAAGAACTCACGCTACGCCAAGGGGCCATCGTGCCCTGGGCGCAGGGCGGCTCCATGCAGGAATACCAATTGCGTGTCGTCACCGCGCTCGCTGAAGACCTCTCCTTCTCCCTGGATGTACCGTGGCGAGCCCTGCCCGCCCGCGCCCGAGAAGCTCTCCTCCACGGCAGGGATTACAAGGTTCACGTGAAGTACCGCAATCGATTCGGGCGCGAACGGGCCTACACCACAGGTTTTGAAGGGGCCGTCTCCATGGTCAAGAGACGCCACAACGAAACCGAATCCGACTACGCCAGAGAAAAATATGAGGCATACATGCGGGAGGTGCCCTGCCCCACCTGCCACGGGGCACGGCTCAAACCCGAAGCTCTATCCGTCCTGATCGGTGGATGTAGCATCGCCCAGGTTTGCGCCATGTCCATCGCCGACTGCGCGGCTTTCTTCCATGACATCGTCCTCGGTGAACGCCAAGCTCAGATTGCCGAGAGAGTCCTCCGCGAAATCGACGCTCGCCTAGGGTTCCTCCTGGATGTGGGTTTGGATTACCTCTCCCTGGACCGACCCGCAGCGACACTGTCCGGTGGTGAAGCGCAACGCATCAGGCTTGCCACCCAGATCGGATCGGGACTCGTCGGAGTCCTCTACGTCCTCGACGAACCGTCTATCGGCCTGCACCAACGCGACAACCATCGGCTCATCCAAACCCTCACCCGGCTGCGCGACCTGGGCAATACCCTCATCGTCGTTGAACACGACGAGGACACCATTGCTGCCTCTGACTGGGTGGTCGATATCGGACCGGGCGCTGGCGAACACGGCGGTCAGGTCGTGCACTCCGGTCCGCTAGATGACCTGCTCACCAACGCCCACTCCGTCACCGGCGCCTACCTTTCCGGCCGACGTGAGATCCCCATGCCGACCCAACGACGTTCCCTCGACCCGGGGAGAAAAATTCACGTCAAGGGCGCCCGCCAAAACAACCTGCATGATGTCGATGTAGCTTTTCCTCTCGGTGGTTTCGTGGCCGTCACTGGAGTCTCCGGATCAGGGAAATCAACCCTGGTCAACGACATTCTTTACAACGTCCTCGCTAACCGACTCAACGGGGCCCGACATGTCCCAGGGCGACACCGCACCGTCACCGGGATAGAACACCTCGACAAAGTTGTTCACGTCGACCAAGGCCCCATCGGGAGGACTCCACGCAGCAACCCTGCGACGTACACCGGTGTTTTTGACCACATTCGGAGATTATTCGCCGAGACAACCGAAGCCAAGATTCGCGGCTACCAACCAGGACGATTCTCCTTCAACGTTAAAGGCGGACGCTGCGACGCCTGCTCCGGCGACGGCACCCTGAAGATCGAGATGAATTTCCTACCTGACGTGTATGTCCCCTGCGAGGTCTGTCACGGCGCCCGTTACAACCGGGAGACCCTCGAAGTCCACTTCAAGGGAAAAACCATCGCTGACGTCCTTGATATGCCCATCGAAGAAGCCGCAGAGTTTTTTGCCGCCGTACCAGCAATCGCTCGACACCTACGCACCCTCAACGACGTCGGACTCGGTTACGTCAGACTAGGACAGAGCGCCACCACCTTGTCAGGTGGCGAAGCGCAACGCGTCAAGCTCGCCTCCGAACTGCAAAAACGCTCCACTGGACGGACTATTTACGTCCTGGACGAACCCACTACAGGTCTGCACTTCGAAGACATCCGCAAACTTCTCGATGTCCTCCACGGCCTCGTCGAGAAAGGCAACACCGTCGTCGTCATCGAACACAATCTCGACGTCATCAAATGCGCTGACTGGCTCATTGACATGGGGCCAGAAGGGGGAATCAACGGCGGCACCGTCGTCGCCGAAGGCACTCCCGAACATGTCGCCACCGTGCCAGACAGTCACACCGGACGATTCCTCGCACCCCTGTTGGCCCGGCACACGCCAGTGCCACCACCCCAGCCGTTCCGTCGTGTCGACACCTCTACCACCCACGGCAACGCCAACGGAAAGAGCACCTCCGCGGGGAAGCGCTCCACGACCAAGACCACCACCGCCGCCCGACGGCGCGCCAAAGAGGCCTGACCCGAGCGTCGCCAGGCCACCAGATCCCATCCAGGAGGACCCGATGACCACCACACCCCCTCCCACCGCACACCCCAGCGCCCCTCGCCGCCGCGATGTCCTCACCGGAGCCGCCGTGATCGCGCTCGCTGGGACTACCGTCACCGTGCTGAGCAGCTGCGGAGGCGGCCAAAACACCCCATCCGCTGCCACTCCCGCCCCGCCCACTCTCGATGCCTCCACCACCCAAAAAATCAGCGCCGCGATCACCGCTGGAAAAGTCCCTGTCGGCTCAGCAACAGTCCTCGCAGGCACCGGTATCGCCCTCGCCCAGCCAGCGCCCGGCGAGTACACCGCCTTTTCCACTGCCTGCCCACACCAAGGCGGCGCCGTCTCTGAGGTGTCCAGCCGAGGTTTCCTCCGCTGCCCTCTGCATGGCAGCGAGTTCGACCCCAAGACTGGTGAAGTCAAAGTCGGCCCAGCAGACCGTCCCCTCACTGCCACCAAACTCAAGGTCGACGGCGACAAAGTCAGCCCCGCCTGACCCCCCGCCCCGGTCGCGCGTCAACGGCAGAACACACACCTGATTGACGACCCGTCGTACGCTGCACTGCGTGGCCGACCCTTCGACGTACCGACCCCGCCCCGGGGAGATCCCCACCGACCCCGGGGTATACCGGTTTCGTGACGACCAAGGACGGGTCATCTACGTTGGAAAAGCTAAAAATCTTCGCTCCCGGCTGTCCTCATACTTCCAAGACGTTGCCGGGCTACACCCCCGTACCCAAACCATGGTCCGCACCGGTGCTGCCGTGGAATGGACGGTGGTCACCAATGAAGTCGAAGCACTCCAACTCGAATACAGCTGGATCAAGGAATACGATCCCCGCTTCAACGTTAAGTACCGCGACGACAAGTCCTACCCGTACCTCGCGGTCACCCTCGCCGAGGAATACCCTCGCGCCCAGGTGATGCGAGGTGCCAAAAAACCCGGCCACCGCTACTTCGGCCCGTACACCCATGCCTGGGCCATCCGGGAAACCCTCGACCTCCTCCTGCGCGTCTTCCCCGTCCGCACCTGCAGCGCCGGCGTGTTTCGCCGAGCAACGTTGTCACAGCGCCCCTGTCTGCTCGGCTACATCGATAAATGCTCCGCACCGTGCGTCGGCCGGGTCGATGCCGCCACCCACCGACGTACCGCCGAAGACCTGTGCGACTTCCTCGCCGGACACACCGGGAAGTTTGTCCACCGCCTGGAAGCGCAAATGCGAGCTGCCGCAGCAGACCTACGCTTCGAGGACGCTGCCCGGCTCAGAGACGACGTGACCGCCCTAGAAAAATCCCTCGAACGCAGCGCAGTAGTGCTCCCCGACGCCACCGACGCCGATGTCTTCGGCTGGGCTGGAGATGAACTCGAAGCTGCCGTCCAGGTCTTTCACGTCCGTGGCGGCCGGATCCGCGGACAACGCGGCTGGGTCCTCGAACGTCAAGACGAAAACGACCCCCAACTCATGACGCACCTCCTGCAACAGGTGTACGGCGGCGAAGCCGGCGAAAGTGTCCCCAAAGAAGTCCTGATTCCCCTCGACCCAGACGACCTCGACACCATGACCGACTGGCTCTCCACTCTCCGAGGTGCACGCGTCGACCTACGCGTACCCCGCCGAGGCGACAAGCGAGCCCTCGCCGACACCGTCACCCGCAACGCGCAACAAGCCCTCGCCCGCCACAAAATCAGCCGGGCCGGTGATCTCACCTCCCGCAGCCAGGCTCTCGCCGAGCTGCAAGACGCTCTAGCACTGCCCGAAGCCCCCTTACGCATCGAATGCTTCGACATCTCCCACCTGCAAGGAACCCACACCGTCGGATCCATGGTGGTCTTCGAAGACGGCCTACCTCGCAAAAGCGAATACCGCCGGTTCGTGATCCGAGGCACCACGGACCTGCCCGCTTCCTCGGACGGAGCACCTCGCACCGACGACACCGCCGCGATGCACGAAGTCTTGACCCGACGGTTCAAACACCACCGGGACCGCCCCGACCATCCCGACACACCTGGCAGCGAACACGACGACACCCCCGCCCCTGAACGACGCAGGTTCGCCTACGCCCCCCAACTCGTCGTTGTCGACGGCGGGGCGCCCCAAGTAGCGGCCGCCCAAGCCGCCCTGGACGCCTTAAACATCCACGACGTCACCGTCATCGGCCTCGCCAAACGACTCGAAGAGGTATGGCTACCCGGCGACGACTTCCCCGTCGTCCTTCCACGCAGCAGCGACGGACTGTTCCTCCTCCAACGCGTCCGCGACGAAGCCCACCGGTTCGCCATCACCTTCCACCGAAAACGACGATCCACCGCCATGATCCGCAGCGCACTGGACGGCATTCCTGGACTCGGCCCGACCCGCCAAGCCGCGCTCCTGTCCCAGTTCGGATCAGTCGCAGCCCTGCGACAAGCCACCCCCGACGAACTCTGCGCCGTACCAGGTATTGGACCGGCACTCGCGGCCACCATTGCCGGGCACCTCGACACGCAGGCAGCCACCGCTGGTCCCAGCGTGAACGTCACCACAGGTGAGATCGTGGAGTGAGCCGACGAAAGGCACGCCATGAGCAGCACGCCCGATCTTCCGCCGCCCCCCATGACCAGTGATGAGGAAATGACGATTCATTCGACGCTCTCCGATCAGACAGCACCCGCTACTCCAGATTTTGTGGTGGTGACCGGGATGAGTGGGGCTGGTCGGAGTACCGCCGCTCACGCCTTGGAGGATCTTGGTTGGTATGTCGTGGACAACCTGCCTGCCTCAATGTTGCCGCAGCTCGCTCAGCTTGCCGCAGCACCCACCTCGACCATTTCTCGACTTGTCGCAGTGGTCGACGCCCGATCTCGCGGGTTCTTCGATGCATTCCGGGGCGCGTTGACCACCTTGCACGGTGAGGGAATGCGACCCAAGGTGATTTTCATCGATGCGAACGACGAATCATTGGTCCGTCGGTTTGAGAGTGTGCGACGCCCACATCCGTTGCAGGGCGAAGGCCGACTGTTGGACGGGATACACGCGGAGCGGGCGAAGCTGACCGATCTGCGGGCGGATTCTGACCTGGTGTTGGACACCTCCGGGCTGAATGTGCATCAACTGTCCACGAAGATCCGCGACATCATCGGCGGGGAAGCCACGACCCGGCTGCGGATCGCGTTGGTGTCCTTCGGTTTTAAGTACGGCGTTCCGTTGGATGCTGACTTGGTCTTTGATATGCGTTTTCTGCCTAACCCGTATTGGATCCCGGCGCTGCGAAACCACACCGGCCGGGATGAGGAGGTCTCCAATTTTGTCTTGTCTCAACCAGGGGCCACGGAGTTTGTGGAGCGTTTCGCCGGTTTGATGGAGCCGATGTTGGCGGGCTATCTCAGCGAGGGGCGCCGCTACATCACGGTGGCGATAGGGTGCACCGGCGGGAAGCATCGTTCGGTGGCGATCGCTGAAAGGTTGGCGCAACGGTTGCGCACCCCGGAGGTCGCGACGATTCTCTTCCACCGTGACCTGGGACGGGAGTGAGGGTGACAGTTCGACCTGCTGTAGTGGCTTTAGGTGGAGGTCATGGTCTGGCGGCGTCCTTGGGGGCGTTGCGGCATCTTTCTGATCGGCTGACCGCGGTGGTCACCGTTGCTGACGATGGTGGGTCCAGCGGGCGGCTCCGCCAGGAGTACGACGTCTTGCCGCCGGGCGATCTGAGGATGGCGTTGGCGGCACTGTGTGACGACTCCGAGTGGGGTCTGTTGTGGCGAGATGTGTTGCAGCACAGGTTTGATGGCTCGGGGCCGTTGGCCGGACATGCGGTGGGCAACTTGTTGATCGTTGCGTTGTGGGACCTGCTGGGGGACTCAGTGCAAGGGTTGGATGTGGTGGGCAAGCTGTTGACGGCTCGTGGCCGGGTATTGCCGATGGCAGCTGTTCCGTTGGGGATCTCAGCGCATGTGCGGGGATTGAACCCGTTGGATCCGACGGTGGTCACGGAGGTGCATGGGCAGGCTGAGGTCGCGACCACCGCTGGGGAGGTGCTCGACGTACGGCTGCATCCGGCAGATCCCCCGGCTCATCCGGAGACGCTTAAAGCTGTCGATGAGGCGGATTGGGTGGTGCTGGGGCCTGGGTCGTGGTTTACCTCGGTGATGCCACATTTGTTGGTGCCGGAGTTGGCACGTGCGGTGCGGGATACCTCGGCACGCCGGTTGTTGACGTTGAACGTGCAGATGCAGACCACGGAGACGTTGGGGTTCACCGCATCTCGACATTTGGACACGTTGGCTGCGCATGCCCCAGACCTCACCTTGGACGTGGTGCTGGCCGACCCGAGTGTGGTGGATGATCGGGATCGGGTGGAGGAGTCAGCGGCGCGGCTGGGCGCAGAGCTGGTGGTGGCATCGGTGGCTGCGGTCGACGTACCAGGGGTTCATGATGTGTTACGGCTGGCGGCGGCTTACCGGGACATTTTCGACTAAACCCTGGACCTTTCAGGTCTGATCACTCTGGGGTGGGGACAAGATCAACGTTGGGAGGGTGGTGGCTGGTGGCCTCGGCGGGTCGCGCCCAATGGCACTATGGAGCCCATGGCGATGACCGCGAACGTCAAGGACGAGTTGAGCAGGTTCCCGGTCACCAAACCGTGTTGCCGTAAAGCGGAGATGTCCGGGGTGTTGCGTTTCGCTGGCGGATTGCACCTGGTCGCCGGGCGGATCGTCGTCGAGGGTGAGTTGGATACTGCGGCGGCTGCTCGACGGTTACGTCGGGACATCGGTGAGGTGTATGGGTATGCGACGGAGATGGTGGTGCTCGTCGAATCGGGGCTCCGCCGGGGGAGCCGATATGTGGTGCGGGTGGAGTCAGATGGGGAGGCTTTGGCCCGGCAGGCGGGTCTGATTGATCTGCGTGGTCGTCCGGTGCGCGGCTTGCCACCGCGGGTGGTGAACGGGGCGTTGTGTGATGCTGAGGCGGTATGGCGGGGGGCTTTTCTGGCACATGGGTCGTTGACGGAGCCGGGCCGGTCCAGTTCGTTGGAGATCACCTGTCCAGGACCGGAAGCGGCGTTGGCGTTGGTGGGTGCGGCGAGGCGATTAGGAATCCAAGCGAAGGCCCGTGAAGTGCGCGGAGTGGACCGGGTGGTGATCCGAGATGGCGACGCCATCAGCGCGATCTTGACCCGGATGGGTGCCCACGATGCGGTGTTGGCCTGGGAGGAACGACGCATGCGTCGTGAAGTGCGGGCCACTGCTAATAGGTTGGCCAATTTCGATGACGCGAACCTTCGGCGGTCGGCACGAGCAGCGGTGACGGCTGGGGCGCGCGTATGTCGGGCGATGGAAATTCTCGGCGATGACATCCCAGACCATTTGGTGCAGGCGGGTCGACTCCGCTTGGAGCACAAGCAGGCCAGTTTGGAAGAGTTGGGTGCGTTGGCTGACCCACCGATGACCAAAGATGCAGTGGCAGGTCGGATTCGCCGCCTGTTGGCGATGGCGGACAAACGTGCAGCGGAGATGGGCATCCCGGGCACAGAAGCAGTGCTCACCGAGGAACTCCTCGACAGCTGAACGAATCTCGCTGGCCCCAATCGCAGTCAGTGATCGGATCTGCGTCGCGAACCCTAGTGTTTTCTCGTGCCGAACGATGGGTGTTCGGGCAGATCTGTACGGATCGCGGGCCTTTCGTCCCGGTCCGGAGGGTGCGCACAGGGCACCCGAAAGGATAGGGTTCTAAGAGTCGTACGACGGCGTACCGGCCCGACGTCCCCCGTCAGTCAGCCCAGACGCCCTGTCACGGATGACGCCAGGCCACGCCGGACCGTGTTAGGCAATCAGGAAGGCATGAGACGTGACCGTTCGCGTTGGTATTAATGGCTTTGGCCGCATCGGCCGCAACTTCTTCCGCGCCGTCGTGGCGTCCGGCGCGGACATTGAGATCGTCGCCGTCAACGACCTGACGGACAACAAGACGCTGGCGCACCTGCTGAAGTACGACTCGATCCTGGGTCGCTTCCCTGGTGAGGTCACCTTCGACGAGACCTCCATCACCGTGGACGGCAAGAAGATTCTGGCGTTCGAGGAGCGCGACCCGGCCAACCTGCCTTGGGGCGCCAACAACGTCGACATCGTGGTGGAGTCCACTGGATTCTTCACCGACGCGACGAAGGCGAAGGCTCACATCGAGGCTGGCGCCAAGAAGGTCGTCATCTCCGCTCCGGCGAAGAACGAAGACATCACGATCGTCATGGGCGTCAACGACGACCAGTACGACGCTGCGGCGCACACGATCATCTCCAACGCCTCCTGCACCACCAACTGCTTGGCGCCGATGGCCAAGGCTCTGCACGACGAGCTGGGCATCGTCAAGGGTCTGATGACCACGATCCACGCCTACACGCAGGACCAGAACCTGCAGGATGGCCCGCACAAGGACCTGCGTCGCAGCCGCGCTGCCGCGCTGAACATGGTCCCCACCACCACGGGTGCCGCCAAGGCTGTCGCCCTGGTGCTGCCGGAGCTCAAGGGCAAGCTGGACGGGTACGCGATGCGCGTTCCCACACCGACCGGCTCGGCCACTGACCTCACCTTCGAGGCGACCCGTGAGACCACGGTTGAAGAGGTCAACGCGATTGTCAAGAAGGCCGCCGAGGGCGCCATGAAGGGCAAGCTCGTCTACACCGAGGACCCGATCGTGTCCAAGGACATCGAGACCGACCCGGCTTCTTGCATCTTCGACGCCCAGCTGACCAAGGTCATCGGCAACCAGGTGAAGGTTGTCGGCTGGTACGACAACGAGTGGGGCTACAGCAACCGTCTGGTCGACCTGGTCTCCCTGGTCGGTAGCAAGCTCTGACCCTGGTCGAGCCTCTTCCGATTCACCCCGTGCGTCGGGTGGCCGACCCG
>NZ_JAHPZL010000008.1:279103-340504 GCF_019331795.1 Austwickia sp. TVS 96-490-7B
GGCAGCCCCACCCCAGCCACCACGAGCACAGCTCGGCTGCGACCGCCATGCCGCCGACCCCTCCCCCGAGTGGCATGCCAGCCGACCCATGCCAGGCTCAACACCGCAGGGAAAAACAGGTAAAACTGCTCTTCCACCGACAGTGACCAGGTATGCAGCAACGGATTCGACTCGGCAGGAGCATCAAAATAACCACCTGTAGTGACCGCAATCACTCCATTAGCTACCAAGAGGACAGCACCCAGAGCCGTCTGTGCTGCCACCGCTTGAGCGCCAAACGGCCCCAAGGCGACAGCTGACATCACCAAGGTCACGCTCAGCATCAACGCCAACGCCGGAGTCAGTCGACGAAAACGCCTCAGATAAAACCGCGCAAAACGCACCCGCCCCTGAGTCTCGATCTCACGGATCAACATGGCGGTGATCACAAAACCAGAGATGACAAAGAAGACATCGACACCGACAAAACCGCCTGGGACTGGCAACCCAGCGTGATAGACGATCACCAGCCCCACCGCGATCGCACGCAGCCCTTGAATATCCGGCCGACGTTGCGAGGTCACCGCGCGCAGCGTCGGCGCCTGCACCGGCATCTCCGACAGACTCGACATGACGTCTCCTCCTCGCAGTTCACCCCATCTGCCCCGGCCTGTGAGCTACGCAATGTCAGCGCGACATCACCGCTCGTGATCGCAGATTAACGGGGAGTTCGAGGATGATTCCCAGCAACGAAGCGACGCATTGACCTCAATCAGCGCAGCCGCCCCAGAAGTCCCGTTTAGGACGCTTCAGGACGCGCGATGACGACGAAAAACCGGCATATCTGGACGAGAGAGCTCTGCGACATATCGATAACCACCCTCATCAAAGTCAGTCAATGACCGGAGCGAGCGGACGCGATGCTGCACCATCCATCCAGCCATCAATCCACGGGCGCGTTTTGCAGCAAACGAAATGACTTTCCAATCGCCTCGAGGCCCCTGGTCCTCAAACCGAGGAGACACCACTGTGGCGTCCAAAGCATCAAAGTCCACCGCCGAGCTGTACTCCACCGACGCCAAGTTCACCACCACCGAAGCCCCCGGAGATACCTGCAGGTCAGCTGCGATGAGCTCAGTGATCGACGAACCCCACCACCGATACAAACTGTCACCGCGATCCGTGACCAGTCGCGTACCCATCTCTAACCGGTACGGCGCGATCAGATCCAACGGCCGCAGCACGCCATAGAGCCCAGACACGATCCGCAACGTCTTCTGAGCTTCGGTCAGGTCGCGGGCATCAAAACGGTCAGCAGCATTCAATCCGCGATACACATCACCGGCAAAGAGGAAGATGGCCTGGCGGGCATTGTGCCACCCCAGCGGCGTCTCAAAATTGGCATAACGGTCGGCGTTACGGGCTGCCAAATCGGGCGAGATGCGCATCATCTCCCCCAGTTCCTCCGGAGATCGACGACGCAACACCTCCACCAATTGCACAGTGTCATCGAGCATCCGTGGCTGGCTGTGTTTCTCAGTGGGCAGGGCAGATTTTTCGTCCAGCGATTTCGCTGGGGACAGCAAAGTCAACACCCTGGCACGGTACCTTCCGATCGGCGCGCACCTGCAGCGCTCGCCCTGGCCGTCACCGTGCTCGATCCCCGACCGAGCGTCCAGGCGTATAGTTCACACGGCAGATGACAAGAGCCACAACGGTTTTCGTCGGCTGCGTGCATCGCGAGACACATCCCGTTGAAGGATCCATGGCCGAAAACACCGCCGTACAAGTGGAGATCTGCGTCGGCAGCGTCGACGACGCGCTCGTCGCTGAACGCGCTGGAGCTGATCGTGTCGAGCTCTGCGCCGATCTCGGGCAAGGCGGCACCACCCCGTCCCTGGGTGCCGTGTCCGTCGCTCTGACCGAGTTACGCCGCGCTGGCGTACAGGTCATGATCCGACCGCGTGGTGGCGACTTCCACTGTGACCCCACCCTAGAGAAGGTGGCCTTAGCGGATATCGCTGCGATCCGGACCTTGCCCAATCCGCACAGACTGCCCCTCGGGTTTGTCCTCGGGGCACTCACCCACGACGGGCGCCTCGATCAGCCCGTCTTGCGACGGCTGATCACTGCCTGCGGACCTCACCAAGTCACGCTGCACAAGGCTTTTGATGCCACCCCAGACCTACACGATGCCCTCGAAGCAGCAGTCGACCTGGGCGTGACCCGGATCCTCACCTCGGGTGGATTGGAAAGCGCCCTGGCCGGAATTGACCGGTTGCGAGCGCTACAGACGCAGTCCGCGGGTCGGATCGTCATCCTCGCTGGCGGTGGCATTCGACCTGACAACGCCGCCGCGGTGATCGCCGGGTCCGGGATCACCGAGATCCACTTGCGGGCACCGACGCTGAAAAACGGCACCGAAGCGACCGATCCAGATCTGGTACGGCGCATGGTCGAGCTCGCTCATCACCCTTTGATTTAGTTGACTAAACAACTTTAAAAGAAGGCTCTTGGCGCTTTTCTGCGCGGCGGCAAATGGGCGTCGTGGGGAAAGTCACACCGGAGATTGGTTGTGGGCTTAGGCATCATGAAGCGTCCGCTCGTCATGGCTCTCACCAGGGCATTTATCGAGTGCGGTCAAACTCTTAGGCGTCTCTTGCGGTGCGCTAAATATGACCAAGACGGTGGACAATATGGACTTCAACATTGTAGACATGGACGACTGACCTAGGGGTGTCATAAAGAGCCTCCACCTTGCTATGGTGGGGGCGATCCTCACCCTAAAAGGATCACTTCCCACCTGATTCCTGCTCGCCCCCTACCCTCTTTGGAGCGTCCTTCATGAAGAATCCTTTGCCGGTGTCCCGTCGTCGGGCTGTGACCTGGGGCTTGGCGAGCTGCATGCTCGTCAGCGTCGCCGGGGCTGCAGTGCCCGCTTCCGCTGCTGACGGTGCCCCCGACGAGGTCACCAAGCACATCGTCAATGGTGAGTTTCCCAGCGCCCCCGAGGGTGCTGTGTCGTTGTACGCCCCGTCCCATGGCGGCTTCTCCTGCTCGGCGTCGCGCATCGGTCCGCAGTGGGTGCTCACGGCGCGGCACTGCGCTGATCTGCGTCCAACCCGGGCCTACACCAACTCGATTGGTGCCAACCAGGGTGAGCACGCCAACGTCGCGCAGATCATCAACGCACCAGACGGGGATGTCGCACTCCTCAAACTGGACTCCACGCCGCCCGGGAAAGTCTTGCCGTACTCAGGGACTCCGCTTCGTCAAGGCGATCAGGTGCTCATGCAGGGATGGGGCATGACCTCCTCCGGTGGCGCCGCCAGTCCTCGGCTGAAGTCAGCGACAGGGTCGTTCCTGGGTAGCGGCACCAACCCGTACTACCGCGGTGAGGATCTGCTCATTAAGGGCGGCACCGGATCCCCGTGGAAGGGCGATTCTGGTGGCCCAGTCACCAAGGACGGAGTTCTGTACGGCGCGCTTTCCTGGAGTGAGTCCTACGGAGTCAACCCGCAGAGCCGCTCCGGCTACGGCTCAGTGGTACGCCATGCCGCATGGGTGCAGCAGCACACTGGCATCGCACCGAACACCACTAACGCGCCTCAGCCGCCCAACGGGAACGCACCTCAGCCGCCGAACGGGAACAACCCCCAACCACCTAACGGCAACGTCCCCCAGCCGCCCAATGGCAACGCGCCTCAGCCGCCGAACGGGAACAACCCCCAGCCCCCCAATGTCAAAGGTCCCCAGCCGCCGAACGTCAAAGGCGCTCAGCCGAGCCCGAGCAGCACCTCGTCTCCTGCTCCTGATGACAAGGCACCGCTCTACATGTGGGTCACCCCTGAACTGTGGCCCAAGGTGAAGGAAGCCAGCGAGGTGCGCCCGGTCGCTGTGGTCTTCTGCGCCGTCAACAACAGCGACTGCGACCGCTCCTCTGGCGCAATCCTTGGCGCCCACCGAGACGGCAAAGAGTCGTGGAGCTTGGCTCTGCTCGACGTGGAGAAAAACAAGGATCTGACCAAGGAATCCCGCGTCACCAAGATGCCGACGGTGGTCTTCTACTGGAAGGGCAAGGAAATCCCGGACACCCGCCACGAAGGCGTCCTTTCGCAGGACGACATGAAGGGCAAGGCCGAGAAAGCGAAGGCCTGGGCCAAGGATCACCGCTGACAGTGACTGTTATCGCTGTCTAGAGTGATTTATCACTCGATGACGACCGCTCGGCGGCCGACTCCTTCTTCGGAGACGGCCGCCGAGCGCTTTGCTGTCACAACCAGTGCCCTGACAAGCGTCCCAAAAGTGCTAAAGGGAATCGGGTGCGGCGATGCTGCTTGGTGGAGGTCAGCGGTGACCGTCGAGCCCGAACACGTTCCCAAAGGGGTCGATGAGCTGGCAGATCGCTCGATCCGCGCTGATATCCAACGGTCCCCGATGATGCGTAGCGTTCGCCTGCAGAGCCTGTTGGCGGGCCCGATCGAGGTGCTGGGTGGCGAAATAGACCACCACGCTGCCCCCCGATGGATTGCGATCTGGATCTGCTGGATGGAAGCCGATCTCGGTGCCGTCGACATTAAGAAACCAGTAGCCCTCGTTTTCGGTGATCTCGCCCGTACCCAAGATGTTGTCGCGATACCAGGTAGCCGCAGCTTCCTGGTCATCCACGAAGAACATGACGGCTCGCACCGGTCCACGCTGATGAGATTCACGGTTCATGCGAGTAGTCAATACCGCGGCACAGTCAACCACCACCACTTTGTCATCGGCACAACAGTAGCGAGCTACTTTTCCTGGGCTTGGCTCAGCCGTTTGCCGGTGAAGCACAGATCACGCATCAGCTCACCGGCGTGGGAGGTCCACCCCGAGGAGTGCGTCGACCAGATCACGCATCAAAGCAGGTGCGTCTTCGGTGTTTTCGGCGTGGGGGTTACCGGCGAGCGCTATGTCAGTCCAGGTGTCTATCAGGGTGAGTGCGCGAGGGGTGTTGAGGTCGTCGGCGAGTGCGTGTCGGACGTCGTTGAGGAGTCGGTGGGCGTCAGGTGCGCTGGGGAGGGTGGCGGCGTGGGCCCACTGGTTCAGGCGGTGTCGGGCTTGGGTGAGGTCGTGGTCGGTCCATTCCCAGTCGGTGCCGTGGTGATGGTTGAGCAGGGCGAGGCGGATGGCGTTGGGGTTTTCTCCGGCGGCTCGTAGCCGGGAGACGAGGACGAGGTTGCCACGGGATTTGCTCATCTTGTGCCCGTTGTATCCGACCATCGCCTGGTGGAGGTAGGCCTGGGCGAAGGTGTCGTGGTGGTGGAGGGCAGCGGCTTGGGTGGCGCTCATTTCGTGGTGGGGGAAGACGAGGTCAGTGCCGCCGCCTTGGACGTCGAAGCCCATGCCGAGATGGTTGAGTGCAATGGTGGTGCATTCGATGTGCCAGCCCGGGCGGCCTGCGCCGAGGCTTTCTGAGGGCCATGATGGTTCGTGGTGGCGGGCGGCGCGCCACAGGAGGGGGTCGAATCGGTGTCGTTTGCCGGGGCGGTGGGGGTCGCCGCCGCGGTCGGCGAAGACGGCGTCCATAGCGTTGGCGTCCCAGCCGCTGACGGCGCCGAACTCGGGGCGGGCGGTGATGTCGAGGTAGATGTCACCGTTGCCGTCGGGGGTGGCACCGAGGGGGTCGTCGTCGGGGACGGGGAGGCGGTAGGCGGCGCCGTTGGTGAGGAGGGTGGCGACGTGAGCGGCGATGGTGTCGATGGATTCGACAACGCCGACGAAGTGGTTGGGTGGGATGACGCGCAGGGCGGTCATGTCGTCGCGGAAGAGTTGGATTTCGCTGGTGGCGAGGTCGCGCCAGTCGACGCCGTCGCGAGTGGCGCGTTCGAGGAGAGGGTCGTCGATGTCGGTGACGTTTTGGGCGTAGGTGACGTCGCGGCCGGTGTCGCGCAGGAGCCGTCCGAGGATGTCGAAGGTGACGTACGTGGCGGCGTGGCCCATGTGGGTGGCGTCGTAGGGGGTGATGCCGCAGACATACATGCGGGCGGTGGGTCCGGGGGTGAGGGTGATGGGACCGCGGTGGGTGTCACGGACGGTAGGGAGGGGGGCCGTTTCGGGTAGGGACGGCAGGTCAGGTGTTTCCCAGGCGATCACAGCGGAAGCCTACCGGTGCGTTCATAGGGGCGGCCACGGGATGGCGGGTCGGTGGGGGTCTGGAGCGGGATAGCGGGGGTTGTCACGCAGGTGGTGGGTGCGTTGGTGGAGGGCGTCGATTTCGGTGTCGGTGAGTAAAGCACCCAGGGTGGAGGTGAGATCGGTGCTGGTGAGCGCGGTGTGGAGTTGGTGGAGTCGGTCGATGTCCGCGGCGTGGAGGGGTTGTCCTTGCCAGCCCCAGAGGATGGTGCGCAATTTGGGGTGGTGGTGCAGGGTCAGGCCGTGGTCGATGGCGCGCAGGTCACCGGTGGTCTCGCGCAGGATGTGTCCAGCTTTGCGGTCGGCGTTGTTGAGGACGACGTCGAGGACGGCGAGGGAGGCGAGGGTGGGGTGGTCTGCGTGGGAGAGGGTGACGGGGGTGCCGTCGGCGGTGGTGGCGTCGAGGATGGGCAGCCAGTGGGGTGGGGTGTGGCCGGTGGGGTGCAGGGCGACGACCTCGGGATCGGGGGGATCTTTGGGGGTGTCGGTGTCATCAGCTCCGGGTGGTGGTGGGCCGATCCATAGTTGGAGGGAGCCGGGGCCGAGGGTGCTGTCACGCATCACGGTGGTGGGGATGAGGTTCCAGCCGCCGGCGCGGTCGATCAGGGCTGCGGCGACTTCTCGTGCGGCCAAGCTGGCGTGTGGGGTGCCGGTGGGGAAGTCATGGAGGGGGCGTTCGCCGGCGATGGGTTTGTACACGGCGTAGTGGTGTCCGGCAGGGTTGGTCAAGCCGTCAACGGTGACGAGGATGGCGGCGTTGGAGGCGTCGGTGAGGCGTCCGACGACGGTGAGGGTGCCGCTGTGGAGGGCGCGGTGGACGGCAGCGTCGTCGGTGGGGTGGGGCTGGTGGGGGGTGTTCAGCGTCGGTATCCGTTGGCTCGAGGGCAGATGTGGCCGTTGGGGTCGATGGGGCCGGCGCAGAAGGGGCATTGGGGGCGTCCCGCGGCGATGACGCGCAGACCACGGCGGGCGAAAGCTCGAGCCATCGCGGCGGGTAGCGTGACGCGCAGAACCAGTTGAAGGGGGTCGGTGGCGGGGTCGTCGCTGAGGTCGTCGGCGTCGGCGAGTTCTTCGATGTCGACGGTGTCGAAAGCGTCACCGACAGCGTGAAGTTCCAAGACGAGGCTGAGGGTGCGAGGTTCCCAAGACAGACCCATGGTGCCGACGCGGAATTCTTCATCGACGGGCGTGCTCAGCGGGGCGTCGTCCTGGTAGGCCTGGGCGGCTTGTTCGCTGGCAAGTCCGGCGGCGAATTCGTCGAGGAGGTCGTTGACGCGGTCGACGAGGACCGTGACTTGGGTTTTTTCGACGCCGACAGTGGTGATGCGGTTGCCGGTGCTGGCTTGGAGATAGAACTCCCGTTGTCCGGGTTCGCCGATCGTGCCGACCACGAAACGGTCCGGTTGGTCATAGGAGATCAAGGCCATGTCCTGACCTTAGTCGCCTGCGCCTCCTCCGGGTACGGCGTCAGTGGTGGTGCGCTGGCGCGGTGGTTGCCAGGGGCTGCTGGTGTCGTTGACGCGCAGCAGATAGGGCCGGGTGGGGGTGTATCGCACGATGGAAAGGCTTCCCGGATCAATCTGCCAGCGCTGAAACAGGTCGAGGTGGGCGCCAGCGGCGTCGGCGAGGATGGCTTTGATGACGTCACCGTGGGTGACAGCGAGCCAGATCGCGTCGTCGCCGTACGTCGTGGTGATGTCGGTGTCGATCTCTCGGATCGCGGCGACGGACCGGGCTGACATGTCGGCGAGGCTTTCTCCCGAGCTGGTGGGACTGTCCGGGAATCGGGCGGCGGCGGGTTGGTCCTGCACCGTGCGCCACAGCGGGTCGTCAGCGAGGTCGGCAAGGTGACGTCCAGTCCACGCCCCGTAGCGGCACTCCCCCAGTCGGTCGTCGGTACGTCGGGGAATGTCCTGCCCGGCCAGGGCCAGGTCAGCGGTGTGGCAGCACCGAAGGAGCGGGCTGGTCACAGCCAGCGTGAGCGGGATCGCGGCCAGCAGGGTGGACCAGGCGCGGGCCTGGTCGCAGCCGGTGTCGTCGAGATCGACGCCCTGAGTCCAACCCGCAAGAATCCCAGCAGTATTGGCCGTGGTCCGGCCGTGCCTCATCAGCAGGACAGTGGCCATGCTGGCGATGTTATCGCGACAGGATGGGGGCTGCGCCTCGTCCAGGGGCCAGGGTGGGAGCAGAATGTCCGGGTGATCGTGGACAAAGCCGTATACCGGCAGGGGCGTCGTTTCGAATGCGGTGACCCCAGTGACGAGTTGGACCGGTTGCGGCTCAGCGACGCCCCGGGGTTCCTGTGGATCGGGTTGAAGGATCCCACGACAGAGGAATTCGCCGAGTACGACGAGGAGCTCCAACTGCATCCGTTAGCGGTGGAGGACGCGCTGAAAGGGAATCAGCGCGCCAAGATCGACCTGTATGAGAATTCGACATTCGTGGTCTTGAAGACATTGCGGTATATCGAGGAGACCAGCGATGTGGAGACCGGGGAACTGATGATGTTCCTCGGGGACCGGTTTGTCCTGACGGTGCGGTACGGCGCAGCGAACCCATTGGCGGGAGTACGCCGCCGGTTGGAGGAAAATCCTCGATTGTTGGCGTTAGGGCCGATGACGGTGATGCATGCGATTATGGACTTGGTCGTCGACACCTACCGGGCGATCGATGTCGAACTTGGCCAGGATTTGGAATCGATTGAGGAAGCGGTCTTTGCTGGGGACCGAGGCGTTGCTGGTCCGGATATTTATAAGCTGAAACGAGAGGTGTTGGAGTTTAAACGTGGCGCGGTCCCGCTGGTGGCGCCGTTACGTCGGATGCTCACCGAGTCCAAAACGTTGATCCCACACAAGCAACTGCGACCGTTCTTCGTCGATGTGTTGGACCATCTGCTGCAGGTCTGTGATCACGCCGAGTCCTATGACCGGTTGCTCTCTGACATCCTCGCTGCCCACTTGGCTCAGCAGGGGTTGCGGCAAAACGAGGATATGCGCCGCATCTCGGCATGGGTCGCCATCGCGGCAGTCCCCACGATGATCGCGGGGATCTATGGGATGAACTTCGACCACATGCCTGAGCTGCACACTGAATATGGATATTTCGTGGTGTTGGGAGTGATGGTCGCGGCCTGTGTCGGGTTGTACATCACGTTCCGGCGCGCCGACTGGCTGTGACCACCCTGCCCGGTCAGGTCGGGGAGATGAACCCGAAACCGACGGCAGCGGCGAGGATCACTCCGGCCGGGATGCGGTAGTAGATGAACGCCATCAGCGAGTTGTTCGCCACGAACTTCAGCAGCCAGGCGATAGACGCGTAGGCGACGACAAAACTCACGATGATCCCGACGACCATCGGCCCGATCGGCACGACTTTGAAGTCGACGTCCACGAGTCCGTAGAGGCCAGCAGCAGTCAGCGCAGGGATCGCCATGAAGAATGACAGCTCTGTGGCAATCACACGGTTGACATTGCGGAACAGTCCAGCTGAGATGGTCGCCCCGGATCGGGACACACCCGGAATGAGGGAGAAACACTGCATACAGCCGATGATGACGCCGTCCATAATGGTGACGTCATCTTCAGCGCGTTCTTTGCCTTCCCGCACGGAGCGGGCGTACTTTTCCTCAGCGAGCCACATCACCAAACTCCACAGGATCAGCCCCATCGCCACGACCGTCAGCGACCGGAGCGGACCTGAGATGAGGTGCCGCGCAAAGTAGCCAATAATCCCGACCGGCAACGACCCAAAGATCACTGCCAGTCCCAACGTCCAGTCATGGGAAGCCCGAGCCTCGGCATGGAACAACCCGGCGAAGAAAGCCTTGGCCAACCGGAAGATCTTGCTCCAGAAGAACACCAAGGTCGCAGCGATCGCACCAATCTGGATGGTCGCGGTATACCCGGTCACTGAAGGGTTATCGACCTGCAGGCCGAGGATTTTCTCGGTCGCCGTCAGGTGCCCCGTGGAGCTGATCGGTAAGTATTCGGTGATGCCTTCAACGATGCCGAGGATCACGGCGTCTAGGTAGGTCAGTTCCACTGATGGTCTCTCGGTCGAGGTGGCTGGGGTGAGCAGCGCGGACGACGTGCTTCGCGCGCACGAAGCCTATCGAAGGAAACGTTGATGCCCGCGCCACGGGGTTGTGGCGCGGGCATCAACACTGGAGTCTTTCCTCGTCAACGGCGCAGAGGTGCCCCAGGGCGCCGCCACGACGGGTCAGCTAGACCGATCAGCGGTGGGGAGCGACCGGAGTGGCCTGGTCGTCCTCGATCTCCAGGTCGTCCTCGTCGTCGAAGTCGAGATCCTCGTCGTCGAGATCTTCGTCGTCCAGGTCGTCTTCATCATCGCCGCTGTAGATGTCCAGCGGCGTCACCTCACCAAACGCTTCCATCAGCGCATCGTCGTAGGCGTCGAACGCGACCGCGAGATCCTGATAGGCCGCGACGACTGCGGGATCGTTTTCTCCTCGCCGTGAGGATGCTGCCTCCAGATGACGCTCGAGGGCGGCGACGAAGGTGGCCAAGGCGGCTCGGGGATCTGCGCTCATGCACGCACGTTATCGCGTCTGTGCCCACAGGTCATCTGGGTACGCCGAGGATCCCTGTCACCGTTGCTGATTGGGCGCCAGAACGGACGGCTCACCTGGGACAACCTGGCCTGCGTCACCGCCGGTATCAGTTAGCGTGGTCTCACCTGGGGACACCCCAGCGATAGACCAGGAGCTATGACTGGCTCTGCACCGACCGCATCCGAGGAGCGTATCCATGGCTCGAGGTCACCTGGACGGCGACGACTCTCGTCTGTCGGCTCAGCCCTTCCGCCGTCGTAGCACCCTGGTCTGTTTGGGGATGACTGCTGTGCTTGCCGCTGCGTTGTCCGGTTGTGGTGCGGAGGAAGAAGCCCAGCTCGACTCCGCAGAACAACCCACTTACGCCGGGATTTGCGTCGACAAGAAAACCGGGATCAGGTTGGAGGATTCGGTCTGCTCCAACGACCCTCTCCCCCCGGAGAAAGATTTCACCGCCCAGCCCGTGGTGGGCGCGTCTTCCGACCCGACGACTCCCGGCTCAGCCCCCGGGTGTGTCCCGGCGCCAGACGCCACCACCTCCCCGAGATCACCAGCGACCACGGCCCCGTCCGGTGCGACCACGAGCGGTACGCCGTCACCCACCCCGACATCCACCTTCTGGCAGGGCACCTGTCCCCCCGGGCAAGTGCCCGCGCCTGCCACCTCGACCAGCCCCACCGCTGCCACGTCAGGATCGTCCAGTTCGTCTGGAAGCCACTACCGCGGCGGTGGACACGGGTGGTATTTCATCCCGTGGGGCCGGTCGGCCCCTTCGGTGGGCGGCCCGGCGACGTACGGAAGTTTTGCCCCACCCAGCGGCTCCACCTTCACGCGCGGCGGAATGAATCACAGTGGTGGGACAGTGACATCGAAAACAGTTTCCGGGGGCAAAGTCTCCACGTCTTCCCGCGGCGGGTTCGGCGGTTCCGGAGCTAAGGGAGGGAGCTGACGTGCACCGGCACCCCCAAGATCCCCGACCGGACTGGTTGCAGCGGGTCCGCTCTCAAGGACTGGTCTATCCCGAAACCACCCATCCAGACGGCACCACGACGCCGTACTGGTATGAGAAAGCCTGCTACGAGATCGATGCCGACGAGGTCGACCTGGTGGAAGCCGCCACCGAACGGCTGCACGACATGTGCCTGGAGGCCGCCCGTTTCCTGGTGACCGGAGCAATGGGCAATCTGGGGCTTCCTCCTGGGGCGTTACGCCGCGCTGGGGAATCCTTAGCTGCCGACCCTCCCAGCTTGTATGGCCGTTTTGACTTGCGATACGACGGGATGTCTGCACCAAAACTATTGGAATACAACGCAGATACCCCGACCGGACTCGTCGAATCTGCTGTGGCCCAGTGGTATTGGCTGGAGGATCTGTATCCTGACCGAGACCAATGGAATTCCTTGCACGAACGACTCGTCCTAGCCTGGCAAGCCATTGCACCTCGTCTCGCTCCCGGCCCGATCCATTTCGCGCACCATAGCGACGAAATCACCGGAGAGGAGGAGATGACCGTCACTTACCTACGAGACACCGCTGATCAGGCAGGTTTAGCCACGGAGTCAATCACCATCGAAGACATCGGCTGGTCCGCGACCGACCGCTGCTTCACCGACACCTCCGACCGCCCCCTCCGTACCTGTTTCAAGCTGTACCCGTGGGAAGCGATGCTGGCCGAAGAGTTCGGCAGCCACGTCGAAGCTGTCCCTCACTCCCCGCTAGCCACCACCTGGATCGAACCGCTCTGGAAAGTGGTCCTCTCCAACAAAGCTCTCCTAGCGGCTCTCTGGCATCTCTACCCCGACGACGAACTCCTACTCCCGGCATATCTGGACAGTCCCGGCCCGCTCACCGAGTGGGTCGCAAAACCCTTGCACGGTCGGGAAGGGAGCGGCATCCGCATCCACGCGGACGGCGTGGAGCTCACCTCTCCCGGCGGTGGCGGCTCCGAAGGTCTGTGCTTCCAACAGTGGGCGCCGCTGCCGGACATGGACGGCAACAAGGTGGTGTGGGGCAGCTGGATCGTTGACGGCCACGCTGCGGGCCTCGGCATCCGAGAAAGCGACGGGTGGATCACCGATGATCGCGCCCGGTTTGTCCCCCACGTGATGTCGAACTCAGCGCCCACCTCCCAGGTGCGCCAAGCATGGCTTGCTGACGCTGGCGCATCGGTCCAAGACGCCGTCCCCGGATCGCAGCCTCCCCCACTGCCCGGACAGGGGGCTCCCGGCGTGTCCACGACGCCATCACCCCCACCAATGTTTCCCCTCGGGGAGCCCACCGTCGAAGACCGCCACATTCAAGACCGCCCCTACGACCCGCAGCGAAGGAACCGATGATGCTGACCAGTGTGATGTACGGCGGCGCTTATGCCCTGCTTGGAGTGGCCCTACTCGTCGCCGGTTTTTTTGTGATCGACCTGATCACCCCAGGACGCCTCGGCGCTCGCATCTACCAAGACCGGTCAGTGAATGCAGCCATCATCGTCAGTGCCGCATTCATCGGACTCGGCGCAGTCCAGGCCACCGCGATCTTCACCAACGGCGCCTCACATTTTGGTGACGCCTTCGCCTGGACCTGCGGATTCGGTGCCCTTGGCGTCATCTTGCAGGCGGTGAGTTTCCTCGTACTTGACCTGATCACCCCAGGATCGCTACGTCAGATCGCCGTCGATGAGCATTTTCACCCCGGCGCGGTCGTCGCTGCATCATCCATGCTCGCGGTCAGCCTCATCATCTGTGCGTCCATTTCCTGACCGTGAGACATGCTCAAAGTGGGCTTGCTGCAGCAGGCATCAATCCATATTTCACCCAAGCACTGCCCGCGAGACCGCTCAATCGCTATCCGGTGCTAAGCAACAGATTTTGGCTTTTCCCAGCGCCTATCAGGACATCCCAAAGAGCCTTTTGTGACCGCGCCGCACGGTGACCTTGGGGCGCACTCTCGAGAGATGGCAGCCACGCCTAAGTCAGCCGCTATCTGTCACAGTGAACTCTTCACTCGAGATTTTGGGCGTTATTCACGAGGCATTTCTAGGCCATTCTTGACTACCACCCTAGTCGGTAGAGCTCGAGTCGGGTGATAGTGGCGATGATGTCGGGGAGTTCGGTGAGTCTGCCTCGATAGCCGGTGGTGAGGATTTTCCGTTGTTTCCAGGTGTTCGATGGCGTGTTCGACATGGGCGCGAATGCGGGATATTTCTGTGTTGTCGTGTTTTTCGTTGTCGGTTCGTTCGTGTCCTTTCTTCTTTGTGAGGGGTGTCATTGCGCCCTGGGCGATGTAGGCGGTGTCGGCGATCCATGTGGTGTGGTGAGCGATCTGGATGCTGACACACTGGCAACGGCGTTGACCGGAGTAGTTGGCTTTGGTGACCTCTTGCCCCTGAGCTGGGCGGTTGCCAGTTGGGACGTACGTGCCGTCGATGAGGATGGCTCGTCCATCACTGGCAGCTTGCTCTAGGGGGATACCTGTCAAGAGGAGAGCTTCGTCGATGACCGGGAGCATCCTGCGATAGATTCGAGAAGCTGTCGATGGTGAAATCATCTACCTGGTCAGCAAGGAACATCTGTGACAGATTATTCCGTAGACGTTCCAGGGTGAGGATGACGTGTTCTTTGACGGGCCACCGATGTCTACTCAAGTGGACTCAGCTGGAGTGGTAAATCTCGACAATCCGAGCAGTCAGCTTGCCGAGTGTATCGGGGTCGAGTCCTGTTGGAGACTGATACCGCATCGGCCGCCTTCCAGAGATTTTTGAGTCGTCTAACCCCATGATCTCAAGGTGGCCGATGTTTTTATATATGTGTACGGTGACAGGTGTGTATCGATTGTTTCCCGGGGTCCGGGGTGCGGGCTGCTAACGCCTAGTGAATAACACCCATACACTCGGCTTCACTTGAAATTGCATCCCTATCGACCGCTTTCTGTTCTGTCACGAAAGTCTCCCATGCTCCCTTATCGTTTTTTACAATTACGCGACATGAATCCCCTCCCGTTTTATATAAAATAGTTGCAGTCGAACAGTTTCCCCACCTGTGGTGGACAATAACTTCCGACACTAGATCCGGATGCACCTCTTTTTCCGTTACTGATTTACGTATTTTTTGATATTCTTCATTATTTTTATCCTCGGGAGATGCGCACCCTGTCGTGGCTGCCACCAGCAAGGCTATGGCCACGACGGAGGCTTTCCCTTTCCGAGTTGCCACTACCCAACGCAATGACTTTCCCTTTCTATGTTATCCACGTCTTCAGTAATCGTAATCAATGGATTCGAGATCTCACTACCCTTAGGTGGGGAGGGAGATCTGGATGCAGAGACTCCTCTCGAGTCCACAGTTTCAACTCGCTTAAGGAGAGGGCAGCTAGCTGACATGAGTGCGAAAACCGCAGATGGGAAGGTACTACTGTGTGTAAGTCCCGGCCTTACAGTGCCATGAGCCTCACGCGAGGATAGACCCAAGCCCCCTCCTTAGGGAGGATCGCCAGCAGTAATGTACCTTAGGGCGTTATTCACGAGGGCTTTAGTGTCATTCTTGGCTACCAGCCAAGTCGATAGAGCTCGAGTCGGGTGATGACGGCAATGATATCGGGGAGTTCGGTGAGTCTGCCTCGATAGCCGGTGGCGAGGATTTTCCATTGTTTAAGGTGTCCGATGGCGTGTTCGACATGGGCGCGAATACTGGATATTTCTTTGTTGTAGTGTTTTTCGTTGTCGGTTCGCTCTTGTCCTTTCTTCTTTGTGAGAGGCGTTCGTGCTCCATGGACGATGTAAGCGGTGTCGGCTATCCATGGCGTGTGGTTTTCTGCGAGGATCTGTGACCAGCCGGTGAGGTCGAGAGCAGCAGAGTCATGTCGAGCTCCGGGAACCGGTGGGGAGATCGCTAAGAGTTGTCCTTCCAAGGTGGAAGCGACCTGGATGCTTAAACACTGGCAACGGCGTTGACCGGAGTAGTTGGCTTTGGTGACATCTTGCCCCTGAGCTGGGCGGTTGCCAGTTGGAACGTACGTGCCGTCGATGAGGATGGCTCGGCCATCACTTGCTGCTTGCTCTATGGGGATACCTGTCAAGATGAGTGCTTCATTGATGACCGGGAGCATCCTGCGATAGATTCGAGAAGCGGTGGATTGTGAAATATGCAGCAGATCAGCTAGGAACATCTGTGCCAGAGTGTTCCGTAGGAGTTCCAGGGTGAGGATGACTTGTTCTTTGACGGGCAACCGGTGTCTACTCAAGTCGATTCCCCGGGAGTGAAAAATGTCGATGACCCGCCTGACGAGTTCATCGAGTGCATCGTGATCGAGTCCTGCTGCACGACTGGTACCGCATCGGTCGCTTCCCTGAGAGATTTGAGTGTGGTAACCCAATGATCTCAAAGCGGCCGATGTTTTTATATATCGTATGGTGACAGGTGTGTATCGATTGTTTCCCGGGGTGCGGGACATGGGTCTCTAACGCCTCGTGAATAACGCCCTTACATAGCCTTGAAGTGAGACCTGCACTTCAAGGAAGTATTGATTTCATCAAGAAACTATTTTGAGTAAATGCCCTGCCTCAATACCTTATATTCGAGGTCAAATTGGTAATATTTCAGTAAGGGCGTTATTTGTGAGCGCTAGGATATGGGGCGCCCCACTCACTGGAGGGGTCTGCGACCTGCAAGCTTTGTGGTTTCCCACAAGAGGGAAATCCCTCGCGAATAATACTTGATGAGTCTCATGTGGATTAAAGAAGTTGGGGACAAAGCGTCGCGTGTCGGAACTGGTCTCGATCGCTGAATTGACGCGGGTGTGCCCACCAGGAGAAAGCCGCTGGAATCTTTGCGGTGCCGTGACCAGCGGGAACGGCGTTGTGACGTGAAAGAAGTGAGGCACTGAAGCCTGGTTCGATTTCGACCAAGAAACCCCAACAGAATCAAGATCCCACGTGATCACCTACCGTGCCGCCTTGCCCAGGCCCACGAAAACGTGGCCTGCGTGTCGGGCTATTCATGACCCCAACCTGCACCAGGTCCTGCCCCAGACGCGCCGCTGCTACAACCAGGCTGCCCACTCTGACCGACAAGGGCTACATCGGCGCCGGAATCGGCATATACGTCTTTAGGGCGGTGGGTCTGCGCGCCTGCCTACCTTAGCTACTCCACCACCAGAGCTTCGCCGCGGTCGATCATGCGCACTGAGCCATAACCGCCGAGGAGGCCCGCATGGCAACATTCGGCTTCACCAATGACGTCGTAGGTCCAGCTCCACATTGATGTTGAGATCAAGGAGTGCTGGCGACCGGTCACAGGTCATCCGGTGACACCAGCTGGGCTGTACAAGTGATCACCGTATCCCCAGTGCGGCCCGCAGGCCGATGTCCACTTTCCGCATGGTCTCAGGAGAAAGCGCACCGAGGTCACGGGCGACTTCATCCTCGAAGATCTCGACGATGTCATCGCACACGATCCGACCCTCGAAGCCGCGGTCACGTGTGGGATCGATCTCCACGATGCTCGGCAACGGGGGCTTGGACGAGGTCGTCAAGCGAACTGCGAGCACAGAATCCAGAAAGCGATTGCGCTGGTTGTTCGACACCACGAGGTAGAACTTCTCCTCAAGGCTGCCCAGCGTGGCTACATAGATGCGGCCACGCTGGAGGGGCCAGATCAACGCTCGTCGGCCCAGCTCGGACGCCGGCGGCGAACGGTCGCCTGGCGCTGGGCACGATCCTCGTCGCGCTGGGCAGCCATCACGCCGTACCCCTGTTCCATCTGCAGGTCCTTCACGGCGTCTATGCCGACCCGCACCAGGTGGTTGAGCACCACCGCCTCAGTGCACCCCTCGAACTCCGGGGACCTACGGACTATCTCGATATCGTGCAGATCCTGCTCGATCAGCGGCAGGCTCTTCCGGATGACCGTCTCACCATGACGCATCAATTTCATGCTGCATATCGTGATGCATGATTGGTCGATCAAGCAAACCTACAGAGGGGCGTCTCCGCAGCGACAGGTGCGCTGCGGAAAAGGGTGACAGGGGTCCCACTTCAAGACCGTAAGACCCGCAGCTTGATTCAATGCCCTGAAATGCAACAAGGCTCCTGACCATAGAGTTTCTAGTCAGGAGCCTCGTTGTGTTGGTGTCCGGAGGGGGACTTGAACCCCCACGCCCGATAAAGGGCACTAGCACCTCAAGCTAGCGCGTCTGCCATTCCGCCACCCGGACAGGTGTCATATGTGCGGGCCTTTTCAGTGGCCTGCAACAGCACGAAACCTTAGCATGCAGGACGTTCCGCAGCGAAAACGTCCAGGCAAGGAGCGCTCCCAGGGTCAGGCTGACAGGGCCAGCGCTCGCGGCAACGTGAACTCGATCGTCGCGCCCCCCGCCGCGTTGGGGTACGCCCGGATGACACCACCGTGACGCTGCACGACAACCCGACACAACGCTAGACCCAACCCGACACCTTGGTGTGCTGACGCACCCGATGCGGCCCGAGCGAACGGCTCGAAGATCGATTCGGTATCCACACCCGCCAAGCCGATGCCGTTATCTGCCACGACAACCCGCACCCATCCGGGATCATCGTCGACGCCGAGACGCACCGTCACCGCGAGCGCACGGTCCGGATGGGCATATTTCACGGCGTTTCCCAGCAGATTCGAGAGCACCTGCTGCACTAGTGCTGGGTCGGCATGGGCGATCGCCGTACCTTCCACGGTGAATATCGGGCCGTCCGGTCCGTCGCCGTACACCGCGATGAGTTCCGTGACCACCTGTGCCAATGGCACCGACGACGGCCGCAACACCCCCTCCCTGGTGACGGTGTAGGCGAGGTAGTCGTCGATGATGTGCCGCATCCGTTCCCCCGAGCTGTGCGCCCGCTCCAACGCTCGCGCTCCCGCCTTGGGGTCAGCTTCTATTTCTAGTTCGGCTTCTTCGACCCACAATGACAATGCGGTCAGCGGGTTTTTTAGGTCGTGAGCGACCGTCCCCGCGAATGATTCCAGCTGGCGCCGCCGGGTGTGTTCGTGGGTGGTGTCGGTGAGTAGCACCAAGTTCAATTCGTCGCGTCGGTGGGCCAACCTGCGCACCGTCACGCTGAAGTATCGGTCTTCCGCTGAGGCTGGATCACGCAGCGCGATTGTCACCCGTTCCACATCTCGCTCTTGCCGAAAAAGCAGGTCACGTAGCTGCTCGTCGCTGAGCAGCGTCCCGTCCAGTGTCCGTACGCCGCGGCAAGCCACCCAGTCGTCCTCTGACAGTGAACCTCGATTTCCGGCGCCCAGCACGGACCGGGCGGCCGGATTGGCCATGGCTAACCGGCCGGACTCTGTGGTCAATAGCACCCCGTCAGTCATCGACCGAATCACTGACTGCAGCAACTCCACTCGATCTTGTTCTTCGAGCCCCGCGTCCCGGACCGCAGCGGACAATCGGGCGACTTTTTCCCGAAATACCACGATCATCAATGACAGCGTCGCTGCTACACATAACAACAGGTCCATCAGCAGGGTTGCTGGAAAGTTCCCGGTGGTGTCGATCACTGACCATGGCGACACGGCCAACAGCCGCACCGCCACGGCCATCGAATCCAAGGCTAGGCACGCCCACCGCGGTGTCAACGTCAACCCGATCCACACCGCTGGAAGGAAGACGCACCAGTCGAGGGGATATCTCACCAGGTAGGGCGCTGCAAGTAGGGCACCCCCCGCGACGGCCAATGCTGGTAACGCTCCTGGCAGTGCGATCCGGCTGTGCACCGGCCGAGGACCGTGCCACAACGCGAAAATTGTGAACGAACCGAAGACCAGCGCTACGTGGATGCGCACCGTCCACCAACACAGCGACACCAATGAGCCATCCCAGACCGTGTCTGGGGCGCCACCCGCCAGTACTGTGACGGCCGTGGTGCCGCATGTTCCGAGGCTCAGTAACACCACATCGCGTCGCTCCTCGGGGAACCATCCCGACGCCGTACTGAACTGTCGGTAAAACGCGAGCAACCCCATCGCTGCCGCAGCATCCACGACCGTGGTGCGCACCACCATGACCACTCCGGCGCCACAGGCCAATCCGATCAGCACACAGACCCCTGCGAGCGCGGCGATCACGTGGGTCATCTGCCGACGGCGCAGGCCTTGTGGGCTCCAGCACAGCGAGGCCACTCCCAAGAACAGGGCCGGTCCGGGCCAGGTTGCGGCGATGCGTTCTCCGGGGTGATGGGTGAGGTGTCCGATCATGATCAGCGGGACAGCGAGGATGATCATCATGGCGGCGCCGTCCAGGCCGAGCCACAGCTGGCGGTCTGGGATGTCGTGGGAGGTGGGGGCGGTCACGGGTCGCCTGCCGCGGGCAGAGTGAACGTGAAGGTCGCCCCGCCCCAGTCGTTGTTGAACGCCCCAATGGTCCCGCCGTGTCGGGTGACGATCGCTTCGCATAAGGCCAGTCCCAGGCCAGTCCCGCTGACCTGGTCGGGGCCTTGCTGCCCTCGGGTGAGTCGGCCGAAGATGCGTGCCTCGTCGCCAGGGTGCAGTCCTCGGCCTTCGTCGGCGACGGTGACGGTGATCTGCCCGTTGTGGTGGTCGCTGCTGATGTGCAGGTGGGCTGGGATACCGGGGCGAGTGAATTTGATGCCGTTGCCGATCAGGTTGGCCATGAGTTGGCGGATCAGGGACGGGTCGGCGTGCACATGGTGAGGGAGGTTGAGGTCGAAGGTGACAGTGTCCGGGGAGACCGCGACGATCTCGGCGACGATGTCAGCGAGAGCGAGGTCAACGGGTCGGATGGTCCCGCCGCGGCTGACGGCGAAGGCGAGATAGTCGTCGATGAGGGCGCGCATGCGTTCGATGGCGTCGCGAGCGCGCCCGAGGGCCATCCGTCCGGTGTCGAGGTCGTCAGCGGCGAGTTCGTCTTCGGCGGCTTCCATCCAACCGGATAGAGCGGCGAGAGGCCCTTTGAGGTCGTGAGCGACGGTCCCGGCGAAAGATTCGAGTTCTTGCTGTCGGATCCAGGCTTCGCTGATGTCCTTGAACGTGAGCAGGGTCATCACGTCGCGATGCGTGGTCACTGAGGAGCTAGACACTGACAGTCGGGCATCGCCATCCGGTCGTGGCAGGAGGACGTCCAGGTGTCGTTCTTCACCGCGCGCGGGGGTGAGCATGCGGGAGATCTCCACGGCGTCGACGATGCGACGGGTGTCGGCGGCTTGGATTCCGAAAACATCGATTTCTTCGGGGTCGATGCGAGTGGGCAGGCCGCGGTGAGCGAGGGATTCAGCGGCAGCGTTGTGCATGAGCACGGTCCCGGTGGAGTCGACCAGGAGTAACCCATCACTCATGGACTCCACGACGGCGTTCATCAATTCGTGCTCGGAGCGCCTGGTGGCGGCGAGGGTTTCCATTTGTACGGTGAGGCGGAGCTGTTGCTCTCGAAAAATCACCAACAACAGCATCAGGTGGGTACCAAATGCGAAAGACCAGTCGAGCATGGCTTGCGGCGCGGGCAGGAAAGGGTACGGCGGCGGCGCATACCGGGGATAGGGGGTGAGGATCGCGATGACGCTGGCAAGAAAAAGGGCGACGCTGGCGGTGCGTAGCGGTAAAGTCACTCCAGCCCACACGGCTGGTGCGATGAAAAGCCAGGTCAGCGGGTAGTGCGGGAAGAGGTTAGGGATGAGAATGCATGATGCATATACCGCGATAAATAACGGAAGTCGCCCCCGGCGGGCAGCGTGGAGGTGCTCTTCTGCGGGACGAAAATACAACGGGATGATGCAGTGTGCGCCAATGCAGACAGCTGCGAGATATCGGGCGATGGCGTATTGAGTTTGCGCCATGGTCGCGGCGCCACCCAAGCCAGAATCGGGGAAAGCCGCCAAAAACACAAATGGCACAGACCCCACGACCAAGCAGACCAACAGAATGATCGCTTCACCAGGCGTGCGTGGAATCCACGACCGAGGCGAGTGCCCATGGTGATAGAGCTGGACGGTCGTCACCGCGGAAACAAGGTTGACGATCGCGGTTCGCAGGATCTCAGTAGGAGCGGCGCCAGCGAGGAGCGCGCCCACGGTGAAGCCAGCCATACAGATGAGGACAGCAACGAGGGCCGAGGGGCTTCGTCGCCCGTCACGCCCTGGCTGACTAGCCAGGGCGAGTGCAAGGATCAAAACGACGTGGAGGATCCAGACGTCGGGAATGCCACGTGCCGGGTTGACAGTGATGAAACCGAGTGCTCCAGCAACGAAGGACCACAGCACATGGGACACGGTGATCCCACGGCTGGTGAGGACGACGTACGCCGGAGCGACGTCGCCATCAGAGGTGTCGGATGGAGATGGCATCGCGAGGGGTTCCCCGCCCGGTGGGGGCGGGTCAGCCGACAGCTTCGACCCAGAGGGCCACGATGTGGTCGCGGGTGAAGCTGACCGTGGCCGGTTCGGCGAAGGTGCGCTGGGAGGTCCCGGTCACGACGATTTCGTAACTGTCGATGTGCTCGTCGTGGATGAGGCGCTGGAGGTGATCATTAGGATCGCCGTCAAAGGGACGGGTCAACCATTCTGTGCCGTCGATGGTGATGAGACGGACCTGCATCATGCTCATGTGTGGCTCCTGTGGGCAGGGTGGGATCGCCGGCTGGCCGGTGGGTGACGGGTCGGCGAGTCAGCCGAGTCCGGGTGTACGCCGGGTTCGCTGAACGTCGCGGAGGCGTCCGATGGTCACCGGGTCGTATTCGAAGGCGGCGGGATCGGCGATCAGTCCATTGAGGACGAGTGCGTACCCGGTCGGGCTGAGACCCAAGTCACGGTGTGCAGCTTCATATTTGAAATGCAGCACGTCCGGTGACTGACCCCATTCCCGTTCGAGATCGATCACGCTGCGGTCCCGGTTCGACAGACCGGTGGAACGACGTCGACGCATCTGCCACCTCCTTCGCGGACCTCATCGGCACCGCTGCGCCTCGACTGAGGCGCAGCGGTATCCGGGGTCACAGCCAGGGGATGCAAGGGAGCCCTCAGGGGTGACTAACTGGGCTCTCTGGCGAAGGTGACCTGCTCATGAGAGTCACTGGGATCGGACCGGTGGGGTACTGATGCCCGGTCCCGCACCCCTGAGGGGAGGCAGAGGGACAACCGGAGCATCCGGTGGTCACGCAGCTACGCGGCGACGGGCCCAGCCGGAGATGCCCATGCCGAGTAAGTAAGTCGATGGCTGCAGCGACCGTGTCCTGGTCGCACCCGGTGCGGGCGCTGATTTCCAGGAGGGTGCTCGCGCCCTCCTGGACAGCGGTGAGTACCTCACGGAGCGGGCCAGCCGCGGCGCGACTCATCAGAAGAACCGGCCGATCTGGAAGATCACGACCGCGAGTGTCCAGGCGACAACCAACTGCACCCCCACACCAAACAGAGTCCAGCGAGCCCCGATCTCCCGACGCTGCGCGGCGAGCGTGGCGACACAGGGGGTATAAGCCAGCAGGAAGACGAGGAACGCCAAGACCGCTGGAAGCGGATGCCCCCCAGAGGACTGGTCAAACGCCTGCTGGATGTGCCCGGCGAGGGCTTCAGCGCCACTGTCCTCAGGGTCATCAACGGCGTACGTCTGCGCCCAGGACGAAATGACAGCCTCCTTCGCGACGAAGCCCACCACTAACGCACTCGCAGTTTGCCATTGGCCGAAACCGGCGGGGGCGAAGACGGGGGCGATGGTGTGCGCGGCGACGCCGTAAGCACTGTCTTGGGTGGGGACATCACCGAAACTGCCGCTGTGGACGGGGGTGGATTGCAGGGCCCAGACCACGACGACGGTGGCGACGATGATGCCGCCTGCGGTGTGGAGGAATCCGCGTAGCCGAGTCCAGGTCACTGCCAGGGAGAGTCGGGCGGTGGGACGTTGGTAGGGCGGCAGGTCGAGGATGAGTGGTTCGGAGCCCATGGTGCGCCACAGAGTGGCGCGCAAGGCGAGGCCGGTGAGGACGACCAGCAGGATGGAGAGGAGATACATGGCGAACACGACGTTGCCAGCGTGATCGGGGAAGAAGATCCCAGCGAGCATCACGTAGACGGTGAGGCGAGCGCTACAGGAAGTAAAAGGAACGAGGAGTGCGACGAGTAGCCGCTGCCGGGCCTGGCCGAGGATGCGGGTGGCACTGATCGCGGGGACATTGCAGCCGAAGCCAACGACAAGCGGCAGGAAGGCACGACCAGGGAGGCCGAGTCGCCGCATCAGGCGATCAGTGACGACAGCGGCGCGAGCCATGTATCCGGAATCCTCTAGAAGCGCGAGGAGGAGGAACATCAACGCCATCAGGGGAACGAAAGTGAGCAACATGCCGACCCCGGCGATCAGTCCGTCGATGACAAGACCTTTGACGGGGGTGTCTTGGAGCCCGGCAAAGGTAAGCAGGGCGCGCGCGCCATCACTGACCGGACCGGAGAAAAAGGAGCCAAGGGCGTCTTGGAGGGGTTTGGCGACCGTAGTGGTGATCTGAAAGACGACCCACATGGTGACCAGGAAAATGATCGGACCGGCCACCGGGTGGGTGACGACGGCGTCGATGCGGTCGGAGTGGGACTGGCGATCAGCGCCGTCGTGCTGGGTGGCGCGGGTGACTGCGGTGGTGATCCAGGTGAAGCGTTCGTCATCCCGGTCGAGAGGGTCGACGGGGTGATCGTCGCGGTCGGGCAGGTTGACGGTACGTGGCGCTGGGACCGCAGCGGCCAAGGCCGTCTCGACGGCAGCGGCCAGGTCATGCTGGCCTTGGCGTTGCCGCGGGTCGACGGAGATGACGGGGCAGCCCAGGGCCTCGGCGAGGGTGGGGATGTCGTGAGTGATTCCTCGGCGTCGGGCGACATCACTCATGGTGAGAGCCACCACCACGCGGTAGGGATGCTCTCGGAGTTGGGCGACGATGTGGAGGCTGCGGGCGAGGTGAGCCGCGTCAGCGGTCACCACTACCAGGTCCGGTCGTCCTGCTGCGGGGGCGTCGAGCAGCAAGGCTCGGGTCAGGGCTTCGTCCGGGGACAGCGGGTCAAGGCTGTAGGCGCCGGGTAGGTCAAGGACGGTCGCAGCACGGCTGAGGCCATGTCGGGTGGGCCAGATCCCGGAGCCGACTTCGACGGTGGTGCCAGGCCAGTTGCCGACCGTACGCCGAGCTCCGGTGAGGGTGTTGAAGAGGGTGGATTTGCCGACATTGGGGGCACCGACGAGGGCGATGACGGGGTTGTCAGGTCCGGCGCTGGTCCCGGATCCGTCGGCGCAGCACGGTGGCTGGCGGTCCGGCCGAGTGGTGGAGGTCTCGTCGGTCTGGGTGGTCATGCCTGGTCCTTCTCAATGTGCAGCATGAGGGTGTTCGCGGTCGCGGCGTCGACCGCCACCCGCGATCCTGCGACGGCGAGGATGCGTCCTTGGCCGGCTGTACGGCGCAGCACGGTGACGTTCGCGCCGGGGCGGAGCCCTAGTTCGGCGAGCCGCTGTCGAGATCGGTCGTCTCCTCCCACAGATGTCAGCGTGTGTGGCGCCCCGAGCGGAGCGGAGGAGGCGGGAGTCCGATTCATGCTTTCTATCCTACGACCAAAGGTTAGCGTTACCTAAGTAACGTGGTGCGCAAACCCATGTCAGCACGATTTCTCATGAGCTGCAGCGGCATTCACACCTGACGGTGAATCACTAACGGCAGCACCACCGCCGCCCCCGCCGCCCGCAATGCCGCCCCAGCCATCGTCACCGACCACCCTGTCGCGCTCGCATCGACGACCAAGAGGACCACCTCACCGGGCGCCATCTTCGGGACGGTGTCCACGCCAAGCCGATCACTCCACCATGACGCCGACACCGCCGACGTTGCCTGCACTGGAGCCACTCCCCCGCCCCACTGCCATGACATCACCGGAAGACGACCCACCTGCCCTAGATGCTCGGCCACCCCCGCCGCCACACCGGGAAGACGCCCCGTGTCTAAAGCCACCACTAGCCCAGGCCTCGCTGGCCACTCATGGCGCCACTGTGACAACGCCGTCACAGCTGCCGCTAACAATTCCTCCGGGACCGCGGCCGCAGTCGCAGCTGCGACCCGGCACTCCCGAAGCACCACGGTCCACTCCGGCGCATCGGCGTGGATCAGCACTCGCCCCTCAACCACGGCACTACGCTCGGGAATCCGCCCCCGGCGTCCACAACTCCCACCTGGCCACATCTTGCGCGGCTCCCAGCGATGCACCCGAGAACGCAGCACCTGACGGACCCGGCTCACCGTCGGCGCCTCGGCACTCCCGGACCACCCAGCGGGCAACCCTCCTCGACACACCGAACAGCGCCCGCACGGCTGAGCCGACCGGTCATCCAGACTGTCCTGCAACAACGCCATCAGACAGGATTCGCCCCTCACATATCGGCGCATGATCTGCGCCTCGCCGCGTCGTACCTGAGCTAATTGTGTGTAATGGTCCGCGTCGTACACCCAGCGACGGCCGGTGCTCTGCCAGCCCTCCGGCCGTCGTACGACCACGTCCTCCACCGCCAACTGGCGCAACAACAGGTCAACCTTGCTGCGACGCAGACCGCTTTCCGCTTCCAACCGGACGACCCCCACCGGCGAATCGCGGGGCCCCGGCATCGCCTTCAGGAGACGCTCCACCTGCTCCGGCACCGGGATGGTGGCGGTCGCGAAATACTCCCAGATTGCTTCATCGCCATCCGCGGGCAGCAAAGCCACCACCGCATGATCGATGGCGCGACCGGCTCTGCCCACCTGCTGGTAATACGACACCGGTGACGGCGGTGATCCCAGATGGACGACAAATCCCAAGTCCGGTTTGTCGTATCCCATCCCCAATGCCGACGTCGCAACCAACGCGGTCAACTTGTTAGCCCGCAAGTCTTCTTCCAACCGGACCCGCTCCGCACTCTCCAAAGCACCGGTGTACGCCGCGACGGGGTAGCGATCACCGTGAGCGTCGCGGACCACCGACACTGCCCGATCTGCCTCCTCCTTGGTGAGGACATAGATGATCCCTGACCCCGGCAACAACGGGAGATGCTGCACCAGCCAGGCCAGACGGCCCAGCGGATCCAAGCCGGGCACTACCACCAGCTCTAAACTGGTGCGCGCCAGCGGACCGCGCTGCACCAACGTCGAATTGCCAAGTTGGGCAGCAACATCGGCGCTCACCCGGGCATTCGCGGTGGCTGTCGTCGCCAACACAGGCGTCTGCGGATTGAGCCGGCCCAACACCTGCGCGACCCGCCGATAGTCCGGTCGGAAATCGTGGCCCCAGTCGGACACCGCGTGCGCTTCGTCGATGACCACCATTCCCAGACGTCCTGCCAGCAGGGACAACATCTGCGCGCCAAAACCCGGATCGGCCAACCGTTCGGGAGAGACCAACAGCACATCGACCTGATCGGCGGACAAACTCGACCACACCGCATCCCAGTCGTCCCGGTTTGCCGAGTTGATCGTTGCCGATCGCAGCCCGGCGCGTTCTGCCGCGCCGACCTGATCTCGCATCAACGACAACAACGGTGACACCACGAGAGTGGGGCCGCTGCCCCGGCTCCGCAGGATCGCGGTCGCCACCCAATACACCGCAGACTTACCCCACCCGGTCGCTTGAACGACCACCACCCGGGCAGCAGGACGCACTAGAGCTGCGACAGCCTCTTGTTGGTCTTCTCGAAGCTGAGCGTGTGGGCCAGCGAGCGTAGTGATGACACGAGTTGCGATCGCTTCGTCCTGCGGGGACAGCTCAGCGGAGGACATGAGCCTCACCCTAGATGTCGAGACCGACAGCGACGAGTCGGCGCCATACCGGCGTGGCCGGAAAAACCATCACTCCTGTGGGGCAGCGGCCAATCCCTTAGCGAGGCGGCGTTCATGCGCCTCCTGCTCATCCAGAGCGGTGGCTTCCTCCAGCGACGGCGCCGTCCCCCCCAGTCGGGCCGGGAGGAATTGCAGATCTGCTCCGGTCAACGTCGGATATTCCCGCTGTTCGATCTCCAACATTTCCGCCATCCGGCGTTTCAGCTCGGCGTTGATCTCCGCCGGATCAGCATTCTTGGGGACCGGAATCGGCTCACCAACTCGCACCGCGATCGGCGTCCCGGTCCGCCCCATCCGCTTCGGCTTGCCCTTCGTCCAAACCCGCTGGCTCCCCCAGATCACCACAGGCAGGAGCGGGGCGCCAGACGCTTGGGCCATGCGCACCGCACCAGATTTGAACTCTTTAAGTTCGAAGCTGCGGCTGATCGTCGCTTCAGGGAACACCCCCACGATCTCGCCGCTACGCAGCGCTTTCAATGCAGTCTTGAACGACGCTGCGCCAGCTTCACGGTCCACCGGGATGTGCTTCATGCCACGCATCAGCGGCCCTGCCACCCGGTGGTGAAAGATCGAGTCTTTGCACATGAATCGGACCAGCCGTCCGGCGCGTTCCGCCGCAAACCCGGCGTACGTGAAGTCCATGTAACCGGTGTGATTGATGACCATCACTGCGGCCCCTTCCCGCGGCACGTGATGAGCCCCGGTGATCCGGAAACGCAGACCCTGGGCTGCGAAGACGGCGCGGGTGAGAGCGACGACTGAGTCATAGACCGGTTCCATGGGCTCACCGTAATGCAGGCCACGCCAGCGATGGACATCGGTCCCACGGCGACGACCGGGTCTCTGGCGCCCGTTGGGCGCCCCGAACAGCCCGGTTCGGCCGATGTGCCGTCATCCTCGCCAAGCCCCCCGGATACTGCTGGTGATGAGTGAGCATGCACCGGCCCTGCCTCGACTGTCCCCCGGCGAAAACCTGCGTGACGCCGCCCGGCAAGCTCTGGAGGCCGCGCTGGTTTCCGGACGACTCCAACCTGGGCTGGTCTACTCGGTGCCCTCCTTAGCCGAGGGGCTAGGCGTGTCGGCGACCCCGGTGCGTGAAGCCATGCTGGACCTCGCTTCGGACGGGCTGGTCGTGTCGGTGCGCAATAAGGGCTTTCGGGTGTGTGAGCCCACTCCCCACCAGTTGGACGATCTCGTGGCGACTCGGGCTTTGTTGGAGATCCCGACGGTGGTGACGCTCAGTCTCACTCTCGACGCTGGTCGAGTACGTCGTATCGAGGCGTTACGTCCCGTGGCTCGGCGCATCGTGGAGGCCGCCGGTCGGGACGACCTGGTCGCGTACGTCGAGGCGGATACCCGTTTCCATCTCGGTTTGCTCGCCGAGGCCGGTAATGACGCGCTGGTCGACGTCGTACGCCGGCTGCGGGCCCGAAGCCGGTTGCTGGGATTAGCTGCCATGGCACAGGACGGGCAGTTGTTGCGTCAGGCCCGCGAGCATGAGGAACTCCTGGACGTGGTGCTGTCCGGGGACGGCGCCGCCACCGAATCCGCGATGCGTAAGCACCTACGGGATGTGCGTGGCGAGTCCGCCGATGACCGACGGTTGGGAGTGGCCGTCCCCGGACAGTGAGCGTCAGTGCCGAGCGGCGCTAACGACGCATCCGCCCTTGGCGCAGGCGTCAAGCCAGTCGTTGAACTCGTCGTCGTACGCAGTGCCGATGCTGTCTTTGAGGTAAGAGCGGGCGGCAGCCCAGTCACCGGTGCGGTAGAAGCTCCACACGGTCTCCATCTCGGCGCGATGTTGCTCCACCATGAACCGCACCGCGAGGTAACCCCACCGGTAGATGCGGGTCTGGTCGTGATCGTAGGTGGTGTCGAACAAAGTGCTCAGCCGGTAGGTCCGGGCCGCTGCTGCCTGGACGGCTGCGTCGTAGGTCAGGCCGCGGTAATGGTAGGAGACATATTCGGCTATGCCTTCAATCCACCAGATGGTGGGTGTTTTCATGTTCTCCTCGAAACTGCCATACATTGTGTATCGACCGTCGAGGTAGTGGGTGTATTCGTGGTTGAGATTCCAGATAGCAAAATCGGTGCTCTTCTCTGAGCGGTAAGCAACAAACCTGGCCTGGTTCTTCGGATCGGCGGGGTCTCCTTCGAGATACATCCCACCATTATCGGTGCTGATGCCGTAAAGGGCCGTGGCGTATCGGCTATAGTCGGCGGGACTGTCGAAGACGACCACTTCCAGCGATTCATTGTGATCATTGCGCACCGGGGTATTGGTCCCGAAGATGCCTTGAACATAACTATCCTGACGAATCAGCGAGGCGCAGGTGTCGGCGAGTTGTCGGGCATTCATGGCTTGAGCGCGGATGGTGCGATGGGCATCGCACCGATGCTGGACTGGCAAGGTCACCGCGGTGAGGCGAGTGGTGAGGTTGCACGTGCCGTAGTCAGCGCAGGCATCAGGGTCAGCGTCCTGAACCATGGCTGCGGCGCTCACCCATAATCCAGCTCCTGGCCCCGTGATGTTGGTGGCTTTCAACAGCTCTACGACGTAGGTTTTTGCGATGGCTTTGACAGGAGCGTCGTTGAGGAAGCGGGCTAGTTCCGTGCCGGCGTTAGTCGTCAGATAAGCATCATCTGTGGCTAGGAGGTTCACGTGAGTCAGCGCGAATTCCTTCAAGAGTTTCAGCACAGAAGGGTCGGCCGCGACAGCTTCTGGGAATCCTGGCACCTGATGCCCACGGAAGAGCACGGTGTAGGCCTTGTTGGTGGCCGCTTTCTGCGAGCGGTGGGCAGCTTGCGCTGGCCCGTATCCGGAGAGGAGTTTCTTAACGACCCACAGATATCGGGTGTTCTGTGAGGAGCTGTCGATCAGGGTGACGGCTTCTTCTAGGACATCACCGGCAGCAGCGGTGGCATCGAAAGCATGCGGCGAGGCAAAAAATGCATCAAGGGCGCCTCGGGTGGCGGCGGTCAGGGTCGTGCCGTAGGGGCCAGTGTCGGCGGGTCGGTAGTAGTTCACGAAATATCCGGCGCGGAGGAAGAGGATCTGTCGCATTACGCCGGTGCTGTCGGTGCCGTCATATCGGGCGGAACGGCGTGTGAGGTCCTGGGCGAGCGCCGTCATGTTGGCTTCGGCGAAGGTGGCTTTGGCGAGGTTCCCGGTGAGGGAGAACAGGGTGTTGACGCAGGTCGTCTCGGAGGTGGCGACGAAAGCGGCCAGTTCAGTGCCTCGTCGGGCGGCGAAGTCCTCAGCGCGGCATCCGGGTGTGTTGTCTCGGAGGTGTGGTGGCGCGGCCTTCGGTGTCGGGGTTTGTCGGTCGTGGGCACGGCGGAGCAGGTCGGGGCTTTGTTTGGGGGGAAGGTCTCGAGCTGCGTGGGATTGCCTGAGGTCAGGTTCGCGGAAAACCAGTGAGTGGGGTCCGTGGCTGTCGACGGTGTGATCTCGCGCGGTGGGGTGAGGGGCGGCGTGCGTAGAAGGGGCGGTGAGAGTGGTCAGGGCGGGCAGGAGTACGGCGAGGGACAGTGCACCTGCGGTGAGGCGTCGGGTGGTGGTGGGTACGACGGACACAGTGCCTCCTGGGGTGGCAGGAATTGCCGCGAAAATGGGGTGTGACGTGTCCGGTTCACCTGGTGTGGCCAGGGACCGTCGACGCGGTTGAGGCGTCGATTCCCGGTAATATGTCACACACCATTCGCGTGTCAGCTCAGGCAGATCGACTCCCAGGGCGAGTTTTTACCAACTTGGGAATTGATTGACTGTTTAACGTCTTTCAGGTGCTCCCCAGTCCCCCGGGGCCGCCGACTCCGCCACTCGGCCAATGGGCCACCTATACCAGCCCACGTCCCCACGACCAGACCCGCCAGGACACCCGTGGGGTGATGCAAGCCGCGCGCCACCTGTGACCAGCCGATGACGACTCGCCCCATATGGCCCACCAGAGGCCACTATTGCTGGTCACGAGAACATCGCAGCCGCGCCCTCACCTCAGCCGTGAAACACGTCCTCAAGTTTATCGGTTACCCGCAAAACATCACCCCATCAATGATAATATTCAAATCACTCGGGCCATGAAGGCGCTCAAGACTTCTTTGAGCTGACGATGGGTGAATTAAGTCTCTTGCCGCGGTGAAACAGCTGCAGAGCAGACAGCGGTCTCCAATTCAGTGAATTCTGATATTTACCACGCGAGTAAGGCGACGGCATGTCTGAGTTAATCAACCGGTATGACCGATACGTGCAACTGATGGGGAATCGCTGGGCGTTCCTGCCTCCCATGGGAAAGCGCCTGGCTGATCCACAGGGAGCGTCAACGGTCCAGGAGGCGGTGAACCAGGCCAACGAGCAGATCGTCACCGGTGTGGCCAAAGGCCTGGACACCTCCGGTGAGGCCTATTCATTCACGGTGCCGGCAGAAACTGTTACTTTTGCTGGTTCGCATGATGGCTTCAACAACACCTGGTACGACTGGGAACTCTGGCTTGACCGCTGGGCCAGCGGCAAACTCGCTGCCAGTCTTGCTCTCGGCACCGGAGCTGCGGCGCTGACTGCCGAATTGACATCTTGGACTGGCATAGGCGCATTGAGCGGCGGTGCTATTGCCGCCATTCTGGCGATCAGATCAGCCGGGGCTTGGCCCTGCGAAAGAGACAATGGCATGGGAATTCACTTGGCATTCCGGCCGGTCACGGTTACCGGGTGTTGGCCACAATGAATTTGTCGAAGGTGATCCTCACACTGATGGCGACGATCACTGTGGTTGCAGCCGTTGGGGCATTACTCGGTGAATGGTCAGTTGCACCAGCGGTTGTGGCAGCAACTTTAACGAGTTGCCTGGGTGTTTGGAATAGGCGCCACACTGAGCGTTAGTCTGCGACGTTGGGGGCGGCCGGGCGAATGGCTGGCCAACACGCGCCGTGTGTCTTCTTCAGGTGAGGTCGTCTCGGGCATCGCCGCCCGGGTGATGTAGCGGTTGAAGATGGCACGCTCACGAAGTAGTCGTAGCTCAACATGTGTGGCAACTGTTCCTCCAGAATCCATGCCTGCATGGCCGACATCCAGAAGATCTCTGCGGTGCAAAGGCTGGCACTGGTCACGTTCTCATCGTCCGCGGCCGCTACCCTACGACCGCTCACCGCACACACCATGAGTACGACAAGCAGGAGTCGACGGACCTCCGAGTCTGCGGGGATCGATGGGATCACTCGCCTGAGCTTTCTCCATCGTTCGACGCCTGACGTGCACGATGTAGTTCATGCACGATGTCCAGGTGGCCCGCGTGACGACTCACCTCAGCGAGTAGATGTGCCAATACCCACGCCACAGACGGCCTCGTGCCATCCTCGCCAGCCTCACAGGCCGGTTCGCCAGGCGGGTACGCCGCTAGCACCTCGCGCATCGTCCGCCATTCAGCTAACAACTCATCCGAACATGTGCTCACGGTCGCCCCATCAGGGGACGTCCAGTCCTCATCGGGCGAATCGTCCGTCCACGGGACCGGCAGGTTCTTTCCCGCAATGACGTTGGCAATCCAGAAACGGGTGACGTAGCGCTGGTGGTTCAAGAGCCCCGCAACGCTCCACGCGCTCGGGAGAGGTGCCCTATCTACGTTCTGAGCAGCAAGGATCTGCGCCATTTCGATCACGTCGTTAAGCTGTGCCTCTATCTGCTCGATCATTTCGTCATGCTCCACCAGCCGCCTCCTGCTTAAAGTCGTTCTCACGAGCCTCTCCCGGGGTAGCGAGGGGCGACAGCTAATGCGGATCCTTCGGCGCGCAGGGCAGCTTGCTGACTGTCTAGCAGGTGTCCCAGGCCCAGCTATGGACATTAGCTGAAGGTGAGTCTTGTTCAGTGCCAAGTTCTCCGGCGACACCCTGGGGGTCTGGAGCAGGTGGTTCCCGTTGCTACTCTCATGGTCATGGACCTCGGTGTCGACTTCGGGACCACCCGCACGTTTGTCGCTTTCGCGGACCGGGGTAACTATCCGGTCGCGTCGTTCCTTGATGACGAAGGCGATGCGCACGAGTTTTTTCCGTCGGTGGTGTCCTGCCGTGGCGACGATGTGGTGTATGGGTTTGCTGCGCTGACGGCTGCGGCTGAAGGCGGGCCGTTAGTCCGGTCGTTCAAGCGGTTGCTGGCACGACCGGATGTCAGCGCGGATCTGCCGGTGCAGGTCGGTGACCGCGCGGTGCCGTTGTTAACGCTGCTGACCGGATATATGACGGCAGTACGGGAAGCGTTGACTGAACGCAGCAGCATTTCGGCACGTCTCGGTGCAGATGGCTTGGGGGCCACCGTGGTAGCTGTCCCGGCGCATGCGCATGGCACCCAGAGATTCTTGACCTTGGAGGCGTTCCGGCGGGCGGGGTTCACCGTGACCGGCATGCTCAATGAGCCCTCAGCTGCTGGTTTCGAATACACCCATCATCGGGGACGCACGCTGAGTTCACGCCGGACCAGGGTTGTGGTGTACGACTTGGGAGCAGGCACCTTCGATGCATCCTTGGTATGTGTGGATGGCAGCCACCATGACGTGATTGCGTCGTTGGGGATGAACCAGTTGGGCGGGGATGATTTCGATCAGGCGCTGGTGGAGTGCGCCTTAGAGACAGCGAAGACGTCACGGACGGAGTTGACACGCCGTCAATACCGGCAGTTGGTAGAGGAGTGCCGCGAAGCGAAAGAGCATCTCTCGCCACAGTCCCGGCGGATCGCGCTAGAAGTCGGCACCGACGAAATTGTGGTGCCGACCGATGATTTCTACGCCCGGGCTGCGACCTTGGTGGAGTCGACAGTGGAGGCGATGGCTCCCCTGATCGATGGACTGGACGAGGGAGAACCTGACCTGACCGAAGTCGCCGGGGTCTATCTCGTGGGCGGGGCGAGCGGGTTGCCGTTGGTGCCGAGGATGTTGCGGGCCCGCTTCGGTCGACGAGTGCACCGATCGCCGTACCCGGCAGCCTCGACAGCGATCGGCTTGGCGATCGCTGCTGACCCGGAAGCGGGGTATCACTTGCGGGATCGGCTGTCTCGGGGTTTCGGGGTATTCCGGGAAGCTGCCGGGGGTCGGGATTTGACGTTCGATCCGATCCTGGATCGGACGGCACCCTTGCCGCAGACCGGCGCCACGGTCATCACCCGGGAGTATCGTGCGGCACACAACGTGGGGTGGTTCCGGTTTGTGGAGTACACCGACGTGGATGTGGATGGTCAACCGTACGGCGACCTCGTGCCATTTGCTGAGGTGGTCTTTCCCTTCGATCCGATGCTGCAGCGGGACGAGGCTCGTCGGGGCAGTCGCGCTGGAGGATCGTCGGAGCGGGCGGTGTTGGCCGGCGTGGCAGTGGAACGACGAGATGATGGTCCGGCCGTGCGAGAGACCTACAGCATCGACGCGAACGGCATCGTCCAGGTGTGTCTGCAGGATCTGGAAACGGGATATCAGCAGGAGCATCGACTCCAAGCGTGGTGACCCCTTCAGGAGAGGGTCTCTCCGGGTGGTTGTTCCGCATCACCAGCGGGCTGGTCGACGCTGACGTAGACACGGTTGTCTTCGTAGGACCGAGGGTCCTCCAACGGCTCGAGATGACACATGAGTTGCAGCCCAGGGAAGCTCTGCGAGGCTGCAGCTTCGATGTCTTCAACGAGGTCATGCCCGCGTTGGACGCTCCACTGGCCAGGGACAAGGACGTGAACTTCAGCGAATTTCTGATGGCCAGCTTCGCGGGTTCGTACGGCGTGGAAGGCCACCTCGGCGCTGGCAAATGTGGTGAGGATCTGGGAGAAGGTGGTGTTGTCTTCTTCCGGCCAGGCGACGTCCATCAAACCGTCGACTGACTGTTGCAGGAGCTGATATCCGGTGACGATGATGTTGATTCCCACGAGTAGCGCCACGATGGGGTCGAGTCGCTCCCATCCAGTGATCCCGACGAGAAGAACTCCGACGACGACTCCGACGGACGTCCATACGTCGGTGAGGAGGTGCTTGCCATCTGCGGACAGGGTGAGAGAGCGATGCTCCTTGCCAGCACGCATCAGGACAACAGCGACGGCTCCGTTGATGACGGAGGCGAGCACGCTGACGGCGAGCCCGATCCCGACGTTGTCCAGGGGCTGCGGATGGATCATCCGGTCGACCGCGGTGAAGACGATGACGCAGGCTGCAACGACGATCATGCCGCCTTCGACGGCAGCGGAGAAGTATTCGGCTTTAGCATGGCCGAAATGATGTCCGTCATCGGCGGGTCTGGCGGCGACGCGTAATGCGATGAGCGCCACGACTGCGGCAACAAGGTTGACCACTGATTCAGCGGCGTCGGAGAGTAGCCCAACCGAGTCGGTGACCAGATAGGCCAGGGTCTTCATCGCGATCGTGGCGATAGCGGCTGCAATGGAGAGCCAGGCATACCGGGTGAGATCGGCGCGGGCATTCTCAGATGTCGTCACTGAATCCAGTATGTCCGCCTGGTAGGGCTGCGACCAGGTAGGTAAGGCTCACCATGCCCCTGACAAGCCAGCAACACAGTGGTGGGGCACCGCTTTTCGCGCGGCACCCCACCATGGAAAAAACGTGCTGAGATCTCATCAATCAGCCGGAGAAGACAGTGAATCCCGCATATGACTCGCCGATTTTCTTGGTGTCGACAGAGGCATCTCCGGTGCGGTTGCTGATATACCCAGAACCATCAGATGTCACACCGAGAACTGCGGACTTCTTGTCACCATAGGCATTCCAGATCCCGACCAGGCTGGCAAACCGACCAAAATCACCATTGAGGACGAATTGCCGGGGAAATCCACCTTTTCCGTCGCCGTAATAGATAATTCCACGGCCGTCATGGGTGATCGCCATGACGTCGACCTTGCCGTCACCGTTCCAGTCACCCACTCCCGCGAGCGCACGGATGTTTTGCCAGCCGTGACCGATGACCACGCCGGCGGCGCTGTACCCGCCACGTCCGTTGCCGGAGTAGAGGTACATCTTGCCGTCGACTTTGCTGGTGGTGATGATGTCTGGTTTGCCGTCACCATTCCAGTCGCCGGGTGCGATGACGGCTTGCATGCCGTTCCAGTTGAACCCGATGGTCTTGGAGCCGTAGAAGCTGCCCTTGCCATCGCCGGGATAGAGCCACAGTTCAGCGGTGGTGTTTTTGCGGGCGATGATGTCCGGGGTGCCGTCGCCATTCCAGTCGCCGACGATGGTGACGACGTCAAATTTGTCCCATCCGGGACCGCCGATCAGTTCCATCGGGGTCATATCGCCCTTGCCGTTGGGGCTGGACAAGGTGAGTTTGGAGGAGGGGTCCCGCCCTAACACGTCTGAGTCCTGCATGCCGTCGAAGTCTCGGAAGACGGTGCTGCTGGGAGTGACCGGTCCGCTTGGGGAGGACATGGCGGCAGCGACGTCCTTGCGGATTCCGGGGATGAGGGGGTACAGGTTGGCCCCTGGACAGGCGGTGTAGTAGTGGTCGCGGTGCCCATTGATGGTGGGCATTGTCTCGTACCGGTCGGTTTTGTTGTTGTACCAGGTGGTGCTGCCGAGCGGGTTGATGCCGTGCAAGCTGGCCTTCCACGCGAGGAGCTTGACCAGTGCGGCCCGAGCTGACCCTGAGAGTCGTTCCTCTTCATAGTTGCCGAGCATTGAGACCCCGACACCGCGATCGTTGTTGCTGAGCTGCGCTGCGGGGAAGACTGGCTGTTCAGGATAGAGCCACGCTCGGCCCTGCCAGATCCGTCCCCACCGGTCGATCACAAAGTTGTAGGCGATGTCATCCCATCCCAGGATCTTCGTGGCGTAGCGGTACATCGAGCGCATCATGCCGGGCACCATGTCGGCGGTGTAGTTGTTGGTGTCGGCGGTGTGGTGGATGACGATGCCGCGGGGGGTGTTGTTTTCTGGGGTGCCGGTCCGCCAGGATTCGTCGGCTCCCCATTGGGCTCGGGTGTAGATCGCTGGTCGTGGAGTGACGGCCTGGGCGGCACCGACCTGAGCGGTGCCTACGGTGGCATCGGCCTCAGATTCCCCGGGGTCGATCACGGTGAGTTGTGGGTCCACGGGGGCATGTCCGGGTGCGCCCAGGATGCGTGCTTGGACCTGGGTGGCCCCGGACACCATGTACAACTCGCTACCGATCTTGCGTTGATCAGCAGGGACGCTGTTTTTTTTCGGTGCGCCGCTATCCGGCCCGGTGGAGGGATCGACTTCCATCGTCTCCCACTCGCCCCAGCGGCCGTCCTTGAACGTGCGTAGCTGCGCTGCTGTAGCTCCACCAGTCCCGTTTTTCCAGGTGAGACCGACGGCGCTGAGGTGTTCTTTGACCGGTTGTGGAGTGGTGAGTTTAAGGACGGTGACGCCCTGATCGGGAAGTCGTTGGGCCCCAGCGCTGGTGTCTGTGACTTCCTGACGGGCTTGGGAAATCTCTGGTGAGGTGGCATGGTCAGCGCCGTCAACCCCGCTCGCGGGTCGTTCTACCAGTGGTGTCTGGGATGAGTCACCTTGGACGGGGTGGGGTGTCGGGCCTGCTTGGGACAGGTCGAGCGGCAGCGCCACGAAGATCGGGGTCAGCAGGAGGCCACCGACCAGAGGGGTCAGTCGTCGTAACTGCACTTCGCTTCTCCTCGCGTTTGGTGTCGTGACGCGTATGCGCCACCAGAACCCCCTGCATCGACATCCGTTGCCGGTCAGATTCGGCCACAACGGACTCTGTAGAACGTTCGGCACCAACGCCGGAATGATGAGCTAATGTACGGCGAATTCTTCATCGATCAACCCGACGGAGGCGCCTTGACTAGCCTGCGCGGCCAGCTGAATGAGAATAACCCGGCGACGTCAAGAGATCGACAGAATGAGTGCGAACATCTTCGCACAGCACATTCTTGGACAATCGTACGGAATAGAGAAGATGCGCAACTCATGCCGCATCACATGCATTTTTAATATGACCGGCGAGTAGCTTTGCTCATCCAAAACGCCGACGTATCGGTCCATTTCGGACGCCAGCCCGCGCCCCCGACAGACCCCTCAGACAGCGTAGGGGCCGGTGCGATGGCACCGGCCCCTACGACGTACTCGCGATCAGATCTGGCCGATCTCGCTCAACATCGTCTGGTACCACGGAGCGGACGCATCAAACGGCTTGTGCCCAGCGATGCGCTCGAACTCGATCGGGCGCAACTCGTCACCGCGCTCCTCGTCGTTGCCAATCACGCCAGGCGTGCCAGCCAACGCCGCATCGACAGCCATGGTCGTCATCTGCGCGATCAGCGCCAGGTCAGCCTCGTTTGCCGCCGCCGACCGGGAGAAGTATCCGGACTTCTGGACCAGGACTTTCTGCGCCCCCACCTTCTCGGCGAACTGCTTGCCGAACCAGGCGCCCGGGTTGATGTCGTTCAGGCGGACGTGGCCGAACGCATCCCGGGGGACCTCCTCGCCGTTGCGTTCCATGAGCGCGACGATGTCGGAGACCCCAGCACCCTCGGAGAGGAAAATGTTGACATTGCCGACCTCGTCCATGACGGTCTTGAGTCGGCTGGCCTCAGCGTCGATGTCAAGGTCCATCTCCGGGACGTACACACCGTGGATGTCCCACGCCTGTCGAGACAGCCCGATCTCCGGGAGCCACTCGCGGGTGTCCAGCCATTCGCGGTAGGCCTTGGCTGTCGCCGCAGTCAGCCAGCCGCAGTTACGGCCCATGACCTCATGGATGATGAGCATCCGCGAGCCAGAGTTGTGCTCAGCCAAGACATTCGCCGCGAACCGGGCACCCTGGTCCGCAGCCGTCATGGCACCCAACGACTGGCGGATCGGCACGATGTCGTTATCGATGGTCTTCGGTAGACCCACTACGACCAGGTGATGGCCGGTCTTTTCCAGGTGAGCGGCGAGATCAGCCGCGGTGGTGTTGGTGTCATCTCCACCGATGGTGTGCAGGACGTCGACGCCGTCAGCAGTCAGCCGCTCTGCAGCAAACGCCAAGGGGTCGGTGCCGTCATCAGGGACCAGCCCGCGAGCGATGAGGTCAGTGGTGTTGGTGAGCTTCACCCGGGAGTTGCCGATCGGGGAGCCACCGAATTCGTGCAGCAAGGCGGCTTTGGCGCGCACCTCGTCGGTCACGGTGATGTAGTCGCCGGTGAGCAAGCCTTGATATCCATGCTTGTAGGCGATGATCTCGACCTCGGGGGCCACCTGCGTGTAACGCTCGATGAGACCGCCCACGGCGGAGGACAGACAGGGGGCGAATCCGCCCGCGGTGAGAAGGGCCACTCGGCGAATGGTCATGCTGCATCAGCTCCAGGGTCGACGTACTGACAGCTCCTCAGCCTAGTGCGTGTCTACCCAGCTCTGACCGAGGCGTCGGCGCAGCTCCCGACCCACTCGCCCCGCCGGACCCACCAGGATCTGCTGCCCACCCTGCGCGCGTCTGCCGTTGACGGAGGACGGTCAATCGTGATCCTCCGGCAGCGCCCAGGTGTGTACCGGCTCATTGGTGGCAGCGAATTCGATGTAGAGGCGGAGCATCTCACGAAGAGCGCTGGCTCGATCCAGTCCTTGGGACTCCCATCGACGTACCGTGTCGATCTGCCAGGAAGCACCATTCTGGCGGGACAGGCAACGCCCTTCGATCACCCCGAGATACCGGTCAGCCGCCCGACTGGACACCCCTTCCGCAGACAAACCGTCATGAGCCATTCCCAGGAGGTGGCGCAACGTGAGTTCTTCGGCAGTGAGGGTGGCGTAGCCAGGCCAATACATCCGGCCGAGCATCCCGTCGCGGGCACCGTTGCGGAAGTTAGCTTCGGCAGCAGAAAAACTCATCTGCGTCCACACTGGACGATCCTCAGCCGACAATGCAGCCACCAGGCCGTAGTAGAACGCGGCATTGGCGACCATGTCGATTGGGGTCGGCCCAGACGGCAAGACCCGGTTTTCCACCCGAAGATGAGGACGGCCATCACTGGTGTCGTAGATCGGCCGGTTCCACCGATACACCGTCCCGTTGTGCAGCATCAGCTCAGTCAATTGCGGGGCTCGCCCCTCGTCCAAGACCGCCACCGGATTTTCGTCGGACAGTTCGGGCAACAACGCCGGGTAATACCGCACATTGTCTTCAAAGAGGTCAAAGATCGACGTAATCCAACGATCGCCAAAGCACACTCGGGGCCGCACCCCTTGGTTGACCAGCTCCACCGAACGGGTGTCTGCAGCCTGCTGGAAGAGCACGATCCGGGTCTCATGCCACAAGCAGGACCCATAAAAGTACGGCGAGTTCGCTGCGACCGCGACTTGCGGGCCAGCCAACGCTTGGGCGGCATTCCACACCCGGGCAAAGCGTTGCGGCATCACCTGAAGATGCAACTGAAACGAGGTGCAGGCACTTTCCGGAGCGATCGAATCGCTGTAGAACGCCACCCTCTCCCCCGTGTGCCCCTCGATGTCGATGCACAGATCCTCGCCGCGAGCCCGCATGATGGCGTCGTTCAAAGCCTGAAATCGATTTTCCCGGCTCATCCATCCGTCAGTGAGATCTGATGGCATTAATGTCGGCACGATCCCCACCGACACCGGACTCGCCCCCATCCCGGCCCCGATCCGACGAAGATTTGCCAAGCGTTCGTCGAGGTCTTTTTCCAAGTCAAAGGCGCGGTCCCCCACGAGTACTCGCGGAGTGATGTTCATCTCCACGTTGAAACGCCCTAATTCAGGGACAAATGACGGGTCGTCGAGGGCAGTGAGCAGGTCAGCACCGCACCGTGATGGCCGCAGATCGGCATCCACTAGGCTCAGTTCCACCTCGCACCCCGTCGTGGGAGTCCCCCCGTCAAACCGTTGACTGGCCAGCATCCGTTCGAAGACGTCCAGGTCTTGCCGGACTTTCTCCCGGTAACGCTGACGGACCTGGTTGTCCCAGTCCGTGCCGTTTACCCCTGCGCCCATCGCCCCTCCCGGATCGACTGGAGCATTCCTGACCGGAATCCTGCCAAGAAGTCGAGCAAAGCACAGTGCAGACCCCTGACGCATCTGACAGCGACAGGGAAAACATCGCCAGATGCGCCAGGGGTCATCCCGGCAGGGTCAGCTCAGTCCACGTCGGACTGTGGTGCTGGGCACGAACAGATCAGATTGCGGTCCCCGTGGGCCCCGTCGATGCGGCGCACCGGCGGCCAATACTTCGTAGCCGGGTCTTGGCCACCAGGGTAGACAGCGTCAGCACGCGCATAGTCGGCAGTCCACTCCTGGACCAGACAGGCCGCGGTGTGTGGGGCGCCCCGTAGCGCGGACCGGTCCGCAGTGATAGTGCCGGATTCGATCTCGGCGATCTCCGCGCGAATCGCGATCATCGCGTCGCAGAACCGGTCGAGTTCGATCTTGTCTTCACTCTCCGTGGGTTCGACCATCAACGTGCCCGCCACGGGGAAACTCATCGTCGGGGCGTGGAAACCGTAGTCGATGAGGCGTTTGGCGATATCGTCGACGGTCACGCCAGTGCGCTTGGTGATATCCCGCAGATCCAGGATGCATTCGTGGGCGACGACCCCGTCAGGTCCGCTGTAGAGCACCGGGAAGTGCGCCCGCAGCCGGGCGGCGACGTAATTGGCGTTGAGCACAGCAACCTGGGTGGCTCGGGTCAGACCGGCGTCTCCCATCAGGCGGATGTAGGCCCAGCTGATCGGCATGACCCCCATTGATCCGAACGGTGCCGCCGCCGCTGGCCCTGGGCTGGTCCGTGGACCGGCGCTCGGGTCGATGGGGTGGTTGGGCAGGTACGGCGCGAGATGAGCACGCACGCCGACCGGACCGACACCAGGGCCACCGCCGCCGTGCGGGATAGCAAAGGTCTTGTGCAGGTTGAGATGGCTGGCGTCTCCGCCAAAATGTCCAGGTTTGGCCAAGCCCACCAGGGCATTCATGTTGGCTCCGTCGACGTAAACCTGCCCGCCAGCGGCATGGACCAGATCACACAGTTCGCTCACCGTGTCCTCGTAAACGCCATGGGTGGAGGGGTAGGTGATCATGATCACGGCCAGCACATCCCGATGCTTGTCAACCTTGGCCCGCAGGTCCTCCAGATCGATGCTGCCGTCATCTGCGGTCTTGACCACCACGACGCGGAAACCAGCCATGGCGGCGCTGGCCGCATTGGTGCCATGGGCGCTGGCCGGGATGAGGCAGATGTCGCGTTGTTCTTCACCGCGGTCACGGTGGTAGGCGCGGATCGCCATCAGCGCGGCGAGCTCACCGGATGCCCCGGAATTCGGTTGCAAGGTCACCTCGTCGTACCCGGTGATCGCAGTGAGCCAGGCCTGCAGGTCAGCGACGATCCGACGGCTGCCAGCGCTCTGGTCAGCAGGCACAAAGGGGTGCATCCCGGCGAACTCGGGCCAGGTAATCGCCTGCATTTCTGTGGCGGCGTTGAGTTTCATCGTGCATGAGCCCAACGGGATCATGCCGCGGTCCAGGGCGTAATCCTTATCAGCGAGACGCCGCAGGTAGCGCATCATCTGGGTCTCGGAATGGTACGTGTTGAACACGTCGGCGGTGAGGAAGTCACCGTCACGACACAGCTCCGTGGGCCATTCTGGTTCTTGCGGACGGCTTTCGGTGACCTCGCGGACGTCAAACGCGGCCAACACCGCGGTCACATCAGCGGGGGTGGTGGCCTCGTCGAAGCTCATCGCCACCGTGTCCGGGTCGACCTGCCACAGGTTGTAGCCGGCGCTGACCGCGGCGTTCATCACTTGAGTGGCGCGCCCAGGCACACGGACGACGACCCGATCAAAACGGCACTCCCCGTGGACTGCCAATCCAGCAGCCCGGAAGGCTTGTACGGCGGCTTCGGCGTGTCCGTGCACGCGGGTGGCGATACGGCGCAACCCTGCCGGTCCGTGGTAGACGGCATACATCGACGCCATGACGGCGAGCAATACCTGCGCGGTGCAGATGTTGCTGGTCGCTTTCTCTCGCCGAATGTGCTGTTCCCGGGTCTGCAACGCCAGTCGGTACGCCGGGGCGCCATCAGCATCCACGCTGACCCCGACCAGCCGCCCCGGCATGGTGCGTGCCAACCGCTCCCGCACCGCGAGGTAACCGGCGTGCGGGCCGCCGAAGCCCATGGGGACACCGAATCGCTGCGTGGTGCCGACCGCGATATCAGCTCCCCACCTGCCAGGCTCCACCATCAAGGTGACGGCCAGCAGGTCCTGCGCGGCGGTGACCAATCCCCCCTGGGCGTGCACCGCATCGGCGAGGCTGCGCCAGTCGTGCAGGGTGCCATCCGTGCCAGGACACTGCACGATCACGCCGAACACCGGGCGTCCAGCGGTCAACGCCATCAATGCGTCAGCACCGTCCACATCGGAGAGATCCGCGTCGATGACGTCGATATGCAGCGGCAACGCCCGCGCTTTGACCACTGCTGCGGTCTGCGGGTACACCTGCCGGTCCAGCAGGAGGACCGCCTCCTTGGCAGCTTTGGTGGCGCGACGCATCAACGTCATCGCCTCACCAGCAGCTGTGGCCTCGTCCAACAACGACGAGTTGGCGATGTCCAGTCCGGTCAGATCAGCGATCATCGTCTGGTAGTTCAGCAGCGCTTCCAGCCGTCCCTGAGAGATTTCCGGCTGGTACGGCGTGTACGCGGTGTACCAGCCAGGGTTTTCCAAGATGTTGCGCTGAATGACCGACGGGGTGACGGTGTTGTAGTAGCCGAGACCAATGAGAGAGGTCATCGGCACGTTCTGCGCGGCGATACGGCGCAGCTCGTCCAGCACCGCCTGCTCAGAGTCGGCCGGGGTGATCGGCAATGGAAGCTGATCGCGTAACGCTTCCGGAAGCGTAGACGACACCAGGTCGTCGAGGTCCTTGCGCCCGATCACGGTGAGCATCTCGACGATGTCCTCGTAGCGGGGGCCGATATGACGCGCGGCGAACTCAGGCAACGCGGAAGGATGGGTCGTCAACGGGGTGCTCCTGTCGTCCGGCGCGCGGGCGCGTCGTCGCGTCCTCCCCGCTTGTCACCTCACGGCTTCAAGGTGCCTGTCCGAATGGTCCTGGTGCCTGAGAGGTTCCGGGGATGCTTGCCCCTTCGGCGCCTCGGGCACAACGGAATTGTGCCGAGGTCTCTCCCATTCAGCGTGGCGGCGCCGACAGGTTAACACCGCGGCGCCTCTACGCGCGGCTGGTCAGCCGACCTTGCGAGCGCGCCGTCGCGCAGCCAATTGGTCGCCTTCGTGGCTGATCGTGGTGATTCCGTCTTCACCGAGGCGCTCGGTGGGCAAATGTGCTAGTTCACCTTCGACCTCACGCCACACCCGACCCACCGCAATCCCGAAGACCCCTTGTCCACCCTGCACCAGGTCAATGACCTCGTCAGTGGACGTGCACTCATAGACCGAGGCCCCGTCGCTCATCAACGTGATCTGAGCTAGGTCATCCACCCCGCGTTCGCGCAGATGCTCCACTGCCACCCGGATCTGCTGCAGCGACACACCGGTGTCCAAGAGGCGTTTGACCACCTTCAGGACGAGCACGTCACGGAAGCTGTACAGCCGGGCTGAGCCAGAACCTGCGGCCTCCCGGATTGATGGTTCTACCAGGCCGGTTCTGGCCCAATAGTCCAGCTGCCGGTAGGTGATGCCGGCAGCCCGCTGGGCTGTCGGTCCGCGGTACCCCGCAGTGGCATCCCATACGGGAAGGTCACCGTCGAAGAGCACACCTTGGGCGGCTGTGGCAGGATGCCCCGCCTTTGCCTCGTTCGTAGGGCCCACGGCCCCTCCTTACACACCCGACTGCTGTCCGGCACCACGCCGGCAGTTCCGCAGATCGCTCGCGGACCGTGCGATCCGCCTCGTGTGGCTCCCTGGCGGCGTACTCGACACAAGGACCCCGGGCGGCTCGCTCGCGGAGAAACACGACTACGTGATTCACCTGTGACGGTACGAGGGCTGCGCACCAGCGTCAATGACCCGCTCTGCGACACGCCGTGGACAGTTGTCTCACTTCGTGCTGGGAAACGGCCTGGGACCCCCGATGACTAGCCGCGATGCTCACCGGGAAGGTCGGGACCTGATGGGCCACCGGGTTGGTCGAAGTCTTCAGCCGATACCTGGTCAAGGAAAGCCCGGAACCGTTCAACTTCATCGTCTTCGTCATCGGCCACAGTGATCCCGGCCTCGTCGATCAAGGCGTCTCCGGCGCGAATAGGCGCTCCGGTACGCAAAGCCAACGCAATGGCATCCGACGTCCGAGAGCTCACCTGCACCCCATTTGCAAAGACCAGCGCGGAGTGGAAGACCCGGTCTCGCAACTCCACAATCCGCACCTCAGTGAGGGTATGCCCGAGCGCGGCGATCACATCCACCAGCAGATCGTGGGTCAGCGGGCGTGGGGGGACGACGCCTTGCTGCGCGTAGGCGATCGCCGCAGCCTCAGCAGCGCCGATCCAGATCGGCAGGTAGCGGTCGCCATCCCGTTCCCGGAGCAGCACAATCGGCTGATTCGTGGGCATTTCCACGCGGACGCCGAGCACATCGAGATCCTTCACGGGCACCACGATACGTGTCGCCCTGCCCCTGCGCCCGGTCGGGCTGCGCACCGAACACCGATCCTGGCGAAGGCAACTCCCCACGGGTCATCCCGTAGACAGATGCCTTCGCGGTGGCCGCTCAGAGACCAGAGGGATCGATGGAGCCGGTGGCCCCGCCACGGCGCCCAGCCGTGTAGAAGATCAGCCGGAACTTCCCGATCTGCACCTCATCACCCGTCCGTAGCGCGATCCGTTCGATCCGTTCCCGGTTGACGTAGGTGCCATTCAATGACCCCACATCTCGCACGGTGAACGTGTCACCCTCCTGCTCGAAGATCGCGTGTTTCCGGGAAACAGTGACGTCGTCGAGGAAGATGTCGCTGTCCGGGTGTCGACCCACCGTGGTCAACGGCGCGTCCAGCAGGAAGCGCGCACCGGCGTTGGGGCCCCTCAGCACCAAGAGCAACGCCGTGCTCGGACGCAACGCCTCAATGGTGGCGTGGTCCTCGTTGGACAAACCTCGGTCCATCCCCGAATGCGCCTCGATGTCACCCAGACTCGTGAAACGCATGGTCATCGGGTCTTGTCGGCGAATCTGGTTCTCGAGGGGACTGTCAGTCACCGTCGGTCACCTTCCTTAACAGCGTGAGACGGGGAGGGGCGGAGGTCAGGCTACCTGATACCCGACGAAAACCCGTCCGGTGCGGCCCAGCCCGCCATCAGGTGGGACCGCACCGGGTCAGCGGGATCGTCAGGACAACTGCCCGATGTAGGTGTCCACGTCCATCAAGGCATCCAACTGCTCCGGATCCGACACGGTCATCTCATACATCCAGCCGTCGCCGTACGGGTCAGAGTTGACCAATTCCGGTGTCGCGTCCAGCGCGTCGTTGATGGCGGTCACCTCGCCCTTCAACGGGCTGTACAGGTCGCTGACCGACTTCGTGGACTCGATCTCGCCACACGAGTCGCCAGACTCGACGGTGTCACCCACCGTTGGGAGGCTCACATAGACCACGTCGCCCAGGGCCTCCTGGGCAAAGCTCGTGATCCCCACGCGGACGGTCTCGCCGTTGCCGATGCGAACCCACTCGTGTTCTGCGGTGTACCGCAGGTCCTGGGGGTACTCCAGCTCGCTCATGACGCTCCTTCGACGTTGGCGGGTGCCCCGCCCCTGAAAACTCATGCCCGGTCCCGAGGGTGGGCAACCGACCCCGCCATGACGGTGACGACGACCGGTCCGGGACCGAGCCTAGGTGCGGCCCAGGTGACGTGCAACGAATTCAGCCAAGACAGACCCATGATCCGATAGCTCCGGGACAAGAGTCCCCCTCCGTGGGGGCTTCACTCCGCTGTCAGATCGGGCTCAGCCACCATCCGACGAGCCTGAACGACGTACATCACCAGGGCCAGCCAGTAGAGCAAGAGACCCCAGATCGCGAACGCCCACGCCACTGGCAGGACCCACCAGGACCATCCCGGGCGCCATTGCGCCAGGAGGAGCAACGGAAAGGCATAGAGCAAGTTGAATGTCGCAGCCTTGCCCACGAAGTGCACCGGTAGGCCACGGAAACCCGCTCGACGCACCCAACGGACCACCCCCGCCCCCAACAGGTCCCGGGAGAGCAGCGCCACAGCGAACCACCACGGCAGCACCCCACGCACGAGCAACCCAATCAGCGTGGAAAGGATATAAAGCCGATCAGCGACCGGGTCCAAGACCTGACCCAATCGGGTGACGGTGTGAGTACGTCGGGCGACCTGCCCGTCCAAATAGTCGGTGACCCCAGACAGTGCCAACACCAGCAGAGCTGCCCCATCCTCGCCAAGCACGATCAACCACAAGAAGACAGGGACCCCCACCAGTCGCAGCATGGACAGCACATTCGCGACCGTCCAGATACGGTCCTCCCCCGCTCTTGACCCGTCGGATTCCAGCTCCACCTAGGGAGCCTAACCGCCGGATTGGCTGGTACGGCGTCATCTCCGCCGGTGTGGCATGCGCCCTCCTGCCTGAAGAGGCTAGTTTTTCGTTGAGCGTGGCCACGATCCTCTGGCACCAACCGGCTGCCTCGTGGATCGCGGGTGCCAGCTTCGACGCGATCGTTGTGTGGTCGAGGTTTTCTTCGGCTCGGTCCAGGAGCAACGGAGAAGTTCGACGATCGACCACAAGGTAGAAGAGCGAGAGCGCAAGACCACGCTGACGGCGCGGAGGCTGATCCCGGTGCGCGTTCGATGAAGCCGCACGTCACCCTTGTTGCCATCGCAGCACTCCCTCTGCCCGGATGTCCAGGGGTGCTTTCTACGCGCCATTAGACCTACGCGAGTAGATGGTTCATGGTCCACACCCCACTGAGATACCTTCAACGATTGCGTGGGGAGATACCTCACTGTCATGCACTACGCATGTATGACGCACGTCGGAGGTTGTGCGCAGCTACGTGCACGGAGCTGGCCTCACCCTTGCCGCAGGCTCAGGAGCATCCACCGCCTAGACCGTCGACTTTCATCCCGATCCCAGCCGCACCATGATTCGCAGGTCATACGAGTCGAATGGAATTAAAGAAGAGGTCGAGGTCGCCCCAGATCAGGAAGCCTGCCACAGCTCCACCTTGTCCCCCAGCCACCTATCTCTCCCATGGGGTGTGCGCTGTTGGCGCACGGCAGCTTTCGAATCAACTGCAATATATCCAATATCACCTGGTTGCGATGAGGTAGACATCAACATCCCTAAACTTGACGAGGAAGAATTTGCGGTAAAGGCATGCAACTCTGCCACGCCCTTCAGGTAGGGAGTCATAGAACTTCACCAGGAAGAGGAGCAAGGGACTGCGTGGCCCCCTTACCCCTCGCACTCTGGCAGGCATCCACTCACGCCAAGGGACCCCAATGGAGGCGAAGTTACATGGGCATGCCCAACGGATGCGACGTGGTGCTACGAACTTTTTCGGCCTTGGCTATTCGCACAATTAGGCGTTTAAATTCTCCTCGTGTCGTGGTGAATCACGACAGCGGCCCTCAGCTGACGTATCGGGGTACGCGACAGTTCTCGCCCTCAGCGCGCCACATCGCGACTCAGCTCCTTCGACGCACGGTTGACCGAGGCAGGCGAGGTCGCCGTGCCCCGGCTGGACGACCGCCAGACCGCAGGGGTGGTAGCTGCCCTCGCGCTCTACACGGTCGTCTCCAGTCCCGGGTTCTCGCCTGACGAGGCCGGGGCATGGAACCCGCTACTCGCCGGGATGTCCCTGGGGATCCCCCTGGTCTCCCCGCTGCTGCTGGCGGTCCTGGCCTCACGGCAGACCGACATCGAGCATCAGAGCAACGGCTGGCTGCTGCAGTCAACCTCGGGTCTCACCCCCGGCGCGGTGTGCCGGGCTAAGCTCATCGCGCTCGGCAGCATCGTGACGGCGGTGACGCTCAGCACCGGGATCATCGTGCTGGGCGCGGGCAGGCTCCTGGCAGGCATTCGCGTGTCTGTCCCTCTCAGTCACTGGAGTGGCTTCATCCTCTGCGTGCTCGTAGTCAACCTCGCCGTCCTCGCCCTGCACGTCCTGCTCTCGGCGAAAGTCGAGAATCAGCTCGTGGCCCTCGGGGTCGGCGCCCTGGGCTGTGTGGCAGCGGTGTTCTCTCAGGGGCTGCCCGCCACGCTGAACCATGTGACGCCATGGGGGTACTACGCCCTGGCAAGAGCCGCCGACTACGAAGGCGACCAGTTCGTCGCGCTCCTGCCGATCGTCCTGGTACTTGCCGGCGCAGCGACCCAGCTTGCACGCGGCACACATCCCAAGAACGGCTGGGACACCGTGTGGCTGCAGTCCGTGGGCTTCTACGGCCTATTCCCACTCGCTATCGGTATCGCCATCCTCGGCTCCCTCGTCTGGCGCACAGAACACCGTGGCAGTAACTGGAACGCCCTCATGAGCGGACCCACACGGTCACTGAGCATCGTGCTCGCCAAAGCCGGAGTCGTAGCCGGTCTCACCGCGATCATGCAGATCGTGCTCGTGCTCGCGGTGATCACGGTCGGCAAGCTCGCCTTCGGATTGCCCTGCGGCCTCGCTACCCGGACAACACTGCTGGGCACCGGCTCCTTCACCGACAGCGGTGCGATCACGCCGGAGGACATTGGCAGGATCATCGTGGCCTCAGCAGTCCTGACCGCGCTGCTGATCGCGCTGAACCACGCTCGTCCTCAACCGACGGGACACCCGCATCTGACCCCCTCCAGGAAGGAAAATGCCAGGTCCACCTCGCTGCCACTTAGAAAGCAGAAAACCGGGGTCCGATATCGGACCCCGGTTTTCATGCACCTTGCGGTGCCACCGTCGGGACGACAGGATTTGAACCTGCGACCCCTTGACCCCCAGTCAAGTGCGCTACCAAGCTGCGCCACGTCCCGGTGGGCTCATGTGAGCGAGGTAGAGATTACCTCACCAGCAGCCGATCCATCGAATCGGTCCCACGAGCCACCCGGCGTACCCGCAGTGAACAGCGCGGAAGCCCTGCGTTCATCGACGGCGACGCTTCTCCCGGACTCGCACCGAAATCTCGATCGGGCTGCCCTCGAAGCTAAATTCTTCCCGCAAACGCCGCTCCAGGAACCGCCGGTAGCCAGCCTCGACGAAACCAGACGCGAAGATCACAAACCGCGGCGGGCGCGTCGACGCCTGCGTGGCAAACAAAATGCGTGGCTGCTTGCCCCCGCGCACCGGATGCGGATGAGCGGCAACCACCTCACCGAGGAACGCATTCAACCGGCCTGTGGGGATGCGGGTATCCCAGGACTCCAAAGCGGTCTCCAAGGCGGGGACCAACTTGTCGGTATGCCGACCTGTGCGCGCAGAGATGTTGACCCGGGGCGCCCAGGGCACCTGGATAAACTCCCGCTCGATCTCCCGCTCCAAGTAGTAGCGGCGTTCCTCATCGAGGGTGTCCCACTTGTTGTAGCCGATGACTAAGGCTCGACCGGCGTCGATGACCTGCTGGACCACCCGCACATCCTGCTCGGCGATGGGCAGTCCTGCGTCGATCAGGACGACGGCGACCTCCGCCTTCTCCAAAGCCGCCTGGGTCCGCAACGAGGCGTAAAAGTCAGCCCCTCGCGTCTGGTGCACCCGACGCCGGATCCCCGCTGTGTCCACCAAGCGCCATGTCTTCCCGCCAATCTCCACGTCCTCATCGACCGGGTCCCGCGTCGTCCCGGCCAGGTCGTCTACGACGACCCGCTCAGACCCAGCGAGCTTGTTGAGCAGGCTGGATTTACCCACGTTCGGCCGACCCACCAGAGCGACTCGCCGGGGGCCACCTCGCTGGTAGAGCCCGCTGATCGCTGACCGCTCCGGAAGCACCGCCAGGACAGCGTCTAAGGCGTCCCCAGTGCCCCGACCATGCAGCGCAGACACCGGGAAGGGCTCACCCAATCCCAGGCTCCACAGCATCGCTGCGTCGGCTTCGCCGCGTTGGTCATCGACCTTGTTAGCGACCAGCACCACCGGTTTGCCTGCGCGGCGCAACAACCGCACCACAGCCTCGTCGGTGTCTGTGGCGCCCACAGTGGCATCGACCACGAAAATGACGGCGTCTGCGAGCTCGACAGCAATCTCCGCCTGCTCGGCGACCCGCAGGTGGATCCCGGAGGCATCGACCTCCCATCCGCCCGTGTCGACCAGAGTGAACCGGCGCCCCGTCCACTCCGCGTCATAGGCCACCCGGTCTCGGGTGACCCCTGGCACATCTTCTACCACGGCCTCACGTCGACCGATGATCCGGTTGACCAGCGTGGACTTACCCACGTTGGGTCGTCCGATGATCGCCACCACCGGACGATCCTGCATCAGGTCGTCATCATCCGAAGCAGCATCCGCCCCGGAGATCAGGTCACGATCCTCGTCCTCGAGTTCGAACTCTTCCAACCCCGCCAACAGCGCGGCTGCCACGCTGGCGTCGTCGGGAACTGCGGGGGTATCGCTGGTCACGTCCGTCCTCATTCGTCGATGCGAGAGCCTCGGTACGACGTCTACGCGCACCGGGCATCTTCCATTGTCGCGGACAGCGCACGGAATAGCCGCATCGACGCCACCACACCTGCACAGCTACCCCGAGAGGAGCACGCACCAGGACCAGACGGTCAGCGCAACGGCAGCAACGCCTCGACTGCGGCGACCGACTCCTCAAACGTCAGCTCAGAGGTGTCCACCACCACCACACCCGGTGCTGCTTCGGTGAACTCAGCGACTGTCGCATCGTCGCGATCCCGACGCACCACCTCGTCTCGCACCTGCTCGACCATCCCATCACCGGCCTGACCATGCAGCTGCAAGGACCTTCGGCGTAGCCGAGCAGCCTCACTGGCCACCAGCAGCACCCGGACCTCAGCCTGTGGTGCCACCACCGTGGTGATATCCCGCCCCTCCGCGACAATCCCTGCACCAGCTGCCCCCCGGGCGATGTACTCCCGTTGCAGATCAATGAGGCGCTCCCGCACCGCGAGGTTGGTGGCGACCTGGGAGACCTGCGCTGAGATGGCGGAGTCGCGCACCTCCTCCCCCACGTCCACACCGTCCAACAGCACCGACGGTGCCTGCGGGTCGGTGCCCATCACCAAGGGGACTCGTCGGGCAGCCTCAGCGACCGCCGCAGCGTCTTCCAGAGCGATGCCCTGCCGCAGACACCACAGGGTCACCGCGCGATACATCGCCCCGGTGTCCAGATAAGACAGGCCATAACGGGCGGCGACCTGCCGGGACACACTCGATTTGCCCGACCCCGACGGCCCGTCCACGGCCACCACCAGACCTGGGACAGACGGCGTACCGACGGGGTCAGCGGAAGCAGCGGGCTGGGAGGAATGAGTCGCGGTCACGAGGCCAGAGACTAGCCTCGATCCCGGCGATTTTTCTAACGTCTGGCGACGAGCACGGTCCCTGCTGGCGCTGACCGCTCTCAGGCTTCGATCACATCAGAAACACTGGTCACACATGCACTTTCCACCCCAGCGCTATGAGCGCTTGGGCCAACGACTCCACCACTGCAGGGACCACCAGCAGCTCAACGACTCCCACCTCGCGTCCCAGATCGTGCTCCAACCGCAGGTCTTCCAGGTTGACCCCTGCCTCCCCCACGTCGGTGAGCAGCCGGGCGATCCGTCCAGGCTCATCCGGCACCACCACTGTCACCACGCCATATCGCGTCGGAGCTGCGCCATGCTTGCCGGGAATCCGAGCTCGCCCCGCCTGACCGGCCGCCACCGTGCGCGCTAACACCGCGCGCGCTCCCGCAGCTTCACCTGAGGAAGCCAGCTCATGCAATGCCGCCACCACCTCTCCCAGGTCCTGCTGCAGCGCCACCAACACCTGTGACACCGACTCCGCATTTCCAGCCAGGATCTGGGTCCACAACACCGGGTCGCTCTCCGCGATCCGGGTGACATCGCGCACCCCTTGCCCTGCCAAAGACACTGCCTCAATGGGCAGATCACGCAATCTGGCCGCCACCAAACTCGCCGCGACCTGCGGAGCATGGCTCACTGCCGCCACCGCAGCGTCATGACAATCGGCAGCCATCCGCACCGGTGAAGCCCCTACCGCAGCGACCAGCCAGTCGACCATGAAGACCGCTGCCGCATCCGCACCATCTCGATCGGCGATCACCCACGGGCGGCCCACAAACAGGTCTTCGCGCGCCGCCACTGCGCCGCTGCGTTCCCGACCGGCCATGGGATGCGAGCCGACATATCTGTCCGCCGCGCCAGGATCAGCGCCACGGGCAGCCAGCTCCCGCTGCACCCCGGTGAGGATTTCTCCTTTCACGGAGGCCACGTCCGTGACCGTCGCCGATGGCCATGCCAGCAACTCGGTCGCCACCACAGCAGCGGTGACATCCGGGGGTGCCGCGACCACCACCAGATCAGGCATGGGGTCCGCCGGTCCAGCCACGCGTCCAGCACCAAGGTCGCTGGCCAGCGCCGCAGCTGTCGGCGACGGGTCGCTGAGCAGCACCGTCACTCCGGTGCGACTCAGCGCCAACCCGACACTCGCTCCGATCAGCCCAGCCCCCACCACCCGTACCGTGCCCACGACCGGCGACGACGTCACGCTCACAACCCAGCGGCCTGGTACAGCCCGGCGATCTCCTTGCCGTTCAACGGCCGTGTCCGCCCAGTCTTCAAGTCGCCCAACCGCACCGGTCCCACCTGCACCCGGGTCAACGTTTCCACTGGATGTCCCACAGCCTCCAATAAACGACGTACGACGTGCTTTTTGCCCTCGTGCAAGACCACCTCGACGACCGCTTTTCCGGGCAGGGAATCGATGAGCCGGAAGCTGTCCACGGCGACAACACCATCTTCGAGCGCGACCCCCGCACGCAACGTCCGGCCCACATCTCGCGCCACCGGACCAGGCACCGCTGCCACATATGTTTTCGGCACTCCGTACGACGGGTGTTGCAGTCGGTTTGCCAGCTCACCATCGTTGGTCAACAGCAACAATCCGTCTGTGTCGGCGTCCAATCGTCCGACGTGGAACAACCGTTCTGAGCGGTTTTGCACCAGATCACCGATACAGGGGCGTCCCAGCTCATCGCTCATCGTGGACACCACCCCTAGCGGCTTGTTCAGCGCCAAATAGATGCGAGAGGCGTCCAACACGATCCGCTCGCCGTCGACGCGCACCGACTGACGGATCGGGTCGACCCGCACTCCCAGTTCTCGGATCACCTGTCCGTCGACCTCGACCCGACCTGCGCTGATCAGGAGTTCACACGCCCGACGACTGCCCACTCCGGCGCCAGCCAACAACTTCTGCAACCGGATTCCGTCCGGGTCGTGGACATCCACCACCGGGACAGCCGGGCCACGCTGCGGCGCCCGCGGCGCTGACTGTCGTGGCGAACTCGCCGGGCCTCGCCGCGCCGATCCGCCTTGGCCGCGGGCCGGTCCAGCCGACGTACGACGACCTTTCCCCGCGGCTGCTCCCTTCCCGGCGGCAGCTCCTTTCCCAGCGGGATTACCCTTCCCCGATCCCGAACCGGACGAAGAACGGCCCTCCCCGGCCGGACGGCCGCCGCGACCCGCACCGGAACGACCAGCCCCAGACCGGCCATTCTCCGGACGACCTGACCGGCCACTCCCGCCGGGACGCCCTCGGCCCGATCCCGCACTTCCTGCTCTCTTCATGTGCCGCCCTCTCGTGCGATCTCGTCAAGCATGTCCACGTCGGGCAGATAGGGCGCCAACGCAGGTAACTCGTCCAGCGAGGCGAGGCCCAGCCGGTCGAGGAAGAACTCAGTCGTGCCGTACACCACGGCCCCATGGTCAGGATCGGTCCCAACCTCCCGGATCAGACCACGAGTCAGCAAGGTACGCACCACGCCGTCAACATTGACGCCACGCACCGCACTCACCCGCGCCCGGGACACCGGCTGACGATAAGCAATCACGGCCAAGGTCTCCAAGGCGGCTTGTGACAACCGGGCCCGCTGACCGTCCATCACGAACCGCTCCACCACCTCGGCATACTCAAACCGGGAGTAAAAACGCCACCCCTGATCGACCTGCCGCAAATCGAAACCCCGCCGGTCACGGGCATATTCCTCCGCGAGATCCTGCAACAGTCGCTTCACCTGGGTCGCAGGCAGTCCCAGCACCTCCGCCAAGTCCCGCGCTCCCACCGGTTCTTCAACCACCATCAAGACCGCTTCCAAGGCAGCTCTCGGTCCCCCGGGCAGGTCCCACACATCCACGTCCGGACGGCGGCGCCCCTGCGTCGCACCGTTGACCTCATGCTCAGTCACCAGGAATCAGACCTTCCTCTGCGTCGACTGTGTCGTCGTACTCCCGCCCCAACCGGTGCGACAACACCTCGTCCACGTGCTGACCACCGATCCATTGCACCGTCAACGCGCCTAACGCTTCTCCCTGCTCAAATACGACCGCGCCATCTCGGAAAAGTTCTAACACCACTAAGAAACGAGCCACCACCACCAGGGTGCTCTCCGCATCTCGGACCAGCTCGACAAATGTCGACGCTCCCACGCGACGTAACATCCCAATCAGGATCACGGATTGCTCCTGCACGCTCACCCGCGCCGCATGAAGGTGCTCCACCTGCACCGTCGGTGGCATCTTCGGCGTCATCGCCACCGCTGCGGTCCGCGCAAAGGCCTCCGGTTCCGCCCGCCACGTCAGCTCCGGCAACAGTGCAGCAAAACGCTGCTCCAACCCTGCTTGCCGCGGGAAGATCCGCCCCACCCCAGACATGCGCTCCGCAAACACCGCGGAAACGTCCTTGAACGCTCGATATTGCAACAGACGGGCAAAGAGCAGGTCCCGAGCCTCAATCAGCTCCAGGTCCTCGTCCTCCTCGCCCGTACGCGGCAACAACCTGGCAGCCTTCAACTCCAGCAAGGTCGCAGCGACCAGCAAAAACTCCGTGGTCTCCGAGAGATCCCACTCTTGGCTCTCCTGCTGCAACCGACGTAAATGCGCCATGAACTCGTCGGTGACCCGAGCCAGCGCGATCTCGGTGACATCTAGGTGATGCTGACCAATCAGTCCGAGTAGCAGGTCAAATGGCCCGTCAAACTGATCCAGGTGCACCTCAAACGGAGTGGCGGCACCACGTTTGGTGAGCACCCCACCGGGGACCACCGCACCTAACGTGCCCCCCGCCGACCCCGAGGCAGCCGTCGACGCCCCCACCTCGGACGTGACAGCACCGGACGTGCTGTTCAGGCGGCACCCCCACGCGAGATGAGTTCTCGCGCCAACTGCTGATAGGACTCTGCTGCGCTGGTCCCTGGTGCATACGCCGTGATTGGCTCCGCCGCCAGCGTCGCATCTGGGAACTTCACCGTCCGGGTGATCACCGTGTGGAACACCTGGTCTTGGAAGTGATCGACAACGCTGCGCACCACTTCTCTGCTGTGCAGCGTCCGCCCGTCATACATGGTCGCTAGAATCCCGTCGATCATCAGCCGCGGGTTGAGCCGATCACACACCTTGTCGATGGTCTCCACCAGCAAGGCCACCCCCCGCATCGCAAAAAACTCGCACTCCAACGGGATGATCACGCCATGCGCGGAGGTCAACGCGTTCACCGTCAGCAAGCCGAGAGACGGTTGGCAATCAATGAGGACGACGTCGTACTCATCCAGGATGGGTCGCAACGCTCTGGCCAGCACCATCTCTCGGGCGACCTCACCGACGAGCTGTACTTCCGCCGCAGACAAGTCAATGTTGGCGGGGACGACATCCAAGTCGGGCATCTTGGTCGGCACGATGACATCGTGGATATCCAGCCCTGGCTCCACGAGCAGGTTGTAGATCGTCACATCCAGGTCATGCGCTCGGATGCCCAGTCCCACTGAAAGAGCGCCCTGGGGGTCGAAATCGACCAGAAGCACCCGGCGACCCACCTCGGCGAGCGCGGCTCCGAGGTTGATGGTGCTAGTGGTTTTGCCGACACCGCCTTTTTGGTTGCACATGGCGATGACTCGGGCGGGGCCATGGCTGTGCAGCGGTGGTGGCTCGGGGAAGCTGGGCATGGGTCGCCCAGTGGCTCCGATCTGTCCGACCGGAGTGGTTCCGGGGATCGTGGGGTGGTAGTCCGTCGTGTCGGGGTCGTCATCCACATCCCGGCTGCTCACCATCGGCGTCACTCGAAGCCCCTCCCGTCCTGGTGTCCGTTCGGCGTCGCGCAGATCGTCCGGACGAGGATATCAACGCTCAGCGGGCTCGTGGATGTGTCTGGGCGTAGACCTCTCGCAGATGTTGCACCGTGACGAGGGTGTAAATCTGGGTGGTGGTCACTGAGGCGTGGCCGAGGAGTTCTTGGACGACCCGGACGTCAGCGCCTCCTTCGAGCATGTGAGTGGCAAAGGAATGCCGCAGGGTGTGCGGGCTGACACTCTGGCGGAGCCCGGCTCGGTCGGCGACATTTTGGAGGAGGGCCCAAGCGCTCTGTCGGGAGAGGCGGGCGCCGCGTTGATTGAGGAAGAGGGCAGGTCCGCCGGTTGTGCCGGCGGCGGCGAGGGTGGGTCGTCCGCGCACGAGGTACGCCGAGAGAGCGTCGCGACTGAACTGTCCGAGGGGCAGGATGCGCATCTTGCCGCCCTTGCCGTGGATACGGACGGTGCCGACGGTGATGTCGATGTCGTCGATGTCCAGACCGACGGCTTCGCTGATGCGTGCGCCGCAGCCGTAGAGGAGTTCAAGGAGAGCTCGATCTCGTAGTGCCACCGGCGTGTCGCCGATGCTGGCTGCCGCGAGGAGCCGCTCGATCTCCGTGAGACCGATTGCTTTGGGAAGTCGTTGGGCGGGACGAGGTGGTGCGACGTCCTGTCCTGGGTCGTCGTCGGTGGCGCCTTCGGCGTGGAGGAATCGATGTAAGCCGCGGACGGCGACGAGACAGCGGGCGGCGGAGGCAGTGGACAGGGCAGGGCGGTCGTCGGCGCCTTCGCGCAGGTCCATCAGGAATGCGGTGACGGTGGTGGTGGTGACCCGTCTGAGGTCGGTGATCCCGGTGCGGAGCAGATAGTCGCGATAGCGTCTGAGGTCACGTGCATAGGAGAGCAGGGTGTTGCGGGCGACGCCTCGTTCGACTCGAAGGTGGTCGAGCCAGGTGCGGATCCCTGCGTCCAGGGTGATCGTGTTGGCATTGCTCACGGGCGCTCCCTGGGTGTCCTCACTGTCTGGTCGGTCGTCCTGCTCCTGTTCGCATATCTACACGACGCAGCGGGCGGTGGGGGGCCGATCTGGCAGATCAGCCCCCACCACGGGCTTGCTATGACGTGATCTGTCTCACACCACTGGGGTGATGCGAGGTCGAAGATCCTCCGCTGGGGGCATCCACCGCTGCGGATCGGCATCCATCTGTTCCCCGGAACGGATGTCCTTCACCGAGTGGGACCACACCCCAGGTCGGGTGGCGTCTGCGGTCATAAACCACACGAAGGGAATGCCCCGACGGTCAGCAAACTTGATCTGCTTCCCGAACTTCGCTGCCGACGGAGCCACCTCACAGGCCACGCCGCGCGAGCGAAGCCCGGCAGCGACCTGCATCGCTGCCGCCCGGTCGTCTTCAGCAGCCAAAGACACCAACACCGCAGACGGCGTACGCCGACTGGCCTGCAATGTCGGCATCAACCTCGATACCAGTCGAGATACCCCAATCGAGATACCCACACCCGGATAGGTGGTGCGGCCGTCCGAGGCGAGAGCGTCATACCGTCCTCCCGAGCAGACTGACCCATAGGACTCCTGCCCGATGAGCTGAGTCTCATAGACCGTTCCGGTGTAATAGTCCAGACCGCGGGCGACTTTCAGGTCCGCGACGAGCAGCCCCGGAGCGTGCACCGCAGCGGCCTCCATCACCGCAGCCAATTGGGCCAATCCTTCGTCCAACACCGGGTGCTCCACCCCCAAGGCTCGGACCTGCTCCACGAACGACACATCCGAGGTGCAGATACCCGCCAGGTCGAGACACCGCTGCGCCTGTTCTGGGGTACGACCAGCCTCCACCAACATCGACTGACAAGTCGACACCCCGACCTTGTCGACCTTGTCGACGATCCGCAAGACCGTGACCACGTCATCGGCAGGAATCCCCAACCCCAGGTAGAAACCCTCCGGGATACGACGGTTATTCACCTGAATCCGGAACGGACCCACCGGGAGGCGAGAGAACGCATCCGCGATCACCAACGGCAGCTCCACCTCGTAGTGGAACGGCAATTGCCCGACATCAACGATATCGATGTCAGCCTGAAGGAACTCTCGGAACCGGCCATCCTGCGGGCGCTCACCACGCCACACCTTTTGGATCTGGTACCGCCGGAACGGAAAAACCAGCTTGCCGGCGTTCTCCAGTACATACCGGGCAAATGGCACCGTCAGGTCAAAGTGCAGACCCAACTCCCCGTCACTATCTCCTCGGCCCTGCGCCCGGGCTGCCAAGCGGGTCACGCCGTAAATTTCCTTGTCAGCGTCACCACCCTTACCCAGCAGGCGATCCACCGGCTCCACGGCACGAGTCTCGATCGCCGCGAAACCATGCGATTCGAACGTCGCCCTGATCTCGTCCAGAAACACCTGCTCGACGACACGTTGCTCGGGCAGCCACTCAGGAAAACCAGACAGGGGGGTGATTTTTTGGGTACTCATCGGCGAAGTCCTCGTCGCTTGGTCACGTCCCGCGCCAGCAGCGGGACCAGGTCAATCAGGATGGACGGTGCAGGATCACCTTTCACCGCTGCTCCCTGCGATATGCCGACAACAGATCGGCGCGGTGGGGCAGCAGGACGTGATCACAGACCGCGTAGGAACGGATTGGTGGCACGCTCCTGGGCGATGGTGGTCGCGGGGCCATGCCCGGGCAGGACGAGAGTGTCGTCCTGCTGGTTCAGCACCACCTCTCGCAGCGTGGTGCGCATCGAGGCATCAGATCCGCCAGGCAGGTCGGTGCGACCAATCCCCCCGGCAAACAACACGTCCCCGGAAAAAATCGTCGCCGACAACCCGCTATCTGGACCCATGGCCTGCGGAATGTCCTCGACACGGAACAGCATCGACCCTGGAGTGTGCCCAGGAGCGTGGATCGCCTGCCAGGTCAAACCCGCCAGATCCACGGTGGCGCCGTCGGCGAACTCCACCACGTGCTGAGGCTCATGCCAGCCTGTCAACACCCCAAACTGCGCCTGCAACATCTCCAACAAATCAGAGCTCAGACCAGTTCGAGCATCCACCAAACGAGGTCGATCAGCGCCGTGGATATACGCCGATACTCCATGCGCATCACATACCGCAGGTGCAGAACCGGTGTGATCCAGATGGCCATGAGTGAGAAGCACCGCACCAGGGCGAAGCCCATGTTCTGTGCATACCTCACCCAGTCGCCCCATCACGTCAACGCCTGGATCGATGACCACACACTCCTGCCCCGCCGCGGGGGCCACCACGAAACAGTTCGTGCCTAACGCCGCAGCAGGGAAACCGATGACCAACACACACCCAGCCTACCGGGGTCATCACCGCCGTCCCCTGACCCGCACGCCACCCCTTCACCACCGCCCCCACCCGAGGCCCATCAAGCCCGCAAAGCGACATCCCCGGCGGGTCTGCTCTCCACCTCGCCCAACTCACCGACTATCGTGTTTCCCACGTCACATCTCGAACCGGGCCCGTGAACCATAGACACGGCCACCCGGTGTCCACCAGGAAGGCCCCAGTCGTGTCCGAGCCGACCACGCCCAGCAGCACCTGCACCTCCACCGACATCTCCCCTGAGACCGCCCCGGAGGTGACGCCCGAGACGCCGCCCACACCGGCCCCGGCGCAGGATGCTGCGGCCCCCACTCAGGCC
>NZ_JAHPZL010000008.1:340604-551003 GCF_019331795.1 Austwickia sp. TVS 96-490-7B
CCCCAGAAACGGCAACGCCTCCGGCTCCCAGCCCCGCCCAGCTGGCAGGCCGACGTACCCCCGCCACTCCTGGAGTTCGCGCCTCCCAGTACGGTCGGGTCGCCGATGACGGCACCGTGTATGTGACCACCCCGGACGGTGAGAAGGAAGTGGGCTCCTACCCCGGCGCCACCCCCGAGGAAGCGCTCGCCTACTTCACTCGCAAGTACGACGATGCCGACGCTCAGGCGGACCTGCTCCTCCAGCGCATCTCACAGACCGAGATGTCAGCCAAGGAAGCCACAGACGGCCTCACCAAGCTTCGCGCCGTCACCACCGACCTCCGTGCTGTCGGTGACCTCGTTGCCCTGCATGCCAAAGTGGAGACCATCGCCACCGCGGTGGAAGCCCGCAAGACCATCGAAGCAGCCGAACGCGCCAAAGAACGCGAAGCCGCGACGGCGCGCCGTACCGAAATCGTCGAAGCGGCCGAACTCCTCGCAGGCCAACCCGAAGAGAAGATCCAGTGGAAAGCCAGTAGCGCCCAGATGCGTTCCCTGCTGGACGACTGGAAAGCCGCCCAACGGCAAGGACCCAAACTCGACCGAGAGACCGAGCAAGCCCTATGGCACCGACTCTCCTCGGCCCGTAACGGCTTCGACAAGATGCGCCGCGTGCATTTCGCACAGCTCGGCAGTGCCCAAGCCGCCGCAAAAGCAGCCAAAGAAGAACTCGTCGCAGAAGCCGAACGCCTCGCCACCAGCACCGAATGGGGTCCCACCGCTGGCGCTTTCAAACGGCTCATGGATCGGTGGCGCCACGCCGGACGGGCCTCCCGCACTGATGACGACGCCCTCTGGAGCCGTTTCAAAGCAGCCCAAGACGCCTTCTTCACCGCGAAGGATCACGTCGTCGCCGTCGAATCAGCCGAATTCGCCCAAAACCTCGTAGTCAAGGAAGAGCTCCTCACACAAGCTCAGGCATTGCTGCCCATCACCGACCTGACCGCCACCAAACAGGCACTGCGAGCAATCCAGGACAAATGGGATGTCGCCGGGAAGGTCCCCCGCGCCGACGTGGACCGCATCGAAAAAGCGATGCGCCGCGTCGAATCCGCCGTCCGGGACGCGGAAGACCGGCAGTGGCAGCGCACCAACCCTGAAGTCGCCGCGCGCGCCCAGAGCCTAGTCACCCAGCTCGAAGCCGCCTGCGAAGGGCTGCGCAAAGACCTCGCCAAAGCAGAAGCCAGCGGTGACAGCAGCCGCATCAGCAAAGCCAAAGAAGCACTCGAAGCCCGCGAAGCCTGGCTCGCCCAGGCCCGGAGCGGACTCGCTGAATTCGGCAACTGACACTGCCCTAGCCAGCTTGAAACGGGTCGGGCCGGGACGCTCATCGCGTTCCAGCCCGACCCGTTCGGTGTCTCTCCATCAGCTCATCGCGGCACTCGCGAGGGCACCACACCCAGATCAGGACGGACGAGTCCCATTGACTCTGGATACATCCAGCACCCCGTCGATGCGACGTACTGCCTTGATGACGTGATCCAAATGCCCCGGATCTCCCATCTCGAACGTGAATCGCAGACTGGCCATCCGGTCCCGAGATGCTTGCGCGGTCGCCGACAAAATATTCACGTGATGATCCGCCAGGATCCGAGCCACATCCGACAACAACCCATTACGGTCCAACGTCTCTACCTGGATCGCCACCAAGAACAGGCTCGACGCTGATGGTGACCACTCCACGTTGATCAACCGGTCAGGCTGACTTTGCAAGGTGGCGGCATTCGTGCAGTTGGTCCGGTGCACCGACACCCCACTGCCCCGGGTGACGAACCCCAAAATGGGATCACCTGGCACCGGCATACAACACCGCGCCAACTTGACCCACACATCGGAGGTGCCCACCACCACCACACCTGGGTCGGTGCGTTTCCGGGAGCGGTAGCGCCCAGGGACCGTCGCCTCCGCGAGGTCCTCGGTCGCGCCATCAGCGCCGCCGTGGACGGCCACCACTTTCTCCACGATGCTTTGCGCCGACAGATGGCCCTCGCCGACCGCGGCATACAAGCTGTCAATGTCGGGGAAACGCAGCTGCTGCACCACGTCGTGCATCGTTTCGGAGCTCATCAGTCGCTGCAGCGGCAAATTCTGCTTTCGCATCGCCTTGGCGATCGCGTCGCGCCCCTGTTCGATCGCCTCCTCCCGCCGCGATTTGCTGAACCACTGCCGAATCTTGTTGCGCGCCCGAGGGCTCTTCACAAACATCAACCAGTCACGGCTCGGACCGGCGCCATCTGCCTTGCTGGTCAACACCTCAACAATGTCGCCATTGTCGAGTGGGCTCTCTAGCGGCACCAAGCGGCCATTGACTCGCGCACCGATGCAGTGATGCCCCACCTCAGTGTGCACGGCGTAGGCAAAGTCGACGGATGTTGACCCCGACGGTAATGCCACCACACCCCCTTTAGGGGTGAAGACATAGACCTCACGTGTGTTGATCTCAAAGCGCAAAGACTCAAGGAACTCACCCGGATCGCTGGTGTCCCTCTGCCATTCCAGCAATTGCCGCAACCACGCCATATCCGTGGTGTCATCACGGCCGCCGTCACCCTTAGTGCCGTCTTCCTTATATTTCCAGTGGGCGGCAATACCATACTCGGCGCGTCGGTGCATCGTGTGGGTACGGATCTGAATCTCTACAGGCTTACCACCGGGGCCGAGCACTGTCGTATGTAATGACTGGTACATGTTGAACTTCGGCATCGCAATGTAGTCCTTGAAGCGCCCCGGCATGGGCGTCCAACGGGCATGCATCGCACCCAATGCGGCATAACAATCACGGACCGAATCGACCAAGACACGCACCGCAACAAGGTCGTAAATGTCTTCAAAATCACGACCTCGGACGATCATTTTTTGATACACCGAGTAGTAATGCTTGGGTCGCCCTGACACCACCGAACTGATCCGGGCAGCCTTTAAATCGTCAGCGACTTGCGCTTTGACCTGAGCAAGGTATTCATCGCGCGCTGGGGCCCGCTCGGCGACCAGCCTGACGATCTCTTCGTATACTTTGGGATAGAGCGTGGCGAAAGCCAGGTCTTCCAGCTCCCATTTAATGGTGTTCATGCCCAGCCGATGCGCCAGCGGGGCATAAATCTCTAAGGTCTCTTTGGCTTTTTTCTCCGCTGATGCCGATGAGACATAGCGCCAAGTCCGAGCATTATGTAGTCGATCGGCAAGTTTGATCACCAGGACTCGGATATCCCGGGCCATTGCCACGACCATTTTGCGGACTGTCTCAGCCTGAGCCGCCTCGCCGTACCGCACCTTTTCCAGTTTGGTGACGCCGTCGACCAGCATCGCGATCTCGTCACCAAAGTCACGGCGCAAGTCATCCAGAGAGTACGCCGTGTCCTCCACCGTGTCGTGCAGCAAAGCGGCTGCCAACGTTGGTGGGGTCATGCCCAATTCCGCCAGGATCAGCGTCACCGCCAACGGGTGAGTGATGTACGGGTCGCCGCTCTTGCGCATTTGCCCGTCGTGGGCACGCTCCGCGACCTCGTAAGCCCGCTCAATGATCGCGATATCCGCTCGCGGATGAGTCTGCCGAACGACACGCAGCAAAGGCTCCAACGCTGGGTTGGTGTGATGCCGCGGACCCCCGAAACGCGCCAGCCGAGCCCGGACACGCGATGAGGAAGACACCGGCGCTGCCGGAGGTGAAGCAGTGGGCATCACGCCCACCGGCCCGGGAGCCTCAGGATGAGACTGTGCAGGAATGGCCTGATTTGCAGGCTGATTCACCGAGGTTGCAGCTCGTGGCCCGCTCTGATCACCAGACACAGTCGAGCCCTGCCGTTCAGAGGAGGGCTCGACTGTGTCCATGATCTGATCATAGGCGGCATGGTCACAAGGTCAGCATTGAGCTCACGGTCCGACCTTCGAGGGCAGCGCGACCACCCAGCTCTGCCAACTCGATAACGACCTCAACGGCGACCACCTCACCGCCAGCCCGATCCACCAATTCGCACGCTGCAGCCGCCGTCCCACCAGTGGCGAGGACGTCGTCCATCACCAGCGCCCGGGGTTGGCCATGCAGTGCGTCGGTATGCATCTCGATCGTCGCCTGACCGTATTCCAGGTCGTAATCGACGGCATGCACCTGCCACGGCAATTTGCCAGCCTTACGGACCGGCACAAAACCCACCCCTAGGGCGCAGGCCACCGCAGGACCCAGGATGAAGCCGCGCGCCTCAATCCCGACCACCACGTCAATCCGATCGCGATATCGGGTCGCGATGTCGTCCACTACAGCTCGGAGCGCGGCACCTTCAGCGAGCAACGGCGTGAAGTCTCGGAATAACACTCCCGCCACCGGGAAATCCGGGATTTCACGCAGCTTAGAAGCCACCAACTCCGCCACGGAGCCAGCCTCGGGAGCTGGCCTTGCCGTGGTCATCGCTTCGACCTCGGCACCCGACGCGGCTGGTTCCTGGGACCACCGGACTGCAATGACGGGTGGATACGCCGACCGGTGACGGTCCGTGGCGCATCGTCGTCGTCATCATCGTCGTGGGGAATGACACGACCGGCAGCGCGAGCCGCCCGCTTGCGATCAGCGATCGTCGTACGACGTCCCGGTTCGCTGCTCTGCGCATCTGAGCCTGAGGCATCGTCACCCGGCGCCGCTGCCTCGTCAGCGACATCAAAACCGGTGGCGTTCGCGTGGACCTTCGCCCGCTGCCGACGCCGTTCCACCCGGTGTGCCAAGTCCTGCATGCTCGGCTCACGCTCCCGCAAGTGCGCAAGCAACGGAGTGGCAATGAAGATGGAGGAGTACGCCCCGACCGCGATACCCACAAACAACGCCAGCGACAGGTCAACCAAGGTGCCAGGCCCAATGGCCACAATGCCGATGACCAGGATCGCAGCGACAGGCAGCAGCGCCACCACGGTCGTATTGATTGACCGGACCAGCGTCTGATTGACCGCCAGGTTCGCAGCCTCTGAGTAGGTACGTCGGCCGCTGCCGATCGCTTCAGTGGTATTTTCCCGGACCTTGTCAAAGACGACCACTGTGTCGTAGAGGGAGTATCCGAGAATCGTCAAGAACCCGATCATCGATGCCGGAGTCACCTCAAAACCAGCCAGAGCATAAATACCGACCGTGATGAAAATGTCGTGGAACAGCGCCACCAGGGCGGACAACGCCATTTTCCAGGTGCGGAAATATATCGCTAAGACGGCGGACACCAACACGAGGAACCAGGCCAACGCCTGCAAGGCCTGCTTGCTCACCGAAGCACCCCAGGACGGGCCAATCACGCTGGTGGTGACCCGATCGTGAGGCACCCCGAAGGTTTGCGCCAGACTGTTGGCAACCGTGGTCGCTTTGTCGGCGTCCAACCGGCCGGTCTCCACCCGGACGTCAGAGTTGCCGACCTGGGTGACTTTGGCGCCCTCGACGCCACCGGTCTTGGCGACCGTCTCTCGAGCTTTGCTCTCGAAGTTATTCATCGCGTCGGCTGAGACTGACGCGACCCGGAAGTCCGAGCCCCCGGTGAATTCGATGCCCAGGTTGAGCTGACGAACACCCAACCCCGCGACAGCCAGGACAAACAGGACCAACGAGATCAGATACCAGGTCTTACGCCGACCGACGAAGTCGATCGAGCGCCGTCCGGTGTAGAGATCATTACCGAATGTGGCGATGTTCATGCCGTCGCTCCCTTGGCCTGACCGGCGCCGTCCCTCGTGGCTGCTGATGTCGACACCCGGCCGCGCCCGCGATAGCGGGGTACCGCGCCCAGGCGTTCCGGTGACAGACCGGACCAAGGGTGACCGCCGCCGAAGAACTTGGTGGTCACCAGCAAAGACAGCAGCGGGTGAGTGAACAGGAAGGTGACGACAATGTCTAGGATCGTCGTCCACATGAGCATGAACGCGAAGCCACGCACGTTGCTCGCAGCCAAGGCGTAGAGCACCGCCGCCGCGAGGAAGTTCACCGCGTCAGAAATCAAGATGGTGCGTTTTGCGCGGTCCCACCCGGTCTCTACCGCAGCGGTCAAGGCACGACCTTCACGGATCTCGTCGCGGACTCGCTCGAAGTAGACGATGAAGCTGTCCGCGGTGGTACCGATAGCGACGATCGCTCCGGTCACACCGGCCATAGTCAGGCGAAGGTTCTGGCTCCACCCGAAGAGGGTGATGGTCAGGTAGGTCAGCAAGGCGACCACCGCGATGGAGGCAACCGTGACGAAGCCCAGCGCGCGATATTGCACCATCGAATACATGATGACCAGGAGCAAGCCAATCGCACCAGCAATCAAACCCTTGGACAGCTGATCGCCACCAATTGTCGGGCTGATGCTCTGCAACTCCTGGGACTGGAAGGACATCGGCAACGCACCGAACTTCAACTGATCCGCAAGGAGCTTCGAAGAATCCGCATCAAAATTGCCGCTGATCTCGGCTGACCCATCCAGGATCGGAGAGGAGAAGTACGGCGCGGAAACTACCCGGTTGTCCAAGACGACAGCGAGCTGGTTCCGCGGGGCCTGCAAGCCCACCATGAGCTGGCTCACTCCGGCGTACACATCTGTGGCATGGCCGCTTTGCATCTTCAGGTGCACGACCCATTTGCCGGTCGTAGCGCCCTGCTGGGTGGTCTGCGGGCCGGAGCTGGCATCGGACAGGCTGTCACCCGTGAGGATCGATGGGCCGAGGACGTACTTTTCCGTCACTTTGTGGTCAGCTCGCGGGTCTGGGCTACCGCATACCACCAACGGTTTGGTGAGGTCTTCCTTCGTCGGATCGAAATCCTTCTGCGGGCAGGTCAACGAGATGACTTGCTGCTGCAGCTGGGGGCCGAGCCAACTCTGACTGGTGGCGTATTCGGCCAGACGCTTGGGGTCGTTCTTCAACGAGTCCGACCACTTAGGGGTCTCTCCGGGTGCCAACGGATTCGGCGGGGCGCTGCGGAAGGGGTTGCCCATTGAACTGGACGGTGCGGCCGGGGTGCTTGGGGCCGCCGGGGTGGCTGGAGCGCTCGTTCCCGCGCTGGTTGGGGCCGCCTTCGACGTTGCTGAGGCCGCAGGGGTGGTGGGATCTGCAGCAGGCGCCAGTGCAGCTTCTCCCTGGACCATTCCCTGGGGTATGACTCCGCGGGCAGCGCTGGTGGAAGCTGACGCAGATGGGGACGCGCTCGGCTTAGCGGACGCCGAGGCTGGCGACGAGGCTGCCGGAGCGCTCGACGACGCCGACCCGGACGGCTTTCCCGGCAACGAGGATGGGTTGCCAGCCGGAGGCTCTTTAGCGCCGGGCAGCGTTGCCGGGTTGCTCGGTTGGTTTCCCGCACCTTCTCCAGTCGGCAGGATGGCTAGCACCGGCCGGAACCGCATCTGGCTGGACTGCTCTAGCGCCTTCTGTTGTTCCTGGGTGATTTTGCCTGGAACGGTGACGACCACATTGTTGCCGAGGGTGCTCACCTCCGCCTCGGCGACACCTTGGCCGTCGACACGTTTACGGATGATGTCGACCGCTCGGGACAGCTCCTCGGCATTGACCTCCTGCCCCTGGCGTACCAGTGGTTGCAGGACCATCTGGGTCCCACCTTCGAGGTCCAGACCCAGCTTTGGAGTCAGCTGGGCCTCCCCCCAGGTGTGCACCGCACCGAGAAATCCGGTGAGGCCGAGCGTGATCACGAACATCGCAATCAACGTACGGATCGGCCTACGCCGATATGGGTTCTTCGCCATCGTGTGAGGTCCTCGCATCGCGCCAGGGTCGTGACCCTTCTCGGGGCCGCGCCGGACCCACGCTCCCCCGAGGGTTTGCGCAGGCACCCGAGCGAGTTTAGGTGACGTGCTCTGTTGCGCGCCAACACGCCCCGCCGAACAGCGACGTGAGATGTATCGCGTCGCGTCCGGGAACTGCCTTGAAAACCCATTCAGGACAAAGGTTCTCCGAGGGGCGACAGTGCCATTCTGTGCTGCACTACCATCCCTCTCCTCCCCGAATCAGAGGTCGAGCGTGGCCTCCGCTGCACCCCACGCTGTCGGCGGTGGCGTCAGCCCCAGATGAGCCCACGCCAGCCCTGCGGCGGCCCGACCGCGAGGGGTGCGCAGCATGTACCCCTCACGCACGAGATAGGGCTCGGCGACTGTTTCCACGGTGTCAGGCTCTTCTCCCACCGCAACAGCCAAGGTGGTCAACCCGACTGGTCCGCCACCAAACCGTCGGCATAACGCTTCTAGTACCGCGCGGTCGAGACGGTCCAGACCGCGCGGGTCAACATCAAACAACTCCAACGCCGCCATCGCCGCCTCATAGTCGACGACATCCCGCCCATGGACCTGAGCCCAGTCACGCACCCGGCGCAATAACCGGTTCGCGATCCGCGGTGTGCCCCGTGATCGACGCGCGATCTCCGAGATTCCGTCCTCATGCGCTGAGACACCCAGCAATGAGGCTGATCGACGAACGATACTCACCAGATCGTTGACATCGTAATAATCCAGATAACCGGTGAAACCGAAACGATCCCGCAAAGGCGCAGGCAACAATCCAGCTCTGGTGGTAGCTCCTACCACGGTGAAAGGCGGCAACTCCAACGGAATTGCCGTCGCACCTGGGCCCTTTCCGACGATGACGTCGACCCGAAAATCTTCCATCGCTAGATAGAGCATCTCTTCGGCCGGTCGACTCATCCGGTGGATCTCGTCAAGGAAGAGCACTTCGCCTTCAGTCAGGCTCGACAGGATCGACGCCAAATCTCCAGCGTGTTGGATCGCTGGGCCGCTGGTGATCCGGATCGGCGCTTCCAACTCTGCGGCGACAATCATCGCCAGGGTCGTCTTACCCAACCCTGGCGGGCCCGACAGCAACACGTGGTCCGGCGGAGAACCCCGACGCCGGGCAGCTTCTAAGACCAGCCCCAACTGGTCGCACACTCGGTCCTGACCGGCGACATCAGCCAGCCGTCTGGGACGCAAAGCGGCTTCGACCCGTTGTTCGTCGTCATCCGCCCCAACCACAGGGTCCACTACTCGCGCCGTCGCGTCGTACGACCCATCCGTCGTAGCCTCCGGCTCGGTCATCGGCCCAACTCCTGCAAAGCCGCGCGAAGGGCTTGCGGGACCGAGGATGGGGCATGTGGTGCTTGCGCGACTCGAGCCATCGCCCCTTCAGCTTGCTTTGTCGACCAGCCCAACCCCACCAGAGCTTGCAGCACCTGCTCTGACCAGTCCATCTGGTCGGACTCTGCCGCTATCTCGACTGTGCTACTGGACCTCGCCCACCCCGACACCTTGTCCCGAAGCTCCAGCACCAGTCGTTCGGCGCTCTTTTTGCCGATCCCTGGCACCTTCGTCAAGACCGCCACCTGACCGGTGGTGATCGCGGTGCACAGCACCTGAGGCGGATGTACTGCCAGCATGGCCAATGCCAGCCTGGGACCCACCCCTGAAACCGTCTGAACCACATCAAAGAGGTCGCGTTCGGTGGCGGTCGCAAAACCATACAACGTCAGCGAGTCCTCCCGGACCACCAACGACGTCGATAAGGTCGCTCCCGCCCCAAGAGCTAATCCCTCAGCGGTGCCGATCGTGGTCCGCACCGTCAATCCGACGCCACCCACCTCGATCACGACCTGGTCAAGACCCACAGAGGTGACGCGACCAGTCACAGAGGAGATCATCGAGCTACCTTCCTATTGACCCCACGGCGAGGCCCCGTCCCGCCTGACAGTGCAGGCCGATCTTGCTGTTGCGCCGCAACGGCAGCGGCCCAACGTTGTTGCGCGCCACCACGCCACATATGACACACCGCCAGTGCCAAAGCATCCGCTGCATCGGCAGGTCGGGGGCTCTGCGACAGCCGAAGGATGCGGGTGATCATCATGGTGACCTGAGCCTTATCCGCCCGGCCGTTGCCGGTCACGGCGGCCTTGACTTCGCTAGGCGTGTGCATCGCCACGGGCAGCCCCCGCCGGGCAGCTGCGATCAACGGGATAGCACTGGCCTGAGCTGTCCCCATGATGGTGGACACATCGTGGCGGGCAAAGACCCGTTCTACCGCGACAGCATCCGGCTGGTATCGATCGAACCATTCATCGATGTGCTCTGACACCGCCAACAACCGGCGCGCGATGGGCTCCTGTGCGGGGGTACGAATCACCCCGACGTCCACCATGGTCAATGACCGACCCAGCTCACCCTCGACCACACCGAGACCGCACCGGGTGAGCCCAGGATCAACTCCCAGCACCCGCATCAATCGGCCTCCTGTCGTCGCACATCTGTTCTAGCAACACCCTACCTGCGGCTCGGGTGCCGTCAGACAGCGCCGCGCCGCACCAGTGGGTCACCGGTGCGGCGCGGACACATGTCTCGACCCGAGCCCAACAGCTCAGAGCACGTCAACGCGGCGGAAACTCAGTCCTCGGCGTCGAGTTGGGCAGCGACCTCGTCGCTCACATCCCCGTTGACCCAGACGTTCTGCACGTCATCGCTGTCTTCAAGGGCATCAACCAGCCGCATCATCCGGCGAGCGCCGTCAACGTCCAGGGCCACCTCGACACTCGGCACGAACTCAGCTTCGGCGGAGTCGTAGTCGATTCCAGCGTCCTGGAGTGCAGTGCGTACTCCGACGAAGTCGGTTGCCTCAGACATGATCCGGAAGCTGTCACCGAAGTCTTCGACCTCTTCAGCGCCAGCGTCGAGGACGACCTCAAGCAGAGCATCTTCGGTCGTTTCCCCATCCTTTTGCGCTTTGGGCACCATGACGACGCCCTTGCGAGTGAACAGGTAAGACACCGAACCGGGGTCGGCCAGTGAGCCCCCGTTGCGGGTCAAGGCGACGCGCACCTCGGAGGCGGCACGGTTGCGGTTGTCGGTGAGGCACTCGATCAGGACCGCGACCCCACCAGGTGCGTAGCCTTCGTACGTGATGTTCTGGTACTCGGCGCCACCCGCTTCCGCGCCGGACCCACGCTTGACCGCGCGATCAATGTTGTCGTTGGGCACAGAGGCTTTCTTGGCCTTCTGAATCGCGTCGTACAGCGTCGGGTTACCAGCAGGGTCTCCCCCACCGGTCCGCGCTGCGACCTCAATGTTTTTGATCAACTTGGCGAAGAGCTTTCCCCGCTTGGCGTCGATCGCGGCCTTTTTGTGCTTGGTCGTCGCCCACTTGGAGTGGCCACTCATCGCTAGTCGTCTCCCTGTCGTTCCTTGTCAACCCCCGACGGCGGCTGACCCGGGGGAAACCTCGTCGATCTTACGCCGAGCGCACCATCTGCACGAAAGCTGCATGCACCCGGTCATCTCCACCCATCTCCGGGTGGAAAGACGTCGCGATCAAAGATCCTTGCCGAACGGCGACCACACGACCGGCGGCCGGACCGTGCTCAACGGTGGCGAGCGCTTGCGCTTGTGGTCCGACGGATTCCACCCATGGTGCGCGAATGAATACCGCCCGTAGGGGGCGTTCGGGCTCCACAATGCCCTCCACCTGGAGGTCGGTTTCGAAGCTGTCGACCTGGCGGCCGAAGGCGTTACGGCGCACGGTGACGTCCAGTCCGCCGAGGGTTTCCTGATCGGGGCGAGCATCGGCGATGCGGTCGGCCAGCATGATCATGCCCGCACAGGAGCCATACGCCGGCAATCCGTCGCGTAGCCGTTCCCGTAAGGGCTCTTGGAGGCCAAAAGCCCGTACGAGTTTATCCATGACGGTGGATTCACCGCCGGGGATGACGAGCGCGTCCACGGCGGTGAGTTCCTCAGGACGACGTACGGCGCAGGTGCGGGCGCCAACCCGCTCCAAGGCGTGGGCGTGCTCTCGGACGTCTCCTTGGACGGCCAGGACCCCGATTAGTGGTGTGCTCACGAGGGGGCACATTACTGCCCGCGGCGTGGAGTTGCGGAACCGTCCGAGGGCGCTCGCTACCGGGTGATGCTGGGCCGTCTGGGTGCGAGTGGGGTAGGGCCCAGGCGCCGGGATAGCCCGATGCGGGGTGAGCCTGGCTTGACCAGTCCCACCCCGCAGTCAGCGTGATCTCATTGTCGGCGATCGATCAGAAGCTGATCTCCGAGGCGTTCTGCAGCGCCGGGTTGCTGGCCTTCTTCTTCGCCACGAACGGCCAGGCGACGGCGAGGACAGCGATGAAGCCTCCGGCAGCTGCGAGGACGTACAGGTTGAAGTTGTTGGCGCCGGGGTCGGCGATCATGATCAGGATGATCCCGACGAGGGCGATGATGCCCATCCAGGAGGTGTACGGCGCGCCGGGCATGGGGAATGAGGTCGGCGCTGCCTGGCCGGCGTTGATGCGTTTCCGCAGGGCGATCTGGCAGGCAAAGATGGTGCCCCAGGTCCACACGATGCCGACGGCAGCGGTCTCCACTGCGATCTCGAAGGCATGCGCGGGCATCACAATGTTGAGGACGACGCCGAGGCAGTACACCGATGCGGTGAACAGGATGCCGCCGGCAGGGACACCGTTCTTGTTCATGTATCCGGTAAACCGGGGGGCTTCACCAGCGAAAGCCAGTGATCGCAGGATGCGCCCGGTGGAGTACAGGCCGGAGTTGCAGGATGACAGGGCGGCGGTGATGACGATGAGGTTCATCAGGTCGCCCATCCAGCTGTACCCCATGGCACCGAAGGCGGTCACGAAGGGTGACTCAGTGCCCTTGTACATGTTGTAAGGCAGCAGGCAGGCCAGCAGGAACACCGATCCGACGTAGAAGAACGCGATCCGGTAGATCACGGCGCGCACTGCCTTGGGGATGACCTTCTCGGCGTCCTGGGTTTCGCCGGCGGCGGTGCCGACGAGCTCGATGGTCGCGTAAGCAAAGATGACACCCTGCATGACCAGCACGAAGGCGAGCATGTCGCCGTTGGGGAAGAAACCGTCGGGTGAGGTCAGGTTGTGCAAGCCAGCCTGGTGTCCGCCGATGTTGGCCTGGGTGAGGACCAGGAAGGTGGCCACCAGGATGAAGGTGACCAGTGCAGCGACTTTGAGGAGCGCTGCCCAGAACTCAAGCTCTCCGAAGGCTTTGGCGCTGAGCAGGTTGATGACCAGCACCACGGCGAGCGCGATGAGGGCGGTGATCCACTGGGGCATGCTGGTCCAGCGGGAGAAGTAGGTGGCGATAGCGGTGATCTCGGCGATGCCAGAGGTCATCCAGTTGAGCATGTACATCCAGCCGGCGAAATAGGCCCAGCGGTCGCCGAAGAATTCGCGAGCGTAGGAGACGAATGAGCCCGAGGAGCGGCGGTGCATGACGAGCTCGCCGAGGGCTCGCATCAGGAAGAACGCGATGACGCCGCAGAAGGCGTAGGACAGGATCAGCGAGGGGCCAGCGATGGCCAGTCGTTTGCCCGCACCGAGGAAGAGGCCCACACCGATGGCGCCGCCGATGGCGATCATCTGGACCTGTCGGGCAGTGAGGGTCTTGTGGTAACCGGAGTCACCGGAGTCGTGCATCGTCAGGTTTTCCTGCGAGGGACGCTCTGAGTCTTCGCCGGGGCGTGTGGGAGGTGTTCCTTCCCCGGTGCCGATGGATGTCATGGGAGAACCTTGCGCTGTGGTCGAGTGGTCGTGCGACAGCTTCCCCGAAATTGGGATGGGGAACCTGGACGTTGGTCCCGTTGTGCGTGCAGTGGGACGTCTCGGCCGGGTTGTGTCACAGGCCGAGACGTCCTGCGATGGTTGATCGTTGCTGGATCAGCCACCGTGTGTGAGATATGTCACCATCCACGCTCAGCGAGGCGGTGCGGCTGCGGAATCTCATCCACGTTGATGCCGACCATGGCCTCGCCCAAGCCACGAGAGACCTCAGCGATGACCTTGGGGTCGTCGTAGAAGGTGGTGGCTTTCACGATGGCAGCTGCTCGTTGGGCCGGGTTGCCGGACTTGAAAATACCCGAGCCCACGAAGACACCCTCCGCGCCGAGCTGCATCATCATGGCGGCGTCGGCCGGGGTGGCGATCCCGCCAGCGGTGAACAACACGACCGGCAGCTTGCCGGTCTGAGCGACCTCTTTGACCAGTTCGTACGGCGCTTGAAGCTCCTTCGCGGCGACGTACAGCTCGTCCTCGGCCATGTTTTGCAAGCGGCGAATTTCCTTGCGCATCGCTCGCATGTGGGTGGTCGCGTTGGAGACATCACCGGTGCCGGCCTCACCCTTTGACCGGATCATCGCGGCACCCTCGGTGATCCGACGCAATGCCTCCCCCAGGTTGGTTGACCCACAGACGAAAGGCACAGTGAAGGCCCATTTGTCGATGTGGTTTTCGTAATCAGCCGGGGTCAGCACCTCAGACTCGTCGATGTAGTCGACGCCGAGGCTCTGCAACACCTGGGCCTCAACGAAATGTCCAATCCTGGCTTTAGCCATCACCGGGATGGAGACAGCCTCAATGATCCCGGCGATCATGTCTGGGTCACTCATCCGGGACACGCCGCCTTGGGCACGAATATCGGCGGGAACCCGCTCCAAAGCCATGACGGCCACCGCACCGGCATCTTCGGCGATCTTCGCCTGCTCCGGTGTGACGACGTCCATGATGACGCCGCCCTTCAACATCTCGGCCATGCCACGCTTCACGCGGGACGTTCCGGTGGTAGGGGTGTGGTCGGACACCTTGATCGCCTTTCTGCTGCTGGCCGGATCGTCACGGATCGGCCGATCCTCCCCGGGCGATGGCATCGCCTCGGCAGGCCCCCTTGGGCCGGGCCCGCCAGTTCCACACCGGCAGGGCACCGTTGCCGAAGCCTAGTCGTAGTCTGCATCTGCCCGCCTCGACATCCGAGATCTCGGCCTGCGAAGGTCAGCCTCCGGCGCCGGGATCGTCGTCAAACTCCACCGTCCGAGGCACGTCCGTGTGCCCCGCCAGATGAAAGGCTCGTACCAGCACGTTACGTCGAAGGCGTTGCACGTCGATCACCGCGTCGTTGTGGAACCGGCGTGCCAGGATGACCCGCTGACCGGATGACACCAGCCGCTGGGCCACAGCTCGCCCGACGGCCTGGTCACTGTCTTCCGTGCCCGTGCCGTCCTCTGGTGGGCCAGCCCACGCGGCGAGCACCCCTTCGCCGTCTGGTGTGCGGTCGCCCTCGTCGTCGCGATACAGGACCAGACGAATCGCCTGGGTGAGGTCGCTCTCGATCGCTTCTCGGGCCGTTTGATCCGCCTCACCACCCTCGACCGAGTCGGTGGCGGCACCAGCCAGGATCAGCGCGCCTGCCGGGTCGACCACCCCACTGTTGGCGACCTCCAGGACCGCCTCAGCTCGTCGTACCAATTGCGCATCCAATGCCGCATAGGTGCCTTCAACGCGAGTGTGTAACCGGTGCAATCGAGCTGCGGTGTAGGTCAGGTACCAGGCGAAAGCCAGCAGCACCGTCACCACGAGGGTGACCAGTTCTACCACGCTCACCGCACACCTCCGTTCTCAGAACGGCGTAACAGCATCCGAGGGGAAAACACCTCGCGATCAGCGACAGCGGAAGTCCCCTCAATCACCGTCTCGTAGACAGCAAGCACATCCGCCGCCACGGTCGCCCAGTCATACCGGCGCACATAACTCCGCCCAGACTTGCGCAGCGACTCGCGTCCCGAAGTGTCACACAGCACGTCGCCCAATACCCGTGCCAGATCGGCTGGATCACCGCTGCGGAACAACCGCCCCGCCCGCCCCGAATCCAACACCCGATGGAACGCACCGAGATCGCTGGCAACAACCGGCGCCCCAGCTGCCAGCGCCTCCACCAACACGATCCCGAAGCTTTCGCCACCCAGGTGCGGCGCCACATAGGCGTCCACCGAAGTCAGCAACGACGCTTTCTGTGCATCGTCGATCCCACCGAGGAACTCCACGTGGCTCCGCACCGACGCTGGGACGCGACCGTGCGCGGCCGTCACGTCGCCGTACCCAGCGACCAGCACTCGAACCCCCGGGTGACGAGCCACCACAGCAGGTAACGCCTCCAACAGCAGCGGTAACCCCTTGCGAGGTTCGTCGATCCGCCCTAGGAAGGCCACGGTCGGGGCATGCGGTGACCCCTGCCATTGCGGTGCGGGAGGCGCCGACGCAAATCGGTCCACGAACACGCCGTTGGGGATGACCACGGCATCGCCACCGACGTGGGTGATGACGGTCTCCCGTGCCGCCTCCGACACCGCGATTCGGCCGTGGATCTTCTCAAACGCCCCTCGCACCATCGGGTACGCCGCCTGCATCGCCCTGCTGCGGACATAACTGGTGTGGAAAGTCGCCACCGTGGGGGCCTCCACCGCCCACAACGCGAGAATCGACAAACTTGGTGCAATCGGTTCGTGGATGTGCACCACGTCAAAACGTCCCTGCTCCAACCACCGCGATACCTTCGCCGCAGCTCTCGGGCCGAAAGCTAGCCGTGCCACCGACCCGTTATACGGAATCGGCACGGCCCGTCCGGTGCCGATCACGTACGACGGCAACGGAGTGTCCTCCTCCGCCGGAGCCAAGACCTCCACGTTATGTCCGACACCAATGAGGTGCTCCGCGAGGTCCCGCACGTGGAACTGCACGCCCCCCGGGACATCGAAACTGTATGGACACACAATCCCGACCCGCATCACATCACCTCGTCGGGGACCGGTCCGGTCTGGTCGCCCGGCCCTGTTGCGCCGCGGGGGATCCCATCCCGACCTCCCAGCACCGCCTCACCGGTGAACACCTGCTGCATCATGTGCCAGTCTGCCGTGTGCTCCCGCACCACCGCCGAGAACACCGACGCGCACTCCTGCGTCATCACAGCCACCCGGTCCCGGGTTGATCCCGCCCCTGGATCGGTGACCTCGTCGTGGAAAGTCACTACCGCGCGCCATCCGGAAGGAACCACCGCGACCGGCACCGGTTCGTAATGCACCGACACCGGATACAACCTGGCCCCAGAAGCCACAGCTACCGCTGCCGGTCCAGCGGCCATCCGTGCTGGACGGTCGCAAAAGGTCACTGGGACTCCCCGTTCGGACAGGTCTCGGTCCGCCAGCAACGGAATCAACCGCCCACCGGCGCGGGCCGCCTCCACGAGCAACGGAAACGGTGCAGGCCCGCCGGTCAATGGGACAATATGCATACCCAATCTGGTGCGGAACGAGAGAAATTCCTCGAACAGTTCCTCCGGGCGCAACCGCTCTGCGACGGTGGTGACGGGAGCGAACGACGACCCAGACCACGCTCCCGCCAGATCCCAGTTGCCCATATGCGCCAAAAATGCCACCACCGAACGACCTTGTTGCAGCTCAGCTTCCGCCGTTGAGGTCCCCACAGCACGGACCGAGGCCCGCACCTGCTCCACCGTGAACTCCGGCAACCGGAAGGCTTCGCACCAATACCTCAAGTACGAACGCATCCCGGCACGCACCACTGACTCCAACTCCGGGGACGACATCAATGGGTGCACCATCGCGTAGTTGGCCCGTAATCGGCGTACATCCTGGACATCCCGGGCGTAAGCGGCGTCAGCAATCGTGTCAAAAAGCCGGTACGCCGTACGAGATGGCAACCGGCGCACCGCCGACCATCCCCCCCGGAAAGCCCACAACGAGGCCCGCTCAGCCCACCTCACGAGGCCGCAACGATATGCGCCCGCACAGCAGCCATCCGCTGCAGCACCGTGATGGCGCTAGCTACCGCCAAGATTCCCAAGGTGACGGTGAGCACCATGTCTGGCAGATCAAACAAGCCAGTCAGGCCAGTCGCGACCAAGGCAACCACCAACCGGTCAGCGCGCTCGGCGATCCCGACATTCGCTGCGGACACCCCCAAGCCTTCTGCGCGGGCGCGCGCATAACTGGTCACAAAACCAAACACGAGGCAGGCCAACGCAAACCAGGCGGTCAACATCCCGTCCGGCCGAGCCGCGAAGCACAACAGCAACCCACCAAACACCGCGCCGTCACCGACCCGATCCAAGGTGGAATCCAGGAAGGCTCCCCACGTGCTAGCCCGCCCAGACAGCCGAGCCATTGTGCCGTCCAACGTGTCAGAGAACACGAACACCACAATCGCCAACGTGCCCGCTAGGAACTGGTGTCGGGGGAAGAAAACCAACGCCCCCAAGCAGACACCGATGGTGCCGATGATGGTGACCGCATCCGGGGTCAGCCCACACTTCAGGGCCAGCCGGGCAACAGGAGTGAGCAGTCGGGTGATGAAGGCGCGAGCGAATCGGTTCAACATGGTGCCCCCAGACTACTGATCACCAGCGTCCCGGACGCCCGAGCCACACCCCAACCTGCCCGCCCACCCCCGACTTCCATGCGACACGCCGACGCGCGTGGCACGGGATGTGACCTGTCAATCAGACCTTTTCCCGCCGAAGTCCTTGTCGCGGAGGCAGACCCGTAGCAGGGTGTAAGGGCATGAGCGGCAGAGCATCTACCACCACGTCGTCCCCCGTCGCCACGTCCTCGGACCAGTTGCGCAATGTCGTGCTCGTCGGACCCAGCGGGTCCGGGAAGACACGATTGTTCGACCATCTGCTCGTCACCACCACCGCCGGGTATCGCCCACCGGCACGCGACGACCGGTCGACCCAACTGTCCGTGGCCGCGGTGGCCCATGGTGACGTGGTCATCAACATCATCGACACCCCCGGCTACCCCGATTTCGTCGGCGACCTGCGCGCCGGACTACGAGCAGCTGATGCTGCACTCTTCGTGGTCTCCGCAGCAGACGGCGTCGACGCAGGCACCCGACGGCTCTGGCACGAATGTGCCGCCGTGGGCATGCCTCGAGCCGTGGCCATCACCAAACTCGACGCTGGACGCGGCGACTTCGAATCCGTCCTCGCAGAATGCCAAGACGTTTTCGGCGACGGCGTCATGCCCCTGGCAGTCCCCCTCGTCGGCAAGGACGGCTCGCTGGACTGCACCGTCGACCTCGTCCTCGGCGAAGTCCACGACTACACCGGCCCCGAACGTCTCGTGCGCAAAACCGGCCCCGAACACATCGACATCTTCGACACTTATCAGTCCGGTCTGCTCGAAGGCATCATCCAAGAAGCCGAAGACGACACCCTGCTCGACCGTTACCTCGGCGGGGAAGACATCAGCTTCGATGTCATCGAAGCTGCCCTGCTCAAAGCCGTCGCACACGGCACCTTCCACCCCGTGCTCCCCCTCTCCGTAGGCACCGGCGCTGGCATCGACGTCCTCCTTCACCTCATCGAAAACGCTTTCCCCCCACCCACACTCCACCCCCTCCCCCGCGTCTTCACCGTCCAAGGCGCCGACGGCCCCACCCTGAACGCCGACCCCACCGGCCCGCTCGTCGCTGAAGTCGTCAAAACCACCTCTGACGCCTACGTCGGAGCCGTCGCCCTCGTCCGCGTTTTCAGCGGCACCCTCACCCCTGACGCTCTCATCCACGTCTCCGGACACATGGAATCCATGTCTGGACGCGAGATTGAGGGACACCACGACCATGACGAGGACGTCAAAGTCGGGCCACTCAGCTCCCCCCTCGGAGACACCCTGCGCCCCAAAGAATCCGCCATCGCCGGAGACCTCGCAGTCGTCGCCAAACTCCCCACCGCGCAAACCTCTGACACCCTCTCCGACAAGGAATCCCCCCTCGTCATGGAGCCCTGGGACATGCCCGACGCGCTCCTGCCGGTAGCGGTACGCGCCGCCACCCGCTCCGACGAGGACAAACTGCCGTCGGCGCTGCAGCGACTCGCCGCCGGTGACCCCTCACTGCGGGTCGAACACAACGCGGAAACCAGCCAGGTCGTGCTGTGGACGATGGGGCAAACCCATGCCGACATGGTCATGGACCGGTTGAAAAACAAACTCAACGTCAACGTCTCCGTCGAACCCTTACGCATCGCCTTGCGGGAAACCTTCGTCGGCTCCTCCAGCGGACACGGACGCCATGTCAAACAGTCAGGGGGTCACGGCCAGTTCGCGGTCTGTGACATCTCGGTCGAACCCAACGAGCGCGGCGCCGGGGTGGAATTCATCGACAAAGTTGTCGGTGGTTCAGTGCCAAGACAATTCATCCCTTCCGTCGAAAAAGGTGTCCGGGCACAACTCGAGAAAGGTGTCATCGCTGGCTACCCGATGGTGGACGTCAAGGTCACCTTGTACGACGGCAAAGCGCACTCCGTTGACTCCTCGGACGCGGCATTCCAGATGGCTGGCGCTCTAGCTTTGAAGGAAGCCTCTGCTAAAACCGGGACGACGACCCTGCTCGAACCCGTCGACCTGCTCACTGTCACCGTCTCCGATGACTACGTCGGCGCTGTGATGACCGACCTTCAAGGCCGCCGCGGCCGCCTTCAAGGCACGGAACCAGGAGATCAAGACGGGGTATCCGTCATCAAAGCTGAGGTCCCCCAGCTGGAACTCTCCCGCTACGCCGTGGACCTGCGCTCGCTGTCCCACGGGGCTGGCTCATTTACCCGGCAGATGGTCGGTTACGAACAGATGCCCACCACTTTGGTCAAGGAGCATCTGACCAAAGAGTGACCGCGTTGACGGTGCGGCATCGGCGTGATGGGGCCGGGACAACGTTCCGACCCCATCACGCTTGACGGAGAGATCATCGCGTCTGTGCCCCTCCTGACGCGGCCCCTCCTGACAAGACGTCAATGCCCAGGAGGAGCGTTATCAGGTGGGCTGATCGCTCGGCAAGGCGCAGCTGCCGTCACCACCAGGAAGCTGATGCCGGTGAGCTGCCACCCACCGATACACAGCAGCCGCAACAGGATCCACTAGTCGACTGGCCATCACCATCCCCCACGGTGCGAGCCAACGGTCTCCGTGGCGCATCGCGGCAGCGATGGCCAGGTGGCCAGCAGCAGGTGTCCCGTCTGTGTCCACCCACCGGACAGCGGTGAGACATTCCTGCCTGGTCAGGCCGAGGGCACTCAGATCGGCCTGCTGCCAGGGGGTCACGTCATACCGTCCACCTGAGGTGCGGGCCGCCCAGCGCGCCGACGACGTACAAAACCCGCAGTCACCGTCGTAAACCAGCACCGGACGCACTCGTGGCGGGACACCCAATGGGTCCTGCGGAGCAGACATCGCACTCACCGCCAGTTTTCGACGAGAGAGCGGCGAGCGTCCTCCAGGAGGGTGGGCAACGCTTTGGTCTGGGCGATGATCGGCAGGAAGTTAGCATCCCCACCCCATCGAGGTACGACGTGTTGGTGCAGGTGCGCAGCGACGCCGGCTCCAGCGACACTGCCCTGATTCATGCCGAGGTTGAAACCTTGGGGTCGAGACGAACGCTGCAATGCGCGGACCGCACGTTGAGTCAGGTCCGCAAACTCGGCTGTCTCCGCCACGGTGAGGTCGATGTACGACGCCACGTGCCGATACGGGCAGATCAAGACATGTCCGGGGTTGTAAGGGAAAAGATTCATCACCACGAAGCAGCTCCGGCCGCGGTGCACGATCAATCCGTCAGCGTCGTCCTTACCGGGCGCAGCACAGAACGGACATCCTTCGCCCGCGTCGGCGCTGGGGCGTTCCCCTGAGATGTATGCCATCCGGTGCGGGGTCCACAACCGTTGAAAACCATCATCGACCCGCGTGAAATCGCTTTCCGGCGCGGCATCGGTGACGGCATTCTCCTCGTACGGCGTGGTCATGTCTTTGATCCTAACCAGCGGCTGAGGGCGGCACTTCGCAGCGTGCGGGTGCGTCCTTGCCGTGTGCTCACCCCCCTGAGGGTCACGGGGGTGTGAGGCGCTCGTGGGGTGCGAGATATAGCAGGCGATCGCCCACTGGCCGGAAACCTGCCCGCCGGTAGAGGCCCGCAGCAGTCACGTTGCTACTCAACTGAATCCAGAGGACATGACGGTCACTGCACCAGTCCAGAGCGGCATGCACGAGGCTCTCCCCGACACCACTACGGCGCGCATCACGACTGACGTAGAGGGTGGTGAGGTGCGCCCAGGGGCGCCCCACCCGCCCAGGCTTCGGCAACGGAGACACCAGATGCAACATGACGGCACTCACAGGTCTGCCATCAAGTGTCTTGGCGAGCCAGGAGGGACGCCGTTCTCGTTCCGCCAGCCAGGCGTCGGCGTACCGGTCAAGGAAACCTGGCTCTCCGACACAGCCGTGCTCCCGGTGACGCTGAATCTCCAGGGCAGCGAGCGCGAAGGCGTCGCTGCACTCGGCGGGCGTCACCTGGGTCAGCTGGCGTTGGTCAGCTCCCACAGTGGCATGAAAGCACAGGTGTGGCGTCGGTGAACAGGGCAGGCGGCTTCTTCGAGTGACGTGTCGTCACTCGAAGAAGCCGCCTGTGATGTCCCGGTCAGACCTGCGCGCGGGTGCGGATCGCTGCGACGATCTTGGCGACCGCGGCGTCGATGGGCACGCCGTTTTCCTGTGAGCCGTCGCGGAACCGGAAGGACACCGCTCCAGCGGAACGGTCGTCTTCACCAGCGATGAGCACGTAGGGCACTTTGGATTTGCTGGCGTTGCGGATCTTCTTGGGGAAACGGTCGTCAGAGGAGTCGACGTCCACGCGCACACCTTCAGCGCGTAGTCGGGTGGCTACCTCGTCAAGGTATGGCTGGTATTCCTCGGCGACCGGGATGCAGGTGACCTGGACCGGGGACAGCCACACCGGGAAAGCTCCGGCGTAGTGCTCGACGAGGACACCCAGGAACCGCTCGATGGAGCCGAACTTCGCGGAGTGGATCATGACGGGACGTTTGCGGGTGCCGTCTGGTGCCTGGTATTCCAGACCGAAACGTTCCGGCTGGTTGAAGTCATATTGGATGGTGGACATCTGCCAGGTGCGGCCGATGGCGTCTCGGGCTTGAACGGAGACCTTGGGGCCGTAGTAGGCGGCGCCGCCCGGGTCGGGGACTAGCTCGAGACCGGTAGAGGTGCAGGCCTCTTCGAGGATGCGGGTTGCTTCGGCCCAGTCCTCGTCGGATCCGATGAATTTGTCGGACTGTGGGTCGCGGGTGGACAGCTCGAGGTAGAAGTCGTCCATCCCGAAGTCACGCAGCAAGGACAGCACGAAGTTCAACAGGTGTTTGATTTCGTCGCCTGCTTGCTCAGGCATGCAGTAGCTGTGGCTGTCGTCTTGGGTGAAGCCGCGAAGACGGGTAAGGCCGTGGATGACGCCGGATTTTTCATACCGGTAGACGGTGCCGAATTCGAAGAGCCGCATGGGCAGTTCGCGGTAGGAGCGACCCCTGGACCGGAAGATGAGGTTGTGCATGGGGCAGTTCATCGCTTTGAGTCGGTAGTCCGATCCAGCGCGAGTGATATTGCCGTCGGCGTCGCGTTCCTCGTCGACGTGCAACGGCGGGAACATGGTGTCGGAGTAGTACGGCAGGTGTCCTGAGGTGTGGAACAGCCCGTCCTTGGAGATGTGCGGGGTCCCGACGTAGAGGAAACCCTCGTCAATGTGCCGCTGGCGGACGTAGTCTTCCATTTCCTTTTTGATAACCCCGCCTTTGGGGTGGAAGAGCGGCAGGCCGGAGCCTAGTTCGTCGGGGAAGGAGAATAGGTCGAGTTCGGCGCCGAGTTTGCGGTGGTCGCGCTTCTCAGCTTCTTCCAGGCGGGTTAGGTAGGCCTTCAGCTCATCTTTGCTGGGCCAGGCGGTGCCGTAAATGCGCTGCAATTGGGCGTTCTTTTGATCGCCACGCCAGTAGGCGGCGGCGCTGCGCATCACTTTGAAGCCGTTGCCGAGGACTTTGGTGGAGGGCACGTGCGGGCCACGGCACAGGTCATACCAGACGACATCGCCCTTGCGGTCGATGCTTTCGTAGACGGTGAGCTCGTTGCCGCCGATCTCCACTTCGGCGCCTTCGGCCACGGCCGAGACATCACCGTTGGTGTTGCCGCCTTTGAGACCGACCAGTTCGAGTTTGTAGGGCTCGTTCTTGAGCAGTTCGCGGGCTTCGTCTTCAGTGACGACGCGGCGACGGAAGGTCTGCCCGGAGTTGATGATGCGCTGCATCGTTTTTTCGAGCTTCTTCAGGTCTTCCGGGGTGAAGGGGGTCTCCACGTCGAAGTCGTAGTAGAAGCCGTCTCGAATGGGCGGGCCAATCCCGAGGCGGGCGCTGGGGTTGATCTCTTGGACGGCTTGGGCGAGGACGTGAGCGGCCGAGTGTCGGAGCACGTCGATGCCGTCGTCGCTGTGAAGCAAGACCGGTGTGACGTCGACGCCGTCTTGGACTTCCCGGAAGAGGTCGTGGACCTCGCCGTTGACCTTGGCTGCGATGATGTCTTTGGCGCCGTCGAAAAGGTCGCCGTAGGTAGTGCCCTCGGCCACCGCTCGCTCGGCTCCGGCGATTCTGACGGTGATCTGGCTGGGCACGTCGGCTCTCCTCAGATGGGGCGGCGAAAGTGGCCGGGATGGCACACCTGCACCAGGGTATCCCGTGGGGCTTCAGCTGCCCTCATTGATTCCATCGGGTACGGCGACCCCTGGTTAGGCTGGTCGGATGCTTGCTGCTGTGATTCCGATGCTGCGTTGTCCGATCTGTCACGGCGCGATGACGGGGCACAGCGGCACAGGCAGTGGGGTGCAGCCGTCGCGGGTGGGTTGCGATTCCGGGCACATGTTCGATGTGGCACGGCAGGGGCATGTGAGTTTGTTGGCGGGTCGTCGCCGCCATCAGGGTGATGACGCAGCGATGGTGGCGCACCGGTTATCTTTCCTGAGCGGCGGACATTATCTGCCGGTGGTGGCAGCTATTCGTGACTGCTTGGGAGACGTCTCCGAGCAGGGTGTCCTGCTCGATGTGGGTGGCGGTCCAGGGTGGTATGCCGCGCAGCTGTTGGCAGGCTGGCCTCGCTGGTCAGGGGTGAGTGTGGATGTGTCAGTGGCGGCTGCGCGACGGGCCGCCAAGGCGCATCCACAGTTGGGGTCGGTGGTGGCGGATGTCTGGGAGTCGCTGCCCTTGATCGATGGGGCAGCGACGGTAGCGACGTGCGTTTTTGCCCCCCGCCACGGAGCGGAGTTACGTCGGGTCCTGGCGCCAGAGGGCCGTTTGGTGGTGGTGACCCCGGGCCCAGATCACCTGGAGCAACTGCAGGGGCCCTTGGGTTTACTCGCGGTCGACCCGGATAAGGAGGCCCGGGTCGCCGAGGCACTGTCAGGGTTCGTCCGGGAAAACACGGTGGTGGTACGGCGGACGATGCTGCTGGATGGCGCGGCCGTGCACGATCTGGCGTTGATGGGGCCCTCGGCATTCCACGTCAATCGGGAGGCTCTAGCAGAGCAGGTGGCCTCATGGACGTCACCGGTGGTGGTGACCTGCTCGGTGGCGGTGACCTGCTATCGGGCAGACATGTCACCGTCAGACCACGGCACTTCATCGAGACTTTAGCTGAAGTTAGGGCAACCTTATCTTGTGACAACAAGACATCAACGGTGAAATACTGCCGGTATCTCAAGGCAGAGGAGGCGGTCCCGTGCAGACATCACCGACGCGCTGGGCGACCATGGACGGCAATGACGCGGCAGCTCGGGTGGCGCACGCGCTGAGCGAAGTGATCGCGGTGTATCCGATCACGCCTAGCTCGGCGATGGGCGAATCAGCCGACGCCTGGAGCGCCGCCGGGAGAACCAACCTGTGGGGCGCCGTCCCAGAGGTCGTGGAGATGCAGTCCGAAGGTGGCGCCGCCGGCGCCCTGCATGGCGCCGTCACCAAAGGCGTGCTGGCCAGCACCTTCACTGCCTCACAAGGCCTGCTGCTGATGCTCCCCAACATGTACAAGATCGCCGGTGAACTCACCCCCGCGGTCATCCACGTGGCCGCCCGAACCCTGGCCACCCACGCATTGAGCATTTTCGGTGATCACCAAGACGTCATGAGCGCCCGGATGACCGGCTGGCTGATGCTCTGCTCATCATCGGTCCAAGAAGCTCAGGACATGGCGCTGGTCGCGCACGCCGCGACGCTGCGCTCCCGAGTCCCCGCCGTCCACTTCTTCGACGGTTTCCGCACCAGCCACGAAGTCAACAAGATCCAACTGCTGGATCAGGACGACATGCGCGCCTTGATCCGTGAAGAGGACGTCCTCGCTCATCGTGCCCGCGGCTTGACTCCTGATGCCCCAGTGCTACGCGGCACCGCCCAAAACCCCGACGTCTTCTTCCAAGCCCGTGAGGCCTGCAACCCGTTCTACGACGCTGCCCCCCAGATCGTCGCGGAATGTTTTGACGAACTCGCTGAACGCACCGGTCGGCGCTATCACCTCGTCGACTACGACGGCGCCCCCGATGCCGAAGACGTCATCATCATCATGGGATCAGGGGTGGGCACCACCCGCCAGACCGTCGACGCGCTGCAAGCGCAGGGCCGCAAGGTCGGCGTCGCCACGATTCGGTTGTACCGCCCGTTCCCGGTGACTGAACTCATCGAAGCCCTCCCCCGCAGCGTCCGTCGTATCGCAGTGATGGACCGCACCAAGGAACCCGGCGCGACCGGCGAGCCCCTCTTCCAAGATGTCCTCGTCGCCATCGCCGAACACAGCAGCCACTTCAGCCACGGCATGCCCACCGTCGTCGGCGGCCGATACGGACTGTCCAGCAAGGAATACACCCCGGCGATGGCCAAAGCCGTCTACGACGAGCTCGCCCGCCCCACACCAAAACCCAGGTTTACTGTCGGCATCACCGACGACGTCACCCACCTGTCCCTCGACGTCGACTCGACATTCCGCCCCACCACCGGAGCGCTCTCCGCCGTGTTCTACGGCCTGGGATCAGACGGCACCGTCGGCGCCTCAAAAAACTCGGTGAAAATCATCGGTGAAGACGACGGCCGATACGCCCAGGGCTACTTCGTTTACGACTCCCGCAAATCCGGCGCCACCACCGTCTCTCACCTCCGTTTCGGTGACACACCCATCGACTCGGCATACCTCGTCGATGAAGCCGACTTCGTCGCCATCCACCAATTCGACCTGATGTCGCAGATGACCACCCTCGACATCGCCAAACCCGGCGCCCCCGTCCTCATTAACTCCCCCTACGGTGCGACCGAGACATGGGCAAAACTGCCCATCGAAGTCCAACACATCATCATCGACCGCGGCCTCAAACCGTACGTCATCGACGCGCTCGCCGTCGCCCAGAAAGCCGGGCTAGGCAAACGCATCAACACCGTCATGCAGCCCTGTTTCTTCTACCTTTCCGGCGTGGTCCCCCAGGAGGACGCAGTCCCCCGCATCAAAACAGCCGTGGACAAGACATACGGTAAGCGCGGCCGCACCATCGTGGAACGCAACTGGGCAGCCATCGACATGGCCATCGACGCCCTCGAAGCCCTCCCCGTTCCCGCTCAGGCCGGAGGCGACATCCACCGGATGCCACCGATGGCACCGGAGACACCCGACTTCGTTAAAACAGTCACCGCGACCATGCTGCGCGGCGAAGGCGACCTCCTGCCGGTGAGCGCGCTGCCGGTCGACGGGACCTGGCCGACTGGCACCAGCAAATTCGAGAAACGCGGCATCGCCGAACAGATCCCCATCTGGGACCCAAACCTGTGCACCGACTGCGGCAAATGCGCCGTCGTGTGCCCCCACGCTGCCATCCGCATCAAAATCATGCCCACCGAAGCCCTGGCTGACGCCCCCCAGACATTGCCCTCCAAAAACTACCGCGACCGCACCTTGAAAGATCACCAGCTGATCGTGCAAGTCGCCCCCGACGACTGCACCGGCTGCGGAGTCTGCGTCGACATCTGCCCGGCCCGCAGCAAAACCGAAGTGAAACACAAGTCAATCAACATGGAAGACCGGCGCACCCACCTGCAGGACGAACGCGCTAATTTCGACTTCTTCCTCACCATCCCCGAAATCGACCGGACGGCAGTGCGACACGACCAAGTCAAAGGCGTCGCCCAACTGCAGCCACTTTTCGAATACTCCCTGGCCTGTTCAGGATGTGGCGAAACCGGATACATCCGCACCTTGACGCAACTCTTCGGAGACCGCATGGTCGTGGCCAACGCCACCGGATGCTCCTCCATTTACGGCGGCAACCTGCCCACTGCGCCGTACGCCAAAAACACCGCCGGTCGCGGACCCGCCTGGAGCAACAGCCTTTTCGAAGACAACGCCGAATTCGGACTGGGAATGCGCCTAGCCTGGGAGCAGCAAAACTCCGAAGCCCGCCGCTACCTGACCCACCTGCGTGACAGCCTGCCCGACGGATTAGCCGACGCCCTCCTCCACGCCGACCAATCCGCAGAAGGCGGCATCCAGGCACAACGAGGACGCGTCGACCAGCTGAAGACCGCCCTCGCCGGACGCACCGACCCCGACACCGTGGCACTGCTCAGCCTCGCCGACGAACTCGTCGACAAATCCGTGTGGATCATCGGCGGCGACGGATGGGCCTACGACATCGGGTACGGCGGCCTCGACCACGTCCTCGCCTCCGGCCGCAACGTCAACGTGCTGGTCCTCGACACCCAGGTCTACTCCAACACCGGCGGCCAAGCGTCCAAGGCGACCCCGCGCGGGGCGGCGGCGAAGTTCGCGGCCTCCGGCAAGGGCACGCCGAAGAAAGACCTCGGCATGATCGCCCAGGCCTACGGCAACGTCTACGTCGCCCAAATCGCCTTAGGCGCCAACCAGCAACAAACCATCCGCGCCCTGTTGGAGGCCCAGGCCTGGGACGGGCCGAGCCTGATCATCGCCTACTCCACCTGCATCGCCCACGGCATCGACATGGAAACCTCCATGAGCCACCAAGCCGACGCAGTATCCACCGGATACTGGCCGCTCTACCGATTCCGGCCCAGCGATGAAGAACACGCCCAACCGCTGCGACTGGACTCCAAAGCCCCCGTCGGAGCAGTCGCCGACTTCATGGGCCAAGAAGCCCGATTCGCCATGCTCCGCCGCAGCAACCCCGAACGCGCAGAAGAACTGTTTGCCCTCGCACAACAAGACGTCGACGAACGGTGGCGCTACTACAGCCAAGTCTCAGACGTGAAACGAGCCCTCCCCGCCGACCGCAGCGACCCCGCTGCCACACCAACAGCCTCACCCACCGCAGACAGCACCCTGCCCACCGGCCCCGCGGAAGGACGGAAATCATGACCACCTCCCCCGACACCGCCGAAACCGCGCTCGCCGGACCCGACCTGAGCTCCTCCTACCTTGGGCTCGCACTGCACAACCCACTCGTAGCCTCAGCAAGCCCGTTGACCCGCACCGTCGACTCACTACTCGAACTACAGCAGGCCGGAGTAGGAGCAGTGGTACTGCCCAGCCTCTTCCAGGAAGAGGTCGAAGCAGAAGAACTCGAGTCGATGAAACTCCTCGACGTCGGTGACGCCTTCGCCGAGTTCGAATCCGCGCCCCTCTCCGACGTCGACGCGTCCGGACTAGGCACAGAACGACACGTCACTTTGGTCGAAGAAGCCAAAGCAGCGTTGTCCATCCCCGTCATCGCCAGCGTCAACGGCACCCAGCCAGGCGGCTGGGCCCGGTACGGCGCGATCATGGCCGAAGCCGGCGCCGACGCCATCGAACTGAACCTCTACGCCGTCAACACCGACCCAGCAGAAGACTCCAACACCGTGGAGAGCCGCTACCTGCACATCATCGAATCAGTGAAATCGGTGATCGACGTACCACTAGCGGTGAAACTCAGCCAAAACTTCCAGTCCTTATCTAATTTCGCAGCGCGAGCCACCGACGCCGGCGCAGACGGACTAGTGCTGTTCAACCGTTTCCTCGGCCCCGACCTCGACCTCGACAACTTCCAGGTGGTCCCGCGAGTGGCGCTATCCACCCCGGGAGAATTACGGCTACGCACACGGTGGATAGCGATCCTGCGCAGCCAACTGCCCCACATCAGCCTCGCAGCGACCGGTGGTGTGCACAGCAGCGCCGACGTCATCAAAACCCTGCTCGTGGGGGCTGACAGCGTCTACCTGGCGTCAACGTTATTGCAACACGGACCGCAGAAAATCACCGAATTAGTGGAAGGACTACAGTCCTGGATGGCCGAGCGAGAATACGACTCGGTGCAACAGCTGCGCGGCAGCATGAGCCTGTCCTCGGTGGACAACCCCGGTGAATTTGAACGCGCACAATACGTCCAGGCCATCACCACCTGGTCGCCAGAGAACTGAGGGCGTTATTCACGAGGGTTTTTGTGGCGATGATGATTATCAGCCGAGTTGATTAAGTTCGAGTCGAGTGATAATCCGAAGCAACTCGCTTGAAATGTGCACCTCTCCCCCATACATGTAATCCTCGGAGTTCTGAAATATTTCAGAAATGGAATGTGCCCAGGTCTGAAAGTTGATCGAATGGGTGACCAGTGTCCTGAGTTTTGGTCCGGCAAGATATTTCCTACCAGCACAGGCGGAAAGGAATTGACGATCCGCTTAAGAGGGGCACGAATGACTCTCCTAGCCCTTCGCACCCCTCAACATGGCGATGATCAGAATAACCGATATTACGTCGAGGGCGACTGAGGCGGCAATAGGTAGCGCGTGGGAATATTCCATCAGTATCGGAGCTAGACCCACACCCAAGGCGTTCCCAAACTGTGTTGCCGTATTTGACCATCCGAAAAATGGGGCGATGTCTTGATCTGGGAGTCGCTTGGTTGCCTCACCGCTTAGGAGGCCAATACTGTCGACTCCGACTATGGCTATAGCTACTATGACGAGGCCAATCGCCAGCGGGGTACCGGTAAGGTTGAGCGCTAAGGTGAGTGGAATGGGGGCAATGAGCGTGGCCAGAAGAACTGCCCCAGTTTTGTTGGCATCTGCCAGTCGCCCCCAGAGTGGCGCCAGCATCATGGTTGCAAGGGCCGCAGCGGTTGATATGGTTGCCAAAACCGGCGCCGCGGAAATAGCGCCAGAAATGCGGGACAGAGTTAAGGGGAGCCAGGTCCCTATGAGCATCGAGAAAATCGTCAAAGTAAAGATGACGGAAATGGGGATCCAGACCAACGTGGAGAATGACTGTCTGGCCTGCGGTTCGGCTGACTGAAGCTCAGGCTCGGCCTTGACGTTAGGTGCAATTAATGCGGCGCCGAGCGTGATGAGACTGAGCAGTGCCGATGCTAAGAAGGCCAAGCGGAAACTGTTGGTCCTCCAGACGAGGACAGCTCCGAGGGCTGGTCCTGAAAGGGCGCCAGCGGTCCTGAAGGATGTTATCCATGAGAGGTCTCGATTTCTTGTTTCAGGATTGCTAATTTGAGCGAGAGCACTTGAGGCTACCGGAACGAAGCCGGAGGCAACGCCAGCAAGGCACCTGGAAGCGAAGAGACTGGACACATTGGTGGAGTATGCACATAGAGCGTAAGCCATGCAGATCATCAATGATGATCTGATGAGCATCGATTTGGATCCATTTTTTTGGCTAGTCTGCCCCACAGGGGAGAGAATATACCGCTAAGTATGAATGAAATCGCCAGGGTGGGCCCCGCCAGGGGTGATCGCGGGTCTATCTGTGCCAGATATAGAGGCAGAAGCGGAACTGCCATAAAGTAGCATGTGGAGGATGCCAGAATAGCACCCAATAGGATGGGTCGTGTTACTTTGGAATTCATCTGAATGATCGTGGGCAGCGGCGGTTTTGACCTTCCATGCCACTCACTCGCATATTCTACGGATCAGCGCAAGTTCCGAAGACAGGTTTTTGGCCATCTCCGGGTCCGCAATCTCATTGCAGTCGAAATGGATGTCATCCTGCTTGTCGCTCATGATTACTCTTTCTAGTGGGGCACCAGAAGGCACCTGACTTCCGGACAGGTGCATCAGTTCCCACAAAGGGAGAGTAGCGGGGTCTGTCGTAGTCTGGGTGTTTTCCTATGGTGTTGATCAATCCGCTGTATTTGTGGAGGCTTTGGTGGAGGGTGCCGTCATAGAGCGTGGCTTACAGGACGTTGCAGCGGCGTCGTGCTAGCCCGGATGTTGCATGGGGGGGTGGTGTCGGCGTAGCTGGTGTTGTTGCCGCGTGAATGGGGCTGATTCTTGCATGTGGGTATGACCGTGCCAGGTATGTCGCTGCCGGTGGGTGTTGTCTTCCACGTGAGGAGAGCGTGCGTGTCTCGAAGGGTCAGGGTGAGTACCCGCGTCAGGTCCGCTCCGCCATCAACAACGCCAGCTGAACGAAGCTCAGGGCTGGTAGTCCTCGAACTCCCAATGGCCGAACCGAGCGAGTTTCTCCGCGACCTCAACCCAAGTCGCGCCTTCGCACTGCCGCACATGTCTCTCGATGTACGACCTCAGCACCGGCCAATCGAAGCGCTCGACAACCAGCCGATGACGGCCGTCGACGACCGTGTCACGACTCACCTTCTCAGCCAACCAGCCCAGGTTGCACACGATTACATCGAACGACTCCTCGCCCAGTCCACCCTCTGGACCGGCCAGGATGCGCACCCCCACCTCCCAGTTCTCGCACTCAGGAGCCCAAGTGCCGAGATCGTCGACATCAAGACTGCCAAGCCAGCGAACTGCCGCCCTCACGGCATCTCCAAGATGTCCAAGTGCCCGTTCGTCATGAGGACTCCCAGCGAGACTCGAAGTGGGACTGCCACTTATCCAGCCTGAGCTGATAGCTCGGCTGCCACCATCGGCGCAGCCCATCCTTGCTAAGCCACTTCCCATCGCTAGCTGTACTTCCCCGGCAGGTTGTGAAGGGCTGAGGTAGCGAAAACCTCCGGGCAGGATGTGGGTTACCACACTCGCATCCTGACCACGGAGGTCTTCGTGTCTCACGCTAACGCGCCTTTGAGGCCAGAGGGGCGTCGTCGTCTTGTTGTTCTCGTCGTGGACCGGGGCTGGTCGCTGCGGCGAGCAGCGGAACGGTTCCAGTGCTCGCCGGCGACCGCCAAGCGGTGGGTCGACCGGTATCGAGCCGGGCTGCCGCTGACCGACCGCAGCTCCAAGCCGCAGACCTCGCCGAACCGGTTGCCGCGCAAGACCGAGCGGCGGATCGTCGCGTTGCGGTTCACTCGCCGGTGGGGTCCGCATCGGATCGCGTATCACCTGCGCCTTGCCCGCTCCACGGTTGGTCGGGTACTGGCCAGGTACGGGATGGCGAAGCTTGCGAACATCGACCAGGCCACCGGGCTGCCGGTCCGCAAGCCGAAGCCGAAACGGTACGAGGTCGCCACACCGGGCCAGCTGGTGCATGTGGACATCAAGAAGCAAGGCCGCATCCCCGATGGCGGCGGCTGGCGCGCCCACGGGCGCGGGTCCGCGCAGGACCGTGCCGCGGGTTCGGTCCGCGACAAGACCGCACGGGCAGGCGCGGCAGGCTCTCGCGGGTACCGATATCTGCACCACGCCGTCGATGACCACTCCAGGGTGGCGTACTCGGAGATCCTCGACGACGAACGCAAGGAGACCGCGGCCGGGTTCTGGACCCGCGCAAACGCGTTCTTCGCCGGCCTGGGCGTCACGGTCACCGCGGTGATGACCGACAACGGCGCCTGCTACCGATCCCACGCCTTCGTTGACGCTCTCGGACAGGACGTGAAGCACAAGTGGACCAGACCCTACCGGCCGCAGACCAACGGCAAGGTCGAGCGGTTCAACCGCACTCTGGCCGCCGAATGGGCATACGCCAAGCCCTACACCAGCGAAGCCGAACGAGCCGCGGCCTACGAGACCTGGCTGCATCACTACAATCACCACAGACCCCACACCGGCATCGACGGCCAAACCCCCTCAGAACGCGTTCACAACGTCACGGGGAAGTACACCTAGGCGCCGGCCTGGGCCGACTTCGGCAACGCGTTCAACACGTTGGCGATCTTGTGGAACCAACACCGCTGCTCACGGGTCTGTCAACGGCGGGTGAAAACTGAGCAGATGTCGACGGCTTAAAACTGAGCAGTCTGAGCACGCGCCGACGGTCGTGTGTGTCCGACATCACTCTCGTACGGTGAAGCTGGAGTCGTGGTCCTGGTCACGCACGGTCCTTCGGAAGCCAGATAGCCGCCGAGTTCATGGTCGCCCTCAACTGTCGAACACGGGAGGTTGGGCGGGGGCGTCGTCTCAGCAGGCTTGATGGTGTGGGCGTTCGTAGGGTGTGGCCATGGAACCGATGGTGCCCGTCGAGGAGCTGTCCGCCCGAGTGTCGCCCCGTGATGACTTGTGGGGGTGGGTGAACGACTCCTGGGCGGCCTCGGACCCGATCCCGGCCGACCGCGCCAGGTACGGGCTCTCGGACGCCAAGCGGGCACAGGTCGCCGCCGAGCTCGCCGCCATCGTGCGCGACCAGGACGCTCCTTGCGCCGTCGCCACGCTGAACCGCCTGTGGACGGACACGACCACCCGCGACAGGGTGGGGATCGAGCCGGTCCGTGACGAGCTCGACGCCGCGGCGGCGGTCGCCGGGCCGGACGACGTGCTCATTGCTTGGGGGTGCCTGCAGCGAGACGGCGTCACCGGCCCGTTCGAGGTCCACGTCCTGCCCCGCGAGGACGACCCGACCCGCTGGCAGGTCTCGCTCTTCCAGGCCGGCACGACGCTGCCCCCGCGCCTGCACGCACGGCACCGGGACGACCTCGCGACGCACGCTCGTGCCCTGCACGCCGCCGCAGGGCTACCCGTCGGTGACGCCGACGCAGCCCTGCGGGTGGAGGATGCCCTGGTCGCCGTCGCATGGGCCGATCCCGAGGGTGACAGCGACGAGGCCCTGCACCACCCCCACCCGTGGACCGACCTGGCCAGTACGGCCTGCGCGCTCGGCCTCGACCTCGGCGGGTACGCGCAGGGCCTTTCCGTTCCCGACGTCGCCCTGACGCCGCGGTTCGTGTGGAACCTCTGCCAGCCCTCCTACGCCGCCGGCCTGGGCCGGCTCCTGGACGAGCTGCCCCTGAAGGACTGGCGGGCGTTCCTGCGCTGGCGGGTCCTCGCCGACCGCGCCCACCTGCTCACCACCGAGCTGGACGACCTGGCGACACGGTTCCGGGATTGCACCGTGGCCGGGCAGTCCGAGCCCACCCCCGCTTGGCGGCGCGCCGTCGCCGGGGTCCAGGCGAACCTGCCCATGGACCTCGCCCACGCCTGGGTCCAGGCCCACGTCGACCCCGCACGTCGGTGTCCCACGCGACCCCGAGCGCGTCGGCGATGCGGGCCATGGACAGGTGGGCGACCACGAGCCCTTCCAGCGCCCACGCCAGAGCCGTCTTGGTGAGCTTGCACCGCGGCGACGCCGCGCAGGAGAGGTCTTGGCGCCACACGTGCCCGCAGCCGGTGCAGCGGTAGCGGCGCAGCCGCACCCGCAAGGTCGTCGGGCGCCACCCCAGCGGCGCGTGGGCCAACTCCCGCACCGTAGTGTCCCGTACCCGTCCTTCGCAGCCGCAGCGTCGGCACCAGCGGTCCTCGGCGACGACGCGGCAGGCCAGCACCGCCTTGTAAGGTTCCACGCGTTGCCCCACGGCCTGCAGTCCAAGGTCGTCCAAGCCGGTGAAGGTGGTCAGATCGGGGTCGGCGAAGGTAGCGTCGCGCATGTCGAGGTCTTCCAGATGCGACGTTAGGAACAAGCTTCGCCCAGCGACCCCCGCGATCCCTCCTCTGCGTCTAGGCTGATACGCGGTCCCCCGAGTCGAGTCGAGTCGTACGAGAAGGAACTGGAGCTGAGTACAGGTGTCAGCGATATCCCAAGCAGCTACCAGACAAGAATGGGACTATACGTCCCTTGCGTCCTCGTATGCAGACCGTCCCGGTTACTCCGACTCAGCGCTTGATGCTGTCGTAGCGGTCGCGGGTCTTCGTAGAGGGGACCGCGTGTGTGATGTTGGGGCAGGAACAGGTCACCTGACGGTGCCGCTCACCGCGCGCGGCCTAAAGGTCGACGCTGTCGAGCCAAACGATGCCATGCGTCGAATTGGCGGCGACCGCGCGACAGGAGAATCAGTACGCTGGTTTAACGGCACCGGGGAGCAAACGAGTCTCTCAAGCGGCGCGTATGACGCAGTCACGTTTGGCTCATCATTTAACGTCACTGAACGACAACTAGCCCTACTTGAGGCTGCGCGATTGCTGCGCCCCCGGGGCTGGTTTATTTGCATGTGGAACCATCGAGACCTTCAAGACCCACTGCAGGCAGGTATTGAGTCCATAATCCGCTCGCACATCCCAGAGTACGACCCAGGTATTCGCAGATCCGATCAAAGTTCTGAGATCCGCAAAAGCGGCTTGTTCGACGAGTGTGTTTACCTCGAAGGTCGACAGGTGCACCTCGTCGATCGCGATAGGTGGGCCAATGGCTGGCGCTCACATGCAACTGTTCAGCGTCAGGCAGGTGCGGCGTTTGACGACATCATCGGCGATATTAACCGGTCCTTGGAGGGTCTTCCGCAAACCATCTCCATTCCCTACACCACGCGCGTCTGGCTGGCGCGTAGCCGCACCAATGAAGGCGCCTAAGGGCTCCGCTGCGCGTAGCAACCTACTGAACTTCAGCTTGCTGATCGGAGACAAAGCAGCAACGTTGGCCGCTCTGCGGCCGTTCCTGCGCGAGGGAGCATTTCTCCCGCATCTCACGATTACGCGCTCCGCGTGGCATGAGGACCCAGAACAATGCCTTGACGACATCGAAGCTCGCCAGTGGGTCGACGGCTACGCGGTGCGCAGTTCAGCGTCTAGCGAAGACTCATTGGAGGGTTCTCATGCTGGCGTTTTCGACACCGTCCTGCGAGTCGGTGACCGGAGCGCGCTGACGCACGCAATCGACAAGGTCTTCAAATCCTATGACCGTCGCCTGCTTCGCGACCCCTCGGAACGGGTGCTAGTGCAGCCAATGGTGCGCGACGCACTCTTAAGTGGCGTGGCCTCATCCTTAGATCACGTTCGTTCAGGACCTTACTGGGTATTGAACTACTCAGCTGGCGCCGACACGACCGCTGTCACGTCCGGAACTGGACACGTCATTACCTATTACATTGCGCACGGCGCCGAGCGGCGGAGGATCGATGCCAGGCTGGATGACCTACTGCTTGACCTCGACGCCCTAAACACTCTAATGGAGGTTCCCTTCGAGGTGGAGTTTGCTGTTTCCCCCCGCTGGGGAACGGTTATTTTACAGGTGCGCCCTCTGGCGGGTCTGACCCAACCCACACCCGCTGCTAGCCAGCTTCTGACATCAGTAGCCCGAGATGTCAAGTACTACCTGAATCCTTCACGTGATAGACCGGCTCACCAACAGTATCCCGCCGGGAACGGGCCGACGCTTCTCGGAATCATGCCAGATTGGAACCCCGCGGAAATTATCGGCACCCGACCCCGCCGCCTAGCGACATCACTCTACCGAAACCTGGTTACTGATCGTGTCTGGGCCCATTCACGAATGAAATACGGCTATAAGGACCTCACGGGATTTCCCCTTTTAGTGGAAATCCAAGGGCTGCCGTATATCGACGTGCGAACAAGCTGCGCCTCCCTAATACCAGCAGCGCTGCCGCCTCTACTTACTCGACGCCTAGCAGATCATTATATAGCTGCGCTCCGTAGTCACCCTGAGCTCCACGACAAGCTGGAGTTCGACGTTGTGCACTCGATGTGGGGGCCTGCATCCAATGCGCGGATGGAACGGCAGCTCGCGCCTGACTTCACGGGCAAAGAGCAAACCGAAATCAGAAACGCACTTATCGCCTTGACTAACGACCTGATCGATGGGACGCAGCCATGGCGCGCTGACCAGCAGGCCATTCGCAGCCTCCCTGGAAATACCCGACGCGCACTGAAGGCGCCTGAGGGGACCGTTACTCGAATCGAACAGCTACTCGACCCCTGCCGGAAATATGGCACTGAACCCTTCGCCGGCCTGGCCCGCGCCGCGTTTATAGCCACGGAGCTGCTGGCCCAAGCGGTTGAGGTTGGCGCCCTAACGGCGGCCGAGCGTGATTGCCTGCTGGCTAGCGCCGCAGGTGGAGTTACAAGCGACCTCGTCGAACAGCTTAAGTCAGACAGGGACGAATTTCTGCGTGTCTACGGGCACCTGCGGCCCGGAACATATGATATTTTGTCACCCCGCTATGACGAGGGTCTCGACAGGTATTTCGGCGGTGCGGTGCCCGAGCCACCGAAGACGCTGCGCGCCTTGACAGAGCAACCCATCCCCCTAGATGAGCTTTCTAAGGCACTCCGTGGGGCCGGACTTGACTTCGATGCGCTGACATTAGTCCGCTTTGCTCAGCAGGTAGTGCGAGGGAGGGAGACGAGCAAATTAGCATTTACTCGCAATGTGAGCGATGCCCTGACTTCCATCAAATATTACGCGCACGATCACGGCCTGTCCATAGACGATGCAAGCCATCTCAGTCTCAATGATATACTGCGCAACCCTGACGCCATGGAGCTGGCGGAACTAGCCGCAGAGGGTCGCGAACAGTGGCATCGCGCCCAGCAGATCGTACTGCCTCCACTCGTTGCGGACTCAGCAGATGTTTGGTGCATGCAGTTACCGCCCAGTAAACCCAACTTTATTACCTGCGAGCGAGTCATCGCGGACGTGGCAGATATTGAGTCGGGCGCCGACCCTGAGTGCCGAATCGCTCTCATTCGTTCCGCCGACCCGGGCTATGACTGGATATTTGCACGCGGTGTCGCTGGCCTGATCACCGCATACGGGGGGGTTAATTCCCACATGGCTATACGTGCCCGAGAATTCCATGTGCCTACTATGACCGGAACCGGCGAGCAGATGTTTAACCGGCTTCGAGCCGCTGCCCGTCTTGAGTTGGACTGCGGGGCTCAGACGGTGAGAATACTGCAGTGAAGATCATTTTTGCCACTCAGAGGCTTCTGCGCAATGACCCGTACGGTGAAGTCCGCGAAGGGCTAGACGTCTCCTGGCGCAAATTCGTCTTACAATGCGGCTATGCTCTCATGCCGTTACCCAACGATCCCCGCATCGTATCCAACCTGTTCCATAACGTGCAGCCTAACGGAATTCTACTCACGGGAGGAGGTGACCTTTCTGCGTACGGCGCTGGTGACCCGGAGCGCGAATCCGTTGAGCAGATGCTCCTCGACCTCGCCGCCCGATTCAAGATCCCCCTCATTGGAGTATGTCGAGGGATGCAGGTACTCCAGCATGCCTCGGGAGTTCGGCTGCATGAGGTATCCGGACATGTCGCTGTCCGCCATCAGCTCGACGGCCAAGAGCGCATAGTGAACAGCTTTCACAGGTATGGGGCTAATCACGTCGGACCCGGATGGATCGAGACATCACGCCACGGCGCCTGTGTTGAGTCGATGATCCATGAGACTCTCCCTTGGGCGGCAATGATGTGGCACCCTGAGCGGGAGTCGTCCTACCGCCTGGACGATGTGGAACTCTTCCGAGGCATCTTTTCCTCTGGGTTCCCTCAACCGATATAGAAAGAATAACATGCGTGCCATCATTCTCTGCGCAGGCCGTGGGAGCCGTTTGGAAGACGCTACGGCCGATCGGCCAAAGGCGCTCGTAGAACTCGCTGGCGCTCCACTTATCGAGCGCCAGATCGCTGCTCTCCGCGCGGCCGGTGCGAGCGATATTGCTGTCGTCACTGGGTGGCAAGCCGACTCGGTGATGACGTATCTACATGACGCCGGTAAGCCACTGCATCAGTTTCACAACTCTTTCTGGGCAACAACATCGATGGTCGATTCGCTACGGTGCGCTGCATCTTGGCTAGAGGAGGAGTCGTGCCTCGTGTCCTATGGAGACATCGTCTACGCCCCTTTAGATGCCTACCGTCTGTCACTTTCGTCGGCCCCCATTACCATCGCCTACGACGAACAGTGGCTAGAACAGTGGTCAGAACGGTTTGCGGACCCTCTGGCAGATGCTGAGTCGTTTACGAGGGACGGCGGAGGTGATCTCTTGGAAATCGGATCCCATCCTTCGACTATAGCGGACGTGGAGGGGCAGTACATGGGACTAATTCGCTTCACCCCACAGGGCTGGATGGACTTCTGCGCTCTGACTCAAACCTCCCAACCTCGCCATATGACCGACGCTCTGAATAGAGCAGTTCAAGCGGGGTTGCGGGTAGCGACTTACGCTGTTCGAGGCCCGTGGTGGGAGTTTGACAGGCCTGACGATCTTGTCCTGGGGGCGACGGCACTAGCGAAAATTGACGCTGAAATTTCACTTGCAGGCAGCGCGCACAGCGCCTCAACGGCGAGGGTCCACCGTGCGCACCAGTAATCTCATTGACCACCAAAAGCCCCCACTTTTCAGTTCACTCACCCCCTCGCCCCACGACACCACGTCGTCCCAGTTGTTTGGCGCTTGCACCCAGCCTCCCCTTCAATCTCACGCCTTCTTGCAGGAGCTTGCCGAAGCCGCTGCAACTGTCCCGCCGGGCGCGGGACCGGAAGTACTGTTTCAAGCCTTTCTACGGCGTACCCGGGGGCTTGCCGCCACATGCCCCAGCAGCACAGCCTGCGCCAGCGTGTTCGACGCTGCTTCGGAACGAAACGTTCCGGCGGTGATCAAGCTCATTTTTGACCACTTCTTCAGAGAGGATCTGTACGGCGCACGTCAGGTCAATCCTCCACTTGTTCTTTCTAGTGGCTCTTTTGATGAGGCGTGCTTTGGCCTACCGGCGTCTCTCAAAGACTGCGTCAGATTCGCGCTGGACCAAAACTGGTATGGGTATTCCGACAGCCTCGGGCGTGAGTCGACAAGGGCCGCACTTGCACAACTGGAGACAATGCGTAGCTGCAGCATGCCCCTGGTCACCGAGAAAAACGTTGCAGTAGTACTCGGGGGAACGGCCGCGATTGCATCTATTGCAGACCTTCTACTTGAAATGGCGCAGGAGTCCGGCAAGCCCGAGGGCGTCGCCGTAGCAGCGATACCGAATTACCCGCCTCTCATTGCTGCCCTGGCACGCAAGATGCGGGTCCACCTCGCACCGACTCAGCTCACCTCAAACGGGGTCAGCGTCGACAGTCTGATTCAGACTATTCACTCTCGAAAGCCGGACCTGGTACTGCTTCAGACTGTGGTCAATCCATGGGGAAAACGGGTAAGTGAGGCTGACGTAGCACGAGTGATTGCAGCGCTCCCACCTCATACATTCCTACTCTTGGACGAGTGTCACGATGCGTTTGGGCCTGAAGTGAAACTGACAGCTGCCCGCGCCGACCGCCGCGTCATCGCAGTCAGAAGTCTCTCGAAGTTATGGGCGGCCCCGGGGGTGAAGTGTGGTTGGATGGTCGCTGACGATACGTTCATCCGTAGGTTTTATGTGCACGCATCGACCACCTACGGGGGGCCTCCGTCGCTTCTGTATCTGTTGCTCGAGATGTACGCTCTCTTCGAAATCAGTTTACGTACTGGTGGTGACACCGACCTGGATCGTTTGAGATATGACTACGGCGTGACAGAGTCGCGCTGGCTGTTCGCGCGGGATGACTACATACAAACGCGCTTGTCTCTGAACACGACGGTACGCCATCATCGGGAGCTTGCTGTGGAAGTTCTTGGTCAGGCTGGGATTCCGGTGCTGGCCCCTGAATATTCCATCAATTTAGTTACTCGGCCCGCCAACATGAATAGCTATCAGCTGTATACACGTTTAGCGGATGAGGCCGGAGTGTCGCTACTCCCGGGCATTCTAACTATGGGCGACACAGACGGTATGATGCGAGTTAGTCCCTGCCTCAAGGAGCCCCTCCTTCTTGAAGGCCTGAACCGTGTCGTCCGGTGGGTCAAGGAACATCCATGTCTGTCGCGCTAAGTCCGGCTGAGCACGTGACGATCCGGTCACTTATTGCCCGGGTCGGAGCGGAGCTTCTGAAAAGGCAGAAGAAAGGTTCGTTTAAAGTCCTTCAGGGAAGCACAGAAGGGCCGGTTACGGATGCTGACCTATGGGCCCAGCGTGAGATTCTGCGCGGACTCAAGAACGTGTCGCCGACTGCAGGCATTATAGCTGAAGAAGATGGACTAGGTTGGGGCGATGCCTTGAAGGGCACTGACGAGTCGGTCTTCACTTGGGTAGTGGACCCAATCGACGGTACCCGCTCTTTCATTGCGGGGGAGGATACCTGGGGGGTACAAGTTGCGCTTTGCCAGGCAGGGCTCCCCATCGGCGCCTGGATTAATCTTCCCGCTTACCCGTGGGGTGTGGATGCCTCTGAAGTGTCACCCTTAGGTTTCTGGGGAAAACAGCCTCAGGGAGCGTCAAACGGCGAACGCATAGTGATTGCAGACGGCGATTTCGAGGAAGGTCATAAGCTTCAACTGAAAGCCTCGGGAATCCGTTACCGAGGAACACGCTCTTGCGCGCTTGACTGGGCCAGCCTGACGGCAGGGCTTGTCGATGCGGTCGCCTACCGGCGTGCCCGCCCGTGGGACCATCTGCCCGGGGTCTACCTCGCTAGGCGAAGCGGGTGCGTTGTTACTGACTGGGATCGCGCTCCGTTTCGGGCAGGGCTTGATTCGAGGGGTATTCTAGGGGTGTCTTCGAAAGCACCAGCCGGGTTCGTGCCCAACTTCCTGCCGCCTGATGAAACGTCTTTCTTCTCAGCCAGACGGGGCGGTGAGTGAGGTGCCAGGATTCTGCGCACATGGCGTCGCGGTTGATGATGGCCCTGCGCCGACCCGTGGCCGGATCACCACGTTTTCGCGCCAGGTTGCCTCCGCTGCTCTAACAACTCCGCCCCACTACCATGAGGCGCGGACAGCGTCGCTACTTGACCATGGTCTTTTGTGCTCACGAGCTGGCGCGGGGCTACTGTCATGGACACCTGTGGGTACCGCCGTGCTCCAGCGACTCGAGCGCGCTTTACTTGACGCGCTGGATCGTCGAGGATTCTACGAGATCCAGTTACCCGCAATCGTGCCCGACAGGGATCTCGAGCAGGGGCAACCTGTCGGCAGCCAGTTCGAGAGTAAGATTTGTCGTCTCGGGGGAGTGTTTGAGGGGCATCACTTGATTTCGACCCCCGAGATGATGATAGCGAGGTTGGCCTCAGAGTTCGAGATCTCTCATCATCAGCTTCCGCTGCGTCAGTCGTTCGCCACCCGAATTTACCGGCAAGCGTCCAGGCCGAAGTCACTGTTGACGGGGCGTGAGTTTAGACTCGTCGGGGCACTATCGCTCGTTGAACGTGCAATCTCGGCGGAGTCAGTGCAGAAGGAATTGGACCTTTTCGATGCCGCGCTCTTTGAAGTGGCTCGACTCGCAAGTGTAGAGCTTCACCAAGCCCGCGGATCAGGAGGGGCAAGCGAACTGGCCACCCCCAGCGTAGATGGGGATATTCGGCTTCCCGACGGGCGACGGGGGCTGAGTCTGTCCGTCGGCTATCACTACACAGATGGGGTTGAAGTCCCCGCGACTTATCGGGATACCGAGTACGTCTCAAGGCATCCGCTTGTAATGACCGCTGGCGTCTGCACGAACCGATTGTTGTTTTCCTGTTTCGATCAGACACGCGACGATCGCGGGTTTGCCCTGACCCCTCTCACGCGCCCCTTTGATGTGATAGTAGTCCCGTGTGCGGCGCGTGACACTGCGGCAGCGCAGGCCGTGGCTGTGCAGTGTGCAGCCTGGGGTGCCCGCGTCGCTGTCGACGATCGTGTGAGGCGCAAAGTGACCAGCCGCGTTGATTTTAGTAAGTATATTGGCGCTCCGGTGAGCGTGATCGTTCGCGGCGAGTCGCTTGTCTGTGTTTCGCGCGTCGGTCCTAGTTTGACCTTCGATGCTGGCGTGAGAAAGAATGCAGCCTGGCGCGACCAGCTGTGTAGAATGATTTGGCCAGGCCAGTGAAAGTCTCAATCGCGATACTATTTCTCGCGTCGAAGGAACCGGTCGACGAGCTGCCGACTCATCGTACACTCGCCCGGCAGTATGAGCCTCTCGCCGTCCTTGTGTTTTATCTCCGCGGCTGTAAACCACCTAGCCTCCACCAACTCTTCGTGCGCTACGACGTGAGGTGGAGGGGCCTCCGAGTCGGGGGTTGTGGCTACCAGTCCCATGACCAATTCGTTGGGAACCGGCCAAGGCTGCGAGGCCACGCATTGGACATCTGTACAGATGACACCGGTCTCTTCTGCTACCTCACGCAACGCCGCGGTCTCAAAGCTTTCTCCGGCGTCGACGTGGCCGGCGACCAGCGACCAACGCTCTGGCTCCCACCCCGGGCGACGAACGAGCAGAATACGCAGTTGGTTCTGCAAATCGCGATGCTTGACGAGGACCACTACCACGGGGTCATGTCGCGGCCACGACACGTGGCCGCATCCGGCGCATCGGCGGCCATTGCGCCAGCGGACCTCGCGCCCCTGCTGGGGCGCGAGAATCAGTCCGCACTGGGGGCAGAATGTGTTAGAGGCCCACCATGCGCTAAGACTTATCGCTTGTGCAGCGACGTGGGAGGCCGGTTCAGTCAGATCCGGGAAACGCGTCCAGTGTCCATTCACTCGAGGATCGGTGTCAACGAGCACGCACCACCCAGCCGGGCTGGGTGTGTTTAGCCGAAACCAAGTCCCGCCGTCGATCGCCGTGGCTGGCACCCACTGGATGCGTCCAGAAGGAGTAGCCCAGACGTGAGTGCCATTCACCACCACCGTCTGGACCGGTCCCCCGGGTGGTTCCGGTATCATGAAGACTCTTTCACTTCTAGGCGCAGAACGTCCCCCTATGGGGGAGGAGAGGATTTACCATGCCGACGCAACGCCGCCGTATTCTGTGGCTGCCTGGTACAGGCGGCCCTGGCGCTGCCTACGCTGTCGCGCACATGTCCGGTACCTATGATGTCACATTCCTTTGCGACACCAAGCAACAGTACAGCGATGCCGACGCCGAAGCAATGTCCGCGCGAGGCATCATGCTACACGCTGACAGCATCGCCGAGGCGGTTGAGGTCGCGGTCGAAGAGCACGAACGCGATCCGTTCGCGGCGGTGGCATTCTACAGCGAGGGTCGTCTGCTTGCGGCGGCCCACATCGCCGAAGCCCTTGGCCTCCCCGGCCATAGCGTAAGCGTCGCTAATTTGCTGACCGATAAGGTAGCTCAACGGCGGGCTCTCGCCGATAAGGGGATCCCGGTACCGCGCTTTGTGGAGATAACAGATGGCTGTCAGTTGGCTGCGGCAGTCGACGCCGTTGGTTTGCCGGCAGTGCTCAAGCCAGCTCGCGGTGGCGGGAGCCTGCTCACATCCTCCGTGAAGTCTTTGGATGCGTTGTATGAAGCATGGGAACACGCCACAACAAGCTTCGCATCAGGCCAATATAGGTCAATCCTAGACGCGGATGAGCCCCGGATGGTCCTGGAGAGTCAGCTGTCGGGTGGAGGCCAGTGGTACGGAGAGTTGGAAGACCGTCTGGGCGATTACGTCTCGGTGGACAGCGCCATCACCGGCGGCCGACCAACCCATCTCGTGACAATGGACAAGCTACCGCTTGCTGCTGGATTTCGCGAGAATGGTCACCTTGCTCCCTCCATACTGCCCGCCTCCCGTCTGGCCGAGGTTTGGCGGATGGTGGAGGCGGCAGCCGAGGCCTTGGGGGTAAAGCACGGTGTCCTACACACGGAGCTTAAGCTTACTTCCGAGGGGCCGCGGATCATCGAGGTGAATGGCCGCCCGGGGGGCGGCACAATGGCAATGCTTGACGCGTGGGGCTACTCTTTGGTCGATCTCCTTATTGACCAGGCGCTCGGCGGGAGTGAGGCGATGCCGCCAGTTCCTAACTGTTGCACAGCGCTCCTCACACCATGCCTTCCCCTGGAGCTAGCGGGACACGAGCTGCAGGTGTCTCTCCCTCCTTCGCTTGCGCAGCAGCCCGGCGTGGCTGCCTCTTATGATCTAGGGCTGTCCCATTTCATCGGCGTCGGAGATGGCCAGACGGTGATGGTTTATGTCGCTCTCGACGACACTTCCGCTGTTTTGAATTTCTTTGACGAGCTCGTCGCGAATACCGAGGTTAAAGTTAGAAGCGAGCGTGAGCTATGAGAGCAGCTGATCCGATAAGGCGTCATCGCGAGAATCTCGCCAACTTTACTGGGGAATCGATTGCGGTCGCGAGCTATCCAGGCGCCGGCGCGGCCTATCTCGGGAACCTCCTGATCTGCAGTGGTTTTGGGTATTTGGATCCTTATACCGAGCGAGTGGGTGGTGATGGTCGCACTTCTGCCTTCCCTGACCAGATCTTGTATCGCAGTCGGATAGCGGGGTACCACGCTCAGGACAGCGCTGGCACAGAGGCACAAGGTAGATCCGCTGGAGTCTGGGTAAAGACACATCTTTCACCTCAGGACTTCCCAGAACTGCGGTCGGCCGTGCTCCTTGTGCGGGACCCACGGGACACGTTGTTTTCATACTACAATTGGCGCAGGGCCTTCTCAGAGGAGGGCGAGGAGCGCGAGTTTGACGAGTTCATGGCCCAGCCGCACCCACTCGGCCTACCCCCCGCCCAGCACTGGGCACAGTTCCATCGGGTTTGGCTGTGTGCCCTGACGGAATTACCTACCAAGGCGGTTGTGCGGTTTGAAGAACTCAAAGCGGAACCGGTCGCGGTCGTATCCCGAATGCTGCGGAAACTCGGACAGCCAATCCCTGATGAAGCAGTGCTACGAGCTGCGGCCGATCAATCTTCGTTTGAGTCGATGAGAAGACATGAGGACCGCACGTGCGCCGATTCGCGTCGAGTCATGCGCCGAGGGCAGCCTGGCGAGTGGAGGGAATGGTACACAGTCGGCAGGGCCGCGCATTTCGAGGAATCGGATGCGCGGGACGTAGCCTTGCAATTCGGTTATGACGTAGGTAGCGTGGCGGGGGAAGTACGTTGAGCGGTGACTCTGCTGGGGCGCCTCTCACTTTTCCAGAGTTTCGACGCTACTGGTTAGCCGTTGTGTGTTCTGAGGCGGGAAATGCCCTAATTCCATTCGCGACTGTCCTGGCCGTGTCTGCTATCACCGGGTCCGCGCTAGCCGTTGGGCAAGTCCTGGCAGCTCAGACGGCGGCACAACTCGTGGGTCTGCTGGTAGGAGGAACGCTCGCAGACCTCGTGGGCCGTAGATCGCTCATGGTCGCCTGCGACATCGTCAGAGCTATGACACAGCTGGTTACCGGGGCGCTGCTTTGGATGGAAATCGCCGAAGTATGGCATCTGTGCACTCTAGCCGTCATTTCGGGAGTCGCCACCTCTCTATTTAGGCCTGCATCCATGGGGATGGTCATTGATCTGCTACCCTCACATTTGCTCCGGCAGGGAAATGCGTGGCTAGCAATGGCAACGGACCTCCTTGGGATTATTGGCCCGGGAGCAGCGGGAGTTCTGGCGTTGTCGCTTGGGGCTGGATCTGCTTTTGTGGCTGACGGCGTCAGCTTCCTGGCATCGGCTGTCTGCTTATTCCGGATTGCGGCCCCCTCTCGGGGGGGAGAGTCCCGACAACCGTTTCTGGCGGAAGCCATGCTTGGCTGGCGTGAGCTGGTGCGGCACCGCTGGCTCGTGACCCAGGTTGCGTGGGACGCGATCTCAATCGTCCTTGTCGTGGCGCCTTTCCTGGCGCTAGCGCCGTTTATTTCGGATAAAGTATATGGAGGAAAGGCAGCTTGGGCTGCAGCTCTTATCTGCACTAGCGTAGGTGCACTGCTCGGCTCGACATGCGCCGTCCGCTTCCGTCCACGGTATCCGCTGCGGCTGACGTCGATTGCTGCCCCTTTGTCGATCGCCGTCTCGTCGATCGCGCTCGTGCTACAGGCACCCAGCTGGCTGTTTTGCATATTCCAAGCTTTGTATGGCGCCATGCTTGCTATAGCAGCGACGTTCTGGTTCACACTCCTGCAGCAACATATTTCGTCAGACCGCTTATCTCGCGTAGGAGCAGTCGATTCGCTGGTTAGCTTCGCCCTGCTTCCGCTCGGTTACGGTTTGGCCGCCCCGGCTGCCGAAGAGTTTGGAAGCTCTGCCGTATTGTGCTCGGGTGTCGTGATCGCCAGTGTCGGCGCCCTGCTCGTGTCAACTCGCCCGTCGATCCGCGGACTGCAATTTGTGGACGATGTAGCGGCGCGTCCGGAGGGGCATTAGCGCGCAACGTCTTCCTAGGGATCACCCCGAGTGCTCGCAGTTTGCGGTTATGGCTCGGTCGCGAACAAGTCTAAGTCCGTCCAAGTGAAGGGATTAGTCGCATGGTGGAAGGTTCAGTCTTTGTTTTAATGGGACGTGATCATGCAGGTGGTATCCGCCTGCTTGCGGATCGACTTCGCCCCCTGGGTATACCCCTGGTGCTTCTGTCGAACCTTGAGCAGGATTTGGACGCACCGAATGCTGACGAGCACGTTGTGATCGACTGGGACACTGAGAGCCCCGAAGTCCTCTTCGAGCGACTTGCCAAGCTGAAGCTGCAGCCGATCGGGGTCTTCAACCTTTTGGAGTCACTGTCGCGTTGGCATGTAGAACTGACCCAATACTACGGGCTGCCTGGCCCCGGGTGGGGCCATACTCGTCTTGCAGATAAGAGTCAGGTTCGCGAAGCCCTTGCCGCACTGGGTTTGTCCTCTCTTTGGTTCGAGGCGTTACCGGCGTCCGAGCTGTCGCAGGCGTCACCTCCTCGCTTCCCAGTTATTGCCAAGCCAGCGTCGCGGTCTGGAGCCTCTGAGGAGGTGGAGGTGTTGCATGGACGCACGGATCTGTTGCGATATCGTGACCGTGTAACGGTAACGCTGGGTCCGTCAAAGACGATCCTGTTGGAGGGCTTCATTGCCGGTACAGAGTTTTCTGTGGACGGCCCCCTCACAGAGGATGGGTTCCGTCCTCTCTTCGTTGCGGAAAAATCGGGCAGAAGAGAAGAAGTTCACGACGTTTCTGTTTCCTGGCCGCCATCGAGCATGGTTCAGCAGGCCGGGATCAAGGTCGCCGAGGTCGTTTCCATTCTCACAAAGCACGTGGGCGCCGATAGCGGGTGGCTTCACGTTGAGGCCCGATGCGAAGCGGAGGACACTGAACTCATTGAGATAAATGTCCGGCCCGGGGGGCATGTCTATATGTCGGCTATTCGGCTGGCGACTGGAATTGACCCTCTTGCGTCGCTCGTCTCTTGTTGGATTCCTTCAAGTCTGCGCACTCCCTCCCAAGAGGAAAGTCGAGCGGATGGTCTGGCTCTGCGCATGGAGACAATCGAAGCGGAGGAGGTTGGTACGGTCATCATTGATTCGTCTCAGGAGGACGTATTGGCACTCCCAGGCGTTCGGGACGCGCTTCTAATCTCGCCCTACCATGCGGTGAGCCAGCACAAGGAGAATTTCTTTGCGATTCTGCTGGTGACGGCTAGCAGTCACCGGGAGGCGGCGATGCTCGCGGAGGCGGCGCGCGCAAAGGTGCGCTTTCATGTAGACGACGAGGCGTGACTCTTGAGCCTGGTGCAGTCATGGAACTGACGGTGCGGCACACTCCGGGTGTGGGTGGTTAGGGGCGATGTTTTCGGGGGGTTAGTCAAAAGTAGTCCGCGCTTGTCTGCTCATGTGTTTCGGGTTTAGGTGAACAGGGTTGATTGTCCTACTCCCAGGATCGAGATTGCAGGAACAAGCATGCGTGTATCGGATGAGGTGAAGTTCGTATGTCGAGTCAAATGGGTACAGTGGTCTGGGTGACGGGTCTTCCGAGGGCGGGGAAGACGACAATCGGTCGGTGCGTGGCGGCAGATGCGCGACTTCGCGGTCGGGGCATTCACCTTGATGGTGATTCGCTTCGGGAGATACTGCCGTCCCATATGGGATTTAGTCGTGAGGAGCGGAGGCAACTCGCCTACTTCTACGCATCGCTGGCTGGAGTGTTGGCGAAGCAGGGAAAGATTGTAGTTGTCTCTACCGTGTCACTGTTTCATGACGTTCATAAAGCGAATAGGGCATTGAATATCAACTATGTTGAGATTCTCGTTGACGCTCCGGATGGTGTGCGCCGTGATCGGGACAGCCAGGGCGTGTATCGGACGACGAGAGACGTGATGGGCCGTGATATTCTGCCGGAGATGCCGTTTAATCCTGACTTAGTCCTTCAGAACGGCGGGGAGGCGTCTGTAGATCAGCTTGGGAATACGGTTGTTGAGATGTTGTTAGAGCGAGGATTTATCCGCCCCTGAAAGAGGTACGGGTATGTCGTTGTGGCGTGGAGTCTGGGCGGTGTCAGCCGGTGCGTGCCTCGCCGGCTTGAGTGAGTATTCTGGCTCCTCCCAGTTGAGGGTGTAGGTCGAGCTGCGGCAGGGTCGATGGGGCGGGGCGCGTCGGTCCCGGGATAGACGTCGAGGTCTCCCGAGGATGGAAGTTCTGACGCTCACCATCTGGAAGACCTCGACATGCGCGACGCTACCTTCACCGACCCCGATCTGACCACCTTCACCGGCTTGGACGACCTTGGACTGCGGGCCGTGGGGCAACGCGTGGAACCTTACAAGGCGGTGCTGGCCTGCCGCGTCGTCGCCGAGGACCGCTGGTGCCGACGCTGCGGCTGCGAAGGACGGGTGCGGGACACTACGGTGCGGGAGTTGGCCCACGCGTGCGCTAGACTGGCGGCCTGACTTTACCTGGAGGACCCGATGGGCACCTACAATTTTTCAGCAGTCGAAACGAAGTGGAATGGCCGCTGGAAGGCCGCTTCGCGCAGTGCGGTACTAGATCCATCCCGGAAATTCTATAACCTTGTGGAGTTCCCCTACCCCTCAGCCGAGGGCCTTCATGTTGGCCACGTATACACGTACTCCGGTGCGGACACCCTTGGCCGCTACCATTCCATGCATGGACGTCAGGTATTTCAGCCGATAGGTTGGGACTCTTTTGGCATCCACACCGAGAATTACGCAATGAAAACGGGCGAGTCCCCCGAAATCGTCACCAACCGCGCCACCAAGAATTACAAGCGACAGCTCGAACGAATCGGAGTCAACTGGACGTGGGATACAGAACTTCGAACGGACGATCCCGAGTATTACCGCTGGACACAGTGGATTTTCTTACAGCTCTACAGGGCCGGCCTCGCTGAACGCAAAGAGTCTCCGGTGATTTGGTGCCCGTCATGCCTCACCGTCCTGGCTTTCGAGCAGGTGGATGGCGATAAATGCGAGCGCTGCGATTCGCAGATCACAAATAAGACCATGCGCCAGTGGTACCTGAAGATTACCGACTACGCAGACCAACTCCTAGAGGGCCTCGATTCACTCGACTGGCCCGACGACGCTAAACGACTCCAACGAAATTGGATCGGCCGAACTGAAGGACTGGAGGTCCGCTTCGCGTTGAAGGACAGCGATAGCGCGACAGCACTCGACGTCTTCACCACACGCTGCGAAACTATCTTCGGCGTCTCGTTTGTCGCGCTCTCCCCCCTCCACCCCAACGTCCCCGAAATCGCCAAAGCCTCGTCAAATAGGTCTGAGATCGAAGCATACGTCGCGGCCTACAAGAGCCGCAGTAGTAGTGATCGTTTTTCGGCCACTAGCGGACCCGTAGGAGTCGAGACCGACGCCCACGTTGTGCACCCACTAACAGGCGCGTTAGTGCCCGTCATAGTGGCGGATTACGTGCTTGCTAGCCATGCCACTGGGGCAGTGATGGGTGTCCCCGCGCACGATGAGCGGGACGCGCGAGTGGCCGACAGCCTTGGTATTCCTGGCCCAAAGGTGCTGGAGCTCGTTGAGGACAGTGAAATCCTAGTTAACTCCGCACGATACTCAGGTATGCGCCTAAAGGAGGCCCAGCGACAGATCGCTGACGACTTGATCCGTGCATCTCAAGGACGTCCTGCGACCCACTATCGACTCCATGATTGGCTTGTGTCCCGCCAGCGATACTGGGGCTCACCCATCCCTATCGTCTATTGCCCATCATGCGGGGAAGTCCCCGTCCCTGAGGCGGATCTTCCCATCACCCTCCCCAGCTTTCACTGCGTTGATCAGAACCGAGATGGCCGTTCACCTCTTGCCACTGTGAAGGATTTCGTTGAGACGGAGTGCCCGCGGTGTGGGCGCAACGCGCAGCGAGAAACAGACGTTCTAGATACATTCGTGGAGTCATCTTGGTACTTCCTGAGATATCCTTCCATCAGGTGCGCCAACGAGCCATGGTCAAGTGAGAATACTCGCCATATGCTTCCGGTTGATATGTACAGCGGCGGCCGCGAGCATTCTACTAGACACCATCTCTATGCTCGATTTATTACTCGCGCACTCTACGAACTGGGTTATCTGGAATTTCCAGAGCCATTCACTAAACTGCGACTCCACGGTACGGTCATTAAAGACGGCGCTAAGATGAGCAAAAGTCGCGGGAACGTCATCAACCCAGATGAATATCTTGATCGAGTGGGGGCCGATAACTTGCGGGGATACCTGCTTTTTTGCGGCCCTTGGGAAGTAGGGGGAGACTTTAGCGACAAGGCACTATCCGGAATGGTGCGGTTTACAGATCGCGTATGGAACCTGCTCAGTGGGCCAAGCCCATCGGCCGTAGGCGGCAGCATTGATATGAGCACCCTCGACCGCGCGATCACAAAAGTAGGCACCAGTATCGAGAACTTGAAATTCAATACTGCCATCGCTGAACTGATGTCACTACGCAACTGGCTGCAAAGCAGTCGCGACTCGATGTCCTGTGAGGAATGGAGTCAGGCAAGGGATGTCTATTGCCTCCTCCTTGCGCCGTTCCTGCCGTATCTTTCTGAGGAACTCTGGGAAACATTTGGTCACGCCGATTCGATTCATTCTCAGCGCTGGCCGCAACACAACGAGCACCTAATCCCCGCCCCTGCGGCGCGAGAAATCCCCGTACAGGTTAATGGCCGGATTCGGGCACGCTTACACGTCAAGGGACACGAGAGCAAGGCTCAGATCCGCGCGCTCATCGACGATAATCCGGCGATCACGCGGGTTGTGGGCGACAGGAATATCAGCGACCTCATTTACGTACCCGGCAAGATTGTGAATCTTGTAGTTACGGAGTAATCCGCGTCCCACCTTCCTTCCGGGGATTGTCTCTCCGATTCGATCACGGCCAATTCTCACTCAAGCTTTGTGGGCGGGCGAAGTGCGCCACTTTTTCAAGATCGTGCGTGGCCAGCCTGACTCGTGCCACTTGAGCTGGTTTTCGCCTTCGGGTGGACGTTGTTGCTGTTCAGGGCCTCGTGGGTGCGCGAGGTGACACACCCCGGGGTGTGGGTAGGGTCGCCTGGTGGTGTTCGTTCGGAATGAATCGGCCCCGGTTGTCCGCCGCTCCTATAGTGGCTGGCCCTGGAGGGCCAGGGCAGCGTAGTAGGCCTGTTCGGCCTGTACGGGCGTGATGTTACCGATCGATGAGTGCAGGCGGCGGTTGTTGTACCACTCGACCCAGGCGGCGGTGGCGAACTCGACATCGGCGATGGTCTTGTACGGGCCCTGATGGAAGATCGTCGTGCGGATGCACTCGGTCTTGTAGAGCCCGTTCCCACTTTCCATGAGAGCGTTGTCGTACGCGTCCCCGACGGACCCGATCGAGGCCGCGATCTGCGCGGTCTCCAAATGCTCGGTCAACCGGATACTCGTGTATTGACCGGGTTCAACCCGTCGAAGCAACACCCCGACGATGGAGGTGTGTGTGGGACGACAAGCAGGCTGGATGGTGACTCTGACTGGGCGACCGGCGATGCGGTCCCCGGGGCATCCACCGATTCGTCGCGAGATTGAGCAGGCATTCTGGCGCAAGGTCGCTGATGGCCTCTCTAGCGAGGAGGCCGCGGTGGCGGTCGGCGTGTCGGGTCCGGTGGGGTCGAGGTGGTTTCGAGAGCGTGGCGGCATGCCCTCGATCAGTCTTGATGCGCTCTCGGGTCGCTACCTGTCCTTCGCTGAGCGCGAAGAGATCGCGCTGCTGAAAGCCCAGGATCATGGCGTGCGGGAGATCTCTCGCCGGCTCGGCCGGGCACCGTCAACCATTTCGCGCGAGCTGCGGCGCAATGCAGCCACTCGCAGCGGGAAGTTGAAGTATCGGGCCGGGGTCGCGCAATGGAAGGCCGAGCTTGCAGCCCGTCGGCCGAAGACGGCCAAGCTGGTCCTCAATCCACAGCTCCACGAGTACGTCCAGGAGCGGCTGTCCGGGCGGGTTCGTCGGGCGGATGGTTCAGTGGTCACCGGGCCGCTCACGGGTCCTTGGAAGGGCCGGAACAAGCCGCGGCGACAAGACCGCCGCTGGTCGTTGGCGTGGAGCCCCGAGCAGATCGCGAACCGGCTTCCAATCGACTTCCCGGATGATGAGTCCATGCGGATCAGCCATGAGGCGATCTATCAGGCGCTGTTCATCGAGGGTCGCGGCGCGCTCAAGCGTGAACTGGTCGCCTGTCTGCGGACGGGTCGGGCCCTTCGGGTGCCGCGAGCCCGTACCCGCAACAAGCCCGGAGCGCACGTCACCAGTGACGTGATGATCAGCGAACGGCCCGCCGAGGTTGAGGATCGAGCAGTGCCCGGGCACTGGGAAGGCGACTTGATCATCGGCCTGCAGCGTTCCGCGATCGGCACCGTCGTGGAGCGTCAGACCAAGTTCACGATGCTGGTCCACCTGCCCCGCGAAGAGGGCTACGGGATCACCGAGCGGGTCAAGAACGGGCCAGCGCTGGGCGGTTACGGCGCCGTCTCGATGAACAGAGCACTGGCATCAACGATGAGCACCATGCCCGCCCAGCTGCGCCGCTCACTGACTTGGGATCGCGGCAAGGAACTGTCCGCCCACGCTGCGTTCACCGTCGAGACCGGAATCGCGGTCTACTTCGCCGACCCCCACAGCCCTTGGCAGCGAGGCACGAACGAGAACACCAACGGGCTCCTACGTCAGTACTTCCCCAAAGGCACAGATCTCTCGCGCTGGGCCGCCGAAGACCTCGACGCCGTCGCTCACACGCTGAACACCAGACCACGAAAAGCACTCCGCTGGAAGACACCAGCCGAAGCAATGAACGAACATCTACTGTTGACCAAACAAGCCGGTGTTGCGACGACCCGTTGAATCCGCCCTGGCAGCCGCGATCGGCATGCAGGATCACGCCCGGGGCGAAGCTCTCACGGAACGTCACGGCACGCCGCACTGCCCGCTCCACCAGATCGGTGTGCAGGCTGTCACTGAAGGCGTATCCCAGCACGCGCCGGGAGCAGCCGTCGCGGACCGCACACAGGTACAGCCACCCCTCCCCAGTGGGCAGGTAGGTGATGTCCGAGGTCCACACCGTGTTGAGTTCGCCGATGTCGAAACGTCGGCTGACCAGGTCCGGGATCGCGTGCGGAGACGGGTCACTGATCGTGGTTACTGGTCGCCACGGCCGTGGGCTGACACCCGCGATCCCCTCTTCGCGCATCGCTTTGGCCACCGTCTTGGTGGCCACCTTCTCCCCGTCAGCGCGCAGCTGAGCAGTGATCCGCGGGGCGCCATAGACCCCGTCAGACTCCTCGTGCGCAGCGACTACCAGGGCACGGACCTCGAGGTAACGCTTCGCCCGCGGCCCCGGCTCGGCGCCCTGACGAGCGGCCCAGTCGTAGTACCCCGAACGGGACACACCCAGCAGTTCACACATCCGCGCCACGCTGGGACGCTTCGCGGCAGGTTGGGCCTTCTCCTCGTGGATCACTGCGAACGCGACGTCGGGCTCGACGCGTTCTCCGTCGCGAAGAAGGCCGCTGCTTTTTTCAGGAACTCCCGATCCATCCGCAACTGCGCATTCTCCGCACGCAGCCGCTCCAACTCGGCGCGCTCGTTGATGTCGACAGCCGCAGGCGGGTCCTCCATCCGGGCCCGTTCCGCGGCGACCCAGCGGCCCAGCAACTGCTCGCCCACGCCGATCTCCTGTGCCACCGCACGAATCGTGCGGCCTGTGTCGATCACCAGATGCGCGGCATCACGCCGGTACTGCGGCGTGAACTTCTTCCTGGCTGCACCCATGACAACATCCTCTCCCGCCAGGTCATCCTGGCCAGTCCGGATGTCCGCCGAACGGGGTCAACCCCAGTCACCGGTGTGATTCCACTGGTATGACGCTCCGGCGATGGCTGGTAGCGCATCGGTGGGAGAAGCCCGCCCTGCGGGGTTGTCTGGGGGTGATGTTACGGCGTGGTGGGAGAGTCGGCGTCCGGCAGCGGACCAGGTTGAGGTGATGGATAAACCCATCCCTGGTGGGGTTTGAGCTGGTGGGGCAGCCTGGGTGGGAGCGATGGTGGGGCCCATGTTCAGTCCGGAAGGGAAAACCGTTGTGGGCTGGGCTGGTTCGGGTGCTGCCACCACGTGTCGGGAGGTTTCCTGGCCTGCGGTGTCAATGTCGATGTTGATCGCGTATCGGCCTGCCACGACTCGTGTCATCACGCCGCTGTCGTCATATCCCCAGGTCGTGACGCGGCCTGTTGGGGTGACCTGCCGCACGAGTCGGCCTGCCCGGTCGTAGGAGGAAGAAACGTTGATGACTGCTGCTGTCGTGTCGGACCTGCCAGGGGCTGGAGTGGATGCTCCCGGGGTGATCCATGATTCGTGGGTGACCTGTCCCAGCACGTCACGCGTGATGGTCAGTGATCCGGGGGCGTGATCACCGATCGTGGCGTTTAGGAGTCGCCCGGTCGGGTCGTACGTGAACTCCCGCCGTACCCCGGCTGTTCCTGTGGCGTCTTGGTCTTCGCTCCAAGTGAGTAACCCGCTGGGGTCATAGCCGTATCGCACGTGTTGACCCACGCCCCACCAGCTCCACTGAACCCCCATTCACATCAGCTGATCTCTCCGATACTTTACGGAGAGTCACCGGCGGTGCCTGAGTCGCCGTGACACGCACTACCCCGGTCATCTCGTCATGGGCCGGAGCGCAGGAAGAGGAGCCGGTCATGAAAGACATCATCAGCGACCTGAGGCAGTGGTGCACTGAAGGCACCGAATTTGCCCTCGCCACCGTCGTCGAGACCTGGCAGTCCGCCCCCCGCCCACTCGGAGCTGCCCTCGCCCTGTCCACTGACGGGGACGTCATCGGCAGCGTCTCCGGCGGGTGCGTCGAAGGGGCCGTCATTGACGTCGCCCGCGACGTTCTCAGCGACGGCCAACCCCGCCGCGTCCGTTACGGCGTCGCCAACGAATCAGCCTTCACCGTGGGCTTGACCTGCGGCGGCACCATCGAATTGTTCGTCACCCGCGTCGACGACAACCTCCGCAGCCTCATCACGGCCCTCACTGACGCCATCGACCACGGTCACGCTGCTGCCGTCGCCACTCTCATCACCGGCCCCCATCAGGGCGCCCGCCTCCTGATCACCGACCCCACCACCTCCGGCCCACCTGCGGACACTGGGCTGACAGGCGAACTGGAGCACGCCGTACGCGCCGCCACCCAAGGGCAACTCGCTGCTGGCCGTAGCGCCCAAATCCAACTCGGCGGCGAAGGGCCACACTGTCTGACCGACGTCACTGTTTTTGTCGAGGCCTACGTTCCCCCACCGCGGATGATTATTTTCGGGGCCATCGATTTCGCCGCAGCCCTCGCCCGCCTTGGCTCATTCCTCGGATACCACGTCACCGTCTGTGACGCCCGCGCCGTTTTTGCCACCCCTCAACGTTTCCCAGATGCTGACGAGGTCGTCGTGGCGTGGCCACATGTACACCTTGATCAGGTCACCCTCGATGAACGCACCGTCCTATGCGTCCTCACCCATGACCCCAAATTCGACATTCCATTGCTGGTCAAGGCGTTACGTCGACCTGCCCGCTATATCGGAGCCATGGGAAGCCGCCGTACGCACGCCGACCGGCTAGCCGCACTGCGTCGTGAAGGACTCACCGACAACGAACTCGCCCGACTCCGCTCCCCCATCGGCTTAGATCTGGGCGGGCGCACCCCCGAAGAAACCGCGATTTCCATCGCTGCTGAAATCATCGCCTGCACCGGCGGTGGTAGCGGGCTTCCCCTCAGCGCCACGGACAACCCCATTCACCGCTGCTGATTTCAGGGGCGGCTGTCGACAGGCCCTTGGAGATCACCCAGCGTGGCTATTTATCACACCTGTGATATTTTAGGGTTCGTGGTCCATCTTGATGTCGCGTCACCTGAGAGGAATGAGGAAGACATGTCTGCCTGGATCCCCCCTGAGCAACGACGGCAACAAGTGATTGCGGCTGCTTTCCGCCTCCTGGTCGCCGAAGGAATGACTGGCGTGTCCCTGCGGAAAGTTGCCGTCGAATCAGGTCTCAACATCGGCTCCGTACGGCACTACTTCGACGGGCAACACGATCTCCTCACCGCCGCAGCAGCAGAAGCTAGTGCACAGCTGAGACGTCGACTCAGCGAACACCCCGCTGAGAAGCTACGTGGACTCACCGGCGAAGCTGCACTCGACGCCTTGCAAAACCTCGTCGAGACCGTGATGCCGGTGGATGAGCCACGTCGTGACGAAGCGATTGTGGTGATCGAGCTCATCACGGCCTCCCGGACGATGCCAGTGTTCCATGCCACGTCCGAACGCATGGCAGCCGACCTCACCAGCGTCTTACAGGAAGCGCTCGACGCCCTAAACATCCCAGACGCTGATCTCGCAGCGACACAACTCGCCGCCGTCATCAGTGGACTGACTCTGAGCGCGGTGACACCACACGGCAGCCTCAGCGTCGAACGTGTGCGAGCTGCCTTGCGGGCACACCTGCGCATGGTGCTTGGGGAAGGACCCCGTGAATGGGTCCAGGCCGGGTGAGAGTCATCGGGTTGTGGTGATACCGGCAAAGTATGCCGCTGGGGCCAGGTAGCCCAGGACAGAGTGCGGACGGTCGTGGTTGTACTCGGCGAGCCAGTCGCCGATGACGACCCTGGCGTGGGTCAGTGACCAGAACTCGTGCAGGTTGAGGCATTCGTCGCGGCGCCTGGCGTTGAACGACTCGACGTAGGGGTTCTTCCATGGCTATCCGGGTGGGATGAAGACCATACCGGAGCGCCCGGTGCACCAGTCGGACAAGGTGGTGGCGATCAGCTCTGGCCTGTTGTCCAGTCGCAGCACCAGGTGCGCGACCCCGCGGGAGCCGACGAGTTGGACGAGGACGGCGACGAGGTGTCCGGAGGTGATGTTCCGCCCGATCATCCTCGCCAGAGCTTCCCGGGTGTATTCATCGACGATGTTCAAGAGCGTGATCTGCGGGCCGTCGGTGGTCGCGTCGTCCTGGAAGTCGACGGCCCAGACCACGTTCGGGGCATCCGCCGCCGGCAACTTCGCCGGATTGGTCGTGCAGGTGGCAGCCCGTTTGCGGCGCCGCCGCACTTGGACGCGTGGTCCTTCTTCGCGCCAGAGCCGTTGCACCTTCTTGTGGTTGACGGTCCAGCCTGCCGCCCGCGCGCCCCAGCAGGCGCGGCGATCTCCCCGTCCGCTTCGGCCAGCAGCCGTTTGAGCCGCGTGTTCTCGGCCGCCAGCTACCGCAGGCGTTTGGCCTGACTCGTGCCACTTGACGTGATTTTTGGATTCGGATCGGGAAGTGTGCTGGTCAGGAGGGTGCGGGTTGGCGGATTGACACACCCCGCCTGGCGGTAGGGTCCGTTGCGTGGTGTTCGTTCGCAAGGTCCCGGGGCGTTCGGGGAGCACGAAAGTGTAGATCGCGCAGCGTCGTGGTGGTCGTGATGTGGTGCTTGAGCATGTCGGTACGGCCCGTACGCCAGCAGAGTTGGCGCTGTTGATGGTCACGGCCCGTGAGCGTCTGCATCTGGGGCAGGAGGCCCTCGATCTGACCGTGGCTTCGCCAGAGCACGGCGGTGGGGCCGGGGTCATCACGAGCAAGTCCTGCGCGGTGCTGTGGAACGTGTTGACCAGCGGATATACGCGTTTGGGCTTCGACGTGTTGGGTGATGAGGCGTTTGCTCAACTCGTCCTGGCGCGTCTGGTGGAGCCGACGAGTAAGGCCGACAGTCTGCGGGTTCTGGATGAGATCGGTGTGCCGCACGCCTCGTTGCGGACGATGTTCCGGGCGCTGGGGCGGGCGCAGGAGCGGGACTACCGCGGCCAGATCGCCACGGCGTGTCTGGCTCATGCCACCGCACACGGCGACTTGACCTTGGTGCTCTATGACGTGACGACCCTGTACTTCGAGGCCGAGTACGAGGACGACCTGCGCAAGGTCGGCTTTTCCAAAGAGCGTCGGGTCGACCCGCAGATCGTCGTCGGCTTCCTCGTCGACCGTGCAGGCTTTCCGCTGGAGATCACCTGCTGGCAGGGGAACAAGGCCGAAACGGCCACGATCTTGCCGACGGTCAAGGCCTTCCAGGAGCGTCACGGCGTCGCGGACCTGGTCGTCGTGGCCGACGCCGGGATGTTGTCGGCGTCGAACTTGAAGGCCCTGGATAAGGCGGGGATGCGGTTCATCGTGGGATCGCGGCAGACGAAGGCCCCGGCCGATTTGGAGTCCCACTTCCGTTGGCACGGGGACGCGTTCACCGACGGGCAGGTCATCGACACCCTCACCCCACGCCACGCCAACGCCACTGGCGAGAACGACCCGACGCATAAGAGCGAGCCGGTATGGGACCCGCAGCAGCATCCGAAGTCCTGGCGGGCGGTCTGGGCGTACAGCGCGAAACGAGCTGCTCGTGATGGACGGACGTTGACAGCGCAGGAGAACCGCGCGAAGGCCGTCGTCGCCGGCGAGAAAGCCACGAGGGTGCCGCGATTCGTCAAGACCAAGGCCGGAACAGCCGTGCTGGACGAGACCGCGCTGACACGGGCGCGACGGCTGGCCGGGTTGAAGGGGTACGTGACGAACATCCCCGCGGCCGTGATGCCCGCAAGCGAGGTGCTCGGGTCCTATCACGACTTGTGGCAGGTCGAAGCATCGTTCCGGATGTCCAAGAGCGATCTACGCGCCCGCCCGATCTTCCACCACAAACGTGACGCGATCGAAGCCCACCTCACGGTCGTCATGGCTGCCCTGGCCGTAGCCCGTCACCTTCAGGCCGCGACCGGGTTGAGCATCAAGAAGATCGTCCGGACCCTACGCCCACTGCAACAGATCACCGTGCACATCGCCGGCCACGAACACACCGCCGCCGACCCCCTCACCCCGCAAGCTCAAGCCATCCTCGACGCGCTCAACCCGCCGACCACGAAATGACACACCCCGGTGGCACGAGTCAGGCGCCGCCGCACTTGGACGCGTGGTCCTTCTTCGCGCCAGAGCCGTTGCACCTTCTTGTGGTTGACGGTCCAGCCTGCCGCCCGCGCGCCCCAGCAGCCGTTTGAGCCGCGTGTTCTCGGCCGCCAGCTACCGCAGGCGTTTGGCGTCCGGAGCTTTCAGTCCTCCGAACTGGTTGCGCCAGCGGTAATACGCCTGCTCGCTGATGCTCAACGCCCGGCGGACGCTGGCGACAGCGTCGCCGCCGGCCAGCAGCCGGTCGGCCTCGGTGAGTTTGCGGACCACTTGCTCTGGGTGTGCCGTTTCCGTCCAGCCATGACGAGAAGCCATCCTGCCCACCAGCGTGGGTGTCAAGACGCTCACTCACCCTGGACTTACCTCAGGGGGTCGGACCACTGTGGCACGTCGAGCAGTCCTTCCGCATGTCCAAGAGCGCCTACACACCCGCCTGATGTTCCACCACGACCGCGACGTGATCGAGGTCCGCCTCACGATGGTGATGACCATCCTAGGCAACGCTCGTGAACTGAAACAACGCACCGGTATGAGCATCAAGTAGATCGTCCAGGCCGTACAACCCCATAAGAAATCACCGTCCGGATCGCCAGTCACGACTATCTCGGCACCGACCCCATCCCCCGCCGCAGCCGAGATCCTGCAAGCATTCACACCCGACCCGAAATGACACGCCCCGATAACACGAGTCAGGCCCGACCTGCCTCTGGCAATCATTGTGAACGCACCGCAGGCATCCACGGATTGCAGTTGCGCGTAGTCGCCAACCAACATATCTTCGCGCCTGCATCGTGGGCGAGATGGGTGATGCGGTCTAGTGACAAGGTGCCCGCGAGGGAGGCTTCGTCGATGATGACGAGCTGGCCCGCCTCGAACGTGGCGCCGTGGAGGAGGTGGTTCTGCCACCACTTCGCCGTCTTCTCAGTCGCGATCCGAGATCATCGGCGAGGATCTGGGCAGGCGCGAGCCCGACTACAGAACCGGTGCCGCGCTCGGCTTCCCACGCGCGGCGGAGTGCGTTCATGGCGGTGGTCTTGCCCGCCCCGGCAGGACCGACCAACACGTCGAGCATCCGTCCCGACACCGCGATACGGGCCAAGGCATCGACCTGATCGTCACCGAGCATCCGACCGTCCGCGTCGGGACTGCGCATGATCTTCTCGACCGTGGCAAGCAGCACCGTTGGCCCGCCGAGGTTTGCGGCTCGTTCGAGGAGTCTGTCCTCGGCAGCGAGCTGGGACTCGGAGGTGAACACGGTCGAGCTCTTCGGTCGAAACACCGAGGTGCCGTCGGGCTGACGGAACACGACGGGCGAGGCAACGAGTTCAGGTAGGGTCAGGCGGAGCGAGATGAGTTCGGCGGCGTCGGCGACCATCATGACTATGGCTTTTCCTCTCCTGCATGGTGGCGAACTGCCAGCCCATCGTCCGCCGGGATGCCTCGGCCATGCGGTTCTATCGCCGCAAGGTCGAGCGCTTCTCACCGACCACCTCGACGACTGGACGCCCAAGCCCGCCGATCATGTCGAGCGGCGCATCTCTTGGGCCTCTCAGGAGACCGAAGGTGCCCGTCATGTGGTCGGCAAACACGGATTCGTGTAGTTCGGACAGGGCTACGACGACGGCGTGCATCGGCCTGCCGTCGAGCGAGCGCCATTTCCCGTCGAGGACAAGCTTTGCCCTGTTGTTGATGATGCCGTGCGTGTGGAGGGGGGTCTCCGGCGCGGGAGTCGAAGTGATCGAACACGGTCGCGATGATTCCGATGACATCTGCCTGGGCAACTGCGCCATCCCTGGCGGTTGCGTCCGTGCGCGTGGCTGCAACTTCGCGTTCCATAAACGCAACCACCTCCGCGACCGCGCGATGATGCGCTACTGCGATGAGTGCCTGGACTCCGGCATCGGCGACCGCCTATAACACGCTCGCGGACTTTAGGATCAAGAAAGTGAAGTCGAAGCCCGTGGCCGCCCGCCGTGTGCCCTGGGCAATTTCTTCGGCCACGATCTGCGCGACCGTCTCACCCTTGGCCCCAGGTGTGAGCGTCTGGTCAAGACCGGCGATCTGTGTTTTGATCTGCTCATCCTGGCTCTTGTACGCCGGGAAGCTCAGGCCGAGCTTGTCGCCAGTGATCGGACCACAGCCCGTGCTCATCAGGAGCTGAACTTGGTCTTCAGAGACCCAATCACCAACCTGAATCTCGCCTTTACCGAAGGACGCTACTCCCGCGCCGAGCCAGCGGCCAGGCGGCGTTTATTCCTCCATGTCGTAGCGCGTGAGCGGGGCTGATAGTGGTCTGTTCCTGTCGGCAGTCGCGATCGTCTTCAGCAGGTACTTATTAGCCATCACCCGCCGACATCACGCGCATCGAAACCGTCATGCTCACCTCTGTTCCTGGTGAGCATGTAAGCACCCGCACCCGGTCACTTCTGAAGCGGTAGTCCTGATCCAATCTCGACCTGCAAGAGGCATGTGGCCTCCGATGGCAGTCGGGGTGGAAGCCGGCGACGTGACATCTGGCGGTGTCGCTCGGATGAGGCGCGGTGAGCGGCAGTGCGTGCACCTGACAGGTGACCAGCTCAGCACCAGCTCCAGCTCCATGATGAGGCGATGCCGGGGACGACCGTTACCGGAGCGAACTTCATGCACGAACTCGACATCAGCGGCGAACCACGACTCAGGATGGGGTCGGTGTTCAGCGGCTACGGCGGCCTCGACCTCGCCGTGGAGCACGTCTTCAACGCCAAGACGGTGTGAATCTCCGAGCTCAACGAGCTCGTCGCCCGCGTCTTCTCCCGCCACTGGCCAGATGCACCGAACCTCGGCGACATCACGACGATCGACTGGAGTCAGGTCGAGCCCGTGGACATCCTCATCGGAGGGTTCCCGTGCCAGGACGTTTCCACCGTTGGCAAGCGCGCTGGCCTTGCTCCAGGCACGCGCTCGGGTTTGTGGGCGCACATGGCTGCGGCCATCGACGTGCTCCAGCCCGAGTGGGTCGTCATCGAGAACGTCCGCGGGCTGCTGTCCTCACCAGCCGCGCGGCCAGCGGCAGAAGGAGACGACCATGAACGACGCAACCGCGGCGATGCAACCGCCGGCAACGCAACCCTTCGCGGTATGGAACGCAACCCGTGGCATCTGGGAGACAACGCAGCTCGACCTCTACGGGCTCTCGGCGCCGTTCTCGGCGATCTGGCCGACCTGCGGCTGGATGCGCGTGGATCGGCCTACCAGCTTCGCTTGTCGGCGCTCCTCACCAACGCTTCCGCGTCTTCGCCCTCGCCCGGCGCACTGTTCCGCACCCCGCTGGCGACGGACTCCTCACGAGGCGGGGAAACCCTCGACCAGGTGCGAGCGAGACGAGGGACGATCGCGCTGTCGCACCAGATCATCGACTTCGCTCTCCACGGACCGTCTGGCTCACCGAGCAGAAGAGCCGAGCCGGAGACGCTGTGTTCCCTGATCGGCGGACTGTTCAGCGTTGAAGGCGTTACGGTGACGCCACCGCCGGTGGGAACACATCACCGGATGGTCAGCACCCGCGCCAGCCCTCCTGAACGACGCCGACGACCCACCAGCACCCGCCTTCGTCGAATGGCTCATGGCATAGCTCCCAAGCTGGGTCACCGGCACCGACGATCTGACGTAGAACCAGCAGATCACCGCGCTTGGCAACGGAGTGCTGCCTCTCCAGGCGGTGTCCGCACTGTCGATGCTCGCCGCGTGAACGTGGGTTACGAGAGAGCCGCGTCCTCCGGTGCGCCCGGTGCTTTTCCCAGAGCGGCGAGTAGGCGGGTCCGGATTCGCCGCTTGCGCTGCTCGAAGAACGACGTGAAGTCGGTCAGGTCGAGCGGAAGACCGTCGAGGTCGTTCTCTGTGAGGTAGGTGGCGCGCTTGTCCTCGCTCGGGAAGGCGGTGTCGATCCATTCCTCAGGCAGGCCGTCCTGCTTCTCAATGTTGGCGGTCCCTGCGAGCAGCTGGAGGTTCGGCAGGAGGTTCACGGTAGTCAGGTAGTCGTCGATGCTGTCGAGCGGGACACCGGCGTCGAGGAGCTTCTTCTTGGTGAAGCGGGACTTGGGGAAGATGTGGTCTTCGTGGAACTTCTTGCTCAGGTCCAGCCCCGGGTACAGGACCGAGAGGACGGAGAAGGTCCGCTGGCCGGCGTACTTGAGGTTGAGCAGCTCGTCGATCTCTGCGTTGTCGAACGCGAGGCTCTTGCCGACGGCCGCCATTGCCTCCTCGACCGCAGCGACCGGGAAGCCGTTCGTCGAGTTGCTTCGAAGGACATCGCGGATGCGGGTGAGGAGCGTGTCGAGCCCCGAACCCCAGATGCCACGCTTGACCAGCGAGCGCGTCACCCATCGTTGAAGGGCGAGCCTGTCGGCGGCGTCCGCGGTGGAGTCGAGGTAGGAGTCGCCTGCACCCCGGAGGTGCAGGTAGTGCGCGACCGGGACGATCACGCTGTTCGCGGTGAGGTTGCGTTCGTTGTATCCGAACTGCTGGAGCAGCGTCGCGGCACGGAGCAAGGCTCCCTTGATCTGCGGCCACGCGGCCTCCACCTTGGCCATGTTCCCCTGAGTGAAGTTGGTGACCTTGAACCGCACGTCCACGTCCGCGATCGTCAGCGCGGTCTTCAGCACCACATCTTTGGAGAAGGAGAACTGGCGCCCGGCGTTGCTGTTGATCTCCGAGACCAGTGAGCGGACTTCCTCGCGCGCGTCCAGCTCTTGCCACTGGTTCGTCGCCATCGACAGCAGCAGGTCGGAGTACGAGAGCGTGGTGCCGCCGCTGTTGACGCGAACGAAGATTTCGAGCACCTTGTCGGCGTCCTGATCGGTCACCAGGAAGTAGTTCATCGGCTTGAGAACCCGCACCGCCTCGTACAGGTCGTAGAGCCGTTGAAACGCGTCAGCCGATCCAGCGATGCCGCGTTGCTCCAGCTCTCGCATGATCGCAGGTCCAGCGTTGGCGAGATCGAGGACCGCTCCGACCCGGAACCACTTGTCGGCCTCGCCGTCCGCCGGGGCCGCCTCCCGGTCGGTGAGGAACCGCAGGTCGTACTTGGTGCCGAGCTCCTCGTCGTCGGGCTCGTCGAAAAGGTTGAGGTAGAGGCGCTTGACGGGGAACGCGTCGACGCTGTTCCACCAGGCGTACTTCTTCTTCTCCGCGAAGCTGCCGTACAGCGCGATGTTCAGCGAGGTGAGCCGCTGCTGTCCATCGAGAACTGCAGTCGTGCCACTCCCGGAGGTAACCGTTGCCTTGTCCGCGTAGGGGTTGTCGCGCTCGTGGTAGTTCGTCAGGAACTCGTAGAACGTGTACGACTGCGCGGTTTCAGGCTTGACGTCCCAGAGCAGGAAGGACCCGACGGGGTACCCACGCATGAGGCTGTCGACGAGCTTGGTGATCTGATCGGCACCCCAAACGAACTCGCGCTGGATCGCCGGCATCAGGTACTCACGCTTGTGGATAGCGGTCAGCATCTCCTCGATGCTGCGCGGGGTCTGGAACGACATGCGGATTCTCTCGGTCGGGCTGGCAGGTGGTCAGGCGATGGCGTCGTCATCTACGGCCACCACGGTGTCGTAGAGGCCGTAGTGCCGCAGCCCCTTGTGGGACTCGATGCCGGTGTAGGACAGGGAGGAGTCCTCGTAGCGCCGGAAGGCGAAGACGGCCTGGTTCATGTGGGTGGCGTTGAAGACGCCGAGGTTCACGAGGAGGTGGAAGTCCTCGACGGTCAGTCCAGTGACGGCGCGGAACAGGCCCGGTTCGAGTTTGGTGATGACATCCTGGAGGGTGTTCTCGCGGAAGTCGGTCAGGTACATGAACGCCGGGATGCGGGTGGCGAACTTGACCAGCTTCTCCTGAATCTGCTTCCGCTTGGACTTGTACTCCTTCTCCTCCGCCGTGAGTTCCTTCTTCTCGGCCGGAGTGATGTCCTCGCCCTTCTCCTTCTTCGCCTTCTTCACGGCGTCGCTCTTGTTCACGACGGTCTCGAAGATGTCGTTGCCGAGCGCGCGGAAGCCTTCGATGTTCATAACGGCGTTGAGGGCGTCAGGGTTGTTCATGATCTTGCGCAGGGTGTCGTTGTCGACGTTGACGAGGATCGCGGACTCCCACTTGCGGGCCAGGAGGGTCGCGGAGGTACCCGACATGGCGATGTCGAGGATGCCGCCAGCATCGACCTGGGTCATGTTCGACCCGTCGTAGGCCAACACGGGCAAGAACTTCACGAGTTCCTCGACGGCTTGCTCGGGGTTCGGCGTCTCCGGCGAGAGACCGGCCCCGTAGTCGGCGATCTGGCGCAGTGCGCGGGTCGGTGCGAAGTCGAACACGAAGCACACCGGCTTGAGGATGGCTTCGGCGCTTGGGTTGTCTCCGTCGGGGTTCTTGATCGACCACGGTGACTGCACGCGGAACGCTGCCTGGAAGTAGGTCTCGGGTGAGTTGAGGTTGCGCAGCATCAGGATCGAGGACCACTGCTTGACGGTGACACCCGTGGTGAGTTTGCCGCACGACAGGGTGATCGTCTTCGTGTCGTGGCCGTCGCCGATCGCCGCCCGCACCGGTGGGAGGGCATCCAGCCCGATGCCCGCGCTGGCACCCGCGACGACGAGGACCTTGTAGTCGTGCCAGAACACGTTCTGCTTCTCCGCGAACAGGTTCGCCATTGCCTCACAGGCAGCCACATTGGGTAGGAACCAGAACGAGTGCTGCAGGTACGGCAGGAGCCGAACATCGGAGTATGGGAAGGGCGGGCGGGTGCCCATTCGCATGGCGTCGACCTGCGTGGGCAGGTGCGCTCCGCGGATGAGATCGAGCCACTTCTGCACGTCGGTCTTGTGCGTGAACTCGGCGTCCTTGCCGATGCCCTTTGCCTCGAAGAACTCGTTGAGGTCGAACTCGTCGAACTGTCCCTGGTTCGCGACGGCGATCAACTCGTCGGGCATCTGGTAGGTGAACAGGCGCATCTCCGGGAGTGCCCCGTACGGGTTCCACGCGTCCGGATGTGCGACGGCGTACTCGGCCTTGGCGCGCTGCTCGTCGGTGTAGGTCCAGTTGAAGATTTGCTCCTCGATGAACTCACCGGTTGCCAGCGCCTTGAACGGCGTGCCCGATAGGTACAGGTAGGCGCGGGTGGTGATCGGCAGGAAGTCGTCCTCGTCGTTGCCGAGCTCGTCAAGCTCCTCGTCGAAGGCCACGAGACCGTCGTTGTACTCGGCGGCCAGTTCCTTCTGCTTGACCTTCTCGTCCTCGCCCTCGAACAGTTCCTTGGCGGACTCTCGCCAGGCACCGAAGTGGTACTCGTCGAAGATGACGAGGTCCCAGTTGGTGGTGTGGACCCACTCGTTCTTCGCCTTGATGAGCCCCGTCTTCCGGTCGCGTCCGAGCAAGTCCTGGAACGACCCGAAGTAGACCAGCGGTCTCGTCTTGTCAGCGTCGTCTGGGCTACCCCCGGTGGCCGAGGAGAGGTACTGCCAGCCGTCGAAGTCGGCGTGGGACTCCAGGTCGGTCTGCCAGGCATCTTCCACCGCGGGCTTGAAGGTCACCACGAGGATGCGTCTCGCGCCGAGCCGCTTGGCGAGTTGGTAGGAGGCGAAGGTCTTTCCGAAACGCATCTTGGCGTTCCACAGAAACCGCGGCACCGCCTGGGAATCCTCGGCCCAGATCGACTCGTAGTAGCCCTCGGCCTTGTCCACGGCGCTGGCCTGCTCCGGGCGCATCCGGAACGTTTCGTGATGGGTGCCGCTGAGTTTCACGCCGGCGCGAAGCTCTGTGATCGCCGTGCGCACATCGTCCGGGGTACAGCGCATCCACTCTCGCGCTGATCCGAAGATCGGGTTCTCGAAGCCCTTGTCAATCAGTCGCTGGCGCACATCTGAATCGCGAAACACCGACCCGTCGTCACGCTCGGCGAGTTCATCAACATGCAGCGTGTAGACCTGCTGCATCTGCCCCTGAGACTCGCGGATGCGCGCGTTCACGTCCGCCTTCGTCGTCTGTCCCACCTTGAGGAGTCCCGCGTATCCGGCCGGTGGATCGTTCGGCGACCACGCGTAGATGCGCAGCCTCGCTTCGGGCTTCTCAGGAAGCAGCTCGTCGATGTCCCTACTCATCGCTATCGTCGGCCCCGTCCTCGTCGAAGAGGGTGTCGTCGTGCGGAGCGACTTGGGACTCGATGAAGGCGATCTCGGCGTCCGTCAATCCGTAACGCTCGTAGAGGAGAGCGTCTGTCCAGTCCCGATCGAGAGGAACATCTGGGACAAATGCATACACATCCCGGGTGGCGTGCTGGGTGGACTTGCGGAGCGACACAAGGAAGCGAACGAATCGGGTGCGCAGGTACGCGGAGTACCGCGTCGCTTCTTCCTCGGTGTCAAACCGTCCAGCGACAAGATACGTTTCCGTGCAAGCCGTGCCTGGGCCAGCGATGATCGGCTTGGAGAGGAACTTCGTTTCGACCGCAGCGCTCGTTCCCTGGACCGCAGTCATGAGCACCTTCCACTGGTCGATCCACCCGTCGCTCAGCGGAACCTCACTTCGGGCGACCCAGGTGATCTTGCGGGAGCCGAACAGCTGCACCGGGTCCTTCAGACCGCTGGCGGCTGGCTTCCCATGGAAGAAGGTGCGCAGGCCAAATGGCTTGCCGGTGGACACGCGGGTGTCGAGCGTTGATTCTTGCTTCGCGCGGACCTTCTCCAGGATTGGAACAGCTTCGTTGCGTCGAACCAAGACATCGTAGGCATCGAGGTACCGGGTTGCCCGCTCGCCCACCGGCTGCCCGTCCCACATCGTCTGGATCGTGCAAGGTCCGTCATGCTCGCGGTCCCAGAGGAAGTACGAGACACCTCCTCTGATCTTGACTCCCGGGAAAGCCTCGTACAGCTTCGGGTAGTCGACGATGTCGTGCATGCGGTGGTCAGAGAGCATCTTCTTGCGGTACTCGTCGAGACCCTTGCCGCCTGCGAACCAGCGAGACGGTGTGACAAAGACGGCGAAGCGCGGGTCGAGTCCAAGTGCTTTCTCTACGAACATCTGGTAGATCGGCGCGGCAGAGGTGCCGTAGCCGCCATCGCTGAGCTGGTAGGGCGGGTTGCCGATGATGACGTCGAACTGCATGTTGTCTCCGAACAGCTCTGCGGTGCGAGCTTTGATGTCGTCAGTGTGGATGAAGGCGTAGGCGTGAGTCTCAAGCTCGTCGCCACGGGCGTAGTCGTCCTCGCCCGCCCCGCAGTAGAGGCACTTGCGGTTGGTGTAGACCGTGATCTCTTCACTCGTGAGGGGATCGGCGCGGAACTCGCGCTTGCCGCCGCCCCAGGTGTGCTCAGTGCGCTCGAACCAGATGTTGCCATCCTCGGTCATGAACGACTTGGCGATCGAGTGCGGGCCGTTAGCGAACTTCGAGCAGTAGACGCTCCGGCGCGCCAGCAGTGCAGTGAGCTGGGTGATCCCGATGCCGAACACCTGACGGGTGAGGATGTGATCGACGCGCTCCGCGAGGTCGGGCATCTCCAGGATCAGTCCGTCAGTGAGCCGACGGACGATCTCACGGAGGAACACCCCAGACTTGGCGAACGGGTCGAGGAACGTGACATCCGGGTTGGCCCAGATGTCCGCACCGTCGTTTGCGTCTGCCCACGCGGCGGCAAGCGTGTCGAGCATCTGGTTCGCGAACTCTGGCGGGGTGAAGACCTCATCGTTGGAGAGATTCGCGATGCATGTCAGGACATCCGGGTTGTGCCCTCGGAGAGTGAAAGGTGCAAGGCTCACGCGGCGGCCTCCGCGATCTGATTGAAGGTCATCGTCGGATAGGTCTGCGCGGGCACGAACAGGTCTTCATCGTCGAGTTCGCCGAACAGGGTTCCCTCGTACGAAGCGCGCTGGGTGAGGTCGTCGTAACGGAAGTCGCGCCTCTGGAACTTCCCTTTGCCGAGGTAGCCCCACTCAGGAAAGGTGATGGGCTGGCCGCTTGGCACAGTCATGGTCAAGGCATCGCCCTGCACGATGTTCACGGACAGGACCGCGCGTGCCGCTCGCGCCCACGGGTCATCGCTGCTGATGCCCAGGAAGGTGTTGAACACCTCTGCGAGATTGTCCCGGCACTCCTCGGCGTTGTCAGCGAGGAGCTCGATGCCGTACGTGCACATCAGCGCGAACAGCGCGTAGTGACGCTTCTCGAAGTCGCTCCTACCGTGGCGAAGCTGGACCGTGACGAGCTTGCGGGCCAAGACTGGGACGAGGAAGTTGCCCGAGCCGCAAGCGGGCTCAAGCACGCGAGAGTCGATCCGCTCGGACTCGTGCTTGACGAGATCGAGCATGTCCTCGACCATCCACCCCGGCGTGAACACCTCGCCGTGATCGGCAACGCGCTGCTTGGACTTCACCAAGCGCTGGGCTTCACTCAGCGTCATCGTCGCCCCTTCCCGTGCTCGTCGTCACGATCGTAGGAGCGACCGCTGACATTTGTGTGGGCTGCTGAGCGGTCTCGTGGTCGCTGGCTGCAGCACCCGCGCGCACCCAGTCGTCGATCTCGCTGGCTTGGAACTTCCAGAGGCGTCCGACCTTGTGGGCGGGCATAGCCTTCTCGGCGATCCAGGTGTAGACGGTGTCTTTGGTGACCCCGAGGTGGGCGGCGATGTCGTCTGCGGACAGCCACGGCTCAGCCACGTTGGTCCTCCCTCGCTCAATGGCCCAGGCAGGCCAACACCCACGATGATACCGGCGGACGTACGGCTTGAGTAGGGTTTCTCCGGGCGTGGCCGAAGGAGATGGGTGCCGAGGGAGGTCGCTCCGCTCGGCCAATCAGCCTGGGCCATGCGACTTGAGCCAGGAGGTCACTGCCTCCCGCCACCGGTCGGGATCGGTGTTCCAGCAGAGGGTGTGGCCGGCATCGAAGGTCTCCAGCTCGATGAGGTCCGGCCGTGCGTCTCGGAGTGCTTGCGAGAGCTGGACTGGCACGGAGTCGTCTCGGGTGCCGTGGAGGATCAGGGCCGGCGTGGTGAGGTCTGCGGCTCGGGATGTCCAGTCGAAGGAGCGAAGTGGGATGCGGCCCGGCAACCCGACTGCGCGAGCCAGTGGGCCGCTGGCGAGCCACGGGATCGCGAGGTGCCCGGCTGCTGCGGGCAGTCCGCTGCGAACGCAGTTGGTCTTGATGACTTCGGTCCAGTTGAGGACTGGTGAGTCGAGTACGAGTGCGGCGATCAGCCCCTGATGTCGCGGGTGGTCGGCGAGTTGGAGGGCGATGACCGCTCCCATTGACCAGCCGAAGAGCACGATTCGTTGGGCTCCGCGTCGGACGGCGTATCCGATGGCTTCGTCAACGTCGATCGTCTCGGTGTGGCCGAGGGCTGTTCGGCCGGTGCCGACAAGTGGCCCTTCTGCGGTGTTGCGGTAGCTGACGACCAGGGAGGTGTAGCCGAGATCAGTTGCGGCGAGGACGCCGCGGAGGGTGCCGGCGTGGGTGCTGCCGAGGCCGTGGACATGGGTGGCCCAGGTCGAAGGGTCGCCGTCGATGCGCCAGGCCGGGCATGGTCCTGCGGGAGTCGTGATGGTGATGTCGCGGGCGTGGAGTCCGGCGTCGGCTGGGGCAGCATAGTAGATGCCGCTCCACGAGGCACGGTCGCCGGTCTTCGGGGTGAGGCCAGGCGCAGTGCCGGTGGTCCTTCGCGCGACGCGAGTAGGTCCGCGATCGACGATCTCGGTGGAGAGCTGGACCCAGCCTCCGTGCTTGAACCAGAGGTTGTAGATGCCGGGCGCGGTGAGTCGCCGTGCGATGACCCACCCGATTCCGGCGGCCACGGTCGTCATGATCCCGCCGCCGCGGGTTCCAGCAGTTCCGCGTTCGGCCGATCCCTCGACTTTCGCGCAGAGTGTCGCGTCCACGCTGTCCGCGTGGGACACGGCTTTGGGGCTGAAGCCGCTGGACTACACCTCGGCGATCCTCGGTGTAGGTGACCCCAGCGGGGACGAGCAAGCCGGGCTGGTCTCCGACGTGGCCGCGTACCTGCCGACCCGGGACGCCAGTATCGAGCTGCGGCAGTACGCCACCCGCCAGCACATCACCATCGGCGCCGTCTCGTACCTGCGGGTCTCGACCCGCGAACAGGCAGAGAAAGGCGGCACGGATGAGGGCTTCTCGATCCCAGCCCAGTGTGAAGCGACCAGGCACAAGGATGAACAGCTCGGCGCCGGCATCGTCGAGAAGTTCGTCGACGCGGGAGCCTCAGCCAAGTCGTCCGACCGGCCCGAACTGATGCTGATGATCCAATACGTCAAGGCCAACAAGGTCGCGTACTGCATCGTTCACAAGGTCGACCGGCTCGCCAGGAACCGTGCCGACGACGTGAGCATCCACCTCGCACTCCAACAGTGCGGGGTGATGCTCGTGTCCGCGTCGGAGAACATCGACGAGACCCCGTCCGGGATGCTGCTGCACGGGATCATGTCCTCGGTTGCGGAGTTCTACTCGCGCAACCTCCCCCCCGAAGTCACCAAAGGCATCACCCAGAAAGTCGCTAACGGCGGCACCCTGAGCAGGGCGCCGATCGGCTACCTGAACGTCCACAAGCGCGACGCGCAGGGTCGGGAGTACCGCACGGTTGAGGTCGATCCGGATCGCGCGCCCCTCATCTGCTGGGTCTTCGACACCTACGCCAAAGGCGAGCACACCGTCCCCGGCCTTCTGGCCGAAGCCACCGCCCGCGGATTGACGACAGTCCCGACCCCGAAGCGCCCGTCCGGGCCGGTGGGGCGTTCCACGTTCTTCAAGCTCTTGCGTAACCCGTACTACATCGGGCAGGTCCGCTACCAAGGCGCCCAACACCCCGGCGCCCACGAACCGATCGTCGTCCCCGAGACATGGCAGCAGGTCCAGGCCCTCCTAGACACCCGCGCCACCGCTGGCGAACGACGCCGCAAACACAAGCACTACCTCAAAGGCACCCTGTACTGCGGCACGTGCACGTCGCGGTTGCAGCTCGACTACGCCCGCAACAAGCAAGACATCCGCTACGCCTACTACATCTGCACCGGCCGAGCCATCCGCACAACGACCTGCACGAGGAAGGCCGTGCCCGTTGGCGTCGCTGAACAACTCGTCATCGACTGCTACCAACAGATCGCCATTAGCTCAAGCACCTATGCGCAGCTTGCTGAACGGGTCGAGTCGGCGTTCGATGAGCGTCTGGCTGAGTGGTCCCAGACCATCGACGACCTCACCACCACCAAGCAGAGGCTGGAAGCCGAAGCAGACAAGCTCCTCGAAGCCCATTTCGCCGACGCCATCGACCTACTCACCCTGAAACGACACCAAGACCGAATCCGCATCGCCCTGGCTGACGTCACCAAATGGCTGGAATCTGAGCGGCACGACCACGAAGGCCCCCGCCAACACATCGCTACCGCGCTACGACTCTTCGCCGACTGCGCCACCATGTACGAACGAAACGACGACCTGGGCAAACGGATCGCCAACCAAGCCTTCTACCAGCGCATCCTCATCACCGAAGACGAAAAAGCGGCGATCCAGCTCAACGAGCCGTTCGCCGCCCTCGCACCCACATCAACCTATGTCAGATGTTCTAGTACATCCAATCTGGTGGACGTAAAGGGACTCGAACCCCTGACCTTTCGCGTGTGAAGCGAACGCTCTAACCAACTGAGCTATACGTCCAAGTAGACAAGGCCCCGGAGGGGACCTTGTCCTATGGTGGGCGATACAGGACTTGAACCTGTGACCTCTTCCGTGTCAAGGAAGCGCGCTAGCCACCTGCGCCAATCGCCCATGTTGTAAAAGTGGAGGTGGAGATGGGATTTGAACCCATGTACACGGCTTTGCAGGCCGTTGCCTCGCCTCTCGGCCACTCCACCTTGAGAGCCGTTGACTCTGTCGAGTCAGAGTTCTCCGAGCGGACGACGGGACTCGAACCCGCGACCCTCACCTTGGCAAGGTGATGCTCTACCAACTGAGCCACGTCCGCATGCTTCCTTGGGGCTTTTTTGTTTCTTGCCGGCCCCGCGGTGCCCCTGAACATTAACCGATCTGAGCCCCGGGGTACAAACCGACGGCATGGTGTCCTGCCTCGACTCGGCGTTCAGACCAGCATGTCTCTCTATCATTGCAGCTCAGAGCGCTGCCGTGGCGAGTTTCTTGCCGTGGGTTCGCCGAGTGAAGATCTGCCTACCCCGCCCCGCTCTGTGCGTTGGCCTGTCACGATAGGCTTCGGCGGCCATCTCGCCTTCAAGCACTCGACGAGGTTCTTCACCGGAGGTGCGTGGGGCGTGGCATAGGACGAGAATGGATCTCGTCCGGATCCATCGACGAAGTGGGATGTATGGACATCTGGCCAGGTAAGCCGTATCCGCTGGGAGCCACCTACGACGGGTCCGGCGTGAATTTTGCCCTTTTTTCCGAGGTAGCCGAGCGTGTCGAGGTGTGCCTGGTCGATGAGACCGGCCACGAAGCTCGCCTCGAACTGACTGAGGTCGACGGGTATGTCTGGCACGGGTATGTGCCGCATCTCCAGCCGGGTCAACGCTACGGGTTCCGGGTTCACGGCCCATACGACCCGGAGGCTGGGCACCGTTGCAACCCCAACAAGTTGCTTCTAGACCCGTACGCCAAAGCTGTCCACGGGCAGGTCAGCGGCGACGAAGCGTTGTTCTCGTACCGGTTTGGCTCTCCGGAGACGTTCAATGAGGACGATTCGTTGGGCGAGACGATGCTGTCGGTGGTGGTCAACCCGTTCTTCGACTGGGGGCATGACCGGCCGCCGCAGCACGAGTATCACGAGACTGTCTTCTATGAGGCCCACGTGAAGGGCCTGACGATGACCCATCCGGACATCCCTGAGGAGATTCGGGGGACGTACGCCGCGATCGCGCATCCGGCGACGGTGTCCTACCTGAAGGATCTGGGGGTGACGGCGCTGGAGCTGCTGCCGGTGCACCAGTTTGTGCAGGACACGCACCTTCAGGAGAAGGGGCTGCGCAACTATTGGGGTTACAACACCATTGGTTTCCTCGCCCCGCACAATGAGTATTCCGCGACCGGAGACCTCGGCCAGCAGGTCACCGAGTTTAAGTCGATGGTCAAGGCCCTCCACGACGCCGACATCGAAGTCATCTTGGATGTGGTCTATAACCACACCGCTGAAGGCAACGAGTTTGGTCCGACGATCTGTTTCCGTGGCATCGACAACGCTGCCTACTACCGGCTGGTCGACGACGCCAAGGATCATTACTACGACACGACCGGCACCGGCAACAGCCTGCTGATGCGGCACCCGCACGTGCTGCAGCTGATCATGGACAGCTTGCGGTATTGGGTGACCGAGATGCACGTCGACGGTTTCCGATTTGATCTCGCGGCGACATTGGCTCGTCAGTTCCATGAGGTCGACAAGCTGTCGGCGTTCTTTGATCTCATCCAGCAGGACCCCATCATCAGCCAGGTCAAACTGATCGCTGAGCCGTGGGATCTCGGTGACGGCGGCTATCAGGTCGGCAACTTCCCGCCGCTGTGGACTGAATGGAACGGCCGCTACCGCGACACTGTCCGCGACTACTGGCGTGGCGAGGCCGCAGCGCTTTCCGAGTTTGCCTCGCGCCTGACCGGATCCAGTGACCTGTACGCCCATTCGGGTCGCCGTCCGATCGCGTCGATCAACTTCATCGTCGCTCATGACGGCTTCACGTTGCGTGACCTCGTGTCGTACGACGAGAAACACAATGATGCGAACGGGGAAGGCAACAACGACGGGGAAAGCCATAACCGGTCGTGGAACTGCGGCGTTGAGGGACCCACCGAGGACACTGCGATCCGTGCGCTGCGTCGCCAGCAGATGCGCAACTTGTTGACCACGTTGATGCTCAGCCAAGGTGTCCCGATGCTCGCCCACGGCGACGAGCTGGGACGCACCCAGCAGGGCAACAACAACGTCTACTGCCAAGACAATGAGCTGTCGTGGATCGACTGGGATCTGTCCCGGGAGCAGCAGCAACAGTTGGAGTTCACTCAAGCCCTGATCGAGCTGCGCAAAAACCATCCAGTGTTCCGGCGTCGGCGGTTCTTCCAAGGCAGCGCTGACCACGGCGGCGAGTCAGAGCTGCGGGACATCGTCTGGTTGAGCGTCAGCGGCGAGGAAATGCGCGAGGAGGACTGGCAGACCGGTTATGCCCGGACGCTGGCAGTGTTCCTCAACGGTGATGGCATCCACTCCCCCGACGCATTGGGCCGTCGCGTGCTCGACGACGATTTCATCCTCATGTTCAATGCGCACAGCGAAGCGGTGGAGTTCACCATCCCCGATCCGTTGGAGCATGCCGACCAGCTGTGGAAGGTCGCGGTCAACACGGCGCTGCCCACTGGGCTGCCCGACCCCACCGCTGCCCTCCTCGAACCGGGCACTTCCGTCACTGTGGCAGGCCGCTCCGTACTTGTCTTGCAAGGGACGTCGATCCCGCAAGGTGATGAGGAAGACGAGTTGCTCACCGACGACGTATCTCTGCCGGGATCAGCCGAAGGCACCGGCAGCGATGAAGCACCCAAGGATGCTGCCGCGGCAGCACCGGCTGGCGACTCCACCGGAGCAACGCCCGCTAGCTAACCCGAGGAAAGCAGCCACTGCGGTGGGGGCGCGACGACACAGCCGCGCCCCCACCGTTGGCGTGTCACCGCGGAGACGTCAAAAACTCAGTGACGACCTGATCCCACCTGGCCGGGTCGGTGTTCCATTCCTTGGTGTGACGGGCTTCGGTCCACGACACATACGTCACCAGGTCAGGGCGGGCGAGCGCCAATTGTTCGGAGGGGCCGACGGGGACGAAGTCGTCTGCCACCGAGTGGATGATCAGGATGCGGTGCGCGAGTTCTGAGGCGCGACCGATCCAGTCAGTTTCGGTGACATCCAAGGGTGACTCCACCCCGACCAGGCTTGTCGCCACCCGGGAGCGCAGCACCCGACGGGCCACTGCCGCGAGGGATTGGGGGAGGCGTCCGATATGGATGTGGTGGCGCATCACGTCGTACCAGTCGACGACTGGACCGTCGAGGACGACGTCGTCGACGGCGGCTGCCCAGGGGGAACGGGCCAAGGTTTGCAGGACGATGGCGCCTCCCATCGACCAGCCGAACAGCACGATCTTGCGGGCACCTTGTTCCACTGCATAACGCAGGGCTGCGTCGATGTCGGCCCATTCGGCGAGGCCGAGCGCGTAGCGTCGGTCCACGGATTCCGGTGAGTCGGGGTCATTGCGGTAGGCCGGGACCAGGGTGGTCCATCCGAGGCGGTGGACGGTGGGGACGGCGCGGAGGCATTCGGCGCGTAATGCGCCGCGTCCGTGGACCATGACGGCCCAGGTGTCGCTGTCGGTGGGGTCGTCGGTGGTCGCGCCAGGTATCACCCAGGTGGGGAGGTCGCCGACCGGTCCGGTCACGGTGATTTCGTCGTACGGCAATCCCAGTGATGAGATGGGGTTGCCGCCGTAGTAGTAGCCGTTCCAGCGGGCCGTGCCTACCCGTAAGGTGCCGGAGTCGACACCGAGCAGTTCGCGAGTGACGGTGCCGGTGACGTCGTCGCGGTCGAGGATTTCCCCGATGCGGACATGTCCGGCGCCGTTGTCGAGCCACAGCCCGTATCTGCCGGGGACATCGCAGTCGATGCTGGTGCGCAGGGTGATCGTGGGGATGTCGGCGTACGGTCTGGCGGGTGTGGGTTCGTACACCTTTTCCTGAGCGACCGGGAGGGTCGGGATGAGGTGCGGGTCGGGAATGTCGAGGATGTCGATGTTGTCGGGGCGGTCTCGTTCCGGGGTGAGCATTCGGCGCAAGGCGTAGGACGCGAGACCGATGGTGACCGCACCTCCGGCGGCGATCCCACCGGCGGTACCGGCCACGGCTGCGGTCCACCAAGACGGACGAGAGTACGACGTAGAACAGGAGGTCACCACGGGTTCTATCCTGCCAGGTGGAGCTGAAGACAGCGTGAGTGGCGCACGGTGCATTTGTCCTCATATGTGGCGTTCGGGGATGGCCGTAGCTGCTGCTGACGGGGGTCGCTGCGTCCTGGTGCGTTCCAAGGGTTGGTGAAGATGGTGGATCGATCGCTTGCCGTTTCCGGAAAGTTGACCCATAAATTACCTAAAGATGTTGTAGGGCAGCTATTTTCAGTCCGTCTCGATTCTTTCCCTTGAGCGGAAGAGCCACCCCATGTCATCGCACCCCAGGTCAACCATGCCCACCACCCGACGACGCAGCCCCGCCCGCCTAGCGGCCTTCGCCCTCCCCGGCGCCCTTGCCGTCACCGCTCTCGTCGGCGTCGGTGACCTCGCCACACCCCCTGCCGCGAGTGCGCGCCCCACCGCGCTCGCCGCCTCCCCTTCCGTGGTCATCGCGGAGGTGTACGGCGGTGGCGGGAACTCTGGCGCCCCAGTCCGGCATGACTTCATCGAACTCTTCAACCGGGGCACCACTCCGGTCGACCTCACCGGCTGGTCGGTGCAGTACTGGTCATCGAACGGCAGTTCCGCCACCTCTACCCCATTGAAGGGGACTCTCGCCCCGGGTGGACGACACCTGGTGCAAGAAGGTGGCGGCACACATGACACCGGCACCGCGCTGCCCACTCCAGACAGCACCGGCTCAATCGCTCTGTCCGCGACGGGTGGTCGCGTCGCGGTGGCCGACTCCCAGGGCACCGTCGTTGACCTGCTCGGTTGGGGTCCCAAAGCGGCGACATCCGAGAAATCCCCAGCTCCGGCCACCACGGCGCGCACCTCAGTGGCTCGCCGTGACGTGTGTGTAGACACCGATGACAACTCCACTGACTTCGTGGTGGGAGCGCCCACCCCACAGAACAGCAGCACCCCAGCCACCCCTTGTGGCAGCGTCAATCCTGGCGATCCACCTGCTGGCCCTCCGGCCGATCCCCCCAGCGACCCGAGCGATCCCGCTGACCCTGGCGATCCCGGTGACCCGGCTGACCCGCCGGCAGATCCAGGTGATCCGGCGGACCCGGGCGACCCGGCGGACCCCAGTGATCCCGCTGACCCGCCCGCGGACCCAGCAGATCCTGGCGATCCCGGTGACCCCCCTGCTGTGGGAGTCACGATCGCTCAGATCCAGGGCCGCACCCATCGGTCGCCGTACCAAGGACGCACCGTCACCCAGGTGCCTGGCGTCGTCACTGCGGTCAGCAAACGCGGCTTCTGGTTCCAGTCGACCCACCCGGACGACGACCCGGCCACCAGCGAAGCCCTGTATGTCTACACCAAGTCAGTGACCGTGAACGTCGGCGACGAAGTCCGCGTTGACGGCAAGATCAACGAGTATCGCCCCGGGTCCCGGTCCGGCGAGGTCAACCTCACCACCACCCAGTTGCTCCCCACGAAGACCACCGTCGTGGCCTCACATCGGGCCCTGCCCGCTCCAGTGCGGTTGGGGATAGATCGGGTCGCACCCCAGCAGAGCATTTACGTCGGATCTCCTGGTGACGTCGAAAAAGTCACTACCCCGCTGAATGTCACCGGCAATGCTCTGGACTTTTATGAATCCCTCGAAGGGATGCGGGTCGCAGTCCCTGACGCCCACGTCGTCGGTCCGAAGTCGAAATATAACGACATTCCAGTGGTGCCAGGCTCGGCGGTCGACGCGGTCCGCTCCGCCCGTGACGGTGTCGTCCTGTCCGGCTATGACCACCCCAACGCGATGCGGGTCCAACTCGATAAGCTCCTGCTGCCCCGTAAGGGCATGCCGGCAGCTACTGTCGGCGATCGCCTGACCGGTGAAAACGTCGGCATCATGGATTACAGCTTCGCCAACCCCAAAGTGCATCTCGTGAACACACCGACGGTGAAACCTGGCGGGTTGCAGCGGGAGACGACCGCCGCTGCCAACGCATCTCAGCTCTCCGTGGCGACATTCAATGTGGAAAACCTCTCCCCGAAGAATCCCCCGCTGAAATTTGAACGTCTCGCTCAACAGCTCACCACCAACCTGCGCAGCCCTGACATCGTGGCCCTGGAGGAAATCCAAGACGATTCCGGTCCTGCGAAGGATGGGACAGTTTCTGCCGCGCAGACGGTACGGCAACTCACCGATGCTGTCACTGCTCAAGGCGGACCCCGCTATGAGGCGATGTGGATCGACCCGCAGAACATGACTGATGGTGGCCAACCCGGCGGGAACATTCGCCAAGTTTTCCTGTACCGACCTGACCGGCAGATCTCCCCCGCGTCCCGATCCGCGGGGGACGCGACTACTGCGGTCGGTGTCACCGACGGTGACGACGGCCAACCCCATCTGACGCTCAATCCAGGACGGATCGAACCGACCAACCCGGCGTGGCGCAACTCTCGGAAACCCCTCGCTGTCGAATTCACCGTGCAGGGTCGCTCCATGGTCCTCATCGCGAACCATTTCTCCAGCAAGGGCGGCGACCAACCGTTGTTTGGCCGGTATCAGCAACCGAACCGTCAGTCCGAAGAACACCGTCACGCTCAAGCCCAGGTCGTGCGGTCCTTCGTCGATCAGTTGATGTCCGGGCGTCCTCAGGCCAGGGTCGTCGTCCTCGGCGACATCAACGACTTCGAATACAGCCGCACCACCAGCATCTTAGAAGGCGACTGCAGCCTCTTCAGTCTGCCGAAAACTCTCCCGGTGAATGAGCGATACACCTACGTCTACCAGGGCAACAGTCAGGTTTTGGACCAGATTCTGGTCAGTCGCTCGCTGCGTGGGGAAGGTTCACGCCTTGGTTCAACGTTCTCTTATGACATCGTGCACACCAATGCCGAGTTCCCCGACCAAGACAGCGATCACGACCCTCAGGTGGCCCGGTTTGACCTGACCACCTGGAAGTGATCGATCCCCCATCCGAGAGGCAGCCGCGACCGATGAACCCTCCGACGTACCCGATCCGACGTAGCGACGACGAATGGGCGCGGCTGCTCTCTCCGGCGGAATTTCACGTGCTCCGGCGGGCTGGGACCGAGCCAGCTGGGATCGGTGAGTATGTGGAAACCACCACTGAAGGGGTCTACCTGTGCCGCGGATGTGGCGCTGAGCTCTTCCGCAGCCAAGAAAAATTCGCCAGCCACTGCGGATGGCCATCCTTCTGGACCCCTCAAGATTCCACTGCCGTGGAGTACGTCGAGGACCGCTCGCACGGGATGGTGCGCACCGAGGTCAGGTGCGCCAGCTGCGGCTCACACCTGGGACACGTGTTTGCGGGGGAAGGTTACGACACCCCGACAGATCAGCGGTACTGCATCAACTCCATCAGCCTGAAACTGCGACCCGACGCGTCCTGACCAGAGCTCTTCGCAGACAACGATGTACGCCGGTCGGCCGTGGTGATCCACACCATGACCGACCGGCGTCACTCATCCCGAGACTCCCCCAGAACTCAGTCGCACCGAGCCCATGCCGATAGTCAACACAGACGCCGCCGCAGCCCTGCCGGCACCGACGGTGAACCTATGGCACTGCTGTTGACGAGGGAGAACGACCATGATCACGCGCGACTTGTTGGTGGAGGCGCTGAGCCACCCCGATGACTCCGGGACACCGGGTCTGGACCCTGAGGTCGCGTCCCGTGTCGCCGACAGCTGCCTGGCGATCTTCGCCTCGGAGGCTGGCGAAATCCGTCGACAGATCCTGCAAGTCGCTGCCGAACGCATCAGCCCCGCTGAGGATCAACAGGTCTTTGCGGGCGCACCGTGGGACATGGGTTTTCATGACGGACGCGCCGACGCAGCACACGCCCTGCGGTTGATGTCACGTCAACTCTGATCCGGATCAGCGGTCCTGGCCGCCACGAACCGCCCGGCCGGTGTCGCGCGAGCACGGCGACACCGGCCGGGTCATGCCCCCCGATCTGCCGATGACCTGCCCAGATCAGGGCAGTGACGCCACCATCTCGGCGGGCTCACGACGAGGCCCAGTAAAGAACGGGACCTCTTCACGCACATGCTGGCGCGCTTTAGCGCCACGCAGGTGCCGCATCAGGTCCACGATCCGGTGCAGTTCATCAGCTTCGAAGGCCAACAGCCACTCGTAGTCGTTCAGCGCGAATGACGCCACCGTGTTGGCCCGCACATCTGGGTAGTCCCGGGCCATCTGTCCGTGTTCGACCAGCAGGTCGCGCCGTTCGGCGTCGTCCAGCAAATACCAGTCGTAGCTGCGGACGAAGGGGTAAACACACACGTAGGCGCGGGGTTCTTCCCCGGCGAGGAAGGCCGGGATGTGGCCCTTGTTGAATTCAGCCGGCCGGTGCAAGGCGACTGACGACCAGACCGGATCCAGGTGACGTCCCACGGGGGTGCGCCGGAACGCCTGGTAGGCGGCCTGCAATTGTTCGACCGTGGCGGCATGCCACCAGATCATGATGTCGGCGTCGGCGCGCAGCCCGGACACGTCGTACAAGCCTCGTACGACGACACCGTCGGCTTCCAGCCCGGCGAAGAACTCCTCAGTGGACCGGATGATCTCAGACCGATCGTCGTGGGGCAGGTCAGTGCTAGCGGCGAACACCGACCACATCGCGTAGCGGACGGTGTCGTTGATGGCTCGGATCTGGCTCGGAGAGGGGCGGCTGTTCATGACGTCATTGTGGACCACAAGGCCGAAGGTCCCGACATCAGCCGTCTCCTCATGCGCGTTGACCCACCTGAGCGGTCAGATTCCCTGATCGGACAACTCGATCTGGGGTTCGTGCGACAGCTCATGGATCAGATCTACCACTCGAGTGAGCATCCCCGGGTCGGTGTCTGGGAGCACTCCATGACCCAGATTGAAAACATGCCCAGGGGTACGACGCCCCTCAGCGACGATGGTGCGCACCCGCGCCTCAATCGCCTCCCACGGAGCAAACAGAGCTGCCGGGTCCAAGTTGCCCTGCACGGCATGGTCAGGGCCGATACGGCGGCTGGCTTCGGCCAAACTCACCCGGAAATCGACACCGACAACCTCCGCGCCGACCGCTGCCATCGCCGGGAGCAACTCGCCAGTCCCCACCCCGAAATGAATCCGGGGGACCTCCAAATCTGCTACCGCACCCAACGCCTGCCGGGAATGCGGTGCCACATACCGCTCGTAGTCCGCTCGAGGCAGTGCCCCCACCCACGAGTCAAACAGTTGCACCGCGCTTGCTCCGGCCGCTGCTTGGGTGCGTAAGAACGCCCCGGAGATCTGAGCCAGCCGACGACACAGGTCGTGCCACAACTCCTCATCGCCATACATCAGCGCCTTCGTGCGCTCGTGGTTCTTGCTAGGACCACCCTCCACCAGGTAGGACGCCAAGGTGAACGGTGCGCCAGCGAAGCCGATCAGCGGGGTCTCCCCCAGCTCAGCCACCAGCATCTGCACGGCCTCAGTGACATACGGCACCGCATCAGCGTCCAGTGGTATTAACCGATCCAGGTCGGCCCGCTCTCGGATCGGCTGCGCCACCACCGGCCCCACACCGGGGACGATGTCTAAGTCAATGCCCACGGCCGCCAAAGGGACCACGATGTCGCTGAAAAAGATTGCTGCATCCACACCATGACGACGTACCGGCTGCAAGGTGATCTCGGTGACCAAGTCAGGACGACGACACGACTCCAACATCGGAATGCCTTGTCGGAGCGACCGATACTCCGGCAACGACCGCCCTGCCTGGCGCATAAACCAGACCGGGGGGCGTGCGCCGGGGTTACGACGCGCGGCCTGGACGAGCAGGCTCTCACGCGGGCCGGTCGTGGACACGTCGTCGAGGGGGGAGGCGTTGGTCACGCCGCTCATCCTCCCATGTCCACGGACAGAGTCGAGATGCTCGCACTGTGCAGCTCGACGCCCTGCCCCCGGCGTGGTGTCCGCATTGCGAGCGCCTCGGACCGTAGGGTGCGACAGTGACCAGTCGCCAGGCTTGCCACAGTGCACCGGAGGAGTTCACCAGATGCGTCGGCCGTCTCGTCGAGGTGCAGACCCGCCCTGAGGTACGGCTGGAGGAGATGCCCGCGCCCCAACGGATCGCGCCCTTCAGTGCCGCCGTGACCGCCGATGTGAGTGTCGACGACACGGAGGAGCCGTTAGCGACCGGACGTTTCGTGGTGTTGCATGACCCGGACGAACCGGCCGCATGGTCCGGAGCATGGCGGATTGTCACTTTCGCTTCAGCTCGGTTGGAACCGGAGATGAGCTCTGAACCGCTGCTCGGCGAAGTAGGTTGGTCTTGGCTGCGAGACGGGCTCGTGGACTCCGAGTTGACCTTCCGCGCCTTAGGCGGGACGGTGACTCGCGTTGTCTCCGACAGCTTCGGGTCATTGGCGCAAAAAGATTCTGTCGTTGAGATCGAATTACGAGCCTCCTGGACGATCGATGGTCCCGATGTCCCCAGCCACCTGCGCGTCTGGGCTGACGTCCTCGCCACGTTCGCCGGTCTCCCGCCGCTGCCAGAAGGGGTCGTCCCGTTGCCGGGTATCCGACATTGACCGGGGCATGTCATCCTGGACGACGGCATGAGCAGCATTCCCGGTGATTCACCGTCCCCCGTTGGCCCCGGCGTCCCTTTCCACGCCGAGGCGGAACGCGTCGACCGTCAGACCCGTTCCGCCCGTCACACCCGTCGGCGTACCCGGGCTTCCCGGGCCGACCTGCAGCAGGACTTGGCGCGCCGCCGCGGTGAACGCACCGCCGAGCAAGCCCCACACGGTCCAGAAATCACCGATGAAACGACCCCAGAGGATCTGGGGATGCCTCGGCTGATCTCCCATCCTGCGGAGGGAATCCCCCCGGTCGTGGCGCAGGAGGACGAGCTGGAAGACGCCGCACGCCGGTTGGCTGGTGGCACTGGCCCCGTCGCGGTGGACGCGGAACGGGCTTCCGGATATCGGTACGGGCAGCGAGCCTATCTGGTGCAGTTACGCCGTGCTGGAGCCGGAACGTTCCTGATTGACCCGGTAGCCTGCCCGCAGCTCAGCCCACTGCAAGACGCCCTCGCTGACGTGGAATGGGTCGTGCACGCCGCCACCCAAGATCTGCCCTGTCTAGCTGAAGTCGGGCTGACACCGAGCCGGTTGTTCGACACGGAATTAGGCGCGCGGCTAGCAGGGCTGCCACGCGTGGGCTTAGCCGCCGTGCTGGAGCATTACCTTGACGTGACCCTAGCTAAAGAACATTCGGCGGTGGACTGGTCGACCAGACCGCTACCCGAACCGTGGCTGCGGTATGCCGCGTTGGATGTAGAAATCCTCGTCGAACTGCGGGACCGCATCGAGCAAGACCTGCAAGACCAGGGCAAATTGGCCTGGGCTCAGGAAGAGTTCACTGCGTTAACCTCTTTCACCGGGCCGCCGCCCCGCATCGACCCGTGGCGGCGCTTGTCTGGCCTGCATCGACTCCGTGGCCGCCGTACCCTCGCCATCGCCCGCGCCCTGTGGTATGCGCGCGACGACCTGGCCCGCCAGCGAGACATCTCCCCCGGCCGAGTCATCCCGGACGCGCCGCTCCTCGAGATCGCCCAAGCTGCCCCACGCACCTCCGCCGCCGTCGCCGAGGTCACCTCCAATCGCGCTGCCCGCAGACATGCTTTGACGTGGGCCGAAGCTGTCCGATCAGCGTTGGAGCTACCTGAGGATGCCCTTCCTGCGATCACGGTGCCCTCGTCAGCGCCGCCTCCGCCGCGCACCTGGGCAGACCGTGACCCGGTAGCCGCCGCTCGACTGGCCTGGGTCCGCGCACAACTCGCTGTTTTTGCGGCAGAGCAGCGCATCCCGGTGGAAAACATCCTCGCCCCTGACACCGTGCGACGGGTGCTGTGGAACCCACCCGAAGCCATCGACGACGAGATCCGAGAAGCGTTGAGCGCGCGAGGGGCTCGCCCCTGGCAGATCGCCGTCGTCACCCCATTAGTGAGGCATGCTCTGACCACACCCGCTGAACAACTCGTCGTGGAGCCCCCAGCCACTGAGTCAGCCCCGGCAGCAGCCGAGACCCAGCACACCTTGCCTTCCGATCCGGTCCGCTCCTCCTGCTGAGAGATACGCCACGTCGACGTCAGATCCTGGGACGTCACACCCTCGGTCACAATGGCGGGAAACCCGGCCCCACAGCCGGTTCCGTCCCGCCGTGTCGCCCCAGGGAGAGTCCGTGTCCACACCACGTCATGAAGTCGTCTTCGTCGACGGTGTCCGCACCCCGTTTGGAAAGGCAGGAGAAAAAGGGCTGTACGCCCAGACTCGCGCCGATGACCTTGTCGTCGCCTGCGTGCGAGAACTCCTCCGTCGCCATCCTGAACTCCCCCCCGACCGCATCGGCGACGTCGCTATCGCTGCGACCAACCAGACCGGCGACCAAGGACTGACCATCGGTCGGACCGCAGCGTTATTGGCTGGGCTGCCGCACACTGTCCCCGGATACGCCATCGACCGCATGTGCGCCGGAGCCCTCACCGCGGTGACTACCACCGCCGCCAGCATCGCGTTCGGCGCGTACGACGTGGCTCTGGCCGGTGGAGTGGAACACATGGGTCATCATCCGATGGGCAGCGGATTGGACCCCAATCCTCGGTTCATCTCGGAAAAGATCGTCGACCCCGAAGCCTTAAACATGGGATGCACAGCGGAAAACCTGCACGATCGTTTTCCCCAGCTCACCAAGGAACGCGCTGACCGCTACGCCATGCTCAGTCAGCACAAGATGCAGGCGGCGTACGCCGAGAACCGGATCCAACCGGACCTGGTGCCCGTCGAAATCCGCAACGCCGAACTCGGCTGGGGCTTAGCCACCGTGGACGAGCCGCCCCGCCCCGGCGTCACCATGGAAGCGTTAGCCGAGTTGCGGACACCGTTCCGGCCGCATGGCCGAGTGACGGCAGGGAACGCCGCCGGTCTCAACGACGGCGCCACCGCCTGCCTGATCGCCTCAGAGCATGCCGCCGCCGAACTCAGCTTGCCGGTGCGCATGCGGCTGGTGTCCTTCGCGTTCGCCGGGGTTGAACCGGAGATCATGGGTTTCGGACCAGTACCAGCGGCAGAAAAAGCCCTGGCACAGGCTGGGTTGACGATCGACGACATCGGACTGTTCGAAATCAATGAAGCATTCGCCGTACAAGTGCTGTCGATGCTGGACCATTTCGGGATTGCCGACGACGATCCGCGAGTCAACCGGTACGGCGGCGCTATCGCTTGCGGTCACCCCCTCGCCTCCTCCGGGGTCCGACTGATGATCCACCTCGCTCGCCAGTTTGAGGAGTCCCCACAGGTGCGATACGGGATGACTGCGATGTGCATCGGCATGGGCATGGGTGCCGCTGTGATCTGGGAGAACCCCCACCACCTCGACTATGCCCCTGGAGTCACCACGTCGACCGCCACTGCTGAGGAGAACGCCCGATGAGCATCGACTTCACTGACGTTTTCCCTGACGAAGTGGTCACCGCCTCCCTGGCGCGTGACGTCGACCTCCCCGGCGGAGCTGGCACTTTAGCGCTCATCACCCTCGACAATGGACTAGACCACTCGCGCCCCAATACTTTGGGGCCAGCCACCCTTGCCGCGTTGGGAGCAACGCTGGACGCCATCGCTGCGCGTGCCGCCGCCGGAGAGATCGTCGCAGTCGGGGTGACGGGCAAACCCTTCATTTTGGCGGCCGGAGCTGACCTTTCCGGTGTGGCAAAAATTACCCAGCGGGCCCAGGCCCGAGCCATCGCCGAACTGGGACATGACGTTTTCACCCGACTCACCGACCTAGGCGTGCCCTCTTTCGCATTCATTAACGGATTAGCGCTGGGAGGCGGGCTAGAAATCGCCTTGCACTGCACCTACCGCACCGTTTCCTCTGGCGCAGCTGCTTTGGCTTTCCCCGAATGTTTCCTCGGCCTCGTCCCTGGATGGGGCGGCACGTGGCTGCTCCCCCAGCTCATCGGCCCCGCAGACGCCCTCAAAGTCCTGGTGGAAAATCCCCTGTCAATGAACAGGATGCTCAAAGGCCCCCAAGCCCTGCAGCTGGGAATCGCCGACGCCATGTTCGACCCGGCAGATTTCCTCGCCCAATCCTTAACCTGGGCCGGACACGTCCTCACGGGACACACCACTGTCGAACGCCGCGCGATAGACCGCGACGAGGCTACCTGGTCGGCGGCAGTCACCGCAGCAAGGACGTTGGTGGACACCAAAACCGGCGGGTGCGCACCGGCCCCGTACCGGGCAGTGGACCTCGTTGAGGCTGCGCGGACAGCAAGCCGAGCGGAGGGCTTCGAGGCGGAAAACGAAGCGCTCGCCGACCTCATCATGAGCGAGGAGCTGCGCGCTGGCCTCTACGCTTTTGACCTGGTCCAGAAACGAGCCAAGCGTCCGGCCGGAGCGCCCGACCGATCGTTAGCCCGTCCGGTCACCAAAGTGGGCGTGGTCGGCGCAGGTCTCATGGCCAGTCAGTTGGCGTTGTTGCTGGTACGGCGACTGAAAGTGCCAGTGGTGATGACTGATCTGGATCAGGCCAGGGTCGATAAAGGTGTCGCCTCAGTGCATGCCGAGCTCGACAAACTCGTCGCCAAGGGTCGGCTGACACCGGACCGCTGCAACCGATTGAAGAGCTTGGTCACTGGATCCACCTCAAAAACTGATTTTGCTGATGCGGAATTTGTCATCGAAGCAGTCTTTGAGGAGATGACCGTCAAGAAGCAGGTGTGGGCGGATGTCGAAGCCGTCGTCTCCGCAGAGTGCGTATTGGCGTCAAATACCTCATCATTGTCGATGACCCAGATGGCTGCGGACCTAGCGCATCCGGAGCGCGTGGTGGGTTTCCACTTCTTCAACCCGGTCGCAGTGATGCCGCTGTTGGAGATTGTGCAAGGCAAGCAGACAGATGCGTCAACTTTAGCGACAGCTTTTGCGACGGGCCGCTCGCTGGGAAAGACCACCATCTTGGTGCAAGACAGCCCTTCGTTCATCGTGAACCGATTGCTGGGTCGGTTTATGTCAGACATGGGCCGCTTGGTCGATGCGGGAACGCCCATCGATGTCGCGGATCAAGGGTTCGCTGGCATCGCACCGATGCCCCCATTCATGCTGATGGGCTTGGTGGGGCCAGCGATTGCGTTGCATAACAACGAAACTCTCGCTTCGGCTTTCCCTGACCGGTTCGTCGTTTCAGAGAATCTTCGTCGAGTCGTGGAGTCAGGTCGTACGTCGTATTACACCTTCGGCCCGCAAGGAATGATCGTGGACCCGGAGGTAGCTGCGATGCATGCACCAGCCGGAACCCCGACGGTGTTGGACGCCCAGGAGGTACGTCGCACCGTCTTGGCTGGTTTGGCTGAAGAAGCCAGGCTGATGCTGGATGAAGGCGTGGTGGCCGAACCGATGGATCTCGATCTGGCCATGATCACTGGTGCGGGATTCCAGTTCTGGAACGGTGGCCTGACCCCGCTCCTTGATCGCAGCGGAGTCGCTGAGCAGACTACGGGGCGCCGATTTTTACCGGCAGGGGTGGCCAGCCTGGCGTAGTGAGTTCTTCGAGGCAGACACGGCCCGGTGGGATGTCCAGGTGGCTTCCTGCCGGGCCGTCTGACGGCTGGGAGCGGCCTAGTCGGTGCAGCTCCACCGATCACCGGTGCCGATGGACCGGAGGGGGTACGGCGGGTCAACACGCTCGGTCGTGCCATAGGCAGCTGGGATCAAGCTGCCACAATGGTGTGACAGACTTGGGCGACTGTCCAATGAGGCCAGGTGTCCTGATGCATCTGGCGGAGGGCAGCAGCGAGAGACGCCACGACTCCCGTCACCACTGGACTGACCGGCGAATATCTCATATGTGAGTTACATTGAGCGCATGAGTGAGGACTACTTGGCACGCATCGGAGGTCTCATCCGCGACGCGCGGCGCCACCAGGGGATGACCCAGGCGGAGCTGGCCGAACATCTCGGAACGAGCCAGAGCGCCGTCGCCCGGATTGAGCAGGGCAAACAGAATCTCAGCTTGGAGATGCTGGCCCGCATCGGGGAGTCTCTCGACTCCGAATTCGTCTCTTTGGGCTCGGCTGGTCCGCAGCACCTGCGGATCCGGGGTGGGACAAAACTGTCCGGCTCCATTGATGTGAAGACCAGCAAGAACGCTGCCGTCGCGCTGTTGTGCGCGTCGCTGTTAAACCGTGGCCGGACCACGCTGCGCAACCTAGCCCGGATTGAAGAGGTCAACAGGATCGTCGAGGTCCTGCAGAGCATCGGCATGAAAATCCGCTGGCTCCCGGGGACCTCCGACTTGGAAATCACCCCGCCGGAGCGGGTCGACCTGTCAGCGATGGACCTTGATGCGGCTCGCCGGACCCGCACGATCATCATGTTTTTCGCACCGCTTTTACACGACTTTGACAGCTTCTCGCTCCCCTTCTCCGGGGGATGCGACCTCGGCTCACGCACCATCGAGCCGCATATGACGGCGCTGCGCAGCTTCGGACTGACCGTAGAAACCACCAACGGGTTCTACGAGGCTCGCGTTGATAGCTCAGTGCGTCCGACCCGAGCGATCGTCCTCACCGAACGTGGCGACACCGTCACCGAAAATGCCTTGATGGCTGCTGCCCGATACGAGGGCGAGACGGTCATCCGCAATGCCAGCCCCAACTACATGGTCCAGGACCTGTGCTTCTTCCTGCAGAAGCTTGGCGTGGAAGTCGAAGGCATCGGTACGACGACCCTGCACGTGCGGGGACGCAGCGAAATCGATGTCGACGTCGACTACTCCCCCAGCGAAGACCCCATTGAGGCGATGAGCCTGCTGGCGGCCGCTGTGGTCACGGAGTCCAGCATCACCATCCGCCGGGTCCCGATCGAATTCCTCGAAATCGAACTGTCATTGCTCTCCGAGATGGGCATGAAGTACGAGCTCGGTAGCGAATACCAGTCGGCCAACGGGATGACTCGACTCGTGGATCTCACGACGATCCCCGGCCCTCTTGTCGCCCCCATCGACAAGATCCACCCGATGCCGTTCCCCGGCCTCAACATCGACAACTTGCCTTTCTTCGCTCTGATCGGTGCAGTTGCTGAAGGCCGGACCATGATCCACGACTGGGTCTACGAGAACCGCGCCATCTACCTCACCGAACTCACCAAAGTGGGCGTGAAGGTGCAGCTACTCGACCCGCACCGAGTGCTCATTGACGGCCCCACCCGGTGGCGCGCCGCCGAAGTGGTCTGCCCGCCCGCGTTGCGCCCCGGTGTGGTGATTCTGCTGGCGATGCTCGCTGCCCCTGGCACGTCAGTGCTCCGCAACGTCTACGTCATCAACCGCGGCTACGAAGACCTCGCGGAGCGCCTCAACGCCCTCGGCGCCAGCGTCACCATCTTCCGCGACATCTGACATCGCTAGGGGGTCTTCACCGACCTGACACGGCTCACGAAACGGCGGTGCCTCCCCGACACCATCGGGCGGACCCGGCCCGCTTCCACCAATGGCCAGACATGCTCCCGGACCGCCGCGACGATTGATGTCGGGGAGGCACCGCCGTTTCATCGACGCTACAGCTGCTCCGTGAGTTGAGCCGTGATGGCGGGAACAGTGAGGCCTATCTCCGCCAACACCTGCCCTCGGCTGGCGTGATCCAAGAAACGTTTTGGCACACCGCATTGCACCACCGCTGCAGTCACCCCAGCTTGGGAGAGCGCCAACGCGACAGCAGCGCCGATGCCACCGCCAACGAGATTGTCTTCAATCACCACGACCCGCTTCGCCGTACGAGCCAAATCGACCAGCTCTGCAGGCACCGGAAGGCACCAGCGTGGATCGACCACCCGGACCCGCCGACCTGTCGCTGTGACCGTCTTGGCTACGCTCAACGCGGTCGGCACCATCGACCCAATCCCCACGATCAGGTCGTCGACCATCGCCGGGTCTGATCCATCGGACGGGGCACTGGGCTCCGCCAGAACGTCGACGACCCCAGCCGAGCGCAACGCTTCCATCGGCGCTGGCGGGTTGCCCTTGGGGAAGCGGACCACAGTGGGCGCGTCATGGACATCAGCGGCCTCTGCGAGCGCGCGGTGGACCTGCTGGCCGTCGCGTGGTGCGGCCAGGCGCAGCCCGGGGACGATGTTGCTGAGGGTCATATCCCACATGCCGTTGTGGGATGCGCCGTCGTTCCCGGTGACTCCGGCTCGGTCGAGGACGAAGGTGACGCCAGCGTGGTGCAGCGCACAGTCCATGAGCATTTGGTCGAAGGCGCGGTTGAGGAAGGTGGAGTAGACGCACACCACTGGGTGTAGGCCGCCGTAGGCCATGCCTGCCGCCATAGTGACGGCGTGTTGTTCGGCGATGCCAACATCGAAGACTCGGTCGGGGAATCGTTCAGCGAAGCCTTTGAGTCCGACGGGGATGAGCATCGCGGCGGTGAGTGCGACGAGGTCCTCGCGTTGTTCGCCGAGTTTTTCTATCGCGTCGGAGAACTCGTCGGTCCACGAGTGCCCGCTGACTTCGAGCGGTAGTCCTGTTTCGGGGTTGATGACGCCTACCGCGTGGAATCGGTCGTCTACGTGGTTGCGGGCTGGTTGGTAGCCGTGGCCTTTTTTGGTCATGACGTGCACGATCACGGGGGCGCCGAAGCCTTTGGCTTGGCGGAGCGCCACTTCGACGGCCTGTTCGTCGTGGCCGTCGACGGGGCCGACGTATTTCAGTCCGAGGTCTTCGAAGAGGCCTTGGGGTGCGACGATGTCTTTGAGGCCTTTTTTCATGCCGTGCAGGGTGTCTAAGGCGGGTTTGCCGACGACGGGTGTGCGGGTGAGCCGTTCTTTGCCCCAGGTGAGCAGTTTTTCGTATTCCCGGGTGGTGCGTAGCCAGCCCAGGTGTTCGGCGAGGCCGCCGATGGTCGGGGCGTAGCTGCGGGTGTTGTCGTTGACGACAACGACGAGGGGGAGGTCTTTGTCGCTGGCGAGGTTGTTTAAGGCTTCCCAGGCCATGCCGCCGGTGAGGGCGCCGTCGCCGATGACAGCGACGGTCACTCGGTCGTTCTCGCCGCGGAGTCGACGCGCGTGCGCGATACCTGCAGCCCAGGACAGAGAGGCTGAGGCGTGGCTGTTTTCTACGACGTCGTGGTCGGATTCGGCGCGGGAAGGATATCCGGACAGGCCGCCTTTGGTGCGTAGGCCAGAGAAGTCCTGTCGACCGGTGAGCAGTTTGTGGACGTAGGAGATATGTCCGGTGTCGAACACGATCGTGTCTTGCGGGCTGTCAAACACCCGGTGGAGAGCGACAGTGAGTTCGACGACTCCCAGGTTGGGGCCGAGGTGCCCCCCGGTGGCCGAGACGGCCTGGACCAGGAAGACGCGGATCTCCTCGGCGAGATCGGCGAGTTGCGCGGCGTCGAGACGACGTACGTCCTCGGGTCCGTGGATCTGGGCGAGCAACGACACGGCGGTGACCTTCCCCTTTCATGGGCGACCGTCCGAGCCTACGCTGTCTGCACAGGTCCGCGTGGCCTGCGGTGGGCACTGGTGAGACGGTGTGCACGGCGGTACGCCGGGACTGTTGATGTGTTCCAGCCGGATGTAGCCCGCAAATACTCTGAGTCCCTAAGACCTTCGAGTTTGGGATGAGTGACTAAGCCAGCGATGCGGGCCGCGGCTAAGGTGAGGGGATGCCCAGCATCTTCAGCCGCATCATGGCCGGGGAGATCCCCGGCCGGTTCGTCTGGACCGACGAACACTGTGTCGCTTTCCTCACGGTTGCACCGCTGACTCCGGGGCACACGTTGGTCGTGCCGCGGGATGAGGTCGCTCAATGGACCGATGCCGACCCTGAGTTGCTCTCCCACCTGGTTCAGGTCGCTCAGACCATAGGCCGTGCGCAACAGCAGGAGTGGCCCAGCCCGAGGGTGGGTTTGCTGGCGCAGGGTTTCGAGGTCCCGCACCTGCATCTGCACGTGTGGGCCGCGAGCTCGCCAGCGGACTTCGACCTGCATCGCGCGGACCACGACCCCGACCCTGTCCGGATGGATCAAGACGCCGTCCGGCTGCGGGCTCGGCTACGCACACTGGGGCATGGCGCATTCGTGCCGCCGGAGGACAGCCCCGGAAGGTGAGCTACCGGGGCTTGTCCAGGCAGGGGCGTCTCCGCTCGCTGGCATCGTGATCAGTGTTCTGCGTCGTACCAGCTGCGTCCGACCCCGACGCTGACTTCCAAGGGCACGTCCAGCGGCACCGCTGACCCCATCCGGTCCCGCACCACCGACTCGACCAGGTCACGTTCGCCAGGAGCGATCTCCACCACCAACTCGTCGTGGACCTGCAGCAGGATCCGGGAGGCGACTCCAGCTTCCTGCAAGCCACGATCCACGGCGAGCATGGCGACTTTCATGACGTCTGCCGCCGACCCCTGGATCGGGGCGTTCAGCGCCATCCGCTCAGCCATCTCTCGACGTTGCCGGTTGCTGCTGGTCAGATCAGGAAGATAACGACGCCGACCCAACATGGTCTCGGTATAGCCCTGTTTGCGGGCGACCTCGACGACCGACTGCAGATAGTCGCGCACCCCACCGAACCGATCAAAATAGGCCGACCGCAGACCCTCAGCTTCAGCGGTACTGATCGACAGCTGACGGCTCAGTCCGAAGGCGGATAGCCCATAGGCCAGGCCATAACTCATGGCTTTGACCTTGGCTCGCATCGCACTGGTCACATCTCGTGGGTCCACCCCAAAAACCCGCGCCCCGACGTAACGATGCAGATCCTCCCCAGCACGGTATGCCTCAATCAACCCGGCATCCTGAGACAGATGAGCCATGATTCGCATCTCAATCTGGCTGTAGTCAGCGCTCATCAGGGACTCGTACGTCGTCCCGTCCCCCGAGCCTGCGACAAACGCCGACCGGATCCGACGGCCCTCTTCGGTGCGGATCGGGATGTTTTGCAGGTTCGGGTCAGTCGACGACAGCCGTCCGGTCGCAGCGATGGTCTGCATGTACGTCGTATGGATCCGGCCGTCGTCAGCAACCGATTTCAGCAGCCCCTCGACTGTGACTCGCAGTTTCGCGGCGTCCCGATGCCGTAGCAGCGCCTCCAGGAATGGATGGCTAGTTTTGGCATACAGGTCAGCGAGCGCTTCAGCGTCAGTGGTATACCCCGTCTTGGTTTTCTTCGTGGTGGGCATCTTGAACTTCTCGAAGAGCACCACCTGAAGCTGTTTAGGCGAGCCCAGGTTGACCTTCTCCCCATCATTGGCGGCATAGGCATCAGATTGAGCCTGGGCGACCTTCTCAGCGAAGTGGGCTTCCCATTCCTGCAACGCTGCCCTGTCCGCAGCGATACCAGTGCGTTCCATCCGGGCCAACAACGCTTGGACTGGCAATTCCACGTCAGTCAGCAGGGACCGCCCACCGATCCGGGTGAGCTCCTCCTCCAGCACCGCCGCCACATCCAGGACAGCTCGCGCCCGTGCCATTGACGCGTGGGCGCCAGCATCGCCGTCAACATCCAGATCCAGCATCCCTTGACCCGTGGCCTCGCCTGCAGGGTCACCAGTGATATCCCGACCGAGATGACGCAACGCCAGGTCTGCCAGGTCGTAGGAACGCTGATCAGGTCGCACCAGATAGGCTGCGAGCGCCGTATCGCAGTCGATTCCGGTGAGAGCGTATCCCCGGGCAGCCAGGGCGTGGACGGGGCCTTTTGCGTCGTGGAGGGTTTTGAGTCGGCGCGGATCGGCCAGGAGCGCAGCCAGCGCCGCGTCATCGCTTTCGGTGAGTGCGGTCAGGTCAATCCACGCAGCGTCCTGTGCCGTGGCGATGGCGAGGGACTGCGCGTCACCAGTGCCGCGGCTCCACTGACCGGTGACATCCAGACCGATCCGGGTATCGGCAGTTACGTGTCGGGATAGCCAGTCCGTGAGTTGTCCCGATGTCAGCACCGTGCCGTCGATGTTGACCTCGTCGTCAGGCGGGGTGTCGTGCGAGCCCAGAATGCTGTCTAGCCGGTCTCGCAGGGCCGCAAACTCCAAGCTGTCAAAGAGTTGATGGACTTTGTCGCGGTCCCCGTCTCGTCGGAGGAGAGCGTCAAGGTCCACGGGAAGCTCAACGTCCCGGACCAGCTGGTTGAGTCGGTGATTACGTCGTACGTCGTCGGCCCGCTCGCGCAACGACTGGCCTGCTTTGCCTTTGATGGTGTCGGCATGGGTGAGGATGTCTTCGACGCCGCCGTACTGGGCGATCCATTTTGCGGCGGTCTTGGGGCCCACTCCAGGGACGCCAGGAAGGTTGTCTGCGGACTCGCCGACCAGAGCTGCCAGGTCGCGGTAGTGCTGGGGGGTGACGCCGTAACGTTCCAGAACGAGGTCGGGGGTCATCCGCAAGAGTTCGGAGACACCTTTGACCGGGTAGAGCACCGTGGTCCGCTCGTCAACGAGTTGGAGCGCGTCACGGTCGCCACTGACGATGAGAGTCTGCATATCTGCGGCGGCACCACGGGTGGCCAGAGTCGCGATGATGTCGTCGGCCTCAAAACCGGCGACGTCCAGGTGGGGGATGTTGAGTGCGTCGAGGACTTCACGGATCAGTGGGACCTGTCCAGCGAACTCGGTGGGGGTGGCTGACCGTCCGGCCTTGTATTCGGGGTATTCCTCCAGTCGGAAGGTCTGGCGGGACAGGTCGAAGGCCACGGCCAGGTGGGTGGGTTCTTCGGCGCGCAGCAGGTTGATGAGCATCGACGTGAATCCGTAGACGGCATTGGTGTGTTGACCAGTGGTGGTGGAGAAATTCGCCGCGGGCAGCGCGTAGAACGCCCGGTAGGCCATGGAGTGTCCGTCGAGAAGCAAGAGTCGGCTCGTCACATGTGGCAGCCTAGGGGCACCTCCCCGTGAGGGCGAAGAATGTCGTCGGTCACCGTGGTGGCCACCACGAAGGGAACCGGTGATGGTGACACCATCTGCACAGTTGCACGGCACGGTCCTTGACCTCGCGGATACCCTGCTCGGTCGGATGGGGATTGAGGTGGTGGAGCAGGGCGCGCACTGCACCACAGGCACCATGCCGGTCGCGGGGAATCAGCAACCGTATGGTTTGTTGCACGGCGGTGCCAGTGCCGTGCTCGCTGAGACTCTTGGGTCGATCGCCGCGGCGCATTATGCAGCGAGTCGTGGTCGGCTTGCGGTGGGAGTGGAGCTGAACTGCACGCATCATCGGGCGGTCCGTGAGGGCATCGTCAGGGGGACGGCGACGATGGTCCACGGCGGAGGCACTGTCGCGACGTACACGGTGGAAATTCGAGACGAGCAGGAACGTTTGGTGTGTACCTCGCGGCTGACGTGCATGCTGGTTGCCGCGGCGCCGGGTGCGTCCCGTAATGGCGAGGCCAGCTGAAGGGTCGTGTCACAGTGATGGGGCCGGTCCCGACGGTGGTCGGACCGGCCCCATCACTGGTGCTGTCGTGGGTCGCGATGTCAGCGTTTTTTCTTGCTGCCGCTGGGCAGCCCATCAATGACAAGCTGAGCGACCTCGCGCATGCCCAGACGCCGGTCCATTGCGGTCTTTTGGATCCACCGGAAAGATTCGGATTCAGTCAGGCCCATCTGCTCCTGCAGGATGCCTTTGGCTCGGTCCACTGCTTTGCGGGTTTCTAACCGCTCGCCCAGATCGGCGATTTCGGCTTCCAGCGCGTGGAGTTCAGCCCACCGGGACCGGGCGATGTCCAAGGCAGGCCGCAGGTCGTCGATGGTAAACGGCTTGACGACGTAAGCCATGACCCCGGCGTCGCGGGCTCGTTCAACGAGATCACGATCGCTGAACGCGGTGAGCATGATGCATGGGGCGATCCGCTCCTTGCCGATGATCTCGGCGGCGGAGATGCCGTCCAGAACGGGCATCTTAACGTCGAGGATCACCATGTCAGGTTGTTGCTCCCGGGCCATGGCCACGGCTTGCTCTCCGTCGCTGGCCTGTCCGACAACCTCATAGCCCGAATCGTCGAGCATCTCAGCCAGGTCGAGTCGAATGAGGGCTTCATCCTCGGCGACCACGACTCGAGGTGCCCCACCAGCAGCGCGATCGGTCATCGCAGACTGCGGACGCGCAGGCGGAGGGGTGGGTACAGGAACGTCAGGCTTTTCGGTCACGCGATCATCCTAGTGAATCGGCTGAACGGCGGGCTTCGCAGCTCGACGCAACCCACCTGGGTGTCACGGGCGTCATTGGCCTTGGCTAGTTGGTGCCGGGAGCGGGACTTGAACCCGCACGACCTTTCGGTCAAAGCATTTTGAGTGCTCCGTGTCTGCCATTCCACCATCCCGGCGAGGGCGCGGTGTGCTCGCCTAGCATACGACCTTTTTGTCGATGCTCGAACCACACCTCCCCCTGAAGTGGTCGTGGGCCCTCCCAGACTGATGCCTGGGAGGGCCCACGATGACCCATCGGGTCAGCTATCGACGCTGCCCACCACGTGCACACGCAGCGAGTTTGTCGTGCCGCTGACACCGAACGGACGCCCGGCCACCACGACCAAGACATCACCTTGGGTCACCACACCCTCGGACAGCAGTGCGTGGTCAACCGCCTCCACCATGGTGGACATGTGGCTGAACTGCGGGATGACGAACGCCCGAATACCCCAGGTCAACGACAACCGTCGCGCAGTTTCACCATCCGTGGTGAACGCCAGCATCGGCAGCGCTGACCGGACCCGCGACATCCGACGAGCCGAGTCACCGGAAGAGGTGAAGCACACCAAATACTTCGCCTGCAACTGGTGCCCAATCCGCGCCGCAGCAGCGGTCACAGCTCCACCGACCGTGGACGGCTCGGTCCCCAACGGGGGAATCCGGGACAGCCCATGATCCTCGGTGTTTTCGATGATTCGAGCCATCGTACGAACGGCGTTGATCGGCCAGGACCCGACGCTGGTCTCTCCGGAGAGCATGAGCGCGTCGGCACCGTCGAGGACAGCGTTAGCGCAGTCACTCGCCTCCGCGCGGGTCGGTCGACTGTTGTCGATCATGGACTCCAGCACCTGAGTGGCCACGATGACCGGCTTCGCCTCCCGACGAGCCAGAGCGACCGCCTGCTTCTGCACCAGCGGGACCTCTTCAAGGGGCATCTCGACGCCCAGGTCACCCCGGGCCACCATGATGCCGTCGAAGGCTCGGATGATCTCCGCGAGGTTGGCAACAGCCTGAGGCTTCTCAATCTTGGCAAGCACAGGCCGACGGACCTGCTCGTCTTCCATGATCTCGTGGCAACGGATCACGTCACGAGCATCACGGACGAAGGACAACGCGATCCAGTCGGCGCGGTTGCGCAGGGCCCAGCGCAAATCTTCCTCGTCCTTGTCGGACAGGGCCGGGACACTCACCGGCACTCCGGGCAGGTTGATGCCCTTGTTGTTGGAGATGGTGCCACCCTCGACGACCTCGGTCACCACGTCAGTGGCGCTGACCTCAGTGGCCCGCAAGGTGATCTTGCCATCGTCCACCAGCAGCAGATCACCGGGACGGACGTCTCCAGTGAGGCCCTTGAAGGTGGTGGACACACGCTCTGCGTCACCTTCGACATCGTCGATGGTGATGGTGAAGCGGTCGCCGTCGTTGAGGAGCACGGGGCCGGTGGCGAACCGGCCGGTGCGGATCTTGGGACCCTGGAGGTCGACGAGGATGGCCACATTGCGTCCGGCGTCGTCAGCTGCCTGACGGACCATGGCGATATGACGCTCGGCGTCCTCGTACGAACCGTGAGAGCGGTTGATCCGGGCGACATCCATACCCGCGTCGACGAGGGCACGGATCTTGTCGGGGGAATCGACCGCGGGACCAATAGTGCAAACGATCTTGGCGCGACGCATGAATTCCATTCTACGTCTGCCTCAGCGAATCGTTGACCAGGACAACTGTCCAGGCGTGGCGCGTCCCCCTCAAAGCCCCCTGAGCGCTCTCGGGCGAGGGACTGTCCCACCGGCAGAAAGCCAGGTGAGAATCCCTCGCCCGAAAGAGATCTCAGACGGTCAACGGCCTGTCTGTAGGGTCGATCGGCCGCGGCAAAGCCGACGAACCAGTCAACCATTCGTCGACCCCATGCGCACACGCCCGCCCTTCGGCGATCGCCCACACGATCAGCGACTGACCCCGCCCACAGTCTCCAGCTACGAAGACACCCGGGACTGAAGTCATGTAGGAAGAATCACGGACCAGAGCACCACGTTCATCTAGGTCAAGTCCCAACTGCTCGACCAGGCCTGCCTGCTCCGGACCCACAAAACCCATCGCTAGGAGCACCAGCTGAGCCGGAAGCACCCGCTCTGTGCCCTCGACCTGCACCAGCCGACCCTGTTCCTGGCGGACTTCGGCGATCTTGATGCCGCCCACACGTCCCTGGCCATCATCGACAATCTCCAGGGTGTTCACCGCGTAGACCCGCTCGCCACCCTCCTCATGCGCGCTGGCCACCCGATACAACATCGGGTACGTCGGCCACGGCTGCCCCGGCGCACGGTCGGTCGGAGGCTTCGGCATGATCTCCAAGCTGGTCACCGACCGCGCACCCTGCCGCAGCGCCGTACCAACGCAGTCAGCTCCGGTGTCACCGCCACCAATCACCACGACATCTTTGCCGGTAGCCACGACCTGGTCAGTGACCTCCTGGCCAGTGGCAACCCGGTTGGCCTGCGGCAGATAGGCCATCGCCTGCACGACACCATCCAAGTCATGACCAGGAACAGCAAGTCCCCGCGGCACCGTCGATCCGATAGCCACGACGACTGCGTCGTAACGACGGCGCAGTTGCGCACCAGTGATGTCCTCCCCCACCGCGACACCGGTGCGGAAACGAGTACCTTCAGCTCTCATCTGAGCCAACCGGCGATCCAAAACGGACTTTTCCATCTTGAACTCAGGAATGCCGTACCGAAGCAACCCGCCCGCTTTATCAGCCCGTTCAAACACCGCCACTGTGTGTCCAGCTCGGGTCAGCTGTTGAGCCACAGCCAGACCCGCCGGGCCAGAACCGACAACCGCCACCGTATGCCCCGACAGCCGCTCCGGCGGCATCGGCTGCACTCGACCGTCATCGAAAGCTCGCTCAATCGCCGTCACCTCGACCTGCTTGATCGTGACCGGGGGCTGATTAATCCCCAACACGCACGCCGTCTCACACGGTGCCGGACACAACCGCCCCGTGAACTCAGGGAAGTTGTTGGTGGCATGCAGCCGCTCGATCGCATCACCCCACCTCCCCCGCCAGGCGAAAGTGTTCCAATCAGGAATGATGTTGCCCAACGGGCAACCGCTGTGACAGAACGGGATACCGCAGTCCATGCAACGGCTCGCCTGCTCTTGCAACTCCCCGACGGGTTGAGATTCATACACCTCGGACCAGTCGGTCAACCGCACCGGCACCGGACGACGAGTCGGCAGACGACGCTCACGATGGGTCAAAAAGCCCTGGGGGTCAGCCACGGGAAGCCTCCATGATCCGCTCCCACACCTGGGAGCCATCCAGATCGAGCCCCTCCGCCTCAGAGGCAGCTCGTACGTCGAGGACACGCTGATAATCACGCGGCAGGATCAACGAGAAGCGCCGTCGCGCCGTCGGCCAATCCGCCAAGAGGCCTGCAGCCACTGTCGACCCCGTCATCTCCACATGTCTGCGCAACAACGACATCACCGGGTTGATGTCCTGCTCACGCAACGGAAGAACATCCACAAGATCACGGTTGACTCGCTGCTCACGAAGATCCAGGACATACGCGACCCCACCGGACATCCCGGCCGCGACATTTCGACCAGTCGGTCCCAACACCACTACGACACCACCGGTCATGTATTCGCAGGCATGGTCACCCACCCCTTCGACGACCGCGCTCGCCCCGGAGTTGCGCACACAGAACCGTTCCCCTGCTTTGCCACGCAGGAAAATCTCGCCGCTGGTCGCGCCGTAACCGACGACATTGCCTGCGATGACATTGTGTTCGGCCACTAGCGGCGCCTCCGTCGGCGGAAGCACCGCGATCCGCCCACCAGACAAGCCTTTGCCGACGTAATCATTGGCCTCACCGACCAGGGTGAGAGTCACACCTACGGGGAGGAATGCACCCAACGACTGTCCTGCCTGCCCCGTCAAGTCGACCCGCACCGTGTCGGGCGCCAGACCGTCTCGATGTGCCTTGGTGACCTCGTGGCCGAGCATCGTCCCGACCGTGCGATTCACGTTACGGACGCTGGCCCGCACCTGGACCGGCTCACCGGAGACCAACGCTGCACGGGCCTGATCGATCAGATCGTTGTCCAATGCCTGGTGGAGACCGTGATCCTGAGATTGAGTGCAATACCGCGCCGTACCGTCCTGCGGGACTGCTTCAGTGAGGATCGGCGTCAGATCCAGACCCACCGCTTTCCAATGATCCACGGCATGTCGCACATCCAACAGAGAACTCTGCCCCACGGCCTCCTCAATCGAACGGAAGCCAAGCTGCGCCAAGAGTTCACGAACTTCTTGCGCGATGTACTCGAAGAAGGTCTCCACGAACTCCGGACGCCCGGAGAAGCGTTTGCGCAACTCAGGGTTTTGGGTGGCCACCCCCACCGGACAGGTGTCTTGATGACACACCCGCATCATGATGCATCCGGACACCACCAATGGCGCCGTAGCAAAACCAAACTCCTCCGCCCCCAGCAGGGCTGCGATGACCACGTCCCGACCGGTCTTGAGCTGCCCATCCGTCTGCACCACAATCCGGTCGCGCAGACCGTTGAGCACCAACGTCTGTTGAGTCTCGGCCAACCCCAATTCCCAAGGCCCACCTGCGTGCTTCAACGAGGTCAGTGGGGAAGCTCCAGTGCCCCCGTCATGCCCGGAAATGAGCACCACATCGGCGTGAGCCTTGCTGACCCCGGTAGCGACCGTGCCCACTCCCATCTCAGACACTAGCTTCACGTGGATCCGCGCGTCCGGATTGGCGTTTTTCAGGTCGTGGATCAGCTGCGCCAAGTCCTCAATCGAGTAGATGTCGTGATGCGGCGGCGGGCTGATCAGCCCCACCCCCGGCGTACTATGCCGAGTCCGCGCCACCCACGGATACACCTTGTGGCCTGGCAGTTGGCCGCCCTCACCAGGCTTCGCTCCCTGCGCCATCTTGATCTGGATGTCATCAGCCTCACTGAGATAGAGGCTGGTGACTCCGAAACGGCCGGAAGCCACCTGTTTGATGGCGCTACGCCTCGTCGGGTCGAGGAGTCGTTCCACGTCCTCGCCGCCCTCACCGGTGTTGGATTTCCCGCCCAGCCGGTTCATGGCGATCGCCAACGTCTCGTGTGCCTCCCGGCTAATCGAGCCATAGCTCATCGCCCCGGTGGAAAACCGCTTGACGATCTGGGAGATCGGTTCAACCTCCTCAATCGGCACCGGGGTGCGCCCCGCCAGCTCGAACTCAAACAGGCCACGCAACGTCATTAAGCGTTTGGACTGGTCATCAACACGGGAGGTGTACTGCTTAAACAGGTCATACCGGCGACTACGAGTGGCATGCTGCAACCGGAAGACTGTCTCTGGATCAAAGAGGTGCAGCTCGCCTTCTCGACGCCACTGATACTCCCCTCCGATGGACAAAGTGCGGTGCGCATTACCCACCCCACTGCGCGGATAAGCCACCGCATGTCGGGCGGCGACCTCCTGGGCAATCACGTCCAGACCGATGCCGCCCAGCCGACTGGTGGTCCCAGTGAAGTACGCGTCGACGACCTCTTGGGACAATCCGATGCACTCAAAAACCTGCGCACCTCGGTAACTAGCAACGGTCGAAATTCCCATCTTGGACATGACCTTCAACACGCCCTTGCCCAAGGCCTTGATGAGGTTAGCTACAGCCTTTTCGCTGGTCACCCCGGTGATGGCCCGAGAGCGGACCATGTCTTCCACCGTTTCCATGGCCAGATAGGGGTTGACTGCGGCAGCGCCAAAACCAATGAGCAAGGCCACATGGTGGACCTCGCGGACGTCTCCCGCCTCCACCAGCAGACCGACCCTGGTGCGAGTCTTCTCCCGAATCAAGTGGTGATGCACCGCCGCGGTGAGCAGCAACGACGGGATCGGTGCCTTATCGGCGGTGGAGTCTCGGTCGGAGAGGACCACGAAGCGGGCGCCACGGCGGATCGCGCCGGAGACTTCCTTGAAGATCATCTCCAGACGGTGGCGCATCGCGGCAGCCCCGCCAGAGACGTCGTACAACCCGGAAATGACCACCGTGCGGGTACTCGGTGCGTCCGCGTCCGCATCGATGTGCACGATCTTGGCTAACTCGTCGTTATCGATCACCGGGAACGGCAACACGATCTGTCGACAATGGCGAGCCGAGGCATCCAATGCGTTGAACTCCGGACCCACTGTCGCTGCGACCGACGTCACCAGTTCTTCCCGAATGGCATCCAATGGCGGATTAGTGACCTGCGCAAACAGCTGAGTGAAGTAATCAAACAACAACCGTGGACGCGCCGAGAGCACTGCGATCGGCGTGTCAGTGCCCATCGATCCCAACGCTTCGACCCCGGTCGCTGCCATCGGCCCCAGGACGATCCGCAGATCCTCGCCGGTATACCCGAAGGTCTGCTGGCGACGAGCCACCGAACTGGGGGTGTGCAGAATGTGTTCGCGTTCGGGGAGATCAGCCAGGTTGACCATCCCCTCAGCGAGCCATTCGCCGTACGGATGCTCCTCAGCGAGCGCAGATTTGACTTCATCGTCGGAGATGATCCGTCCGGCGGCGGTGTCGACGAGGAACATCTTGCCTGGACTGAGGCGACCCTTCTCCACGATTCGATGGGAGGGGATGTCCAGCACTCCCGCCTCACTGCCCAGTACGACGAGGCCGTCGTCGGTGATCCAATATCGTCCTGGGCGAAGTCCGTTGCGGTCCAGGACGGCACCCACCACGGAGCCGTCGGTGAAGGTGACGCACGCAGGGCCGTCCCATGGCTCCATGAAGCAGCCATGGAATTCGTAGAAGGCGCGGCGGGCCGGGTCCATCTCCGCGTGGTTTTCCCACGCTTCGGGGATCATCATCAATACCGCGTGCGGCAGGCTACGTCCACCCAGGTGTAGCAGTTCGAGGACCTCGTCGAATGATGCGGAGTCCGATCCATGCGGGTCGCAGATGGGGAACAGCCGGCTCAGATCTCCGGGAATGAGGTCGCTGGCTAGGACCGACTCTCGGGCGGCCATCCAGTTACGGTTTCCGCGGACTGTGTTGATCTCGCCGTTGTGCGCGATGAGCCGGTAGGGGTGGGCCAGCGGCCAGCTGGGGAAGGTGTTGGTGGAGAACCGGCTGTGGACCAGGGCGAGTTCGCTGACGAGACGGGTGTCGTGCAGGTCAGGGTAGAACTCGTCGAGTTGTTCGGTGGTGAGCATCCCTTTGTAGACGAGGGTTCGCGCGGAGAGTGAGGGGAAGTACACCCCCGTTTCGTGTTCGGCTCGTTTGCGCAGACAGAAGGCGAGTCGGTCCACGGCGATGCCTTCAGCGTCGCTGTGATCTCCGGCGCCGGTGACGAAGAGCTGAGCGAAATGGGGCATGACATCGCGGGCGACTTGGCCGATGACATCAGCTCGGACGGGCACATCGCGCCATCCCAGGACCTGGAGTCCTTCCTCGACGGCGAGGCTTTCGATACGACGGACGGCGTCGGCCCGCTCTGCGTCATCGACGGGCAGGTAGGCGGTGCCTACGGCGTATCTGCCTGGTGCGGGAAGGTCCAGGTCGACGACGGCGCGCAGGAATGCGTCCGGGACCTGCAGCAGGATGCCTGCACCGTCACCGACCATCGGATCGGCTCCGGTGGCGCCGCGATGGTCGAGGTTGCGCAGTGCAGTCAGCGCCTGCTCGACGATGTCATGCCCCGCCGTGCCTCGTAGCGTGGCCACCATGGCCACGCCACAGGCGTCATGCTCCAGGGCAGGGTCGTAGAGCCCCGTCCGGGACGGGATGGCGGAGAAGTCACGTGCGGACACGTCGTTCACCGTCCTTGTCTGCGTGGACCGACTGAGGGTCAGTGAAGAGGGACAGCACACCAGGCTGCAGCGGTGCACGGCCTGGACGTGCGCCGGACAGCGCTGTCCAGTGGCGGCACTCTACCGGTTCAACCGACCGACATACGATCCCTGAAGTCTCATATTCCGAGACGAACAGGTGAGGAAGTGGATGAACGGCACTCCGGCCCGGCCGAAATGTCACGTCAGCCCCATTCGACCCACCCCTAGGATGGCCGAGGTGCCCCATCCGTCCCAGCACCACCCGCCGCAGAGGACGCAGCCAAGGAGAACACCCGTGAGTCAGAGCGACCATCCCTCTCCCCCCAGCACACCCCACCCGATGCAGGCCGAACAGCGCTCCCACACCCAACGCGGCAAAGCCGTGCGCACAGCCATCGCCGCAGTCTGCGCAGTCGCCCTGGTCGTGGTCGGCATGTGGGCGCTCACCCAGGGCACGGGTGGCACCTCATCGCCTGCTGCGAGCGCGACCCCCACCCCTCGAGGCACCGGCAGCGGCGCCTACGTCAAAGCGATGGTGTCTGTCCCCGCCGCTGATCTCGATGCCGTCGGAGCGGGGACGGTCGCCCACTTCCCCACCCCGGTCACTGACGGCAAGGTCGAAAAGGTCGACGGCAAGCCACGCGTGTTGTACGTCGGCGCCGAATTTTGTCCCTTCTGCGCTGTGCAACGGTGGCCGCTGGTGATCGCGCTCTCCCGCTTCGGCACCTTTGACGGACTCCAACCGAGCCTGTCCAGTCCGGAGGAAGGGGCGCTGTCCGATATCCCGTCGGTCACCTTCAAGAGCTCCCGTTACACCAGCGAATACCTGCACTTCGACGGCGTTGAACTCAGCGACCGGCACGGCCAGCCGATGGCAGAACTCACCCCCGCGGACAAGGCCCTCAAAGCGAAACTCAACCCCAGGGGAGGTATTCCGTGGCTGTACTGGGGCACCGCTACGAGCGGAACGTCATACGACGGCACCAGTTTCTTGCCCGGGGCCGACGGTGACGCGATTGCCGCCAAACTCAAAGACACCTCTTCACCAGAAGCCCGCGCCATCCTCGGCTCAGCCAACATGCTGACCGCGCATCTGTGCACTCTCACCGACAACAAACCCGCTGACGTGTGCACCTCACGGGGAGTGACCGCCGCCGCGCCTAAGAAGTGACCTGCTAGAGCACGCACGGTGGGCCCCCACATCTGATGTGGGGGCCCACCGTGTTTGCGGATGTCAGGTCGGATTAAGAGCGAGAAGCAGGCGGATCTTTCTTCTCTGCCCCCTCATCGGCTCCGACCTCAGTCACCGATGTCGGCTCAGGAGTGGCCGCCGGGGGGAGGGATTCCACCTCATGGGAAGGCTCAGCGACTGATCCAGCCACCAGTTGTGGCTCTGCCGGGGTACGCCGGGACAACCACCAGAACCACCATGCGCCGAAACAGAACACCACCAACGATGTCCAGTTATTCAATCGCCACCCGAGGAAATGGTTAGCGTCGTCGATACGGAGATATTCGATCCACGCCCTACCGAGCGTGTATCCCATCACGTAGACCGCAAATAGCCGACCCGGGCGACGCTCTCCATCCAGGCGAGGCCCCATCCACCACAACACTCCAGCCAACGCCACGCACCACAGCGACTCATACAGGAATGTCGGATGAAACGTCCCGATGACCACCGGCTGCCCGGATCCATCCACCATGGCTCGACCCAAAGCGTGGTTCCACTGATGGATTTCCAATCCCCAGGGAAGGTCGGTGGGGCCGCCGTACAACTCGTTGTTGAACCAGTTACCCCACCTCCCGACCGCTTGAGCCAACGCCAAACCTGGCGCTAATGCGTCACCGAGGGTGAGGAAGGGCACGTCGTACCGACGACATCCCAGCCAAGCACCCAGCGCACCCAGTGCGACTGCACCCCAGATGCCCAGGCCACCTTCCCAGATGTACAACGCCCGGATCGGGCTGCCGCCAGCACCGAAATACGGCTGCGGACTGGAGATCACATGATAAAGACGCCCACCGACGATACCGAAGGGCACCGCCCACAGCGCCACATCCAAGGCCCGCTCAGGCTCCACCCCCCGACGCGCCAGCCGCTTCGCGAGGATCCAGGTGGCCAGCACGATTCCCGTCAGCAAACACAGCGCATACGCCCGGACAGGAAACGGCCCGAGATACCAGACCGCCACATCAGGGCTGGGAATCGACGCCGGCAACATCACTTTGCCATCTCGGAGATCTTCGCCTCGAAGGCCTGGCCGTCGTTGACCCCTTCCAACTTCATGACTTGGCCGTTCAGGTAGAACGCCGGCGTGCCAATGATCTTCAGCTTGTCACTGGTGTGCTTTTCCACTGACTTCAAGTAACGGGAGTATTTTTTCTCCGAGACGCACTGCTTCCACGAATCGAATGCTGCACCGGTCAAACCGGCATCTTGACCGGCTTTTTCGATCGCACTGTCGGCGTACCCGTCACCTTCTTTAGGCTGAGCTGCGAACAACTTGTCATGCACCGCTTCAAACTTTCCCTCATTGGCAGCGCACATGGCGGCGTTGCCGGCTTTCACCGACGAATCGTTACGCAGGTTGTCATCAAGGAAGGTCTTGACGTAGTAGACGACGTTGAGTTTGCCGGCTTTAGCCATCTCGGCGATCTTCTGCCCGTACTTGTCCTCATTGACCTTGCACAACGGGCACTGGAAGTCCTCGAAGATCGTCAGTGTGGGCACACCATCCTTGAGCTTGCCGTCGTTCGTCGCGACGATCGCATCAGTCGGGCTGGCCACTCCCTTCGGCAAGGGCATCTCAGGCAGCGTCGCTCCAGGCGAGGACTTGCCGTCAGGCAACGAGCCCGGCATGCCGTCGTCTTCGCGATTCATGAAAAGAGTCACCCCGACTCCGATGACCACGACGATGACCACGACGAGCGCCAGGATCAGCTTGACGGGACTCGTCTGCGCCCTCGAGGCCGCAGCGATCTTCGCCTGACGATCGTTTGTCGGAGTCGGCATGCGTTTCTCTCCTTGGGGCAGAGCGGTACCCCGAAGGGCACCTGATGTTCCAACTGTCGGACGGGGCCACCAGCCTACGGTGCCGATCTGGACAGGACGCTCAGGTAAGAATCAGCAACGCCGTCAGCCCCGAACGAGACTCGAGGGCACCGATCACCTGTTGTCGATGAGACGATCCACTGACCAGTGGCTCTCCGGCCGCCAACACAGCCACCCTGCGCAGACCAGGAAGGCCATGTCCCGCACGATCTCCACCCAGTAACTCGGATCAGCACCGGGCGCCAGGCTGCCATCTCCACCGAAACATCCACAGTCGATTCGCAGGCCACGGGCCCAGGCACTGCCGATACCAATGATGAAGAAGACCAGCAGCACCGCAGAGATGAACCCGGAAGGACGAGTGAACAACCCCACCAAAAGCAGCACCCCGAGCGCCAGCTCGACGATGGGCAGCGACTGCCCAATCATGGCGGCGAGGTCGAAGGAAAACAGTTGGTACGCCTGGACTGCGCGGGCGCTGGTCGTCGGACGATCAATCTTGGTGACGGAAGCGTAGATCCAGACCACGGCGAGGACGAGTCGCGACGCGATCGTCAGCCAGGGGTACCAGGCCACCATCCGGGAAGGGGTGGGGGTCGGTGTCTCCACCTGCGTCACAGTCATCCTTCTCTCCCTGTTGTCCGAACTCCCTCGGCCAGTTGCTGAGTCAGTTCTCGGAGCGCAGCAATCCGGTCGAGCCACGGCCTGTCCGTGCCGATCGTCCTGACCAACGCGGAGCCGACGATCACGCCGTCAGCGTAACGTGCCAGTTCTGTTGCTTGGTAACGGTTTCCAACGCCAAGGCCAACACACAGTGGCAAAGCAGTCGCTGCTCTGGTCCGATCAACCAAACCCTGAGCAGCAAAACCCACCTCCGCCCGCGCCCCAGTGACACCCATCACTGACGACACATAGACAAAACCGCGACACTGCGCCACAGTCATCGCTAACCGCTCGTCAGTGCTGCTGGGAGCGACCAGGAAGATCGGGCACAGCCCGTAGCGCTGTGCCGCCTCCAGCCACACTCCCGCCTCGTCAGGGACCAGATCGGGAGTGATCAACCCCGCCCCTCCAGCGGCGGCAAGTTCCGCAGCAAAAGCATCGACGCCGTACCGCAGGATCGGATTCCAATAGCTCATCACCACCGGAGTGCCTCCGGCATCAGAGACCGCACGCACCGCCGTCAACACATCCGCCAACCGGGTACCGGCACGCAACGCGCGGGCTGCCGCGTCCTGGATCACCGGACCGTCTAACACCGGATCGCTATACGGCACCCCAACTTCGACGATGTCGCAGCCTGCTTCAACCATCACCTGCATGGCTTCAATAGACGCCGCGACCTGTGGAAAACCTACCGGGAGATATCCCACCAAAGCCGCTCGACCCTGTGCACGTGCCTGGTCAAAAACCTCGGCGATCCGGGCTTCACCGGTGCGCTGCGTCATCATCCCCGCTCCTGTGGGGTCGACGGTGTTGTGTCTTCATCAACCAATCCGAAATAGCGAGCGGCAGTATCCACGTCCTTGTCACCTCGACCAGACAGGTTCACCACCAGCACCGCGTCCGGTCCCAGCTCGCGACCAACCTGCATCGCCCCGGCGAGAGCATGGGCGGACTCAATGGCCGGGAGAATCCCCTCGGTCCGAGTCAACAGCTGAAAAGCGGCCATTGCTTCGTCATCAGTGGCATGACGGTATTCAGCGCGTCCGGTGGCATACAGGTGGGCATGTTCCGGGCCAACGCTGGGATAGTCCAATCCCGCTGAAATCGAGTGGGATTCCACTGTCTGCCCGTCCTCGTCCTGCAACAGGTACGTCGCCGCACCGTGCAATACCCCCGGAGTGCCGCCACTGAACCGAGCAGCGTGACGCCCAGATTCGATGCCTTCGCCACCGGCCTCTACCCCGATGAGGCGAACGTGATGATCGTCGAGGAACCGGTGGAAGATCCCGATGGCATTCGAGCCACCGCCGACACAAGCGATGACAGCGTCCGGGAGCCGACCGGCCTGTTCCAGAATCTGCTCCCGAGCCTCCTGACCGATCACGCTGTGGAAGTCACGCACCATCTCCGGGAAAGGATGCGGCCCGGTGACCGTGCCGAGGACGTAGTGAGTGTCATCCACGTGCGCCACCCAGTCCCGTAACGCCTCGTTGACAGCGTCCTTCAGCGTCCGGCTCCCTTGCCTGACCGGCACCACCTGTGCCCCCAGCAAACGCATCCGGGCGACATTCAACGCCTGCCGTTCGGTATCGCGCTCCCCCATATACACGACGCAGTCCAGCCCCATGAGTGCGGCCGCAGTAGCCGTGGCCACCCCATGCTGTCCTGCCCCGGTTTCGGCGATGACTCGGGATTTACCCATCCGCACCGCCAACAATGCCTGCCCGAGCACATTGTTGATCTTGTGGGACCCGGTGTGGTTGAGGTCTTCGCGTTTGAGGAAGACCTGCGCTCCGCCACAATGCGCCGCAAAACGCAGGGCCGGGGTCAACGGGCTGGGGCGCCCCGTATACAGCCGCTGTAACCGGTTCAGCTCATCACGAAAAGCCGGATCAGCCCAGGCCTGGTGACGAGCCCGGTCCAGATCGTCCAAAGCGGCCATCAGTGCTTCTGGCACATATCGCCCGCCGAATTCTCCAAACCGCCCCACTGACGGCGGGACAGTCACGATTCGCTCCCGTGCCGCAAGCACGGATGCGCTCCGGCCGTGACCAACTCGTGCACTGCTTCCCGTGGTCGCCCCCCAGTGACCAGGGCTTCTCCCACCAATACGGCGTCAGCACCGTGGCGGGCAAATTCCAGGACATCATGGGGGCCGCGCACCCCCGACTCTGCAACAATCACCGTCTCGGCAGGCAGCATCGGCGCTACCCGGGCGAATGTCCCCCGGTCCACGTCCAACGTCTTCAAATCACGGTTGTTGATGCCAATGATCCGAGCGCCGGCATCCATGGCGCGACGCGCTTCGATGTCGTCATGGACCTCCACCACCGCGGACATCCCCAACGATCGGGTCCGTTCCAGCAAACCCACCAAAACCTCCTGCTCCAAGGCCGCGACGATCAACAGAACGAGATCTGCGCCATAGGCTCGCGCTTCCCAGATCTGGTAAGGGTCAACGACAAAATCTTTGCGGAGCACGGGGATGTCGACTGCGGACCGCACCTCGACGAGATCGTCCAGGCTCCCTCCGAAGCGTCGCTTCTCGGTGAGGACACTAATGACGCTGGCCCCGCCAGCCTCGTAATCGCGGGCTAAGCCCGCAGGGTCGGCAATCATCGCCAACGCCCCCTTGCTGGGGCTGCTGCGTTTGACCTCCGCGATCACCGTGACCCCGGTGCCAGCGCCTCGCAAGGCCGCCACACCATCCCTAGCGGACACAGCGCGAGCAGCGCGTTCCTTCACCTGCTCCAGGCTCACCTGGGAGCGTCGCTGTTGCAGGTCCTCACGGACACCGGCAAGGAGATCGTCCAGAACGGTAGGCACGCCGCTCACCCTAACTAGTGGGCCCGAGATCACCAGACACCCGGTCGCGTACAGAGACGCCGCAGCTGTCAGCCGCAGCGATCAGGTCCCTCAGAACAGGTCGTGGGTCATCCCCGCACGGTTCATCCCAATCCAGGCAACTACCCCGGCCACAGTGATCACCACACCGCCGATCCACAACCAGGACAGCTCGGCGACGAGGCCGACACAAATACAGGCCGCGCCGATCAGGATCAACAAGGTGCCCGTCCAGGCAGCAGGAGTGTTACCGTGCGAGACCTTGCCGGACATCTGTGCTTCCTCCACCGTTCATGAACATAGGTCACGACGACTGCCATCGTGGCCCGTCACCTCTCCACAGCACCGCTGCGGACAGCAAAGGCCACTGTCACCCCGTCGTGGCCGCCATTGTGCCAAGGCCATGACAACTACGCCGTCCGAGACCTCACCTCACCCCCAGGTTGGCCGTCAGGCGGCGCAGCTGTGCGCCTACCGGTCGTTCCGCGGAGGCCTCACCGTGGGGTCATCCCCCCGAGTCAGCACATCCCAATCGGACTCCTCGCTCCCCGATATCGCAGCAGTGTCAGCGCGACCGACCGCTCCTGCCAGGTGCACGGAATCTCTCCGCTCATAACGACGTCCCGAAGGAGCCCACCGGCCACCACACCGAACGACAGCCACCCCGGCAATGATGATCACCCCCCATGAAACATCGATGAGCCACGCCACCGGATCCACCTCAACCCCAGTCACTGGTGCGCCCCGAGGAATCATGGCCTGCCCGAACGCTGCTGACGGATCAGATAACGCCAGACGCCAGTAAATCTCAGCCATCACCCCTGCCGCCACGCACCCCACTCCGAGCGCGACCCGCACCCGCCGACCGGCCACCGTCAGGGCCACCGCCCCAGCTGCCACTGCGAGCAGCAGCGCCGTACTGACTGGGACCAACGCCGAGCCAGACAACGAGACCCGAGCCGCTGCGGAGAACACCGCGGTCCCCGGTGAAGCACTGACCACCGGGCGAGCACCAGCCAGCAACCCCAGCCCCGCCCCACCCAGGAGCACCGAGACGACAAAGGCGCGCCCGGTCACCCATGCCGGCCATCCTTCAGCGCCCCGGCCGCCCCTCATGGCTGACGCAGGGTCGCTGCCCGACGCACTGCTCGGACCGCCGCCCCTGCCTTAGCTATCGTCTCCGCATACTCACTGCTCGGCACCGAGTCCGCCACCACCCCGGCACCCGCCTGGACGTAAGCCATCCCCTCCACGATCACCGCCGTACGGATCGCGATAGCCGCGTCTAACCCACCATGCAAGTCCAGGTAGCCGACCACACCGCCATACACGCCTCGACGGGTCGGTTCGAGCTCCTCGATCAACTCCATCGCCCGCGGTTTTGGCGCCCCGGACAGTGTCCCCGCCGGGAACGTCGCCGCCAGCACGTCAAAAGCGCTCCGATCCGGACGCAACACTCCCGTGACCGCCGACTCCAAATGCATGACGTGGCTGTATCGATGGACACTCATCAGGTCCACCACCTCAACCGTTCCCGGCTGACAGACTCGCTGCAGGTCGTTACGAGACAGATCTACCAGCATCACATGCTCGGCGCGTTCCTTCGGATCCACGACCAGCTCCGCAGCCAACGACTCATCCTGCTCAGGTGAGGCTCCCCGGGGACGAGACCCCGCAATCGGATGCGTCAACACCGTCCCATCCTGAACCTTCACCAAGGCCTCCGGGCTGGATCCGACCACGTCAAAACGACGCCCAGACGCATCAGCTAACCGCAACACATACATGTACGGGCTGGGATTCGACGTCCGCAACACCCGATACACGTCCACCGCATCCGCCGGACAGGGCACTCCAAAACGTTGCGAAAGCACCACCTGGAACACCTCGCCCGCCCGGATCGCCTCCTGACCGGCACGGACCATGTCCTCAAAACGGTCCCGATCCACCGTGCTCGTCGGCGCAGGCTCCCCCCACGTGCCAGGCAGCTCGTCATCAATGATCGCGACAGTGCTGGCAGCCGGCACCGACAACGCTTCAGTCATCGCATCCAATCGCGCCTGAGCGTGCCGATACGCCTCGCCCCGATCCTGGCCCTCATCAATGACCAACGCGACCAGATACACCGACCCATCGTGGTGATCCACCACCGCCAGGTCTGTGACCAGCATCATCGCTAATTCCGGCACCTGAAGATCATCGACGGTCGTCTCAGGCAACCGCTCCCAATGGCGTACCACGTCGTACCCGAGATACCCCACAAAACCACCGGTCAACGGTGGCAGCCCAGGGATCGGCGGACAGGTCAACGCCGCCAGGCTGTCCCGCAACACCGACACCGGATCACCCTGAGTCGGCAAACCCGCAGGAACATCACCGCACCAACGCGCCGACCCACCAGACTCTGTCAACACCGCCCGAGAAGACACCCCCACAAAGGAATACCTCGACCACACCCCGCCGTGCTCAGCCGATTCCAGCAGAAAAGTCCCGGCGCGACCGCCAGCCAACTTGCGATACACCCCGACCGGGGTCTCCCCATCGGCCAACAACCTCCGCACCACCGGAACCACCGGCCGCTGCGACGCCCACACCATAAATTCGTCGGCCTCTGGCCACGTCTTCCCGTAGCCCAGGTACGGCGCCGCCATCGACGCTCCCGCACTCATCGGGCGCCCTCCCCGGCAGTGTTTTCCCCCACCACAGCGCCTAAATCGTGGTGAAAACACGTCCGTGCACCGGTATGACACGCCACACCCACCTGATCGACCCGGACCAGCAAGGCATCGCCGTCACAATCCAGATGCACCGAGCGCACCCACTGGGCATGCCCCGAGGTATCCCCCTTACGCCAATACTCCCCACGGCTGCGAGACCAGAAAGTCACCCGTCCCGTCGTCAACGTCCGTCGTAACGCTTCATCGTCCATCCACGCCACCATCAACACCTCACCGGTGTCATGCTGCTGAACCACCGCAGCAACCAGGCCATCCCGGTCATGGCGCAACCGGGCCACCAGTGCGGGATCAAGGATGCTGTCGTGGCGTCGGGAATCGTCGGTCACGGCGCCCATTCTGCCTCCCCATCCCCCAGGTCTGCTCCGCTGCCCCACCGACAGCACCGACATACCCGCCTCGAGCCCGCGGGCTGCCAGACTGGGGCCATGACCGGCCTCGCCCAGATCGAACGTGCAGCCCTGTGTTCCACCCTCACCCGCCTCGGGCCACAAGCTCCGACCTTGTGTGACGGCTGGACCACCCGTGACTTGGCCGCACACCTGGTGATGCGGGAACGCCGTCCCGACGCCGCAGCCGGGGTCGTGATCCCCGCGCTCGCCGGACACACTCAACGGGTGCAGGACGATTACGCCACCCAGTCCTGGGCCGCTCTGGTCGACATGGTGCGTCAAGGGCCCCGCCCATGGACTCCGCTGCGGGTCCCTGCGGTGGATGACGCGATCAACCTGGCGGAGTTCTTTGTCCACCACGAAGACATCCTGCGAGCCCAACCAGAGGGGACTGCCGAGCATCCCAGGGAACTCGACGCAGACATGTCGCTGGCGTTGTGGTCCCGACTGCGCCAAGCCGGGCTCCTGTTGTTCCGCGCCGCACCGGTCGGAGTGCGGCTGCACGCTGAGGGTTATGGGACCAAACAGGTCAAAGCAGCAACTAAGGACGGCGACGTCGCCCTCACGGGTGCTCCCGGAGAGTTGATGTTGTTTGCCTTTGGCCGGGGAAAGCACACCCGGGTGGATCTCGATGGCCCCCCAGAAGCGGTGCAGGCCCTGCAGAACGCCTCGCTGGGTGCCTGATCAGTCCCTGCCAAGGTGGCACTGATCACAGAATGTCGCGCCACCCCGGCCCGGTCCTTTGACACCACCGGGCCACGATGCCAGTGTCGTCTCCGTCGTACGAGGGCGGCTTGCGATCTGTCGTGACCAGCGGGAGGGCGCGTCCGCTCGAGGAGGTCATCCCGTTGTCGTCGAGTTCGTCCCCTGTCATCCGTCCGCTCCTACCCAGCCTCGGCGTGGCATTCCTCGTCCTGGCCAGCGTCCCAGGTCCAGCCGTCGCAGAGACCACGACTCCCAGCCCGTCCGAGTCGGCACATGGCGCCGGTCAGCGATCCTGGGTGTTTTTCAGCCAGAAAGACAAAGACGCTAAGGACAAAGACAAAGGACAGGAATGGGCTCCTGTCGACAAAGGCCCGTACTCGGTGATTCCCGCTGAGGGGACCGTCGACGGGTGGCGGTTTGTCACCGCACCCAAAGACCAGCCTCGCCCGCCACGCACGCAACCCACCTTCGCCGACATTTGCGGGAAAACCGCCGGTGAGGCAGGCAAGAAACGAATCGGGGTCGTCGTCGATTACGGCCGCAAATCTGATGGACCCTCTGACGCGACACCACCGTCTCCGATTGCTCGTTGCGCTCTCGTGCCCAGCAGCGCCTCCAGCAGCCAGGTACTCACCGCCGTCGCCCAACCCACTGACGATGGCGGGCGAGTCTGCGCTATCGACAACTACCCTCCTGGCAAGAATTGCGCTGAGACAGTCGCCTCGATCCCCACTGCCGCGGCGTCACCAGATGACAAGGTCGACATTTCCGTGTCGGCCCCACTGGAGCAGCCCAAGCCGGAAGACCCCCAAAACGGCGATCAGGCACCCAACCCTGGCCCGTCCAAGCGGACATTGACGGTGGTGGCCGCCGGTATCGTCGCTGTCGTAGGCGGCAGCGCCTGGCTGTGGCGTCGTCGCAAAGGCGGTCCCACCGTGTCGCACGAGCAGTGAAATCGCCCAGCACACACCATCACGATCCCCAAGGACCATCAATGCCGGTGACCTGCCGATGACCAGTGTTCTGATCGTGGGAGGGGTGCGCAGCGGCAAAAGTGCGTACGCCGAAAAGATCATGGCGGGCGCACCCGCGGATCCGGGGGTGGCTTATGTGGCTCCTGGGCCAGTGCCTGACCCGGTCCAGGATCCCGAATGGGCGGCCCGAGTCGCTGTCCATCAGAAGCGACGACCGGAGCATTGGACGACAATAGAGACTGCGGATGTGCCTGGCGCCGTAGCCTCGACGGACCGACCCATGCTGGTGGACTGCCTGGGGACGTGGGTGACACGACTAGTCGACGACAGCGGCACCTGGTCCGAACGGGATCGGGCCCGCACTGTGGTGCAGAGCGCCGCTGACCGGCTGTGTCTGGCATTGCGTGCGGCACCGGCACCGGTGGTGCTGGTATCCAACGAAGTGGGGTTAGGCGTCGTCCCAGACCATCCGTCGGGTCGGTTATTCCGGGATTTGCTGGGGATGGTCAATGTCGCGGTGTCCACCGAGTGCACTCACGTGCTGTGGGTCGTGGCGGGGCGGGTCCTGGATCTCTCAACAGCACCGACCATCACCGGACCGCCTCGACCAGACCTGTTTGCCGCATCGGGGACTGAGGCCAAGACAGCAGGCCGGCCTGGGACGGAGTCCACACTCCGTCCCAGGCCCACCTCTGAGGACGAGCTCAGTCAGCGACCTGGGTCCGCACGAACGGCGGTTTAGCCACCACCGCAGCAATCTCACGGCCACGCACATCGATCACCACGCGGTCCCCTGCGGTCACGCCGCGGTCCAGCAAGCACAAAGCGATGCCTTGACGCAGCGTCGGGGACATGGTCCCGGACGTGACGACTCCGATCTCGACGCCTTCGGCGTTCTTAATCGCACAGTCCTTGCGCGGGATTCCTTTCCCTTCCACCAGTAGTCCCCAGGACAGTCGGCATTCCTTGGCGGCTTTCTGCGCAGCCAGGACGTCCTTGCCCCAGAAGTCGGGCTTGTTCCAGCCGACGGCCCAGCCTGCCCGAGCCATATTGGGGGTGATGTCCATGGACAGTTCGTGCCCGTGCAGCGCATACCCCATCTCAGTGCGCAGGGTGTCCCGGGCGCCCAACCCGCAGGGCAGACCGTCGTACGGCGTCATCGCCTCGATCAGGGCGTCCCACATCTCGGCTGCTTTGTCCCAGGGCATGACCAGCTCGTAGCCCTTCTCTCCGGTATACCCGGTCCGGCAGACGGTCATGGGCGCGTCATGCCAGGTCGCGTCGGCGTAGGACATGTATTCCAGCTCGGTGGGAAGCCCGAGAGCGGCGACGACCTCAGCTGACTGCGGGCCTTGGACGGCGATGACGCCGTACTCCCGGTGCTGGTCGGTCAACGTCAACTCGGCAGGAAGCATCTCCCGCATCCGGCGGACCACTTCGGTGGTGTTGGCACAGTTAGGGATCAGGAAGACTTCGTCTTCAGATTTGAAATACTGAATGAGGTCGTCGACGACGCCGCCAGTCTGAGGGTCACAGCACATCGTGTACTGAGCTTTCGGCGGGGTGACCTTGCGCAGGTCGTTGGTGAAGCAGCTGTTGACGAACTCTGCCGCGCCAGGCCCGCGCACCAAGGCTTTGCCCAAGTGTGAGACGTCGAAGATGCCGACGCGTTCGCGGACGGCTTGGTGTTCCCGAAGGACCCCGCCACCGGGGTATTCGATGGGCATTTCCCACCCGCCGAAGTCGGCCATCTTCGCGCCGAGTGCGCGGTGTCGGCCGTCCAGCGGGGAGGTCAGAAGTTGCGTGTCGCTCATAGAGGTCACGCTATCGGTGGCGGTGTCGGATAATCAGGCGGTTGGCAGGGTTGCCCTATCCCATCCGTTTTCCCCTCCTGAAAGGCAGAGTTGTGACCTCCTTCACGCTGTCCGCGCACGCCGCACACGAGGAAGACGCTGAAGTGCTCGTGGTATTCACGGCTTCAGTAGACGACCGGGCGGAGTTGCTCGGCGATATAGCAGAACCGGTCCGTCAGGCGGTCTCTGCTGCGGCACAGACCGTCCGCGCCCGTGGTACGGCGGACGAGGTGGTGCCATTGCCCGGCGTCGCCGGGTTATCTGCTCCGAGTGTGCTGCTCACTGGTCTCGGCGAGCGGAAGGGCGACGTCGTTGAGGCGGAGCGGTGGCGTCGTGCTGCTGGTGTGGCAGCTCGGGCGACTGGCGGTCGGGAAAAGGTCGCGGTGCTGCTGCCTGCCGGTGATGCAGCCACGATGGCCGCCATCACCGAGGGTTTCGCGTTGGGTGCTTATGCCTTTACGGCGCATCGGGCGACGACGGCCGCGAAGGCGGCGCGTTCCACTCCGGTGGCGGAAGTTGTCCTGGTGGGTGCCGCTGATGTGGAAGGGGCTGCATCCGCGATACATCGGGCGGAGGTGCTGGCGCAGGGCGTGCATTGGGCCCGTGACCTGGTCAACACTCCTCCGAATATGCTCGTGCCGATGCGTTTTGCTGAGCGGGCGCGCCAGGAAGCCCCGGCGGGGGTGCAGGTCACTATCCATGACGCTGATGCGTTGGCGGAGCAGCACTGCGGCGGGATCCTGGGTGTGGGCCAGGGCTCGGAGAATCCCCCGGCGATCGTGCACCTGGCGTATGCCCCGGAGGGCGCGAAAGGTCACCTGTCGTACGTCGGCAAGGGCGTGACCTTCGACTCTGGCGGATTGAGCTTGAAGCCAGCTGATGGCATGGTTGACATGAAGTGCGACATGGCAGGTGCTGCTGCGGTGGCGGCAGCCGTGTACACCATCGCTCGGCTAGGGCTGCCGATCGCGGTGGACGGTTGGTTATGTTTGGCGGAAAACATGCCCGGCGGTCGGGCGCAGCGTCCGGGGGACATCGTCACGATGGCGGACGGGAGCACCTGTGAGGTCATCAATACGGACGCTGAGGGTCGGTTGATCCTGGCTGACGGTTTGGTATTGGCCTCCCGTCGCCGCCCGGACGTGGTCGTGGACGTGGCGACGTTGACGGGCGCAGCGATCGTGGCATTGGGCAAGCGCACGGCAGCGATCATGAGCAACAACGACGCATTCCGTGCCGAGCTGGCTCAGGTTGCTGCCGCGGGTGGCGAGTCGATGTGGCCGATGCCTATTCCTGAGGAAATTGCGAAGGGCTTGGAGTCACCGGTCGCAGATCGCAAGCATCACGGCGATCGGTCCGGCGGGGCGAGCTTGGCGGCGGCCTTCCTGCGGGAGTATGTCGGTGTGGATGCGCAGGGCAACCCGCAGCTGTGGGGCCACCTGGACATCGCCGGGCCGGCGTACAACGATGACCAGCCGCACGGGTATACCCCTCGGGGCGGGACTGGGTTTGCGGTGCGCACGTTGGTTGGTCTCGCGGAGTCGCGATCGTGACCCCACGCTGGCGGTTGAGTCGTTGCGGACAGGAACGGTCTCGGTGAGCGAACAATCATCGCGGCCTGTTCCCGCCCGGTGGCGTCGGCTGCCGGCTGTGGTGAAGGCCACATTGCTCCCGGGGCGGTCGTCCGGTGAGGCCATGCAGGTGGCCACACCGGACGACCCGGCGCTGTCACCGGTGCGTCCGACAGGTCCGGTGCGGGTCGTTGACGCGCAGGTGGAGCCGGTGGCTGGTTTTCTACCAGGCGCCGATGACGAGGCGCCGGTCCCTGCGAACCGGGTGGATGCCTTAGACGGTGTCCGGACGTTGGCGGTGGCGCTGGTTATTCTTTACCACCTAGGAGTGCCCGGATTCGCTGGCGGTTATTTGGGTGTCGATGCGTTCTTTGTGCTTTCGGGCTTCTTAATCACGATGTTGCTATTGCGTGACATCGTGGCGCACGGTCGGATCGATTTAGTGCGTTTCTGGGCTCGCCGGATGGCTCGATTGATGCCCGCCGCCTTGCTGCTCTTCTTGGTGGTGGGCATCTGGTCGTTGACCGCAGCACCAGAGTTCCGCCGCCCAGCGTTGGGCGCAGATCTGTTGTGGTCATTGTTGTATGTCGGGAACTGGCATTTCATCTCCACGAGCAGTTATTTTGCATACGACGGGACGACCTCGCCATTGATCCACTTGTGGTCGCTAGGGGTGGAAGAACAGTTTTATGTCGTGTGGCCGCTGATTTTGTCAGTGGTGGCGATGTTGTTGGCGTCGATGAGTTCAGGTCGACATGCTCGTCGAGACGTGGCGGGGGCTCGGCACCGGACTACCGCGGCAGTGATGATCACCGGCTCGTTGTGCGCATTGTGGTCAGCAGTGGCGATGGCCAGAGTGTTTATGGATGCCGGACCAGACCGTGCCTACATGGGCACTGACACAAAAATGTTTGAGCCATTGTTGGGGGCCGTGTTTGCCGCCGCAGTGTTACGCCCCCGGGTGGGGCGGTGGGTGTCGCGGTATGCCGCCTGGTCAATGGTGTTGGGTTGCCTGGGGTTAGCCGCGGCGGTAGCGCTCATGGGAGGCACCGGCGCGCCATCGGCAGGGTATTTCTTCGGGGGTGCGGTAGCGACGACCGTGGCGGTGCTGGCGATCGTCGCGGGAGCAGTGTTTGTCCCCCAGGACAAGGGCGTCGGGGCGGTCTTTGCTCATCCGGTCGCAGCATATCTGGGGCGGATCTCTTATGGGCTATACCTGTGGCATTGGCCGTGGGCGTTGTGGCTGCTGCCGGAGGGCACCTTCGATCCGTGGCGTTCGGTGGTGGTGGTAGCAGCGACGACTGCGACGGCTGCAGCGTCGTACCACCTGGTGGAAATGCCATTGCGATCGGGCTGGTTCCGGCAGGTCCGTCCTCGACGGATTCTGCAGACCGGGGTCGCAGGGGTGACGGCAGTGTGCGTGATTCCGGTGCTCTTGGGTGCGACGCCATGGCATGCTGGCACCGCGGGAGCAGTGGCAGAGACTAGTCAACGAAGTGAGCCAACTCCAGGGAAAGTGCTATTGGTTGGTGACAGCGTTCCTCTGCAGTTGAATGCCGCCTTCGCGGCGGCGGGTCAGCGGTCGGGCCTCAGCGTGATTAATGGCTCACACGGCGGGTGCGGCGCTTCCGGCATTATCACAGTGAATCCTGATGACACCCCGTACAACCCTAAGACTCCGCGATTTGGTGGAGTAGAGGATGGCCCGATTTGTCGAGGTGTCATCCCGGATCAGAAAGCGCATATCGACGCGGATAACCCGTCGGTGGTGCTGTGGTGGTCGCGATACGAATACGCCGACATGTGGGGTCCCGACGACAAGCCACTACGGGCGTCAGACCCGGGGTTTGAACAGGCGCACCGAGATGTCCTCGACGCAGCGGTAGCCAGGTTGACCGCACGCGGGGCGACGTTGATTGTGGTCCAGCCGGAGCCGACCGGCCTGCAGACCGCAGCAGATTGCCGACCTGACCAGAAGGACATGGGCGGTGGGTGCGCTGGATTCTACGTTCGGATGCGTTTTGAGGATCAGGTTCGCCAGCAGTGGATCGGGCTGTTGAAGGAAAAGGCGGCCCACGATCCACGGGTCCGATTGATCACGATCTCTGATGTGTTTTGCCGTAACGACGCCAACCCGTGTGACGACCATTTGCCGTTGTCAGTGGGCGGGTCGTTCCCACCACCCCAGGAGTTGTTGGCTCGACCGGACGGCACCCACTTTGGGCCAATGGCTCGAGAGGCGGTGGCTTCGACCGTGTTGGAGCGGGCGATGAAGGCGGCAGAGCACCGCCCGTGACCGCGACGAGCAGCTGCTATGGAACGGGTTCGGTTGTTCCTTGGGCAAACCGGGCACGTCGGGTACTGATGGTCTGAAAGGATGCGCGGGACGAGACACCGGCGTGCCGTCGGATGCCGGGCTCCCCCATCACTGAGAGAGGACCTGGCCATGAGCGCACCCACTTCCCCGCAGGAGGTCGTCGACGTCGTCGTACTGGGAGGGGGCAGCGGCGGCTATGCCTGCGCATTGCGGGCTGCGCAACTGGGCCGCAGCGTCGTTCTGGTGGAAAAGGACAAGCTGGGCGGGACCTGCTTGCATCGAGGATGCATCCCGACGAAGGCATTGCTGCACGCAGCTGAGGTCGCGGACACGGTACGGCACAGCGCTCGCTATGGCGTGAAAGCGGAGCTGGACGGTGTGGATCTCCCTGCGGTGCACACCTATAAGGACGGGGTGATTTCCCGGTTGTACAAGGGTCTGCAAGGCCTGGTGAAAGCTGCAGAGATTGACGTAGTGGCCGGTGAGGGCAGGCTGGTCGCGGAACGGACCGTGGAGGTCAACGGGCGTCGCGTGGTCGGGCGTTCGGTGGTGCTGGCCACCGGCTCGATGGCGAAGACAGTGCCAGGCATCCCCATGGGGGGTCGGGTGATCACGAGCGATCAGGCTTTGCAGCTGCAAGAGCTTCCCCAACGGGTCGTGGTGTTGGGCGGTGGGGTCATCGGGGTGGAGTTTGCGTCGGTCTTCTGCAGCTTGGGCGCTCAGGTGACGGTCGTCGAAGCGCTGCCCCGTCTGGTCGCGGCGGAAGATGAAGCGATCTCCGCTCAGCTGGAGCGCGCGTTCCGGCGTCGTAAGATCACCGTCCGTACCGGGACGTCGGTGGAGTCGGTCACTCAGGATGACGACGAGGTGCAGGTGCAGCTCGCTGGGGGGGATTCGGTCTCGGCGGATGTGTTGTTGGTGGCGGTGGGACGCGGCCCGGTGACCGAGGGGATGGGGTACGCCGAAGCTGGGATCGCCATGGACCGCGGATATGTGGTGACTGACGAATGGTGTCGGACGTCGGTCACTGGGGTGTACGCGGTAGGGGATATCGTTCCGGGGTTGCAGCTGGCGCATCGGGGATTCGCCCAGGGGATCTTGGTCGCTGAGCATCTGGCGGGGCTGGAGCCCACCCCCATCGTGGAGAGCGGGATCCCGCGAGTCACCTACTGCGACCCGGAGATCGCGTCGGTGGGTCTGACCTTTGCTCGCGCTCAGGAAAAGTACGGCGAGAAGGCCGTGACCAGCTATGAATACAACCTCGGGGGGAACGGCAAGAGCCAGATTTTGGGGACATCCGGGCTGGTCAAGGTGGTCCGTCAGGTCGACGGTCCGGTGCTTGGGGTGCACATGATCGGGGCGCGGATGGGTGAGCAGGTCGGCGAGGCGACGTTGATCGTCGGCTGGGAGGCGCACCCGGAGGAAGTGGCCGCGTTCTTACACGCGCATCCCACTCAGAACGAGGCTCTCGGGGAGGCGCACATGGCCTTGGCGGGGGCTCCACTGCATGCCCACGAGTGACTCGGGACTCTTGCCCCTAGACTGGGGGTCAGCACCGCACAATGAGGAAAGGCTTGTCGATGTCCGAGCGCGTGACCATGCCGGCCCTGGGCGAATCCGTCACTGAGGGGACCGTCACCCGTTGGCTCAAGAACGTGGGTGACTCCGTCCAGATGGACGAGCCCCTGCTGGAGGTCTCGACCGACAAGGTGGACACCGAGATCCCCTCGCCTGTTGCCGGGACCCTGCAAGAGATTTTGGTGGGTGAGGACGAGACCGTTCCGGTCGGCGCCGATCTTGCCGTGATTGGTGATGGCGATGCCGCGCCGTCTACCCCTGCTGAGGCTGAATCTGCCCCAGTTGATGCTGACACCGAAAGTGACGCTGCTCCGGCAGCTGCCGAGGCGCCTGCCGCGGCTGAGTCTGGCTCCGTGAGCGGCGGCGAGACCGTGACGATGCCTGCGTTGGGTGAGTCCGTGACCGAGGGGACCGTCACCCGCTGGTTGAAGCAGGAAGGCGACGAGGTCGGTGTCGACGAGCCTCTGCTGGAGGTCTCGACCGACAAGGTGGACACCGAGATTCCGTCCCCCGTGGCGGGGAAACTGACCAAGATCCTGGTGGGTGAGGACGAGACCGTTCCGGTCGGCGCCGATCTTGCCGTGATCGGTGGTCAGGTCGAGGCGACAGCACCTGCTCCGGCTCCGGCAGCGCCTGCGTCGGCTCCAGCCGCCCCAGCTCCGGCTGCTCCGGCCCCGACAGCACCGGCGGCTGAAGCTCCCGCGGCCCGCCCGGCAGCCCCATCGGCTCCGACTGAGACTGCGAAGCCAGCTAGCGACGACCCGACCAGCTATGTGACGCCACTGGTGCGCAAGCTGGCCGCGGACAATGGTGTCGACTTGAGCACCCTCACCGGGACTGGCGTGGGCGGGCGGATTCGTAAGCAGGATGTGCTGGACGCCGCTGCTGCCCGCCAGGCAGCCAGTGCTCCGGCTCCTTCCGCAGCTCCGGCCGCCGCTCCTGCTGCTGCCGCGCCGACTGCGCCGACGGTGCAGGTTTCTGCCAAGCGCGGCACCTCGGAGAAGATGTCCCGTCTGCGCAAAATCATCGCGCAGCGCATGGTGGAGTCGTTGCAGACCTCTGCCCAGTTGACTGCCGTGGTAGAGGTCGACATGACGCGGGTGGCGGCACTGCGCGCGAAGGTGAAGGGCGACTTCCAGCAGCGCGAAGGGGTGAAGCTGTCATTTCTTCCGTTCATCGCCCTAGCAACGGTAGAGACGCTGAAGGCTTACCCGCAGCTCAATGCCAGCGTGGAGGGCGAGGAGATCGTCTACCACGCCAGCGAGCGCTTGGGTATCGCGGTGGACACCGAGCGAGGCTTGCTGGTCCCGGTGATCAAAGAAGCCGGTGACCTCAACATCGCCGGTTTGGCCCGTAAGATCGCTGACCTGGCGGAGCGGACCCGCACCAACAAGGTGGGACCGGACGAGTTGGGTGGTGGGACGTTCACCATCAGCAACATCGGCAGCAACGGGTCATTGATGGACACGCCGATCATCAACCAGCCCCAGGTGGGCATCCTCGGGACCGGCGCGATCACCAAGCGTCCGGTCGTGGTGACCGACGACCTGGGTGGAGAGTCAATCGCGATCCGCTCGATGATGTATCTGTGCCTGACCTATGACCACCGGGTCGTTGATGGTGCGGACGCGGGTCGTTTCCTTTCCGCTTTGAAGGCTCGCCTTGAGGGTGGCGCTTTCGAGGTGTGATGCTGCGTAGCACTCCTGCTTCAGGGGTGGCTCGTCACGGGGCTGATTTCCGTGATGCGCCACCCCTGTGGCGTTTCCCGGAGGGTGTACATCAAGGGGGTTCCGGGGGTTTCGGGGCGGCGATGACTGGTGTGCGGCTCGGCATCGTCCTGGACGCGGTAGGCGCTGGTGTCGACGGTGGCGATCAGCTGGAGGGGCTCCCCCTGGGTGAAGGGGCCGGAAGTCGGCATCGTGACGGACCGTACGGCGTAGGACAGCCCGAGGTATCGGCGGCGGTGGTGGTGGAGTTGAAGGACGTCGGCGCGGGCCTGAGTAGCAACAGTGGTGCTGGGGTCATAGCACTGGTTGACACGATCGGGAGTGGCCTCGGCGTATGCGGCAGCGCGCTCCTGTAACAGCCGATGGAGTAGGTCCGTCGCGGCAGCTACGTCGGTGGGAGACGGTCCGGAGGCGGTGGAGGTCGTAGGGGGTGAAGGGTGTTGTGGTGCGGTGGGTGGTGGTGCCGTGGGCATGGTGATGGTTGTCGGTGTTGGCGCGGGCGCCGCTTGGGCGAAGAGTTCCCGGCCGGCCAGATGCCAAGCAGCTGTTCCCAGGAGGACTCCCATGGCGATTGAGCCCGCGATCTGTACGCCGCGGGCGTTGGCTGCACGGACGCTGCGGGTGAGCAGGACTTCGGCGGTGGAGGGGTCGGCGCCTCGGTGGCGGCCTTCGAGCGAGCCTGCGGGGGGTTCATTGTCGCCGGGGGCAGGAGCACTGAGTCGGTCAAGGTCCGCGCTGCCGGTGAGGAGCGCTGGGCGGGGTGTTCTGTCCTCTCTGATCCGGTGGGTCAATGAGCCACCAAGGTCTGGAGCGTCCGGCAGCGCCAGAGGTTCGTCGGCACCAAGGGAGGCGCATAGCTGCCGGGCATGGGCGGCGTCGGGTCGTTGTGTGGGATGTGCGCTGAGGCAGGCGTCGATCAGCTCGGCGAGGCGGGTGTCAATGTCGGGGAAGGTGGCCACTGCAGTCTTGCGGTGGAAGCGGTCAGGGGGGATGGCCCCGGCCAACATGAGCCAACAGACTGCTCCGAGGGCGTACATATCGGTGGCGGGGGTGACCTGACCGGTCAGGTGTAGTTCTGGTGCGGTGTATCCGCGGGTGCCATAGATGCTGTCGTGGTGATCTCCGACCAATCGGGCGCTGCCAAGGTCGCTGAGTACTGCTCGCCCGTAGTGATTGACAAGGATGTTGCTGGCGCTGATGTCGCCGTGCGTGATGCCCCCGGCGTGCAGCATCTGCAGGGCTGGGAGGATCGCACGCAGGACACCGAGGGTTTCGCGTTCGAGGAGCCGCCCACGTCGGGCAAGCAGGTCGCGTAGGACGCCTGCGTCGAGGTGGTCCAGGATGAGCGCGAGTCGTCCGTCGTCGGTGGAGACGACCTCATGGAGACGAATCAGCCCTGGGGAGCGGAATGCAGTGAGGACGTCGATTTCTCGACGTATCCGGGGATCAGCGCTGTGGGGTGTCGAGATCACCTTGACGGCGCAGGTCCAGCCATCCAGGTCTCTTCGCGCGGTATAAACGGCTCCAGTCGCGCCGTGACCCCGGCACCGTTGCACGGTGAGGCCGGGGATACGCGGGGCGGGGTCGTCGACTCGGTCCGGTCCGATGTCGACAGGTGTGGAGCACGGTGCGGCTTCGCGATCGGTCATGGGTCCCCCTTCGTCGGTGGACCACTATGCCGGGGGATCTGCGGAGCGTCAGGAGTTTTCCACAGGTGATGCCGATCCAGTCGGGTGGGGTGGTGGCGGTCGGGGGCAGATCGGGCACGTAGTCTGCTCACATGCGTTTTGAGCACCTCGGCTTTGCCCCTGATTACGTCGATTACCGTGCGGCCTGGGATCACCAGCGTCAGGTGCATGCCAAGGTGGTGGCTGGGGAGTTGCCCGATACGGTGCTGTTGTTGGAGCACGCTGCGGTCTATACGGCGGGGAAACGGACCGAGCCGCATGAGCGTCCGCTGGACGGCACGCCCGTGGTGGACGTGGATCGTGGGGGCAAGATCACCTGGCACGGCCCTGGCCAATTGGTGGGGTATCCGATTGTGAGACTAGGCAATCCAGTTGACGTGGTGGCTCACGTACGCCGACTCGAACAGGTGATGATGTCGGTGTGCGCCGAACTGGGTCTAGAAACGATACGTGTCGAGGGACGCAGCGGTGTCTGGCTCCCGGCGTCAGGCTCACGACCAGAACGCAAAATTGGGCAGATCGGTATCCGAGTGAGCCAAGAAGTCACGATGCACGGGTTCGCTTTGAACGCCGACTGCGACCTGTCCTGGGGTCAGGTGATCGTGCCATGCGGGATTACCGACGCGGGAGTGAGCAACCTCAGCCTGGAGCTGGGGCGTCAGGTCGGAGTCGCCGAGTTGGTGCCTTCGGTGGAACGTCATCTGGCAGAGGTCCTCGACGGCCAGCAGGCTGCCATCAGCTGACGCGAATCGCTTTCGGCGCGCCAACGTGGCGGGTCCCTGGTAGCTGTCTAGTCTGTGAACGTCCCGACCGCGCCGACGCGGAGGACGGGGAGGGCTTCATGGCTGATAGGGCCGGGGGCGCGTCGCCGTGGGCGATCGACACCCAGGGGTTGCGTAAGACCTTTTGGCAGCGGCGTGGCCGGGTGGTCGCGGTGGAAGGTCTCGATCTGCAGGTCCCGCTCGGAGGGGTCCACGCTTTTTTAGGGCCGAACGGATCAGGTAAGACCACAACATTGCGGATGCTGTTGGGGCTGGCTCGTCCAGATGCCGGTGTGATGTCGATCTTTGGTCATTCCATCCCGCGGAACTTGCCGTTGGTGATGGGCCGGATCGGGGCGATCGTAGAACGGCCGCGGATGTTTCCGACTTTCACCGGACAGCGCAACCTCGAACTGCTAGCCGATGCCGCTGGAGTGTCCCGGAGCAGGGTGGGTACGGTCGTGGAACAGGTCGGGTTGACCGAGCAAGCCAAGGACGCGGTCAAGAGCTATTCCTTAGGGATGACTCAGCGCCTGGCGGTCGCGGCGACTCTGTTGAAGGACCCAGAATTGGTGATCTTTGACGAACCCACCAACGGATTAGACCCAGCGGGAATCAAAGAAATCCGCCGGACGATGCGGGATCTCGGTGACCAAGGGCGCACCGTCTTGGTGAGTAGTCATTTGCTGGGTGAGGTCCAGCAAGTGGCGGACACGGTGTCCATCGTGGGGCGGGGTCGAATCCTGGGGCAGGGCACCGTCGGCGAGATCCTCGCCGGCGTCACTGTTGATCGGGTCCGGGTCGTCACCGCTGATCTGGTGGCGGCACGCAGGGTATTAGAGCACGCAGGGTACGTCGTCGCCACGGAGGCAGATGCTCTCATGGTGGAGTCGGCCACAGATCCCGCCCGGATCACTCGGATCTTGGCGGGGCAACATCTCTACGTCCAGGAGTTAGTGCCGATTCGCGCTGACCTGGAGTCGGCGTTCCTCCACATCACGTCAACGGATGCGGTGCAGGGTCCCCCCGGTACACCAGCTTCGACAGAAGGGTGGTTTAGCAGGAGCCGCCGGGACAATGTCGACCCCGAGAGGCAGTCATGATGCGGCTCTGGCGCGTTGAACTCACACGGATCCGCAGCCGACCGTTGACCTGGATGGTGGCACTCCTGTCGGTGCTGCTCCTCGCCATGATGCTCACTGACACCTGGCAACAGACCATGCCAGTCTCACCAGCTGAGCAACGACAGGCGGACCAGGCGTTCTCTCAGGCCAAAGCCGAGTTTGAGGAGCACGGTGAGCAGGAGAAAGCTGCCTGCCGCCAAGCGCAGGAAGATGTTAACGGCAGGTTCCCACAGACCAGGATCGACTGCTCTGACATCGCACCCCGCCCAGAGAATTTCATCCGCCGCATCCCCCCGTTCCACGAGATCGCCTCGTCCACGTTGGGAGACATAGCGCTACTGCTGGGGATGTTCAGTTTGTTCCTCGGTGCGAGTTGGGTGGCAGCAGAATTCAGCACTGGCTCGATCTCGACATATCTGCTGCATGAGCCACGACGCAGTCGGGTTTTCCTCAGCAAAATCACGGCAACAGCCACCGCGGTGCTGATCGGCACTGCGACTCTCACTATCGTGATGCTCGCAGCGATGGCGGCAACTGCTCAGATCCACGGCATGTCCCTCGCGGTATCTGGCCAAGCCATTCAGGACGTGGCGACTGCGGCAGCCCGCGTGGTGGGGCTGTCCGTGCTCACCGCGCTGGGAGGGGCGGCAACAGCCTTCGTGTTGCGGCATTCTGCCGCGGTCTTGGGCGCATCGTTCACTCTGCTAGTGGTGGACTCTTGGGGCGCTTCGATGCTGTCCGAATACGCTCGGTGGACGCTGCTCAACAACGTCCAAGCCTTCGCCAAGGGCAGCTGGCAGTTCCACTTCTCACGGTATGGACAGAACGCGGATGGATCCCCCAGCTACAGCTGGTTCAGTGAGACCATCTGGTTCGCCCAAGGCTGCGGGGTACTCGTGGGGTTGACAGCACTGGTACTCATGCTCGGCTGGTGGTCTTTTGCCAGGCGTGACGTGCCCTGACCAGTGTCCCAGGTACGCTAGGAAACCGTCCTCCCGGGCCGTCGCCCGACCCGGGAACGTTCCCGTCACCGCACGAAGGAGTCGTCTGTGTCTGTGGCACCTGACGGCCGCCGCCTCTTGCGGGTCGAAGCGCGCAACGCGCAGACCCCCATCGAGCGCAAGCCGTCCTGGATCCGTACCACCGCGAAGATGGGGCCGGAATATACCGCGATGAGCGGTCTGGTCAAGAAGGGCGGACTGCACACGGTGTGTCAGGAAGCCGGCTGCCCCAATATCTTCGAATGTTGGGAAGACCGAGAAGCGACCTTCCTCATCGGTGGTGACGTCTGCACCCGTCGATGCGACTTCTGCGACATCGCCACCGGCCGACCCGCCGACCTAGACCTGGACGAACCCCGCCGGGTCGCCGAGTCTGTCCGTGACCTCGGTCTGCGTTATGCGACAGTCACCGGCGTCGCCCGGGATGATCTGGCAGACGGCGCCTCCGGGTTGTACGCCGATACCGTGCGGGCCATCCACGAGATCAGCCCCCAGACCGGGGTAGAGATCCTGCCTCCAGATTTCGGAGCCCGTCCGGAACTCGTCGGAAAGATCTTCGACGCCCGCCCAGAGGTCTTCGCCCATAACGTCGAGACCGTGCCCCGACTGTTCAAACGGATCCGCCCGGCGTTCACCTACGAAAAATCCCTGCGGGTCATCTCCATGGCCGCAGACGCTGACCTGGTCACCAAATCCAACCTGATTCTGGGCATGGGTGAGCAGGAGGAAGAGATCGCCCAAGCGATCCGTGATCTGCACGACGCCCGCTGTGACATTCTCACCATCACGCAATATCTGCGTCCGTCACCGCTGCACCACCCGATCGACCGATGGGTCAAACCTGAGGAGTTCGTGCGCTGGTCGGAGTACGCCACCTCGATCGGTTTCGCCGGAGTCATGGCGGGGCCGTTGGTGCGTTCGTCGTACCGGGCTGGGCGGTTGTGGGCGCAAGCCATGACCCGGGCCGGTCGCCCCGTTCCGGATCACCTGTCCCACTTGACAGCCACTGAACATGCGCCCGCACGACAGGAGGCCAGCAGTATCCTGCAGGTCACTGACCGAAGCGCCTGACCTCCACATCGCTCTTCATCCGGCACCAGAAGAAGGAACCCACCGCACCATGGCGCGCGCACCCAAGGACCCCAACCGGCCAGGATTCCTGGCCAGGACCCGCACGTCCCTGACGACCCGCTTCGACCAGTTCCGGCAGGTTTTCAGCCTGGCCAGGTCCGCTGACCCGCGGCTGCCGTTCTATCTGGCCGGAATCGTGATCCTCTTCACCGCTGCCGGGTATCTCCTCGGCGCGGCGATGGGGCATCCGGTGTACATGACGGTGATCTTCCTGATGCTGGCGGTGCTGCCCTGTCTATGGCTACTGGCTCGCAAAGCGGAAGCTGGGGCGTACGGCAGGATCTCTGGGCAGCGTGGTGAAGTCGGCGCTGCCCTAGGTAGCATCCGCCGAGGCTGGAGCTACCAGCAAGAACCGATCGCTGCCGACACCGGTGGGTCCCGCGACCCGATGCAGGCCGCGCTGGTCTACCGAGCCGTTGGTCGGCCAGGTGTGGTGCTCATCGCCGAGGGACCGACAGGACGAGCGATGAAGATGCTCTCCGCGGAACGCAAACGCACGGCCCGGTTGATTCCCAACGTACCGGTGCACACTTTCCGGGTCGGTACGGGGAACGGGCCAGATGTCATCGCCACCAAAGACCTGATCAAGAAAATGAATGGCCTTGACAAGGTGCTGACCAAGCACGAGGTCCCGCAGATCGACAAGCGCCTGCGCTCTATCGGGGGTCAGCGGCCACCCATCCCCCAAGGCATTGACCCCACCAAGATGCGGAGCAAAGGAATGCGTCCTCGCTGATCTTGCCCCCGTGTCAGCCTGATCCGACCGGCTAGTTGCGCACCAAAACGGTGCCAGCTAGCCGGTCGTGCATTCCCCGGTTGTCCCGATCCCAGATCGCGGCAGGCACCACCAGACACAACAACACGGTCCGCCATAAGGCACGCCGTACTCCGGCGTACCGACCATCAACGGTGACCACCCGCAAACCGCACAGCCGATGCCCCAAGGTGCTCCCTAACGTGCCCACCAACAGCACGTTTTCCACGAAGAAGACCATCAACGGCGCAAACGACCCGCTGCCGCCACCGCCCCCGACCCGATAGTCGAAGAAAGCCATGGCAATGGCCTGACAGGCCAACCAGTCGATCAGAAGCGCCGGGATTCGACGCGACATCCGCCCGATAGACCCCTGCCCGGTGGCCGGGAAACCCAAACGGACACCAGCAGGCTCCGTCGTTCCGTCCGGCAGATCCTTCTCCCCGGCAACGGGTGGACCCTGCAACCACGAGGCGATGTCTTCACGTTTGACCACGTCCGTCACCCTAGCGACGTCGACACCGCCGTGGGGCTAGGTCTGCCACCGATGACGCTGAGAACTCCCCCGTGTAACACTTGGGAAACATAGGGGTCATGGTCGAGAAACCCACCCGCCCTACTGTCGGCGGTGGACAGCCCGGGGTTCACGAGATGCGTGAGCCGCCTGGACGAGGAGGTCGGTCTTGTTCACTACACCGCAAGAAGTCCTGGACTTCATCGCAGCTGAGGACGTCAAATTCGTCGACATCCGCTTCTGCGACCTTCCCGGGGTAATGCAGCATTTCAATGTGCCGGCAAAAACCGTCGACGAGGACTTCTTCACGACCGGGCAAGCCTTCGACGGTAGCTCAATCCGTGGTTTCCAGGCGATCCACGAGTCCGACATGAAGTTATTGCCGGATATCACCACCGCCTATCTTGACCCTTTCCGCGCGGAGAAGACGCTTATCATGAACTTCTCCATCGTGGACCCATTCACTGACGAGCCATACAGCCGTGACCCGCGCAATATCGCCGCTAAGGCTGAGGCTTATCTGAAGAGCACCGGCATCGCTGATACCGCTTACTTTGGCGCAGAGGCTGAATTCTTCGTCTTCGACGACATCCGCTTCCAGACCGCAGCGAACGCCAGCTTCTACTACATCGACGCCGTCGAAGCCAGCTGGAACAGCGGCCGTGAATATGCCGAAGGCAACAAGGGATATAAGACTCGAGTCAAGGGCGGCTACTTCCCGGTCCCGCCAGTCGATCACTTCGCCGACATCCGCGACACGATGTGCTCTGTCCTGGACGAGGTCGGCATCGATGTTGAACGTGCCCACCACGAGGTCGGTAGCGCTGGTCAGCAGGAAATTAACTACAAGTTCAACACGCTTCTGCATTCCGGCGACGACATGATGAAGTTCAAATACGTCATCAAAAATGTTGCCTGGAACGAAGGTAAATCCGCCACGTTCATGCCAAAGCCGGTTTTCGGCGACAATGGGTCGGGGATGCACACCCACCAGAGCTTGTGGAAGGACGGCAAACCGCTGTTCTATGACGAGCAGGGGTACGGCGGCCTGTCTGACCTGGCCCGCTGGTACATCGGTGGTTTGCTGGCGCACGCGCCGTCACTTTTAGCTTTCACCAATCCCACAGTGAACAGCTATCACCGCTTGGTGCCGGGTTACGAAGCCCCAGTCAACCTGGTTTACTCGGCCCGCAACCGCAGCGCTTGCATTCGTATCCCGATCGCTGGCACCTCTCCCAAAGCCAAGCGGATCGAATTCCGCATTCCTGACCCATCTGCCAACCCGTATCTCGCGTTTGCAGCGCAGCTGATGGCCGGACTCGACGGCATCCGCAACCGCATCGAGCCGCCAGAGCCGATCGACAAAGACCTTTATGAACTGCCTCCGGAGGAGCACCAAGCCATTGCGCAGGTGCCTGGCTCCCTTCCCGAGGTGTTGCAGGCGTTGCAGGACGACCACGACTATCTCCTAGAAGGAGATGTCTTCACCGAAGATCTGATTCAGACGTGGATCGAATGGAAGACCTTGAACGAGGTCGACCCGATCCGGTTCCGTCCACACCCCCACGAGTTCGAGATGTACTACGACATCTGATCGATCTGACGTCTCGAAGGCGCCGTCGCTCCCCTGTTCCGGGGAGACGACGGCGCCTTCGTCATACCGAACTGAGCTCAGATCACCGGAGTGTCCTGATCCAACCAAGCCACCTGATCAAACCCAAAAGCGGTGCACGCTGTCCGCAGATCGGGGAAGAGCGTCGACTCGTTGCGGACCATGATCCCCCCCTGGACGTCGACGCCCGTGGCAATCACCGTCAATGGCACTCGCGGATCGTTCGTCAACAACGTGGGCAAGTCCGCCTGCTCTGAACCTCGTCGCATGAAAAGGACCGTGGACGTCGGGTCCGCCTGCTGGGTCGTGCTGGCATACACCATGAACCGACGTACGTCGAAGGTGTTGAGCCGCAACCCCAGATCGACCTGGGCAGCCGGAAAACCAGTGACGCGCCGAAGGGTGAAGAACCGTCGGTTGGAAGTCTGATCAAAACAAACCACACCCTGCAACGTTTCCGAGACCACCCCGACAGTCGCGACATGTCCTTTGGGCAGTGCCATGCGCAACTTGAATCGAGTGTTACCAGCCCGGTCCCCACCGAAGAGCACCACCGGCTGCATGTCATGCCGGACATGGGTCCGCCCTTCGACGGGAGGCATCGCCAATGAAGGGCGGCGCATCGCTGACGGCAAATCCGGGACATACACCGCAGCAGTCCGAGACCGGCTCGTCGTACCCGACAATGGCGCCAGGTCCAACCGTCCTGGAGCCATCCCAGCGAACCGTTCATGCAAGAACGCCGCCTGGACCTGCAAGTCCCGGTCGTCATCGTCGACCTGTGCGTGCAGTAGCGCTGCCGTGGCGTCATACAACAGGTCGAGTTGTGTGGTGAGCAAATGCTCTGCCCGCACCCGCAGTTCAGGCAAGGCTTCCGCGTTGAACGCTTGCAAAGTCTCGGGGAGATACCGATCCAGGACGTCACGCAGCGCCGGGACCACCCGCTCCCCCACCGGTGGCGCTGCATCCGTGATCGCCCGAGCCACCGGCACCGCCCCGGCAGGGAGCACGCCGGACATCCGGTTGATCAGCGAAACCGCCTCATGTCCGGCCCGCCGCTGCACGAATGGGTCGTTCTTGTCACGGTCCCGTTCGACGAGATATTCCGCCACGGTCCACCCGGTGAGATCCACTGGAGGCTGACGGTGCGACGTCAATCCTGACTTGGCCAGAAGCCGTGACATCAACCGTCGGCCGCGCCCAGCAGATCGAGACACCGATGACTGCGGTGCACTCCCAGTCAACGGAGCGGGGGAAATGACCGTCACCGGAGTCTGCGTCATCGGAGTTGACGCAGGTTCAGGTGACGGCGCAGGTAACGGCTCCACCGCGTCAGAAACGCTGTCTGGGAGATCCTGCGGTTCGGGCACAGCCGGCAAAGTCGAGTCCTGGTCGGCGGGTCCGGGCCCGGCCAGTCCTCGCCACGGTCGGCGGGGTCGTGTCATGGTGATCCGTTTCGGGTGTCGAAGGCGGCCGTCGGTGGAGTTCAGGGTGCCGCCACGGGCCATTGTCCCTCGCCAGGATGGGTGCTCGGACACAGGAAACTCCCGGCTGTGACGACCGCCGCATTCTCTTGCTGACCGTGAGCCGATCTGGTGATGACACAGTGAGGAGGAACCACAGAGAGGAGCCGGTCATGGGCGTGGCTGTTTGGGGCACCGGAGCTTTTGTGCCGTCACGGATCGTGACCAACGACGAGGTCGGGGCACCTGCCGGCGTCGATGACGCCTGGATTCGCACCAAAACTGCCATCCGGGAACGCCGGTGGGTCGACTCTCATCAAGCCACCTCTGATCTGGCCGTCGAGGCCGGACGTCAGGCGCTGGAGTCTGCCGGGCTGCACCCTGACGACCTGCGCTACATCGTGGTGGCAACCTCCACCCCTGACCATCCCCAACCTCCCACTGCCGCTTACGTGCAACATCACTTACAAGCTCGACAGGCCGCCGCCTTCGATATGAACGCCGTGTGCAGCGGGTTCGTGTTTGCCCTGTCGACCGTGGCCAGGATGCTGTGGGCCGTTGACGGATATGCCCTCGTGATCGGCGCTGACGTCTATAGCCGAATCCTTAACCCCAAAGATCGACGTACGGTCATCCTTTTTGGTGACGGTGCAGGCGCGGTGGTCCTCGGCCCCAGCGACGACGACCGACATGGCGTAATTTCCACCAAACTGCACACCTTTGGCGCACTGAACGACAAAATCATCGTGCCGGCTGGCGGCAGCCGCATTCCGCTGTCGGACATTCACTACGAGACCGGACTTGCCTATTTCACCATGGAAGGACGAGCAGTAAAGGACTTCGTCCTCACCGAACTCCCCCCGCTGGTACGAGCGTTCTTCGATGACGCTGGCATCGACCCGGGCGAGGTGTCCCACTTTGTCCCGCACCAGGCCAACGGCATGATGCTGGACGATCTCGTCCCTGCGCTCGGATTGAGCGCTGCCCAGACCCATCGCACCCTGGAAATCTATGGCAACACCGGTGCCGCCTCCGTCGGCATCACCTTGGACCAAGCAGACCGGCAAGGACTCCTACTCCGAGACGATCTGGTCCTCCTCGCCGGATTCGGCGGCGGCATGGCCGTCGGACTCGCTTTGCTGCGCTGGTAACTCCCCTGGCGACGTACCCGACGTGGTCACCGCTCCCGCAGGTGCAGAAGCCTGCCAGGCAGAGGCACCCGCCACATCACCTCACTACCTACCGGATCGAGACCGGTGGCATGGCAACTACCCCCGCGTGCCTCAGCGCGTTCTCGCAAATTCACCAGACCAGAACGGGCGGCTCCCTCAGGAATGCCGATGCCATTATCCCGGACCGTAATAACAATGTCATCGACAGCGCTGACCGAGACATGCGCATCTGTGGCATGCGCATGCCGCACGATATTGGACAAACTCTCCCGCACCACCGCCAGCACATCAGCTTCATATTCCATGGGGATATCCGCGAGCGCCTCAAAGGTCACATCAGGGATAAAACCAAATCCTTCAGAAGCGCTTTCGACAATCGCTTCAAGTTCAGGGCCAAGGCCGCCCTCGGGGATCTGATGATGGAGTTCGAAGATCGCCTGGCGAATATCCTTGACCGCAGCGTCGAGTTGATCGACCGCGGTGTCGATGCGTTCGCGGACCACGCCGTCGGTACGCCGGGCTGCTGACTGCAAAGACAGGCCGGTGGCGTAGAGGCGTTGGATGACGTGGTCGTGCATATCGCGAGCGATGCGGTCACGGTCTTCGAGGAGAACGGTGCGCGAGCGAGATCGTTGAGCTCGGGCGGCTTCGAGGGCTAGCCCCATCTGTTCGGCGAAGCTGGTGAGCGATTCGATGGTGTCAAGGGCGTCGCGGAGTCCGTCAGCAGGCCAGCAGAGCACGATGAGTCCGAGTTCGACGTCACCGACGATGATGGGCACGATGGCGCTGGCGCCCACTGGAGACAGTCCTGCCCGGTCGCGGATTTCGGCGGATAGCTCACCGACGTGGGCGTCTTCGGCGTCAGTCATCAGGAGCAGCGGGACCCGGTTGGCGAGGACGATGCGCCAGCGGGCGCTCTGCAGCGTGGAGTGGACCAGTGCATCAGAGACTCCGTCGATGCCATCCACGGCCCGGATCATCAGAGTGCCGGTGTCGTCTTGCATGGTGGCGACGAGGGCGAGTTCGGCGTCGCCGAGGTCGCGGGCTCGTTTGACCATCCGGGCGAGGGCGCCATGCTCATTGCGTCCTTCGAGCAGGGTCTGGGTGAGTTCACCGACGGCGCGGGCCCAGTCTCGGGTGCGACGGGCGCGCCGGTAGAGCTGGGCTTTGTCGATGGCAATGCCCGCAGCGGCGGCGAGGGCTGCGATGAGCTGTTCGTCTTCCTCGCTGAATTCGGGAGCGCCTTTTTTCTGGGTCAGATAGAGATTGCCGAAGATATGGTCACGGACCCGAATAGGGGCGCCGACAAAGGAATCGACGGGCGGATGACCGGGCGGCAGGGTTTTCAGCGAGGAGGGATGTGCACTGACGTGGGAGAGCCGCAGACTCACCGGGTCGCTGAGGAGCAACCCGAGGACTCCCTGTCCGGTCGGGGGTTCGGACATGACCTGCGCCCCCTCTTCCATCCCGTGGGTGATGAATTCCACAAGGTGTCTGCCTGATTCGTCGACCACGCCGAGTGCGCCGTACGACGCGTCCACCAACGCGCAGGCGGAGGACACGATGCGGGAGAGTACGGTCGGGAGGTCGAGGTCCGAGCTGACCGCGATGACGGCATCCAGGAGTCCTGCGAGTCGTTCCTGGGATTGTTGAGCTCCGGCGGCTCGGGATCTGATCTCGGCGAGCAGGTCGTCGATATCTAGGGCCGCCACAGGGGCCAACCGGCCGGCGGTTGACGATTCCACAGCATCGGACACGATTCGATCGTATGCGACCTGACGGGGCGCTCATGCCATGCCTGTGCTGGGCGCACCACCTACCAGCGGGAATCAGGCCTGGTGGCGAGTTGGGCTGTTGCCCGATGGTGACGCTGAGGCAGTTGGGGTGAATGTCGTCACATTTCTGCCAGGTGTGTGGGGCTGTCAGGCTACCGGAAGTGCTTCTTAGTCCAATGGGGCGGCGTTGGCAGTCACTCAGATCCTGGCTGGTGCCTTGCTCTCCGGATGGACGGTCAAGACGTCGCATGGCGCGTGGGACAGGCAATAGCGAGCGACACCATCATCTTCGGCGGGCTGATCTTGCGCGACGACGAGGACACTGGCCCCTTCGCTGCGCCGGACAAACGTGGGCGCAGGTTCTCCGTCGACGACTTCGAAGGTGACGGGAAGTCGGGGGGCCTCGCGCAGGGCCCGCAACGCTGCGGTGAATGTGGCTTCGTCGCAGGCGGCTCGCTCCTCCGGAGTCATCCCGTCGCGCAACACCTGCAGGAAACGTACCCGCGCACCTCTGGCCATCGCCTCGCGGACCGCAGCTCTGGTCACCGAGGAGGTGGTGTCGTCACCGACGAGTCCTGCGACAACGTCACCCACTGCGGGCCGTTTGGCGGCCGGGTGCGGCCGATGGGTCGTCGTCATGTCACCCATGATTCGTGGGCTCCCGACCACCCTGGCAGGGTCAAAAGTCCCCAGTCACCAAGCCCTGAACTGGGATTCGTTCTGTTTTTCGGATATTCCCGCCGAACAGTGGTCCACCTGTTGAAAGGACTTACCATTCGACGCCGACACCTCCCCTTTCGTCGATGTCGATCATCAGCCGGTCCGCCTCAGGGACGGTCTTGAAGCTCCTCAGCGTGAGTTGCCGCGAAAACAGCTGCCTGAGTACGTCGTTCCATGCCGAGCTTGGCCAGAACTGCTGTGATGTAGTTCTTGACTGTCTTTTCCGCGAGGAAGAGTTCCTGCCCGATTTGGCGGTTCGTCATTCCTTGGGCCACGTGCAACAGGATGCGACGCTCCTGCGGGGTCAGGCTGCGCAACCTCGGGTCAGTGGTGGTCCCCAGCGACAAGGACTCGTGGAACCCGGCAACGTCAGCTTCGCTGAGCAAACGTTCGCCGCGGGCCACCGCACGGATCACCTCGACCAGGTCCGAACCGTGAATGTCTTTAAGAAGATACCCGGCAGCTCCAGCTAAGACCGCTGACGCCAGCGCGCGCTCGTCATCAAACGAGGTCAGGATCAGACCAGCAATCGATGGATCCACCGCACGAACCTGACGACATACCTCGATACCCGACCCGTCGGGGAGGCGCGCATCCAGTATTGCGACATCAGGACGTAACGCCGGGATCCGCCGTTCGGCTTCTTCCGCCGATCCGGACTCCCCCACGATCTCGATGTCCTCTTCCAACTCGAGCAGCTCACGCAGTCCTCGTCGGACGATCTCGTGGTCGTCCAGAAGGTACACACGTACGGTCATGAGGGCCCTCTCCGATCCTGCCGACGGACGTTCCCGTCGCCCTACCAGGCTACCTGCCTGCGCCGTATGCCCTGTTCACGACGCTTCGTCGCGGCCGTAGAAGAGTCGCTCCGTGACCATTCGTGCACGGCGCATCGAGCGCTGCACATCATCGGTCAATGTAAAACCTTGTCCCGCAGATAAACCCATAATTCGGGCAATGCCTTCAGCATCGCGGACATCGGAGGGCAACGAATCCGTCGCCCGGCCACGCCATAACATCGCCGCATCACGCACTCGCGACGATGCCACCCACGCTTCCCGCAACACCGCCGCATCGTGAGCAGACAACACCTCCGCAGCGACCGCCGCTTCGAGAGCGGGAAGCGTCCCCGTCGCCCGTAATCCCGGATGCTCGCTGGCGTGCCTCAACTGCAGCAGTTGAACCGTCCACTCCACATCTGACAAGCCACCCGGGCCCAACTTCACGTGGCCTCGCGGATCCGCGCCCCGCGGTAGGCGCTCCGATTCCATCCGTGCCTTCAACCTGCGGATGTCCCGCTCCTGTACGACGGTCACCCCCGCATCGGGATATCGCCACCGGTCAGCCATCTCGATGAACTGCGCTCCCACCTGCGGATCACCGGCGACTAGGCGAGCGCGCAGTAGCGCGTGAAACTCCCACGTCTGCGCCCACCGCTCGTAATATCCCCGGTACCCCTCCACAGTGCGCACCACCGGGCCGGCCTTGCCCTCAGGACGAAGATCCGCATCCAAGTCGAGCTGAGGATCCGGCCCAGCCAGCCCCAAGACCCGCCGTAATTCCACCACCACCGCTGATGCCGCCGATGCAGCCACCTGCTCGTCAGCGCCTGGATGAGGACGATGCACAAAAAGCACGTCAGCATCGGAGGCATAACTCATTTCCCGACCTCCGAAGCGCCCCATCCCGATCACCGCGATATCTGCAGGAACTGGCGTGCCACGCTCCAGACCGACCCGTTTAGTCGCGACATACAAAGCACACTCCAGCAAAGCCTCAGCCAGGTCAGTCAAGGCCTCACCCACTTGCTCAGCACTGACAGCGCCAGTCAAATCAGCCACCGCCACCCGGAACAGCTCTGCCCGGCGAATCATCCGAGCGGCTTCCACCGCCTCATCCGGGCCATCTTTGCGAGTGATCGCCGATCGCATCGTCGCCACCAGCTGATCCCGCGTCCGCGGCGTCATCCCCTCCGATTCGCCAAACAAACGCACCGCATCAGGGATACGAACCAACAAATCACCAGCGAATCGGCTCCTCGCCAGAACATGAGCGACCTGCTCAGCGGCCTCGGCAGAATCTCGGAGCATCCTCATATACCACGGAGTGCGCCCCAACGCTTCGCTGACCTTGCGGTACGCCAACAGACCAGCATCAGGATCGGCCTCATCAGCGAACCACCCCAACATCACCGGCAACAACTGTCGATGGATCGCCGCAGTCCGGTCAAAGCCCCGCGTCAAAGCCTCCAAATGGCGCATTGCCCCGGCCTGATCACGAAAGCCCAATACTTTAAGCCGTTCCTGCGCAGCTTGCGGGGTCAACCGCACCTCGTCAGTCGTCAACCGGGCCGCAGCTGCCAACAGTGGCCGATAAAACAATTTCTCGTGAAGACGCCGCACCTCACGAGCTTCGTCATGCCAGGCAGCGACTACCTGCTCTGCCGGTTGGCTGCGCAGATTCATCGACCGCCCTAGACGCCGCAGATCAGCCGAAGCCGTCGGCATCAGATGAGTCCGCCGCATCCGATGCAATTGGATGCGATGTTCCATACTGCGTAAGAACCGGTACGCCGCGTCGAGGCGTGCAGCGTCCTCCCTGGCGACGTACCCACCCTCAGAAAGCGCCGCCAACGCCTCCAATGTGCTCCCCGAGCGCAACGATTCGTGAGTCCGACCGTGTACTAGCTGCAACAACTGCACCGAGAACTCAATGTCCCGCAATCCACCAGGACCCAACTTGACTTGACGACTGGCTTCAGCCGCCGGCACATGCGCCTCCACCCGGCGACGCATGGCTTGGACATCCTCAACAAAACGATCCCGTCCCGCGGCCTGCCAGACCAACGGCCGCACCGCCTCTAGGTAGGACCGCCCCACCTCCTGATCCCCCGCGACACACCTGGCCTTCACTAGCGCCTGAAACTCCCAGGTCTTCGCCCATCGGCGGTAATACGCCAGGTGGCTGGCTACCGTGCGCACCAGCGGCCCTTGCTTCCCCTCAGGCCGCAACGCTGCGTCGACCTGCCACAACGACCCCTCCGCGGTGGGCACCGCGCACGCCCGCATCACCGCCGACGCCAGGATCGTGGCCGCAGCAACCGCCTCCACCTCGGACGCCGACCCAGCTGGCTCCACGACAAAGACCACATCAACATCAGAGATGTAGTTCAGTTCGCGCCCCCCGCACTTGCCCATGCCGATCACCGCCAGCCGAGCCGCAGCCGCTTCCCGAGGATGCTCCTGCGCCGCGATCACCAATGCTGCTTCCAAGGCTGCCGCCGCCAAGTCAGCTAACGCCGCTGCCGTCGCAGGAAGCATCTGCCGCGGGTCCGGGGCCACCACGTCTGCCGCGCAGATCGCCACCAACTGCTCGCGATATGCGATCCGCAAGGCGTCGTACGCCGTATGAGCGCCTCGATGATGCGGGTCCACCGCGCGCACCAGCCGGCGTACTCGTTCTGGCGCCCCCAGCGGAAGCGCCTCGGCAACTCGCACCCAATGCTGAGGATGGGCGACCAGATGATCGGCTAATGCACTGGACACCCCACACACCGCAGCCAATCGGTCCCGGCCGGGACCCGCCGTGGAGAGCATCTCCCACAACTCGTCCCGGCGGACCTCCGACGCCTCTGCCCGGTCCACCGACTCCAACAGGCGAACCAGCGCCAACACCGCGGTGTCGGGATCAGCAGTCCCCGACACCACTCTCAACAGTCCGTTGTCGTCATCCGGAAAGGACACCAAGCCCTGCATCGCAGGCGAGGCCAACAACCCTGCCACCCGACCCGAATCTCGAAAACCCAACCGGACCAGATGCGCGCCAACCGAGGCCTGCCGCTCCATCGACAACCCCTACAGATTAGGTAGGAGCCGAGTCAGCTCCACCGGTGTCACCTGCGCCCGGTACTCGTCCCATTCAGCTTTCTTATTACGCAGGAACACCTCGAAGATCTGCTCACCTAATGTCTGCGCTACTAATTCGCTTCTTTCCATCACCGTGATCGCTGAATGCAGCGAGCTGGGCAATGGCTCAATCCCTAAAGCGGAGCGCTCTGCGGCAGTCAAACTCCACACATCGTCTTCCGCCTCATCCCCCAGCTCATACTCCTCCTCAATCCCTTTCAGACCCGCAGCCAGCAACACTGCAAACGCCAGATAGGGATTGCAGGCCGGATCCAAAGACCGCACCTCAATCCGGGTGCTATTGCCCTTCATGGGCTTATACATGGGCACCCGGACCATGGCGGACCCATTGTTGTGACCCCAGCAGACGTACGCCGGAGCCTCGTCGCCCGCCCACAGCCTCTTATAACTATTGACCCACTGGTTGGTCACCGCCGTGATCTCAGCACCATGCCGCAGAATCCCGGCAATGAACTGCCGCGCCACTTTACTCAACTGGTATCGCGCACCAGCCTCATAGAAGACATTCTTGTCTCCCTCAAACAAGGAGAGATGAGTGTGCATACCCGACCCGGGAACATGGGCCAGCGGCTTGGGCATAAACGACGCAAACACCCCCTGCTCCAGCGCGACCTCTTTGATGACCGTCCGGAATGTCATGATATTATCTGCTGTCGACAAAGCATCGGCATATCTCAGGTCAATCTCATTTTGCCCAGGGGCACCCTCATGGTGGCTGAACTCCACCGAGATTCCCATCGATTCCAACATCGTGATGGCTCGCCGCCGGAAATCCTGGCCTGCGGCATGCGCTGAGTGATCGAAATAACCGGCATGATCAATCGGGACCGGCGGCTCCCCCAGTCGCAGATCTTGCTCGAAAAGGAAGAACTCGATCTCCGGGTGAGTGTAGAAACTGAAACCCATATCGGCAGCTTTAGCCAAGGTGCGCCGCAGTGCATAGCGGGGATCTGCCAGGCACGGTGACCCATCAGGTAATTGCACATCGCAGAACATCCGCGCTGTGCCGGGAGGACTGTCTCGCCACGGCAGGATCTGGAAGGTCGCAGGGTCTGGTTTGACCAGCATGTCTGACTCAGTGACCCGAGCAAAACCCTGAATGGCGCTGCCGTCGAAGCCCAACCCCTCCTCGAACGCGCCTTCCAACTCGGCTGGGGCGACCGCCACCGACTTCAACGTGCCCAGCACGTCGGTGAACCACAGGCGCACAAACCGGATATCGCGCTCCTCAAGGGTGCGCAGGACAAACTCCTCCTGACGATCCATGGAGGTGATCCTGCCGTATCGACCATGGTGGCGTCACGGGCGGCATCCGAATCGTTCCCGATTCGGGAGTCAGCCCACGGTGATTCTCGCCACGTCCGCCCCTCGGGACTCGCACCGGCGAACCCGTTGTGCGATGCGTCGGAAAGTGATGAGGTGAAGACACGCGCAGTTCCCGCCGTGGTGGACCGCCCGGCGGGTGAGGACTCGAGGAGACAACATGACTCTTTCGAACGAGATCTCCGAGGCCGACGCCAAGCCGGCCGACACCATTGAGGTCGTCCAGCACGTCCCTCGCCCTCTGGGCGAGGTGTGGCGACGCCTGACCGAACGAGAAGGCATCGAAGCTTTCCTCGGTGAGGGCGCCATGCTGGGCGGCAAGGGAGACTCTTGGCATGCCGCCGATGGCACGTACGGCGTCACGCGGAGTTACCACCCTGAACAACAGGTGCGAGTCTCCTGGCATGCAGACGCCGACGCCCCTGCGACCATGGTGGATCTGCAAATGGCTGCCGAAGGCGAAGGCACCATGTTGACGCTGCGCCACGAACATCTGACTCAAGACATGGACCGAGAAGCCCTGGTGGCACGTTGGGACGCCGCCATGCATCGGCTCACCCAAATCTGACCGACGTCGGTGACGGGTCGTTCCGGCCCGCGACCACTGCATTGATGCCGGTCTCTGCGGGGACCGGCATCAGCTGCGTCACCGATCAGCGTCATCCTCCTGCGCCCGGCGTTGATCCTCCTCATCCCAGGCCTGGGTGCGCTCCTTAGCCCGGTCCAGAGCAGCTGTGGCCTGCTCAATCGTGGGATAAGGCCCCATCAGATTTTCTTTCCGGGATGTGTGCCCGTCTTCCTCCACCTGACCGGTGTTGATGTTGTACCAGTACGCCATGACCATTCCTCCAGGTCCATGTCGACGATCGACCCGCCCGACCGTATCCCTCAGGGATGCACCGTAGTCCGTGATCCGCAGCCGATGGCGTCATTCCGCTGATGCCTCGCACCGTGGACCGCTATCGAGCGACTCGGGAGAGGTTTGGCACAATCGGCCCATGCCCGCCACCGCGTCCAGCGCACCATTGACTCCCGGCCTGGTGACCCCAGGCCGCCCGGTCCCCTCGTCGATCGCCCGCCCCGAGTACGTCGGCCGTCCCGAACCCCGCCCGTTTGAGGGCAGCGAAGTCAAGGATGCCGAGACGATCGAAAAAATGCGGATTGCCGGGCGGATTGCCGCCGGCGCTCTGCAGGCGGGCGGGGAGGCCGTCGCACCCGGAGTCACCACCGACGAGTTGGATCGAGTGGTGCACGAATACCTCTGTGACCACGGCGCTTACCCGTCACCGTTGAGCTATCGCGGATTCCCGAAGTCGTTGTGCACCTCGGTGAACGAGGTCATCTGCCACGGCATCCCTGACGACCGGGCGCTCCTGGAGGGAGACATCGTCAACCTGGATGTCACCTGCTTCATTCACGGAGTGCACGGCGACACCAACGCGACCTTCCCGGTCGGTGAGATCGACGAGGAGTCCGCGACCCTGGTCGAAGTGACCCGCGAGTCGCTGCGCCGAGGGATCAAAGCGGTCCGCCCGGGCCGGGAGCTCAACGTCATCGGCCGGGTCATCGAAAGTTACGCTCGCCGTTTTGGCTACGGCGTGGTCCGGGACTACACCGGGCACGGCATCGGCACGACCTTCCATTCAGGGTTGATCGTCCCGCATTACGACGCCGCTCCCGGCTACGCCACAATTCTGGAAGAAGGCATGACCTTCACCATCGAGCCGATGCTGAATCTCGGTACGCCGGAATGGGATCTGTGGGACGACGACTGGACCGTGGTGACCGCCGACCTTCGTCGGTCAGCGCAATTCGAGCACACCATCTTGGTGACAGCGTCCGGGGCTGAGATCCTGACGCTGCCCTGATTACTTCGGCCGCGTGTACGCTCACCGCTGACACGCAGCTCCGCCCCGGAAAGGACACCTTTCGATGGTCAGCCCTTCTTTTCCTCTTGGCATCGACATTGGCGGTAGCGGCGTGAAAGGTGCGCCGGTCGACTTGGAGACCGGTGAGTTTGTCGCTGATCGGTTGCGGATCGAGACGCCACAGCCAGCCACCCCGGAGGCCGTGGCGGATGTGGTGGCCCGAGTGGCTGAGGAATTCGCGTCGTACACCGGCGATTCTCCGGTGGGGGTGACGATCCCTGGGATCGTCCGTGGGGGCATCATGCGATCCGCCGCCAATATCGACAAGTCGTGGATCGGCATCGATGTCAACGCACTCTTTAGCGAACGCCTGGGACGTCCAGTGAGTGTGCTCAATGACGCCGACGCCGCCGGGATCGCCGAGTTGCACTACGGGGCAGCGAAGGGCGCCCCTGGCACGGTGCTGCTGGCCACGTTGGGGACGGGGATCGGCACCGCCCTACTGGTCGACGGAGTCCTTGTCCCCAACACCGAGTTTGGCCACCTGGAGATCGATGGGGTCGATGCGGAGACCCGCGCCTCCGCTGCGGTGCGTGACCGGGAACAGCTGAAGTGGCCCGAGTGGGCGGCCCGACTGCAAACCTATTTCGCCCACGTCGAGATGCTGCTCTCACCTGACCTGATCGTCGTCGGTGGCGGCGTGAGCAAAAAAGCTCATAAGTTCCTCCCGCTGCTTGACTTGCAGACGCCGATCATCCCGGCCACCCTGCGCAATGCCGCCGGGATCGTGGGCGCGGCATGGTTCGCGGTGCAGGCCACGCAACACTGACCATTCCAGAGGTGGCGACGGGCGTCACAGCCCGTCGCCACCTACCATGGCGGTCGTGGAATTCCTCAACGGGCAGCGCCCCTCGCACGACCTGACCTACAACGACGTCTTCATGGTGCCCTCGCGGTCCTCGATCGCCTCCCGGCTCGATGTGGATCTGACCACGCCGGACAGCGTCGGCACTTCGGTGCCCATCGTGGTCGCCAACATGACCGCGGTCTCTGGGCGACGGATGGCCGAGACAGTGGCGCGTCGAGGAGCCATCGCCATCATCCCGCAGGACATTGCTGACGGCGCGGTAGAAAAAACAGTTCGTCGCGTCAAAAACGCCCACCCGGTGTTTGAAACACCCATCGTGATCACCCCCCATGCGCCGGTCGCAGAGGTCCTTGCGCTGCTCGGCAAACGGGCACATGGCGCAGCTGTGGTCGTCGACGACGGACACCCGGTAGGGATCATCACCGAACAGGACTGCCACGAAGTCGACCGGTTCTCCACCGTCGGCGAAGTCATGAGCCACGACCTGATCACCCTCTCCCCCGACGTCGACCTCGACGCAGCCTTCGACGAGCTGCATGCCCACCGGTTGGGGATCGCCCCCGTCGTCGACGGCGACCAGCTGCTCGGGGTCCTCACCCGACGTGGCATCCTGCGTTCCACGATCTACACCCCAGCACTGGATCCAGACGGTCGGCTCATGGTCGGCGCTGCGGTCGGCATCAATGGGGACGTCGCTGGCCGCGCCCGCACCCTGCTGTCCTACGGCGTGGATGTCCTCGTCGTCGACACCGCTCACGGACACCAAGAACGCATGATCGAAGCGCTGTCGGTGGTGCGCGCCGCCCGCGACGAGCACGCAGCAGCCACCGGTCGGCGGATCCCCATCGCTGCAGGAAACGTCGTCGCTGCTGACGGCGCCCGTGACCTCGCAGCAAGCGGCGCGGACATCATCAAGGTCGGCGTTGGGCCTGGCGCAATGTGCACCACTCGCATGATGACTGGAGTAGGACGTCCCCAATTCTCCGCGGTCCTGGAGTGCTCGGCCGCAGCGAAGGACTGCGGTGCCGCAGTTTGGGCGGACGGCGGCGTCAAATATCCCCGCGACGTGGCCCTAGGACTTGCCGCCGGAGCAGCCAGCGTCATGATCGGCTCATGGTTTGCCGGGACCTACGAGTCCCCCGGAGACCTGCTGCGTGATGCTGACGGGAAGCTCTACAAGGAAAGCTTCGGCATGGCCTCGGCCCGCGCCGTACGCAACCGGACCCGGGAAGCCAGCGCCTTCTCCCGTGCCCGGGCTGCACTCTTCGAGGAGGGGATCTCCTCGTCCAAGATGTACCTCGAACCAGGCCGCCCCGGGGTGGAAGATCTGATGGATCAGATCATCTCCGGAGTGCGTAGCGCCTTTACCTACGCCGGCGCCGAGACCATCGGGCAATTCCATGCGCGGGCCGTCGTCGGCCTGCAGAGCGTCACCGGGTACGACGAAGGGCGCCCCCGCCACACCTCCTGGTGATGTCGGCTCCCCGGGGCCTGTCACTAACGGTCCCGGGAAGCCAGGTCACCCGCCGTACGTCGTCGTGCGGGTCGGCGGCAGCCAATACGACGCAAGATTGTCCCGCGCCCGATGTCGAGCACCTGCCTTCGCGCTCGCGAACTCACTGAGAATGCGACGCGTGATGGCGGTGCTGATCCGGGCGGTGTCCGCGTCCGGAGACGTCAGTCCGCGCGGCCAGCCGAGAGTTCCGGCAGCGAAGATCCCCGCACCAGCGGGATGAGTCGTGTAAAGCCCGGTATATGCCGTGCTCGCGCCCCGACAGTCGACGGTGCCGTACGCGACCACCTGTCGTGGCCCCGGCGTGGGCGAACCGGTGTAGGCGCGGTCGATTTCGTTACCGACGACCCCTTTGAGGCGCGTCCCAGCGACCGCTCCAGTCCCCTGGTAACCCCACCAGGTCGGGTCGGTCACTGTCCAGTCCCCGGCGACTGGATTGCAGTCATAAGCCACTCCGGCCAGTTCGGACTCGGCCACCTCGTGTGGGGGGTGACGGAACTTCGTGGTGGCGTTGACCGGATCGCTACCGGCAAGCGGATCTTCAGCGGCGTCTTTTGTCGCATAGATCACTCGGGGACGACCATCCCGGCGTCCGGCCACACTCGCCGGACCCGATGCGGCGCCGATCATCCGGATCCGCCAGTACGCCGTGTTCGCCCCGAACGACGCAAAATTCGTGCCCTGGCTGATAGCCCCGATCATTCGAGCGCGCATCGCCGCGGTCCAGTATTCGCTATGACCTCCGAAGGAGATTCCAGCAGCTCCGTCGACCAGGTCGGGTTGCACCGCCAGGTCGTAGTCGGTCACCCAGGCCAGCGGCAGGCCAGATGCTTCTGCGGCACGAATAATCGGTAGATCCATCGAAAAAAACTGCCCCGCACCGGATTCAGCGGCGTACGGCCGGTCAAAACTGACTGCCCGAGCTCGGGAGGCCAGGCTGCCGTCTGGGCCGTGATAGAGGCTGTGCCCTCCCCAGTCGTTGTAAGCCTGATAGGTCAACACTGAGCTGACCAGCAACATCCGTCCCCGAGCGTGTGCGCTCCGCACGGTCAGCGGGACGTATCGAGTCGCTCCCGCTCCGGGAGAGGTCACCGCGATCAGGTAGGCCCCCTCCGGCCAATCCTTCGTGGGCACGGTGGCACTGCGCGCCCACGGCGCGACATCGGTGGAGGTCGGTCCAGCCCCGGTGATCTCCGCGGCAGCTTGGCCAAGATCAGTGCTTTTTCCCTGCTCAGATGCTGTGGCCTGTCCGCTCCACAGCTGTCGAGCGCCAGCCCCGCCGTACTCTCCCATCCGATAGGCGACCACCGTGACCGGTCCGGGTTTGCCGGAGACATAGACTCCCACGTCCTCCCCTGGCCGCACTGACACTCGGTCGAGGAAAGCAGCCAGGCCAGGGCGTCCCCGGAATTTCTCATCGGCGTACCAGTCCTTGTCGCCGGATCTGGCGTTCTCCGCGCGGACCGCTGCTGACCACCCTGGTGGGTTATCCGTCGTTGTCGTAGCACTGGCGCCAGCGGGAGCCGACTCCCCTGGAGCAGAGGGGGACGGTGAGGGGCCAGAACAGGAAAGCGCACTTGCGGTGAGCAAGATCAGCGCAACGGCTCGTAGCGCGCGCTGGGGGCGTGAAGGCTGCACGATCGATCAGCCTAGAAGAGACAAGACAACCTGCAGGTACGCCGATCTCGGCGTGGCGTCTCAGACAAGGCGGATGAGTCGGCCTGTACGCCGGGTTCTGTCGAGGACGGTCATCCATCTCGGGTGACTGTTGCCAGCCACCTCCAGCGACCTACCCGTGCACTCGGGCGGGCAGCCCTCAAACGTGCACTGTCTGGTCTTGCTCCGGGTGGGGTTTACCGAGCCACGCCAGTCACCTGGCGTGCTGGTGGTCTCTTACACGCACCGTTTCACCCTTACCTGTCATCATCACTGGCGTGATCATGACAGGCGGTTTGTTTTCTGTGGCACTGTCCCGCGGGTCGCCCCGGGTGGCCGCTAGCCACCACCCTGCCCTACGGAGCCCGGACGTTCCTCGGCGACAGACCCTACCGGCCTAAGCCGGGGGTGGCTGTCGACGCGACCGTCCAGCCGACTCATCCGCGCGGTCATCATAACGCCATCAGCGAGGGATCCGTGACCTCGGCCCGATTAACCGGCTGCTAGGGACATACACCGTGCCACCACTTGCCCCACCCCGTCCTCGTCATGATGGGGAATGACAGCAGATACTTTCGCTGCCACCTGCGGGTGGGCATTAATCGGCGCGAAGGACAACCCTGACCAGCCCAGCATCGGCAAGTCATTGGGCATATCACCGAACGACCACACCTGCGCAGCGATATGACCTCGATCCTGACACCACCGGGCCAATGCCCGAGCTTTGGTCACCTCCGGGGAGGTCAACTCCAACAGCCCAGCTGCGCCCGAGAACGCCAAATGCGCCCGATCCTCCACCACCGCACCCACCAAGGCATACACCTGGTCACCGGGCACATCCGGGCAGCGCCCCAATAGCTTCCCGCCGCCGCTGCCATCGGCACCGGCGAACCAATCCCGCAGGTCATCGACCACCAGGCTGGGATCGTCCCGCGGATCAGCGGCAAAACCTGCCTCCCGCACGAGACCAGTCGAGCTTTCAACCGCTAACACCATCTTCGGGAAATGCTGCTTCAACCGGGTGACAAGCTCTGTCACTGCTGTCGGGACGAAAGTGTGCTGCTCGACAATGGCACCATCCCCAGCGGACACCACGAACGCCCCATTCGCCGCGAGAATCACCCCGCCAGCAGGCACCATCGGTGCCACTGCGGTGAGCCATCGAGGCGGTCGGGCTGTCACCATCACATGCTCCCCGCCAGCGAGCAGATAGCGACGCACGATGTGGCGGGTGAAATCTGAAACGCTTCCGTCAGAGCGCAACAAGGTCCCGTCAAGGTCGGTGGCCAGCACCGCCGGAAAAGCCGCGTGCGCAATGACCGATTCCCAATCCGCACGTCCCACAAGGTCAGTGGACGTCACTGGCACCATCCTTCCCCGCGGTTCCATCCTGGTCGCCGCTGCGGGAGGAGTCGCTGATGACAAAAGAGCTACGTCCCTCTAGGACATCCACCCCGGTCAAGGTGACCTGCACCCGGCTTCCCGGCGCCGCCTGCTGCGGGCATCTCGCCACCACAGCCGGGTCGGTGATCTGGACAGTGCAGCCTTCGTCACCACGAGACTCCACGACAACAGCATCCCAACTCCGGCCCACCATTGGCGCCAGGACCGCGGCTTCAACGGCATCAGTGCAGGCACGCTCCACTGCCCCGGAGAGGCGGCCGCTGGCACTCATCACCTCAGGCAGCTGAGGAAGGGCGTGCCTGGCCCACTCCGGCACGTCCTCGCCGGCACACAGCGCTGCACAGACCACGAGGCCGAACCGGTCCACGAGACGCCGTAACGGCGCCGTGACATGCGCGTACGGCGCAGCGAGCGCTGCATGTTCAGTGTGGGTAGGCAGCGTCCCGTCAAAAGGGGTGTATCCGGCGCCGCGGAATAGTGATGTCGCAGCGTGCATCAGCGCCACGTGGTGGGGGTCGCTGTGATCGAGGTGGCGGAGGAAGGCGCCGTAGGTCTGGCCCTCTGGCCAGTGGACCCCGAGAGCGGTGGCTTGCCTGCGGAACCGGTCCATTCGGGTCGTGTCGGGGGCTGGCATGGTGCGCAGGATGCCGATGCCGCCACGCAGCATAATGTCCGCGGCAGACATCCCTGTCAGCAGCGAGATGTGGGCATTCCAGTCCTCGACAGGGGCCGGTGGGCGAAACCGGACCTGATATCCGGTCTCGGTGGTGATGACTTCCTGCTCGGGTTTGGGCAGGCTGGCTCCGCCCCGGCTGATTTCTTGTTCGATGCGCAGCAGCCCGATCTCGGCGAGGAGGAGGAGCATCGGGTCGGCCGTGCCCTGGTCAAGGTCATGTTGGACGCTGCCGTAGTCGAGTCGAGCAGCGCTACGGATCGTGGCACGTCGTAGATCGACATCAACGGGGAGGCCGTGCGCGTCTAGGGTGATCTGCCACACGAAAGCTGGCCGGTCTTGCCCTGGAAGCAGGCTGGCGGCACCTTCGCAGAGTCGAGGCGGGTGCAGCGGCGCGGCCCGGTCCGGCAGGTAGATGGTCTCGCCTCGCCGTCGGGCTTCCTGGTCGATCGCACCGCCGGGGGCAACGAAGGAGGGGACATCGGCGATGGCATATCGCACCAGGTAACCCTGGTCATGTCGTTGCAGGTGCAGCGCTTGGTCGAGATCCATGCTGCCGGGCGGGTCGATAGTGATGAACGGCAGTCCGGTCATGTCGATCCACGCCGGTGGCTCGCTCTGGGCGGCGCGTTCTGCTTCCGCGAGGACTTCGGCTGGGAAGTCACCTGGTACGGCGAGGCGGCGACGGATCGCCGCAAACGCTTCCCTCAGCTCGTCATGGTCAGCGTCAGCCCGCGAGGGTACGTCGGGAATATCCCCGACGCTGAGGGAGCCGTGGGGCTGAGGTGGGTGAGCAGGTCCGAGAACGAGTCGACGCTGAGCCATGCACACACCCTACGAGGCTCCAGCCGCCAGTGATCTGTCCAGGTTGCCAGTCCGGTCAGCCCCGCAGATGAGAGGTGTCGTTGACGAATTCGACCAGGACGCCGCCGTCGGACCAGGTCCGCAGCGAGGTGAGCGATGCCGGGGACATCGCCATCGACCATGGTGATGTGAGGCCGATCACCTCGGCGAGCACGATCAGCATCGCAGCCCGGTGACCGACGACGACGACCGGGCGGCCGTCATCGAGAGCATCGCGGACTAGGTCGTCGTAGGCCTGCAGCACCCTGGAACGCAGGTCGCAGCGGGATTCCCCGCCGGGACGAGCGTAGGTGTCATCGGAGCGCAGCTGCGCATAGCCATCAGCATCCTGGGCGCATACCTGGGCGACGGTGTGCCCCTCCCAGTCACCGAATGATTGCTCATCCCAACGGTCGTCGACCTCTGGGGTGACTCCTAACCGAGCCGCGACCGCTGCGCCAGTTTGTCTCGCGCGGGCCAGCGATGAGGTGACTACCCGGATTGGTCCGTCGCCGAGGAACCCAGCAACAGCCACTGCCGCAGCATGCGCCTGACGGGTACCTTCAGGCGTCAGCGGGGAGTCAGTGCCATCCCGGCCATCGAGCAGACCAGCCTGGGTGGCTTCGGTAAGGCCATGTCTGACCAGGACGATTCGAGCTGGCTTGGCTGACATGTCAGGTGCTCGGGGGGTGATCCTGGCACGTCCGGTCAGACCATCCGTAGGCACAAGGGGCGGTGTTTCCTCGGCGAGTTCAGTGAGCTGTCCCTCGCTCGGTGGGGCCTGATCAGAGGAGAGCGGTGCTGTTAGCTCATGATTTCGGTCGATGGTCCGGCCGTCCATGCCGTCGTTGGACAATGCGTCAGCAGCTTTATTGTGGGCTCGCGGGACCCAGGTCAAGGTCACCGTGCCTCCGGCTTGGCGTCGCCGGGCCACGAGCTCACGGGCTTGAGATGCCAGCCGTTTCATGTCCTCGTGCTTGATTTTCCATCGACCGGACATCTGCTCGATGACCAGTTTGGAATCCATGCGGACTTCGACATCGGCTGAAGGAGCGATCTCCTCTGCTGCTTCTAGGCCCGCGATCAGCCCGGAATATTCAGCGACATTGTTACTGGCCGTCCCCAATGGTGCTGCTCGTTCAGCCAAGAGGTGCCCAGTCGCCGCGTCTCGCACGAGTGCGCCATACCCGGCGACACCGGGGTTCCCTCTAGACCCACCGTCTGCTTCGACGATGACCGGTCTGTCCATCTGGTCGGTCACGCTTCACCTTTCACCGCACCATCACGGGAGTGCTTCGGCTGACACAGCCGAAGCGAATATCTACAGACCGGATTCGGCGGTGCGCACCAGGATGCGACGGCACTCCTCACAGCGCACCACCTCGTCGACCGGGGCTTTTTTGATGCGAGCGACATCGTCACCGAGCAGTTCCAACCGGCATCCCTCGCATCGACGGTGGAGGACCGCAGCTGCGCCCATCCCGGTCTGCGCCAGGATCTTCTCGTAGAGAGCCAAAAGGTCATCGCCGATCAACGGGGTCATGTCAGCGCGACGACGCCGTACCTGCTCTGCTTCGGTCTCCAACGCAGATCGCGCTTCGTCGCGCACGGCGACGGCTTCGGCGAGTTCTGTGGCGACGTCGTGGAGGCAACCCTCGACATAGGCGACGAGTCCAGCGGTGGCTTCAGCCCGTTCCATGACGTCGAGCTGGTCGTCCTCCAAAGCGGCCTGCCGTCGTGTCAATGACTCCAACTCATGCTGCAGGGACAGAGCTTCCTTCGCCGACACCCCCGCATCCAAGCGGGCCTGGTCACGGGCCATTCGATCCCGCACCACCTGGACGTCTGCTTCAGCTTTTGTGACCTCACGACTCACGTCCGACGCCTGCATCTTGGCTTTGACCAGGTCGGACTCCGCAGCGTTGCGTGCGCGGGAGAGCTCGTCAACGCGCTGTTGAGCGGGCAGTTTGGCCAGCCGATGGGCGATTTGCGCCAATCGAGTGTCCAGGGCCTGCAGATCCAACAGACGTAGTTGCCGTTCGTGTTCGGCCTTCACCGAAGTCCTCCCTGGTCGATCCCTGTCGTCCCGGGCACGTCATCGGGTCCGGCGGTGCCCACGACGAATGTCCATGGGTCGGTGATGATACGGCTCACAAAGGTGTCGACCTCGGCGCCGCGAGGGCCCAGACCGTCGATGATGCGGCGCCCAGCCTCCTCCAGCCAGAGCCATTCGGTGGCGAAATGGCCAGCGTCCACGAGGTACGGCGGCCCGCCTCGGGATTCCTCCCGGGATTCCACCACAGGATGGTGGCGTAGATCAGCGGTGACATAGACGTCGGCGCCGCTGCGGCGTACCTCGTCGAGCAGGGAGTCTCCCGCGCCGCCAACGACCGCGACAGTAGTCACTGGTGCCTGTGGCGGTCCGGAGACACGGACGCCGACGGGGGTAGCTGGTAACGCCGAAGCAAGCCGAGATGCGAACTCCGCGAGACTGATCGACTCGCCCAGACTGCCGATGCGCCCCATCGGACGGCCTTCTTCCAGAGTTAAGGGGCGCATCTGCGTGACCCCCGCCGCCTGGGCTAGGGCGGTGCAGACCCCAGGCTCAGCGACATCGGCGTTGGTGTGCGCTGTCACCAAGGCCATGTCCGCAACGATCAGGGCCGTCACTGCGGCGCCCTTGGCCGTATGAGTAGCCAGAGAGTGCACCCCCCGCAGCAGCAGTGGGTGGTGGGTCATCAAAAGGTCAGCGCCAGCAGCGCGAGCTTCCTCAATCACCTCTAGCGTTGGATCGACGGCCAGATGGATCCGACGAATGGGCTGGTCCAAGTCACCGGTGACGACACCCACCCGATCCCACGACTGAGCGCTGTCCTTCGGGTAAAGCTCCTCAATCACCTGGAGGACATCACGTAGGAGCACGTCTCCGGGTGCGTCTCCGCTCGGCCCGTACGGAGGTACGGCATGGTCCGGTACGTCACTCACGTGGGCCCGGCCGGGTTCGAACCGACGACAACCGCGGTGTAAACGCGGTGCTCTACCAACTGAGCTACAGGCCCTTGCCGGTCACAGACCGGCGGCGTCGGTCCATTGTGCCAGCTCGGCGGCCCGGTACCAACCGCGCCGTCTCAGATACGTCGTCAACTCGCCAGGGCAGCCACCGCCGCATCAACCCCGGAGAAGTCCCGTGCTGTGCCTCGATCCTCCATCAGCGACCAGAAAATCTTGCCGTCCTGACCGATCAGGAAGGTGCCGCGTCGCGCAGCGCCGTCCTGATCGTCGAAGACACCGTATCGGCGGGCCACCTCGCCATGCGGCCAGAAATCTGACAACAGCGGGAAGAAAAAGCCCTCGGCGTCGTCCCACGCCCGCAGGGCGTACATCGGATCGCAGGAGATCGCCACGAAGTGAACCCCGGGATGGTCGAAACGCTCCCGCTCATCCCGGAGCTCACGCAACTCACCGGTGCAAATCCCAGAGAAAGCAAACGGGAAGAACACCACGAGGAGAGGGCGCTGCGCAATCAGGACGGAAGAGTGCATCACCCGCCCGTACTGATCGCTCAGAACGAACTCGGGAGCCCAGTCACCGGGAGACACCACGCCAGAAGTCATGGGGCAAGCGTGGCAGAACCACCCCCAACGAGCATCTCGGCGCGATGACCTCTCAGATCAGCGACCTCTCAGATCAGCGCCGAGCTGACTTGGGAGCAACCAGCCGCGTGGCCGACCATTCCGACGTCAGGTTCAGACTCGCCGATGCTTGCAGCCCGGCAGTCGTAGCCGCTTCGGCAACATCACTGGCATCCACCTCACCCGGTCGCCCCACCTTCGGGGTGAGCAACACGATGAAGCCTTGTTCTTCCATGGTGGTCAACGCATCGACCAAGGCATCGGTGAGATCGCCGTCATCGTCACGCCACCACAGGAGGACCGCGTCGACGACATCGTCGTACTCCTCGTCCTCCAACGGGACCTGCAGGATGTCCTCGATCTGCCCCCGAAGCTCGTCGGCAACATCGTCGTCGTAACCGAGCTCCAGCACCACCTGCTTCGGCATAAAGCCGAGCTTGGCCACCGCACCGGCATTCGCCGCGGTCAGGCCCACGCGCGCACCTCCTTCACTTGCCGCTGTCCGGTGACAGCAGCCATGTACGTGCCGATAAGTTCATCGGTTCCTGGTCGATTGCGCAAGCACCCTCGCTGGAACTGCTCCCCTGGACCCGGGTTTTGGCACCCCCTGAGCCCCCCGTATCGCTTCTGCCACACGGATTTCCAAGCATGCCCGGCCGTCCGAGAGGGCCGCATGTGACCTTTGTCCTGTCGTGATGGAAGGATAGGACTTACGCCAACCTGCCTGACGGAAGGACCCCACGTGCCGATCGAGGACGCCGGCCCCATGATCAACGGCCTACCCAGCCGCTTCCCGGACATCGACCCGGAAGAGACGCAGGAATGGCTTGAATCGATGGATCAGCTCATCAAGGACAAAGGTGAGCAGCGGGCCCGATACATCATGCTCAGCCTCCTCCAGCATGCCCGTGAGCAGCACGTCGGTGTGCCTTCGCTGACCACCACCGATTACATCAACACCATCCCCGTCGAAGCCGAGCCCTGGTTCCCCGGCGACGAGGACCAAGAGCGGGCGTTCCGCCGCCTCATTCGCTGGAACGCGGCGGTCTTGGTGCACCGGGCGCAGCGCCCAGGCGTAGGTGTCGGTGGCCATATCTCCACGTACGCCTCCGCCGCGACACTCTACGAAGTCGGCCTGAACCACTTCTTCCGTGGCCAGGATCACCCCGGCGGCGGTGACCAGGTCTTTTTCCAGGGCCATGCTTCCCCCGGTATGTATGCTCGCGCTTTCCTCGAAGGTCGCCTCACCGAGGCTCAGCTCGACGGTTTCCGTCAGGAGAAGAGCCACGTCGTCGACGGACGCATCCAGTCAGTGCCGAGCTACCCGCACCCGCGCCTCATGCCGGAGTTCTGGCAGTTCCCGACAGTGTCGATGGGCCTGGGCCCGATCAACGCGATCTACCAGGCACAGTTCAACAAGTACCTGCACAACCGGGGCATTAAGGACACCAGCGACCAGCGCGTCTGGGCGTTCCTCGGCGACGGCGAAATGGACGAGGTCGAAAGCCGCGGCGCCCTGCAGTGGGCTGCCATGGAGGAGCTCGACAACCTCACTTTCGTAGTGAACTGCAACCTGCAGCGTTTGGATGGCCCGGTCCGAGGCAATGGCAAGATCATTCAGGAGCTGGAAGCCTTCTTCCGGGGCGCTGGCTGGAATGTCATCAAGGTCATTTGGGGCCGAGGCTGGGACGAACTCCTCGCCGCCGACCACCAGGGCGCCCTGGTCCATGTGATGAACACCATCCCGGATGGCGACTACCAGACCTTCCGCGCCAACGACGGCGCCTTCGTCCGCGAGCACTTCTTCGGTCGGGACCGGCGAGCTCTCAAGCTCGTGGAAAACTGGACCGACGAAGACATCTGGTGGAAGCTCAAGCGAGGCGGCCACGACTACCGCAAGGTGTATGCCGCCTACCAGCAGGCCGTCCAGCACAACGGCCAGCCCACCGTCATCCTGGCCCACACCATCAAGGGATACACCCTCGGCCAGCACTTCGCGGGGCGTAACGCCACCCACCAGATGAAGAAGCTGGCCTTGCAGGACCTTAAGGACCTGCGCGACACCCTGCACATCCCGATCAGCGACGAACAGCTCGAAGCCGACCCGTACCGTCCCCCCTTCTACCACCCGGGAACGGACGATGAGCGCATCGACTACATGCTCGAGCTGCGGAGCAAACTGGGCGGCGCAGTCCCCCAGCGGCGTGTCCCGACTGAATCGATCCACCTGCCTGACACCTCGGCGTACGCCGCGATCAAGAAGGGCTCCGGCAAGCAACAGGTCGCCACGACCATGGCGTTTGTGCGGCTGCTCAAGGAACTCATGCGGGACAAGGAATTCGGCAAGCGGGTCGTCCCGATCATCCCGGATGAGGCCCGTACTTTCGGGATGGACTCGTTCTTCCCCACCAGCAAGATCTACAACCCGCACGGCCAGAAATACACCTCGGTCGACGCGGAGCTGATGCTGGCCTACAAGGAATCCCCACAGGGTCAGATGCTGCACCTGGGCATCAACGAGGCGGGATCGTTGGCAGCGTTCACCGCCGCCGGGTCGTCGTACTCCACCCACGGTGAGCCGATGGTGCCGTTCTATGTCTTCTATTCGATGTTTGGATTCCAGCGCACCGCCGACGCGATCTGGGCCGCCGCTGACCAGATGACCCGAGGTTTCCTGATCGGAGCCACCGCCGGGCGGACCACCCTCACCGGTGAGGGACTGCAGCATATGGACGGTCACAGCCCGCTGCTCGCGGCGACCAACCCTGCTGTCGTCCACTACGACCCGGCCTATAGCTACGAGATCGCCCACATCGTTCAGGACGGTCTGCGTCGGATGTACGGCGACAACGCTGAAGACGTCATCTACTACCTGACGGTCTATAACGAGCCCATCGTGCAGCCCGCCGAGCCAGAGAACCTGGACGTTGAGGGTCTGCTTTCGGGCATGTATCTGCTCAAGGAAGGCGAACTGCCCGAAGGGTCCAATCCTGACGAGGCTCCTCGGGCGCAACTGCTCGCCTCCGGCGTGGGCGTGCCGTGGGCATTGGAGGCGCAGGACCTGCTGCGCAGCGACTGGGGCGTCACCGCTGACGTGTGGTCGGTCACCAGCTGGACTGAGCTGCGCCGCGAAGCCATGGCGTGTGACGAGGAAAACTTCCTCACCCCCGGCGACACGCCGAAGGTGCCCTATGTCACCCGTCGGCTCGCCGAGCGGTCCGGCCCGGTGGTGGCGACCAGCGACTTCGCGACCGACCTGCAGGACGCCATCGCCCGCTGGGTGCCAGGCGACTTCGCCCCACTAGGTGCTGACGGGTTCGGATTCTCCGACACTCGCCAGGCAGCGCGCCGGTTCTTCCACATCGACGGCCCCTCAATGGCCGTCCGGGCCCTGCAGCTCCTCGCCGACCAAGGCAAGATCGACGCTGGTGTCCCAGCCGCAGCCGCTGAGAAATACCGCCTGCTCGACGTGACAGCTGGCAATTCCGGCAACGCCGGTGGCGACGCCTGAGATATCCCTCAGGATGAAGTGTCCTACGGCGCGCCGGTGGCTCAGCTACCGGCGCGCCGTACACTCCTGCCAATGGGGAGTCCACGCGCCAGTGAGGAGACCAGCCGTGCCGTCGAACGGTCTGCGGGACGGCTAACCACGGCGGCGTACCGCCATATGGAATCCCACCTGGAGTGGTATCTCGACTTGTCCGCCCAAGAACGGTCCTGGGTCGGCACTGTTGTCCAGTCAGGGTTCGCATCATTCGTCGACTGGTATGTGCACTCTGACACCGACAAGACCGATGATCACGCCACGGCGTCAATCTTCGCTGCTGCCCCCCGCGGCTTGACCCGCACCATTTCGCTGCGTCAGACCTTGGACTTACTGCGTACAGTCGTCGACGTCGTCGAGGACCACATTCCCGAACTTGCCGCAGCCGGTGAAGAAACCGCACTCCGCGAAGACGTTTTGCGATACAGCCGGGATATCGCTTTTGCTGCCGCCCAGGTATACGCCGGAGCAGCCGAAACCCGAGGGGCGTGGGATGCTCGCTTGGAGTCGCTGGTCGTCGACGCTGTGGTTCGCGGTGAAAGTCCTGATGAACTGACCAGCCGCGCGGCGGCACTCGGCTGGGATCGCACCGAAGGCGTCGTCGTGGTGATGGGCGCCGTCCCCACCGATGCCGGTGAGCGTGCTCTTGAGCGGATGCGCACAGCTGCTGGACGGGTGGGCGTAGACCTGTTGATTTCAGCGCAGGAAAGCCGTCTGATTGTCATCGCCGGTGGCGTCACCGACCCCGAGCAGATCGCCACCGCACTGGCTCCAGCGTTTGGACCTGGTCCGGTCGTCGTCGGTCCTCGCGTCTCTCGGCTGCATTCCGCCCGCGGATCAGCACGAGCAGCTGCCGCCGCGTTACGCGCCGCACCGGCCTGGGCTGGAGCTCCCCGCCCAGTGCGCAGCGATGATCTCCTGCCCGAACGGGTCCTTGTCGGAGACACCGGCGCCCGGTCGTATCTCATCCGGCATGTGTTCACACCGCTACGCAAAGCCAGCGGAGCCAGCCTCGAAGAGACCTGTACGACGTACCTCGCCTGCGGGCGAAGCCTCGAAGCGACAGCTCGGGCCTTGTTTGTCCACCCCAACACGGTGCGCTACCGGCTGGGCCGGATCACCGCGCTCACCGGATATGACCCCACGGCGCCCCGTGAGGCGTATGTCCTGCAAACCGCACTGGCTGTGGGACGTCTTGACGAGGCAGCCACATCCGCATCATCCGATGCCGAGGACCTCCCTACTCCCACCTGATGAGAAGACACAGCCAGAAGCAGAGCGTGAACGACAGCGAAGAGCGCTGCGGTCAACCCAATTGCTATCGGCACCACAACACGCAACGGCCCCACCACAGGTTGGGGACTCCTTAGCCCTACGCATGAGTCACCTCAACTATATGGATTGTCATCGCGACTATAAAAGTTGTTGACATGGCCTTTTCTGAGGAAAGAGTCACCCCACCAGTGACGATGTCCAGCTGAAGCGCTTCATCAGCGAGATCGTCGGCCCTCAACTGGCAGATTTGTCGGGTTCCTCCAAAGATGCTGAAGTTTTCCTGTGTCTGTCGCACCTGCGGGTCCGGCGATCGCTAGGACAGGCTGGACGCGTGTTCGCCATCATCTGTCCGGGACAAGGTTCACAAACCCCCGGTTTTCTCCAGCCCTGGCTCGACATCCCCGGAGTCTCCGATCGACTGTCGATCCTGTCCGACGCGGCCCAGACCGACCTCATCGCGCACGGCACCGTCTCCGACGAACAAACCATCAAAGACACCTCGGTCGCCCAGCCATTGATTGTCGCAGCAGGGCTAGCAGTGTTGCCATTGCTCCTCGCGGACACTCCTGAACCAGCCTGCTACAGCGGGCACTCCGTTGGCGAATTCACGGCCCTCGCCGCAGCAGGTGCCGTGAGCCCCTATCAGGCGCTGAGCTTGGTTGCCACCAGAGGTCGGGCCATGGCAAAAGCCGCCGCGCACACTCCTACCGGGATGAGCGCTGTCCTCGGCGGCGACCCCCAGCAGGTCCTTGCTTGCCTAGAACAGCGAGGGCTCACCGCAGCCAATATCAACGGGGCCGGTCAAGTCGTCGCGGCCGGGACCCTGCCAGATCTAGAAGCGCTCGCCCAGAACCCACCGACCCGCAGCAGGGTCATCCCACTGAAAGTCGCCGGGGCATTTCACACCGCCCACATGGCTCCTGCGGTTGCTGATCTGCAGGCTGCTGCCGCCATCCACGACGTCCGCGATGCCGTGATTCCAGTGGTGAGCAACAGAGACGGCCAGCTGGTCCGCGACGGCAAGGATCTGGTGACCCGACTGGTCGCACAGGTCGCTCGACCTGTGCGATGGGATTTAGTCATGCAGACGTTGCTGGATAGTGGGATTACTGCGGTCATTGAAGTACCCCCGGCAAGCACCTTGAGTGGACTAGCCAAACGAGGCATGAAAGGCGTCAAAACCGTCGCAGTCAATACCCCTGACGACCTCGACGCTGCACGTGCGGTGGTGCTGGAACACAGCGGTCTGTCCGTGGTGCGCTGACGTGGTGTTACTGCGTACCCTGCGCGGGCCGGCGTACACCCGCATCCTGGGCATCGGTGACTACCGGCCCGCTCGGATCATCAGCAATGAAGAATTGTGTCGCCACATCGATTCCACCGATGAGTGGATCCAGGATCGATCCGGAATCCAGCAACGCCGCCAGGCCACGCCTGACGAATCAGTCGTCGACATGGGCACCCAGGCAGCGCGCGCCGCGATGACGTACGCCGACCTGACCGGCTCGGACATCGACGCGGTGATCTGCGCGACGATTACCCACCCCTACCAGACCCCCGCAGCGGCGCCGATGATCGCCGAACGACTCGGCACCAAGAATGCCGCCGCTTTCGACCTGTCCGCGGCCTGTGCCGGATATTGCTACGGCGTCGCGGTCGCTGACGACATGGTCCGATCAGGTCGAGCCGAACACGTCCTCGTGGTCGGGGTGGAAAAACTCTCCGACTATCGAGACCTGGGCGACCGGGGCACCGCTTTCATCTTCGGAGATGGCGCTGGCGCTGCCGTGATTGGGCCCTCAGCCACACCAGGGATTAGCGCCACCACCTGGGGATCCGATGGCTCCGGGTCCGCCATGATCAGTCAGTCAGTCAGCTGGACCGAAGCGCAAGAACGCTACGCTCCTGCTTCCCTTGACATGCCAGGAGATCCCGCTCGGCCAGACGCCACCGTGACCGACTCGCTCTGGCCGTTCATCGACATGCAAGGTCCTTCCGTGTTCCGATGGGCAGCGACTGCGGTGGCTCCGTTGTGTGAACGTGCCCTTGCTGCCGCCGGTGTGACCGCCCAGGACATCCAGGTCTTCATCCCCCACCAAGCCAACACGCGCATCGTGGACACCCTGGTCAAGAAACTGCGCCTCCCAGACCACGTCGTCATTGCTGATGACATCACCGACATGGCCAACACCTCAGCCGCCTCGATTCCTTTAGCCACAGCGGCTCTGCTGCGCAGTGGCCGGGCTCACCCCGGAGACCTTGCCCTGCAAATCGGATTCGGCGCCGGACTGACCTGGGCCGCCCAGGTCGTCCAGCTGCCCTGACAAGTTCCCGCCGCCCGACGGGTCAATCGGGCACCGACAGCACCACTGACTCGCCCTCGCCCCACGAGGGCCCAGCGAAGGAGAACGACATGGGCATGAACGAACAGGAAATCCTGGCCGGACTAGCGGACATCGTCAACGAAGAAACCGGACTGGACACCGACGACGTCCAACTGGACAAGTCGTTCACTGAAGACCTGGACATCGACTCGCTGTCCATGATGACCATCGTCGTCAACGCCGAGGAAAAGTTCGGCGTGAAAATCCCCGACGACGAAGTCAAGAACCTCAAAACCGTCCGCGACGCCGTCACCTTCATCAGCTCCGCCCAGGGCTGAAACGCTGCGGTGCCCACGGCGTGCCCGGTCATGACGACACCGTCAGGCCGAGCACGCCGTACCCGGTCGTGTCCACACCCGGACATCCCGACCAAGCACCACCGCATCGCTACCACGACGCGCAGCTCACCCACCGCAGCGACCAGGAGTACCTCCATGAGCCCCACCACGCCCCCACGTGTCGTCGTCACCGGCCTCGGAGCGACCACCCCGCTCGGCGGTGACGTCCGCAGCACCTGGCAAGCCCTGCTCGCCGGGACCTCTGGCGCACGCACCCTGCCCTACGACTGGGTCCAGACCTATGACCTTCCCGTCACCATCGGCGCCACGCTCGCCGTACCAGCCGCGGAACGTCTCACCAAAGTGGAAACCCGCCGACAAGACCCCTGCGCGCAGTACGCCCTGATCGCCGCACGAGAGGCCTGGGCCGACGCGGGGACCCCCGACGTCGCACCGGAACGCCTCGCCGTTTCCATCGGCACCGGCGTCGGCGGCGTACACACCCTCGTCGACCAGTGGGAAAACCTACGAACCAAGGGGCCGCGCCGCATCTTCCCGCTCGCCGTACCGATGCTGCTGGTGAACTCCCCCACCGCCACCGTCAGCCTTGAACTCGACGCCCGCGCCGGTGGTCACACCCCTGTCAGTGCCTGCGCCTCCGGAGCTGAAGGCATCGCCCAAGGGCTGCAGATGATCCGAGAAGGCCGCGCCGATGTCGTCGTCGCTGGCGGCACCGAAGCCGCGATCCATCCACTTCCCATCGGCGGGTTTGCCGCTATGCAGGCACTTTCTACCCGCAATGACGACCCCGTCCGAGCTTCCCGGCCCTTCGACACGGACCGGGATGGCTTCCTCATCGGTGAAGGAGCCGCCGTCGTCGTCCTCGAAAGCTACGACAGCGCCATCGCCCGAGGCGCCACCATCTACGCCGAATTGGTCAGTGCCGGGGTGACCACCGACGCCCACCACGTCGCAGCACCCGAACCTGAAGGCATCGGAGCCGCCGCTGCCATCACCCAAGCCATCCGCACCGGCAACATCGACATCAACCACATCGCCCACATCAACGCGCATGCCACCTCCACCCCAGTAGGTGACCGTGCCGAAAGCAAAGCCATCCGCTCCGCTTTAGGGAAACACACCGATCAGGTCGCCGTCAGCGCCACCAAATCCATGACTGGACACCTGCTCGGTGCTGCAGGATCACTCGAAGCGATCTTCACGATCCTTGCCCTGCACGAAGGGACCGCCCCGGCGCACATCAACCTTGACCATCGTGACCCGGACATCACGTTGGATATCGTTGCCGACACCCCCAGAGCCCTTCCTGACGGCGATATCGTCGCTCTGGATCACAGCTTCGGTTTCGGCGGTCACAACGTCGCACTGGCGTTCCGGCGCTGCCGCTGACCCGATCCCACTCCCTTACACGCACAGGACCGGCCCCCATCCCCATGGGGCCGGTCCCTCTGCGCAGCCCATCAAGCCAGACTGCCACCGTCGTCACCGCCCAGACCGGACCGGGACGACGACACTCAACTGACTCGATGGAGCCAGCGCACGGGAGCATTGTCCCCGGCATGGCGGAATGGTTCCAGTTCGGTATCCCACGGAGAACCCAACGCGATCTCCAGCTCGCGCCGCACACTGGACGGGTCACCTGCCGCCAATGCGGCACGCAGCCGGTTCTCACTGATCAAAGTGTCGCCATTGGTGGAGACGATGGTGTGATGCACGCCCAGCGACGGCGTGTACGTCCAGCGCGCTCCGTCTACTCCCGCGCTGGGATCCTCCACCACCTCGAAGCGAACATCCTGGCAGCGGCGTAGCGCACTCGCCAGGTGAGCTCCTGTGCCCGGGACCCCAGACCACGTGAGCTCAGCACGCATCAACGTGCGACCCAGCGGCTGCTGAGTCCACGACAGTTTCACCGACGCCCCGAGGACCGACTCGATCGCCCAGCCAATGTGCGGGCACAACGAGCTAGGCGTGGAGTGGATATACACCACGCCCTGGGTCAGGGCAGCGTGCGCCGCGACAGACATCCGGATCCTCCTGTGAGTTGCGAGGGACGTCTTCCCCAACGGCCTGCAACATCACCGAGAACGTCGTGTCCTGCGACGCTCACCCAACGTACGACAAAAACGTGACCAATGGCCCTTCGGCGTACGAACAACTATGTGCGCTTATCCGGTTCATTGTGCCCGAGGGGTCCGGACACACCAAGACACACCCCCGCGACACGACGGCGCTTTCCCACATGTCCTCCCCCCGAGACGGTCCCGCTCGACAGAACCGCAGGTGAAAACGGCATCCCATGGAGCCTTGCATCCATGCACCCGTCCCAGTTGGACAACCGCTCAAGATCAAGGTTCACTAGCGGCATTGGGGATAAGAGCCGGGAACTCACCCTGGGAAGTGAGCGACCGGCATGAGGAAATGGGGGCCTATGAGCGGCTTCGTTCAGGCGCCGGCACCAGGTATGCAGAGTGCCATGGCGATCTTGACGGCGCGCGTCCAGAGCATGGACGGGGGATGCAGTGTCAACGAGTACGTCGAGCTGCTGCGCAGTGAAATGGAAGACCAGGATCCGTTGATCCTGACCAGTGCCATGGCGAGCCTCGCCTCGGCGCTGCTGGCCATTGCAGCTGGCGGGACCAACATCCCGCCGTACGAACTGCTCTCGACGATCGGCTTGACACTCGCCGACGCGTGATCACCCTCCGGGCGACCGGAACACCAGACGGCCCGCCGTCTCCCTGCGGGGAGGCGACGGGCCGTTGGTCTATCTCCGGGCAGATCACCCCTTGACGCATAACACGGTGCGCAGACGGGTCACTACCTCAACCAGTGGCTGCTCACCACTCGTCTGCGCCTCGATGACTGCCTCGAGGTCCTTGTAACTACTAGGGATCTCGTCCAACACCCCGGCGTCCTTACGGCACTCCACCCCGGCGGTCTGCGACACCAAGTCTTCGACGGTGAAGGTCCGTCGCGCCGCCGAGCGCGACATGCGCCGCCCTGCACCATGTGACGCCGAGTTCATCGCCGAAGTGTTGCCCATGCCACGAACCACGTACGACCCGGTGCCCATCGAACCGGGAATCAATCCAAGATCGCCTCGACCAGCCCGAATCGCGCCCTTGCGGGTCACGATGACGTCCACGTCGTCGTACGTCTCCTCGCTGATGTAGTTGTGATGGCAGGACACCACCTGTCCGAACGTCACCTGCGGCAGGACCTGAACGACGGCCTGCTGCACCAACTCCATCATCACGGCCCGGTTGATGCGGGCATACTCCTGCGCCCAGTACACGTCATGGAGGTACGCCGACATCTCTTCGCTCCCGGCGAGGAACACTGCCAGATCACGATCTGGCAGGCCCAGATTGTGTTCCAAGGTGCGGGCCGTCGCGATATGCCGTTCGGCGATCTCCTTGCCAATATTGCGTGACCCCGAATGCAGCATCACCCATACCTGGTCGTTGTCGTCGACAGTGACCTCAATGAAATGGTTGCCTCCACCGAGAGTGCCGCACTGGTGCACTGCGCGAAACTCCCGATCAGCAATCCTCGGCGCCCGCAACGAAGCAAACCCGTCAAACAATCGTTGCGCCGCTGCGCGCACCTGTCGGTCCTTCGCTGACAACGCTGGAGTCCCCTCGTGGGCGTGCGGCCCCAAGGGCACAACCTGCTCGATGCCCATCCGAAGCGATCGCAGATCATCTGGCAGGTCGCTGCTGGTCAGCGACGTCTGCACCGCCGTCATCCCGCATCCGATATCCACCCCGACCGCTGACGGCGCCACCGCCTGCTTCATCGCGATCACACTGCCCACCGTGGCGCCTTTACCCAAGTGCACATCTGGCATCACCGACACTCGATGTGTCCACGGCAGCGCAGCGATATTGCGAAGCTGCTGCTGAGCAGCTGGCTCAACGTCCTCCGGGTGAGCCCACATCGACACCTGCGGTGCTCCGGGCAGCGACACCGGGAATTCCGTCGTCATCATCCTCATTTTCCTCCGTCCACTCAGATCGCGGCAACGCTGCAGGGCATCAAGCCCCCTGGTACGGCGTCGCAGCCCGACCCCCCCCCGATGTCCTTCACCTGCAGGGCCCATGTGATCCGAAGAGCGAGAGTACGCCGACGGGTCCTGTCGACACCACCGGTTTAAGGACGGGCAATGAGGTGGGGGTCCGATCACGCTCTTGGACAGGTGGCGTCGCAGCGCGCGCGGACGAGGTAGGCTCTGAACCCGACGTCCGACCCTCCCTGAGGTCATCCGGCGTCGGAGGCTGGTCAGGTCCCCTACGCCTGCTCAGCATGCATGGGCCAGTAGCTCAGTCGGTCAGAGCAGCGGACTCATAATCCGTCGGTCGTCGGTTCAAGCCCGACCTGGCCCACCATCACCCACCCAGGGTGGACCGTTTTTTACGGCGGTCCCCTCCCTGGAGAAGAATCTTTGCCACAAAGGGCCACCCATATCAGCAATATGAGTCGGCTCGTTCAGAGCGTGGGATGCGTTCATCATGAATCTAGCTCATGAGCATGGCAAGGGCGATCATCACCACAGTTCGCCCTGGACCGGCAGAGCCTCGATCACGGTGACGGATCCACACTAAGCACATCACCAGGATTGACATTCAGAGCGTCACAGATCGCAGTGAGCGTGCTGAAACGGATCGCTTTCGCGCGGTTATTTTTCAGGACTGACAGGTTCACCACACTGATACCCACCTGATCTGAGAGTTCAGCCAGGGTCATGCCCCGCTCGCTCAGGAGAGCATCGATGTTGCAGATGATTCGGGACTCTTCTGCTGGCATCAGATCACCCCGTCAAGCTCATCTACCAATCGACGTCCATGACGCAGCACGAACATGAAGACCCAGCTGAGATAGAAGAACCCGAGGGGTAGCCAGATACTGCTGAGGTCGGTCGATACCGCCGAGTGCCACCCCAGGGAGTTCACTGCCAACTGTGAACCCAGCAGAGTGAGCCCAGTCGGCACCAATGCCACTCCTATCACCGACCACATGAAAATCCGCAAGGCCCGCTCTACTGATGGATCAAACACTGAGCGAACGCGCGCGACCTGCCTCATGAATGCGCCTAGGGCGGCTAGCGATAGGGCCCAGCAGGCCGGAGTCAGTGCTGCGCCGAGTTGCACGACGACCGCGATCACGCCAGGAATACGACTGACATCAACTCCGACATGGTAGGGCCACATGAGCGTTGCTCCTGGAGCTCCCTCCCACCGTGGTGTAGTTGCAGGGTCAGGCAACGCAGGTGACGACAAACTCAGAACACACACCCCTGACGTCAGGGTTGCCCACATGACACCAGCGGCATACAGCCCCACCACCCCGGCAACCAAGAGCGTGACGACACTGATGCTCCGGATATTTTCAGTGCGATAACGGCTCTTCTTCCCCATCAGCGGGCCGTCCTGAGGTACTGAGGACATGCGACTTCCTCACTCTGCGACATATCGATCATCGATACTAACGATATTCGATATGCTACGGCAAGGCACCCGGCAGTCGATGACAGAGAGCACCTCGCACCCCCACACCAGACACCTCAGCTGGCTACTGACGGAAGACCGCCACCGTGTCCATGATCATCGACACCTGGACTGCAATCGGCGCTGTGACATCCGCCACGAAAGCCGCCTTCCATGTGGTCGAGCCACCAGGTTTGATCTCAGCTGTCGGCGGTTTGATCTGCTGCTGAGCGTCTAGGACTGCCCGCAGCGTCTCCCCACCTGACGTCGCCTTGATAGTCAACGACGTAGGACTGATCGCTTGCGCGCTGTCATTTTTGACCGTGACATTGACTACCGCCATTTTGGTGGGCTTAGTAGTGCCGTCAGACACTGACGATGCTCCCGGCTTGCCAGCCACAGGCGCACTGACTGTATATGACACCTTGTCTTTGGTGACGGTCTTCCCAAAGGTCGCTGCAGCACTCGATTTATCGACTGGCGCACCCCCCGCCGTCGCTGCACTGGTCGACGCAGACCCAGCAGCCGACCCGCCAGTGGAGGACGCCGCCTGAGCTGGCGGTGGTGGAGATGACGACGCCTCCCCTCCCCCACATCCAGTCAGCACCAGCACCGACACTGCACCAATCACCATCACATTCGCTGTGCGCATGTGTGTCACCCTAGCGACGTGGGTCCCATCAGTACCGTCGGCCTCCTTGGTCACTTCTGATGATCTCCGCAGCCCCCCGTTGGCTTCCCCGCGCTCAGAATCGATCCTGACGAACTTTCTCTGCGGACAAGAAACGGACAAGGCCCTCTCCGCATCCGCCATGTCAGCAGTTCGGAGCGGAAGAAACTGACGGAGATCACATCCGTCTGTCGATACGCCCGTGATGAGGTGCTACCGGAACTGGTGACGGCTGATCGCCTGCCCCACCAAGCCCTCACCACCCTGGCTGCAGTCGCACACTTCCCCTATCCCCACACAAGCAGGCCAGAGCGCTGTTCACCTGCAGTGGGGGCGATATGCACCTGCGCTGGGGGCAATGCTGACGCGACGCCGCGTCGCACCAACATTGCCCCCCATGGAATTGACTTCTTCCATGCCATCACATAGAGACTCTCATCAACTCCCGGGTGCCTCCTCTTTCACAGCACCTTCTTCCCTAGCTTTCGTAGTCCCCTGGCTGGGAGTATGCCGCAATCCCCCACTATCAAGGAACATCAGCAAACCTAACACGCCCTCAATGGCTCCTAGAATGCAAGTCCTTTGATCCCACTCATGGTTCCCCCTGAAGCTCTGAAAACCAGCTACCATAGTGAATGGAACTAGGAAAGAAAACACATAGAAAACGCCTTGCGTCGATGGCTTCAAGGTGAACCTACTTGTCATAGTATGAAACACTTTACAATACTAAAAATAAGCATATAAAAATCCGTGACACCAATCCCTTCAGCCGCCTTAAAATTAACGGCACCCACATAGTTGCTCTCCGGCAACCATGCGCATTGCAGGAACAATAACAGCAAATACGGCAACGTGTATCACTTTCAACAAAAATCCCAGATAGATGAATCCACAATTATTGATCGTTTGTCTACCTATATCTGAGTTTTCCCTGAATGTATGTTTGAAATCATCTGGATTGGGGTCACTGCGGTGGGGGTAGTTGCGGGAAGCACTGTGAGCGAGGCCGCGGAGTGGCACGGCCCGCGAGGACGAGGACGCAGGAAGGTCTCGTGGTCGAGGAGCAGGCGTGCTGGGCTCTGCGCGCAGGGACACCCCCCGGATGGCAGATCCGCCCCGACGCTGCCAAGGGACGCGACATGAGACGAGGTCAGAGCAGACAAGGAGCATGATCGGGCCGATGGGATCAGCTCAGTTTCGCGACTGGGCAGAACTTTTGTTAGAGTCTCACTGCTGTCAGTCCCCCATAGCTCAACTGGCAGAGCATTCGACTGTTAATCGAAGGGTTATTGGTTCGAGTCCAATTGGGGGAGCAACAGTGAAGGCCCGGCCACCGTCATGGTGTCCGGGCCTTCAACGTATGCCCTGGTCTGCGAGCAACTGTCCCCGACCTCAGCGGATCTCAGATACCGGCTTGCTCACGCAGGTCAGCGACGATCGCATCGAAAGCTGCCCGCACCTCAGGGTCAGTGACGTCAACGCCACGACGGGGCACCACCTGATCGATGAGCGTCCCGCGCTCGAGGTCCTTTCGCAACGAGACTCGCCCCAGCTCTCGCTCCCCCGCTGCGGCTGGCACGCTCACCACCACGCTCGCTGTGACGCGGTCCTGCACCACCGCAGCCAGAACCACCCGCTCGCCCTCAAACGACCACATCGAAGGTCGGCTTCCGTCAGCCCACGTCACCGTGATCGTCCGCGTGCGTGGCTCCCACGCTCCCGCAGCAACGTGCCACCACGGACGACGCCACCGCAGTGACCCTGCCGCCGCCACCGCCGACGGCGATGACCCGTCGCCGACCCCGGCAGGCACCTGATGCAACGCATACACCGAGGCGACAACCCACGCCTGGGTCGCGGTGTCCACCCCCCACGCCAACACACGGTCCCCTGGCCCCAAAGCCAACTGGTCGAGGACCTCCTGGGGTAACGGCGGAACCCGACGCCACGGCAACTTCACCGAAACCACCCCCCACACGCGCCGCCCGCTGCACACTCACCCATCGACAACACCCACCGCACCGGCCTTCCTCGCCTCACCCGAACTTGGACCGCAGCTGCGCCAACTGCTGTTGTCGCGCCGTCAAATCGATCGCCACTGCCCGCGCCTGCTGCGGGTCATGCTGCTCCAAGTGGCGCAAGGCCACCGTCGCATCATCGATCGCCCGCCGTAACGTCATCTCCTGCATCCGAAACACAATGTCGTCGACGTACCGCTGATCCACCTCACCAGTCTGCGGATCCCGACGGGTACGCACCTCCGCCACTGATAACGCCACCACCAGCTGACGTACCGGCTCCGGAGTGGCCGCCACCACATGAGCCACCCACGCTGCTCCTGAATCGATCTGAGCCTGCTGCCAGCCCACCTGCTGCATTGCGGCGAACACCGCACGATGGGCCGGTGAGACAAAAGAGCCCGGTTCGATCTGCTGCACCTCCGCCACCGGTACCTGACGCGGATATTGCAGCAACACTTGCAACAACAGCTGGGCCACTGCCACCGCCGGCACCCGCACATCAGGCGGAGGGAATGGATCTGACGGGTCCACGACCGGCGCTGCCTCAGGAACGACAGCCGCGCCACTCGACGGAATGGGCTGCCGAGCAGCCTTGGCGACTTCCATCGCCAACTGCTCAATGTCCACCCCAATCATCCCGGCGACAGTGCGGGTGTACTCCGGGCGTAACGCCTGGTCCCGGATGCGGGCGATGACCGGAGCCACCGCCCGCATCCCTGCGACCCGCCCCTCCGCGGTTCGCAGGTCATGTCGTCCCAGCACAGTCCGCATCGCGAACTCGAACATGGGCACCGCGTCTTCCACCAGCCCCCGCACCGCCAAATCCCCACCGCTCAAACGCAGCTCACACGGATCCTGCCCGCCTTGCGCGACCGCGACATAACTCTGGCTGGCCCAGCGCTGGTCCTCCTCAAAAGCTTTCATCGCGGCTTTTTGACCTGCCGCGTCCCCATCAAAAGTGAAGATCGTCCGCGCCGGCGCACCGCCCTGCTCATCACGCATGATGCGCCGCAGCATCTTGATGTGATCCACCCCAAACGACGTGCCACAGGTCGCCACTGCATGCTCCACCCCGGACAAATGGCAAGCCATCACATCGGTATACCCCTCAACAACCACCGCAGTCCGGTCCCGAGCGATGCTGCGTTTAGCCAAATCCAAGCCGTACAACACCGAAGTTTTCTTATAAATCGGGGTCTCCGCAGTGTTGAGATACTTCGCTTGGATCCGATCATCCTCAAAGATGCGTCTCGCCCCAAAACCGACGGTGTCACCGGTGATATCCCGAATCGGCCAGAGCAGCCGCCCCCGAAACCGGTCATAAAGCCCCCGCTGACCGCGACCCACCAGTCCCGCAGTGACCATCTCCTCCTCAGAGAAACCCTTCCCGTGCAGGTGCGCCACCAGGACCGTCCCACCCCGGGGTGCAAAACCCATCCCAAAACGCGTCGCTGCGGTCGAATTGAAATCCCGCGCCCGCAAGAAATCACGGCCCGGCCGCGCCTCCCGCCCCCGGAGCAACACCTCGGTGTAAAACTCCTCCGCGACCCGATGCGCCTCCACCAGACGAGTACGCCGACCTACACCTTCCTCACGAGGAGGCCCACCCTCCTCGTAATGCAACTCGACGCCACTCTTGCCAGCGAGGCGCTCCACCGCCTCAGGGAACGTCAGATGATCGATCTTCTGCACGAAGGCGATGACATCCCCACCCTCGCCACACCCAAAACAGTGCCAACTGCCGACCGAAGGGCGCACCGTGAACGACGGAGTTTTCTCGTCGTGGAACGGACACAACCCCTTCAACGACCCGATCCCCGCGGTGCGCAAGGTCACATGTTCCCGGACCACCGCTTCCAGATCGGCCCGTTCCTTGACGGCTTGGACATCCTCCTCACGGATGCGTCCGGTCACCTACCCACCTCCTGGTCCTGGGGCGAGTCTAAAGTCGACCCTGCCGCGACACCGCACACAGGGCAGCAGCCCGAGAGTCAGTCAGTGACGCAATCTGATCCACGACCACCCGATGCACCGCCGCATCGTCCTGTGCTTCTTCCAGATCCACGCGAAACACCGGATCCACTCGCCGCACCGGATCAGCCAGGAAGAATCCATGCAACTCCCCGATGATGTCCTCCTGACGCGCCACCACTGCCTGTCGCTCCGGAGAACGCATCACCAGATGCGCGGCGAGCGCTTTCAGCAGGAGGCATTCGGTGCGGGTCGACACGGGGATCACCAGTTGGGCCGCGTATCGACGGTGCGGTCCAGGTCCGTACGACGCAACGGTGGCTTCTTCGACCTCGGCGACAAAATGCCCGATGAATCGACTGGTCATGTCTTTCAATGCGGCGAGCGCTCGCCGGGAGCCGTCATAAGGCTGGTCGGGGACGGCGCCGCTGGCGCGGATGCGATCGGTGGCGTCCTGCAGGGCGTCGTCGCTCAGGGTGGGGTCATACCAGTCGCGGGCGACCTCGTACACCGGCTGGAGGTCGAGGGGGCTGTCGAGGATGCGGAGGTCGATGAGGCCAGCGGCGACTCCGTCTTCGACGTCGTGCACTGAGTAGGCCACGTCGTCGGCCCAGTCCATCACTTGTGCTTCGAGGCATGATGGCGGAATGGTGTCGGGGCTGGCCGGTGGGGTCTCTGCTCGGGTCCAGGTGAAGACGTCCAGGTCGTCGTCGTACACGCCGAATTTGTGGGTGGTTGCTGGTCCGTGGCCTGCCTGCCAGGGGTATTTGGTGACGGCGTCCAAGCTGGCCCGGGTCAGGTTCAGTCCGACGGAGCGTCCGTCGGCGCGGAAGCGCTTTGCTTCCAGGCGGGTCAGTAGGCGCCAGGTTTGGGCGTTGCCTTCGAATCCGCCGATGGTGGCACTGAGCTGATGTAGCACCCGTTCGCCTTCGTGGCCAAACGGTGGGTGTCCCAGGTCGTGGGCGAGGCAAGCGGTGTCCACGACGTCTGCTGAGCACCCGAGTGCGCCACCGAGTTCCCGGCCGATCTGGGCCACTTCCAGGGAGTGGGTGAGTCGGTTGCGGATGAAGTCGTCGGTGTCGGGTTGGAGGACCTGGGTTTTATCGGCGAGGCGTCGTAATGCTGCGGAATGCACCAATCGTGCTCGGTCGCGCGCGAAGTCGTCGCGGTCGGAGCGTTTCTGTGCTGGATCTTCGGGCAGCCAACGAGCCCGGTCCGCTGCGTCGTACACGGTCACGTCCCGCACTCTAGAGGGGGTGGGCGACAACGGGGCCGTACGACCTGCGGATGTCGTGTTCTAGCGCCGGGAGGGCCCCGTCCGGCGACACCGGCGCGCGCGGCGTCGTGGGGTGTTCGGTTCCGGTGGACCTGCCCGTTTACTGTTACCGCATGGACCAGCGTCCCTTGATCTCACCGCTCGAACTCGCTGCACTGCTGCGTAGCGGCCCGGGCAGCGCCCCGTTGCTGCTCGACGTGCGATGGTCATTGGGTTACGACGCCGGGTTTGATGACTATATGCAGGGGCATTTGCCTGGTGCGTTGTTCGTCGACCTGGAACGTGACCTGTCTGGCACCGCTTCCGATGGTCACGGCGGTCGCCATCCGATGCCCCACCCCGATGATTTTGAATTGGACATGGCCGAGTCCGGGGTGGACAACGGTCGCATGGTGGTGGTGTACGACGATGGCCACGGTGTGGCTGCGGCCCGCTGCTGGTGGGTGCTGCGTCACTTTGGGAAGTTTGATGTGGCGGTCCTTGATGGTGGGTTGCGTCATTGGACTGCGCATCGGTTGCCGGTGGAGAGCGGGTTGCGCACCATCGAAGAAGGCGATTTTGATCTGGGCCGTGGGGTAGGCCGGGTGGTGGACGCTGACGAGGCCGCCTTGTATGCCGCTGAAGGGGTGCTGATTGATGCCCGCTCCCCGGAGCGATTCCGTGGGGAAAGCGACCCTGTCGATCTGATTCGTGGTCACATTCCCGGCGCGGTCAATCTGCCGGCGTTGTCTTTGCTCGCCGCAGATGGCACTTTGCTGCCGGTCGATCAGTTACGGTCGCGCTTTGCTGAGGTGGGCGTGGACGGGTCTCGTCCTGTCGCGACGTACTGCGGTTCCGGGGTAGCTTCTAGCCTGGTCGCGTTGGCCCTGGCGGTGTGTGAGTTGGACATGTCTGCGGCGATGTATGTCGGATCGTGGTCGGACTGGATCACTGATCCGTCCCGTCCGGTGGAGACCGGCGCCGGGCGGGCTGTGGAAGCGTCTCTGGGCTGATCTTTTTCAGCCCCCGGAGACGGATAGTTCGGCCTGGGCTAACGCAGCTTCATGAGCTGGGCTGAGTTCACGACCGTCTAACCAGCCTTCGGGGAGGCTGACCGCTTTGGCTGATCCAGCTCTTCCCCGCTGTCCCTCCGCGTCTGCGCCCGGCCAGGGCTGGTCAGGGTCCAGGTCGTCAATCAATGCGTCCAGATCGGTGAGGCTTTCTACCAATGCCAACCGGTGTCGTACGTCGTGACCGGCGGGAAAACCTTTGAGATACCAGGCGATATGTTTGCGGATATCCCGGCATGCTTTGAATTCGTTGCCCTCGTGGAAATCGACGAGATACCGGGCGTGACGGCCCAGGGTGCGGCCTACGTCGCCCAGATTGGGACGCACCCGCACGTCGTACCCCTGGAAAGCGGCGGCGAGATCAGCGAACAGCCACGGCCGCCCCAGGCAGCCACGCCCGACAACAACGCCGTCGCACCCAGTCTGCTGGACCATGCGCAGTGCGTCTTCTGCGGACCAGATGTCGCCATTCCCTAATACTGGGGTACCAGTTACGGCGTCTTTTAAGCGGGCGATCGCAGTCCAATCTGCCTGACCTGAATAATGCTGCGATGCGGTCCTGCCGTGCAAGGCAATCGCCGCGACCCCTTCATCTTCGGCAATGCGGGCAGCTTCCAGATATGTCAGGTGGTCTTCGTCGATGCCTTTACGCATTTTCACGGTCACTGGGATATCGGCGGCCTGCGCGGCGCCGACCGCTGCTGAGACGATCTGACCGAAGAGTGTCGACTTCCACGGCAGCGCCGCACCGCCGCCTTTTCGGGTCACTTTCGGCACCGGACACCCGAAATTCAGGTCGATGTGGTCGGCGAGATCGTCTTCCACGATCATTCGTACGGCGGCCCGCACTGTCGCCGGGTCGACGCCGTACAACTGCACTGACCGTGGTGATTCTTGCGGGTCGTGGGTGATGAGCCGCATTGACGTCGGGGTGCGTTCCACCAACGCTCGGGTCGTGATCATCTCGCTGACATAGAGGCATCCTGAACCGTCGATCCCGGTGTGTGCGGCATGCTCGGCGACTGACTCCCGACACAATCGACGAAACGCCCGGTTCGTAATCCCTGCCATCGGCGCCAAAATCACTGGAGTCGGGACGACCACCCGACCCAGCCGCAACGCAGGCAAAACTGGGGTGGGAGCAGGGTCAGGAACTGGAGGATCCGCGAGGGCACTGGTCATGGTGAAACTAGTGTCCCAGACACCGCTGATGCCTCGCAGCACGATGAGTAGGCTGACGCCCGTGACCGACCCCGCCGTTCCGCGCCCCAGCGACCTGCCGGACGAGCTGCCGCCTGTCCCCGCACCTGCTCCGGCCTGTTGCAGTACCGATGCCCATGAGCATGCCGTCGATAGCCATCGGAATCGCCAACGACTGGTGGCGATCAGTGGCGCGGTAGCTCTAGCTGTCGCCGTGGTCGGGCTGATCATCGGCGGAGGCGTCGGAGCCGCCCTCACGCTGGTCATTGCGATTGGGATCGTGGCCAGCACGGTCGCGGCCTGGTCTCGGACCACGATGAATGATCGGCTGATCCGCTTCGCGGTCGCTGCCGCCCTGACCGGAATGGCTCTGGTGCGGGCTTTCCCCCGCTGATCAGGCATTCACCTCCCTGAGCGGGCCGGCCCTCAGCCCTAAAGCCACCGGTCGGCCCGCTCTACTGACCTGGCTGCTCAGTCGGCGCCGAACTCCATCGCCGCCTCATCCAGAGCTTCATCGTCCCGCAGATCCTTCGCTGATCGGGTCGCAATGGCTTCGGCCCCGCCCGGCTCCAACCGACCCACCAGGTCTGTCGTCGCCAGTCCCAGGCCTGACCCGCCTGCCTGGGCAGTGCCCAACAACCCCATCGCGACGTACTGCTCCAATCGGGAACGACTGTCAGCGATATCCAAATTGCGCATTGTCAACTGTCCGATCCGGTCCGTCGGTCCGAATGCCGAGGATTCGGTGCGTTCCATAGACAGCTTGTCCGGGTGATAGCTGAACGTCGTGCCGCGGGTGTCCACGATCGAGTAGTCCTCCCCTCGACGAAGCCGCACCGTCACCGTCCCAGACACTGCTGACGCCACCCACCGTTGTAGCGACTCTCGCAACATCAGTGACTGCGGATCCAACCAGCGACCTTCATACATAAGGCGGCCAAGTCGGCGGCCTTCAGCGTGATAGGTAGCGATGGTGTCTTCGTTGTGAATCGCATTGACCAGCCGCTCATAGGCGATAAACAGCAGCGCCATCCCGGGCGCCTCATAGACACCCCGGGATTTGGCCTCGATGACGCGGTTTTCGATGTGGTCGGACATCCCCAAGCCGTGCCGGCCACCGATGGCATTGGCGGCTAGGACCAGCTCGACCGCTGAGGTGAACTCTTGGCCGTTAATCGCCACCGGCCGCCCCCGATCGAAGGTCACTGAGACGTCTTCAGTGGCGATCTGGACGTCATCACGCCAGAAGGGCACCCCCATGATGGGCTCGACGACGTCCTCCAGGCTGGTGTCTAAATGCTCCAGCCGTTTGGCTTCGTGGGTAGCTCCCCAAATATTGGCATCTGTGGAATAGGCCTTTTCCTGAGAGTCGCGGTAGGGCAGCCCACGCTCGCCTAACCACTGGCTCATCTCATGGCGACCACCGAGTTCGTGGACGAATGCGGTGTCTAGCCACGGTTTGTAGATCCGCAGTTGAGGATTGGCCAGCAGACCGTAACGGTAGAACCTCTCAATGTCGTTGCCCTTGAAGGTCGATCCGTCGCCCCAGATCTGAACGTCATCGGCCATCATTGCCCGGATCAGCATGGTCCCAGTGACGGCCCGGCCGATGGGGGTGGTGTTGAAGTAGAGCCGCCCGGCGGAGCGCACGTGGAAGGCACCGCAGACGAGGGCTACCAGCCCTTCCTCGACGAGGGCCTGTCGGCAATCGACGAGCCGGCTCTCTTGCGCGCCATATCGTCGGGCTCTCCCCGGGACGGAGGCAATGTCTGGCTCGTCGTACTGGCCGATGTCGGCGGTGTAGGTGTAGGGCACAGCGCCCTTCTCACGCATCCAGGCGACCGCCACGGAGGTGTCGAGGCCTCCGGAGAATGCGATCCCGACCTTGTGGCCGGTGGGCAGGGATGTGAGCACCTTTGTCATGCAATGATTATGCGGCTCCTTGCATTTATATGCAAGGGTGGGTGGCGCAAAGAGCCCCCTCGATGACAGCAACACCCCACAGCCCCAACGCAACCCTGAACAATCAGGGAACAGACACTTCCGACGCACCCGCCGCAAACGTGCACAACGCATTCACCAGACGCACCTGCTCCGGGGTCCCCACCACTGCCTCCAACAACGCCGGTGACCCCACCCACACCGCCAACGCCCGCGCCCGCGAGACTGCCACATTCAACCGATGCACGTCGTACAAGAAAGACACCCCCCGCGGCGCCTCCGCCGCACTCGAACTCCCCGTCGCATAAATCACCACCGGCGCCTGCTGCCCCTGAAAAGCATCCACCGTGCCCACCCGCACCCCCGCAGGAACCGCCGCCCGCAGCCGATCCACATGCGCGTTGTACGGCGCCACCACCAACACATCATCACCGCCCATCGGATGACGCACCCCCTCAGCGTCCACCCATGAGCCCTGCAACAGATCCGCTACCAGACGCGCCACCACCTGGGCCTCCTGCGGACTGTCCTGCACATTGCCGTGATGCACCACCGGCACCTGCCGCAGCCCCGATCCAGCCAACACCCCCGGCGCATCCACCCGCTGCCGCTCCCGACCCGGCGCGGACCGCAACAACCCCTCATAGCTGACCGTCGAACAAAACTGCGTGATCACCGGATGCATCCGATACGTCACATCCAAGAACAATCCCCGATCCGGCGGAATCACCTCATGATCCCCGATCAGATGCCCCAACGCCGACACCCCAGCGCCGTACGGATGCTCTGCTTTTGTCGGCTGCGTCAACTGCTGTGGATCCCCCAACAACACCACCGACCGGGCAGCCCCAGCCACCGCGACAGCATTCGCCAACGAGAACTGACCCGCTTCGTCGATCACCAACACATCCACCGACTCCGCCAGATCCGGACGCGCCCACAACCACGCCGTCCCCCCCACCAGCCGCACCGAACCATCCGCCAACCCCGCAGCCACCGCGCCATTGTCAGCGACCTCCACCACCCCTGACGGATCCTGGTCCGCAGCGACCGCACCACCGACCTTGTGCCACGCAGGCAAACCAATCTCCCCCAGCAGATTGCGGATCACCGCATGAGACTGAGCCGTCACCCCCACCCGCAAACCCGACTCCCACAACGCCCGAATCAGCCGAGATGCCGCATACGTCTTTCCCGCACCCGGTGGCCCCTGCACCGCCAACACTTCCCCATCCAAGGCCGACCCGACCCGCACCACAGCCTCCGCGGGGCTCTCCCCCGGCAACAAGGCCAACCCCGACGGGACAATCCGGTCCACCAACGCCGCCCCCGCCGGTCGCCCCCCGGCCAACAACGCCTCACCTTGTCGAGACAAGGACTCGCGCAACACCGCATTGTCGATCGGTCCCGGCGGCATCAGCCCACGGGGCACCGCCGGATCCGCAGATGCCGCCTTAGCAAGCACCACCCATCCCGCGTCCCCATCGGCTCGCACAACCGTGCCGCAACTCGACCGCGCATCCACGTCGTACAACGCTTTGCCGACCTCGAGCCGAGCGGCTTGCGGCGGGAAACCATACCGCCACAGCCGGCTACTCACCCGCCCCGTTTTGGTCAGTTTCTCCCCCGCTGGCTCCGGCGCACTCACCCGACCCACTGCCGCCGCATCGTCGACCAATTCGTCATCGGAGGATTCCGCCCGGCGGAAAAAATCCCACCAGTCCGGCCGGTCCTCACGACGATGCCATCCCACCAACCCCGCAAACAAGTCATGCCCCGAGGCCACCAGCCGATCCGCCAGATCCCGCTCCGCGGCGGCCGCCGGTGACTCCCCCGCCGTCGTGGACTCCACCTCCACCGGCCGTTCCACCGGCGGCCCCGAGACGTCAGCGACGTGCGCTACCAACTCGTCCCGACGCTCCTCCAACCAGTCGTGCAAAGCCAACGTCGACCGCACATCCTCCCGGTTGTACTCCGCGATCCGGGTCAAGATCTGCTCATCACCACTGGTCAGATACCGCTCATATTCCACCACCGAGCTCAAGGCATCTGCGACCTCGTCCCCCTCGCCATGCCGCACATGACCCCAATACAAGTCCTCCATCTTTTTGATGGAGTACGACGGCTTCCCGATGATCAGCCCCTGTTTGACCACCTGATACAGATCTACAAACCGGCCACCGCGCAGCAACGCATCCAGGTCCGCTTCTCCCACGCCATACCTGCCAGTCAGCCGCTTCAATGCGCTCTGTTCGTACGGCGCATAGTGGTAGACATGCATCCCCGGATGCTGCTGCCACGCCTCAACCAGGAATCTCAACAACCCGGACACTAACTCCGCTTCAGCCGCCTCATCATGGGCCCACCAGGTGTGGAAACCACCCTCCCGGTCATAAACACCGGCCAGATATTCCCGCCCAGCCCCGTCTCCGGCAAAAGGATCACCTTCAAAGTCCAGATACAGATCTCCCGGATCAGGCGCCGGCAATCGAGCCAGACCTCGCCCCGGCACATGCGGAAGCAACTCATACCTGGCCCGACCGTCGATCCGCTCTGCCACCTGGATCCGCGCTTGCGCCCCCAACTTGTCAACCATCGCCCGAGAGATCCCCGGCACTGGGGCCTCCTGCGCCCCCGGATGAGCCGCCAACGCCGCAACGGTGTCAATCCCAGCCGCTCGCAACGCAGCTCGATGTCCCTGACGCATCCCTGCGACCAGAGACAGGTCGTCTTGCGCCTGCCACCTCGCCGCACACTCATCATGCCAACGACAACGGGCACATTGCGCCACCGGCTCCGGACGAGTCTGCAGCTGATCGGCGCTCCCGACCGCGAGGTCGCCATCCATCCCCAACAGGTCACCTGCCGCGACAAACCATTCCAAGCCGGCCCGGGCCCGGGCGGCATACGCCGCCACATCATCAACCCGGAAGGGTCGCTCCACTCCGTCCCCAGTCACCACCGTCAAGGACACCGGCGGCCGACCCTGCAACGTCTCCACACGGCGCGCGTACGTCGCCAACTGCAATAACGCAGCAGCAGACAGATGACGCGCCAGTTTTGTATCAACCAGGTCGTAACACCAGTCACCCAGAGACGAGGGCACCCCATCCCGACGGATCAAGAAATCCGCATAGCCCAACCACGTCCCGTCAAACAACGTGCCCTGGTAGACGACATCCGCCCCCGCTTGCATCGCTGCGACCGTCCAAGACTCCGCAAGCTCGAGATCCTGATCGCGAGGAATCTCCACGACCTCCAGCCCACGATCCCGCAACCGCTGCACATAGGCCCGTTCATGCGCCATCCCCTGATCGGCAATTAATCGCAACTGCTCGTCCACCCCGACCGCAGGACGTGACCGTTCGCCCCGAGCCACCTGCAGATCCAATGACGACGCATGCGCGCACCCCAGGAACGTGCTCAGATCCGTCGGCGAGAGCACCACCCGACCGCCTCGGGCGAACATCTCAGCCCTCCCCGCCGGGGTGCTCCTGCTCCCGCGCCGCAGCCAGATCCGCCGCGCTCACCCCAGCCAACGCCCGCTCCACTGTCGGGACGCTCGCTAACAGTCGCCGCGTATATGGCTGCTGCGGCGCGGTGAAGATCTCTTCGGTCGTCCCCACTTCGACGACCTGCCCAGCTTTCATCACAGCCACACGCTCGCACACATGTCTGACAACGGACAGGTCATGCGAGACAAACACCATCGTCAGGCCCATTTCCTCGACGAGGTCTGCCAACACATTCAATACCTGCGCACGGACCGACACATCCAACGCGCTGACCGGTTCGTCGGCAAGCAAGATCTGCGGACGGGGACCAATTGCCCGAGCGATCGATAGCCGCTGGCGCTGCCCCCCAGAAAACTGGTGCGGATATCGCTGCGCCGACACCGGATCGATCCCTACCGCGGATAACACCTCAACAATCCGCGCGTGATGGTCGGCGGATCCCACCGCGACCAGCGGTTCACGCAGACTGGACTGCACGGTGCGCCGTGGATCGAACGACCCTCTGGGGTCCTGGAAGACCATCTGCAACTGACGCCGCAAGAAGCCCAACCCGGACTCCGGGCGACCGCTGACCAGCTGCCCGTCGACGTGAACCGTCCCGGCCGTTGGACGATCCAGACCGGCCAACAGCCGCAGCAAGGTCGATTTGCCACACCCTGATTCCCCGACAATCCCCCACCGTTCGCCGCGACGCATGGTCAGATCGACATCGCGTAATGCCACAACCTGGGGAGCCGGTCCGCGCCACGCAGTTCGCGGTCGCCGATAGACGCGAGTCAACCCGCTGATCTCGACGTACGGCGATGCTTCATCACCCGGCCCGGGCAGCGGAGCGGGCAGCGTATCTCTGTCCGCGGAAACGGATGACACCGAAGCTGTCACCGGAGGGGCCACCGCGACATCACCAGGGCGAAGGACCCGAAGGCGGCCGCGTTCGTCGACATCTCGCAGATCAGAGGCAGCAACGAGCGCCTGAGTGTACTCATGTTGAGGTGAGGTCAACACCTGCCCTACCTCACCGGACTCGACGATTTTTCCGTCGCGCATCACAATGACGCGTTCACAGGTCGTCGCCACCACCGCCAAGTCGTGGCTGATGAACAACAGCCCCGTGTGACGCTCCTGCACTCCGGCCACGATGAGGTCCAGCACATTCGCTTGAACTGTCACATCTAAGGCGGTGGTCGGTTCGTCACAGATGAGCAGATCCGGCGAATGAGCCAAAGCCATGGCCAACACCACGCGCTGCCGCTGTCCTCCAGAGAGTTGGTGGGGGTAGGCGCGCACCGCCTGCTCTGGGTCGGGCAACCGTACCTCGCGCAGCAGAGCAACGACCTCGTCACGCCCACCCCGGGACGCGTCGCCATGGATGCGCAACGCTTCCGCGACCTGCCTACCCACCCGCATGGTCGGATTTAACGCTGTCATCGGTTCCTGAAACACCATCCCGAGGCGTCGCCCCCGAAGCGGGGCGAGTTCACGCTCGGTACGGGCGAGGAGGTCACCTCCTTCACCCTGTAACTCCACCGTCCCAGTGGCCCGCAGCGATTCGGGCAGGAGACCCATCACGGCGAGCGCAGTCAGGGTTTTGCCGGAGCCGGATTCCCCGATCAGGCCGACCCGTTCACCGCGGGCGATAGACAGGTTGATGCTGTCGACGAGGACGGTGTCGCGGTGGGTGATGGTGAGCCCCCGGACGGTGAGCAACGGCTTTGGTGCGGGGTGGGTCATGGCCGGTCGTCGATTCGGGGGTCGAGGAGGTCGCGGGCGCCGTCGCCGAGGAGGTTGAAGCCGAGGACGGCCAGTGCGACGGCAGCGCCCGGGAAGAGCACCAGGAGGGGTTGGGTGGCGAGGTAGTCCTGGCCTTCTTGGAGCATGCGGCCCCAGCTGGGTGTGGGGGGTGGGGTGCCCAGGCCGAGGTAGGACAGGCCTGCTTCGGCGAGGACAGCCATTCCGAAGGACACCGAGGATTGCACGATGACGGTCCCGGCTATGTTGGGCAGGACGTGGCTGAGGGCGATTCGCCAGGGGCGTCGACCAGCGACTCTGGCGGCCAGCACATAGTCGGTGTTCATGACGTGCAGGGTGCCCGATCGGGCGAGGCGGGCGAAGGCGGGGATGGTGGCGATACCGATGGCGAGCATGGCCATGGTGGTGCTGCCGCCGAATACTGCAGCGAACATGATGGCCAGGAGGAGGGCGGGGAAGGCCAGAAGGATGTCGTTGGTGCGCATCACGAGTTGCTCGAGGAATCGGTGGCGGCTCATTGCGGCGTGGACGCCTAGGGGGACGCCGACGAGGGCGGCGACGCCGACGGAGACCACTCCGACGAGCAGGGTGGTGCGGCTGCCGTGCATGAGTCGGCTAAACACATCTCGGCCGAGCGTGTCGGTGCCGCACCAGTGCTCTGTGGAGGGCGGGAGGAGCCGTGGGGTGTTGTCCACCAGGATCGGATCGTAGGGGGTCCACAGCCAGGAGGTCATGGCCATCAGCACGAGCGAGCTGACCAGGATCAGCCCCAGGGTCAGGGGGATGTTGGTGTGGGCGGGCCGGCGGCTCATGACGCGTCCCGGAAGCGAGGGTCGAGCAGGGTGTAGAGCAGGTCGGTGATGAAGGACACCGTCAAGACGATGACGACGAGGGTCATGACGATGTCCTGGACGAGGATGAGGTCGCGGGCACCAACAGCGTCGAGGAGGAGGCTACCGATGCCGTGGACGACGAAGACGCGTTCGATGACGACGGCGCCGACGAGCATGGCGGACAGTTGGATCCCGACGATCGTCACGACTGGTACGGCGGCATTGCGCAGTCCGTGTCGGATCAGCGCTTGGGCTGAGGTGAGCCCTTTGGCGCGGGCGGTGCGTAGGTAATCCTCGCGGAGCACATCGAGGACGGCGCTGCGTAGGTAGCGGGAGAGGACAGCGGATTGGACGAGTCCGAGGGAGAACGCGGGGAGCGCGAGGTGTCGTAGGAAGCCGATGGGGTTGGTGGACGGTGCGACCCATCCGGAGGAGGGGAGAAGTCGCCAGTGCACTGATAGGAGGGCGACGAGCAGCATCGCGGCGAGGAAGGCGGGAATGGCGACGCCTAGTTGTGACAGGGCCGTCAGGATTGCCCCGTCAAGGTGGCGTCGGCGTATCGCCATGAGGGTGCCGGTGGGTACGGCGATGAGGAGGGCGATGAGGAGAGCTGTCAGCACGAGCCAGGTGGTGACGGCGAGCGCGTCGAGGAGTCGTGGGGCGATGAGGTCGCCGGAGACGTAGCTGTGTCCGAGGTTTCCGGTGGCGAGTCCTTGGATCCAGCTGAGGTATTGCTGGATGAGGGGACGGTCGAGGCCGTAGTCGTGTCGGAGTGCGGCTACTGATTCTTCGGTCGCGGAGACTCCCAGGCTGACGCGAGCTGGGTCGCCGGGGAGGATGTTCATGAAGCCGAAGACGATCACGCTGCTGGCGAGCAAGCTCACCAGCAGCACCCCTACACGTCGTCCCAGGGTCCAGGCCATGTCGGGTTCAGTCGCGACTGAGTGCGGTGAGGTCGAATGACTCGGTGAGCTGGTTTTTGGCCAGTCCGGCAACGGAGGTGTCGGTGACCATCAGGTTGGGCATGAGGAACAACCAATCTGCGGCGGCGTCCTCGGAGATGATTTTGGCGGCTTCTTTCATTTTGGTGATTTGGGTCGTTTCGTCGCCAGTGTCGGCGGCGGTGAGGTCGTCGGTAACGGCGCTATTTTGGTAGTGCAAGTAGTAGTCGGAGTTCCCGAAGACAGTGCCGATGTCGCGGGGTTCGACGTGGGCGACGATGGAGGCGTCGTAGTCACTGTTTTGGAAGACCTTGGTCAGCCAGGTGGGGAATTCCATGGTGTCCATGGTCACGGTGAAGCCAACTTGTTCGAGCTGGCTCTTTACCACAGGCCCGCACGAGACGGCGTAGGGCGCGTTAGGAATGCGCAGCCGGATGGCCGGGTGGGGTTTTTTGGCGTCGGCGAGCAGTGACTTGGCTTTGTCAGGATCGTACGGGGCGACTCCGGTGAGGTCTTCATACCAGGGGTCGGTGGGAGGGACCATGCTGCCGATGAGGGTGCCTTTGCCGCCCCAACATTTGTCGAGGAGGCTGCGGTGGTCGATGGCTGCTCGGGCGGCTTGGCGGACAGCTTTGTCGGCGAAGGCCCCTTTAGCGTTATTGAAGGACAGGACAACTTCGCCGTTGGTGGTGCCTTCGATCGTGCGGAAACGGCCGGTGTCGGAGAACCGGGGTAGGGCGTCTGGCTGGACGACGGAGAGGATGTTGATCCCACCAGAGAGCATCGCGTTGGTGAGCGCTGAAGTGTCGGTCATGTATTTGAAGGTGACCCGCTCATAGTGGGGGCGTTGTCCCCAATAGTCGGGATTACGGTTCAGCGTGAGCGATTGTCCGGGCACCCATTTGGAAACGGTATAGGGGCCGGTGCCGACGGGTTTCTTGGCGAGGTCGGTGACGCCAGTACGAGAAAACATCGCGCCGGCACGGGTCGCTGCCATCCGGTAGAGCCAGTCGTTGCTGGGTTTTTCGAGGACGATCTGCACGGTTTTACCCGAGAGGATTTTGACGTCCTTGACGTTGCGCATGGTGGCTGCGGCAGCGTTGGTCCACCGGTTTTTGGCGCGTTCCACGGAAAACTTGACGTCTTCGGGGGTGAAGACGGCGCCGTTGGAGAATTTGGCGTTGTCGACGAGCTCGAAGGTGTAGGTCGACCGGTCCGGAGAGACCTGCCACGCTTTGGCGAGACTGCCGGTGATACGCCCGTTCTGGTCGACGCGCACGAGTCCTTCGTAGACGTTGGTCAGCAACGCTTGGGGGACTGATGCGGCGTCGGTGGCACCCAGGTCGAGGGTGGGTGGTGCCAGCGCCATGCCGACGGTCAGCCCGGCGCCGTCGCCGTTGCTGGTGCCTTCGGGGTCGGCGCCGGCAGAGCATCCTGCCAGGACTGCTGCGGTGACGCCCGTCGTCACGAGTGCCACCGCACGGGTGTGCGCTCGTCGGGACCGTCCGGTCATGCCTGTCCTCCCTGGCTTCAGCCCGCCTCACGCGGGACTCGAACGATCGTAAGACCTGCGGCCGCCACCTGTTGACAACCACGGTGTGATGGGAAGGGCAATACAACTTACGCTCACGTAGGTTACGGTTCCGTAGATAGGTTCTTGACCGAGATCGAGGTACCCATGGCCTTCTCCCACCTGCCTGCGCTGATCGCTGCATCCGTGCACACCCACCCCGACCAGCGGGCCTTGAGTCTGCCCGCAGGTGAATCCGGGACACAGCTCACGTACGCCCAGATGTGGGCCCGGGCTCGACACCTCGGGGTCGCTTTGCGGCGTTGCGGGGTAGGAAAAGGCGATCGGGTCGGGATCTTCGGGGGAAACAGCCCAGAATGGACCCTCGTCGATCTGGCGTTGCTCCAGGTCGGTGCGATCAGTGTGACGCTCTACCAGACGTCCAGCGCAGCTCAGGTGCGGCATATCCTCAACGATTCCGAAGCTGTGCTCGCCTTCGTGGGCGGCAACAGCGAGGCTGACCGGCTGGCTCAGGTGCGCGCTGAGATCCCCACCCTGCGTGACGTGGTGGGCCTCAGTGACCTTGAGGCGTTCCACGGTCCGGAACCCACCGCTGAGGAGCTGTCCGACCTGGATGCCTGTACCGCGCAGCTCGCCGAGGACGATCTGTTCACGATCATCTACACCTCCGGGACGACCGGAGAACCCAAGGGCGCCTGCCTGTCCCACGGCAATATGCTCGCCCAGGTTGCGGCGATCCACCAGCTCTACCGGCTGGAACCTGGCATGCGCAGTATGTGCTTCTTGCCGTTGTCGCACGCTTACGAACGCGGGTGGACCTATGTGGTGCTCTCTTGCGGCGTGGAAAACGTCTATGTCACAGACCCACGGTCAGTGGCTGACGCCATGGTGACAATCCGCCCCGACGTCTTTTGTTCGGTGCCACGTCTCTACGAAAAAGTCTTCACCGTCGCTCAGGACATGGCCGGTGACGGGCCGCGACGTCGCCTGTTTGACCGGGCAGTCGCCATCGGGTTGGCGACCCAACGTCGGATCCGTCAGGGACGTCCGGTCCCGACGTACCTCTCACTGGCGAACGGACTAGCGGACCGAATGGTGCTGCATCACGTGCGGGATGCGGTGGGCGGCCGCAAAGCCGTGATGGCCTGCGGCGGCGCACCGCTACGTCGGGAAGTCGTGGAATTCTTCCTCGCCGCAGGTCTGGACATCTACGAAGGCTACGGTCTGACTGAGACCTCCCCGATGGTCAGTTGCAATGCTCCGGGACGCACCAAAATCGGGTCAGCAGGCAAGCCAATTCCCGGCTGTGAGGTACGCATCGCCGACGACGGAGAAATCCACGTCCGCGGCACCAACGTCTGCCACGGCTACTGGAAGCGCCCCGATCTGACCGAGGAATCCTGGACTGACGGCTGGTTCCGCACCGGTGACGTGGGACACCTTGACCAGGACGGATACCTCTACATCACTGACCGCATCAAAGACCTCATCATTACCGCGCAGGGCAAAAACGTCGCCCCCGGCCCCATCGAATCCGCGCTGTCCGCTGACCCACTGATCGCTTCGGCAGTCATCGTCGGTGACGATCGTCGCTACCTCGTCGCCCTCATCGAACCAGACGTCGAAACCCTGCAGCGGCTAGCCCGCGACCGCGGCTGGCCGGAGGAAGACTTGCCCACCCTCATCGAGCGTGACGAAGTGAAAGAAACCTATGCCGCGCTGATCCGCGCGGTCGGCGCAGAAGCTGCGCCGTACGAACAGATCAAACGATTCCGGCTGCTCCCCGCGCCGCTGACCATGGGATCGGGCGACCTGACCCCCACCTTGAAAGTTCGTCGGCGCGCTGTGGAAGAGCACTACCTTCACCTGATCGAGGAGATGTACGCCGAGCCCCGGTGACCTCTTAACGCCGAGACCCTCGGGGCGGCTCGTCCGCGAACTGCCCCCGAGGTCGGTGCATCAGGGCGCTAGCAGCTTGCTGACGGTGTGAATAACCAGACCGGCCAGCCCACCCACCACGGTCCCGTTGATCCGAATGAACTGCAGGTCCCTCCCCACGTGCAGCTCGATCTTCTCAGCAGCCTCTTTGCCATCCCATCGGGCAATGACCTGGGAGATGATCGGAGCAAGTTCTGCGCCGTAGGTGTCAACCAGGTCGGCCACGGTGTCTCCGACTCGTTCGTCGACCCGAGCGCGCAGCTCAGGTTCGGCGACGAGCCGCTCCCCCAACCGGCGAAGCTCTTTGGCGATGCGTTCCCGCAACACGCTGTGCTCTTCCTCCAAAGCGCGCTGCAAGGCGGTGCGGGTCACCTCCCACACCGACATCGCGGTGTCCGCGGTCTGCGGGTGCGTCAGGAGGCGCTCCTTGATGGTCTCGGCTCGCGCCATCGTCGCAGGGTCTTCCTGCAAGTCTCGGGCGAGATCACGCAGCAGGTCGTCAAGAGCCTGCCGGACCCGGTGGCCGCGATTGTCGCGCACATCCCGGATCCAGGTGACCGCCTCCAGATGCAACCGGTCAGCGACGATGTCGTTGACCCAGTTCGGCATCCAGGTGGGCGCCCGTTCCCCGATGATCGCCATGAACGTTTCCGGGTTTTCCACCAGCCAGGTATGCGCCTCAATGACGACGATATCGACGAGCGAGTGGTGGATCCCGTCGTCAACAACCTCTCCTAGCAACGCTCCCGCCAACGGGCTGACCGGTTCAGCGACCAACCGAGGCACCAGGGAATGCTCCACAAGCCCACGGACGTCGCCGGGTTCCACGCGGGTCAACGCTCGGGCGAGCAGACCCGCGGTCTCGTCGGCAAGCCGCCGCGAATGCGCCGGGTCGTCCAACCACACACCCAGCCGCCGAGTGACATCCGCAGCGACGTACCGTTCCCTCGCAGCCTCCCCGGTGAGGAAGTTCCCGGTGACGAAATCTTCCAGTCCGTGAGCGAAAGTGTCTTTCTTTTTGGGAACCAGTGCGGTGTGTGGGATCGGGATGCCCATCGGGTGGCGGAACAACGCCGTCACCGCGAACCAGTCAGCCAGCGCCCCCACCATGGCCGCCTCGGCGGCGGCGTTGACATAAGCCAGCAGCCCATCCTGGTGCAAAGTGATCACGAATACCGCTGCAGCAGCGATCAGCAGACCGGTCGCGACACGTCTCATTCGGACGAATCCTCGACGTCGTTCCTCGTCTGCTTCAGAAAGGGCGATGGTGGCCATGCCCGCATTCTCCCAAGTGGCCGTGGGATCCTGCGCGTGTGCTCACTGAACCACTGCGACACCTCCGTGGAGCGTTGCGGCCAGGATGGCGCACCGACCACGCCACCGACGATGTCCTGCCCCGACGCAGCGCCCCGGTCGTGGTCACTGTGGCCCGGCTCACCAGTGCTGCGGTCTTGGCGTATCTCCTCGCCGTGACCGTCACTCCCAACCTGAGCGACCTGACTGGGCCGTTGACCGCGCTGCTGGTCGTGCAGACCAATACCTACGCGACGATGAAGATGGGTGTGCTGAGGATCCTCTCGGTCCTCACCGGGGTACTCGTCGCCATCGCCGTGTCCAGCTGGGTCGGCCTGTCCTGGTGGAGTCTCGGGCTGGTGATCGGGGCGTCTCTGCTCATCGGTCACGTCCTGCGATTAGGAGACAACCTTCTCGAAGCTCCGATCAGCGCCATGTTGATCCTCGGAGTGTCTGCCCACGACCTGGCTGCGGAGACCCGAATCCTCAACACCCTCATCGGTGCTGGGGTCGGCGCGGCGTTCTCCATGATCTTGCCGCCCTCGGTGGCCCCCGCCGGAGCCGGTCAGGCCGTACACAACGTCGCCCGAGGCATCGCCCGCACCGTACGACGAGCGGGTGAGCAGATGACCGAGGGCATCGACCGCCACCGAGTGTCCCGGTGGCAGCAGGACACAGCGGCGCTCTTGCCGTTGGTGGATCGGGCCGGGGAGGCGGTAAGCCAAGTCGAGGAGAACCGTCGGCTCAATCCACGAGCGTTGGGGAGCATGGATGTGGTCCCTCGGTTGCGATCTGGGCTGGCAGCGTTGGAGCGCACCATCTTGTCGCTGCGCACGATGTATGCCTCGTTGGAGGATGAGATCCCCGTCACTGCGGGTCATCCGTCAGCCAGACATGTCGGCTACGACGAAGAGTTACGGTCCGCTTTTGCCGTGGTGCTGGTGGATATGGGGGACGCGGTGGAGGCGTTCGGGTCTTTGGTCGTTGCCGAAGCGGAAGGCCATGAGGAGCAGGCGGAGGAATCGTTGGCGCAGACGTTGGAGATTTTGCGGGAGACCCGAGCAATCCTCACCGACCTGTATTTCGTCGACGGCCGGGAGAATCCAGCGGCGTGGCTGCTCCGCGGGTCAGTGCTCGCTGGCGTAGAAGGTGTGCTGCGAAATCTGGACGTGGAGGAACGCGCCCGGGAACGAGACCGACTCACAGCGGAGCAGCAGTCCCGGCTATCCCGGCTGACGTCGCTACCCCGACGCAGCTCTCCCAGCTCATCCCGCGGGACCTCGCACGGCGAGCATCGCTGAGGAGAAAGTCCCCGGGGGACGCTGCCTCCTCGACAGCGACCACCCCGGGGGTCATTCCGCGTTCAGAAGCGATGTGGTGCGTGCATCCAGACGGCAACGTCAAGGTGCCGCAGCAGGGTGCCGGGGTCGCCCACATCAGTGCCCGACACGTCAGCGGTACGTCGGATCAGTTTTTCCAGCTGGTCCCGGACATCGTCATGCCCCATGATCCACGCGAAGACCTGCCAGTCGACCTGGTAGCGCGACGGCCACAACCGCAGATAGCGGCAGACCACTTCGTCACGCACCGGGAACAGGTTGGGGCGTTTGCGGGCGCAGATCTTGGCAGCTGTGGCCCAGTTCACTTCATACCGGTCACGGGTCGGCGGCACCAACCCCCGAAGGAATTCGTAGAGTTGGACCATCGCCTCAAGGAGCTCGGGGGTGGCCTCCTCAAGTTTCGCGTCCAACGGCAAGCGGTCCGCGCTGAGCAACTCCAGGACCCGATTGCGGGTCGGACCGGACTCCAGCAGCGAACGCACCGTCCGAGGTGGGATCTTCACATCCAGCAAGGTGACGGCCAGTAGGTCCTCATGGGTGAGATCCTCTGGGTCGGACTCGCCGTGATAGAGGAAGGTCGATCCGGCGAAATTGGCGTCCGGGGAGTAATACCGGGCGAGACGTTCCGGGGTGCGCGTGTCGCGCAGTGCGGTCCAGACCCGGTCCAGGGCGGGCTCCAGATAGAGGTCCGCGTTACGCCACCCCTCGGGCACCGGGAGACGGTTGTTGGCCATGTCGTCACCTTTCGTGGGCCGTGCGTCGGTGCACGTCACCCCCGTCAGCATAACGATGCCGCGAGCAACTCCGTGACGCCTCAACGGAGCTCACGGTTACGAGCGGGGTGTCAGCCGTGACGAGCGGGGTGTCAGCCACAGTGCAGATGCTCCCGGACTAAGGCGTTAAGGGCTCCGGCATCGCCGTACAACCGCTCAGACAGTCGGTCGTCGCCGTACGCCCGCAACGTGCGGATCGTGGCGTCGATGACCTCTGGCGGAAACACTCCGTCCTGCTCATAGCGCGCCCGGTGGGCCGACAAGGCTTCTGCTGAGCGGGCACAGGAATCTGGCAGCTGCGCCAAACCCTCCACCTGGCTGGCGTCCCGATCGACGTACCAGGCGCGAGCTGCCTCGAGCGCTCCCGGGTCGGTCAGTCCGTGGGCGGCTGCGACAGTCATCGCCGCGAGGTAGAGATGGACGTGGGCTGACCCGTCGCCACTGCGCAACTCAACGGTTTGCGGGTCACAAACCGGTGCCGTGAACGACTCTGCAGGTTCGCCTGGATTTGCCGACTGCCCCATGGATGCACCGATCCCGTTCCATCCCAGCGGGACTCGCACCAACACCGACCGGTTCCGGTCGCCCCAACAGATATTTGTCGGTGCTTCTTGGTGCGGCACCAACCGCAGGTACGACGTAGGTACCGTGTTGCCGAAGGCGGTCAGGCTCGGTGCGCTGTCGAGGAAACCAGCGATCACCCGCAATGCATCGTCGCTGAGACCGTCCGGGGTGGTCAACAGATTCCGGCCGTCACGCACCAATCGGGTGTGCACATGCAGCCCACTACCGGCCTGACCAACGATGATTTTCGGGGCAAAACTGACCTCTAAACCGTTGCGGTAAGCCACCTCCCGCAACACCCATTTCGCGAGGACCAACTGGTCAGCAGCATCTTCCACAGGGACCGGGAGGAACTCGATTTCTCCCTGCACCATTTCGACGCCGTCGTGGACGATATTGCCCACTTCGGCGTGCCCGTATTTGATCTGGCCGCCGATGCTGGCGATATGCATCATCGCTTCTCGACGAATCACTCCCCACTTGGAGAACGGATGCGACTCGTGATATCCACGCTGCTCCACGATCGGATAGATCGAATCAACCTCAGAAAAAATGTAATACTCCAACTCGCCGAGCGCTTCCATGGTCGCCCCAGTACGCCGCCGTAAACTACTCTGAGCTGCTCGGACGATCTGCTCCGGGGCACTAGAGAGCGGCTGTCCATCAGCATCAAAAAATGAACACAACAGGTCGAGAGTGGGCTCTTCAGTGAAAGGATTAAGGAACGCCGTCCGATACCGAGGCATGACATAGAGGTCACTGCTGTCTGCGCTGATCGCCGTAAAAAGACTAGACCCATCGACCCGTTCACCCATGCTGAGGATCCGGTCAAGATGTGCCGCAGAGTTGATGACGAAGTTCAGTTTTTTCAACCGCCCATCCCCGGCCACATATCGCAAGTTAATCATGCGAATCCCGGCGCTACGCACATATGTCATGATGTCAGCTTTAGTGAACTCTTCAGCTGGTTTGTCAAGTGCGCGAACCAGCGGGTGCGGGTTCAGGTCAATCAGGTCGTAGGACATCGCCGTTGATGCTCCTCGGAAGTGGACGCCAGGACGGCCCCAGGGGCACAGCAGAACGAGAGGGCAGGGAGACGCACACACGTCACCTGTCATCGACGTACGCCGTCGACGGGCCGTGGCTTCCACTGTGTCACCGCGAGGACCTGCTCAGGTGGCGTTCTGAAGAAATCTGGCGGCCTAATCCGTCCAATGGTGACCCCGCAGCCTCCGCGGCCCTCGGCCCCTGAGGCAAAGCGTCCGATTCGTTCAAGATGACGCCTGATCCCATGACATAGGTTCGTCACCATGACTTCATGGGACGACATCACCCGGGCGGTCGGAAGCGCAGCTGCCGGACGTAGCGACTCTGCCCGTCAGGAGTTCCAATTGACCGGAGTGACCACCCCTGTCATCCAGTCCCGTCGGATTATCGCGTAGGACACCGAATCAAGGGGCATGGCGCCCTCAACTCTCCACCCATCGCGGTAGTGCGCTTCTTTTACGTATCCATTTTTGGTGAAGATCCTGCGCATCGCTTCATTGTCGATGCGCGTGTTTCCTTCGATTCTATCAATGTTAGGGTTTTCAGTGAAGATGCAGGAGGTTCCCACGCCAAGAGCAATGGCACCGATGCCCTTGCCTCGACATTGACCATCGAGGCGAATGTCAATCATTGGATTGCCATCGAGCATATCTTGGAAGTTGATAATTCCCACACGCTTAGAATCGATCTGAATCCAGAAGGCAGCGTTCTCCGGCCGACTAAAAACGCCACTCGCCAGGAAGGCTCGGGCATCTTCCTCAGCGGGTTGCTCCACAACATGATATGGGAATTGATTGCCTATAAGAAACTCGACAATGTTTTCGGAGTCGAGGTCGGAGTCAATGGGTGTCAAACATATGTTCATGCTATCCAGCCTACTGCTACTAGCAGTAATCAGGCTCTTCCCCATCAACGGTGAAGGTGCTGTTTGAACCCGCCGGTTTCGAGGATGCTGCTGGTGGTGTGGTGGGTGAGATTGCGGAAGCCTAGGGCGATGACGCGCAGGTGTTCCAGACGGCCATTGATGGCTTTTGTGGGGTCGTTGCTGGTGCCAGGGTCATCCGAAGTAGGGCCAGGATGTCGCTGAAGCGTTTATTCAGTGTCCGGCCCAGGCGTGCGACCTCGTGCGAGACCTTGGGTACGCTGCGGGCGATCGGTGACATCCGCGTGACACCGTGCCCGCGATGAGCTCACGTGTCCACAACGGTGGATGGGTGATTCGGGCATCAGATCTGTAACGGAACGGTGGGGCCGCCCCATGTCGGGACGGCCCCACCGTTGCATCCGTTGAGAATATGGCTCGCTATCAGCTGCAGCCAGAGGTGCTACCGCACCCCTCACAGACATAACAGCTTCCCGCTGGACGCATCTTCGTGCCACACGTCATGCACATCGGCGCATCTGCACCTTTGCCTTGGAACCGTTCCATCAGCTCAGCTGAACTGTGGATCCGCGCATCAACTTCCCGGGCCGCCGCGACACCGCTACCGGACGTGATCTCCAATGACCGAGCCTTGCTGGTGGCTTTCTCATGGCGCGGTTTCTCCGCGACGGTCTGAGAGTAGTTCTCCAGCTCCTCTTCGATTTCCTCATCATCTTCACCGACCTGAGGTGCATAAGAACCGGTCTCCAACTGGCGGGACCGTTCCTGCGCGGTGTGAATCCCCAAGAACGACCGGGTCTCAAAGTCCAAGTAGTCCAGCGCCAACCGGCGGAAAACGTAATCCATGATGGATTGCGCCATGCGGATGTCCGGGTCGTCAGTCAATCCTGCAGGTTCAAAGCGCAGGTTGGTGAACTTCTCGACGTACGTCTCCAGCGGCACGCCGTACTGCAAAGCCACGGACACCGCCAACGAGAACGCATCCATCAACCCAGCCAGCGTTGACCCTTGCTTCCCGAACTTCAGGAAGATCTCCCCCAAACCATCGTCGGGGTAGCTTGACGCGGTCAAATAACCCTCGGCGCCGCCAACAGTGAACGACGTCGTCACCGAGCTGCGCCGCTTCGGCAGGCGCTTACGCACCGGGCGGTATTCCACGATCTTTTCTACGGCGACCTGCCCGGAGACGACCTCATCCGCAGCGGCGGTCTTCTTCTCCGCCTTAGCATCGGACAGCGGTTGACCCACCTTGCAGTTGTCCCGATACACCGCGAGCGCTTTCACGCCCGAGCGCCATCCCTGCAGGTAGACGTCTTCGATGTCTTCAACTGTCGCGGTCTCGGGCAGGTTCACGGTCTTGCTGATCGCGCCGGATAGGAATGGCTGACAGGCCGCCATCATCCGCACGTGGCCCATCGGGGAGATCGCTCGGCGACCCATCGCGCAGTCAAACACCTCGTAGTGTTCGGACTTCAGCCCGGGTGCGTCGATGACGTGGCCGTTTTCGGCGATGTATTCGACGATCGCTTCGACTTGCTCTTCCTGGTAGCCCAGTTTGCGTAGCGCTCGCGGGATGGTCAGGTTCACGATCTGCATGGATCCGCCGCCGACGAGTTTTTTGAACTTCACCAGGGAGAAGTCCGGTTCGATGCCGGTGGTGTCGCAGTCCATCATGAAGCCGATGGTCCCGGTCGGGGCGAGCACTGACGCTTGAGCGTTGCGGAATCCGTCGGCGGCACCGATGGTGACGACGTCGTCCCAGGCTTTGGTGGCTTCGGCGTGGATGGCCCCGTCCATCCCGTCCAAGGTGGTCAGGACAGCGTTAGCTTCCCGGTGTTTCCGCATGACCTGCTGGTGGGCATCGGCGTTGCGGGCATATCCGGCGTACGGCCCGACCACCCCGGCCAGTTGCGCAGAGCGACGGTACGCCGCGCCGGTGAGCAGACTGGTGATGGTCGCGGCGAGGCTGCGCCCCCCGTCGGAGTCGTATCCGTGTCCGGTGGCCATGAGCAGCGCGCCCAGGTTGGCGTAACCGATGCCCAGCTGACGGTAGTCGACGGTGGTCCGGCCGATGGCTTCAGTGGGGAAGTCCGCGAAGCAGATCGAAATGTCCATCGCGGTGATGACCAGTTCGACGACCTTCGCGAAGGTGACAGCGTCGAAGGTGTCGTCCTCGCGGAGGAATTTCAACAGGTTCAAACTGGCCAAGTTGCAGCTGGAGTTGTCCAGCGACATGTATTCCGAGCACGGGTTGGAGGCGGTGATCCGACCCGTTTCTGGGTTGGTGTGCCAGGCGTTGATGGTGTCGTCGTATTGGATGCCGGGGTCCGCGCACTCCCAAGCCGCTTTAGCGATCTTGCGGAACAGGCCACGTGCGTCGACTTCCTCGATGACCTCACCAGTCATGCGGCCGCGCAGACCGAACGCGGAACCAGCCTCCACCGCCCGCATGAACTCATCAGAGACTCGCACCGAGTTGTTGGCGTTCTGATACTGCACAGACACGATGTCTTTGCCGCCGAGGTCCATGTCGAAACCAGCGTCCCGCAGCGCGCGGATCTTGTCTTCCTCGCGCGCTTTGGTCTCGATGAATTCCTCAATGTCCGGGTGATCGATATCCAGCACCACCATTTTTGCGGCACGGCGGGTGGCGCCACCGGATTTGATCGTCCCTGCGGAGGCATCAGCGCCACGCATGAAGCTCACTGGGCCGGACGCGGTGCCACCCGAGGAGAGCAGTTCTTTGCTGGATCGGATCCTAGACAGGTTCAACCCGGCGCCGGAACCGCCCTTGAAGATGAACCCCTCCTCCTTGTACCAATTAAGGATTGAGTCCATCGAGTCCTCCACGGACAAGATGAAACAGGCGCTGACCTGCTGCGGACTGGCCGTCCCCACGTTGAACCACACGGGCGAGTTGAAGCTGAAGACCTGGTGCAGCAGCGCGTAGGTGAGTTCGTGCTCGAAGATGTGCGCGTCAGCGTCGGTCGCGAAATAACCGTGAGTGCGGCCAGCAGCGGCGTAGGCCTTCACGACTCGGTCGATGAGCGTTTTCAGCGACGCTTCACGCTGGTCGGTGCCCACCGCGCCCCGGAAATATTTCGTGGTGACAATCGTGCTGGCGTTGACCGACCAAAAATCAGGGAACTCCACGCCGTGCTGCTCGAAGATCGTCTCGCCGGTCTTCCAGTTGGTCTGAACGACGTCTCGTTTTTCCCAGGTGACCTGGTCGTAGGGGTGCACTCCTTCGGTGGTGAAGATGCGCTCCACGCGCACCCCCTTGCCGCTGGCCTGTTTGGCTGCGGCGCGCGCGCCTGTCGTCTTCGTCATCGTGTGAATCCTTCCGTCGACATCTGCGACTTCATGTGGGCGGGGCAGGTCAGGGCGCAGCTCCGACCTGTGATGGTGTTGTCTGTGCAGGTGGGGTCTTCGACCTCAAAGGTCATCGGCACCGGCGCGTTCGGCGCGCAACAGAGCGATGGCTTTCTCAAAGTCCTCAAGGTTGTCGAAGGCCTGATAGACCGAGGCGAAGCGCAGATAGGCCACTTCGTCGAGTTCCCGCAGCGGCGGGAGGATAGCTAGGCCGACTTCGTGGGCATCAATTTCAGCTTGCCCGCGAGCACGAACTGATTCTTCGACGCGTTGCGCCAGTCGTGCCAGGTCGTCTTCACTGACTGGCCGTCCTTGGCAGGCTTTGCGTAGTCCGGTGACGATCTTGCTGCGACTGAAAGGTTCGTTCACCCCGGAGCGTTTGATCACCGCCAGACTGGCGGTCTCCACAGTGGTGAATCGGCGCTCGCAGGAGGGGCATTGGCGACGACGCCGAATGGCGGTGCCGTCGTCGGTGGTACGGCTGTCCACGACTCTGCTGTCGGTGTGACGACAGAACGGACAGTGCACGGCCCCTCCTCTTCCTTGCTGAACCGGCCCGGACGGGTGCATTCGGGCATGACGACGTACTCCCCGGACGCATCTCGACGCACGTACGGCGAAGCTGTCGCGCGTGTCGGGACGCCCCCTCGTCGTACGATCTCGGCGGGATGACGCCTGTGGATGGCCTTGTGGACATCCTGTGGAGAACTCGACATTCTCTGGGGACTACATGTGGATGACTCACATCGATGTCACCACTACATCTAGTGATCGTAGGGGTCTGGCTCGGTGAGAGCAAGCTTGCCGCTCAGCGGTTCGCGGATCCTCAGCAGCCCACCAAAGGACCCCCAAACAGCCCGATTCCCATGACCATCAGCACCATTCAGATCACCCCGCAGCCACCCATGACACACCCCAGACCCCCCGTTGCGATGACGCCACCGGGCGTGTCGCCCCGTCGGATCAGGCCAGCATCAGCATGCCACGATCAGGACTCCCCGCGGAGAAATTGGGCACCCGGAAGATCTTCACTCACCATCCAGCTCCCCAGCCCTTCGAAAGCCGGAGGGGCACCTCGAATTCACACCGCATCATCGAACATCAGTACGATCGAACAGGCATACGAATAAGACCACGCCGCAAGCAGCCTCGTCGACGGGCATGATCGAACTGATGTCTTATGATTCAGGCGGTGACCCTGCCGGTGATCTCAGCCCTGGGCAGGCCTTGACCGACGACGACACGTACTGGTGCGCAGGAGAAAACCATGGCGAAGATCCACCGGCTCCCGGAGCGCGACCCCGGGGTCGGACTCACTCAACGCCAGAAAAAAATCCTGGACGTGATCCGGCACGCTGTCGACCGTCGCGGATACCCTCCGAGTCTGCGGGAGATCGGGGAGGCCGTCGGATTGACCAGCCCCAGCAGCGTCGCCCATCAACTCACTGCCCTGGAGCGCAAGGGTTTTTTGCGCCGTGACCCCAACCGGCCGCGCGCCATCGAGATCGTCCACACCGGCGTACCCGTCGCTCGTGCTAGTGCCACCAAAACTCGCCCGAGCAGCCACACCTCTCGCCGGGAAGACCGCCCCTCTCGAGACAGTGAGTCCCCCACTGCCCTCGTCCCGCTGGTCGGTCGGATCGCCGCTGGCGCACCCATTACCGCCGAGCAGAGCATTGAGGACGTCTTCGCGCTCCCCCGCCAACTCGTCGGAGACGGAGAACTTTTCCTGCTTCAGGTCAGCGGCGATTCCATGGTGGATGCCGCTATCTGCGACGGCGACTGGGTAGTGGTGCGTCACCAGCCCGCAGCCGAAAACGGAGAGATCGTCGCTGCCATGATCGACGGCGAGGCCACAGTGAAGACCTTCCGTCGACGAGACGGTCACGTCTGGCTGATCCCCCACAACGACGCTTACCAACCGATCCTCGGCGATCAGGCAACGATCTTGGGTCGCGTCACAGCAGTGTTGCGACGAATGTGACCCCGCCGAGAGCGGCATCGCACGTCCTCACCATGCCTGACCCCCTGGGTTATCCTCGGCCAATGATCGATGCGGCTGGGCTCCGAGTGATGAAGGCCATCGCTGACGAAGGCAGCTTCACGGCCGCAGCCTCTTCGCTGGGCTATTCCCAGCCCGCGATCTCCCAAATGGTGCGCCGTCTCGAACAACGCACCGGCACCGCGTTAGTGGAACGGGTCGGACGATGTGTCCGACTCACCGAAGCAGGGCATGTGCTCGCCCGTCATGCCGTCAGTGTCCTCGCAGCCATCGACGCCGCAGAGGAAGAAGTCGCCGCCATCGCAGGCTTACGCACCGGTCGGGTGCGTCTGATGGCTTTCCCCTCCGGTTCAGCGACGCTCGTGCCACAAGCGCTGGCGTTGGTACGTCGGCGCTACCCCGACGTCAGCGTGCGTTTTGCAGAAGCTGAGCCCCCCGAATCGTTGGCGGCATTGCGCGCCGGTGACTGCGATATTGCGGTGGCGTTCACCTATGAAGGGACCGACCTCGGCCGCGGCGAAACCGACCTCGACCTATTTGAGTCACAACGGCTCCTCGACGACGAGGTGCATCTGGTGGTCCCAGCGGATCATCGCTTGGCAGGACAGGACAGCGCAGACATTGCTGATCTCGCCGACGAACTGTGGATCGCCGGGTGTCCCCGCTGCCGCGGCCACCTGGTGCAGGTCTGCCAGGACGCAGGTTTCGCCCCACGGGTCACCTTCGAAACGGAGGATTACGTCGCTGTCCTCGGTTTTGTCGCAGCCGGATTAGGGGTGGCCCTGATCCCTGATCTCATCCTCAGTTCCGCCTCCAATCCTGGCGTCACGGTCCTGCCCATCAAGCCCGCTTCGCGGCGTACCGTATGGGCAGTGACCACCGCTGACCTGCGGCGGGTGCCTGCGGTGGAAGCCACGATGACGGCCTTGACTGAAAGCGCTACCCGGATCAGCTGCCGCCACAGTGCGGCGGTCTGACCCCTGATCGCCACTCACCGGCGTACGGTCACGACCATCTCCCCGGCACGGACCCCGACCAGCACGTCACCGTTTCGGTCGGTACGACGTACCTGGCTGCCGGTGCCCCCGATGACACTCATGACTGACGGCGACGGATGCCCATACGTGTTGTCAGCGCCCACTGAGATCACAAACAGCCGGGTGGGCAGACGGCGCAGCAGTTCGTGATCAGCGTTCGCCGACCCGTGATGAGCGACTTTCACCACATCCACTGGTCCGTCAGCGCCTGCCGTGACCAATTCACGTCGTACGTCGGCAGCTTCTTCTCGTTCCGCATCACCCATCAACAGCAGCCGCAATCCGGCAGCGTCGACGTCCAGGACCGCTGAGTTGTTGTTAGGGACCGACCCCGAGTCGATACGGCGCCGGGGGGTGCGGACCGTCGCGTGGGCCTGCTCCCAGGTGAGGGAGTCACCGCCGGTGATTCGTTGCACCGGCAAACCGTGCCGTGCCGCGAGCTCCCGGACCCGTCGGGCGTCAGCGGCTGGTTCATCGACGGGGTTGACAAATAGTTCCCGTACCGGCCAGCCCGCCAGCACCGACTCCAGGTCCCCGCTGTGGTCTTCATGCAGGTGGCTGAGCAGGACCGCGTCGATCCGATCTACGTCGAGGCGACGTAAACACCCGGCGATGTCACCGCCGCGTGGCCCCACATCCACCACCACTGCGGAGCGTTCCCCAGAACGAATGACCAGCCCATCCCCCTGACCGACGTCGCAGGCCACAAACCGCCACTGCGGCAACGGCCACCCCGCAGTCGGGGTTGGAGCCACCCCAGCTGCCACCACCAGCAGAGCTCCGACGGCGGCGCCCCGACGGCGCCGGACCCACCACATAATCCGTGGGGCCGCAGCCAACCCGACTGCAGTGAGCGCCGCCAAAGACAACGCCCCGACGGTGCCAGCCGGCCACGGCACCGTCGCATACGGCAGGCTCGCCCCCAGGTGCGCGACCTGGGCGATGCCCCACGCGGGCAGACAACCCACCCAGGCAGGCAGTGCTGCCGCTCCTACATGAACGACCGCCACCACCGCCGTCGCCACCGCCGCCAGCGTCGCCGGACCCACCAGCGGAGCCGCGAGCAGGTTGGCGCCGACCCCCACCACACTGATCTGACCGGACAGCACCACAATCAATGGCGCACAGACCAGTTGAGCAGCCACTGGAATCGCCACCGCTTCCCCGAGGAAAGCCCATCGTGACGGCAACCGCGCGCCAAGCGCCTGACCCCACGGGCGCGCCAGGATCAGCAACGCTGCGGTCGCGAGGACGCTCAACGCAAAGCCAAACGACCGAGCCAACCAGGGGTCGATGACCAGGAGGAGGACCACGGCTCCCGACAGGGCGGGCATGCCCGCTGCGCGCCGTGAAGTGTGCATCCCCACCAAGCCAATGGTGCCCATCACGGCCGCACGGATCACGCTGGGGTCGGGACGGGCCAGCACGACAAACGCGGCGAGAGAGATCGCAGCCAAGATTGGTCGATAGCGGCGTGGGATTCTGAGCAACCCGGACAATCCGGTGATGGCAGATAGCACCACCGCGACATTGGAACCGCTGACGGCAGACAGATGGGTTAACCCCGTGGTTTTCATGTTTTCAAGCAGGACATCTGGGGTGGCGCTGGTGTCCCCCACTATCAGGCCAGGAAGCAGCCCAGCAGCGTCAGCTGGCAGCACCGCAGTCGCTTCCCGCAGCCGCCCTCGGACGTGGTCGGCGACATCGACGACCGCTCCGGGTCCAGCGAGGATCTCTGGAGCACCGGTCGGAGTGAACAGAGCTACTACGTCGGTGGAATCCGAGGGTGGAGCGAGGCGCCCAGTGACGCGAATCTTTTCGCGCCACCGCCGAGTCGCCCAACTCGGGTCGGCGCTGACCAGGATTCGCGTGGCCACCGGCGTACGTCGTCCGCGCCCGTCAACGGAATCCACGTCGAGGCTGAAAAGGACCCGGTCGGCGCGGCGTTCCGGACCAGCCCGCAGGACACGCGGGTCAGATCCGACGCGGCCTTCGACCGTGACGACTGCGCGCACTGCGGCAAGCTCACGCACACCCCCGGCGTCACTGACAGCAGTCTGTGCTGCCGCAGCAGTCAAGACCAGCGCGGTGACAGCGCCGCTGATCGTGATCAGTGACGTCCGCCGTCCGGTACGCCGACGTACCCACGCGATGAACGCCAGCGCGGCCGCACTGACCGCTGCGGCGACGATCACTGTCGGGCCGGTCGGCAACAGCGCAGCACTGCATGCCCACGCGATCGCCGCTGGCAGCGCCAACCGCAGGTCAAGTCGGGTCGCCGGGTCAACGGCGGCCACCTGATTCATACCGTGACCAGCGGTGCGACCTGCGCAAACAATTTCGGGCCGATCCCGGGGACCTCTTGCAGTTCCTGCACTGTGGAAAATCGGCCGTGCTCGCGACGCCAATCGACGATGCGGGCGGCGGTGACCGGGCCAATCCCAGGGAGCGCATCCAAGGCGGCCGCGTCGGCAGTGTTGAGGTCGATCTTCCCGCCTGCTGGGGCGCCCCCACCGGGCCGGGCCGCGCCACCGACGGGCGCTGCTGGCGGGGGGACGCTCTCCCCGGGGGCAGGGACGACGATCTGCTCACCGTCGGTGAGGACCCGCGCCAAGTTAACGGCGTCAAGACGAGCCGTTGTGGTCGCTCCACCAGCGGCTTTGAGCGCATCAGATACCCGCGACCCGGCAGGCAGACGGACCACGCCGGGGGTGGCGACCTGACCGATGACGTGCACCACCACGCTGTTACTGGTGTTTCCGGTGTTTCCGCCGCTGGCAGTCGCCGTAGCAGCCGCTTTGCTGGAGGCCAGCGCGCCAGCGGTGGCGCCACTCGCAGCAGGTATCGGTGTCGGAGTGGCATCGTGGCGGGTCACCCACACGCGCACCCCCAAGACCACCGCAACCACGACCGCGATCACAGCGACCCCAGCAGCTGCCCCCCAGGCGGGACGCACCCGCGCCGCGCGAATCACCTCAGGGAGATGGAGTCGTGGTGGCGGCTGCTCAGCGACCCGACGCACCTGCAACGCTGGTCTGGCCACCTCAGCAGCCGAGTCGTCCAGGTCGACAATTTCGTCATCAGTGGTACGTCGACGGACCTGATCAGCAGCGCCACGCAGCAGCGCTTCGACACGGTCAGCCGGAGGTGGGGTGGCGCTCGTCGGTCGCATGCCGCCCACCGTGGCAATAAATCCCCGCTGTCACGGGGACGCGGGGTTCACCGCTGTGGATGATCGATGCTGTTCAGGAGGGTTGTGGAGGACATCCGAGTCGACTCGGTCAGGCACGGCCCCGTCTTCGTGCCTGATGGCGGACACTTGGGCTGGGTTGCAGTACATCTCGGCGTACCGGACAGACCACCTGACCACCCTCACAGAGGCGCAGCTCTTCAGGGATTTCGCCGCCGCAACTACCGACTTCAGTGCACATGCCCCTCGAGGCGCCTACCGGAATTTAACGCGAAGAGGAATGACATCATGGGAAAAATCAGGATCCTGATCGGCAGTTTTTCACCTGGATGGGAGTAGGCCTCCTCTTTCGCAAGAGAAGAAGTGAGCCTTAGCTTTGATATTTTATGGCGTATCCGCACAGTCGACACTGTTGCCGTTCGATGATCTCGTCATCAGTGGTACGTCGACGGCCTTGATCGGCAGCGCCACGCAGCAGCGCTTCGACACGGTCAGCCGGAGGTGGGGTGGCGCTCATCGGTCGCATGCCGCCCACCGTGGCAATAAATCCCCGCTGTCACGGGGACGCGAGGTTCCACAGCTGTGGACGATTGATGCTGTTCAGGACGGGCTGTGGATCACCTCGCGAAAGCGTATGAATAGTTCGCAATCCGCGCTGAGCGGAGACCTCAGGCGACTGTCTCCTCCGCCGCAGCATGCAGTCGCACCTGGTCAAGTACAAACACGATGCGGTCAATGTCGTTGTCGTTGAAGAGCAGGTCGGGTCCGGTGGGGGCAACGTCGGTGAAGGGCGCCTCATAGAGTCGGCGGGCCTCCATCACTCCGTTGGCTGTGAGTTGCTCGACGATCAGCTGAATGAACCGGATTTCGACGGTGCTGAATCGGGAGTCAGTCAAGAACTCTGAGAATGCCTCAGTGGCTGCCTGACGGTCTAGTCCTACGAGGGAGCGGATAAAGAGGCCAAGCCCCTGGGCTTCCTCGCCAGCTCGAGCGATATCTTCTGGTCCGCCCGCCCCCGATGCGACCAGCATCGCTTCCAACGCTTCGAGGTCGGTAGGGGTCAACTGTTTGTTGCGGCGCAGTTTCTGCAGGGCGACATTATCGTCATGGTCCTTCAAATAGGCCCGAGCTTTTGCTCGGAACCGCTCCATATCAGTGCCGACGGCGACACCGGGCAAGTCAACGATGGACACTTCGCCAAGCTCGTCAGCAAAGTTCGTATAGACGATAGAGCGATGATTTTTTTCCATGAGTCGGACTAAGCCGCGCAGTCGCTTCCGGGCATGTTCAAGCATTAGCAACGTGACGTCGACCCACCATTCATCATCGGCGACTTCGGCGAGCAACGCCTGGCATTCAGCGATGATCGGGATAGTGGTCTGGGCGAGCAGCGTAGCGGCGATCGCTTGCACTCGCCGTCGCAGCCGCTCCATGGCCAAGTGGTCACTGTCAAGCACAGCCAGTTGCATTTTTAAGATCAGCAGGTCGAAACGTTTGGCGTCTTCATCGTCGTCCCGCACCGCGGATGGCAAGCCAGCCAGGTGTGCCGCGACCTCCCCCGCCTCCGCCACAGTCAGGTGTTGCCAGGCTTCCCAAGCTGCATACCGCCTTACCCATTCCCGTTCAGGCCGGACAACGAAGTTGTCGATATTCATGCTTCCGACAATGCCGTGTAGATGACGTGCGGTCTCTTCACGTAATTCTTTGTCCTGGTCTGCTTGGTCTAGCGCTGACACCAGACCTAAGCGCGCCTCAAAGAGCCGTTGACCGAGCGATTTCTGCACTGACCCTTCGGACCCGGCTCCGGGCTGACTGAAATATTCGAGGTTCATACAAAAGTCAAAGACATAGAAGTTCTTTTTATCAGATCCAGGTCCGAATATGTCAGGTCGTAAGCGGGTTCCCCGACCAATCATCTGCCAGAATTTGGAGGCTGACCGGACAAGTTTGAAGAAAACCACGTTCACTACGTCTGGTACGTCGATACCGGTGTCGAGCATGTCAACACTGATTGCAATATGGGGGGATTTAGTTGGGTCGCCGAAGTCTGCGATCAAGGTATCAGCGTGCTCAGTACGGTAGGTGACGACGCGAGCAAAGTGGCCAGCGTATTCAGGATAAGCACGGTCAAAACGATCGCGAATAAATTCAGCATGTTCGGCGTTTTTAGCAAAAATTATCGTCTTTCCGAGGCGATCCCCACCGGCAACCTTGTGCCCTTGCTCCATCAGCTGCTTGAGGACTTTATCGACGGTGTCAGCATTGAAGAGCCAGCGGTTCAGTTCTTCCGGGTTAATGTCGGTCGGAGGGTTGTCGTTGCTTGGGGTAAAGGGGTCAGTGCCTCGCTTGGGATGATGTGTGGTTCCAGGTGAGGGAGAGTGTTGATGCGTGGTCGCGGGTTGACGTTGGCTGAGCGTGAGGATATTTCGCGGGGTA
>NZ_JAHPZL010000008.1:551103-776396 GCF_019331795.1 Austwickia sp. TVS 96-490-7B
GTCCTGACCCATCACGCCAGCCGCCTCACCTATCTGATGTGAGGACTGCGCAACTTCACCACCCACCTTTGAAGTGCTCAGATTCTCCATGAAAGCCGCATTCGAGGCCTCCCCCGACCAGCCCTGGTCATGCAAATACTTCATGTCCCGCATAAAGTCAGTGAAGGACTCCATCAACACCGCTTTAGAGTTCTGGAAATAATCCATCGCCCCCTTCATTTCCTCTGGGTCAAAAGTGGCAACCATGGCCTTCAGCTTCTGCCCATCAATCCCGTCGTACTTTGCCATGTCAGCCATCAGTCCCCACGCTTCCTCTGAGCTCTCACACCAGCACACCAAGTCGAACGACCAACTCACAGCATCATGACACGCTACCCCTGCACCAAACCGCCATTCACCCATGCCACTAGCAGTGGCTGCGCCAAGGCCTGATGGTGATCATCAACGTCAGCAAAAAAGCCCGTAGCGCCAGGGACGTCACATTCCCCTGGCGCTACGGGCCGTGGCTGCTCGACTAATTCCTCGCAAATCTGGCTTCACGTGTCAACGTGCGCATGCCTCAGGCCATGTGGGACCGCCACTGACCATCGGCGACCAAGACGGCCGGGCCGCGCAGTTCGACCTCGCCACCAGGGAGGGCGGTGACGTGGACGGTGCCCCCAGGGATGTCGACCTGCCACGAGGTGTGCTCCGCAGCGGCGCCGCTCCACATCATGCAGGCCAAGGCTGCTGCGCAGGCTCCGGTGCCGCAGGACTTGGTTTCTCCGACACCACGTTCCACGACCCGCATCCGCAGGTGACCTGCCCTAAGGACCTGCACGAATTCGACGTTAGTGCTGTGCTCGGGCATCGGGTTGACCTGCGGTGGCGTGGCCAAGTCGAGGCTGTCCAGGTCGATGCTCTCGGGGAGCGCGACGACGGTGTGCGGATTGCCCATATTCAGTGACAGGCCAGGCCAGGGTTCGTGGCCTGGCAGGTGCACTAACGCGTCGTGGCCATGCTCGGTGAAAGCGTCCGGGTGGTCGATGCGCCACGGACCGAGGTTGACGGCGTACTCGTCTTGCCCGTCCTGGTCGGTGACACAGACCGTTTTAATGCCCGCACGAGTAGCGATAGCGAACGAATTACCGTGACTCCACCCTTCCCGACGAAGGTACGCAGCGAAAACACGGGTGCCATTGCCGCACATTTCGGCGACGCTGCCGTCAGCGTTGCGGTAATCCATGAACCACTCGGCTCGCTCAGCCTGCGCTCGTACGTGTTCTTCGGCGGCATACCGGGTGGGGACTACCCGAATCACCCCGTCCGCGCCGATCCCTGCATGTCGATCAGCGAGCGCCTGCACCAGGTCATGTCCCAGGTCGAGGGTGCCGTCGGGGTCGGGGACGAGCACGAAGTCGTTGTGGGTGCCGTGGCCTTTGGTGAAAGTCAGCGTGGTGGGGGTCACTGGATCATTCTGCCTTGGTGGGGTGGACGGGGGTGGTGACTGTTGTTGGGCTGGGATTGTCGATGAGGTGTCGGGCGGCGTCGAGGAGGTCGTCACGGTCAGCGTCTAGCCAGTGGATGCGGGGGTCAGCGCCGAACCAGGATTCTTGGCGGCGGACGAGGCGCCGGGTGGCGCGGGTGGTGTCGGTGATGGCATCGGCTTCAGTGCAGCGACCGTCGAGTTGAGCGAGTGCTTGGGCGTATCCGACGGCGCGGGAGGCAGTGCGGGTCTCGGCGAGACCGCGGGCCTGGAGGTCAGTGACTTCGTCGAGGAGGCCGTGGTGCCACATCTGTGCGGTACGTCGTTCGATGCGGGCGTCGAGGTCGGGCCGTGGGAGTCGCAACCCGATCTGCACGGTGGGGCGCAAGTATTCCCGTCGGGGCATGGTGGCGGAGAAGGGGCGGCCGGTGAGGTCAATCACTTCGAGGGCGCGGACGATACGGCGTGCGTTGCGGGGTTCGATGGCGTGTGCAGCGACAGGGTCGCGGCGGGTGAGTTCGGCGTACAGGTTGTCAATGCCGACGGTGTCGAGGCGCGCTTGCCAGGCGGCACGCACGGTGGGGTCGGTGGGGGGGATCTCCAGGACATCGATGGCGGCTCGGACGTAGAGTCCGGATCCGCCGCAGATCACGGGGAGGTGTCCGCGGGCGAGAATCGCGTCGATGTCGGTGCGGGCGTGTGTTTGGTAGGCGGCAACGGAGGCGTCGTCGTGAATGTCGAGGACGTCGAGTTGATGGTGCGCGATGCCATCTCGTTCGGCTGGGGGGACTTTCGCGGTACCAATGTCCATGCCGCGGTACAGCTGGGAGGCATCTGCGTTGACGATTTCACCGTCGAGTGCTGAGGCGATGGCGATCGCCAGCGCGGACTTGCCGGTGGCTGTCGCACCGACCACCGTCACCACTGCGTTCACGGTGACCTCCCATGATGTCGTCTCGTAGCGCCCTGGTCAGAATAGACAGCGTGGCGGTGTGCGGCGTGTCCTGCCCCTACGATGAGTCGTCCCCGCTTGGGGTCCTGTCTGCAGGGCCGGGCGTCCCGGCATCGTCATGAACGGAGCACCAATGAGCATCTTCGACAACCTCAAGGACAAAGCCAGCGAGGTCCTGCGCAACGAGGAACTCACTGACCAGGCTTTGGACCGGGTCGCTGACCTTGCCAAGGGCGTTGCTGGTGACCATGCGGACAAGGTCGACAAGGCTCGTGAGGTGCTTGACGGTCGGCTAGGCAACGAGTGACCTGGCGGGGTCCTCGACGTAGCTATTGTCGAGGACCCCGGATTGCTCGTTGCGGTTGGCAGCGGGCGGTCAGCAGTTGGTGCCGCATTCGGTGTGAGAAGCCGGTGTTGGCGCGGGCGGCCCGACTTGTGGCAACCCCAACGTGACCGTCGGTCGGCCGGGAACCGGATTGTCTTGCGCTTGCGCCCAAGCGTCGCCGCCACGGGTACGTCGTACGGCGTACGGGCCACCGTGGAGAGCCGAATCGGCGACCAGGTGATGTGGGGCGCCATATGTGACTGCGACCTCGACGAGGTCCCCGGGTCGAGGAAGGTCCCCGGTGTGCCGGGCCTGTTCTGGGACGGCGAAATGGACGAGCCGGTTATCCCGTGCCCTTCCGGACATTCGGGCCGTCTCAGCGTCTTTGCGGCCTTCGCCGGGGGCGACGAGCACTTCCACAGTGCGTCCTTCGATGGCGCGGTTTTCCGCCCAGGAAATGTCATCTTGTACGGCGACGAGCCGTTCGAATCGTTCCTGGACAACCTCTTTGGGTACCTGCCGGTCCATCGTGGCGGCCGGCGTTCCGGGGCGCACCGAGTATTGGAACGTGAACGCCCCGGCAAACCGGGCTTGTCTGACCACGTTCAGGGTGTCTTCGAAGTCGGCGTCGCTCTCCCCGGGGAAACCCACGATGATGTCCGTGGTGATCGCGGCGTGCGGGATCTGCGCTCGCACATCGTCCAGGATCCGCAGGAATCGGTCGCTGCGGTAGCTACGTCGCATCTCTCGCAGCACTTTGTCCGATCCCGACTGCAACGGCATGTGTAGTTGTGGCATGACATTCGGAGTCTGCGCCATCGCCTCAATGACGTCCTCGGTGAACGCCGCCGGATGTGGGCTGGTGAATCGCACTCGCTCCAGGCCGTCGATGTGTCCGCAGGAGCGGAGCAGCTTCGCGAAGGCACCTTTATCGCCGAATTCCACGCCGTAGGTGTTGACGTTTTGTCCGAGCAGGGTGATTTCCACGACGCCTTGGTCGACGAGGGCCTGCACCTCAGCGAGAATATCCCCGGGTCGCCGGTCCTGTTCTTTGCCGCGCAGCGCTGGGACGATGCAGTAGGTGCAGGTGTTATTGCAGCCCACGCTAATTGACACCCATCCGGCGTACGTCGAGTCCCGGCGCGTGGGCAGGGTCGACGGGAACACTTCGAGCGCTTCGAGGATTTCCACCTCGGCGCGTTTATTGTGTCGGGCCCGGTCGAGCAGCGCCGGCAAATGGCCGATGTTGTGCGTGCCAAAGACCACATCGACCCATGGCGCTCGAGACACGATGAGGTCGCGGTCTTTTTGAGCCATGCAACCACCCACGGCGATCTGCATCTGCGGGTTGCGGGTTTTGGCGGGGCGGAGCTGACCGAGGTTGCCGTAAAGCTTGTTGTCGGCGTTCTCGCGGACGGCACAGGTGTTGAAGACGACCACGTCGGCGGTCTCTGGTCGCTGTGCCTCAGGGATGCTGGCGAGGTCGACGTACCCGGCGGCCTCGAGGAGACCGGCGAGACGTTCGGAGTCGTGCACGTTCATCTGGCACCCGTGGGTGCGCACGTCATAGGTCTTGCTCACGGCATCTTTCCGTTGAGAGAGCGGCGGGATCGGTCGGCGACACCGGCTGCGGCAGCGCAGGTACGTCGGGAACTGCTGCTTCCCGACATCTCCGGTACGACGTCGACACTCCAGGGTACGGGGGTTCTGTGGGACTCGGTGATGCCTCCCCACCTCAGCCGATATCACCTGCACCGAGCAACTCAACGGACCCTTGCGCAAGTGTTGTCCCTGGCGGCACATACGGTGCTAGTCATGATGGGTTATAACCACGCCACCATGACGATGATCGCCGGGGTCCTCACGATCCCCCTCGTGCAGCCGGCTTCCGGTATAGATGCCGCCGTGTGGGTGATCGAATGCGGAGGGTTTGGCCTGCTCGCTGACCTAGATCACCCCAAAGCGAGCGTCGCCCGGATGTGGGGACCCGTCACTGAAGCGCTCGCCCACATCGTCACCGCTGTCAGCAGAGGACATCGTTGGGGCACCCACGACTTACTGTTAGCGCCGCCGTTGGCGTACATGCTCTTCACCTACGCCGCCCGGTCCTACCCGACCCGATTATTTGCGCTGGCCTTAGCCATCGGGTTGGCGTTACGTGCTGTCACGATGCTCGGCGGGACCTATATGGGTGCTGGAGTCAACGCTGGGGTTTCCTGGGTCGGTGCCTGGTGGATGCTCGAGCATGTCGCGTCAGCGGACACCCACCTTCCCTTTGCCGCAGCGCTGGGAATCATCAGCCACATCCTGGGCGACAGCATCACCAAACGTAAGGTCCCCGTCCCTATCGTGTGGATCTGGACGAAGGAACGGTTCGGGCTGCCTCTGCTCACGACCAACAGCCGCATGGAACGAAACGTGATCGCCCCCGCGCTGACCAGTATCTTGCTGGTCAGCACCTGGTACATCTTGGACCCTCAGACCCGCCGAGACGTCATTGAGGTCTTCCCGATTTTGCGGCACGACTGGATCTCCACCATTTGAGCCCCGTGAGGACATCACTGTCGGTTCAGGAGGAGATGTGTGCCTCCCCACGTCAATCCCGTTGATGCTCTGGGCTGTCTTGCAGTGCTTCTCGGATCACAGCCGCAGACACGTCCGCCGAGTAGCCTTTCCGAGCCAACGTCCCAGCCAGTCGTCGTATCTGAGTTGGGCGTGGCAGCCCGTGCATGGTACGTAAGCGTTTGTCGACTACTCGACGCGCCTCGTCCCGCTCCGTGACCTCGTCGACCTGGGCTAGTGCCTCTTCGGCGAGTTCCGGGTCGATACCGTGACGACGCAACTCGACGCGTAACCCCCGCCGGGCCAGCCCACGACCACTCTGCACGCTGCGCACCAACATTCCGGCGTACTCCCGGTCATCGACCAAGCCGACCTCCTCCATCCGGTCCAGGACGGAGGAGGCTACCTCGAGCGGGATACCTCGGCGGCGTAATTTCTCAGCCAAGTCAGCCCGGCTGCGTGGCGCCGCAGTCAACAGCCGCAGCACGTAGTGCCGAGCTGTCTCATACGGATCAGCAGCGGGCGCTGACGACCCCTGCTGCTCCTTCTCTGTCGATGAGGATCGCTTCACCCCGCCGGGACGATCTGCCCCTGGAGTGCTCCCCGTCGATCCGATGGCATGTCGGGCCTCAGCCTCTGCCAAGGCCCGACGCGCCACCTCGACGCGGGACAGTGCGTCCTGCCCCTGCGGCACCGATGAGCTCACATCACCCTCAGAAGGACGTCGGCACCGTGGCCAACGGCACGTCGGCGGGAGCCTTGCCCCGGCCCTTACGGGCAGGCTTCTCCGGCGCCGGTGCCGTGTCACCAGCAGCAGATGTCACCGGCTCCTTGGCCCCCGGGCCGACTCCCAGCTTCGCTTTGATCTTGCGTTCTAGTTCGTCAGCCAGACCAGGGTTGTCTCGCAGGAAGTTCCGCGCATTTTCTTTGCCCTGTCCCAGCTGGTCACCTTCGTACGTATACCAAGCGCCGGACTTTCGCACGAAGCCGTGCTCCACACCCATATCAATGAGGCCGCCCTCGCGGGAAATGCCCTGACCATAGATGATGTCGAATTCCGCCTGCTTGAACGGCGGGGACACTTTATTTTTGACAACTTTGCAACGGGTGCGGTTACCAACCGGCTCCGAGCCGTCCTTCAATGTCTCAATCCGCCGCACATCCATCCGCACCGAAGCGTAGAACTTCAATGCTTTACCACCGGTCGTGGTCTCCGGGGAGCCAAACATCACGCCGATCTTCTCGCGCAGCTGGTTAATGAAGATCGCCGTAGTCCCAGTGCTGTTGAGCGCACCAGTGATCTTCCGCAACGCCTGGCTCATCAACCGAGCCTGCAAACCGACATGTGAATCACCCATCTCGCCCTCGATTTCAGCACGCGGCACCAACGCCGCCACCGAGTCAATGACGATGATGTCCAGCGCGCCGGAGCGAATCAGCATGTCCGCGATTTCCAACGCCTGCTCACCGGTGTCAGGCTGGCTGACCAACAGCGCATCCGTATCGACGCCCAGTTTCTTTGCATACTCCGGGTCCAAAGCGTGCTCGGCGTCGATGAATGCCGCGATACCACCGGCTTTCTGCGCATTTGCTACCGCGTGCAAAGCAACCGTCGTCTTACCCGAAGACTCTGGGCCATAAATCTCCACGATCCGCCCCCGCGGCAACCCACCAATCCCCAACGCCACGTCCAACGCGATCGACCCGGTCGGGATGACCTCAATCGGAGGGCGAACGTCATCCCCCAAGCGCATCACCGCCCCCTTACCGTGGGACTTCTCGATCTGCGCCATCACCGTTTCCAGCGATTTCACCTTCTGATCTGCCGAAGCAGCCATCTCGCACCTGCCCATCTCAACACTCGTTATCGGCCGTCTACCTGCGACCATGACCGGTGCGCGATCAGCGCCTCGGCGTCCGGTCAGACGTTAAAGGTCGGCACCGACAACGCCCCGTCACGGCGTACTGATGTGGACGGAACGAAGACCGGCCGACCCCCCTGTGGACGACACCTTAGCCGAACTTGTGTTCGAACGTCGGCTGGGCGCGCTTAGTCAATCGGTCCCCGCCGTACCGGCCTGTCCCGGCCCCATTGGCGTTCTGGTGGCACCGCCATTGCCACGCACACCGCCTCCCAGATCTGCCGTGGCGCCACCCCCGCAGCCAACGCTTCCGAAGCCGTCATGCTCCCCAGCTCGGACAATGCCTGATGGTCTGCGACCATCCTGGCCCGCCCCCGACCGAACTCCTCCTCCATCAACCGCCAAAACTCCATCAATCGCATCGAAGAAGTCAACCAGATCTGCCCTGAACGCGGGGACGGCCCCGCCACAGCAGCCTGCGATGTCGGTGCCGCATGCCACGCTGGATTCACCATGGCGGACGACCCGGACATCCTGCAGCGATTCTCCCCCGCGACCCGTAACTGGTTCACCGGGGCCTTCGCCATACCCACCCCAGCCCAACAAGGAGCGTGGACCGCTATCAGCGGCGGCGACCACACCCTCGTCATCGCACCCACCGGCTCTGGCAAGACCCTCTCTGCTTTCCTATGGGCCCTCGACGGACTCGCCCGGGAGCCGGCTCCAGAAGACCCCGCCCACCGCTGCCGCATCATCTATGTCTCCCCGATGAAAGCCCTGGCTGTCGACGTCGAACGCAACCTGCGCGCCCCACTGGCCGGGATCAGCAATGAGCACCACCGACTCGGACTGCCCCCACCGGCGATCAGCATCGCGGTCCGTTCCGGCGACACCCCACCGGAGCAACGTCGCGCTTTCGTCAGCCACCCCAGTGACATCCTCATCACCACGCCTGAGTCACTCTTTCTGCTGCTCACCTCCCAAGCACGACGAGTCCTCGCTGGCGTGCACACCGTGATCCTCGACGAAGTCCACGCCGTGGCCGGCACCAAACGCGGCAGCCACCTCGCAGTCACCCTGGAACGCCTCGACGCGCTCCTCCCCCAACCCGCCCAACGCATCGGGCTCTCTGCCACGGTCAGTCCCGTCGACGAGGTCACCCGGTTCCTCGGGGGTCCCCGACCCGTGACCGTGGTCGCCCCACCCACCACCAAACAGTGGCGCCTCGACGTGGTCGTCCCCGTCCCTGACCTTGCTGAGATGGGCACCCCTACCGGCGACCTCAGCGGACCAGCCGCAGGAGACCCCCGACGTACCTCAATCTGGCCCCACGTCGAAGAACGCCTCGTCGACCTCATCACCGCTCATCGCACCACCCTCGTCTTCGCCAACAGTCGTCGTCTGGCTGAACGACTCACCGCCCGACTCAACGAAATCAACGAGGATCGCATCGCAGCCGAAAACGATACCCCTCGCAACGGGAACGGGACCCACGACAGCCCCGCTCCCAGCACCTTCTCCCGGGGCGCTCCCGCAGCACTGGCCCGCGCTCACCACGGATCCGTCAGCAAAGAACAACGCGCCATCATCGAAGATGACCTCAAAGCAGGACGTTTACCTGCCGTCGTCGCCACCAACAGCCTCGAACTAGGGATCGATATGGGAGCCGTCGACCTCGTGGTGCAGGTCGAGGCACCGCCCAGCGTTGCCAGTGGGCTACAACGCGTTGGACGCGCCGGCCACCAGGTCGGAGCGGTCTCGCACGGTGTCTTCTTCCCCAAGAGCCGCGGCGACCTGATGCAGACCACGGTGGTGACTCGCCTCATGCGGGACGGCCACATCGAACCGGTACACATCCCAGCAAACCCCCTCGATGTACTCGCCCAACACATCGTGGCGATGAGCGCGATGGACGACTGGGCGGTCACCGACCTACTGGATCTGCTCCGACGCAGTGCGCCGTACAGCACGCTGTCCCTGCCAGTCCTCGAATCAGTCCTGGATATGCTCGCGGGGCGCTACCCCAGCGAAGAGTTCGCCGAGCTGCGACCCCGCATCGTCTGGGACCGCCTCGCCGGGACCATCAGCGCCCGCCCTGGAGCGCAACGACTCGCCGTCACCAGCGGCGGCACCATCCCCGACCGGGGTTTGTACGGCGTCTTCTTAGTCGGCGAGGGCAGCGGTCGACGGGTCGGAGAACTCGACGAGGAAATGGTCTATGAGTCCCGGGTCGGTGACGTCTTCACCTTGGGCACCTCATCCTGGCGGATCGAGGACATCACCACCGACCAGGTCTTAGTCACCCCGGCACCCGGCAGCGCCGCCCGGCTCCCGTTCTGGAAAGGCGACTCAGCAGGGCGTCCGGTCCATCTGGGTCGCGCCATCGGCGAATACACCCGTGAGCTCTGTGCGCTGCCCCCCGCAGCAGCACGAGACCGTCTCGTCACCGACGGGCTCGACCCCTGGGCTGCAGACAATCTCATCACCTACCTCGGAGAACAACGCGAATCCACCAGTCGAGTCCCTGATGATCGGACCCTGCTGGTCGAACGATTCCGCGACGAGATTGGTGACTGGCAAGTAGTAATTCACTCCCCCTACGGATCTGCCGTGCACGCTCCGTGGGCGATGATCCTCGCGGCACGGCTACGGGAACGACACGGGGTGGACGTCCAAGCCATGCACGCCGACGACGGGATCGTGATCCGTCTACCCGACACTGACACCGGCCCGTCCGAAGACGATCCTCTGGCTGACGTCGTGGATCTCCTGCTAGTCGACCCAGATGATGTGGCTGACCTGGTTACCGCCCAAATCGGTGGGTCAGCTCTGTTCGCGGCCCGCTTCCGGGAGTGCGCCGCCAGGGCCTTATTGCTGCCACGCCGCCACCCCGGGCGTCGCCAGGCGCTATGGCAACAGCGACAACGCTCGGCTCAGTTGCTGACGGTGGCTTCGGCGTACCCCACCTTTCCCATCATTCTGGAAGCACTCCGGGAGTGTGTACAGGACGTTTTCGACGTCCCCGCGCTAACAGATCTCCTGCGACGATTACGCTCGCGTGAGATCGCCGTCCACACCGTGCACACCTGTGCGCCGTCGCCGTACGCTCGCCATCTGCTGTTTGGGTATGTGGCCCAGTTTCTCTATGAGGGGGATTCCCCCTTGGCCGAACGGCGGGCAGCAGCACTATCTGTCGACCCTGACCTGTTAGCCGACCTGTTGGGTCGCCAGGATGGCGCCGCACTGGCTGACTTGTTGGACCCGCAGGTGGTGATCGACACCGAAGCGGCCCTGCAACATCTGGCGGAGGACCGTCAGTGCCGCACAGAGGAGGACATCGCCGACCTGGTACGTCGTCTCGGTCCGATTAGTACCGACGACATCCAGCAGCGCACGGTGTTGTCCTGTCGACCGGAGGTCACGTCGTGGTTGACGCAGCTGGCTGGGGCACGGCGTCTGATGGAGATCCGGGTGGCTGGCGAACCTCGATGGGCGGTCGTCGAAGATGCGGGCAGGGTGCGTGACGCTCTAGGAGTAGTGCCGCCGCCGGGGGTGCCGGACCCCTTTTTAGAGGTGGTGCCTGATCCGTTGGCTGACCTGGCGGTGCGTTATGCCCGCACGCATGGTCCTTTCCGAGCTGGGGAGTTCGCGGCATGGACGGGTCTCGGCACAGCGGTCGCTGTCGATGTGCTGACCCGGTTAACGGGAGCCCGACGGCTGGTGCACGGCCAGATGCGCCCAGAACATGTGCTGCCCACTAGGCCAATGCCAACGACAGCCCCTGGAGATCAGCACGTCGAATGGTGCGATCCAGAGGTGTTGCGGCTCCTGAAGCGACGGTCGTTGGCAGCGCTGCGTGCGGAGGTGGAGCCTGTCGCTCAGCAGGAGTTGGCGCGCTTCTTACCGGCCTGGCACGGAGTGGGTGGATCGGCGCGAGGCCCCGACGGGGTGCTGTCAGTACTGGAGCAGCTAGCGGGGCTCGCATTGCCGGCGTCAGCGTGGGAGTCGATGGTCCTTCCCACCCGAGTGAAGGGATACGTCCCAGGAGATCTGGACGAGTTGTTATCCACCGGGGAGGTGTGCTGGCAAGGGCAAGGGTCTTCCGGGATCGACGGCGGGTGGGTGTCCTGGCATCCGATGAGCGGCGCGCCGTGGACATTGGCGCAGCCAACGCAGGTGTCATCAGCTGCCGAGCAGCTGGCGTCGGTGTTTGACCGAGCTGGCGGATATCACTTCAGGTCGTTGCAGGACACAGTGGAAGGCACCGAGAAGGAGGTGTTGGACCTGCTGTGGGAGCTGGTGTGGGCAGGCCGGGTCAGTAATGACTCGTTCGCCCCGGTGCGGGCATTGGTCGGTAGTCGACGTCCGACTAGACGTGCCCGTCGTGACGGGTCAGCCTCCCCACGCATAGGACGCATCTCTGGTCATCGGGGTTGGTCCGGGCGGACCTGGGCGGGTTCCACTGCCGGCATCCGCCCGGGAATGGCCAACCCCACACCGTCGACCGGCGTGGGCAGGTGGGCAGCGCTTCCTGCACCGATCACCGATCCGACCGAACGGATCCATGTGGCGACCCAGCTGCTCCTGGAGCGGTACGGCGTCGTGACTCGGGACGTGGTGGCTGCGGATCCGGTGCCGGGCGGGTTTTCTTCGGTGTATCGGGTGTTGTCGTTAGCGGAGGAAGCCGGACAGGTCCGTCGCGGCTATTTCGTGGAGGGTTTAGGCGCGGCCCAGTTCGCGTCGTCGGGGGTGGTGGATCGATTGCGAGCAGCGGGCAGAGGCCTGCCGGGCAGCGATGCGGGTGAGCAGGAGGCGGTCCTGCTCCTGGCGGCCGTGGATCCGGCGCAACCGTTCGGAGCGGCCTTGCCATGGCCAGCGCGGGCGATGGTCACCACCGATCCAGTACTGACTGAGCAGGCCACGGCAGGGAGCTCTCCTGGCCGTCCGGCTCGACGGGCGGGCGCGTTGGTGGCGGTGCAGGACGGCCGGTTGGTGTTTTTTCTGGAGCGGGGCGGACGCAGCATGGTGGTTTACGACGTCCGTCCACACGTGTTGGCGCGGGCAGCCGAAACTCTGGCCCACGCAGTGCATCACCACGTGGTGCCAGGCTTGTGCGTGGAACGTGTCGATGGTGCAGCGGCATTGGGTTCGGATCATCCCGTGGTGGCAGCGCTACTCAATGCGGGTTTTCACCTGACACCTCGGGGATTGCGGCTACGGAGGTGAGGGATGCCTGAGGGGGATGTCGTCTGGCGGACTGCTCGCCGGTTGGACGAGGTGTTGACAGGACAGCTCCTGACCGTGACGGATTTTCGCTGGGGAGACGCCGCCACCGTGGATTTGCGGGGCCGCCTCACGGTGGCGGTGGTCAGCAGAGGGAAGCATCTGTTGCATCGGGTGGACGGTGGCTGGACAGTGCACAGCCATCTGCGGATGGAGGGGTCCTGGTCGGTGCGCCGGGCTGGTGAGCCGATCCGACGAGGTGAGCAAGGGCAGGTCCGGGCAGTGGTCGGCACTGACCGCTGGTGGTGTTGGGGGCTGCGATTGGGATTGCTGGAAGTGCTGCCAACAGCAGAGGAAAATCGGGTCGTCGGTCATCTGGGACCGGATCTGCTGGGACCAGACTGGGATGAGGAAAGCGCGGTCTCGAGGTTGGCCGCAGACGGTGGGGTCGCAGTGGGAGCGGCATTGTTGGATCAGCGCCATCTCGCTGGGATCGGCACGGTGTATGCCGCCGAGGTGCTGTTTTTAGAACAGATTGATCCCTGGCTGCCTGTCGAGAAGTTGGGGCCGGAGCGGTTACGTCGGGTGGTGCGGCGAGCACATCGAGCGTTGAATGGGCAACGAGATCGGGCGGTGCGTTCGTTGACGGGGAGCATGCGACGTGGGGAAGGCACGTACGTGCACGGCCGGTCAGGGCAGCCATGTCGGCGCTGCGGTCACACCGTCGCGGTGGCACCCATCGGTGACGCCGCCGTGGAACGAGTGATGTTTTTTTGCCCGCGATGCCAGCGGGTGACGACCCCTGGGGGGCTGTCCTCTCCGGTCGCGTGGGTGTCGACTCGCCCGATCAGGCGGCGGAGGCCTGAACGTTGAGCGGCGTCGTGACGTCACTGACCAGGGGCAGTGCCACTGGAGCGCCATCGCGTTCGGCGATCGCTGCACGCACCGCGACGCGGCTGAGCAGTTCAGAGAGCGGCAGCTCGAGAGCGGCACAAATCGACGCCAACAGCTCGGAGGAGGCTTCTTTTTCGCCGCGCTCCACTTCGCTGAGGTAGCCCAGCGATACCGAGGCAATGGAGGAAATATCCCTGAGGGTGCGACGTTGCCCCATTCGGCATTCACGTAGGGCATCGCCCATCTCGCGCCGAAGCAGGACCATGCTGCACCTCCCTGGGACCGGTGGGGTTCGCGTCATCTCACCCCGTCCACGCTTGTCGTCCGCCTGGTGATGTCGAAAGGCGGTGCCGCCATGGCACAGGACGACGACCCCAGGATAACGGCCCGGCCTGACATCGCCCAGTGATCTTCCGTACAGACCCCACAGTGCAGAGTCACCCGGGACCCACTACGTGGAACAGCACGTCCAGTACGACGCTTAATGCGGCAGAGCGCACTTCGTGACGGCTGCCAGCAACGTGGAGGTGACGGATGTGGTGGTGTCCGGGGCCGACGACCGCCACAAACACAGTGCCTGCGGGATGACCATCGTACGGCTCTGGTCCAGCGATGCCAGTGGTGCCGATCCCCCACGTCGCCCGACACTGATGACGAGCCCCCTCAGCGAGTTGCTCGGCTACAGCGGCTTGGATCGGTCCGGCCGTCGCCAAGAGGGTGGCGTCCACGCCGAGTAGGTCATGTTTGAGATCGTTGTGGTAGACGACTGCGCCGCCGCGGACAACCCGTGATGCACCAGGCACATCCACGAGAGCCGCGATGACTAAGCCGCCGGTGAGGGACTCCCCCGTCGCCACGGTCTCGCCACGATCCGCCAGCGCGGTGATCAGGCTGGCGGACCGCTCCTCTGTCCACCGGGACATCTCGGGGCCGGAGAGTGTCAGAACGTCGTACGTCCTGACACTGCCACTCTGCGAGACAGGTGGCGATGTCATGACCGCCCCGCGACCACCATCGCCCGAGCCTTGAGCACATAGTCGACGCCTGTAGCCAAGGTCACCGCCACCGCTGCGGCCATCACCACGATTGCGCTGGTCTCCCACAGCCCGCCAAGTGGCGCTGTCATCAGACCCAATGCGACAGCTTGCAATGTTGTCTTGAGCTTGCCGCCGCGGCTAGCTGGCATGACGCCATACCTGATGATCACCAAGCGCAGCACGGTGATGCCGATCTCCCGGAACAGCACCAGGAAGGTCACCCACCACCACAAATCACCAATCAGGGACAGACCGATGAAACCCATCCCGGTCAGAGCTTTATCAGCAATAGGGTCGGCGAGCTTACCGAAGTCAGTGACGAGGCCCCGAGCCCGGGCGATATCACCGTCGAGTCGATCGGTGATCATCGCCAGGACAAACACTCCGCAAGCCCACCAGCGCATGTCGACATCGTTGCCCTCGTCAGTGAGCAACAGCCAACCGTAGATCGGCACCATCAGGATCCGAAGAACAGTCAACGCATTGGGAAGGTTCCACGGGCTAGGCGGCGCAGGCACAGCCGACCCTGCATCGGACGGCGGCTGGGAGGTCATGACACGGTCACCGTCAGATCTGCGCCTTCGGAGGCGATGACGGTGCCGGTGACCATCCGTCCCAGCGTCAGATCAGACGCACCGACCACCACACAATGGCCGTCGACTTCCGGGCCTTGATGGGCGGCCCTGCCGATCACAGACCCGTCGGGGTCGATCTCCTCAACCAGGACATCCACGGCGTTGCCGATCCGATCCTCGGCACGTTGGGCGGTGAGTTCCTCAGTGAGCGTCGTGATGCGTTCGACGCGTTCGGCCACGACGCCCGGGTCGATCTTCTCGACGTACCCAGCGGCTTCCGTGCCTTCCTCATCGGAATAACCGAAGACCCCGCACACATCCAGCCTGGCCTCTTGAAGGAAGTCGCTGAGCAGGTCAAGATCTGATTCGTGCTCGCCAGGGAATCCGACGATGACATTGGAGCGAATCCCCGCCTGCGGGGCAAACAGCCGAATCCTGCCGATCAGGTCGAGAAACGCCTCAGGCGAGCCGAACCGCCGCATCCCGCGGAGCACCGATTCACTCGCGTGTTGGAACGACAAGTCGTAATAGGGCACGACCTTTGGAGTGGCAGCGATGGTCTCGACCAGGCCCGGTCGGATTTCAGCAGGCTGGAGGTAGCTCACCCGGATGCGTTCGATGCCGTCGACCTCAGCGAGGCGAGGCAGCAACTCTTCCAAGGCCCGCAGGTTGCCCAGATCCTTGCCGTACGACGTGGAGTTCTCGCTGACCAAAAAGATCTCGCGGACGCCATCTTCAGCCAGCCATCGTGCTTCGGCGAGGATGTCCTCTGGGCGACGAGACACGAAAGCGCCGCGGAAACCGGGGATGGCACAAAAAGCGCACCGGCGGTCGCATCCACTGGCGATTTTGAGTGGGGCCCACGGCCGGTCGTTCAGGCGGGTCCGCAACACCGGGTTCACGGTCACCGGGTGGGGAAGGTCATCGGTGAGGGGCCGCGATGGCGTCGTCACAGTGCTGCCATGTCCCGGCAGTGCCACGTCGGGAGCGGCTTGCTGCCGATCGACGGGGCTCAGAGGTAGCAGTTGTCGCCGATCCCTGGGGATATGGGAGGGCGGTCGGTGTCCGCGCAGGATGTCAGTCAAATGCGATGACATATCGGCGTAACTGTCGAAGCCGAGGACCGCGTCGGCTTCTTCCAGCGAGGAGGCGAGCTCTTCGCCGTACCGCTCTGCCATGCATCCCACGGCCACGACAGCTTGGACCCGTCCGGTCTGCTTGTAGTCGTTGACCTCAAGGAGGGCATCGATGGAGTCCTTCTTGGCCTGCTCCACAAAACCACAGGTGTTGACGATGGCGACATCGGCGTCACTGGGGTCGTCGACGAGATGCCATCCGTGCGAGTGCAGCCGACCGGCTAACTCTTCGGAATCCACGTCATTACGGGCGCAACCCAAGGTGACAATGGCAACAGCCCCACGGGTCGGTGCGGACGAGGCCTGCTGTGGCCCTGGTGAGGTCATACTCTCCACTCTAAGGGTCGAAATCGTGACGCCTGGATACGGCGTCGCTGCGTCGCAGGTCACGGTACCGTGAACGGCTGAATGCCGCCGACTGCCATCGCGTCCGCTGCCATCGCGCCAACTGGGAGCGAGGCCAGCAGCGCCTCGGCGTGGCCGACCAGTAGTTCAGTAGCGTTCACCGCGCCGGTCAGTCAACTCCCACGCATCTTCGCTGCTCTCCTCGACCACGGCGCCTCCGTCGGAGGACAGATCACCGGTCGGGCCGTACGCCGGGGCTGCTGCCGCTGGCGGCGGGTCATCTCCCCGGATCGCTGCGAGCGTGGCCGGAAGATCCTCGGGTTTGACCATGACGTCGCGGGCTTTGCTGCCTTCGCTGGGTCCGACCACACCGCGCGTCTCTAGCAGGTCCATGAGGCGACCGGCTTTGGCGAAGCCCACCCGGAGCTTGCGCTGCAGCATTGATGTCGAACCAAATTGGCTGTTGACGATGAGCTCCGTGGCTTGGAGGAGCAGGTCGAGGTCGTCGCCAATTTCTTCGTCGATGTGGCGGCGTTCCGCCTTGACTACGACATCTTCTCGATAGGTGGGGGTGAGTTGGCCGGTGACATGCGCCACGACCTGTTGCACCTCGGACTCAGTGACCCAGGCGCCTTGCACGCGCATCGGTTTACTGACGCCCATCGGCAAAAACAGGGCGTCACCCTGGCCGATGAGTTTTTCGGCGCCTGGCTGGTCGAGCACCACTCTGCTGTCTGCCAGTGAGGACGTCGCGAATGCCATTCGTGAGGGCACGTTGGCTTTGATCAGCCCGGTGACCACGTCCACGGAGGGTCGCTGGGTGGCCAACACGAGGTGGATTCCGGCGGCTCGTGCTAACTGGGTGATCCGCACAATGCATTCTTCGACGTCGCGGGGGGCGACCATCATCAGGTCGGCGAGTTCGTCCACGACGACGAGCAGGTAGGGATAGGGCTGAAGCACACGTTCACTTCCGGGCAACGGGGTGACAGCGCCGGATCGGACAGCTTTGTTGAAGTCGTCGACATGTTTGAAACCGAATGCGGCTAGGTCGTCGTAGCGGGCGTCCATCTCCCGGACCACCCATTGGAGGGCTTCGGCAGCTTTCTTCGGGTTGGTGATGATCGGGGTGATGAGGTGTGGGACGCCTTCGTACGCGGTGAGTTCCACTCGTTTGGGGTCAACCAAGATGAGCCGGACCTCATCGGGGGTGGACCGCATCAGGATCGACGTGATCATTGAGTTCACGAAGCTGGACTTTCCAGAGCCGGTGGCACCAGCGACCAGGATGTGCGGCATCTTCGCGAGGTTGGCGATGACATATCCGCCTTCGACGTCTTTACCGACGCCCATCACCATCGGGTGAGTGTTGTTGCGCGCGACTTGGCTGCGCAATACGTCGCCGAGGCTGACTTTCTCCCGGTCGGTGTTGGGGATCTCAATGCCGATGGCGGACTTGCCGGGGATCGGCGAGAGGATGCGTACGTCGGCGGAGGCGACGGCGTAGGCGATGTTTTTCGACAGTGCAGTGACGCGCTCGACTTTGACCCCGGGCCCCAATTCGACCTCGTAACGGGTGACGGTGGGGCCGCGGGAGAATCCAGTGACCTGCGCGTCGATGGTGAACTGGTCCAACACTTGAGTGAGGGCGTCGACCACCTGGTCATTCACAGCGCTGCGTGCCTTGGACGGGGTGCCTGGAGCCAGCACGGCCGGGTCCGGCAGGGTGTAGGCGATGTCCCCGGCGAGCGCTAGCTGTTCGACGCGCTGCGGCATCGGTTCGGTCGGCGGGGCTGGCGGGGGCGGGGTCTCCGCGCGGGGGGGCTCGGCAGCGGCGACCGGGACCGTGGGTGCTGTGGCGGTGTCGCGGCGCCGACTCCGCTCGGGGGGCGTCGCGGTGGTGTCTGGCGCTGGGGTGTCAGGCACGGCAGGTTCAGCGATGGCCGGTTCCCGGCGAGGTTTGGGTGCCCGGGCAGCACGGTGCACTTGGGCGGCCTGCTCGAAGGCTTCGTCACCGTCGCGGGGACCGTCTAGTCCAGCGCGGCTGCGGCGTCCGGTGGCGATGGCGTTGTCGTCATGGATACCGAAGAGCCGATCGTGGGCCTCAGCGATGCGGTCGGGGATCCGGTAGACGGGGGTGGCGGTGACCACGAGGAGCCCGAAGAATCCCAACAAGGCCAACAGCGGCAACGCTCCCCAGGTCCGCACTCCTGTGACCAGCGGCGCGGCCAGCAAATAGCCGATCATGCCTCCGGCATCGCGAACCCGGTCAAAACCGTCTGCAGGCGCCGGGACGCCGTAGACGATGTGGGTGATTCCGCAGGCAGACATCGCCAGCGCAGTCAGCCCGATGAGCACCCGATTGGTGCCGTGGACGTCGTCCGGATGCCGCAGGATCCGCCCGGAGAAGCCGAGCAGCACCACCGGCAGGACGAGAGCGATCCGCCCGAGCGTCCCGGCAGCAACAGCGTGGACGACGACACCGACCGGACCGGGCAGCCCCCACCATTCGCGTGCGGCAACAAGGAAGGCCACTGCGAGGACGAGCAGTCCGGCACCATCCCGACGGTGTTCGGGTTCAAGGTCTCCAGCGGTATGTCCGACCCGCCGTACGGCGTTGCCAGTCACGTGCGCGACCCCACTGAACGTGCCACGCAGTGCCCGGGTGGGCAGCGACGGATTGGATTTCGTGGTGGCGGGGCGACTGGGGCCGCGACCGGCTGTGCTGCTCCCTCTGCCTGATCCGGCACGCGCGGAAGTCGTCCGGGAGGAAGCCCCCCGAGACGACGTTGCTCGACTCGACTTGGGTCGCGATGAAGAAGAGGCACGTTTCACCACGGTCGCAGACTAGGCGACGACCCGGGCACGGTGGGGAGGCGCGCCGCCTCCCGGACATCTGGGAGGCGGGCACCGCTGGGCGGGTAGGGCTCTCGGCCAGGATCAGACTTCAATGACCACCGGGATGATCATCGGACGCCGCCGCAGTTTGCCCCCGACGTACGATCCGACCGCACGTCGTATGACCTGCTGCAACTGGTAGGAATCCATGACGCCCTTGCCCATCGCTTCCTCGACCGCGGCGACGATCACTGGACGGACCTTGACGAAAGCGTCTTCTTCCTCGGCGACACCTCGAGCGAGGATCTCCGGTTCGCTAGCAACTTTGCCTCGGCTGGCGTCGACCGGGACGATCACGGTGACGAACCCTTCGTCGCGCAGGATCCGCCGATCTTTCAACAAAGCTTCGTCTGTCGCACCGACTGACGATCCGTCCACGTAGACATACCCACAGTCCACGGCCCCCACGATTCGGGCCACCCCATCTACGAGGTCGACGACCACGCCGTTCTCGGCGAGCACCACGCGGTCCTTGGCGACTCCGGTGGCTTGGGCGAGCGCTCCGTTGGCGACCAGGTGGCGCCATTCGCCGTGGACCGGCATGACGTTGGTGGGGCGGACGATGTTGTAGCAGTAGAGGAGTTCACCGGCGCTGGCATGTCCGGAGACGTGCACTTTGGCGTTGCCGCGGTGGACAACGTTCGCGCCGAGACGCATCAGGCCGTTGATGACCCGAAAGACGGCGTTTTCGTTGCCGGGAATCAGGGAGGACGCGAGGATCACAGTGTCGCCGGCGCCGACTTCGATGGAGTGGTCGCGGTTGGCCATGCGGGACAGGGCGGCCATCGGCTCCCCTTGCGAGCCGGTGCAGATGAGCACCTGTTCGTCGTCGGGATAGTCGGCAAGTTTCCGCGCGTCGACGAGGATGCCTTGCGGGACGCGCAGGTAGCCAAGTTCTTCAGCGATCGTCATGTTGCGCACCATGGAGCGGCCCACCATGGCGACCTTGCGGCCGAACTCTTCAGCAGCGTCGAAGACCTGTTGGACGCGGTGCACGTGGGAGGCGAAACAGGCGACGATGATGCGCCGGTCGGCGTGTTCAAAAACTCGTTCCAGCGCCGGGTAAATGTCCTTTTCGTGCATCGTAAAGCCGGGGACTTCGGCGTTGGTGGAGTCGGTGAGGAAGAGGTCGACCCCTTCTTCACCGAGTCGAGCAAAACCGCGCAGGTCGGTGACGCGGCCATCCAGGGGAAGTTGGTCCATCTTGAAGTCGCCGGTGTGCAGGATCAGGCCTGCGTCGGTGCGGATGGCCACGGCTAGCGCATCGGGGATGGAGTGGTTGACGGCGAGGAATTCGAGGTCAAAGCCGCCGACAGTACGCCGGTCGCCTTCGGTGACATAGGTCACGACCGGTTTGATCCGGTGTTCTTTGAGTTTGGCTTCGACGAGGGCGAGGGTCAGGTGAGATCCGAGGAGGGGGATGTCACCGCGCAGGCGCAGCAGGTATGGGAGTGCGCCGATGTGGTCTTCGTGTCCGTGGGTGAGGACGACCGCTTCGATGTCGTCGAGGCGGTCGCTGATGTAGTCGAAGTCGGGGAGGATCAGGTCGACCCCGGGCTGGTGGTCGTCGGGGAAGAGGACTCCGCAGTCGACGACGAGTAGACGGCCTTCGTGCTCGAGGACCGTCATGTTGCGGCCTACCTCGCCGAGGCCACCCAGGGCGACGATGCGCATACCTGAGGTGGGAAGGGGCGGCGGGGCGGACAACTCCGGATGCGGGTGACTCACGTGACTTCGGCTCCTGTCGGTGGGGTGGTGGTGACCACTGCTCAACTCTCAACGGTATCGCTGCCCGGCGTTGGGCTCACCGTCGGTACGCCGACCGGGCGTGCCGGAGCGGATCGGAGGCAGGAGCGCGGCGCCGCCTGCTCGGGGGATTCAGACGACGCCGCGAGCGCCATCGTTGTCGATGTGTGGGGCGTGACGCGCGTTCACCACGCCCACAGCTTGTGTGATGATGCTCACATCACGTGATGAGTGGTGATGACGGCGCTGAGTGTTGTCGTCGGCGAGACCCTTGCATCGCTCCGACCTTGCGCCGCCTACCCTGGTCGGATGCAGGCCTACCACGACCTTCTCCAGCGCATCCTGACCGAGGGTGTCCGCCGTGACGACCGCACCGGCACCGGCACCCTGTCGGTCTTTGGTCACCAACTGCGCGTCGACCTGGCGGCGGGCTTTCCCGCGCTGACGACGAAAAAGCTGCACCTTCGCTCGATCGTCGGGGAATTGCTGTGGTTCCTGCGGGGAGACACCAATGTGCGTTGGCTGCAAGAACAAGGCATCACGATTTGGGACGAGTGGGCAGACCATGAGGGTGAGCTCGGTCCGATCTATGGTCGTCAGTGGCGGTCCTGGCCAACCCCGGACGGGCGGCAGATTGATCAGATCACCCAGGTCGTGGAGTCGATCAAGACGAACCCGGAGAGCCGCCGTCACATCGTGACCGCCTGGAATGTCGCCGACGTCGACGCAATGGCTTTGCCACCCTGCCACGCGTTATTCCAGTTTTACGTCGCCCAGGGGAAGCTTTCCTGCCAGCTGTATCAGCGCAGCGCTGACGTTTTCCTCGGGGTGCCTTTCAATATCGCTTCCTACGCACTGTTAACCCACCTCGTCGCCCAAGTCACCGGATTAGCCGTCGGTGACTTCATCCACACTTTCGGCGATGCCCATCTGTACCTCAATCACCTCGACCAGGCCCGACTCCAACTGGAGCGCACCCCCCGGAAGCTGCCGACCCTCACGCTGCCCCGCCGGGACCGCCTGGAGGACTATCGGATCGAGGACATCACCTTGGTGGGTTATGACCCTGCCCCCTCGATTCCTGCCCCGATCGCCGTATGACCAGCGCTATCGGATCCTCCCGCGCCAGCAGCGAGGTCGTCATGGTCGCTATTGTCGCCGCCAACGGCGTCATCGGTGACGGCACCGATCAGCCCTGGCACCTGCGAGAAGACCACCGACATTTTCGCGCCCTGACGATGGGACGTCCGGTGGTGATGGGGCGGCGTACCTGGGAGTCGATCGGCGGACCCCTGGTCGGACGAGCCAGCGTGGTGTTGACCCGAGACCGCAGGTGGAGTGCGCAGGAGGCGCACGTCGCACACGACATTGACGAGGCGATCAGCATCGCAGCCGCGCTGCCTGGCGGTGACCAGGTGATGATCATCGGAGGCGGGCAGGTCTATACCGAGGCGCTCCCGCACGCGGATCGGGTCGAGCTCACCGAGGTGGATGCCGAGGCGGAAGGCGAGACTCATTTCCCTCGCCTGGAGCCGTCCCAGTGGGTGCAGACGCACCGGGACGACCGTTTTGCGATGGCTTTTGTGACCTACCGACGACGAGATGAGGCCACCGATGACCAGTGACCGCGGGGTCCGCGGCGCCCTCCCCGCCGATGCTGACGACGTGGGTCGGCTGCAAGCAGCACTGTGGGCGGACGCTTTTGCTGCAGATCTCCCGGAGGCGGTGCTGGCGCAGTGCACCCCAGCTGCCTTCAGCGCAGCGTGGCGAACATCCCTGAGCGACCCTCCTAGCCCAGGGCACGTGTTATGGCTGGCTCATGAGGGCTCGACAGTGGTGGGTCTTTCCGCAGTCGGTCCGAGTGACGACCCGGATCTGCACAACGCAGCAGAGATCTTGGTCATGGGCGTCGACGTGGATCACCGAGAACGCGGGCACGGGAGCCGCTTGCTAGCAGCGTCTGTGGAGCAAGCTCGCACTCTCAGCGCAGCACTACTAGTGGCGTGGGTTCCGTTCTCCCAGGAGACGGTTCGCGCGTTTCTGCAGGGTGCCGGATTCGCCCCCGATGGCGCGCGCCGTACTCGTGTCGTGGACCCGCAGGGGCGCACGCTCGGTGAAGCCAGGATGGTCGCCCAGCTAAGCAGCACAGACACCACGCCTTGATGCGTCATCCCGCCGTACCGCCTGTCTCAAGATGCGGCCGGATGCGGGATGATACTCCACACCCTTCAGGATGCCGTCGTAGGGTCGGGCCACACAACGAACGTGCACGTCCGAACGTCCGTTGAATCTGCCCCGACGAAGGAACGACCATGGCTGTCGACACCTCAGTTCCGGAGCGGAAGATCGTCAACGATCCCGCTCTACCCCCCATCGCCGTCAGAGAACCTGAGCGAATGTCCGGGCGCACCAAGGTCTATCTGGCCCTCTGTGCCCTCCTGGCCGCGACTGGCTGGGTGATGATCGCATTCGTCCGCGGTGAGGAGATCAGTTCACGCTGGTTTGTCTTCGCCGCCGTCGGAAGTTATCTGATCGCGTTGCGCTTCTATGCGAAGTTCATCGAAAACAAGATCTTGGAGCCGGACGACCGGCGGGCCACTCCCGCTGAGGTCTTCGACAACGGCAAAGACTTCATGCCCACGGACCGCCGAGTCCTCTTCGGGCATCATTTCGCGGCGATCGCTGGAGCAGGACCGCTGGTAGGTCCCATCCTTGCTGCCCAGATGGGATATCTCCCAGGGACCCTGTGGATCATTCTTGGCGTGATCCTGGCCGGGGCTGTGCAGGACTACATGGTGTTGCATTTCTCGATGCGTCGTCACGGCCGCTCACTGGGGCAGATGGCCCGCGACGAGTTGGGTCCCATCGGCGGCTGGGCAGCCATCGTCGGAGTGCTGTCCATCATGATCATCCTGATCGCAGTGCTCGGCGTCGTCATGATCGGCGCAATGGCAGAAAGCCCCTGGGCTGTCTTCTCCATCGCCTGCACCATTCCGATCGCATTGTTTATGGGCGTCTATCTGCGATACCTGCGGCCAGGCAAAGTCAATGAGGTATCACTGATCGGGGTAGCCCTTTTGTTGGCCTCGATCATCGGGGGCAAGTACGTCGCAGATTCCTCCTTCGCTGAGGTGCTGCGACTGTCCGGGTCATCGCTGGCCTTGTGGTTGGCGGCGTACGGATTTATCGCATCGGTGCTACCGGTGTGGTTGCTACTGGCCCCGCGCGACTACCTGTCAACCTTCATGAAGGTCGGCACGATCGTGCTGCTGGCGGTGGGCATCATCGCGGTCGGTCCCATGATTCAGATGCCAGCGACGACATCGTTCGCTTCGACAGGCAAGGGTCCGGCTTTTGCTGGTGACTTGTTCCCCTTCCTGTTCATCACCATCGCGTGCGGTGCCATTTCTGGCTTCCATGCGCTGATCAGTTCAGGGACCACACCTAAAATGGTGGAGAAAGAACGCCAGGCCCGAGTCATCGGGTACGGCGGAATGCTCACGGAGTCGTTCGTGGCAATCATGGCTTTGGTGGCGGCGTCCATCCTCGATCAGCACCTGTATTTCGGAATGAACGCCTCAGCGGCAGCGACCTCAATGGGACAGGTCACCCCGGCGGGGCTCCCTGCGCCATCCCCGCAGAGCGCGGCGCAGTATGTCAATGGTCTGCACTTGACCGGCCCTGGCGGGGCTCCGCTGCCTGACGTTGATGCATCCTTGTTCTCGCAAGCCGCGAAGGACGTCGGAGAACGCTCGATCGTCTCCCGCACCGGAGGCGCCCCCACGTTGGCCATGGGCATGGCTGACGTGATGCACAAGGTGCCTGTCATCGCGCTGCTGGGCAACAAGGCATTCTGGTATCACTTCGCGGTGATGTTCGAGGCGTTGTTCATCCTCACCACGATCGACGCTGGCACCCGAGTCGCCCGGTTCATGTTTTCCGATGCGATTGGGGCCTTGGGCAAGGCGTGGAAACTTCCCGCATTGGAACGATTCTCCGACCCCTCGTGGCGAGTTGGCGCATGGGTATGTTCACTCATTGTGGTGATGGGATGGGGCGGGCTGCTCTACATGGGCATCACGGACCCACTGGGCGGCATCAAAACGTTGTATCCGCTGTTTGGTATCGCCAACCAGCTGCTCGCCTGCATCGCCTTGTGTGTGTGCTTCGCCATCGTGGTCCGAATGGGCAAAGCCAAGTACGCCTGGGTTCCAGGCTTGCCGTTGGTGTGGTTGCTGATCGTCACCCAGACTGCGTCATTCCAGAAAATCTTCTCGGATAACACCTCGATCGGCTACTGGGCGTTGCATCAGGCCGCGAAGGATGCCAAAGCAGCAGGCAAAACCGTCTTCGGGGACGCCAAGACAGCATCCCAGATCGATCAAGTCATCACTAATACCTTCATTCAAGGCACCTTGTCGGTGATGTATGCGGCGCTGGTGCTGGTGGTCTTTGTGACGGCAGTGATCGCTGCGTGGAAGGCCTTCTCCCGCAAAGAGTTCCACACCAGCGAAGAGCCAGCGACGCCGAGTCGGATCTTCGCGCCAGCGTCGTTCGTGCCCACCGCGCTGGAGAAGGAAGTCCTCGCTGAGTGGAAAGCAGCGGGTCTGGATCCGACGCCGGTCAAGGCGCACCATTGAACGCCGTCTCTGGTCGGGACCTGTGGGTCCGCGGCCGCCAGGCGGTGAGCACTTTGGGATGGTTCTGGCGCGGAGTGACCGGTGCAGACGCCTACGAGCGTTACGTCGACCACCTGCAGCGGCATCACCCCGACCAACCAGTGCCTTCGGAAAAACAGTTCTGGCGCGACAAATACGCCGAGATGGACCGCAACCCGAAAGCCCGATGCTGTTGACCAGGTAGGCCTGATCCCGGCCTAGCCGGACATCACGAGGGGGCGTTCTGACATCTGTCAGGACGCCCCCTCGTCGTACCCACCCCAGTAGCTGACAGTGTGATCAGGGCAGAAAGTCAGTCCAGGCCGAGGTAGTGCTCCAAGCCGACGGTCAGACCCGGATGCGCCGCGACCCCGCGGACGCCCGCGAGAACTCCCGGCATGAAACTGACCCGGTCGAAGCTGTCGTGACGCACAGTCAGCCCCTCCCCGTCGGCACCGAACAGCACCTCCTGGTGAGCGATATAACCGCGCAGCCGCACCCCATGCACGTGGATGCCATCAATGTCGGCGCCACGAGCACCACCAGGGTCACTAGTGGTGGCGTCCGGGACCGGACCTAGTCCGGCTTCGTCGCGGGCTGCGGCGATGAGTTGAGCGGTGCGGGCAGCGGTCCCGGAGGGCGCATCGACTTTCTGGGGGTGATGAAGTTCGACGATCTCTACAGATTCGTAGAACCGAGCGGCAGTGCGGGCGAACGACATCATCAGCAGAGCACCGATGGCGAAATTCGGGGCGATCAGGACACCGAGATCGCTACCGTCATCGTGTCGGGCCCGGTCGATCTCGCCCCGGACACGATCCAGGGCGGCGGCATCCCAACCCGTCGTGCCCACGACGACGTGCACGCCGCGGGAAAGGCAGTGCACGACGTTGTCGACAGTGGCATCGGGGACGCTGAACTCGACGGCGACGGCCGCACCGCCGAGGTCGCCGAGGTCGTCACCGGCGTCAAAGGTGCCGACGAGTTTGAGGTCGTCGGCAGCACGGACGGCGGCGCACACGGTGGAGCCCATCCGTCCAGAGGCTCCGATCACGGCGACAGGGATCACTGCTGGTGTCTCACTCACCCCCCCAGCCTAGGAGGCCTCAGATCGGGTCTCGCCGCTGGGGAATACTCCCGCGGGTTCCCAGGGAATATTCCCGACGTTCATCGACGTTGCCTATGATCGGACGAAAGTTGTTCTCGCTTCTCAAAATTCATTGTCGTCCCATCGCTATTCCCAGACCTTCGAGGTGTAAGATGCCCAGCCTGTCCGACACACAGCCGCCGCTCGCGCTGTCCGAGGACCGGGACATCCGACGATTCGCCGACGAGCTGGGCACGCTCTGGCCAGAGCTCCAGCCCTGGGCCCGCCCCTGGGGTGAAGAAGAGAGTGCTCGGCTCCACGAGCTGTACGTCGCCGCCACCCGCCACGCCCGCACCTCCGATGCCTCCATCGGGTCGGTGTTAACCCGTGCCGGTGACCTGGGGGCGCTGCGCGCCGGATGGCCACATTTCACCTCCGGGCAGAAAGCAGTACTCAACGCGGCGACGGCGTACGTCGTCCTGGTCGACGAACCGGTGGGTGTCCCGACCGCCACCGACACCACGGTCGACCGGGTGGTCTCTGCCGCGGTACGCGCCCTCTTGCGTCACTGACCAACGCGGGCGGAAAGTCCCTGATGATCCGATGAACTCGAAGCTAGCCTGCGCCTAGGCCGAGTCGAATTGCACAGCGAGGTGCCCGCATGTCCTTGTCCCGCCGCGACATCACCAAATTGCCCGACCTCAGTCAGGCATCGGGCCGGGTTGCCCCAGTCCGTTCGAGGATGCCGGTGTATGTGGACCTCCTGCCACCATGCAACAACGCTTGTCCGGCTGGGGAAAACATCCAGGAGTGGCTGCGACTGGTGAAAGAGGGCCAAGCCCATGAGGCTTGGCTCCAGTTGACCCGCGATAACCCGTTCCCGGCGATCCACGGCCGTGTCTGCTATCACCCTTGTGAAAACGCTTGCAACCGCGCCGATCTCGACAGCTCGATTTCCATCCACGGAGTGGAACGCTATCTGGGTGACCTAGCGTTGGCCGAGGGCTGGGACTATCCACCCCCACCCACACCGTCTGGACGGCGCGTCTTGGTGGTGGGCGCGGGACCATCTGGACTGTCTGCGGCGTACCATCTGGCGCGGCTGGGGCACGAGGTGCACATCCATGACAGCTCGCCGCTGCCCGGGGGCATGATGCGATACGGCATCCCCGAGTATCGGCTCCCCCGCGATGTCCTCGACGGGGAGATCGGTCGATTGGTGCGGATGGGCGTGCGCATCATCACCGACCACCCGGTGAAAGATCTCGTCGCTGAGCAGCGAGATGGCGAATTCGATGCCGTCTTCGTGGCCATTGGCGCCCACTTGAGCAAGAAGATCGACCTGCCAGCGCAAGACGCGGAAAAAGTCGTGGACGCGGTCAGTTTCCTGCGCACCGTTGCGAGTGGTGAACGCCCCGTCATGGGTCGCCGGGTCGCGGTGTATGGCGCTGGCAACACCGCCATGGATGCTGCGCGGGTGGCTCGTCGGCTGGGAGCCACCGAGACGATGATCGTCTACCGCCGTACCGCCGAGCAGATGCCCGCGCACGCTGAGGAGGCCGCAGAGGCCGAGCGTGAAGGGGTGCGGATGAATTGGCTGCGCACCATCACCGAGGTCGACGAGGACCTGACGGTGGAGATCATGGAGCTCGATGATCACGGACGGGCCCGAGGTACTGGCCGCTACGAAAAACTGGCCGCAGACACGGTGATCCTGGCCTTGGGTCAAGAGACGGACAGCGATTTCTTGCGGTCCATCCCGGGGATGCGATTTGACGATGACGTGGTGCAGGTTGACCCGGTGACCTTAATGACCGACGTACCAGGGATCTTCGCCGGTGGCGACGCTGTCCCCTCCGAACGGACGGTCACCATCGGGGTGGGTCATGGCAAGCGTGCGGCCCGCAGCATCGACGCCTGGCTCAACTCGGTGCGTGACGAACGTGCCCCGAAGCATCCGGTCGTCCACCTCGACGACCTACATCTGTGGTATTTCGGTGATTTCACGCGGCGAGCCCAACCCGAACTGGACCCCGACGCCCGGGTGTCCGCCTTCGACGAGGTCGTCGGCGGCTTGGATGCCGAGCAGGCCATGTTTGAAGCGCAGCGGTGTCTGTCCTGCGGCAACTGCATCGAGTGCGACGGATGCTTGGGCTCGTGTCCGGAGAAGGCGGTCATCAAACTCGGTAAGGGCCACCGGTACCGCTATGACTATGACCGATGCACCGGGTGTGGCACCTGCTATGAGCAATGTCCGGTCCATGCGATCGACATGGTGCCCGAAGGAAGACCAGATATCCCGTTGACCGGGCCAGGATGTGTCGGGCCGGTGCGCCCGGGAGCTAGCGCTGACGACGTGCGCGCGGGAGGACTGCTGTGATGACCAGGGCAATCATGGACGGAAACGAGGCAGCAGCCTCGGTGGCCTATCGCCTCAACGAGCTGTGCTCTATCTACCCGATCACGCCAAGTTCGACGATGGCCGAGCTGGCCGACGAGTGGGCGGCGCAGGGACGCACCAATGTGTGGGGCACGGTGCCCTCGGTGGTGGAGATGCAGTCTGAAGGTGGGGCTGCGGGCGCCACCCATGGGGCTTTGCAGGCGGGGGCGTTGAGCACGACGTTCACTGCCAGCCAGGGTCTGTTGTTGATGATCCCGAATATGTACAAGATCGCTGGCGAGTTGACCAGCGCTGTCATCCATGTGGCGGCGCGGTCATTGGCAACGCAGGGGTTGTCGATCTTCGGTGATCACCAGGACGTCATGGCGGTCCGGCAGACCGGGTGGGCCCTGTTGTCCAGCGCATCAGTGCAGGAAGCTCACGATATGGCACTGGTATCTCAGTTGGCGACCTTGCGCTCCCGGGTGCCATTTATCCATTTCTTCGATGGTTTCCGCACTAGCCATGAACTCAACACCGTCGAGATGTTGAGTGATGACGATTTGCGCCACTTGGTGCCTACCGATCTGGTGCGGGCGCATCGGGGTCGGGCCCTGTCTCCAGAGCATCCATTCATTCGGGGTACGGCGCAAAACCCGGACACCTATTTCCAGTCCCGGGAAACAGCGAACACGTTCTACCATGCGGTGCCGCAGATCACTCAGCAGGCTATGGATGAGCTCGCTGCGCGCACTGGCCGTTCCTACCATTTGGTGGAATACATCGGTGCCCCGGATGCCCAAGACGTCGTCGTGGTGATGGGGTCGGGCGCACAAACAGCGGCGGAAACGGTGCAGCGAGCCTGCGCTGAGGGCGCCAAAGTGGGGGTATTGCAGGTCAGGTTGTACCGCCCGTTCCCGGCGGAGGAGCTGATTGCGGCGATGCCGGAGTCGGTACGACGGGTGGCGGTCTTGGACCGCACCAAAGAGCCAGGTTCGTTGGGTGAGCCGTTGTTCCTTGATGTGGTCGCTGCCATGGGTGAGGCCGTGTCGCGGGGGCAGCGGTCCACGATGCCGTTGATTGTGGGCGGCCGGTATGGCTTGTCCAGCAAAGAATTTACTCCGGCTATGGTGCAGGCGATCTTCGCCGAGCTGGCATCGAGCTCGCCACGGCCGCGATTTACGGTCGGAATCACCGACGATGTGACTCATTTGTCGTTGTCGGTCGGCCCGGAGCCGGACATCATGCCGGAGGGGACCGTTGCGGCGGTGTTCTACGGCTTGGGCAGTGACGGTACAGTCGGAGCCAACAAAAACACCATCAAGATTCTTGGGTCTCGTCCGGGGACATATGCGCAAGGGTATTTTGTCTACGACTCGAAGAAATCGGGTTCCCGTACGGTCTCCCATTTGCGATTCGGTCCGGCGCCCATTCAAGCGCCGTACCTGGTGCGTCATGCCCGGTTTGTGGGTTGCCACCATCTGTCGATCGCGGAGCGGGTCGATGTCTTGGAGTACGCCGAGCCCGGTGGCACCTTGTTGTTGAACGCACCGTTCCCGGTCGATGAGGTGTGGGACCGGTTACCGCGGCCGTTGCAGGACGGCATCGTCGCCAAAGGCCTGCAGTTGTACGTCGTTGATGCGACAGCGGTGGCGCGAGAGGCTGGTCTGGCCGGTCGAACCAATACGGTGTTGCAGACATGTTTCTTCGCGATCTCCGGGGTGATGCCCAGGGAGGACGCCATCGCGGCAGTGAAGACCTCCATCCGGAAGACCTACGGTCGCCGTGGCGCTGAGGTGGTGGCCCGAAACGAGGCGGCGGTCGATGCCTCGATCAGCGCTTTGCATCAGGTTGATGTGCCGGAGGTCGCCCGGGGCGCGGTGCCGATGGTGCCACCGGTGCCCTCGGATGCCCCAGAGTTTGTCCGAGATGTCACGGCAGCGATGCTCTCAGGTCGCGGCGATGACTTGCCGGTATCGGCATTGCCGGTGGATGGCACCTATCCCAGTGGCACCACCGCATTCGAGAAACGTAATATTTCGGAGATCATCGCGGTATGGGATCCGCAGGAGTGCATTCAGTGCGGCAACTGCTCGATGGTGTGTCCCCATGCAGTGCTGCGGGCAAAACGGTATCGCGGGAAACATCTGGACGGTGCACCGGAGGGATTTGAAACGGCCCCGTTGAATGCTGCAGGCATTCCTGGCGAGCATTACACCTTGCAGGTGTATGCCGAGGACTGCACCGGTTGTGGGTTGTGTGTGCAGGCGTGTCCGGTGACTCCCATCGATCAGCCCCATCGGCGGGCGATCAACCTGGCGCCGGTCCCGGATCGGGAGCCCGCGCGGGAGAAGGTGGCCTTCTTCGAGTCGATCCCGGTTAACACCCGCAGCAAAGTGGATTTTGGCACCGTGCGTGGCATTCAATATTTGGAGCCGTTGTTTGAGTTCTCTGGGGCATGCAGCGGGTGCGGGGAGACGCCGTACCTGAAGTTGTTGACGCAGTTGTTTGGCGACCGGGCGATGGTGGCGAATGCGACTGGGTGTTCGTCGATTTACGGCGGTAACCTGCCCACCACGCCGTGGACAAAGAACTCAGCGGGGCGCGGACCGGCGTGGAGTAACTCGTTGTTTGAGGACAACGCCGAATTTGGGATGGGGATGCGATTGGCGGCCGACTTGCAGGCTGGCTTGGCGCGCAAGCGCCTCCAATCGTTGCGCGCTGAGATCGGGGAGGACCTGGTCGATGCGATCCTGGACGCCCCCCAGGAACGCGAAAATGAGATCCACGCCCAGCAAGCGCGGGTCGCACAGTTGCGAGAGCGGCTGGACGATCTGGATGGTGTCGCGGTGCAGGATCTGGTGTCAGTGGTGGATCATCTGGTACGCCGGTCGGTGTGGATCGTCGGTGGTGACGGGTGGGCCTATGACATCGGCTCGGGTGGACTGGACCACGTGCTGGCCTCCGGCCGCAATGTCAACGTGCTGGTGATGGACACCGAGGTCTATTCGAACACTGGCGGACAGTCCAGCAAGTCAACCCCGCTGGGTGCGGTAGCTAAGTTCGCTGCGGCGGGCAAGACCACGGCCAAGAAGGATTTGGCGTTGCAGGCCACCGCGTATGGCCATGTGTATGTGGCCAGGGTGGCGATGGGCGCCGATCCGCAGCAGACGCTGAAGGCATTCCGGGAGGCCGAAGCCTATGACGGGCCGAGCTTGATCATCGCTTATAGCCACTGCATCGCTCACGGTATTGACATGCGTCTAGGTCTGGAGCAGCAGTACAAGGCAGTGGCCTCGGGGCATTGGCCTCTGATGCGCTACAACCCGATTCTGCGGATGGCAGACCGTAACCCGTTCTTGCTGGACAGCCCGCGTCCGCGAGTCACCTTGCGGGACTATCACGGTGGCGAGTTGCGGTTCCGGATGTTGGCCGGCGCCGACCCGGCCGAGGCCGAACGCTTGCTGGAATTGGGCCAGGAGCAGGTTGCCCGGCGTTGGGAAGAGTACGAGCAGATGGCCACGCGCGGGGCGGAGTCATTCGCGGCGGACGCTCGGAAGGAGAGCTGAGCGATGGCTGATCTGCGGACTCGGTATCTCGGGCTGGATCTGCGCAACCCGGTGGTCGCGTCGGCTGGACCGTTGAGTCAAAGCGTTGCCGGCGTACGTCGGCTCGCCGAGGGGGGTGCGGGCGCGGTGGTCCTGTATTCCCTGTTTGAAGAGCAGCTGCGTCACGAAGCGGCACGAGATGTGCTGCTGGAAGAACTTCACGAAGAGTCTTTCGCGGAGTCGCTGTCGTATTTTCCGACGGTGCCGACCGGATCGTCGGGGTTGTCGACGCATTACGTGAGATTGGTCGAGCAGGCGTCCGCGGCCGTGGATGTCCCAGTGATCGCGTCGTTGAACGGGTCGACGGTGGGCAGCTGGGCGGATATCGCTCGGCAGTTGCAGGACGCCGGGGCAGCAGCGATCGAGGTGAATGTTTACTTGATCCCGGGGGATGTGACTATCGCCGGGACCGTGGTAGAGGATCGTCATCTCGAGATCGTCGAACGGGTCAAGGCCGCAGTGTCAGTGCCGGTGTCGGTGAAGTTGTCGCCGTATTTCAGCGCATTTGGTTCGTTTGCTCGCCGATTGGTCGACGCCGGTGCAGACGGACTGGTGTTGTTTAACCGGTGGATTCAGCCGCAGATCGACAGTGAGGCGTTGTCGGTGGTCTCTGGGGTGGAATTGTCTTCCCCGACAGAATCTCGACTACCACAGACCTGGATCGCCGCGTTGCGAGGTCGTGTCTCGGCGTCACTGGCTGGCTCCACCGGGGTGGATAGCCCCGATGACGTGGTGCGATATCTGTTGGCTGGTGCGGATGTGGTGATGACGACGTCCGCATTGATACGTCGGGGTGAGGGATATACCGCAGACCTCATCGCCGGACTGGACGCCTGGCTGGACCGGAAGGGATGTGCTGACGTCAATGCCGCTCGGGGTCTGCTGGCAGTGCCAGCAGAGGCGGATGCAGACGGGTACGGACGGGCCGGATATGTCTCGGCGCTGGAGAAAGCAAAGAGCAGGTACGGCCGACTCGACTGAGACTAGCTGGCGGTGCTGCGCTGGCTGAGCGCAGCACCGTCCAGTGATGTCAGCGTGCCGCTGGCGGATGTGGTGCTGCCCCGGGGATGTTCCCCGCCGGGGCAGCACGCCGTGGTGATCGCGATGGATCTCACTTGCCGTAGAGCTTGCGGATGCCTACCCCGTCGGACTCGGTGAAGGACAGTTCCTTGGAGGTGCCATTGCAGTGCGGGTAGTGCATGATCGACGCTGAATCGTAGGGGGTCAGCGGCCGCCAGTTGTTGTCCTCGAAGCACTTGCCAGCCTCGGGCCGGGTGTGCTCGTGGCGCAGGCCGAGGATGTGGCCCATCTCGTGCCCAAGGACGTTCTTGGCTTCCCAACTGCCCTTACCCCAGTCGCTGAGGTTGACGAGGATGTTGCGTTCGCTCTTGGCGCTGCTGGGGAAGAACGCCCGGGCGATATATGGCGCTTTAGCGATCGGCTCGACCGAGAAGACGACCTTGGTGTTGGCGGTGCTGCAGGTGGCGTCTTGAGTGGCGTCATGGACAAACCGGATCTTGCTGGATGCGGCGGACCACAGGCCGCCTCCCTGGCGCATCGCGGTGGCGACGTCTTCTTTGATGGGCCCGAACTTGTCGCTGACGCAGTAGGTGAGGTTGCCGACTTGGCTGGCGGACCATACGTCGTCTTTGCCGTTGACCTGGTTGACGATCAGCCGGTCGGTGCCGCTGGGAAGGTCAGGTGACGTGACGCGTTTGAAGAAGTTCTTCAGCGCTGGGGCGGACTTCATCGGGGTGTCACCGTCGACGATCCACTGGCCATCGGCATCCCGATGGGTTGAATTGTAGAAATCCTGGTATGTCGGGGCCTTGGGGCGCGGGGTGGGCGCGGCGCTGCTCCCAGTGGCCGAGGCGATACCGGGGACGACCAGGCAGAGCCCAACGACGGCGGCAGAGGCGGCGGCAAGAGAGCGGGACACGGTGCGGGGGGAAGGGACCACGATGTCTCTCCTAGGGTCGTGTCGTCCCGAAACTGGACGACTGACCGCCACCTTAGGGATCACAGCTGTCTGACAGCTTCAACTCGGTGTCCCCATTTCTTCATCACTTGTCCAAGAATCAGTTGTTCACTCGTCCATGTCAGGTCAAAGAGTGGTCAAGTGTCCTGGTGACAGCCTCTGCTGTCACATCTGCCCCGCAGGCATCATCAGAACGAAATTCCGTACGCCGGTGAGGGCCCCGGCATAGCCGAGGCCCTCACCATCCGATGGGTTTTCATGGCATCGCCGCTGTCCTGGCGACGACGCCAGCAGATCACTCGCCGTACAGGGTGCGGATGCCTTCACCGTCTGTTTCGGTGAAGGACAGATCCGAGGAGGTGCCATTGCACTGCGGGTAGTGCATGATCGACGACGAGTCATACGGGGTCAGCGGACGCCAGTTGTTGTCCTCGAAGCATGTCCCGGCCTCAGGGCGGGTGTGCTCGTGGCGCAGACCGAGGATGTGGCCCATTTCGTGAGCCAAGATGTTGTTGACCGGCCAGCTGCTCGAACCAAACTGGTTCATGTTGATGAGAATGTTGCGCTGGGACTTCGGTGAGCTTGGGAAGAAGGACCGAGCGATGTAGGACGCATAGCTGACCGGCTCCACCGAGAAGACGACCTTGGTGTTGCGGGTGTTGCAGCTCTTGTCCTGCGCTGGGACGTAGACAAACCGGATGGCGCTGGTGGCATCGGACCAGATTTGGCCGCCACCCTCCATCGCGTCGATGACCGTCTGCTTGTCTGACCCAAACTTGTCGCTCACGCAGTAGGTCAGGTTACGTGCTTGACGGGCCGACCACACATCGTCGCGTCCGTTGACCTGGTTGACGATGAGCCGCTGACTCTGTGTCTTACTGAACACGTTGCCATAGAACGCTTTGAGCGCTGCCCCTGAACTGATCGGCATGTCGCCATCGACGATCCACTGGCCGTCCGCGTCCCGGTAGGTGGACTTGTAGAACTCGTCGTAGGTGGGGACCTTAGCTGTGACTGGTGCCGCGCCGTCACGGCCACCGTCGACAGCCGAGGCGACGCTCGGGGCCACGATGCCGATGCCGCCGATAGCCACGGCGAGAACTGCGAGAGAACGGGACATCTTGCGGGGGGAAATGGTCACGGGGTCTCTCCTTGCCTCATGTCACCTGCGAACGAGGTAACTGAGCGCAACCCTAAGGCGAACTGAGAATAACCTGCATCAACCATTTCGCCATTTATTTACCCATGCACCGCAAGAAAACGTTCGATCACTAGTCACCGACACTTCAGTGATCGGTAAGTAACCCCTGAAACAATGCGCGCCCCACGCCAAAGCCCCTGGCAGGGGCCCCCTCGTCAGTAAAGGAGGAATGGGTCACCTCAGCGCCATCATCCCGCCAAACTTGTTGTGCCACAGCACTACTCCGGAAGCTCGCCTCGTCTCCCCCACACCCCTGCGACACAGCAGCCCCCTTTGACCCTCAATGAATCACGCCTTTCGTCACATCCTGATATGACCCGACAACGAAGGCCTGGACATCGCATTGATGTCCAGGCCTTCGCGATCACGTCGTCAGATCAGGCATCCTGCTCGTCAGCAGAATCCTGCGACGCACCTGTCGCATCGCCATTGTCCCGACGGGGACGGCGGCGACGGCCGCGACTGCGACGCTCCCGGCTCTCGCCAGAGCCATTGGCATCCGCTGACTCCTCCACGTCCGCAGCAACGTCAACCTCAGGCTCGGCCTCCCGAGGGGCCGGACGGCGGTCCCGGCGCTCCGCCCCAAAGTCACGCCGCTCACGGTCACCACGGTGCCCACGGCGCTCGCTGTCCTCGGCAGCGCCAGCGTCAAGAGCCGCCTGCTGCTCCTCAGTCAGCACCGCGGCCAGAGACAGCTTGCCCCGCGGGTCGATCTCCTTGAGTTCGACCTGGACCTTCTGACCGATCGACAGCACATCGTCCACCGAATCGATCCGCTTGCCGCCGACCAACTTGCGCACCTCAGAGATATGCAGCAAGCCGTCCTTACCCGGCAACAACGACACAAAAGCACCAAAGGTGGTCGTCTTGACGACCGTTCCCAGGAAACGCTCGCCGATTTCCGGCATCGTCGGGTTGGCGATGGCGTTGATCGCCGTCCGAGCCGCTTCCGCCGACGGGCCGTCAGTCGCGCCGATGTAGACCGTGCCATCGTCCTCAATGGTGATGTCTGCACCGGTGTCTTCCTGGATCTGGTTGATCATCTTGCCCTTCGGGCCAATGACCTCACCGATCTTGTCGACCGGCACCTTCACCGAGATCACCCGAGGAGCAAACGGGCTCATCTCATCTGGAGAATCGATGGCCTCGTTCATCACGTCGAGGATGTACAGACGAGCATCACGGGCCTGCGTCAACGCCCCCGCCAGCACCGACGCCGGAATACCATCCAGCTTGGTGTCCAGCTGAATCGCCGTGACGAACTCGCGGGTACCAGCAACCTTGAAGTCCATGTCACCGAATGCGTCCTCGGCACCAAGGATGTCCGTGAGCGCCGCATACTGCGTCTCACCATCGATCTGCGCCGACACCAGACCCATCGCGATACCTGCCACCGGCGCGCGCAACGGCACACCCGCGTTCAGCAGCGACAGCGTGGAGGCACAGACCGACCCCATTGACGTCGACCCATTAGAGCCGAGCGCCTCGGACACCTGACGGATCGCGTAGGGGAACTCCTCCCGGGACGGCAGCACCGGCATCAACGCCCGCTCGGCAAGCGCGCCATGCCCAATCTCCCGGCGCTTCGGCGAACCGACCCGACCGGTCTCACCAGTGCTGTACGGCGGGAAGTTGTAGTTGTGCATGTACCGCTTACGCGACACCGGCGACAACGTGTCCAGCTGCTGCTCCATCCGGAGCATGTTCAACGTCGTCACACCCATAATCTGGGTCTCGCCACGCTCGAAAATCGCTGAACCGTGCACACGGGGCAACACTTCGACCTCAGCGCCCAAGGCGCGGATGTCAGCCAAGCCACGCCCGTCAATGCGCACCTTGTCTCGCAGGATCCGCTCCCGGACCAGCTTCTTCTGCACCGAGCGGTACGCCGCGGAGATCTCTTTCTCCCGACCCTCGAACGGCGTCCCTTCACCGGCCAGGTCAGCCTTGAGCTGATCCTTCAGCTCATCAAGCTTGCTCTCTCGCTCCTGCTTGCCAGCAATAGCCAGCAGATCCCGCAGCGACTCCTCGGCAGCTTTCTCGACCGCGTCATAAGCGTCCTGCTCATAGTCCAGGAAGATCGGGAACTCCAGCGGAGCGATCCCATCCTTGGCCCGCTTCTTCTCCGCCAGTTCATCCTGCGCACGGCACAGCGTCGCGATGTAACGCTTAGCGGCTTCAAGACCCTCAGCCACGACCTCTTCGGTCGGCGCCTGACGACCCTGCTTCTTGACCAGGTACCAGGTGGAATCGGTGGCCTCAGCCTCCACCATCATGATGGCCACATCGTCATCAGCAGCCGTCGCGCCCTGGGACACGATCCGACCAGCCACAACCATGTCGAAGCAAGAACGCTCAATGTCACTGAAATTCGGGAAAGCCACCCACTGACCATCAATCAGGGAGACTCGCACCCCACCGACCGGCCCCGAGAAAGGCAGTCCGGAAATCTGGGTGGACGCGCTCGCAGCGTTGATAGCGAGGACGTCGTACTGGTGGTCCGGGTTCAACGAGAGGACCGTGATGACCACCTGAACCTCGTTGCGGAGGCCCTTGGTGAAGGTCGGGCGCAGCGGGCGGTCGATCAGACGGCAGGTGAGGATCGCGTCAGTTGACGGGCGACCTTCACGGCGGAAGAAGCTACCGGGAATCTTGCCGGCGGCGTACATCCGCTCCTCGACATCCACCGTCAAGGGGAAGAAGTCGAACTGGTCCTTGGGGTTTTTCCCTGCTGTCGTCGTGGACAACAAGGTGGTCTCGTCATCCAAGTAGGCAGTCACCGATCCGGCGGCCTGCTTGGCGAGACGTCCGGTTTCGAACCGGATCTTTCGGGTACCGAACCGGCCGTTATCGATAACAGCCTCGGCGTATGTGATCTCTGGACCCTCCATCGGGCCCTCCTCTTCTTTGTGTCGTCGCGGGGCGCATCGTCGTTGTGCGCCCGCGTCTCCTCCGCCACCCCTGCTCCCCCACCGATCGGGTCGAGGCGGAGTTTGCTACAGGGTCTTGCTACACGCCTCACCTATCCGTCGTCGCGGCGACCCGCCGTAACAATAGCGATCCGCACGGACGACGTCCTGCTCCCCGATCACATACCAAAAGAGCGGCTCCCGAACGGTCGGGAGCCGCCCCAGTCGGCATGAGGTCAACGGCGCAGGCCGAGACGCTTGATCAACGAACGGTAACGCTCGATGTCAGTGGCCTCCAGGTAACGCAGCATCCGCTTGCGACGTCCGACCAGCAGCAGCAGGCCGCGCCGGCTGTGGTGGTCATGCTTGTGCGCACGGGCGTGCTCAGTGAGGTCCTTGATGCGCTGCGTCAGCATCGCGATCTGCACCTCGGGGGAGCCGGTGTCGCCCTCTTTGGTGGCGTACTCGGCCATGATCTTCTGCTTGGTGGCAGTATCCAGTGGCATGGGGCGACTCCTTGACTCGTTGCGCGGTGCCTGTCAGACGGTCTGTCAGGCGCTCTCTCTCCGCGGCCGATCGACGGCAGTCGTCAAGACTACCATTCCTGCAGCATGGAGGCTGCATCGGCTCGGATGACACCCACCACCACCGTGACCCGGCACCGCCGCTGGCACCGGGTCACTTCCGGAGAGAACGCACTTAACCCAGCTCAGGGAACCAGATCCCCAGTTCCCGAGCCGCAGACTCAGGCGAGTCCGAACCGTGAACGATGTTGTGGGTCGCGCCCTGGCCCCAGTCACGTCCCAAGTCACCACGAATGGTGCCGGGAAGCGCCTCAGTGGGGTCGGTCTTGCCCGCCAACGAGCGGAAACCGGGAATGCACCGCACCCCTTCGATACATACGGCAGTCACCGGCCCCGAGGCCATAAACTCCAACAGCCCCTCGTAGAACGGCTTACCCTCGTGCTCGGCATAATGCTGGGCAAGCATGTCCCGGGTCGGCGTCAGGACCTTCAATGCGACGAGCGTGTAGCCCTTCGCTTCAATACGGCGGATGACCTCGCCGGTAAGTCCGCGCGCGAAGGCATCGGGCTTGACGAGGACGAGAGAACGTTCGGTCATGCCGCCCAGCCTACTGAGGCTGACTGGGGTCGCCAGGACACCTCAGCAGATCGGGGGCCAAAGTCCCATATCCCCGAGCCTGGCCCGAGCTGGCTGGCGCACCACCTACGCCGACCGACTACCCTTCCTGCAGGTGCTCCCTGGCATAGGCCTCCGACATATCGTCCAAACGGCTGCCTTGCACCAGCGCAATCCACCACAGGCCGGCGAAAATTAGGGCGATCACCGCCATCGCTGGGATCACCAGGCCGCACAGGAGCGTGGCCAGCTGCAACATCCAGCCGAAAGTCACGCCGAGCCGACGGCGGAGCAATCCGCATCCCAGCACCAGCGCCACGGCCAGCCCCACCCCGACCCACAGGTACGTCTGGGGGGTGGCCGGCCCGAGCGTACGACCCGAACTCTGCGCCAACGCCCGCGCAGCCACCGCGCCAAAGAGCACCACTAATGACTGCGAGATCAACACCACCATCGCCAATCGGCGAGTCATCCGTCGCTGAGCGCCGTACACCGCTGGCCAGACCGCCCGAGACCGGAGGGCCTTCAGCGGCCCCCGGCCACCCTCAACGGTCTCGGCTCCGTCGTGACCTGCAGACGGCTCTCGTGGGGTCATGACGCATCCCCCGCGCCAACCATCAACCGCACCTCAGCTGCTGTGGTGACCGAGCCAGTAGCGACGACTCCACCAGCGCTGCCACCGGCCTCCGCCGCAGCATCCGCCTTGGCTGCCGCTATCTCCACCGCATCGGGGAGGTCACGGACCACGGTCACCCGATGCTCACCAAAGATCTCCGCCGCCAACGCACCGAGACGCTCAGGACGCATCGCCCGAGGCGATGTGGTCCTGCTGACCACCACCTCGTCGAGAACCGGTTCCAACTCGGTGAGGATGCCCTCGGCGTCCTTGTCACCCAGCACCGCGACCAGGCCAATCAGCCGAGCAAACGCAAACTCTTCCTCTAGCGCCGTCCGCAACCGCGACGCGCCGTGCGGATTGTGTGCCGCGTCGACGATCACCGTCGGGCTGCGACGGACCACTTCCAGTCGTCCGGGAGCCGTGAATCTACCGAAGGCCTGTTCCACTACATCCCGGTCAAGCATCGATTCCCCACCCCCGACAAAGGCCTCGACCGCGGTCAGCGCCAGCAACGCATTATGTGCCTGGTGGCCACCATGCAACGGAAGGAACAGGTCCTCATAGTCCCCAGCGAGACCACGCAGGGAGACGACCTGCCCCCCCAAAGCCTGAGTGCGGGACAGCACCCCAATGTCAGCACCCTCGAAGACTGCGCGAGCGCCGACTTCACGGCACCTCTCCCAGAGGACTTCAGCGACCTCGCCCTCTTGCACCGCGCTGACCATGATGCCGTCCGCTGCGATGATCCCCGACTTTTCCGTGGCGATCTCTGTCAACGAATGGCCTAAGAAATGTTGATGATCCAGTCCGATCGGTGTCATGACCGAGACGGCGGCGTCAGCGACATTGGTGGCATCCCACGAGCCACCCATTCCGACCTCGACGACGGCCACATCGACCGGGGCGTCTGCGAAGGCCGCGTAGGCCAATCCCACCACCAGCTCGAAATACGTCATCCGAGGGCCATCTGCGGCTGCCGAACGCGCATCGACCATCTCTACGTATGGAGCGATGTCGTCGAAGGTCGCCACGAAACGTTCCGGGGTGATCGACTCGCCGTTGAGCGCGATGCGTTCCCTGATGTCATGCAGATGGGGCGAGGTGAAACGTCCTGTGGACAATCCCATTTCCCGCAGCAGCCGTTCGGTCATCCGGGTCGTCGAGGTCTTGCCGTTGGTGCCGGTCAGGTGGATCATGGGCCAGCTGCGCTGCGGGTCGCCAAGGAGTTCCATGACGGCGGCGATCCGGTCCAGCGATGGCTCCAGATCATGCTCAGGAGCTCGACTCAGGATTGCCTGTTCGACTTCGCGCATCCGTTGGGCCGTCGCCAGCTCCTCAGCTGCACGCCGAGCGGCCTGCCGTTGCGCTCGTGCACTCTCGGTCATGCGCCCTCCTCCGCCATCCATACCAAGTCGGGCATGCCCGCCTGCTCCTCGCGTCCGACCTCGACGAAGCCGTGCCGACGACAGAATGCGTCGGCGTACCGGTTGCCCTCGGTGAAGGTCAGCCGCAGTCGTACCTGGGCACGGTCAGCTCGTTCTCGGGCCACGGCGAGTAAGGCGCTGCCGATACCCCGGCCGTGGTCACCGGGGCGCACATACAACTTCCACACCACGAGCGCACCCTCATGCATGCCCACCGTACAGACCCCGACCAGCCGATCTGCTTCGTAGGCGACCATGGTTCGACCAGCAGCAATCGCCGGAGCCAGGGCTTCCCCAGTCCACCGTTTTGCCAGCAGTAAATCGACCAGTTCCGGTTCGATCACTCCGGCGTACGCCGCGGGAACCGCTTCGTGACCGAATTCCCGCAGCGCGTCTAGGTCGTCGCCGCACGCTGCCCGTACGACGACCATCTGCTCGTCACCGAGGCGCCCGGACCATGGCGATATCTGCGTCACAGGCGCTTCACCACGATGCGCACGCCCCGTCCATCACCGAGTTCTACTGCTACGCCGAGCCCCTCAGGTAGGGCATCCACCGGTCCAAAACCGATCTGTCTGGCCAAGGTCTCGGTCTCAATGAATTTCTGGTGATCCATGACCACGCCGCGCAGGTCGTCGTCACCGCACACGGTCAGCGAGATAGCGTCGCCGTAATCCAGTCCCAGATTACGGCGCTGGGAGTTGACGGCTCGGGCGATATCCGCTGCCAGTCCTTCCCGGGCCAGGTCGTCGGTGACATGGGTGTCGAGAACCACGAAGCCGCCGCCAGGCAGGACCCCAACGGCACCGGCTGCTGCATGATGCTGGTCGACCACCGTCTCCACGGTGTATTCCCCATCAACCAGCGCCAACCCGGCGCAGGTAACCGTCCCGTCGGCTCCCACTGACCAGTCGCCGTTCTTGCTGCCCTTAATGACTCGCTGCACCTCACGACCCAACCGAGGTCCGGCTACCCGCGCATTCACTGTCAAGCGCGTGCTGATCCCGAAGTCTGCTTCGCTGGCGGTAGCGAGGTCTTGCACCACGACCTGTTTCACGTTGGCCTCATCGGCGATGATGTCGGCGAACTCGCGCAGACCGTCGGCGCCGTCGACGACCACGGTGAGGCATGCCAACGGCAGGCGGGTCCGCAGCGAGGCGCCTTTGCGCAGGCTGGACGCCACTGAGGTGACGGTCCGCGCCTGCTCCATCCTGGCCACCAAGTCTCGGTCGGCAGGCAGATCAGTGGCTTGCGGCCAGTCAGTCAGGTGCACCGAGCGTCCCCCGGTCAGTCCGCGCCAGATCTCTTCGGTGGTCATCGGCAGCAGCGGAGCGGCGATCCGGCAGAGCACCTCCAATGTGGTGTAGAGGGTGTCCATCGCAGCCCGCGCCTGGATTGCGGACGCTCCTCGGGTGTCCCAGAAACGGTCTCGACTGCGCCGGACATACCAGTTGGTGAGGACGTCGAGGAAACCTCGGATCGTGTCGCACGCTCCGGCAATATCGAAGGCGTCACATTTTGCTTGAACTTCCTCGACAACCTCACGAAGTTTGGCAAGGAGATACCGGTCAAGCACATGGGTCGATGTGGTCGACCACTGGGCGTCGTACCCCGTAGGTCCGCTGCCATCAGTGGACTCGACGTAGGCGTTCGCGTATGTCGAGAAGAAATACCAGGTTGACCAGAGCGGCAGCATTGCCTGCCGGACGCTCTCTCGGATGCCTTGCTCGGTGACGATCAGGTTGCCGCCGCGCAGGATCGGGCTGGACATCAGGAACCAACGCATCGCGTCGGCGCCGTCGCGGTCAAAAACCTCTGAGACGTCTGGGTAGTTACGCAGCGACTTCGACATTTTGGCGCCGTCATCACCAAGCACGATGCCGTGGGACAGACAGGTGTTGAACGCCGGACGTTCAAACAGCGCGGCCGCCATGATGTGCATGGTGTAGAACCAGCCGCGGGTCTGTCCGATGTATTCGACGATGAAATCGCCAGGGAAGTGGTGTTCGAACCATTCTTTGGACTCGAACGGATAGTGCACCTGCGCGAAGCTCATCGAGCCGGACTCGAACCAGCAGTCGAGGACATCGGTGACCCGCCGCATCGTGGACTGACCGGTGGGGTCGTCTGGGTTGGGTCGGGTCAGCTCGTCAATGAACGGCCGGTGCAGGTCGGGCACCTCCACCCCGAAGTCGCGTTCCAGCTCGGCAAAGGAGCCGTAGACATCCACGCGTGGGTACGCCGGATCATCGCTCTTCCAGACCGGGATCGGGCTGCCCCAGAACCTATTCCGCGAGATCGACCAGTCGCGGGTGTTCTCCAACCATTTACCGAATTGACCATCCTTGATGTGCTCGGGCACCCAGCTGATCTCCTGGTTGAGCTCAAGCATCCGCTCACGGATCTTCGTGGTGGCGACAAACCAGCTGGACACGCCCTTGTAGATCAACGGCTGCCGACAACGCCAGCAATGTGGGTAGGAGTGGGTGTAAGACTCTCGGCGGATCAGAACGGTCCCGGCGGTGACCGCCCCCAGGGAGCGACGGACGTCATCCTGGGCGCTATCCGCCGTCAGACCCACTGCGGTGGGGCCATCGGCGTCATACCGGGTGCGGGCCTTGAGGTGCTCCAGGACAGGGCTGTTGGCGTCGAAGACGAGGGTGCCGAGATAGTCGTCGACGGGCGCGGTGAACCGTCCGTCGATACCGACAGGCATGACCGCCTCGATGCCCTCACGGTCGGTGACGATCTTGTCGTCTTCACCGAAAGCGCCAGCCGTGTGGACCATGCCGGTGCCATCGGTGGTGGTGACAAACTCAGCAGGAACGAGTCGGAAGGCGTTCTCGTGCCCTAGGTAATATCCGAACGGCGGGGTGTAGGTATAACCCACCAGGTCGGCTCCCCGGTAACGGGCCACGATGCGGTCGCTGACATCGGCCTTGGCGTCACCACAGAGTTCCCTGGCATAGGCCTGAGCGCGTTCGGCACCTAGGAGATACCGCTCGGGGCGGCCAGTGGGCACATCGGATTCCACGACAACGTAGTCCAGGTCCGGTCCGACCATGATGGCCAAGTTGCTGGGCAAGGTCCACGGTGTCGTCGTCCAGACCAAGGCCAGGGCACCAGCGAGGTCGTCCCGGCCATCTGCGGCAGGCCCCATCCGCAAGCCCACCGTCACCGCTGGGTCGTTGCGATCCTGGTAGACATCGTCGTCCATGCGCAGCTCATGGTTGGACAGCGGCGTCTCGTCGTTCCAGCAATAGGGCAGGACCCGGAAACCTTCGTACGCCAAGCCTTTGTCGTACAGCTGTTTGAAGGCCCACATGACCGACTCCATGAAGGACGGGTCAAGGGTCTTGTAGTCATTTTCGAAGTCCACCCACCGGGCTTGACGGGTCACATAGGTGCGCCATTCGTCGGTGTATTTAAAAACTGACTCGCGGCATTTGGCGTTGAACGCCTCAACGCCGAGCTCGCGAATCTCGTCGGTGGTTTTGATGCCGAGCTGGCTCATCGCCTCCAACTCGGCCGGCAGCCCGTGGGTGTCCCACCCGAATCGCCGTTCGACACGTTTGCCGCGCATCGTCTGGTAGCGCGGGACAACGTCCTTGACGTAGCCGGTAAGCAGGTGACCGTAGTGGGGCATGCCGTTGGCGAAGGGCGGCCCGTCGTAAAAGACAAACTCGTTGGATCCGTCCTGACCTGCGGGACGATTCTCTACGGAGGCGCGGAAGGTGTCGTCGTCAGCCCAGTAGGCCAGCACGGATTCTTCAATGCGGGGGAACGAGGGGGACGACGGGACGCCGAAGCTTGCGCCGGGCGCATGCTGTCCGGACTGCTCGGGGGCGCTGGTGGCCTTGGGGTAGCTCATCTGAGAGGGCTTCCTTCGCGGTTCTGTCGTCTCGGCTCGTCTGGGATCGCTCCCGTTACTGCCGCGAGGACGACGCCCCAGGGGGTGCCGCGGTACCACCTCGCTTGCCGTGCCGCGTTGTCATGGATGCGGCACGACCGCTCTTCTGGTCCAAGGCTGTGACGGGCCCTCCCGTCCGGTTCTAGTGAGTACGACGGATCCCCGCTGTCGCTCAAGGAGATGGGTCGCACCGTTCTTCCGGAGGCTCACCGCTGATAACGGCTCAAGCGCCTATGCAGCCAAGTCTACGTCACATGGCTCTCACTGGGCGTCACCGCACTACCCTGGGCTCGTGCCACCGACCAGTTCTCGCCTGATCCACACCTTTGACGTCTTTTTGCAGGATGACATTTATCCCCAGGTGTGGCAGAACACTGGGCTGTGCGAGGAGAAAATCCGCGCGTTGGCGTTAAGCGCGTGGTATGCGAACAACTGGCAGGCACCGCATGACACCCTCGACATGATCTCCGCCACGACTGGCGAACCCTCCCGGAGGGAGGCTATCCGAGTGTTGTCCGGCTCGTGGGGCGTGACGAGTCATGACGAGGCAGTCTCGACCATTCAATCGCTGGTGCGCGGCATGCATGCCCCCGATTACGAACTCGTCCACCCCCTGGTCCTTGAAGCGGTCGAAGCCGAAGGACCCCGACCGTTACCTCTCCCGAGGGACAATCCAAACCCGGCCCGGAAGCGCCACCATGATCTTTTGGAAGCTGCGGCACGTCACCGAGACGTCTCAGAGAGTTATTACGTCATGGCCTATGAATCCTGGCTCCAGGCGATCAAATTAGGAGCCTGCTCTCATATGTCGGGGCCGTTGCCAGCTCAGATCCGGGCATGGGATCAGGCTCGGGCTGTTTTTGTGGTTCGCGCCTCAGTCACCGCCGGTTATCTGGCAGTTGAGGAAGGGTGGGAGCTGGCGCTGGCCACGTTGGAGCAGGCACGGCTGTATCACCGCAATTGGGCGCAGTTCGGACGGTCATTCGTCACCGGATATACATTTTGGTGTGCCCGGGGTGACCTCGCAGAAGCCAGCGCAGCCAGTGTGATCCGCCAAGAAGACATCCAGATGCTCTTTCTGGCACCGCTGAGTCCGTGGCGAGCACTGGAGCTTCATGCTGGCGCCCCATCGTTGCCGTGGACTCCGGCACATGATCCGGCGCCTCAGGCATATGTTGTCGCCGGCTGAGGTGCCAGGCCGTCGAATGGTCTTAGGAAGGCAGCGAGCTGAGGATGCCGTCGGCGGTGCGGGCGGCATCCTCAGGGGTGGTCATTCCCAGTTCGTAGTACTGGTGAAGCGTCTCCCATTCCTGTGCCAACACTCGTACGTCTGGTCGTGCTGGCCCCGCCACGTCGTCGTCTCGTCTTCTGCTGATGGCGAATTCGACGGCGGAGGCTATTCGTGCCAGGTCGCGGGGGTCTCCCGGGTCCAGCGGGGTGTGGCCACGGACCCAGATCAGGATGGCTTGACGACCGTCTGGTGACAGGGTCATCGCGGCCAGGGCGTCGACGGGGACTTCTCGCAGTAAAGGTTGGTGGTACGGCATCTCCAGGACTCGTGCGGTGGTAGCGACGAGGAGTCCTCTTGCGATCGGCGCGATCTCTAGAACGAATTCGGTGGGAAGCAGGAGCGGGTGAAGTTCTGTCAGGAGGTCTGGCCCTGGGCAGATCCCGACGACTCTGGCTGCTGCCGCTTGCAGGTCGCTGCGAGGCTGGCCGGGTAGCACTGGCACGGGCGTCGCGTCAGGCAAGTCGAGTCGGATCCGTCGGGCCGTGATGATGGCGTGAGTGAGCACCCTCGCGGCGTCGTGGGGCGCTGGATCATCCCCGTCGCAGACAACAAAAACAGGGTCTCGGCCCACCACTTCATCTAGCCAACGCAGGTTCGGCGAGTCAAAGATCAACCTGAGGACGGCGTGGTGCATGCCGGTGTCCTGATTGACCGCCTTGCCGCTGTCTGCTCTGGCCAAGTCGGCAACTGGAGTGTCGATGTGCAGGACCCGCCCGTCAGGTACGAGTTGGTAGAGACGGACCCTGCCATCGACTAGTTCCACCGCACTGGACCTACCGGTCAGCAGCATCAGCTCCTCCTCTATCCAAGATTCACCATGCCGGGTGGGCGCCTCGAAGTGCAAGCACACTGGGTCCACTCAGGACACCGGGGCATGACGTCCCTTCGCGTGCCTGGACTCACCGCGCACGTCCACGAATACTGCCCCAGTCACTAGTCCAGACAAGCTGCGGTGGTGGGTGAACGGCACGGAGACCACCGCAATCAAGGCGACTATCAACCAGACCGGCTCCAACTCTGGCAGGAGGAAACTGGCAGTCCACACCCCAGGAATCACCGAAGCCCGCAGCACCCGCAGCACCACTGACCCTCGACGGGGCATCGGCCGATCGGCAACGGGCCACCGTGGTGCCAGCCATACCATCGTCTGCCCGATAGACGCACCGTCGCCGACCACGGCCGGGATCAACCACACCAGCAGCCAGGCCACAGCAGCGCCCAGGAAGGGCCCCCAGGAGAAAGCGTCAGCGTCCTGGCCCCAGATCATCTCGCCGAGGAAGTCTCCGCTGATCACGACGACGGAGGCCGTGACCAACGCCAGCGTGGCGTCGACGGCCATCCCGGTCCATCGACGCCGTACGGTGACCGGTCGCGGCTGCTGCCGGGTGTGCACCAGTTCCCGGGCGTCGGGCATCCACCACAAAAACGCCGGTGCCAGGACGGCGCCGATGACAGCTCCTGAAGTGTTGAGGAACAGGTCGTCCACGTCCCCTAGGCGGTAGGCACACGGATACATTCCCCACAAACCGGTGGCTTGGGTTGTTTCGATCAGGACCGTGGCGCCCAATCCACTCGCCGTACATCCCAGGATCGACAGGTGTGCCCACCTGCGGGCGAAGATCCCCCAGGGCACGAAGAAAATCACGTTGAAAACGACCTGAAGGACCACCGGGTGCACCATCGCTTTACGCCAGGACAGTCCGGCCGTTCGGGTGCTGATGTCGGTGACGAAGTGAAACAGTTCCCACTGAGGGGTCTTCCCGTGGGCGTCGCACCAGGCCTCGGTGACATCGGGCAGCGGCAACAAGGTGTACGTCGCCAGGGACGCCGCATACACCGAAACGAGAGCAGCACCCAGTAGTCGGCGGCGATTCCAGTCGCCGTACCGGCGATGCTGCCAGACGACGATGGGGAGGAAGGCGAGGAAGAAGACCACGACGCCGATTTCCACGGCGGCCTGACCTGACCAGAGGGCGTGAGACATAACCGGATACCGTAAGCCCCCCACCTGGGTCAGACCTTCGGGCGACAGCTGTTGGCACCGGTGACGGGCCCCGTTTTGTCCAAGATGTAGTCGGTGCGGCAAGCGCGAATGGCATGCTCGTCCAGGACGACGAGAGCCATCTGCCTCCGAACTGTTACGTTCGTGGCGACCCCGAGTGTGTCCGGCGCGCGGCCCGAGGCCGTGTCTGAGGCGCACCACTTCATTGTCTTGACCGACACCGTTCGACATGTGTCACCTCGGAGGAGAGCACCGTGACCTTCGCCCACCGGCCCCCGAACCGCGCCGTTCAGGTCGTGGCCGCGACTGCGAGCGTGGTGATCCTGCTCGCCGGTTGTTCCAGTCCGGAGACAGCGCCTCCACGACCGTCGGAATCCCCTGGTGTGGGTGGCGGCGTCAACGTCGTGTTGCGAACTCCGAACTGGATCTTGCCGATCACCACGACCGGGCATGCCCAGGGTGAGAACGACATTTTGCGTAGCGCGCTGTACCCAGGGTTGTATTCGTACACCGTGGAGGGGGTGGTCCATAATGCAGGAGAAAGTTCAAAGGGAAATATCAACGAGCGACGGTCGCTGGCTCACTACCCTGAGTTCAGCAGGGATGGCAAGACCATCACGATCGAGCTTCGGGACCGAGTGTGGTCTGACGGTAAGCCCATCAGTAGTCGGGATGTTGAGCTGTGGTGGAACCTGATCAAAGCCAATAAGACCGAGTGGGCTGACTACCGCAAAGGCGGTTTCCCCGACAACGTGACTTCCTTCAAGGTGATCGACGCGAAGAAGTTCTCGCTCACCACAGATAAGGCCTACTCCCCCGGATGGTTCCTGGGCACTCAGCTGAACACGATGGCTCCGTTGCCGCAGCATATCTGGGGCAAGACAGCGGCGAACGCACCGGTCGGCGATCTGGACCGCAAACCGGAGGGTGCGAAGAAGATCTTCGCGTTCCTGACCGCGGCCAGCAAGGACACTGCGGCATATGCAAAGAATCCACTATGGAAAGTCACCTCGGGGCCATGGACGATCTCCTCGTTCAATCCTCGCGGCGAGACCCGCCTGAAACCGTCAGCTCGCTATGAAGGCGAAGATCGCCCCAAGCTCAGCGAAGTGGTGTTCAAGCCTTATCCAGATGATGCGGCCCAGTTCGCGGTGTTGCAGGCAGGCCAACTCGACTATGGCTACATTCCCACTCCCGATCTGGGGCAACGCGCCGCGATCGAAGCGAAGGGATATACGGTGTCTCCATGGCGCGGCTGGTCGATCACGTATATGGCAGTGAATTTCGCCAATCCGAAATCTGGTCCGATCTTTAAACAGAAGTACGTCCGCCAAGCGATGCAGTATCTGATCGACCAGAAGAATCTGTCCAGCACGGCATGGCATGGCGCAGCCACTCCGACATGCGGCCCAGTGCCGCGCAAACCTGGTGACACCGACGTCGAAAGCACCTGCCCCTACGACTATGAGCCACAAAAGGCCGTGGAGCTCCTCACCGAGCACGGCTGGAAGGTGGCGCCGAACGGGACAACTACCTGCGAGAAGGCCGGCAAGGGCGACAAGAACTGCGGAGAGGGTATCGCTGCGGGTACGCCATTGTCTTTCACAGTAGTGAGTCAGTCGGGGTTCTCTGCAAGCACATCGATGATGACCTCACTGAAAGGTGAATTCGCGAAAGCGGGAATCCAGGTCAACCTCAAGGAGGTCTCCGACGTGGCGGCGGCCAGCCCGAAATGCTCAGCTGGGGGCGGGGAATGCCCCTGGGACATGTCTTTCTTCGGCGCTCAGGGGTCGTGGTATTTCCCGCCGTTCCCGTCGGGAGAAAAATTGTTCACTGCGGATGGCAGCGCCAACCTAGGTGGATACAGCAACGGGCAGGCCGACAAGCTCATCGCCGCCACCCAGACCGTCGGCGACGACGAGTCGCTACGGAGCTATCACGACTTCATCGCTGAGGATCTGCCCGTGCTGTGGCTGCCCAACCCGGCGGCGCAGGTGTCGGCGTACAAGAAGAACGTGCACGGCATTGAACCCCAAGATCCTCTGCTGGGGCTGCACCCGCAGGACTGGGCCCGGAGTTAATCGGACAGCGGAGGTGTCGATACGCCTCAGCGAATCGATTGGATGCCGGGCCCGGTGATCTGGGAGGATTCACCTCATGACGCACCCTGCCGATCACCAGCGACCTACCGGAACGAGCCGCATCCCTGAGAAACCGTCGGTAGACGGTCTCGAAGACAAGTGGGCGCCGGTATGGGAGCAGCAAGGGGTCTATCGGTTTGATCGTGACCGGGCGCTCGCCCTGCCGCGTGAGCAGATCTATTCGATCGACACGCCACCCCCCACTGCGAGCGGCAGCCTGCATGTGGGCCATGTCTTCTCCTACACCCACACCGACTGCGTGGCCCGTTATCAGCGGATGACTGGCAAAGAGGTGTTCTACCCGATGGGCTGGGACGACAACGGCCTGCCCACGGAGAAGCGGGTGCAAAATTTCTACGGCGTGCGGGGCGACGCCTCGCTGCCGTATGTCGAAGGTTACGAACCGAAGTATCGCGGCACGATGTCCGCCAAGGACGTCAAAGACGCGTCCAAGCAGGAAGCCATCAGCCGACGTAACTTCATCGAACTGTGCGACGAGCGCACGGTGGAGGATGAGAAGACCTTCGAGGCGTTGTGGCGCAGGCTGGGTCTGTCGGTGGACTGGAATATCAGTTACCGCACCATCGACGAACGCTCGCGCGCGGTCAGCCAGCAAGCGTTCTTGGAGCATCTTGCGGCGGGCCGTGCTTATCAGTCCGAAGCGCCTGGCCTGTGGGATGTGACTTATCAAACGGCAGTCGCACAGGCTGAGCTGGAGGCTCGTGACTACCCGGGGCATTACCACCGGGTGGCTTTCCACCGTGCGGATGGGTCGCCGATCTACATTGAGACCACGCGTCCGGAGCTGCTGCCGGCTTGTGTGGCGCTGATTGCTCACCCAGACGATGAGCGCTATACCGCATTGTTTGGTACGACGGTGACCTCCCCGGTGTTTGGGGTGGAGTTGCCTGTCCTCGCCCACCCGGACGCGGAGATGGACAAGGGCGCTGGTATCGCGATGTGCTGCACCTTCGGTGATCTCACTGACGTCACCTGGTGGCGTGAACTCCAATTGCCGATGCGTTCGCTGATCTCGCGGAACGGCCGGTTGACCGCGGACACCCCCGACTGGTTGACCGGCGAGGGCGCGCAGTTCTATGCGCAGAACGTGGCGGGTCGCACGACCTTTGCCGCACGGACCGCCATTGTGGACGCGCTGCGCAGCAGCGGCGACCTGGACGGTGAGCCGACCCCGACCAAGCGGATGGCAAACTTCTACGAACGTGGCGATAAACCGTTGGAGATCGTCACGACCCGTCAGTGGTATATCCGCAATGGTGGCCGGGACGCTGAGCTGCGGGATGCGCTCATCGCCCGTGGCCGCGAGTTGGCTTTCCACCCTGATTTCATGCGGGTCCGATACGAAAACTGGGTTGGCGGCCTCAACGGTGACTGGCTGGTCAGCCGTCAGCGGTTCTTCGGAATCCCCATCCCGCTGTGGTATCCGATTGACGAAGCGGGTGAGATCCGGCACGAGGCACCGATTGTCCCGCCGGTGCAGAATCTTCCCGTCGATCCGTCGGTGGATGTTCCAGCAGGTTATACCGCTGACCAGCGAGATGCCGCAGGTGGTTTCACGGGCGACCCGGACATCATGGACACCTGGGCGACGTCCTCATTGACCCCGCAGTTCACCACCGGATGGGGTGCGGTGGGCGGTGACGAGAAGCTCTTCGCCACTATCTTCCCGATGGACTTGCGCCCGCAGGGCCAGGACATCATTCGTACCTGGCTGTTTTCGACGGTGGTGCGAGCCCACCATCTTCAGGAGTCGTTGCCGTGGAAACACGCGGCAATCAGCGGGTGGATCCTCGACCCGGATCGCAAGAAGATGTCAAAGTCCAAGGGCAATGCAGAGACCCCGGAAGGCCTGTTGCAGCAGCACGGCTCAGACGCGGTGCGGTATTGGGCCTGTTCCGCACGGTTGGGGACTGATGCGGCCTTCGACACCGGGCAGATGAAGGTCGGCCGACGGCTGACGATCAAGGTGCTGAACGCCAGCAAGTTCGCACTCGGTTTCGGAGAACCGGGCTCCGGTGCGGATCGTGACATGGCAGCTCTGGTGACCGCACCACTGGATCGGGCGATGCTTGCTGCGCTGGCCGAAGTGGTCGAGAAGGCAACGAAAGGCTTCGAGGCATACGACCACACCCGGGCATTGGAGGACACGGAAAAGTTCTTCTGGACGTTCTGCGACGACTACATCGAACTGGTCAAGGAACGTGCCCATGGCGGGCAGGGCGAAGCGGCGGCTGCGTCCGCACGAGCCGCATTGCGGATTGCTCTGGACGTGATGTTGCGGCTATTGGCTCCCTTCCTGCCCTATGCCACCGAGGAAGTGTGGTCGTGGTGGCGCAGCGGATCGGTGCATCGCGCGGCGTGGCCGTCCGCGCAGGAGCCTGGTCTGGCAGCGGGGACCGACGGTGACGCTGCGTTGCTGGGGACGGTGGGCCAAGTCCTCGCTGGGCTTCGCAAAGCCAAGTCGGATGCGAAGGTGGGCATGAAAGCCAGCGTGACTTCGGTCACTGTTGCTGCTCCCGCAGCAGCCTTGGGGCAGCTGCGTGCTGCTGAGCGCGATCTGTTCGCTGCGGGCCGAGTCGAGCAGGCGTCCTACGTCGAAGAAGCCTCGGTGGAGGTGCGCGACGCGCAGCTGGCACTGCCCTGATTGACCACAACAAGCGCGTGGGGTGGACCGAAATGGCCCACCCCACGCGCTTTTTCATAAAAGTAGTTGAAAACCTTCGATATTTTCAGGCCGTTGTGACGTCATGTCGATATGCACGCAGAAGGGTCGGATAAGACCACCACGCATGCGTCTTATTGCATCGAAGGACATCTCGATCAAGGATCATCGGAGCCCGGTCAAGCAAGCCAGCTAACGATATGGAAACTGTTGCTCCGCAGGGGTACTCGCTGATGGGTGCCCTCAACGACGGCACAGCAGGTCACCCGTCCGGCTCCGCTGGAAAGCCCCATATCGACCTCACCGAGGCGTGCTAACGTCAGCGTTCACTGCGGTCGAGGGCGCAATTCCTTGGTCCACTTCCGCGGTTGCCCATAGGACCACCTCGTGAAGGATCGAGGATGACCATCACATTTAAACCCACCCTGGCCGCGACCGCTGTTGCCGCCTTGGCCTCCATCACCTTGGTAGCGCCGGCCGCACAGGCCTCACCTGCCGGGACACCGCCGAAGCCACCGGCTCCCCCGACCAGCAAGCCGGCGAAGCCCCCGATCAAACCGCCAGCTCCGACCCGCCCGTCGAGCAATGACGTCGACCGGTATATCCGCGGCTTGAACTACAAGCCCGAGGACGTGCTCAAGTACGACGGCGAGAAGGTCTCCAACCCGGTCCCCAACCAGGGCGACATGGACAACGGCGTGTTCCGCGTCGTCAGCAAGAAGGTCCGCTCGATCGGCCCGAAAGACACTGACATCGCCATCACGTCGTCCAACGCGACCTCCGCCTTCCCTGGCGCGATCGTCTTGGCCGACCGGAACCTGGTGGAGAACCGTCCCACGGTCGTCAGCACTGACCGCAAGCCGGCCACGGTGACTGTGGACCTTCCCGGTCTAGCCGGCCAGGCAAACCGGGAAGTGGTGAAGAACCCGACCCGTTCAGATGTCAACGGTGCGGTCAACACCATACTGGAGCGGTGGAATAAGGACGTCGCCCCGAAGTACCCGAACCCGGCTGCGGCCATGCAGTACGACGAGACCATGGCGTACAGCGAAACGCAGCTCAAGGCGAAGTTTGGCCTCAGCTTCGAGATCCCGATGGCCAAGCTGGACCTCGACTTCGGCGCGATCCATGAGGGCAAGAAGCAGAGCGCCGTGGTGGCGTTCAAGCAGGTCTTCTACACCGTCTCGGTGGACGACCCCAAGGCTCCTTCCGACATGTTTGGCAACGGGGTCAGCACCCAGACCATCAAGGACAGCGGGATCGCCGACGCCAAGCCTCCGGCGTACATCTCCAGCATGTCCTACGGTCGTCAGATCTTTGTGAAGTTGGAGACCACCTCCAAGTCCAACGAGGTCGAAGCGGCGTTCAAGGCTCTCGTGCGTGGTCAGGGCGGCAAGATCGAGACCAAGTACAAGAAGATCCTCGAGAACTCCTCCTTCAAAGCAGTCGTTTACGGCGGCTCCTCCAAGGAGCAGGTCAAGGTCCTCACCGGCAAGGTCTCTGAGCTGAAGAAGGTCATCGAAAATGATGCCACCTACAGCCGCACCAACCCGGGAGCTCCGATCTCCTACACGGCCAAGTTCCTGAAGGACAACACCCAGGCCGTCATCAACAACCGCGCCGAGTACGTGGAGACCAAGGTCACCGAGTACCGCAACGGATCCCTGCGGCTGAACCACGTCGGCGGCTACGTCGGCCGATTCAAGGTCTCCTGGGATGAGATCTCCTTCGACCCCAAGGGCAAGGAGCTCAAGACCCGCAAGGAATGGGAAGGCAACGGCAAGGACCGTACCGCCCCGTTCAACACGGTGATCACGCTGCCGGCGAACGCCCGCAACATCTCGGTCTTCGCCCAGGCGGCCACCGGATTGGCCTGGGAACCGCTGCGGACCATCATGGATGAGAAGAACCAGCCTCTGGTGAAGGAACGCACCATCACCATCAGCGGGACGACTCTCCAGCCCAAGGGGCAAAACAAGGTGTTGGCACCCGAGGTCGACTGACCGCGGTAGTCGTCATCGCGCTGAAGGGATCGGGCACCGAGGGGTGCTCGGTCCCTTCAGCCTTGTCAACTCTCTCCAAGCCGACTGAAGTAAGACTGAATCTCTTACTCCTGCAATAGATTTCCAGGTAATCACCACCGATTCACCCAGGCTCATCCCAGCTGAATCAGGAAGATTAGGGGGCGTGAAACACCGACGCCCCACACCCCGCTTCCAGTCCGGTCGACTTCCCGCCATCGCTGCGCTCGCTGTCGCCGCGATCTCCGGGACGGCGCTGCCTGCGTCCGCTGCTGAAACCAGCCCCGGTGAATCTCCGACCTCCTCCGCCCCCGGGCAGGCCACGGCTGACCCGTCAGCCACCGACCAGCAGAACCTCATCGAAAAGATTTCCGCTGAATACTTGGCCAAGACCCACGGCCTCAGCCAGGAAGACGCACTCGTCCGCGTCCGTGAACAGCCCTATCACGCTGCTAACGCCCGCGACGTCGCCAGGATTCTCGGCTCTCGCTACACCGGCTCCTACATCGACCAGAAACGCGGCAAACTGGTCGTCAATGTCGCCGATGAGGATGCCGCTCGCCAGATCAACCACCACCGCATCGAAACGCGGATCGTCGGCGCCAAAGCCGATGACCTCGCCACCACTCGCAAGAAGGCTGAGGAGAAGCTTGGAGCGAAGCTTCAATCCTCCTACGTCGACCAGACTCGTGGCCTCATCGTGCTGAAGGTGTCCGCTGGCGACCTTGACGAAGCTAAGAAGATGCTTGCCGACCTGAAGAATCTCGACATCCAGCCCGGCGAGAACGTCATCATCGCTCACTGATGCGCCGTCGAACGCCCTTGGCGCTGCCATCGGCTGCCCTCACTGCTTGGACGAATATCGCTGCCGCAACAAGATAGGACGAGCGCTAGGCACCGGGAGGGACATCCACCGGCGCGCTTGCTGTGCTATCCGGGACTGCTGTGCCGTTGGCGCCACGACCAGCCAAGGGCGGTCCCATCCCCCGAGGTCGAGCCGGGAGGTCAGGAACGCCTCCCGGCTGGGAACCTCCACCTGTCCCGATGAGGGTTCATACCACAAGACGTCCCGCCCATCACGATCCGCAAACGCCAGACACACATGTCGCGGGGCCAGATCGTTGCCGACGTACACCAGCACGGGCGCCCCAGGCCGTGAGCGCGCCACCGTCCGGTCGAACAACTCCCCCAGCGCCGCCGCCGACATCTGACGAGCTGGCAGCACTCGGTAACGGGTCCCTGGATCGGCACCCCATCGTTCCATCCCGGCTTTGGCGCCCCACGGTGACGTCCCCCACTCCCGAGGCCAGGGCAATTGGGCCGTACCTGTCGGGGAAAACACGCCGTTCGTACGGCGCATCAACGCGCGCTCCAACTCGCCAAAGCGTTCCAGTGCAGTTCGACGATCGTACGGCGACCCAGCACACACCCACTCAGCGATCTGCGGCTCTCGTAACATCCTGGCCACAGCCAGGCAGGCCGCGCCACAGCTGACTGAACTCTGCTGTGTCGGACCAACCTGCCCGGCGCCGAGATGAAACCCTGAAGCCACGTCCCCATCTTCCCCCGTGGAGGCTCCTTGGGACCAGCACCCCACGAAGATGTCGCCCAGGCGAGGTCAGAGCGACCTACTCAGGCAGGTTCTTTCCGGGCTTGGCGGTCGTTCCGTTTCCGCGATCGCGACGCAGCGTCTCGACGCACGATGGTGGGGTTGACGTTATCCAAGACCACGTCCCGCGTGATGACCACCCGAGCAATGTCGTCATCGCTAGGTACGTCAAACATCACCGGGAGCAGGACCTCCTCAAGAATCGCCCGCAGACCCCGCGCGCCGGTCCCCCGCAACAACGCCTGCTCCGCTACCGCACCCAGAGCGTCGTCAGTGAATTCCAGCTCGACACCATCGATGTCAAACATCCGCTGGTATTGCTTGGCCAACGCATTACGGGGTTCGACCAGGATGCGCGTCAAAGCATCCTTGTCCAGCGGGGTCACCGTCGTGATGACTGGCAGCCGCCCAATAAACTCCGGTATCAACCCGAACTTCATCAGATCCTCGGGTTGGACGTCGGCGTAGTACTGCTCCGGGGCCTTTGCCGTGTGCAGTGTCGCTCCGAATCCCAGACCGGATTTGCCGACCCGAGATTCCACGATTCGCTCCAGACCAGCAAAAGCTCCACCCACGATGAAGAGCACATTCGTCGTATCGATCTGAATGAATTCCTGATGGGGATGTTTGCGGCCACCCTGCGGCGGCACGCTCGCGGTGGTGCCTTCCAAGATCTTCAATAAGGCCTGCTGGACTCCCTCACCAGAAACGTCCCTGGTGATTGATGGATTCTCGCTCTTGCGAGCGATCTTGTCCACCTCATCGATGTAGATGATCCCGTTCTGAGCGCGCTGCACATCGTAATCAGCGGCTTGAATCAACTTCAGCAGGATGTTCTCGACATCCTCACCGACGTACCCGGCTTCGGTCAGGGCGGTCGCATCCGCGATGGCGAATGGCACGTTCAGCAGTCGCGCCAGCGTCTGGGCCAGATAGGTCTTACCGCAACCAGTGGGACCAATGAGCAGGATGTTGGACTTAGCGATGTCGACATGGTCGTCGCCTTTGCGTCCCTGCTGCTCGGCATGGACCCGTTTGTAGTGGTTATATACCGCGACTGCCAGCGCTCGTTTGGCATCATCCTGGCCAATGACGAACTGCTGAAGAAACTCGAAGATGTCTCGCGGCTTGGGCAGCTCTTCGAGGCCCAGCTCGCCTCCCTCGGTGAGCTCCTCCTCGATGATCTCATTGCACAGATCGATACACTCGTCGCAGATATAGACCCCGGGGCCCGCAATGAGTTTCTTAACCTGCTTTTGACTCTTCCCACAGAAAGAGCATTTCAACAGGTCAGCGCCGTCTCCCACGCGTGCCACAGAGGTGTCCCTTCTCACGATCGGGTGTCCGACAGCCCTGCGCACCGATCGGCGCGCCAAGCACAGCTCCGGATAACGGGACACCGGCCCCGTACGACATCCCGGTGTTCATCTTCGCTGTTTGATCGGGCCGTCGCGAGACGAACCGCAGCCTTTCAGCTCAGGGCGGAAACGCCCCTGCATCCATGATGACCTGGAACGATACCGGTTGCGTACCTCCTGCTGAGAAGCGGTGCTCCCGGCACACAATGGAGTCACCATCGTCTGCCAGGAGCTCCCGCGTCCTCTGCTCAGGTCGCCCCACCCGTTCTGAGTCAGTTCTGAGCCGAAGCCTTCCGGCTGGTCAATACGGCGTCAATCAGACCGTATTCCTTGGCTTCCTGAGCAGAAAGGATCTTGTCCCGCTCAATGTCCTCGTTGACCTGCTCAGGGGTGCGTCCCGAGTGCGCAGCCAAGGTCTGCTCCAACCAGGTGCGCATCCGGAAGACTTCATTGGCCTGGATTTCAATGTCAGAGGCCTGGCCGTAGTCGCCACCAGCCAGCGCTGGCTGGTGGATCAACACCCGAGCGTTGGGCAGGGCGAAGCGTTTACCTGGCGCGCCAGCGGCGGTCAGGACCGCGGCTGCCGATGCGGCCTGTCCGACCACGAAGGTTTGCACGTCAGGTCGGATGAACTGCATCGTGTCGTAGATGGCCGTCATCGCAGTGAAGGAACCGCCGGGGCTGTTGATGTACATCACAATGTCCCGGTCGGGGTCCTGGCTCTCCAGAACGATCAACTGAGCGATGATGTCGTCCGCGCTGGCGTCGTCCACCTGCACGCCGAGGAAGATGATGCGATCCTCGAACATCTTCGTGTAGGGGTCAGTGCGCTTCATCCCGTAGGAGGTGCGTTCTTCGAACTGCGGGAGGATGTAGCGGTTGCTCGGGGCCGGCACGGTCATTCCGCCGCGCGGGGTCTGCAGGTACATGTCTTATCCCTTAGGGCAGTCGGGCCGGATCAGTTTTTGGTGCCACCGGCACCCGGGGTCTGACCGGCGTGCTGGTAGACGTGGTCGACGAAGCCATACTCGCGAGCCTCCTCCGCGCTGAACCAGCGGTCGCGATCGGAGTCCTCCACGATCTTCTCCACCGGCTGGCCGGTGTGCTCAGCAATCAGCTCGGCCATCTTGCGTTTGATGAAGAGCATCTGCTCGGCCTGGATCTTGATGTCGGTCGCCGTGCCGCCAATGCCACCGAGCGGCTGGTGCATCAGGATGCGAGCGTTGGGGGTGGCGTAGCGCTTTCCTTGGGTCCCCGCCGACAACAGGAACTGCCCCATACTGGCAGCCATGCCCATGGCGACAGTCGCCACATCGCAGGGGATCCAGTTCATCGTGTCGTAAATGGCCATACCAGCCGAGATCGAGCCGCCAGGGCTGTTGATGTAGAGCCAGATGTCCTTCTCCGGGTCTTCCGCCGCCAGGAGTAGCATCTGCGCGCAGATCGCGTTGGCGTTGTCGTCCCGGACATCGGATCCCAGGAAGATGATCCGTTCCTTGAGTAGCCGCTGGTAGATGTGGTCGTCCAACCCGGAGGTGTTCGCCGGTCCGGCGGCGACGATGTCGCTCATGCTCACCGTTCTCCATCTCTCGTTACGTGCAGGGGCCCGGGTGGCGGGGCGATGCTCGGGATGCCTATCCCGTGCAGTGGTGTCAGACCGTGACAGTCTGTCGTCCCGGGCCTCCTGGCCCCTCCGCTTCGTTCAACCTAACGTCTCTGCGGTCCTGCGCATTTCCGCCCCAGCCCGCTGTTCGCCGTCAGCGCACAAGTCGGGGTGACATTGGACGGCTCGGACGTCGCAAGACGCCGACAGCGCCGACCCTCACCCCGTCAGGGGCTCGGTGTCGGCGCTGTCGGAAGCCGTGTCATCAGGCCTTGTCGTGACCTGCGTCCTTGGCCTCAGTGGCTTTCGCCTCGGCGGCGGGGGCCTCCTCAGTGGAGGTTTCCTCGTCGTCAGCGTCCTCGTCATCGATGACGACGCTGAGGTCGACCGTGGTGCCATTGCTATCCACGACCTGGACCTGCTCCAGAACTGCAGCCAGGGCCTTACGGCGAGCAACTTCGCCGACCATGGCACCGATCTGGTTGTTCTGCTCCATGGCCTGAGCGAACTGCCCCGGCTCCATGCCGTACTGCTGCGCAGTCATCACCAGGTACTCAATGAGTTCCTGCTGTTCAACTTCAACCTCGGCCTGCTCAGCCATGGCGTCCATGAGCAGCTGGGCGCGCAACGCGCGAGTGCTGCTCTCCCGCACCTCAGCGCGGTGCTCGTCGTCGTTGAGGCGCCCTTCACCTTCCAGGTGAGCGCGAACTTCAGCGTCGATCAGCCCCTGGGGGACCTCGAACTCCACGGTCTCCAGGAGCAGCTCCAACACCTTGTCCCTGGCCTGAACGCCCTGTTCGAAGAGTTTGGCCTGGCGAGCCTGCTTGGCGACATCGGCCTGCAACTCCTCCAGAGTGTCAAACTCTGAGGCTTCCTGCGCGAAGTCGTCGTCCAGCTCGGGCAGCTCCCGCTCCTTGACCGCACCGAGGACGACGGTGATCTCGGCGTCCTCGCCCTCCCGGTCGCCACCAGCCAAGGGACCGGTGAAGGTCTTGCTCTCACCCACGGACAGCCCGATCAGAGCGTCGTCCATGCCTTCGAGCATGTTGCCGGAGCCGATCTCATACGAGATGCCCTTGACCGAGTCGATCTCGGTGCCCTCGATGACCGCGGACAGATCGATGGTGACGAAGTCACCGTCCTGCGCGGGTCGCTCAACGGTGTTGAGCGACCCGAAGCGCTGCCGCAGCAGGGTCAGGCGCTGCTCGGCATCCTTGTCGATGGACTCCTCGTCCACCGTGTCGACCTCGACCTTAAGGGCCGAGTAGTCGGGGAGGGTGATCTCCGGGCGGACATCGACCTCGGCGGTGAAGACGAACTGCTGTCCGTCTTCCAGCGGGATCTCGACGATGTCGACCTCAGGCTGACCAAGCGGCTTCAAGCCAGCCTCGTCCACAGCCTTGCCATACAGGCCCGGAAGCGCCTCGTTGACTGCCTCCTGGAGGACAGCACCCTTACCGACTCGCTGCTCCACGATGCGGGCGGGGACTTTGCCCGGACGGAAACCGGGCACGGAAATCTGCGACGAGATGGCCTTGAGGGCCGCGTCGACGCTCGGCTTGAGCTCCTCGTAGGGGACCTCGATGGTCAGTTTGACCCGGGTCGGGTTGAGGGTCTCGACGGCACTCTTCACTTCGCGCACTCCAGCGGAATCGGATATCGGACAAAGCTTGCACGTGCCCACCGTTCGATCCGGTGACGCCGGGACGAGCGCCTGTGCCGGACGCGGCGTACGTGTCCGTCTGCGGCCGACTCAGCCAGCCCCACCCGTGGGGGCACTTCCGGCCATGCTATCGGTTAGATCCCACCGACGGCGACACTCACCCCCCGGCCCTGCCGAGGAGCCGGGCCAGGAAGGCACTGCAGCACCGTAATTGACCGGACTGCACATCCCTCCCCTGGCTCCCGACGCCTGTCAGTTCCCGCAGCGGAAGCGGGTCAGATCCGATGCAACACCACCGGTCGTAACACGGGTTTCTCTGTGCTGCCTGTGGCGATCGTCGCCGCGATATCTCCACGGCTGTTGATCCCAGCAATACCGCTGATCCGCCACCCCTGAGGTATCCCAGCGACAATGTCATCGAGTTGAGTCCGCCCTCCGTCGGCCCAGAGGAAATATCCATAACGTTCCGAACCTGGGATCGCGCTCCCGCCCACCACCCGGCCACCACCGTCCACCCCGATTAAGAAGTCGTCGAACGTGGCCCCGGGGATGGCCTCAACCTGACGAGCCGAGTTCCACCGGACCATTGTTCCGACGGAGCGTCCCACGATCCACGAGCCATCCCTCGTGGCGTGCTCAGCTACCTCGAGACTGTAGGAGGCAGGTTTTGTCGAATTCAAAGACGGCAGCTGCTGCGGCTCAGCGACGTTCTGCGGCCACCAGTACGCCGCAGGAAAATGCGATCCCTCCGGAGGCTGAGCTCCTGGGCTGTCGAGCATGCCAATCTCTGAACCATCCTCGAGGACTCCGCGGGGGCGGACATACGTCCAGACCGATGACCGCCGATCGCCCCATTTTCCGTCATACCAGCGGTGAGTGATCATCCCGGCAGTCCACTTCTCCAGGGTAATGACCGAGCCGTCGTCGCCAACGCCAATGACATCCCACCAGTGGTTCCACAGCTCGACGTCGTTGATCTTCTGCGGAGGCTTGCCAGGCCCCCAACGCATCGTCCATTCGTGCCAGTAGTAACTGGGGTCACCGTCAGGGAAGGTGACGGTTCCAATCGCCTCGCCAGCGCGGTTGATCTTGTTCACCACCGGGATGGCTGAGGCAGGCAGGTCGGCTGGTCGTTCCAGCGGGGTGGCCCGCCCGCGATAGAAGCGGAACGGACCTTCGGCGCAGTTGCCGATCACAAATCCACTGTCGCTGATGTCGGCGGCAGAGCAGCGTGTCAACGTGCCCGTGTTGATGCTGGTCAGTTGGTACTGGGCGGATTGCTTTGCTGGCTTTGGCCCGGGGACGGCTTCCGGTTGTGCCGTTGCGGCCGGTCCCGGCAGCGCCCCGAGCGCTAACGCCATGCCCCAGGCGATGGATGTGATTGTCCGCTTCATCAGATACCCCTCCCAGGCGAGCAGAACCATGTCGAGGGCCCCCACCCTCAATGAAATGGTCTCTGTTGAGGGTTCATTCGGCAATGCCGGGACGTTCACAGGGCGGTAGCTGTGAATGACTCCACCTACAGCTGTGGCCCTGTCTCCAGGGAGGGAGACAGGGCCACAGCTGGGTCATCTGGTCGGGCTGACAGGATTTGAACCTGCGACATCGTGCTCCCAAAGCACGCGCGCTACCAAGCTGCGCCACAGCCCGTGGTTGAGACCGAGGCACCACAATACCGGACAGAACGCAGTGACGACGCACTCTTCCGGTGAGCCTCCCAGAATGGGGACGCTGTCCGCAGCACCCCTTCGGATCGGGTTAGACTGCATCCGCGGTCGGTACGCCGACACGTGCGGGTGTAGCTCAATGGTAGAGCCCCAGTCTTCCAAACTGGCTACGCGAGTTCGATTCTCGTCACCCGCTCCACTACGTCTCACCAGGTCAGCTATCTCTGCATGATCTCAACTGGCCCCTTATTTCTGATCCTCAGGCCTTCGTCGCAGGGCATCCAGGATGGAGAGACGGTACTTCCCCACTCCTGGTGACAGGTTCACGCCTTCCCCCCGCACATCTCATATGTGGTTGCTGAGTTCTGAGCCGTGCCTATTTAGTGGGGTGCCGGGGTCGCCACCGCGCCGACCGCATCGCGGTCAGCGCGACCACACCATGACGGCACCCCGGTCGTCAGAGCGACCGGTAGGGGCATCCCGACAGAGCCGCTGGGTGACCCGGGCCAAATCATGCCCGGCCGCATCGTCCAGAGCGCCGATCAACGTCGTGATGCCCTCATCAACGCCGTTACCGCGGTCTTCGACGAGCCCATCGGTGTAGAGCATGATGGCGTCGCCACGCTGGAGGCGACCGCGCACGCTGGGGTAGTGCATCCCCGGCAGGAGGCCTAGCACTGGGCCGCAACCGCCATCGATGGCAGCCCAGCGCTGCCCGGCTGCTCGATGCAGCAGCGCCGGCGGATGGCCTGCACTGCTAATGGCAAATTCCCCGGTTTGCAGGTCCACACAGAGGTAGATGGCGGTGGCGAAACCTTCTGACCAGGACTGACGGATGACATAGTCGTTCGCCGCACTGAGAAACTCTTCCGGCGGCAGCGAGCCGAGGAGAGCATCGAAGGCCCCGGATAGCAGCAGGGAGCGAGTGCCAGCATCCAGGCCTTTCCCGGAGACATCAACCAGGACAGACTCCAGGAGATGGCCGTCATGGGTGCGCCGGGTCACGACAAAATCACCAGAGAAGGGCTGCGCATACGCAGACTCCACACAGGCTTGACCATGCCACGGTGCGGGAAGGTCCGGGATATGGCTTCGCTTGACGAGCCGGCTCCGTAGATACGCCAACATGCTGTCGCCGCGACTGCCTTGGACGCCAACTCGGGCGCGGGACATGCTGCGCCACAACGTGGTGGCCCCGACTGCGATCAAGGCCGCGATGGTGCCTGGACCGTCGGTTTTGATATTGCCAATCACTGCCGCAGTGATCATGACCGCCGCGAATGTGGCACCAAGAATTCCCGCATGCCAACGGGGAGAATGCAGTGCCCCACTGAGGACGACCAGGGGCATGAAAGCCATCCATGGCACCTCGACAGGGCAGGCGATGATCCCGATCGACGTAGCGACTATTCCCAGGAACAGAACGGTGGCGGTAAGGCGTTCCCGCGTCTCGACATGGCTGCGCACGGCAGACCAAAAACGCGCGAACCTGCGACGGACTGCCTTGCGTTCTAGGGTGATCGGAGCGGGCCCTGGGGGCAGGTCGACCCGCAGGGTCAGAGGGCGAGCGCCGCCCTCGACGGAGCTGATCGACATTGATCCCATGGGGGGACAGTAGTACGACATCAAGAATCCCGCCTACCACTGTCATCAATTACGAGAATCTTAGTCGATCGTTTTGATCAATCGATCCACGTCGTTCCCTTATCGGTCATCTGTCCAGTTTTCCCAGGTCAGTCGTCCAATTTCAGAAAAATGCCCACATGTCGAACAGAATCGGGATGACAGACCTCACCTGAGCCATATGTCGGCCCACCTATCCCAGTGGTGCGCGCACTTCCCGCGATGACACTCATACCCCGCCCTACCCACCACATCCCCAGCGCACCACTGACACCCGGCATGGCCTGTGCCCAGGGAAGACACCTTGGGCACAGGCCGCGCCCTCACCGCCCTGACGACGACACCCTCACCGGTCCAGGATCGGCCCGACTGTCCGAGTTCGCTTGAGCTCGAAGAAGCCCGGCGTGCCCGCCACCAGGAGGCATCCATCCCACAACCGTCCAGCGTCCTCACCTCGCGGCGCTGGAGAGACCACCGGCCCAAAGAAAGCGACATCACCCACCGCCACCACTGGGGTTCCCACATCGGACCCCACCAACTCCATGGCCTCAGCATGCTCCGCTCGCAACGTTTCATCCACGTCGTTGTCCTCGGCGTACCGAGCCAGCTCCGCCGGGAGCCCTACTTCAGCCAGAGCCCGGCGGATCACCACATTGCGGTCGTCTATTTCATCCAGGTGGATCGCCGTCCCCATCGCGTCGTACAACGGTTTGATGACCTGACGGCCATGATCCCGAGCAGCTGCAACGATCACCCGTACCGGCCCCCACGATCGGTCCATCAGCGCCAGGTAATCCTCTGGCAGGTCCCGGCCCTCGTTGAGGACCGACAGACTCATCACGCGCCAGTCGACCTGCACATCTCGCACCTGCTCCACCTCGTCGAGCCACCGCGAGGTCATCCACGCCCACGGGCACGCCGGGTCGAACCACATCCGCACACTCTGTGTCATGTGGCTCACTCTCCCATCGAACCGGACCATGACACGACGCGGGGCGGTGCAAGGATGTCCCGGTACCGGAATACCGTGACCGACAAGGGAGTACTTCGTGCCCGGAATGAATCTGACCCGTCTCGAGGCCGCTGAGCGCGCGGAACTGCTGACGGTGACCTCCTATGAGGTCTCCATCGACCTGACGACCAGCGCTCAGAGCTTCCCGACGAGCAGCGTCATCCATTTCAGCTGCCGTCGCCCGGGCGCAGAGACGTTCCTGGACTTCGTCGGTGAATCCGTCGAGTCGATCTGCCTCAACGGCACTGATCTCGACCCGGCTCAGGTGTACGACGATCACCGGATCGTTCTCACCGATCTGGCCGAAGAGAACACCCTGGAGGTGCACGCCACCGGGCGTTATATGCACACCGGTGAGGGGCTGCACCGTTTTGTTGACCCGGTCGATGACCAGGTCTATCTGTATACCCAGTTCGAGACAGCGGATAGCCGCCGGATGTTTCCTGTCTTTGAACAGCCAGATCTGAAGGCGACTTTTGCCTTCACCATTACGGCCCCGGCACACTGGCAGGTCATTTCCACCCAGACGACGCCCACCCCCACCGCTGTGGGCGAGCGCGAGGTCCCGCAGCTGGGCACGATCCCTGTGGCCCGGTGGGAGTTCGCTCCGACCCCCCGGCTGTCGAGTTATGTGACTGCACTGATCGCTGGCCCGTACGACGTGGTGCGGGATTCGGTAGCCGCTGGCGATCGACAGGTGCCGTTGGGGTTGTTCTGTCGCAAGTCGCTGACGCCGTATCTTGATGCGGACGAGGTGTTGGACATCACCAAACGCGGTTTCGCGTTCTATGCCGATCTGTTCGATCTGCCGTATCCATTTGAGAAGTATGACCAGATCTTCACCCCGGAATACAACGCTGGGGCGATGGAGAATGTCGGTGCTGTCACCTACAACGAGATGTATGTGTTCCGGGCGAAGGTCACCGACGCCATTGTGGAGCGGCGAGCCCTGACCATCCTGCACGAACTCGCTCACATGTGGTTCGGCAATTTGGTGACGATGCGCTGGTGGGACGACCTATGGCTGAACGAGTCCTTCGCTGAGTGGGCGTCGATGACCTGCCAAGCTGAGGCGACCCGCTGGAATGACGCCTGGGCGACCTTCGCCACCTCCGGCAAGTCGTGGGCATTGCGCCAGGACCAACTGTCCTCAACTCACCCGGTCGCGGCGGATATCCGGCATCTCCACGACGTCGAGGTCAATTTCGACGGTATTACCTACGCCAAGGGCGCTTCGGCGTTGAAACAACTCGTCGCGTACGTCGGACGGGAACCTTTTGTGGAGGGCTTGCGCAGCTACTTCCGTGAGTTCGCCTACGGCAATACGACCCTCGCGGACTTGCTGCGGCATTTGGAGACCACGTCTGGCCGTGATCTGGCTGCGTGGACGCAGGCATGGTTGCAGACAGCCGGACCTAACACGCTGCGCACCGAACTAGACCTCGACGGTGACGTGATCCGTTCTGCTGCGGTCCTTCAGGAAGCTCCATCGGAGTATCCGACGATGCGCCCGCACCGTCTCGCCATCGGGGTGTACGACGTCGCGGACGGCACGATGATCCGACGCCATCGCATTGAGACTGACATCGTCGGGGAACGCACCGAGATTCCCGAACTGGCTGGGACAGTCATGCCGGATCTGCTGTTGCTCAATGATGACGACCTGACCTATGCCAAGGTACGACTGGACCGACGGTCAGTGGACTGCTTGCTGACTCACGCGGGACGTGCCCCTGCCCTTCCTCGGGCGATCTTGCGCGGCGCTGCCTGGGATATGACCCGCGACGCTGAGCTGCCCGGACGCGAGTTCGTGCAGATGCTCTGGCAGGTTTTGCCGACCGAACGGGATTCGACATTGTTGGCGATGACCTTGGGTCAGCTCGGAACCACGATCTCGACGTACGTCGACCCGCAGGCACGTCCGCAGTTGCGCGCGGATGCGGCGAGCCGTCTGATGGCTTTCGCGCAACAGGCTGAGCCGGGCACTGACGCCCAATTGCAGTTGGTGACCTCCGCTGCCGGTTGGGCGCATTGCAGCGATCAACTCGACTGGGTGCAGGGGATTTACGACGGCAGTGCCCCATTGGCGGGTTTGGCTGTGGACACCGAAATGCGGTGGACCCTGCTCACCGCGCTGGTGATGGGTGGTCGAGCCAGCGAGGAAGACATCGCGGAGGAAGAGCGGCGCGACCCCACGGCCACCGGTCGGGAGCGCGCCGCCCGAGCCCGAGCCGCTATCCCGACCGCTGCAGCGAAGACCGCCGCCTGGGACCTGGTGTTCAGCGATTCGAGTCTGCCCAATCAGACCGTCAGCGCCGTTCTGGCTGGCTGGGCAGCGGTGCACGACGAGAGTCTGCTGACGCCATTCGTGGAGCGTTATCACGGCGAAATCCGAGAGCTATGGGATCAACGGACATATGCGATCGGTGAGGACATCGTTGTCGGCGCTTACCCCCTGCGCCTGGCATCGCCGCAGGTGGCGACGGCTACTGAGCGTTGGTTGGACGAGCATCGCGACGCCCCGGACGGGTTACGCCGCCTGATCGCTGAAAACCGAGACGCCGTCACCCGCGCTGTGCGCGCCCAAGAATGTGACGCCCGCTCTGCTCGTTGAGGACTGGCCGGGCGGCGAGAGCCAGCCTCGTCGCCCGGCACCTGCTCGCAGTGGACCCGCATGGACCTACTGGTCCGTACCTGCGAGCATGACTGGCATATCGCCACATAACCTCACAGATACGGTTCGTCCATGAGCACCGCCCCTACGGAGCCCCCTTCTCGTCTGTTCACCCGAGAGGCGGTGGCCTGGATCTGGCATGACCTGGGCACGACCGCGTTCAACTCGGTCGTCATCACCTTCGTCTTCTCGGTCTATTTGGTCAGTCCGGCCTTCGGTCCGAAGGATGCCAACAACGAAGCTCTCGGGACGGGACTGAGCATCGCGGCGTTATGCGTCGCGTTGCTTGCGCCGGTGCTGGGACATCGCGCCGACCGCCGTGGTCGGCCGGTTTTCTGGTTGGGGGTCAACAGCACTGTCGTGTTGGTGTTGATTCTCTCGTTGTGGTTCATCCGTCCCGAACCACAGTATTTGTGGCCAGGGATCATCGTGCTGGCGGTGGCCACGGTGTTCTCTGAGTTCGCCGGCGTCAACTACAACGCACTGCTCAAACGGGTGTCTACCCCCGAGACGGTCGGGAAAATCTCAGCGTTCGCCTGGGGCTCCGGTTATCTAGGAAGCATCGCGCTGCTGTTGATCATCTTGTTTGCGTTCATCCAGCCTGAGGTCGGACTCTTCGGCGTCTCCGCCACGGATGGCCTGTCGATCCGAGCTTCGATGCTCTTGACCGCCCTGTGGTACCTGGTCGGGATGGTGCCGGTGCTCATCGTCTTGGGCCGTGGCCCCTGGCCCCGGCGGACTGTGGTCTCCCCGGTGGAGATGATCACGGTGTCCACTGCTGAGCAGACCCTGCTTCCTGCAGCCGACGCCATCGCCTCGCACCGCCCACTGGGCAAAGCCAAGGAATCCATCCTCGGGTCCTATGCAGCGCTCTGGCGGACACTGCGCTCCCTGGCTCAGGAAAGCCCCCACACTCTGTATTTCTTGGTGGCCTCCGCGATCTTCCGTGATGGGCTGGTCGGCGTGTTTGCCTTCGGCGGTGCTATTGCCGCTGGCACTTTCGGTTTTGCCCCGGACGCTGTGGTGATCTTCGCTATCGCCGCGAATCTCGTCGCCGGGGTCGCGACCTTTGCGATGGGTGTCCTCGACGACAAGATCGGGCCGAAACGCGTCATCATCGGCTCACTCATCTGCATGATCTGCGCCGGAGTTGGCGTGTTCATTCTTCACGACGGCGGCCCGGTGGTGTTCTGGGTTCTGGGCTTGATCTTGTGCATCTTCGTCGGACCAGCACAGTCTTCATCCCGGACCCTGCTGACCCGCCTCATCCCGCATGGCCGGGAAGGGGAGATTTTCGGTCTGTACGCCACGACCGGGCGGGCGCTGAGCTTCATGGCGCCGGCCGCTTTCACCTGGGCGATCGTGCTGGGACGCAAGATCACCCCGGATGCCCCCAGTACTCAGTACTGGGGGATCCTTGGGATTGTCGTAGTGCTCCTCGTGGGACTTCTGGTCCTGATCCCGGTCAAGGTCCAGCCTCATTCCACTGTGGACGAGCACTGGCAAGGCTCAGCGCACTGAGCTGTGTCATCAGCTCCCCGCTGCGGTTCAGCGCTTACCCGCGCTGAACCGCAGTGGGGAGTCGGCGTACCGCAGGATCGGCCAACACATGCTCTAGCAGCAACGGCTGCCGATCCGGCCCAGCCAGAGGCACCCGCCAGTTGGGGTATTCCTCATCAGTGCCAGGCTGATTGATGGTGCGCCGGTCTCCCACGAGATCGGACACACTCACCCCCACCAGCAATGCTGGACTCCACGACACGTATCGATGCAGGGCCTCGACGACCTTGGGCAGGCTCTCGTCATCACCCAACAGACCTCGGGACCGTAACGCGTCGAGCATGCGCTCTCGATCAGCGTCATCCTCAGCCCGTTCCACCTCCACCGGCCGAGTGAACAATCCAAGACGTTCCCGCACGTCCATATGCTCCCCCGTCAAGTAGCCAGCTGTGGGGGGCAGGTCATGGGTCGTCACCGACGCTAGACAGAGACGTCGATACGCCTCCGGGGGCAGCGGCTGCCCCTGCTCGTCGCGTTCAAACCACAAGATCGATGTGCCCAGCACGCCTCGCTCCTTGAGGTATTCACGCACCCACGGTTCAACCGTGCCGAGGTCCTCCCCCACCACGACTGCGCCAGCCCGGTGAGCTTCCAACACGAGGATTCCGACCAGAGCTTCATGATCAAACCGCACATATGTCCCATGCCGCGGGTCACTCCCCTGCGGCACCCACCACAGCCGGAACAACCCGATGACGTGGTCGATGCGCAACGCTCCAGCATGACGCAACGCAGCGCGCACCATGTCTCGGTAGGGCGCATATCCAAGTTCAGCGAGTCGGTCCGGGCGCCATGGCGGTTGACTCCAATCCTGACCGAGCTGGTTGTACGGGTCCGGAGGCGCCCCGACGGTCACGCCGCGGGCGAGCGCATCACCGAGGCCCCAGGCATCTGCACCTTCGGGGTGGACGCCGACAGCCAAATCGTTCATCACTCCGATGGTCATGCCTGCGGCGCGGGCCAGCCGGTGGACCTGGGCGAGTTGGTCGTCAAGGACCCATTGCAGCCAACGGTGGAAGGTGATCTCCGGCGCGAGTCGAGCACGTTCTGCAGTGACGGCGGGGTCGTCGACATGCTGCAGCTCGCGGGGCCAATCGGTGGTGCCGTGCGCATCGGCGAGTGCGCACCAGGTGGCGAAGTCGTCAAGTCCTTGGCCTTCACGTTCGCAGAAGGCGTCGAAGGACAGCTGTCGTCGTACTGGCCGGGGCGCATCGTGGATGAGGCGGAGGGCAGCGCGTTTGAGCTGCCAGGCGGTGTCACGATCGATGGTGTCACGGAGGTTCAGGGCGCGGGCTTGCTCAGCGAGGCTTTCGACGCGGGCCCGCACCTCAGGCGGCAGGGTGGCGACTTCGGGAATGTCTTCGACGCGCAGGTAGACAGGGTTGACGAAACGCCGGGAGGTCGGCAGGTACGGCGAGGGCTCCATAGGCGCGACGGGTTCGGCGGCATGCAGCGGGTTGACGAGGGTGAAGTCGAAGTTCAGATCACGGGCGGCCCAGACGGACAGGTCAGCTAGGTCGGCGAGGTCACCGACGCCCCAGGACTGGGTGGATCGCAGGGCGTAGAGCTGCGTCATCAGGCCAGCGGCGCCCCGAGCGGCGACAGCCGGTGGAAGGGTCAGCGCGGTGGGGACGACGATGAGTGGGGCGCTGGCCAGAGGGTCACCTGGGACCTGGGCGCACAGGGTGTGCCAGCCTAGGGGGAAGTCAGCGGGGATCTCGAAGAGGGCTTCACCGATCAGCAGATCGTCGACCTGGCGTGGGGGGACGTTGTGTTCGAGTTGGCGGACTTCTCGACGTCCTGCGCGGTCTTCGAGTTCGATCCATACCTCGACGGGGCTGCCGTGGGGGACGTGCACGGGGACATGGGCGGGTTGGCCCTGTCGGGTGAGGGTGGTGTGGGGAAGCCGCTGGCGCCAGGGTGCGAGTTCATGGTCGTTCAGGGCGGCATCGATCTGCTCGGGGGTAGCCGCGTCGATACCAAGGGCTGCCAAGACGGTCCGGATGGTGTCAGCTCCAACGACCACATGTCGGCCTTGCCAGTCCCAGTATTCAGTCGCTACGCCGGAGGCGCGGGCCAGGTCGGCCAACGGGACCGAGGGGATTTCGTCAGGGAGCGCGCTGGTCACAGTAGGCCTTTCGTCGCAGTTCGCCCCGATCCTAATGGCGGGGCTCAGACCATGCCGGTCGACAGTCCCGGCACGACCGCTCAGATCTCGAGCGGGGACAATGTCGTCATGGTGTTGCTCCGACTCGCCGCTGCTCCAGCATCGCTCCCAGACCTGGGCTGGGACAACGTCACGACCTGGTTAGTGGACAAAGGTCTACCGATTGTCGGCATCGTCATCGGGTCGGTGATGCTGCGATGGATTGTGCATCGCACCATCAACCAACTGGTGTCTTCCCTGGTCCGGGGGCGGCGCGCCGATGATGACGGCGCGACTTCGGGGGGTCGTCTTCGTCGTTCACGCGGTGAACGGACAGCTCCTCCGGTCCCTGAGACAGTCGTCACATCTCCGGCCCTTCCCGCCCGCCACGAAGGATCCCCACCAGGGGAGGTGGCCGAGGGGAATGACAGTACGCCCCGGTGGCACTCACGTCCGACGGCTCGCCCTGCTGAGGGGCGCTTCATCAACCCGGAACGGCAACGGCAACGCGTGGAGACCCTTGGGTCGGTGTTGCGCAGCATCGCCACGATCGTCATCCTCACCATCGCAATCCTGATGATTGGTGAGCAGCTCGGCCTCAATATGGCGCCGCTGCTGGCATCGGCGGGAGTGGGTGGTGTCGCCCTAGGTTTTGGCGCTCAGAGTTTGGTGAAAGACTTCCTCAGCGGCATCTTCATGCTCGCTGAGGACCAGTACGGCGTGGGGGATTTCATCGACGCCGGTGTCGCTTCAGGGACTGTCGAGGAGGTCACATTGCGGGTCACTCGGTTGCGAGATGTCCAAGGAGTCATTTGGTATATCCGCAACGGAGAGATCACCCGCGTGGCCAACAAATCTCAGGGGTGGTCCACAGCGATCGTCGACATTCCCGTGGCCTACGACGAATCTCCCGAACGAGTCATCACCGTCCTCGCTGAAGCGATGAAAGGCCTCGACGGGGATCCGGAATGGGAAGACGTGCTGATGGAGCGACCGAAGGTGATGGGGGTGGAATCAGTCTCGGGTGGCACGATGAGCATCCGCATCCTGGCACGGTGCGCCCCCAACGAACATTGGGGTGCGCAGCGGGAGATCCGGGAGCGTGGTCTGACCGCCTGCGTCGCGGCCGGCATTCGAGGCCCGGTCGTCATCGGGCCCTACCTTGGAGGACATGCATGACCTGCCCCCCGGACAGATCCGAGGCTGCCTCGTCCGGTCATCCCGCACCGGCGCCGACAGCGACGCCGTATCAGCTGATGGGCGGCGCTGCGACGTTCGAGCAGCTCACCCGGGAGTTCTATCGGGGCGTCGCTGACGACCCGCTGCTCCGCCCCATGTATCCAGAAGACGACTTGGAACCGGCTCGGCAGCGCCTCGAGTGGTTTCTCGCGCAGTATTGGGGCGGACCAACGACGTACGGCGAGCGCCGAGGGCACCCGCAGCTGCGCCGCCGCCACCTCCCGTTTGCGGTCACTCCCCAGGCCCGTGACCGCTGGCTACATCACATGATGGCCGCGGTCGACACCCTCGACATTGATCCCGACGCGGAACAGGTGTTGCGGGATTACCTCACCAGGGCAGCGTTTTCCCTGGTTAATCGGATGGAGCAGCTGTGAACATGGTCGAGGAGCACCCCTGGTGGCGCGACGCCGTCATCTATCAGATCTATCCGCGCAGCTGGGCTGATGGCAACGGCGATGGGGTCGGTGACCTGCCGGGGATCACGGCCCGGCTCCCTCATTTGGTGGAGCTGGGGGTGGACGCCCTGTGGCTATCACCGTTCTATGTCTCGCCACAACGGGATGCCGGATACGACGTGGCCGACTACCGCAATGTCGACCCGTTGTTTGGGGACGTGGCTGCAGCGGACGCTCTTCTCGAGCGCGCCCATGACCTGGGACTGAAAGTGATGGTGGACCTTGTTCCGAATCACACCAGCAGCGACCACCCCTGGTTTCAGGAGGCACTCGCTTCCCCTCCTGGCAGCGACGCGCGAGCCCGCTACCTGTTTCGCCCGGGATCAGGCCCCACCGGTGACCTGCCCCCGAACGACTGGATGTCAGTATTCGGTGGCCCAGCCTGGACGCAGGTGACGCCTGGCGACGCCGCTGCCTCAGTCGCGGGACAGTGGTATCTGCACTTGTTTGACAGCAGCCAACCCGACCTGGACTGGACCCACCCGCAGGTGCGCAGCGAGTTTGAGGACATCCTGCGCTTCTGGCTGGATCGCGGTGTCGACGGGTTCCGCGTTGACGTCGCGCACGGCCTGGTCAAAGCACCTGGCCTGCCCGACTGGGGTCGGGAGCAAAAAATGCTCCAGGTCGATGCAGAGGGAGCAGCAGCAGCGCCACCGGTCGCTGAGCGTCCCCGGCCTCCGATGTGGGATCAAGACGGAGTGCACGACATCTACCGGTCGTGGCGGCAAATTCTCACCCAGCATCACAGGGAAAGACCGTCAGCGACCGAACCCATCCTGTGCGCTGAAGCGTGGGTGGATCCTCCGGAGCGGCTCGCCGCTTATGTCCGCCCGGACGAAATGCACCAGGCGTTCAATTTTTCTTATCTGCAAGCAGCCTGGAATGCCACCGACCAACGGCAGGTGATTGAGCAGTCGCTGCGATGGTGCGCGTCCGTCAACGCACCGACAACGTGGGTGCTGTCCAACCATGACGTGGTCCGGCACGCCAGCCGCCTGGGGCTACCCACCGCCCGTCAAGACGGCCGGGGACCAGTCGGAATCGGTGCCCATGACCCTCAGCCAGACGCAGACCTCGGGTTGCAGCGGGCGCGGGCCGCCACCGCATTGCTGCTGGCACTCCCTGGCTCAGCATACCTCTACCAGGGCGAAGAACTTGGCCTGCCGGAGCACAGCACTCTTGCCGATAGTGCACGACAAGATCCCACCTGGCCTCGATCTGGCTTCACCGAGGCAGGACGTGACGGATGCCGCGTGCCGATGCCCTGGGAAGCGGCGTCACCGGCGTACGGCTTCAATGACACCGGACGTACCTGGCTGCCGCAACCACCGACATATGGCGCGCTCGCCGTGGATCAGCAGCGGGGAGTAGCCGGGTCGACGTACGAGATGTATCGCACGTTGTTGCAGTTACGGCGGGAGCACCGTGTGGGTCGCGGTCAGCTGGTCTGGGAAGAGAGCCCCGCTGAGGTGCTGATGTTCCGTGCCGGGCTGGAGGGCACAATGCGCGTCGTGGCCAACCTGGGGCAGAGCCCGGTGCCCTTGCCGCCGGGTCGCGTGGTGGTTTCCAGCGGGCCCTGTGACGACGGATATCTGCCAGCGGATACGACGGTGTGGATGTCCTTGCCGGACTGAACGTTCGGGGCACTACTGCCAGAGTTACGTTGGGTGACATGACCACTGGTGAATGTCGATGAGCACGACCGACCCTGAGATGTCCGCTACATCTGTGACCGACGCGCACTCCGCGTTCTCGCCGGGCCTTGCCACTGTTACGGCCTCGCTGCTGGGTCTGGTGACCATCATCGCGTTCGAGACGATGGCGGTGACGACCGCGATGCCCGCGGTGGCGCTGTCGCTGGCGGCGGGCCCGTCGTATGGGTTGTCGTTCTCATTAATGTTCACCGGCCAGTTGGCTGGGATCGTCGTAGCTGGCGTGTGGGCAGGTGCCCGTGGGCCGATGCCGACGTTGTGGACTGGGCTGGGTGTGTTTGCAGCAGGTTCGGTAGTCGCTGGGGTGGCGCCGTCGTTCTTGGTGTTCCTGGCTGGTCGATTGGTGGCCGGACTCGGCGGCGGGTTGGCGTTCGTCTCGTTGTATGTGGTCATCGGATCGGCGTATCCCGCTCCGTTGCAACCACAAGTGTTTGGGTGGGTGGCAGCCGCCTGGGTGGTGCCCTCCATCGTGGGTCCGTTGGTGGCGGCAGCGTTGACTTCGGGGTGGGGATGGCGATCGGTTTTCCTGCTGATCCCGGCCATGGGCGTTCCGGCAGCGGTGGGCTTGCGCCGGGCTGGTCCGTTGTTGGCGCGCGGGGCGACTTGCGCTGCGACGCCAGAAGTGGTGACGTCCGGCGTGGACAGCGGACCTGGCACGGGGTCGGCGGCGCGAACGGTGCGTCACGGGCTGGGGATGGCGTGCGGCGCATTGATTTTCCAAGCGGGTACGACGATCCACGGTCTACCGCCAGGGATGGGGCCGATAGCAGCTGTGCTGGGGATGATCTTGCTGGCCTGGTGCGTGCCTCCGTTGATGCCGCCGGGTACGTTTCGGCTGCGCAGCGGTGAGCCGAGCGTGATGGTGGCCCGGTTCACGTATATGGCGAGTTTCAATGCGGCAATAGCGTTTGTCGCGTTGATGCTGGTCGAGAACCACGGCTTGTCGCTGGTCATGTCGGGGTCGATCGTGGCGCTGGCGTCACTGGGATGGGCAGCGGGGTCTTTTATCCAGGGACGAGCTGTTTTTGTGGGGCGCGGTGCTGATCTCATCAGGATGGGCTCGGTGGTGTTATCAGTGAGCGCTGTGGGGTTGTGGGTGGCTGATGTGTTGGCGGGGCCGCCGTGGGTGGTAGCCGTGGCCTTAACCGGGATCGGTGTGGCGATGGGGATGGGAGTGACATCGACGTCAGTCGTGGCGTTGGCGCTGGCCCCACCTCAAGAACATGCGTCTGCATCTGCGTCGCTGCAGGTGGCTGACGTGCTGGGCAGCGTGACGGGGGTGGCGATGGCGACGGTCGGCTATGCGGCGGCGCTGAGCGCCCATCACCCGGTCACCGAAGCGTTCATCGCGGTGTGGTCGGTCACCGTGGTGATGGCGTTAGCAACCCTGCCAGCGGCCTGGCGAATCGGACCAGCATCGGTGGTGAAGGACTGATCACGGCCGGTAGGAACGGACCGCTCACCCCCGATCCGTTCTGGATCGGGACCGGCTGCGTAGGGTGGCCAGGTGAGCTTCCATGAGCAATATCTGACGCCGAATGATCCTGAGTACGACCCACTGTGCGATTTGCTGACCGTCTTGAACGTCGTTCCAGCTACGGCAGTAGACCCAGTTTCAGCCGGGGCCGCTGCCCAGGGCAGCACGGGGATTCCGGTGGATGTCGCTGACACCTTTGTAGGGCGCAGCCAACCGATGCCGCATGGCCGGGTGTTTGGCGGACAGGTGGTGGCGCAGGCTTTGGTAGCGGCTGGCCGGACTGTCGCCGACGTGGAGGGCCCGCCCCGACTAGTGCATTCGTTGCACGGATATTTCTTGCGGCCGGGTGATGCGACACAGCCGTTGCGCTTCGAAGTGGAGCGATTGCGGGATGGGGCGTCTTTCTCGGCACGTCGGGTCCATGCCGTGCAGTACGGCCAGCCGATCCTGTCAGTCATCCTGTCGTTCCAAACGCACGCTGGCGGTATCGATCATCAGTCACCGATGCCTCCGGTGCCGATGCCGGAGGATTTGGCGGACACGGCCGAGTTATTGGCGGAGGTCCCGGACAGTTTGGCCAAGGAATGGACGGTCCGCCGCCCGATCGATGTCCGGCACTGCGAAGGTGCAATGTATGTGGCTCCGCAGCAGCATCACCATGATGTCCAGCATGTCTGGATGCGGGCCATCGGGTCATTGCCAGACGATCCGCTGATTCATGCTGCGGTACTGGCGTATGCCTCGGACTACACCATCTTGGAAGGTGCGCTGCGCCGCCATGGGTTGTCGTGGGCAGACGAGCGACTGCGGGCCGCGAGCCTGGATCACGCCATGTGGTTTCACCGGCCGGTGCGAGCGGACGAGTGGATTCTGTACGCCGAGGAGAGCGCGTCTGCCAGCGGCGGTAGAGCGCTCGGTGCTGGGCGGATGTTCAGCCGGGATGGCGTGATGGTGGCGTCGGTGGCCCAAGAGGGGATGCTGCGACTGAAAGGTTATTAAGTCGCGACAGAACAGTGACATTCCACCAAATCCATTGGAACAGTAGCGGTTTCGGGTGTAACACTCCAGGTATTGACAACTTGTCGACAAACTATCTGAACTGACCGGTCAGTTCAGTCATAGACTTTCGGTGTCAACGGCGACCTCCAAGGTCGCTTTCGTCGAAAGGCCCTCTCATGCCTTCTGTGCGTGACCTCATCCCACCAGCGGACGACACGCCGACAGTTCCCACCGAACTGCCACACCAGCACCGACCAAGCCACCTGCGGCTTTTCACCCAAGACCCCGCCTCGGGTGAACTCGCCATCCGGGCCCGCGGCCTCCATCTCACCGGCCGTCGTGGCACCGTCCTGGCGCCCATCGACCTGGACATCGCACCGGGCACCCTCACCGTTGTCACCGGACACAGCGGCACCGGGAAAACCTCTCTGCTGCTCACCCTGGTCGGTCGGATGCGCCCCTCGTCCGGCAGCGAGCTGACCGTCCTCGGACGGCCACTCCCTCTTCGAGCCATCTCCGTGCAACACCGCACCTCAGCGATGGGCATCGCCGGACTGGACGACCTCGACGAAGAAGTCAGCGTCAGTGCCTGCGTCCGAGAACGCCAAGCCTGGCTCGCACCCTGGTGGAAGCTCATCCGCACCCCCGACGACCACACGGTGGCCGACATCTGTCGCCCCGCGTTCGGTGATCTCCCCACCCCCGCTGCGCGACAAGTCGTCCACGAACTGCCTGAAGCATCCAACCTGCTGCTGCGAGTAGCCCTCGCGCTGCTCAGCAACCCCGATCTCATCGTGATCGACGACATCGACCAGCTGCGCGACACCGCCGAACGTGACCTGGTGTGGCACCGACTGGAAGAACTGGCCGCCGAAGGCCTCACCATCGTCACCACCTGCGCAGGCGCCGGCGAGCTCGACCGTGTGCCCTGGACCATTCGGCCCGGACATATCGAGCTTCCCGACCACGACGTCGCCACCTTGCGCGGACGCCGCCACTAATCGCTGCCGAGGCCAAGGAGGCCACCGCTGCCCGCTCGACGGCTGCTGCGTCATGCCGTCGACCCGTTTACCTTGCCGTCGAAGGATCCCCATGTTCGCCTGGACCTCGCACGGGACCGAGCTGAAACGCTTCGCCCGTCAACCCATCACCCGCGCCGCCGTCGCCGTGATGCTGCTCATTCCTTTGTTGTACGGCGCCATGTACGTCTGGGCCTTCTGGGACCCGACATCCAGCATGGACCGTCTCCCTGTCGCGCTGATCAACGACGACGTCCCCACCACCGTCGACGGTGAACGCCTCGCCGCAGGCGAGAAAACCACCAACACTCTGCTGGAACGCAAACCCTTCCAATGGCACCAGACCAGCCAGAACGAAGCACGCGACGGCATCGACTCCGGGAAGTACTACTTCGCAGTTCGCATCCCCTCGACGTACTCCAGTGACATTGCCTCGCTGAAGAGCGATAAGCCGCGCACCGCGCACCTTGACGTCACCTATGACGACACCAACTCCTTCCTGGCCAGCACCCTGGGTCGCTCCGCGATGACTCAGATCAAGGAAGCCATCAACGAAGTCAGCGGCACCGAAGCCGTCGACAAGGTCCTCGTGGGACTAGGCAAAACCCGAGACGGCATGGGAAACGCCTCCGATGGCGCGTTCCGACTCAACGAGGCCCTCGGCAAAATCGAACAGGGCACAGACAAGCTCAACGTCTCCAGCGGGCAGCTACGTGATGGCGCAGCCAAACTCGCCGAAGCCAATGGCAAGATCTCGGACGGTCTAAAAACCGTCGACGGCAAGGTCAAGCCGCTCCCCGGCCAAATCAACCAGCTGAGCGGCGGAACTGGTCAGCTCGTCAAAGGCCTCGACACCCTCAACGCCGGGATGCCCAAACTCGCCGACGGCAGCAAGGAACTAGCCGACAAAGCCACCCTCCTCAGCCAGAAACAAGCGCAGTACGTCGAAGGACTCAGCAAAGCTGGCGACGGCGCCAAAAAAATGCACGAAGGTTCCGCCAAGCTCTCACAACTGGGCGACGCCACCAAGAAGCTCGACGCTGGCGCCCAAAAACTCGCCGCCGGTAGCACCACCCTGGCAGCAGGAGCCGACAAAGCCGCTGCTGGCGCCCAAAAACTCGCCGGGGCTACCGGTCCGCAGGGTGAGTTGTACACCGGTGCCACCAAAGTGAGCTCAGGAGCGAGCGAACTCTCCCAGAAGATGGCCGAGCTGAACACCGAACTCGCGCCCGGCGGCAAACTGCACGCCGCACTCAGCAGCCCGCTTCCCTTACACCGTCAGGCTGCGCTCGCCAAACTCCAAGAGGCTATGCAAAAACTCACCGCTGGTACCGGCCAACTCAGCGCCGGAGCCACCGCGGTCAGTGAGGGCATTTACTCCACCTCCGGAAAACCATCTCTGAACGCCGGCCTGACCGCGTTGGCAGGACCAGAAGGACTGCAAGGACTCGTCGGTGGGGCCCACGCCCTCAACAACGGCCTCACCAGCACCAACCCCGCCTCCCCTGGCTTGGCTCCCGCATTGCACCAACTGGCTGGGTCAACCAACGACATGAGCGGTATCCAAGGTCTGATCAACGGTCTGGCCAGCCTCGATGAAGGCATGAACAACCCCGACCCGACAAAGGGACTGGTCGCAGGCGGCAAAGCCCTCAGCCAAGCCAACGGGCAGCTAGCTGGCGGGGCCCAGAAGATCTCCGGCGGTGTCTCTACCGTCGCAGGTGGCGTCACCCAGCTCGACCAGGGCGCCCACCAGTTGCACGCCGGTGTGAACTCTGCCTCGCAGAAGGTCCCCGCTCTGGTTGACGCATTGGGACAACTGGATTCCGGAGCGCAGCAAGCCGCTGCCGGGGCCGACAAGCTCCGTCAGGGCACGGCATTGCTCGCAGGGAAGACCCCCGAGCTGAAGTCCGGGGTTGGCAAGGCCAAAGATGGTTCGGGCGAACTGGCTTCGAAACTCGCCGACGGAAAGAATCAGATCCCCTCAGATCAGGACGACACTCGCCGCGCTCGCGCCGCTGCGATCAACAACCCGGTGAGCATGAGCACCGAAGACATCCACCGCGCGTCCAGCTGGGGTGAGGGCTTCTCCCCCTTCTTCATTGGCATCGCCCTCTGGGTTGGCGCATTGATTACCTGGCTGCTGCTACGTCCGCTGCAGACTCGCGCGCTGATGACCTCCGTCAACGGCTTCCGGATGGCTTGGGGTGCGTTGAACTCTGCCTTGCTCCTGGCTGTCGGCCAGGTGTTCATCATGCTTGCAGTCATGCACTTCGCCATCGGTCTCGAGCCGAAGAACATGACGGCAACTATCGCCTTCACCATGCTGTGCGCCTTCGCCTTCATGGCATTGCAGCAGGCCTTCCAGGTTGCTTTTGGCAGCGCGGTAGGCAAGGTCATTGCTATCGCGATGTTGATGGTCCAGTTGGCGTCTTCAGGTGGTACCTACCCGATTGAGACCACTCCGGAGTTCCTCCGCACGATCAACCCTTATCTCCCGATGAGTTACCTCGTCAGCGGGCTGCGGGAAGCGATCACTGGTGGTCTCGGCGACCGTTTCTGGACGGCTACCCTATTTATGGGATCGGTCTTCGTAGTGTCTTTGATCGTCACATCCATTGCTTCGGCCCGTAAACGCATCTGGACGATGGGTCGGCTCCACCCGGCACTGAGCATCTGAGATGACGACGACGGCGGACGCTGCGTCCCCTCACCAACCAGGACCGGTCGTAAAGCATCCCCACCGTGCAGAGAGGACCAGCATGAATGCGGCCAGGACCAAAGGCCTGGACGGGCGCAGCGCCCGCCGCCATGACACCAAGCTGTTGATCTTGGGGGCGGCGACGGAACTCTTTGCCCTCCGGGGTGTGACAGCGACTTCCATGGACGACATCGCTGAGCACGCCGGAATCGCCAAGGGAAGCCTTTATTACAATTTCTCTTCCAAGTCCGGCCTGGTTGAGGCATTGATGGCGCAATCAGTATCGACCTTGAGAGCCTCCATCGACTCCGCTATGGAGGGCCTGACAGGTCGCGCAGCTCGTCAAGCTGTGATCGCTGCGGTCCTCGCGGAAATGCAGCGCAACCCCAATGCAGCTCGGCTGATGGCGGCAGAGGTCTTCCGGACCGATCGTGACTGGCGCACCACGACTCAGGCCTGGCGGGAAGTGATGATGACGCCCTTGGCTGCGGGCTTGATGGCCGACGATCCCGCCATGACGGTCGATACGGCGGCAGTGCGAGCTGCGGCAATAGTCGGGGCGACTTTGATGGCGGGATTGGAGTGGATGATGTTCCGGCCGGAGCTTCCGTACAAGGACGTGCTGGCTGCGGCGCTCACTGCAATTGATCTGACCTGTCCGCAGTGACCTTCATCTGACAACAGACCGCACATCTCGGCATGACGGTGGCCGGTCACCTCCTTGAAGAGGTGACCGGCCACCGTCATGCCTAGGACCCGCTACTCAGAGCAGGCCTGACGGGATTAGTCGCGGGTCAGTTTGCGGTAGGTGATGCGGTGGGGTCGTGCCGCGTCCACCCCGAGCCGTTCGACTTTGTTCTTCTCGTACGACTCGAAGTTGCCTTCGTACCAGTACCACTTCCACGGCTCGTCGTCAGTGCCCTCATACGCCAAGATGTGCGTGGCCACCCGGTCGAGGAACCACCGGTCGTGGCTGATCACCACAGCGCACCCGGGGAAGTCGAGCAGTGCATTCTCCAACGAACCGAGGGTTTCCACGTCCAGGTCGTTGGTCGGTTCGTCGAGCAGCAACAGGTTGCCGCCTTGCTTCAACGTCAACGCGAGATTCAGCCGGTTACGTTCACCGCCGGAAAGCACCCCAGCTGGTTTTTGCTGGTCCGGGCCCTTGAAACCGAATTGGCTGACATAAGCCCGCGACGGAATTTCGACCTTTCCCACCTGGATGTAATCCAGACCGTCGGAAACGACTTCCCACAGGGTCTTCGCGGGGTCAAGGCCAGCGCGTGTCTGGTCGACGTAACTGATATCGACGGTCTCCCCCACTCGCACTGAGCCGGAGTCTGGCTCTTCCAAGCCCACAATCGTCTTAAATAGTGTGGTCTTGCCGACGCCGTTGGGTCCGATCACGCCGACGATACCGTTGCGCGGCAACGTAAACGACAGGTCCTTGATGAGGACCCGGTCATCGAACCCCTTCGTCAGGTTATTGACCTCAATGACCGTAGAGCCCAGACGCGGACCTGGTGGGATCTGAATCTCTTCGAAGTCCAACTTGCGGGTGCGTTCGGCTTCGGCAGCCATCTCCTCGTAACGGGCCAGACGCGCTTTGCTCTTAGCCTGACGTCCCTTGGCGTTGGAGCGCACCCATTCCAGCTCGCTCTTGAGTCGCTTCGCGAGTTTGGCGTCTTTCTTGCCCTGGATCTGCAGTCGCTCCTGCTTCTTCTCCAGGTAGGTCGAATAGTTGCCCTCGTACGGGAAGAGACGTCCCCGGTCGACCTCGGCAATCCAGCCAGCCACGTTATCCAGGAAATACCGGTCGTGGGTGACCGCAATGACCGCGCCGTGGTAGGCCGCGAGATGCTGTTCCAACCACTGCACGCTTTCTGCATCCAGGTGGTTGGTGGGCTCGTCGAGGAGGAGCAGATCAGGTTTAGAGAGGAGCAGTTTGCACAGCGCCACTCGGCGCCGTTCTCCACCGGAGAGCACGGTGACATCGGCGTCAGGCGGCGGGCACTGCAATGCGTCCATTGCTTGCTCGAGCTGGGAGTCCAGGTCCCACGCGTCGGCGTGGTCGATTTCTTCCTGGAGCTTGCCCATCTCCGTCATGAGCGCGTCGAAATCCGCGTCTGGTTCGCCCATCTCCACCGAGATCTGGTTGTAACGCTCGACTTTGGTGAGGATCTCCCCCATGCCCTCCTTGACGTTGCCGAGGACATCTTTCTCCTCGTTCAACGGGGGCTCCTGCAACAGGATCCCCACGGAGTATCCGGGACTGAGCCGCGCCTCGCCGTTACTGGGCTGGTCCAGCCCAGCCATAATTTTGAGGATCGTCGACTTGCCCGCACCGTTCGGGCCGACCATACCGATCTTGGCACCGGGGAAGAACGACATCGTCACGTCGTCCAGGATCAGCTTGTCCCCGACAGCCTTGCGGGCCTTGGTCATGGTGTAGATAAACTCCGCCATGCTGCTCAGGCTATCGGTCCGGAGGCAGCACCCCCGAATCGTCATCGACATCGACGTCGGTGCCCGCCTACATCGGACGGGACCACCGACGTCAGGTGTCATTCAGCCCCGTACCGGTTCGTCCTCCGTCGCGGCGTACATCTCCTCGGTGAACGGCTCGTCCGGCTCTCCACCCAGGTAGTCCTCATCCATCGGCATGGACCGGTCATCTTCGGCGCCAACTGGACTGCCTTGCCAGGGTTCAGCGCTGTGGGCAGCTGGTGCTTGCGAGGGGAATGACCCGTGATCCTGCCCCGGACGGACCCGGGTGAACTGAGTCGTTCCTTTGGACAGGTCGTGACCGACCGACGTCGCATCGATCTCCACGCTGGTGCCGCTCTTGTCCTCAGTGCGCCACTGGTTGACGCGCAACCGGCCAGTGACCACCAGCGGCTGTCCTTTGCGGATGCTTTCGGCCATATTCACGGCCAGTTGACGGAAAGCCACGACCGTCACGAAGTTGGTGCCCACATCGACGTACCGTCCGCTGGCGGCGTCCTTACGGCGTACCGTCGAAGCCATCCGCACCGTGACATAGGCGTCGCCGTGCCGCGTGGTGCGCTTGACCGGATCTTCGACAGCATTGCCCACCATAGTGACCTGAGTTTCGTTCATCTCCCGGACCTTCCCTCTCCCAGTGCCGGGAGCTGGGCACCCGGCGGCGGGTCACGGTGACCCGTCGCGTCCCAGACTGCGCGGCCACCCCTCGCCGAACCGGCCGCCGGCCAGAACGCTGTGGATGAGCTCGGAGTCCCTGGCAGGGTTGTGGACTACCTCGGGGTCGCCGTTCAGACCGAGCGGACCAGCGCCAACTGCTCGCGGGTACGTCGATGCCGTTCCAGCACCTCAGTCACTGGCGACACCAGCTCGTCCTGGGCGACCTGCACCACGGCGGCCCGCAACCGGGTGTGCGCCCGCTCCCGCCGGCGACGCGCCGCGAATCCCACTATGGGGCGCACGGCCAGCGTTAGCACTAATCCACCGGTCACTCCGACAGCCAGGAGCAGCCAATGGATCGGCATAGAGCTCACCTCAGGTGCCTCTGGGGTGGGGATGCCGAAGATCCCACACACGGCGAGGAGCGCAAACCAGGCGGCGCCGGCCACGACCGCGAGCGCGAACAGCCATTGACAGGTCGCGACCAGATACCACCACAAAGGCGTGCGTTCGGTGAGTGGGGTGACGGTGACGGCGTCGTCGAGCGCTCGGGCGAGGCGGTGTTCGTCAGGGGTAGCGGCGTCATGCACGGCTTGGGCCCAGCGGCCAGGGAGTCCGTGGGCGGCCCGGGCTCCGAATGATCGAGTGGCTCGGTCCACGGCCGCCCGAGCGGTGGGGCTGGGACAGGGTGGGGTCCGTTGTGCCAGCAGGTGGGCCACGTCTTCGCCGGCTTCGCCCTTGGTGTCTCGGGTAAGGCGGGTCAATGGGTCACGGCCGAGCCTGTTGGTCCAGGCCAGGAACGGCCATGAGGTCAGGGCGGCGGCTCGCCTGCGGTAGTCGGCGGCGACGCTGTCGACGAGGACGGGGATCCCCGCCGTACGGCAGAGGGTGTCTACGAGGTCGTCATCAAGGGTGATGTCGATGCCTGGTTCGTTGGCGCCGACGTGTGGCGCCAAGGTGTCGGCTTGGCGTTGGAGGTCGGCGACGAGTCGGGCGCGGGCGGCGGTAGCGGCGTGGGTGGCGCCGTACAGGGCGTCGCGGAGTTCTCCGACGCCTTGACCGGTGCGGGTGGAGGTGACGAGCACTTCCGCGGAAGTTAATCCGTCGTCGGTGAGGAGGTGGCGGAGATCTTCCCGGCAGGCGTGAACTTCCGCAGGAGCGACCCGGTCGGCTTGGTTGAGGACGACGAGGGTGACGGCTTGGTGGCGATCTGCGGCGCGGAGGTAGGTGTCGTGCCACAACGCATCGGCGTATTTCTGGGGGTCGGCGACCCAGACGAAGACATCTGTGAGTTCGAGGACGCGGTCGGCGTCTTCGCGGTGTTCGGCGACGAATGAGTCGATGTCGGGGAGGTCCAGCAGGACGAGGCCGGTGGGGTCGATTGTCCCGGTGGAGGTGGCAGCGTGGTCGGCGGAGGCTCCGGGGGACGGTGATGAGGTGGTGGTGGGCACACGGTGCCGTACGGCGGCGCCGACCCAGTCGAGCAGACTGTCTGGCGCGTCGTGTCCCCAGATGGCAGCAGTGACTCGACTTGTGGTGGGCCGTAGCGCCCCCACTTGGGAGACGGTCTGTCCGGCGAGGGCGTTGAAGAGGGAGGACTTGCCTGTGCCGGTGGCTCCGGCGAGGGAGACGACGGTGTGGTCTCCGGATAGAGATAGTCGTTCGGAAGCTTTGCGCAAGGCTCGTTCGGCGTCGGCGACGTGGACGGCTGGGAGCTGGTCTCCGCCTGCGTCGAGGGCACTGGTGAGTCCGGCGACCGCGGTCCGCAGCCCAGCTGCGGGGTCGACTGGTGTCTGGGCGTGTCGTTCGCGTCGTCTCATCGTTGAGCCTTCACAGCTGCGGCCGCCTTCAGGAGCCTTTCGGGTGTGTCGGTTGCGAGGTCGATGGTGGTCAACGCTGCCAGGATGCGGTCCTGCTCGCGCGCGTAGAGGGCGCTGACCCGCTCCAGGAGCCGTTGGTGGGCTTCCGTGGTGAGCTCTCGGACCGCTTGATCACCGAAGATCGCCTCCAAGATCTTCTGGGCGAGGAGGGCGCTGCCCCCAGCGATACCCAGTTCAGCGCCAGATACCCCAACGGTGTGGCTGAACACCGCCAACATCAGGACGACTCCGACACCGTTGACCCCGAAGGATAGGACCCGTGCCGTCGTACGGCGGTCCTTGCCTTCAGCCCGGACCAAATCCAGAATATCGGTCCGCCATTGCTGGATCAGCTCGGTGACGTGGGCAGGAAGGTCTGCGGGCAACCGGTCGAGGTCTGGGTGGTCGGTGACGATGTCTTCTCCACCGGGGACGCTCGACCAACGGCGACTGACTTGCAGTGCTGCCGCTTCGGCATGGGCGAGGATCAACTGGTGCAATCCCTCCTGCAAAGCCACTCCTAGCTCAGCGGTGGGAGCTGGCCTCCCACCTAGAGCCGTGGTCACCCGGTCTCGTAGCCGCCCGACAGCTGCTTCGAACGATCGCACCAGGTCTCCAGCGCCGACGTACTCCTGCCACCGGGCCAGCACCTCACCGCGCAGCAAGGATCCATCGGCAGCTTCTTCCTGGACCCGTCGGGTCGCTTCGCCGTAACTGGACTGCACAATCGCCTGTAATTGCTCGACCGTTTGCACCTGCGCGGATGACGCGTCGGCGAGGGCATGCACGTGGACATCAAGTGCGTCCAGCGCGCCAGACAAGGTACGTCGTACGACGACATTTTTGGCGCGGGAATCGGTGGCGAGAGTGGTCAGCCAGTCACGCAACGGCTCTAGCTGTCGTTCTGGGAGCATCCCGCCCTCACCGAGCGGGGATTCGGTGAGGCTGAAGATCGGCACCGACCGTAATCCTTCGGTGGCGAGCATCCCGCTGAGATGGTCACGCACCGCCACCAAGGCCTCAGCAGGCACCCGGTCGAGCACGATGGCCACGGAGGTGCCCCGTTCGGCTGCCTGGTGGAGGAACGACCACGGGACGGCGTCGGCGTACCGAGACGCCGAGGTGACAAAAAGCCACAGGTCAGCGGCCGAGAGAAGTTGACGGGCCAGATCACGGTTGGATTCGACCACGGAGTCAATGTCTGGCGCGTCAATCAACGCCACTCCTTGTGGCAGAGCATCCGCAGCAACCAACCGGATTGACGAGGGATCTTGATGGTCGGGGTCACCAGTGCGGTCCCGGGTCAGGCCGGGCAGAATTCGGCTGCCCACAAACCAAAAGGCCTCTTCGGGATGGTGCACCAGCACCGGCGCACGGGTGGTGGGGCGCAACACTCCGGCGCGGCTGACCAGGCTACAAGCCAGGCTGTTGACCAAGGTTGATTTGCCCGAACCGGTGGATCCGCCGACCACAGCCAGCACCGGAGCATCCACATGCGTCAGGCGAGGCACCAGATAGTCGTCGAGTTGGGCACGGACGGCCGCGAGCTCACGGCGCGCGTGAGTCGCTCCGTCGATGTGCAAAGGAAGCTGCACCCGATTGATCTCGGCGCGCAAGGCACGCACGGCAGCGACCAGAGCGTCCGTGGTCACCGTGTGGGTCACGGGCTCATCGTGTCCGCTCGGCCGAGCTTTTCCAACGTGCCGCGCCGAGGGCGCCGCGAGGGTGACCGTCGCACCAGTCACCGGCTCTGCTGGCGCTTCCGGTGGCGTCGACGTCCGACGCGGGCGGAAGAATCCACGACCGGGAAATCTCACGTCACACCCCCACAGGCCGATCGGACGACCGTCCATACTCCGCTCGCTTGAGCGGTGGCGTCATCGGAGGTTTTCATGCACTCGCCCCGTGGCCTGGCCGGCCCACCCACGTCGAGCACTCGCGCACCTTTCTCCGACACCGCCGAGGCGGACGACCGCGTCTATCACATGGTGGAGCAGCAGGCGAACTGGGTGGCTCTCGCTGTCGCTCAGGCCGACCCTCAACAGTGGCTCTTCGCCCAGCGGGAGCGTTTCCGGCGCGACGGCGTCTGTGACCCATGGGCCGAGCAGATGCTCTATCGGGCCGGACTACTACCACTCGCCGGATGATCTTTTCAATGGATCACCCTGCGGGTGGTCCCGCGGCGCCCCCGGCAGGACTCGAACCTGCGACCTAGAGATTAGAAGGCTCTTGCTCTATCCAGCTGAGCTACGAGGGCATGTATCGCTGAGCGACACACAGCGCAGTGTAGCGGGGTCGATGGACCGATCGGTCACTACCCCAGCACGCGCGTCGCGTTGCGATCCTCAGAACGTCATCGTCAGGGCGGTTCCTTTCTTTCTCATCCGAGGCTGTAGAGGCGCTGACGTAGCCAGGAGATCTCCTCCAAGAGAGCCTGCTCGACGGCTGCTGCATCCTCAGGACCGGTGCCTCGGGAAATCCGCTGACGTAACAAGGCCAGCTCAGTGGCCTGGTCCTGGAGCCGCTGCATATCCGCTGCTGCCTGATAGCCGCCGCGACGGCTGGCCCACTCACGGGCACGACGACGTTGAGACATGTCGCCGAGCATGGCGATTTCCGGTCCAGTAAACCAACCGTGGCCGATATACCCGGCGAGGTGGTCACAAACCACGCGTGCCTCTCGGCGACGCATCCACACCGCAAAAATAATCATGCCGACAAAAATTGGCAGTTGCAGGAATAAATACCCGAGGAGGAAGCCGCCTCTAATGGACACTGCAGCAAGATTCCATAAGCCATGCAGGGTCATCGCCATCAGATATCCCAGGACTGGGGCAAAGTATCGGAAGGGGCCGCGACGAGAAGCAAACACTCCTAGTCCGATGCCGGTGAATCCGGTAAACAACGGATGGGCAAACGGGCTGAGCAGCCCCCTAAGGACAACGAGACCGACCACTCCGCCCGTGCCACCCTCAGCATAGGCCCTCCCGAAATAAAGGATGTTCTCCGCAAAGGCAAAACCAGCGGCGCAGAGGGCGGCGTAAACAATCCCATCAATGATGCCATCGAATTCGCGCCGCCGCATAATGAGCAGCAGCAGCACACCCAGTCCTTTAAGGGTCTCCTCCACGAATGGCGCAATCACCACTGCCCCCGTGATGGACGCCTGCCTTTCCCCGACATTCTCCGCAATAATCCCTGTGGAGGTCGAATTAACGATCATTGCCACCGCCGTCGCCACACAGGCCCCCCAGAGGAAAGCGGTGACGAGGTAGCGGGTGGGCTCCGCTTCAAATCGATCGAGCCACAGCACCGAAGGGACCACGATCATCAGCGGAAGCAACGCGGACATCAAGCCGACGACGACACCGCCGCGACCGACGTCCTCCCCCAACGTCAACAAAATAAACAACGCCCCGACGAAGAACAGCACCCCCAAGCCACCGATCCAGCCCCAGCGACGCAGCATCGGTCGGGCCGTGCGCGGACCATGCCCCGACCCATAGACCCCCGGCTCCGCAGGGTGGATCATCACCGCACCGAAGGGCGCCTGCACCTGGATTTGCTGATGAGAATCAGGCACCGGACCCCACATGGCGTGGCCCACTCCTGGCACTGCAGGTTGCTGTTGCCATCCCGGGTGCTGCGGCGGCATGTGGCCGTACCCTTGCATCTTCTTCCCCCTGCGTTCGGCAGTCGTGACGTCAATATCGCCGCGCATACAGTACGCCGATCCATCCACATCGCGCGGACTGTCCCTTCAGGAGAGAAACCGATGGTCCACGTCGACACGATCCGACCGCACCGCAATTCTGAGGGCACCATCAGGGAAGGCCCACGCCACGTAGGGTGAAGCAATGAGCAGCACATCCTCTGAGAAGTCCTTGACCGACCGCATCGTGTGGATCGACTGTGAAATGACCGGGCTGTCCCTCACCGATGACGCGTTGATCGAAGTCGCCGCCTTAGTCACTGATTTCGACCTCAATCAGCTTGGCGACGGGGTGGACCTCGTGATCCGACCAGATGATGCCGCCCTGGAGCAGATGAACGATTTTGTGCGACAGATGCACACGAACAGCGGCCTGCTGGACGAGCTCGCTGAAGGTGTCACGATCGCACAAGCACAAGAGCAGGTGCTCGCCTACGTCCGCGAGTTTGCGCCAGAAGCAGGGAAAGCTCCTCTCGGAGGCAACACGGTGGCGACCGACCGGGGTTTCCTGGCTCGAGACATGCCCGAGCTGGAGAGCTGGCTGCACTACCGGATCATCGACGTGTCCTCCATCAAAGAGCTGTCTCGCCGGTGGTTCCCGCGCTCTTACTTCAACGCACCAGCCAAGCACGGCGGGCACCGAGCACTCGCGGACATCAGGGAGAGCATCGCCGAGCTGCGCTACTACCGCGAGGCGGTGTTCGTGCCGCAGCCTGGGCCCACGAGTGAGCAGTGTCGGGAGATCGCAGCTCGGCACGTGGTCACTCCCTCCGTGGGGGGCTGACTTTCTCCGGGGCACTGGCCACTGCATCCCCCTCCCCCTCCGCCCGACGGACCTCATCACCGGCCCTGTTGAGGCTGGTCAGGCACGGTCAGAGCTGCCTCGCTGCCTCGGTGGTCATAAGCACCCCAAAATTCGGGGTACGATAGTCGCCGCTGCTCCGCAGAACGCGGAAGCGGTGACTTGGTGGGTGTAGCTCAGCTGGTAGAGCACCTGGTTGTGGTCCAGGTGGTCGCGGGTTCGAGTCCCGTCACTCACCCCACGGGTGAAAGAGCGTCGTCTCATTTTTTGAGGCGGCGCTCTTTCACTTTTCCCCTTCCTACGGCTCGATCAGGCCGCTGAGGCAGGATGGTCAGGTCCCATCCTTTCCTCAGCAGCGCCCGGAGTCGCCTGATGACGCCCCGCATCGCACCGTCCTGGTCCTGGCTTCACCGCCACCTGGTCACTGTCCTGTTTGCCTCGTCACTACTGCTTGTAGCGCCTCCAGCATGGGTTGCTACAGCTCCAGCAGCTCTGGCTCACTCCCAACTGGTCAGTTCGACCCCAGCGAACGACGCGACGGTGGACACGATGCCTGCCGCTGCGGAATTGGTGTTTAACGAGCAGATCAACGCTGACTTCTCTCAGGTCATCGTGGCCGGTCCAGATGGGGCTCCCCGCTCGGTCACTCCAGCAGTCTCCGGCGCAAAGGTGACGGCCCCTCTCCCGGCAGGGCTAGGCCAGGGGCGGATTGAGGTGCGTTATCGGATCGTCAGCAAGGACGGACACCCGGTAGACGGCAAGATTGCATTCACGGTGGGAAAAGGTGGCCCTGCCCCATCCTCCAATGACGGGGCCTCTCCGGCAGGGGCGTCGTCCGGGTCGTCGGGAGCCACTACGGGTACGGCGGACCACTCGGCCACGTCTAACGCGGAGCCCGGAAAGGGCGGCCTGGTCCTGTCGATCGTCGCTGTCCTCGGGGGGTGTGCAGCGCTCCTCATCTGGTTCGGGGTACGAATGGTCCGCCGGGAACAGCGCCGCGACAGCTGAGCCTCCCGCCAGGAAAACTCCAGAAACCACGAGGACACGGAAGGGTCGACATGTCATCCGCACGGAAAGACATGAAATGACCTGCCAGATGGTGTCGCATGATTTGACCCTCCCGTAGGGGGAGACAGGATCGTGGAGGCATGCTGCAGATCGGTGAATTCGCAGGTGTGACCGGATTGACAGTAAAAGCTCTTCGCCACTACGACTCGGCAGGAGTGCTGGTTCCGGCCGGCGTCGCGGAGAGTTCCCGATATCGCAGGTACGGCGAGGAGCAAGTCAGGCACGGAGTCATGATCCGTGCCCTGCGTGACGCGGGCGTACCTCTCCCCGCTGTGGCTGCCGCGTTTCGCTCAGGGGCGTTCAATTCCGCCCTAGCGGATCATCGGCGCCACATCCTTGAGCAGCGCATGCTTGAGGATCAGGCATTCGAGGCAGCGGATGCCATGCTTCGCGCTCTAGCAGCACCGGCTTCTGCGACGGTGCGGACGATGGCAGCTCAGCCGTACGTCGGGAAGGCCCTCTATCTACCAGTGGGCGAGAACAACTCGTCGACGCAAGAAGACGCAGAGCAGGTGTGCGCAGAGCTGTATTTGCGCTTGCAGGAGTTGGGGCTCGGCCCGGCAGGGCAGTTCTGGACCGCGCTGCGCTGCGACCACCAAGGAACAACTGAAGTCTGGTGTTGCTGGCCGACTGTTCGTGAAGTGTCTGAGGGCTATTGTGGGCCTGGCACCTTCTCCGCCACCCTCCCGGCCCGCACGGAACTGGCGATCACGTGGCAATCACCTGAGGGTGCAGAGCCTCATGAAAGGTCGCTTCATCCCGCAGTCGTGTGCTTGTTCGACGCGGTCGCTGAACGGGGATTCGTTCTTGGAGATGTCGAGATTCGGCAAACAACCCTGAGTCCACACGCATCCAACCCTGCGGTAGAGATGTCTTTCACCGTCTCTTCTTCCACCCGATGAGCAGCCGTTTCCATCAGCGCTACTGACTGATACGCACATCTCGGCGGAGAGTGCTCTAGGTATCGATCAGCAATCACTCAGCACAGCAGAAAAGGTGAGGCCCGAAGACCTCACCTTTTCTATCAATATGGTGCGCCATCAGGGACTCGAACCCCGAACCCAGTGATTAAGAGTCACTTGCTCTGCCAATTGAGCTAATGGCGCGCTGACAGGTAAAACCTTATAGCACCGTGCCTGCCATCATGAAATCCGCTGGTCAGAGACTTGACGTGGCAACCAGGTCATCGCTTGGACATCCGTGCAGGACGGCACACCCAGTCAGTTTGACGGAATCCGCCCCGGCCACCACGATCCGGGGCGTAGCGTCGACGCGGACGCTGGGCCCCGGGTGTGAACCGCCGGGTGCGCCCGCCACGAAAGGAGCCAACGATGAGGGCATTGGTGAAGGCGACCGCCGGACCTGGCCTGGAGCTGCGCGAGGTCCCCGAGCCGGTGTGCGGACCCACCGATGTGAAGATCAAGGTGATGCGGGCCGGCCTGTGCGGCACGGATCTGCACTTGGAGCAGTGGGATGACTGGGCGGCGGCGACAGTCAAGCCTCCGCTGACGATCGGCCATGAGTTTTACGGTGAGATCGTCGAGGTCGGGTCGGAGGTCAGCGACCACAGCAGGCTCCGCCCGGGGTTGCGGGCTTCTGGCGAGGGGCATGTCGTATGCGGGGCGTGTCGTAACTGCCGGGCTGGTCGGCGGCATGTGTGCATTCACACTCAGGGCATCGGGGTCAACCGGGATGGGGCGTTCGCTGACTATGTGGTGATCCCCGCAACGAACGCTTGGGTGCAGCCGGACGATTTGGACCCTGACCTGGGTGCCGTATTTGACCCGTTCGGTAATGCGACGCACACGGCGTTGCAGTGGCCGATGGTCGGTGAGGACGTTCTGATCACTGGTGCTGGCCCGATCGGGGTGATGGCTGCGGCCATCGCCCGGCATGCTGGCGCACGGCACGTCGTGGTCACTGACCTCTCCGATTTCCGGTTGGAGCTGGCCCGCAAGGCTGGCGCGGACATGGTGGTCAACACGACCCGTACGTCGGTGCGGGAAGCTCAGCGGGAATTGGACATGAAGGAAGGTTTTGACATCGGCTTGGAGATGTCGGGAGCCCCTGCTGCGGTCAACGACATGATCGACAACATGAACCATGGTGGCCGGGTGGCGATGTTGGGACTACCAAAGGATCCGTACCCGATTGATTGGGGCAAGGTGATCACTCACATGATCACTATCAAAGGCATTTACGGTCGGGAAATGTTCGACACCTGGTATGCGATGAGTTCGATGTTGCAGACGTCCCCGACCCTGCGGGAGTCGATCACGTCGGTGATCACACATAAGGTCGCTTTTGAGGACTGGCAGGACGCCTTTGACGCCGCCCGCAGTGGGCAGTGCGGCAAGGTGGTCATGGATCTCACGCGCTGACCGGCGTACGAAACGACGGAAAGGACGACCACCACGATGTACGGCGACCTGCGAGCCCGACTCGCCACCACCCTGCAGGAAATCGACAATGCTGGCTTGACTAAGTACGAACGCCGCCTAGCGACCCCCCAGTCTGCTCATATTCAGACGGCGACCGCCGCGGGACAGGCGGCATCGCTGAACTTCTGCGCCAACAACTATCTGGGATTGGCAGATCATCCGGAGGTGGTGGCTGCTGCCAAAGCGTCGTACGACGACTGGGGTTTTGGCATGGCCTCGGTGCGGTTCATTTGCGGCACTCAAGAACTCCACAAAGACCTGGAGGGCGCGATCAGCGACTTCTTAGGCATGGCGGACACGATTCTGTTTTCCAGCTGTTTCGACGCCAACGGCGGAGTGTTTGAGGTGCTCTTCGGTGAGGAAGATGCGATCATCTCCGATGAGCTCAACCACGCCTCTCTCATCGACGGCATCCGACTGTGCAAGGCGCAACGGTTCCGTTATAAGAACCGGGATATGGCCGATTTGCGGGCTCAGTTGGAGGCTGCGAAAGCGTCCGGGACGCGGCAGATGTGCATTGTCACTGACGGCGTTTTTTCGATGGACGGCTACTATGCGCCGTTGCCGCAGATCTGCGACCTCGCCGAGGAGTACGGCGCTTTGGTGCTGGTTGATGACTCGCATGCGGTGGGTTTTGTCGGGGAACACGGCCGAGGCACCCATGAACTGTTCGACGTGATGAGCCGAGTCGACATCATCACCGGGACGTTAGGTAAGGCGCTCGGTGGAGCCAGCGGCGGGTATGTCAGCGGTCCGCAGGAAGTGGTCGACTTGCTACGGCAACGAGCCCGCCCGTATCTATTTAGCAATGCGGTGGCCCCGGCGGTGGCAGCTGGCTCGATGAAAGCCATCGATCTGGCCCGGAATTCAGACGCCCTGCGGCAGCAATTGGACGCCAACAAAGTGCTGTTCCGAGAGTTGATGACGCAAGCCGGGTTCGATCTGCTTCCCGGCGAGCATGCCATCGTGCCAGTGATGTTCCCCGGAGAGGAGGGGGCCCGGACCGCCGCACAGATCGCTGACGCGATGCTGGAGCAAGGCGTCTATGTCATCGCGTTCTCCTACCCGGTGGTCCCCAAGGGCAAGGCCCGGATCCGGGTGCAATTGTCCGCTGCACACAGCCAAGACGATGTCCGCGCTTGCGTCGCAGCTTTTGTCGCGGCTCGAGCCCAGGTCACGGGGAGCTGACATCCGTCGATGTCTTCGAGTAGGGATGGTGACAATGGTCACCATCCCTACTCGGTGATCTGTGAAAGCAGTTACAAATACAGCCCGGTCTCCTCGTCGGTTTCCGGGGTGGACACGGCATGGAGGTCGCGTTCCCGCAGCAGGACATACTGGCGGGAGTCCAATTCGACTTCGGCGCGTTCCGCAGGGTCGTAGAGCACCCGATCGGCCAGGCGCACCTGGCGCACGCTGGCACCGATGGCCACCACAGTCGCCCAGGCCAGCCGCTTTCCCAGCTGGGCGGTGGCCGGGATGATAAGTCCCCCGCCAGTTTGACGCTCCCCCTGTTCTCCTTCGTCAGAGAGCAACACCCGGTCGTGGAGCATCCGGATGGCCAGTCCGCCTTCAGTGGCGGCGCGGCGACGGGTGGATGTCCCGTTCGCCGAGGGGTCGGCGTCGTACGTCGGCTGGTTCATGTGTCCCACGCTACGGGCACCGCTGGTCTGGCAGCGAACAGAACTGCTCTCGGGACCGAAGGACGCCGTACGTCGGGCGCGACATGGGTCGGCACAGCCTCTGAATGACCCCCGACAGCGCCCCGCACAAGGACGATGGCCGCCAATCGTGGTTGACGGCCATCACGTCCCTGAGTGAGCTCTCCGGCCGAGACCGGGGCCAGCGCGCCCGGCGGGGACGGCGCGCAGTGTCATCACAGTCAGCGGCGCATCCTGCGGTAGATCCCGATCCCGACGATCACAGCCACGCCGAGTGCTACCGCGGCGATACGGTCCATGCGAAAGTCGCCGTTAGGAGTCATGAACGTTTCTTGGGCCTTGGCCACCACCACGTCCTTCTGACGTTGGGCCACCACGTTCGGCTTCACGCGATAGGCCAGCTCGTCTATCGTCGAGGCCAATCGGGTGCGCGTAGCCTCGATGTCGTCCTCGATATCACGGGGGCTACGAGCTTCTTGGCTCATGTGCTGTCCTTCCTGCGTGGCCCGGGACATCCCACCTCGCCTGCGGTCTGCCGGCCGTACGGTTCTCGAGCGCGCCCCGGGCGGAACCGTCGAGTCTGCACTAACCTACCGTGGTCCGTGATGATCCGCGCCCAGGAGAAAGAAGAGCGCCATGCCACGCCTCGAGCCCGGAAACCCCGCCCCGAGCTGGACCCTCACCGATCACCGCGGGAAGCAGGTCTCTCTCAGTGACTACGCCGGCCGTCACCTGATCATGTTCTTCTACCCGGCAGCGATGACTCCGGGTTGCACCACCGAAGCGTGTGACTTCCGGGACAGCGTTGAGGCGTTGCAGGCCGCCGGGTATGAGGTGGTGGGCATCTCTCCGGATTCCCCGGAAAAATTAGCCCGGTTCGCGGCTCAAGAGTCCCTGCCCTATCCGTTGCTGTCGGACCCGGACAAGCAGGTGCTGCAGGGGTACGGCGCGTATGGCGAGAAGTCGTCGTACGGTCGGACCGTGGTGGGGGTGATCCGGTCAACCATCGTCGTCGATCCGAGGGGTGCGATCACCCTGGCGAGGTACAACGTCAAGGCCACCGGTCACGTGGCGATGCTCCGACGCTTGCTGGCGGTCTGAGTTACCCTCTGCGCTCCTACCGGCGGCACCCGAGCAGTCAGCGTCGCCGGTGGGCGCGCAAATAGGCGCGCAAGTCGTCGTACATCCCGTCAGCTCCAGAGAATTCGACGACGTTACGGGCAGCGTCCAACCACGGCCCGATTGACGGGCGGATCTCCCCCAGCGCCGTCATGACGTCTCCCATGCCGATCAGTCGTGGCGCGCCTGAACGGACCCCGTCCATGAGGGCACGTTCAGCAGCGGAGTCGCAAATGTGGGCGATGTCGGCACCGGAATATCCCTCGGTATGCGCGGCCAGCACACCGACATCGATGCCCTCCACTGGGCGGTCTTTGAGGTGGTAGTGGAAGATGGCCCGTCGGGCTGGCTCATCAGGGGGCAGGACCAGCACGGTGCGGTCCAGTCGTCCAGGGCGACGCAACGCCGGGTCAACATCCCAGGGCTGGTTGGTGGCGGCGAGGACAAAGACTCCGTCGTTGGCCCCGGAGATCCCGTCAAGCTCCGTGAGGAGTTGGTTCACGGCGGTCCGCATCGCCGTGTTCAGCATGGAGGCGCGTTTCTGTCCGAGCGCGTCAATCTCGTCGAGGAAAATCACGACTGGCGCTTCCCGCCGAGCCAGTTCAAACAGGTCGTGCAGATTGCGTTCACTGGCGCCAATCCACATGTCCAGGACATCGGACAGACCCACTGAGATGAACTTCGCGCCCAGCTCCCCCGCAACGGCTTTGGCCACGAAGGTTTTCCCACATCCCGGAGGCCCGTACAGCAGCAAGCCGCCGCGCAGGGATTTGCCGTATAGCCGGCGTAACTCCGGGTTGTGCATCGGCGCAAGGAAAGCCACGTGCAGACGTTCTTTGACGTGTTCCATCCCGCCGACGTCGGCGAGGGTGATGGCGCTGCTTTCGACGTCCCAGGCCGCGTTGTCCACAGCGTGGCTCGTCATCGCATGGTTGACAAACATCGGCTGCGCTAAATCCGCGACCTCCGACTCGGCTCTGCTCCAGTCAAAACCGGTGTACGACGCCGTATCGGGTCGGTACGGCGCGCTTCGCTCCTGCCAGTACGGCGGTGCGCTGACCGGCGGAGATGTCCCAGGTGAGCTGTGACCCATAGGACCAGCCGCAGGCGAGGGGCCGGAAATGAATTTCGGCATGGAGGATGTCGGCGGCGACATCGGAACGGGGGGCGCCGCAGCTGCCGGAGGCATTCCGGCCGCTGGTGCCGGATGTCCTGGTTGGATCATCGCGGTGTTTTGCACCATGGGCCCTGACGGGGGCATGCCCTGGCCAGGTGGCATGGACATTCCGGGGGGGACCTGCTGACCCTGAGCCGACGGCATCACCGGCGGTTGCGGCATCATCGGTGGGGCGGCAGCGTGGTGGGCTGGAGGCGGCGCCGCCGACATGGGCCCCTGAGTGGGCATCGGCATCCCGGCTGGTCCGAGTCCGGCGCCTCCGCCTAACGCTGCCTGCATGACGCGTTGGGCTCCGCTATGACCTGAGTCGCGTTGCAGCGCTGCCGCAGCATGCCCAATCGCTGCCCCGGTCTCACCGACAGCCAAGAGCAGCTCGGCCAGATGTACCCGTAACGGCACATCGTCCGGAGCTGCTGTCACCGCCGCAGTCAGGCTGGCGATCAGGGGGTCGGAGGTGCTCACCCGCACCAGGTTACGACCTACTCCTGACAACGCACCCTCAGGTGAGGTGAGCACCTCTGGTGACTTCTCTGACAACAGCGATCCCGCTATGCCACCCTGGCCTCACACATCACGAGGTCATCACCGCTCTCACAGCTCCGATGTCGTCCCTTCGACCGGTATCGATACTCCTGATGTGCCCCGCCACGGCCGGATGATTAACACCCACAACGCCGGGATCAACAACAGCGGCGGGAGCAGCGCACAACAGACATAAGCGATCTGGAACCATCGCAACCGATCCACCCCCCGAGCCAAGATCGGCTCGTCGGCACGAAAACGACGCATCACAGGTCCGTCCTCCGGGCCCAGCACCCCCAGCAGAAACCCTCTGTCCTGGTTACCGATCCAAAAACGTCGCAGACAACCCACCACGGCGCAGAACCACGACACTTCCGGCGAGGGCACAAATAACACCGCGATGAACACCATCATGAACGCGTCACTGCGGTAACGGGCCCGGAGCGCATTGGCCACCAGATCCCGAGCAGCCTGATTGATCATCGCGATCTCCTGAGGAGTGGTCGCGGAGACATCCGACAAGCTCCGGGTCCGGTCACCACCAATTGCCGAGACAATCGTCCAGGCCCGCTGCGCGTTGGGATTCGACGGATCCAAGCGCAAAGCCTCCTCAAGGTGGCTCAACGCCTCCGCCCGCCGTACCGGATCATCCAACAATGCCGACCGGGCATCAGCAGCAGCCAGATGCGCCTGCGGCTCATGAGGTGCCAAGCGCACCGCCTCCGCCGCTGCCCGCAGGGCGTCCTCCTCCGCGCCGGGCACATCCGTCGCGGTGAACGCCACTGCATGATGGTGCAGCCAGTCCGAAGGGTCCAGGCGCACCGCTTCGATTGCCGCACGGTACGCCGCTTCGTGATCTCCGACGTCCCGCAATGAATAGGCCAAATCGACATGGCTGATCGGGTCGTCAGGTGCCAGCGAGATCGCCACCTCGGCGTGTTCCAAGGCTCGCTTCGCCGCTCCGCTACATCGACAGGCCTCGCACGCCAACCGGTGCAGGAACACATCCTGTGGGCTGCGAGCCAAAGCGGGGTCTAGGCAGGCTAAGGCGCTGTCGTAGCGTCCGGCCTGGATCAGCAGCGCAGCACGCTGCACGACCCGTTGGTTGTCCACCGGCACGCCGTCCATCGTAGGAACCGCCCGCTCTGCACACGAATCGTCTTCTAGCTCAGCTGCTCCCGCACATCCTGCGCCAACAACCGGAACGCCTGGCCGCGGTGACTCAGCGCGTTCTTCTCCGCTGGGGAAAGCTCGGCGCTGGTGCGCCCATCCTCAATCTGCAGGATGGGGTCATAACCAAACCCATTGCTCCCCCGTGGGGCGCGAGTGATCCGGCCGGGCATCCGACCCTCACGCACCACCGTGCGACATGCCGCCGGGTCTTCTGCCGTGGCGGGATCGACTGACGGGACCGCCAGACAGGCCGCACAGACAAACGCCGCCGTACGGTGCTCCTCCGGGACATCAGCGAGCTGAGCCAGTAGCAACTGAAGATTTGCCGAGTCATCACCGTGTCGCCCCGCCCACCGAGCGCTCAACACCCCTGGTGAACCTCCCAACACGTCGACAGCTAAGCCAGAGTCATCTGCCAGCGCCGGAAGACCGGTGGCGGCCGCGGCTGTCGTGGCTTTCATCGTGGCGTTCTGCGCGAAGGTCACACCGGTCTCCACGACATCTGCGACTTCCGGGAAGGCCTCCATGCCCACCAGGTCCATCTGGAGCTCTGTCAGGACGTCAGCAAGGATGTCGCGCAACTCTCCGACCTTGCCTGGGTTTCGGGTCGCCAGGACCAGCCTGCGGGCCACAGCCGGGCTCATCGAGCACCGCCGGTCAGGTCAGCGGCGAGCGCTTCCTGCTGGAGCTCAGTCAACCGGGAGCAGCCGATACCAGCTAGGCCCAGCAGACCGTCCAAAAGAGTGCGATCGAACGGTTCGCCTTCCGCGGTGCCCTGGACTTCAACGAATCGACCATCCCCGGTCATGACAACGTTCATGTCAGTGTCCGCGTCGACATCTTCGACATAGTCCAGGTCTAGGACCGGCACTCCTCCGACGACACCGACGCTGACCGCAGCGACCGAACCGGTCAAGACCTGCGCTGCCGGGCGGATTGCGCGGCGGGACTTTCCGGTCGCGATGGCATCGGCGAGCGCGACATAGGCCCCGGTGATCGCCGCGGTGCGCGTACCGCCATCGGCCTGGAGGACATCACAGTCCAGGACGATGGTGTTTTCGCCGAGAGCGGTGGTGTCGACCACGGCCCGCAAGGAGCGGCCGATGAGTCGGGAGATCTCATGGGTGCGTCCGCCGATTTTTCCCTTGACCGACTCGCGATCACTGCGGGTGCCGGTCGCTCGGGGCAGCATCGCGTATTCCGCCGTGACCCAGCCTTTCCCCTGGCCTTTGAGCCATCGGGGGACGCCTTCGGTGAAACTCGCCGCGCACAGCACCCGGGTACGACCGAACTCGACCAGGACACTACCTTCGGCGTGATCGAGCCAGTGACGGGTGATGCGGATGTCGCGGAGGTGGTCGTTGGCTCGGCCATCGTGTCGGGTCATAGCCCCACCATATCGACGCACCCTGACAGCTTGTGCTCGCCTCCGAGGGAGTCGTCGTACACTTCACCCTGCGCGGGAGTGGTGAAATTGGCAGACACGCAGGATTTAGGTTCCTGTGCCGACAGGCGTGAGGGTTCGAGTCCCTTCTCCCGCACTGCTGGAGCAGCTGATGGAGGTGACATCCCGTGGCGGACCTGTCGCGGGACGGGTCGGGGTCAAAGGCCCCGGTGGTCCTCGTGGTCGACGACGAGCCACGGATGTCATCGCTGATTGGCTTCACCTTAGAAACGCACGGCATGCGCGTGTACACCGCCGCTGACACCGGCCACGCCTGGAATCTGGTCTGCTCTCATCGGGTGGATCTGGTGGTCCTGGACGTGATGATGCCCGGAGAATCAGGGCTGCATTTCTGCCGACGAATCCGTGAGCAATACGACATCCCAGTGATCCTGTTGACGGCGCTCGCAGAGATCGATCATCGGGTCGCCGGGCTGGAAGCGGGCGCTGATGATTACGTTTCCAAACCGTTTAGCCCCCGCGAGTTGGCGTTGCGGGTGTCAGCTGTGCTGCGACGTCACGACTGCGGGGATCCGTGTGGGAATGGGGCCCAGAAGCGCCGTCTGGGCAGCCTGTCGTTGGATTTGCGGCGGCACCGGGTGACTGCGGGGGGTCGGGAGGTTCATCTGGCTCCAGGGGAATTCCTGTTGCTGATGGCGTTGAGTGACCGGGTCGGCCGCACTGTCGATCCGATGGATCTGATTGAGGCGATGGGTCATGCCCGTGATCACACCGGCGCTGCAAGTGTCGTCAAAACAGCGGTGTATCGGTTGCGCGCCAAACTAGACCGAGTTGAGGGAGCCCCGTCGGTGGTGAGTGACCGCGGCGTAGGCTACCGCCTGGTTATACCGGATTGACCAGCGGATATGGTGCTGACGGACCGTCGGCGTGCGCAGATGGGCGATGCAGGATGGCATGTCCGGGCCTGACCACAATCGTCTCGGGCTCACATCGAGCGACGCCGTCCACGATCAAGGTGTAGCCATGCGGCATCAGAGGCGGCCACATCACGGTGACCTGAGGTTCTTCAGCAATATTGGCGCGGCTGCCGCTGCTGGCGGTCGAGATCAGCACCTCGCCACCGACGCCCACCGGGTCGACGGCGACCACCTTGACCCGGCCCGCGCCAGACGTGGTTAACAGATAGCCTGCGCCGTATCGATCCAGGAGCGCAGCCAAGTCATCCAGAGGTACCGGGATGGTCATAAGTGCAGCGTAAGCGACCCTCAAATGTGGTAGGTCGTCAACGGACGGCAGAGTTCGACAGCGCCCGGCCAGATCTGGGCCGCCTGATCCAGGCAGATCTGCGGGTCGTTCCAGGGCGGCAGGTGGGTGAGCATGAGACGACGTACGCCGGTCGCCTCAACAGCCGCACGGGCCGCCCTCAACCCCGTCAGATGAACTCCACGTGCCGTATCCCGACCTTCAACATAGGCGCAATCCATCAACGCAAGATCACAATCCCGCAACAGATCACGCAGCCACGGCCCGTCATCGGTATCACCGGTATAAGCCAAGGTCCGCCCATCAGCCTCGACTCTCATCCCAAATGTCGTCGTGGGATGCGTCATGGAGAAAAACACGACCCGAAACGGCCCCACGGTGATCTCATCCAGATGGCTGACCTCACGAAAATCAAGAGTGCTATCGATCGATTCAGGACCGTCGGCGCCATAGGCACCCGCTATCCGTCGGGAAATCCCCGGCGGCCCCCACACCGGTAAACGAGCCTCAGGTGCGTACCCAGGACGATAGGTCCGAGCCACATGCAACGAGCACAGATCCACACAATGATCGGGATGCAGATGCGACACCGCCACCGCATCCAACTCCTCCAGCTCAATGACCTGCTGCAACGGCCCCAACGATCCATTACCCAGATCGAGGGCCATCGTCCACCGCCGCTCCGTATCGTCAACCTGGACGAGATAACACGACGCTGCCGACCCCGGCCCCGGAAGAGACCCCGAACACCCCACCGAGATCAGCCGCATCACCCCCACCCGCCCATCAGCCGCCAGCGACAGGACACTCCAGCGCCGTGAGAAGTCATGACACTCGAGTCGAGCGAGCAGTGACGTCCTGGACCTCTGGCCCCAAGAACCGCCGAGCCAACCGAGCGAACTCGGTCGGATCCCCAGTGGTAGCGAACTCATGACGAGGATCACCAGCGTCGGCAGCACGAAGCCGACCCAGATCAGCCAGCACCCGATACACGTCCTTAGCCGTCTCCTCCGCCGAGGACACCAAAGTCACCAAATCACCCATCACATAACTAATCACCCCGGTCAGCAGCGGATAATGCGTACACCCGAGGATTAATGTGTCCACCCCCCGCGCAGCGACCGGATCAAGATATTCGTGCGCCACAGCCAACAAGTCATCACCGCCAGTGACACCCTGCTCAACGAATTCCACAAACCGGGGGCAAGGCTGACTGACCACCCGCAAGTGCGGCGCAGCAGCAAACGCATCCGGATAAGCGCGACTGTCATGAGTCCCCCGAGTGCTAATCACCCCGACAACCCCATTACGTGTCGCAGCAGCCGCTCGACGTACCGCAGGACGGATCACCTCCACCACCGGGACGTCGTACCGCTCACGGGCATCGTGCAGGACGGCCGCGCTCGCAGTGTTGCAGGCGATGACCAAAACTTTGACGCCTCGGTCGACGAGCGTGTCAAGGCATTCCAACGCATAGCGTCGGGTGTGTGCGATCGGACGAGGCCCGTACGGCGCCCGGGCCGTATCACCCATGTATGACACTGACTCATAAGGGAGTTGGTCTAGCACTGCCCTGGCGACGGTCAGGCCGCCGTAGCCGGAGTCGAAGATACCGATCGGAGCGTCTACCACGACGACGACTATAGGCCGCTGTCGACAACCCCTCAGACCGCCCTGGAGCGGACTCCACTCAGGCGGTGTCCTCATCCAAGCCTTCGAGCATGGCACTCGTGAGGCTTTCCTGAAGCCAGGTGAGGAAGTCATAGACCGCCATCAACCATTCTGTCCCAGCGTCGAGACGCCCCCGTGCCAGATCTCGTTCCAGCCGGTCACCGTCAGCGTCTGTGCGCAACCCGAGACGCTCGCCCACCACCAGTCGGACATCGGTCAATGCCACCGCCACGCTCCGAGCCTGCTCCTCATCCAGGGCGACCCTCGGGTCTTTTTCGTCGCGCAATGCCTCAATGGCCGTGGCGATCACCGTCGCTTTGCGGGCCCGCAGTCCAGGAGCAGACATCCGACGGAACTCTGCAGCAACCAAAGGGTCGTCACGATGCCCGTCCGGGAGCAGCCGATCCAGGGCGGGATCACGCTCCGGGTCGTCGAGATCGTCGTACGACGTGGGGACCGGCATCGCAGGCAGTGGTGCCGCTTCGGTCGACCCTGGAACACTCACCATCCCATCGAGTTCATCACCGAGGCGGGCCAGGCCGGCTTGGCGCAACATCATCTCAAACTCGTCCCCGCCCTCCGGGGCTGCTGTCGGCGGTGCCACTAATTCGTGCACCTGCTGAAACAACGAGATGATGAGGGACCGCTCCTCGGGATCAAGTTTCCCCACATAGTGGTCACCCTCCCGGTTGAACGCATACGCCATCCCGGATCCCCTCTCTGCCTCTACTCGTCCTTGCCGAAGGTCGCCCACAGGCCATAACCGTGCAACGCCTCGGTGTGGCGTTCCATCTGCTCCCGGGGTCCACTGGCCACCACTGCTTTTCCCCGATGATGCACATCAAGCATCAGCAACTGAGCTTTCTCTTCGGAATATCCGAAATAGCTCCGGAACACCCACGTCACATAACTCATCAGGTTGACCGGGTCGTTCCACACGATCGTGACCCACGGCGCAGCCAGGTCTGGGGTGGACTCCGCCAGCTCGAGTTCCTGACCAACGGGGGCAATCGACATTCCACCACAATAGAGTGTGCCCGTGACCAGCACAGCCAGCACGGCACTCCGCACCGACCACTACGAACTGACCATGCTTCAAGCCGCCCTGCACTCCGGGGCCGCTCATCGGCACAGTGTCTTCGAGCTGTTCGGGCGTCGACTCCCCGACGGTCGTCGCTACGGCGTCGTCGCCGGAGTCGGACGCATGTTGGAAGCCTTAAGCGAATTCAATTTCGGCCCAGAGGAACTCGAATTCCTGGAGAGTCAGCGGATCGTCGATTCCACCACCTTGGACTATCTGCGGGACTTCCGATTCACTGGCTCCATGTGGGGATACGCCGAAGGCGAGATCTACTTCCCCGGGTCTCCTCTGCTCATCGTCGAAGGCACCTTCGCCGAAGCCTGCATGCTCGAGACTCTGCTCCTCTCCATCTACAACCACGACTGCGCGATCGCCTCAGCCGCATCCCGGATGGCTACCGCCGCCGGGGGGCGCCCCCTCATTGAGATGGGCTCCCGTCGTACCCACGAAGCTGCCGCCGTGGCCTGCGCCCGCGCCGCCTATGTTTGCGGCTTCGCTACCACTTCCAATCTCGAAGCCGCCCGTCGCTACGGCATTCCCAGCGCCGGTACCTCAGCTCACAGTTTCACGTTGCTGCACGACACCGAACGTGACGCCTTCACCGCGCAGGTCACCAGCCTGGGGCGGAGCACCACCATCCTCGTCGACACGTACGACGTCGCTACCGCCGTACGCACCGCAGTGGACATCGCCGGAAATGACCTCGGTGCGGTGCGATTGGACTCGGGCGACCTCGTCACTCAAGCCCACGAAGTGCGCGCCCAGCTTGACGCCCTAGGAGCCACCAGTACCCGCATCGTGGTCACCTCCGATCTCGACGAACATGCCATCGCCGCGTTGGCCGCTGCCCCGGTCGACGCCTACGGAGTGGGCACCTCCCTGGTCACTGGATCAGGCCACCCCACAGCAGGGCTGGTCTACAAGCTAGTTTCGCGCGCCGATGACACCGGCCGCTTGGTTGACGTCGCCAAGAAGAGCAAAGACAAGAACTCGGTCGGTGGCCGCAAACATGCCCTGCGCCGGGTCACTGAGTACGGCGACGCAGAGGCTGAGGTCATCGGCATCGGCGAACGACCCCTTCGAGACGACAACGACCGTGATCTGCTCGTTGAGCTGGTCCGTGACGGTGATGTCATCGCGGACGCCAGCGCCAACGCCGGTCGGGCTCACCACAAACGGGCTTTAGCTGAACTCCCCGCCGGAGCACGCCGTCTTTCTCGCGGAGAGCCAGTGATCCCCACTCTCTACCAGGACACCATCCGCTGACAGCCATGACCCACCCCGAGGAGGACCCCGTGCTCACCGAGCGTGCCTTGATCGTCGTCGATGTCCAAAACGACTTCTGCGAAGGTGGTTCCCTCGCCGTCCCGGGCGGCGCCCAGGTCGCCGCAGCCATTGCCGACCACGTCCGCACCCATGGAGCCGACTACGCCGCGATCCTCGCCACCGTCGACTGGCACGAAGACCCCGGCAGCCACTGGTCGACACATCCAAACTATGTGGACACCTGGCCGCGGCACTGCCAGGTAGGGACTTCGGGAGCGGAGTTTCATCCCGCCTGGGCCGCGGAAGCCACCCAGATCGACGCGATCTTCCGTAAGGGACGGCGTGACGCTGCCTACAGCGGTTTTGAAGGAGCTACCACCGACGAGGGGCAGGACATTGGTCTAGGGCAGTGGCTCCGGGATAGCGGCATCACCTCGGTGGACATCGTCGGTCTGGCCACAGATCACTGCGTTCGCGCGACAGCCCTTGACGCTGCCCAGGAAGGATTCTCCCCACGAGTCCTGCTCGACCTGACCGCTGGTGTCGACACGACCACCACTGCGGCCGCACTGGCCGACATGCGCAACGCTGGAGTCGAACTTGCCGGAGGCGGCCCCTGCTGAAAGCCTCCGGCACGTCCTCTCCCCGGGAGTCAGGCGAGACCCAGCTGTCGGGCCTGATCCCACAGGTGTGCCCGGACACCGGGGTGTGCTGCCCGATCAATCAAGTTGGCCGCTTGCTCCTTCTCCGAGCAGCCCATCATCTCGGCAACCCCATGCTCGGTGATCACACAGGTGTGTTGGAACGAGGTCACCGGTTCATCCAGCAAGGGAACGATCGTTGATACTTGCGCCTTAGGGTGCCAACTGCGAAGGGCCATAATCGCTTGGCCGTGCGGAGCGTGCATCGCGCCCACCGTGAAATCTGTTTGGCCGCCGAAACCTGAATGGATCCGCGCTTTGATGCGAGACGCATTCGCCTGATCCAACAGGTCTACCTGCAGCGCCGTGTTGATACTCGTCATGCCGTAGTTCTGACAGATACGGGCTGGCGAATTGACTGTCTCGGTGCGCAACACCCGCACCCGCTCGTTTCGATCAATCCATCGATAGAGGTCCAACGAGCCGTACACGAACGACGCCGTGATCACCCGGTCCGGATCCAGGGCGCCAGCCTCCGCCAAGGACAGCACGCCGTCAGAGAGCATCTCCGTCCAAATTCCCAAGTCTTTCTTGCGGGATAAGCCGCCCAAGGTCGCGTCAGGGATCTCGCCGATGCCGAGCTGCAAGGTGGCCCCATCGCCCACTCGGTCGGAGACTAATGCTCCGATGATTGCTGCCGACTCGGCCCGTTCCGGATCGGCCGCCGATGCACTGACCGCGCCATGTCCTAGCGGTCGGACCGGCTCGTCCGCTTCCACGACTGCGTCGAACATGTCGAGGTCGTATTCGCCGTCACCGAAGGTGTACGGCATCGTGGGGTTGGTCTGAGCGATCACCAACCCCCCTGAAGCCTGAGCTGCCTCTATCACCCCGCACAGAATGTTGATCTCACACCCCAAGCTCACCTTGCCGTTGTACGGCACTGAGGTGTGCACCACCACCGCGTCCACGGCGAGTTTCCCCGAGCGAAACAGATGAGGAACATGGCTCAACCGAGAGGGGTAATAAGCCAACCTTGGGCTTCGACGCATTCCCGGCCCCACAAATGCCGACTCCAAGGTCACCCCGTCGCGGTCTGGCACCCCTACTGGGGAGTTGAGCACAAACAACCGATATCGAGGCACGTGAGCGTCGACGCTACGCAACATGGTCCAGGGAACAGCCCCGTTACCACTGACAACGATGCGGGGTTCGGCAGCTTTGGCTGCGATGAGAGCAGCAGCTTGATCAGCGGTGATCGTAGACACAGCCCCCACTGTGCCAGCTGTGGGGGCTGTGCGGAGAACGTTCGAGAGAACCACCGTCTGTCTGCCGTCCAGCCGGGGCACCCAGCCGGGCAGGTGTGAGTACTGCTGACTCAATCCTTTTAGTACCGCTGACTCGATCCGGTAGGCACGGCCGGAGGGATGCCTGATCCATTGACCCCATTTCCGCCCCCACTGCCGCCGTTACCGCCGCCACCAGGAGCCCCTGGTGCCGGAGCGCCGCCACCGCCACGACCGCCACCGGTGGGTGGTTTGACCCCACCGGTGATCGTCCCAGACGGGTCTGGCGCGGTGGTACTTGGCTTGGGGGGCGCCGGAATCGTGATGCAGGTCATGATCAGACGCACATAGGCATCAGCCCCTGCGGGGGTCAAGTGGATGCCGTCCTCGACGAACCAATTCAGATTCGCCTTGCCCTTGGCGTAGGCATGCCAGTCAGCAATGGACACGTTGGCGTAGTTCGGAGACACGGTGCGTAGCGTTCGCAGCGCCCGAGCTTCCCAGGGACGGGGCACTTTGGGAGTGACCACAATGACCTGTTTGACATCCTTCAAGGAATCCAACGCGGTTTTGAGCTCACCGTCGTCGATCAAGCCGTTGTCGCCAGTGTGCAGGACGACGATGTCCGCTTTGATGTTCCCAGCGTTTGATGCGTTGGTCAGATCTGGCAGGAGCTTCCAAGCCTGTTCAGCCACTTTGGCGCGGTTGTCTACCTTGCCAAAGAACTTCAGGAACGCTGGTTGAGCCCCCACTGCGACCGAGTCGCCATAGATCACCACAGACAGGTCTTTACGAGGCGTGACCTGCTCTGGCGTCAATTTCGGCACTGGTGGGGGCGTGGTTCCGTTGGTGGCTTTCGGAGTCGGGCCTTTCACCGGGGTCGTTGGAGTATCTGCCCCAGCAGCACTGTCCAGATCCATACGGGCGGGCAACACCATCGCAATGGCCACACCCACCACCAGCTGAATTGCGGCAAGACGCACCAGTTTGATGTTCCAGGTCACCCCGGACCACGGACGACGCCAGCCGTACTTCCGGACCGGCTGCTCGACGAGTTGGTACGACAACTCAGCGAGGAAGAACGTCAATGCCAGTCGAAGAACCCACAGCCGGGGACCGTTGAACGGAACATCCAGATCAGGGCGGGTAAAAGCAGCAATCGGCCAGTGCCACAGATAGAGCCCGTAGGACCGTTGTCCGATATATCGCAGGAAACGAAACGAGAAAAGCTTGGCGAGCGGCCCAGGACGAGCCACCACTGACACCAGCACGGTGGTAGTCAACGCAATGATAGGAAATCCATAGCGATACAACGGTGCCGAGTATTCATCGATCAAGCTGATCGATGCCAGCAGCCCCACCAACGCGAGTGAGCCCACCGCGGTGGCGCGCATCGATGCACGGTCCAAGTTTGGCATCAGTTTCCCGAAGCCTGCCCCACCGCGATAGAAAGCCAGTGACGCACCGAACAGCATGCCCATCGAATGGCTATCCGTTCCGAAATACCACCGACTCGGGTCCCCCATCCCCGGGACGTTATCCATCGCCGAGCCCAGACCCATGGCGAGCGCAGACAGCACGCCGAGCAGTGCGCTGACGGTCGTGAGCACTACTCGCCGCCCTCGGTGATACGGCACTTTGCGCCAGACGAGTACCACGAGTAAAGGCCAGAGCACGTAGAACTGTTCTTCGACGGCAAGGCTCCACAGGTGCTGCAGCACTGGTGGACGCCCAGCCGCCTCGAAGTACGAACGTTTATGCAGGATGTACCACCAGTTGGAGGTGTACGTCGCTGCAGCCCCGACATCTCCGAAGAAGGATCCCAGCTGGTCCCGTTCAGCGATGGCCATCGCTACCCCGGAGCACGCCATCAGCAACAGGACAGCGGGGAACAGCCGTCGAATACGTCCCAGCCAGAACTGTTTGAGATCAATGTCTCGGATCGACCATCGAGCCCACAACTGGCTACTGATGAGGTAGCCGGACAGCACAAAGAAGATGTCGACGCCGAGGAATCCTCCGACGAAACCCGGCACCTGGAAGTGGTAGAACAACACCGCCATCACAGCCAATGCGCGGACGCCATCCAGACCCGGGAGGTAGGCCGTTCGCGTAGCCTTCCCTCGCCGCGTCAGGCCCCCTGCCGCTTGTTTGTGCACGTCGTACCTTCCCGCCTGTCTGAATGCCCCGACGGGGCATGTCGTTCCCAGCTTCGCCCTCAGCGCATCCTGAACGGTGGAGCCACGGCGAAAGGCCTCCCGACACTTTCGATCCTTGCCACCACTCTCCCTCAGCTGCCCGTCCGGCGCCGGAAGTTGTCACTTCCGACGCATCTTTACCACCTCACTGTGACCGATCACATCGTGGATGGTCCGCCGAGAGCGGTCAGTCATGCCTCGACCCAGGTCGAAAAGCATGAAGAAAAACCCGATAGTACCCAGGACAGGCATTGTGAGCGCGAGCTGACCGGCGATCTTGATAGCGGTGCGACGTGAGGCCGACTCGAATGTCAGTTCACCGCCACCGCGCTCCACGACCTTGATTCCCATGAGCCTGCGTCCCGGAGTCGTACCAGCCCGCGCCAGTAGCACGAACTCGTAGAGGTAATACACCAAGACATTGCCCACCATGACCGCAGCGGACACAGCCTGGACGCTGGCCGGGATGGGGTCTGCTGGCTTTCCAGCAGCCAAAGACGCTGCCGCGCTGTCATACCAGGGCCTGACCACATCCATGTGAGACCACACCATCAGTAACCCCAGCGGCATTGCCAGAGCCAAACAGACCAGATCGTCGACGAGGTACGCGAACAGACGTTGCCACCATGCTGCCAACGGAGCGCCCTCTAGCGTACGCGTCTGCGGGACACCGCCGTGCACTCGGGGATCCGTTCCGGGAGACACCGGCCCGTAACCAGGACCCTGGCCAGGTGGGATCGGAGGATATCCGCCGTGGTGGCCGGACCATTCCGCTGGTCGGGACGCTGGAGTGTCACCAGGTGAGGACGATGGCGGTGGCCCACCGGGCGTGACGCTTTGCGGGGGCGCCACCGACTCAGGGGACCTCTGGCTGGGCTGCTGACCGCCAGCGATAGGGGCCGCCGGTTCCCCAGCCCCAGACGGCGCCTCCTGCCCTCCTGCTGGCTGTCCGCCTGATGTCTGCCCGGGGGTCGCCTCTGCCGAGGCCGTCGGTTCGACGGTCTCAGTGGTGCGTGAGGTCATCGAAGAAGGAGCGGCAGATCCTGACACCGGTGCGGTCGCTTCTGGGACGGCCGGGGAGGCTGGGTCGCTGAGATGTTCGGTCCAAGCCACGCCATCCCAATAACGCAGCTGACCGCTCTGTGCAGGATCGTCGTACCAACCAGGAGGGGGGAGCGCCATGTCGCCATCCTGTCAGACTGCCCTGAAAGCTCCATGCCCGCCGTACCTCAGCCGGACTTACCCCTCAACCGACGCCATCGTCACGCACAGCATCCCGACCAGCGAAAAAACTTGTCCGGGTCGGCTTTTCCGAAGTGACCACCACGTTGTCGGACAGAACGGCTACCCTCCAGGTCATGACTCAGGGCGTGGACCTTCTCGACGCGCGCATCATCGCGCTGTTCACCGAGCAACCCACCATCGGCGTGCTGGGGGCTTCTCGTGCCCTCGGGGTTGCCCGTGGCACCGTTCAAGCCCGGCTGGAGCGGCTTCAATCCCGGGGAGTGATTGCCTCGCTTGCCCCGACCATCGACCCTGGAGCTCTGGGGTATCCCGTCACAGCTTTCTGTAGCCTGCAAATCCGGCAGACCGCCGGGCAATCCCCGGTGGTAGCTCACCTGTCCTCCATCCCGGAAGTGATCGAGGCTTATACGATCACCGGCGCCTTCGACCTGTTCGTGATCGTGGTAGCACGTAACAACAGCGACCTACAGCGAGTCATCGACGCGATCGTCGAGCACGACCACATCGAGCGAGCCTCCACCCAGATCGCTTTATCCACTCATATTGAAAGCAGGACCCTGCCGTTGGTTCAGGCGTCAGCCCTGCCAACCCACGACTGAGTAGCCGACCGTAGGGAATGGCACCGCTCATCGTCTCCCCACGAACCAGGCCCGGATCTTGGTAATGCGTTCGGTGACCTGCTCGTGACTAGCCTGATCAAGAGTGGGTCCGCCACATTGGCGCCGTAGCTCGGCATGTACCACGGCATGGGCCTGACCGGTTTTGTGGGCGTACGCCGACACTAAGGAGTTCAACTCTTTTCGGGTCGCTGCCAGAGCACGATGCCCGGTGGCCTGGGGATCCTGTCCCGCTGTGGGGCGCTTTTTAGCGTGTCGACGCTGCTTCTCTGCCAGCAGATGTGCCACCTGGTCAGGTTCGAGCAGACCCGGCAAGCCCAGGAAATCCGCTTCGTCTGCTGAGCCTGGATCGGAAGCGAAACCATACTGTTCGGCGTCGAAAAGAACGTGATCAAAGGTGGCATCGGACTCCAACGCTTCGAACGAGAGCTGTTCCTCGCCAAGATCAGCGGTCGACCTGGATCGGTTGGCCTCTTCCAGCAAAGCCTCTTCCGGGGCCCACATATCGCCCTCGGCGAGCGTCGAAGGCCGATCCAAGGCGTGATCGCGTTCGTCCTCCAACCGGGCGGCATGCTCCAAGATGATGGGAACTGTCGGGAGAAACACGCTGGCCAGTTCACCGCGACGACGAGCCCGGACGAAACGTCCCACCGCTTGAGCAAAGAACAACGGGGTCGACGTAGAGGTCGCAAAGACACCGACTGCCAGTCTGGGGACATCCACCCCTTCGGACACCATCCGCACCGCCACCATCCATCGCTGCTCCCCCTCCGCGAACGACTCAATGCATCGGGAGGCTTTGGGATCGTCAGAAAGCACCACCGTCGGATGCTCGCCGGTGATGCGTTTCAAGATGCCTGCGTAGGCCCGTGCCTGGGTCTGGTTGGTGGCGATGACCAACCCCCCAGCGTCAGGGACATGTCGTCGTACCTCCCCCAACCGCTGATCAGCAGCTCTCAGCACTGAACTGATCCACTCCCCCCGCGGGTCTAGCGCAGTCCGCCACGCCTGAGCGATTTGGTCTTTGGTCATCGGCTCGCCCAGCCGCGTCGCGATCTCATCGCCAGCTTTGGTCCGCCACCGCATATTGCCGCCATAGGCAAGGAAGATCACTGGTCGGACCACTCCGTCGGCGAGAGCCTCGGCATACCCGTAGGTGTAATCGCTCGACGACCGCCGGATCCCGTCAGAGTCCGGTTCGTAGCGCACAAACGGGATCGGAGCAGTGTCAGAGCGGAACGGCGTCCCAGTTAAGGCCAGCCGACGGGTAGCAGGTTCGAAGGCCTCCCGGATCGCGTCTCCCCAGGCCAAGGTGTCTCCACCGTGGTGGATCTCATCAAGAATCACCAGGGTGCGCCACCGTTCACACCGAGCGCGGTGGAGTAAAGGTTTCGCAGCAACTCCAGCGTAGGTCAACGCAATACCGTCGAAGTCGCTGCTGGTCCCGCCTGCTCCATTGGTGAATCGGGGGTCAATATGAATCCCCACTCGGGACGCTGCATCAGCCCATTGGGTCTTCAGGTGCTCCGTCGGCGCGACGATCGTGACTTTTTGCACGACCTTGCGATCGAGCAGTTCTGTGGCGACCCGCAGCGCGTACGTCGTCTTCCCCGCGCCCGGGGTGGCTACGGCCAGGAAATCCCGTGGGTCGGTCTCTAGATAGCGTTGCAGGGCCTCAGCCTGCCAGGCGCGCAGCTTGCGGGCGGTCCCCCAAGCGGCACGCTCGGGGAAGGCCGGAGACAGGTGGGAGGCAGCCGAGGTACTCATCGCTGGGCGAGCGTACCCGACCGGAATGACGCCGCGGCGGAGGGATGTGCCTCACCGCGGCGCTCCACACCTCACTCGTCGCCGTCAGCCGGTTCGCGCAGGCCCTCGAAGATTTCTTTACATGCTGGACACACCGGGAAGCGTTGCGGGTCGCGCCCTGGAACCCACACCTTCCCGCAGAGGGCAACGACAGGATGCCCAGACATCGCGCTCTCCAGGATCTTCTCTTTGCGCACGTAATGCGAAAACCGTTCGTGATCTCCCGGCTCAGACACCTGAGTGGCTGCGGAGGTCTCCTCCCGCTCCAGCACGCTGGTGGCGGTTGAGGGACCACGAGAAGGCTCCAAGGGACCACCGGGGCCGTACGGGTCAAGTGGATCGCCGGGGACCGTCGAGGCGCGCGGCGAGTTCAGAGCGGGGAAGGCGTACGACGACGTCATGGCCGCCAGTGTAAGAGGCGTACCCATGTCGATGCAGACCTGCCAGGTCGCGGGAACGCAGGCGCCCGGTATCTGCACCGATCAGTTCCATTCCGGGTTGCCGGGGTAGGCAGACACGAAAGCCAGGTGCCCGGGTTGACGCCGCAACACCGTGGACCAGAGCTGTTCTGGATGTTCGGGAAACAGGTCAGCAGGTTCCCGATTGACGAGGAACCAGCTGCCATTAGCCAGCTCAGATTCCAACTGTCCAGCCGACCATCCGGCATATCCGGCAAAGATCCGCATCCCCACCGCCCGACCAGACAGTTCGGTGGGGTCGGCATCGAGATCGACTACGCCAACCCCACCAAATAACCGATGCACCGCTGACGGCGTGCCCGCCCCCACCACACCAGCTAATCCCAGCGCCGTATCCAAGGACACCGGTCCACCTTGGAACAGCTCTACCGGCGCACTCAGATACGGCGACCAGCCCGGAAGCACCCGATCAACATCGACCCCAAGCCTTTTGTTCAGGACCAGACCATGCGCTCCGTCCGCAGTGTGGTGCAGGATCAGCACCACACTGCGGTGGAACACCTGCTCGGTGAGCACCGGAGAAGCCACCAACAAGCGTCCATCGAGAAATTCGGTCACACCTCCAGTGCTACCCGATCAACGCCTCTCATGCATCCCGACGACGTCCGCCGTCCCGTCCATCGCCGTACGGCCGACGGCCGGACCCTCCGTGAGAACGCGGGGAGCGACCACCGTCGCCGCCGAAGCGACCCCGCCCACCGAAGCGGCTTGAGCGCTTGGGACGCGGTTCCACGATGCGAAGGTAAGCCTCCTCCGGTACCGGGACACCGCTGGTACGACGAGCGCCGGTGGCCGCCAACAAGGCGTCATCACCCGGAGCAACCCGGGTCGGGACCACATTGACACCTGCCGCGCTGCAGAGACGTTCCACGGTGCGCCGTTGATGCGGAAGCGCCAACGTCACCACAGTGCCCCGCTCACCAGCCCGCGCGGTTCGCCCTGCCCGGTGCAGATAGTCCTTGTGGTCTGCTGGGGGGTCGACCTGAAGCACCACTGACACCTCGTCCACGTGGATACCCCGAGCTGCCACATCGGTGGCCACCAGCACCGGCATCCGGCCGTCCTTAAACGCTGCCAAAACGCGGTTACGGGCACCCTGGTTGAGCCCGCCGTGCAATGCCGCAGCCAGCACGCCTTGTTCACGGATCTCCCGGGCAACTCGGTCAGCGCCGAGCTTGGTGCGCACAAAGACGATGGTCCGCCCGTCCCGGTTGGCAACCTGGGCAGTGACTACCTTCTTGTGGTTGGGCTCGAGGAGCAACACGTGGTGGTCCATCGTGGTGACGCTGGCGGTGGCTTCGTCTGTGGAGTGGACCACTGGCTCAGACAAGTAGCGTTCGACGACCGTGTCGATGCCTTTGTCCAGGGTCGCGGAGAACAGCAATCGCTGTCCGCCTGCGGGAATCAGATCAAGGATCTCAGTGACCGCTGGCAGGAAACCCATGTCAGCCATGTGATCAGCTTCGTCAAGGACAGCGATGTTGACGTCATCCAATAGCACCGCGCCACGTTCGAGCAGGTCGACCAACCGCCCCGGGGTTGCGATGAGCAGGTCCACCCCACGGTCGAGGGCCGCGAATTGACCCGTGTAAGCCAGCCCGCCAGCCACCAGCTTGTGCCGCACTCCCACCACATGAGCCAACGGTTCCAAGGCGTCACTGACCTGCATTGCGAGCTCTCGGGTGGGCACCAGCACGAGCGCACGGGGCCGACGGGGCTGCGCCGGACCGGCGTCGACGAGACGCGCCAAGGTCGGCAGACCAAAAGCCAGCGTTTTACCCGAACCAGTCTGTCCTCGGCCAAGCACGTCCCGGCCGGCCAGCGAGTCAGGAAGCGTTGCTGCTTGGATCGGGAAGGGGGTGGTGATGCCATCGCGCGCCAACCGACGTACCAACGGTTCTGGGACACCTGCCTGCGCGAACCCGTTATCGGCTGCGACGTCAACGTCTACTACCGGGGTCTGCTCTGGCATCTCCCGCACCGGAGCATCCGTACGCCGCAGACGCTCCGCGTGGTGATCGACCCGGTGCTCCGGACGACGACGGGCCCGGAAGTCCTGATCAGTGGTCGGCCGGTCACCGCGGTGTTCGCCGCGAGCTGGTCTAAAGTCCTCCCGACGCGGGCCACGCGAATCCCGCTGCGGGAAAGAACGACGCGCGTCGCCGTCACGGTCTGTTCGAGACGAGTCACGGTCGCGCCAGGAGCGGTCTGGGATGAACTCTCGACGTTCCCGGTCGTCACGACGATTGGTGCGGTAACGATCATCTTGACGCTCATCACGCCGAGTGTCGCCGTACCGGTCATCCCGACGGGGACCGCGCGCTCGATCATCGCCGCTGTAGCGGTGATCGGGGCGCTCCCGGCCCTGCTGACTATCCCGCTGGTCCCAACGCTGCCCCGCGCCTCGGTAGCCGCTGTCTTCGCGGCGGTCACGACGGGGCCCCCGCGGGGTATCGTCGCGACGGTATCGGCTGTCTCCACGGTCCTGATCGCTACGACGGTCCCGACCCGGCTGGGCAGAGTCACGCTCACGCCACGGACGGTCCTGTCGACGGTCTTGGTCGCCGTCAAAACGACGATTTTTCGGTGCGTCTCCGCGGAACGACGGTCGGCGCTCAGCCGAAGCATCTCCATCGCGGCGCCCATATCCGCGAGGAGCTCCGCTGCGGTTTCCGGAAGTGTCACGCCAGTTTTCCCGGCGGTCACCACGTCCCTGGTTGTCATACCGGTCGCGGCTATCACCGCGCTGAGGGCGGGCGTATCCGCGATCCCCGCTCCGACCCTCCCGGGACTGGTCATTTCCCCGGAAGCCAGATCCGCCGTCTCGGTTATCACGAGCTGGTCTGGCATCACGGTCGTAGCCGCGGTCTTTGCTCTCACCTCGACGAGGGCCGCCACGATCAGGACGAGCCGGCTCTACCCGACCCCAGGTCGGGGAAGACGCCCGCTGACGTCCGCGAGGAGCTCCGCTGCGCGCCTCAGCTTTCTGAGCCGCTGTCCATCGAGATTTCTTCTTCGCTGCCGGAGCAGGTTTGTGCGCTGTCATGACGCCTTCCTTGTGCGTCTGGTGCGCGCAGAACTTCCGCTGAGCCACAGCGGCAGTCACCGGCGCACGGTCGCCATACCGGCGACGGGGCGGGCCGGGACGACGGATGCCGCCCGGCAGAGAGCCCCTCGACGTCAGCAGCATTGCGCGGTGTGGGGCGTGGATTGATGATGTTCACCCGCCACAATGCGGGACTTTCCAGCTTACCAGCGGCTTTGAGGTGCCTTGACCGCGACCCGGGAGCCCCACCACGCCAGCGCAGTCGAGGCCAACGACACCCCCACCAGATCGGCCACCGCGTCCCAGGGGTCACCACTGCGCCCGGGCACCCACAACGCCTGGACAATTTCACTCACCGGAGCGTGGATCGCACAGATGACAGCGCCCCACCACCATCGCCGCCACACTCCGGCAGCTGCTAGGACCGGAACCGCGAAGAGAACGACATGGACGACTTTGTCCACACCTGGGAATAAGGGCGGTCCGCCCACAGATGGCGTGTATAAAGCCCACAAGTGAGCACCCACCACCACCATCAGGGTCGCCACAGCGAGGACCTGACGATCCAATCCTCTGCCTGACCGGCCAGCGGGGACACTCTTTGTGGAAGAACGCATATCCGACACCCGACCAGTGTCACCCCACTCCCTACCTGGGGCTGACACCAGCGAGACCTTGTCCGGAATGTCTTGGCATCTCATCGCGTTGCCACGACATGACGACAATCGACCTCAGCGCCGACACCTTCGAGGAAACAGTCAACAAGGAGGGCATCGTCCTGGTTGACTGCTGGGCCGCGTGGTGCGGGCCGTGCCGCCAGTTCTCCCCGATCTTCGAAGCCGCCTCGGAAAAACACGCCGACATCACTTTCGGCAAGCTCGACACCGAATCAGAGCCCGAGCTAGCCGCCGACCTGGAGATCACCTCCATCCCCACCGTCTTCGGCTTCCGTGACGGCGTCTTGCTGTTCGCCCAGCCTGGTGCGCTGCCGGCTGAAGCTCTTGAAGAGGTCATCAGCCAGATTCGAGGAATCGACATGGCCGAGGTTCACGCCGAGATTGCCCGCCAGGAAGCCGAAAACAGCACCCAGGGCTGATCAGACGATCCGCACCCCATGCCAGGGGCTCCGGCACCAACAACTGAGGGACACCCCGTGGGGTGTCCCTCAGTTGTTGGTCAAGACCGGCTGTTGTTCACGATCAGCTGTCCCGAACATTGATCCGGATGATGGACCGCACTAGCGTGACGCGCCTGTCATGGCGTGGAGGTGGCGGGAATCGAACCCGCGTCCGCCGGCACCGAACCAGGACTTCTCCGGGCGCAGTGCGCTCTGGATTTTCTCGGCCCCAGGACTCGCACGCACACGTTCCCTGACAGGCCCAGTCGAGTAAAAGTCCCGCATCGTCCCCCGACATGACGATGCAGCAAGCTACCTAGCTGACGCCAGGAACTGAGTCGGCAGCGAACTCAGGCTGACGGACTTCGAGGCTCGCTCAGGCGGCGAGGGCGAAGTCGGTGCGCTTGGAATCGGCACCTATTGGTTTGCCGGGATCGTTAACGAGATAACCCGACATCCTCGACCCGCTTCCCCTGGAATGACAACCGACGTCGAAACCGATCACCCCCATGGAGCAGGCGCGTCACGCTGTGCAGTTATCAACAGAAACCAAGCTACGTACAGTACGCGAGCCGCCGGTGCCACCCACGTCATGTCGATGACCCAGATCTACGAGCCCTGTCCGCAGCTGTCACAGGATACCTGGACCATCAGCAGCACGTCACCTTAGTTATGCCAGGGGCCTGAGCAGCGCGGAGCGATCGTCATCAACGAATCTAGAGAGCGACGACACCACCCACCCCCTTCAGTCGGTGCCGTCAACCTCAGGCTCAGGTGGTTCCCCTCCCAGCAAGAACATCCTGCCGCTGATCTGATCTGCCGTGACCTCTACGTAGTGGTACTTCTCCGTTGCCACCCAGGGATGCAGCGGCAAGAGCTCGAAGTGTTCCTTCTCCTCGGGGGAAGTCAGTTCTCGGGCCGTGCCGTAGAGGATGACGCTGGTGGCTTTGCCGTCGCTGACCTCGTCGTACTCGAAAGCGATCTTGTGGTTGATAGTGACCGCAAGAAGCTTGCTCCCGGACGCCGTGCGGAAGAAGAGCTTTTTTCCCCGGGCATGGTAATTGATGGGGACAATGTCGGGAGAATTCGCCACTGAGAACGCTAGGCGGCCATACTCCCGGGCCTCCAAGAGTTCCCAGCACTGCTTCTCGTCGAGGACCTCCATGGTCTGATCGATCATGGTGTGACTTCCACCTCTCCTGTACGACGGCATCTCATCAAACGCTGGGTCAGACACCGAGAAGATGACACTCAACTCACGAAGCTGCCACGAACGTTGCTGGAAGCGTACGCTGTTCGGTCCCGGGGAGGCCCACCGGACTACCGTACGACGCTGATTGTCACCGAACTGTGCGCAACGACATCGCCCGCTCCGCCTCACGCCGATCCTGGCGTTCGCGCAGTGCATGACGTTTGTCGTATTCCTTCTTACCCTTCGCGAGAGCCAGCTCGACCTTGGCCCGACCATCCTTGAAATACAGCGACAAAGGCACCAGCGTGTGCCCAGATTCTCGGGTCTTTCCCGTGAGCTTGTCGATCTCCACCCGATGAAGCAACAGTTTGCGTTTGCGGCGAGCCGCATGGTTGGTCCACGTACCCTGGCTGTACTCCGGAATGTGCACCCCTTCCAACCACACTTCCCCGCCAGAAATTGAAGCGAATCCGTCCACCAGGGACGCCCGCCCCATCCGCAAGGACTTCACTTCGGTGCCTTGGAGAACGATCCCCGCCTCCACCGTCGCCTCAATGAGATAATCGTGACGCGCCTTTCGATTCCGCGCGATCACCGACGTGCCCTTCTCTTTGGCCACGACCGCCTCCTCCCATCACCAGCCGGTCCGTAGCGTCTCTCACCCGGAGCGGCGCCTCAGCTTACCTGCCACGTCAGGGCGGACACGAGGAGTTATTCGCTATACCTTCGCTATACCGGCGGGCATCACCTGCCTCTTCGACCCACACCAGTCACGAGGTACCCAGGTCAGAACCAGCCACGCGGGTTGACTGGCGCCCCATTGACTCGCACCTCCCAGTGCATGTGACACCCGGTGGATTGACCAGTGGTCCCGACCGAACCGATCACCTGCCCCCGACTCACCGACCCGCCAGAGACGGCATAACCGGACATGTGGTTGTAGGTGGTGACAATGCCGCCCCCGTGATCGATCCAGACAGCATTTCCGTAGCCACTGATCCAGCCAGCATGGATGACCACGCCGTCCCCAGCGGCATAGACCGGCGTACCGCATCCCGCGCCGATGTCCAGCCCCGAGTGCAGCTCCTGCGAGCCAGTGACCGGGTTGATCCGCCATCCGAACTCGGAGGTAAACGGACCTGCTACCGGCACCGAGAATCGGCCATTACCGCTGGGAGGTGGCGCTGACGGATTTTGCCCCTGGTCACGGGCTCGCTGGGCCAGCCGATCCTGAATCTGTTGATTTTGCGCCTGCAACTGCGCAACTCGCTCCTGCTCGGCGGCACGTTCAGCAGAAACCGCCTCGGATGCCTTGCGTTGGTCGTTTTCTAGACCTTCCAACCGAGATCGCACCTCGTCAGCTTGCTGACGGGATTCCTGGGCCTGGCGCAGCGCAGCAGTTGCCTCGACCTTCAACGCGGCGATACGACGTCGTGTCTCGGCCAGTTTGACTTGTTCTTCGTCGGCTCGACGTTTGGCCTCCGCGAGTTCCTGCAGCATCACATTCTGGGCGTCGTTGACCTTCTCCACAATGTACATCCGATCGGACAAGTCCTTGGTCCGGTCGGTGTTAAGCACCGCTGACAGTCTTTCCAGACCCGCCCCTTCGTAAGCCTGGCGGGCCATATTGTCGCGAATATCGGCATGTCTTACCTGCTCAGCTCGGATTGCAGCGATCTTTGCCAGGCCCTCAACTTCTGCACGTCGAGCCACGTGCAATTCGCCTTCGATCACGCTCTGTCGTTCCTGCGCGGCTTTCTCCGATGCCAACGCCTGATCGAGGGCCTGACGTGCCTCGGTCAGTTTGGCTTGCGTCGCTTGTAAGGCCAGCACTGCAGATCGGGCGCGCGCTGATAGATGGGCCAACTTGCCTTGGGACTCTTCTAGCGCTGAACGGACTTTCTGCTGATCTTGGTCCAGATCGTCGGCATAGGTGACCGCAGTCCCACCGAATAGCCCGGCAGCTACCAGGCACATTGATCCGGCGCAAACAGCCTGAGCCCACCGTCGGCGGTCCGGGGTTACCCGTTGGCCGAGGTGTTTTGTCCAATGGCGCACAACGAACCTCCCCACCCAGGGCGGGAGGGGCCGTTTAGCTCATCTCGGCCTCACACCCGCACATATCTGATCAGAGCCAACCAGGAGACGACACCGCCAACAATGATTCCCAGCACTGCCATCGTCGGGGCCACTGCCCACACATCGGACATATCGACCCACCGAAAATCCTGGAACCTTCTCGCCAATTGCATCACACCGTAATACACGAATGCGACGAGACCACCTATCGCTAATAAGCAACCTGCAACGACCGCTGATAACGTTTCCACCATGAAGGGAAGTTGAACACTCGCCTTACTTGCGCCCACCACTCTCTTGATCGCGATCTCGCGACGTCGACTCCAGGCGACCTGGCGCACCGTCGTTGATGTCAATAGCACCGTACATACCAACATCAATGCTGACAGGGACCACGCGCCGTACCGCAGGAAATCCATCGCCCTGAAGAGCGGCTGCAGGATCGCTCGGATGTCCTTGACCGATGAGACGCCAGGCGCCCCGTTGAACGCCTGGTACATCAGGTCATAATCCTTCGGGTTCGACAGCTTCACCCGGTATGCCGCAGGGATCGCTTCTTGCGGAGTGTCTTGAAAAGCCGGGTTGGTGAACTGTTCCTTAAAACGTTTATAAGCTTCCTCCTGCGATTCGAAGGCCACATCTTTCACGACCGGTTTCATCGTGTTGAGCTGTTCGCCCAGGTGATCGATCTGATCCTGAGTCACCGCCGTACGTCGGCAGTTGTCCTCGCTGGAGTTTTTGGTGCATAGAAAGATGGACACCTCGACCTTGTCGTACCAATATCCCTTCGCGGTTTCGACCTGGCGCTGCGCCAACAGCCCGATCCCGAAAAACAGCAACGACACTGCGGTGACGATCATGATCGACGTCGCCATGGATGCGCTTCGGCGCAGCCCTGTCCACACCTCTCCCAGCAGGAACAGAGGCCTCATCGCATACCTCCGTAAACTCCACGGTCCTGGTCCCGCACGAGCTTGCCCTCCTGGAGTTCAATCACACGTTTACGCAGCTGGTTGACGATGTCGTCATCATGAGTGGCCATCAGCACCGTCGTCCCCGCACTGTTGATCTCGTCGAGCAGCGAGACAATGCCCAAACTCGTGGTGGGGTCGAGGTTGCCGGTGGGCTCATCAGCGAGAAGCAAAGTGGGCTTCTTCACTACTGCCCGGGCAATCGCCACCCGCTGCTGCTCACCACCGGACAGTTCGTGGGGTAACCGACGTCCCATCCCAGCCAGTCCCACGAGATCTAGCGCCTCCGCTACAGCGGTCCGTACGGTTTTGCGTGGGGCTCCCAGGACATGCATGACGTAGGCCACGTTTTGGTCGACGGTCTTGTCCGGCAGGAGCCGGAAATCCTGGAAAACCATCCCTATGTCCCGACGTAACCGTGGCACCTGCCGCCTCCTGATCTTGACCAGGTCCCGGCCTGCCACCTCGATCGTTCCAGCGGTGGGGCGTTCCTCTCGCAGAATCAACCGCATCATGGTGGATTTGCCTGACCCGGAGGCTCCCACCAGAAAGGCGAACTCCCCTGCACCGATGGACACGGTCACGTCGTCCAGAGCGGGGCGCATCACCGATCCGTACTTCTTGGTGACCCCAGCAAAATCGATCATCGATCTGTCTACGTCCTTGGTCGAACGATGTTGCAGGCGTAGGGGCCCGGCAACCCTGGCCGCGCGTCGGGCGCGTTGCAGTCGAGACTACGGCGCCCAGGGTCCCGTCGGGCGCAGGTGGGCCTAGGTGTCGCAGCCCGGGTCAGCCCCTCTCCCGGTGTGGAGACGCCACAGCACCAGGGGTGTCCGGATGTCGACGCGACTTGTCCCACACCTCGGAATATGCCGCTGATCCCCGATGACCTAGGTCCTCATTACGTTTCGAGCTGCTGACCGGCCCAACCCGCCCATGCAAGGATGACCGCATGACGCGACAGATCGGTGTGACAGAGCTCGCCCTTCGGGACGCTCACCAGAGCCTCATGGCGACGCGCATGGCCATGGAAGACATGGTTGATGCCTGCGCCGACATCGACAAGGCTGGCTATTGGAGCGTGGAGTGCTGGGGCGGGGCGACTTTCGATGCCTGCATTCGGTTCCTCAACGAGGACCCGTGGGAGCGTCTGCGGACCTTCCGCAAGCTGCTGCCCAACAGCAAACTCCAGATGTTGCTCCGAGGCCAAAACCTTTTGGGATACCGCCACTATGGTGACGATGTCGTCGACCACTTCGTGGAGAAGGCCGCCGAAAATGGCATGGACGTGTTCCGGGTCTTCGACGCGCTGAATGACCCCCGCAACCTCGAACGCGCCATGGCTGCGGTCAAGAAGAGCGGCAAGCACGCCCAGGGCACCATCTGCTACACCACCTCTCCCCTGCACACCGTCGACGGATACGTCGAACTCGCCCGTCAGCTTCGCGATATGGGAGCAGACTCCCTCGCGCTGAAGGACATGGCTGCTCTTCTCAAGCCGCAGCCGGCCTACGACATCGTCAGCGCGATCAAGTCCGAGATGCCGGACATGCAAATCAACATTCACTGTCACGCCACCACCGGCGTCACCTTGGTCTCCTTGATGAAGGGCATCGAAGCGGGCGCCGATGTCGTGGACGCCGCGATCAGCTCAATGTCGCTGGGCCCGGGGCACAACCCCACCGAGTCCGTCCAGGAAATGCTCGAAGGCACCGGGTACATCGCCGACCTCGACAAAGAGCTGCTGCGCCGCATTAAGGACCACTTCGCCGCAGTGAAGCCGAAGTACCAGCAGTTCATGTCGGCCTTTAACGTCGAAACCGACATCTTCGACAGCCAGATCCCTGGCGGCATGATCTCCAACATGGAGTCTCAGCTGAAGCAGCAAGGTGCTGGCGACAAGCTGAAGGAGGTCCTCGAAGAGGTTCCGCGCGTTCGTCAGGCGGCCGGATACCCGCCGCTGGTCACCCCGTCCAGCCAGATTGTCGGCACCCAGGCCGTGTTCAACGTCCTCATGGGCGAGTACAAGGTCCTCACCGCTGAATTCGCTGACCTCATGCTCGGCTACTACGGCTACACCCTCGGCGAGTACGACCCTGCCGTGGTTGAGAAGGCCAAGGCGCAGACCGGCAAGGAGCCGATCGACTGTCGTCCAGCCGACCTCATTCCTGCTGAGTGGGACGCGCTGAAAGAAGAAGCCGCTGGTGTCGAGGGCTTCGACGGGACTGACGAGGACGTCCTGACCTACGCGATGTTCCCGAAGGTCGCCCCCGGATTCTTCAAGACTCGCCCCGAAGGCCCGAAGTCCGTGGCCAAGGACCCGGCCGAGCTGGCAGCCGAACAGGCCGCAGCAGCTGGTGATGGCAAGACCGGACCGGTGCGTGGCCCGATCAAATACGAGATCACCGTCGACGGCCGCAAACACGCCGTGGCTGTGAAGCCGGCCTGAGCGCCACCGACGACATCCAGACCTAGACAAGAGAGAACGCCATGGCTCAGCAGAAGACGATGCAGCAGCGCATCGAAGAACTGCGTGCACGCCGCGCCGAGGTCGAAGCCGGCGGCGGCGAAAAGCGACACGCCAAACAGCACGAAGCAGGCAAGCTCACCGCACGTGAGCGCATCAACACCTTGCTTGACGAGGGAAGCATGGAGGAGGTCGGGCTCTTCGCCGAGCACCGCACCACTTTGTTTGGGATGGACAAGGCCGTCATGCCAGCTGACGGCGTTGTCACCGGCACGGGTAACGTGCTGGGGCGCCCGGTGCACTTCGCCTCCCAGGACTTCTCCGTGGCTGGCGGCTCGGCCGGTGAGATGCACTCGGTGAAGGTTGCTAACTCCCTGCACGCCGCACTGGAAAACGGCACGCCGTTCATCTTTATCAACGACTCCGGCGGCGCCCGGGTCCAGGAAGGCATCGACTCCCTATCCGGCTACGGCAAGGTGTTCTTCCAGAATGTCGCCTTGTCCGGTGTGGTCCCGCAGATCTCGATCATCGCTGGCCCCTGCGCTGGCGGCGCGGTCTATTCCCCCGCGTTGACCGACTTCATCATTCAGACCCAGAAGTCGCGGATGTTCATTACTGGCCCCGACGTCATCAAGCAGGTGACGGGCGAGCAGGTCACTGCTGAGGACCTGGGTGGTCCGGCCGCTCACATGTCCCGCTCTGGTGTGACGCACTTTGTTGCTGACGACGACGAGCAGGCCATCCTCATCGCGAAGAAGTTGCTGAGCTTCTTGCCCAGCAACAACACGGAAGAGCCGCCGTTCGTCGAGGGACACGACGAGGTGGAGCCGGATGAGTCGCTGAACTCGATCATCCCCGAGGACCCCAAAAAGGCGTACGACGTCCGGGACGTCATCGCCAAGCTTGTTGACGCCGGGGACTTCTTGGAAGTCCAGGCTGGATACGCCATGAACATGGTCATCGGCTTTGGCCGGATTACCGGTCGCACCGTCGGGTTCATCGCCAACCAGTGCAACCAAATGTCGGGTGTGCTCGACATCAACTCCTCGGACAAAGCGGCACGGTTCATCCGGTTCTGCAACGCCTTCAACATCCCGCTGGTCAACCTGGTCGACGTGCCTGGATTCTTGCCCGGCACACAGCAGGAGTACGGCGGCATCATCCGTCACGGCGCGAAGATGCTGTTCGCTTACTCCTCGGCGACGGTCCCCAAGATCACTGTGGTGCTGCGTAAGGCATATGGCGGCGCCTACTTGGCGATGTGCTCGAAGGACTTGGGCGCTGACCGCGTATTTGCGTGGCCAACCGCAGAGATCGCGGTCATGGGCGCCGAAGGCGCTGCTGGCGTCGTTTTCCGTCGGGAAATTGCTGACGCGGACGACCCGGAAGCCAAGCGAGCCGAATTGGTGTCGCTCTACCGTGAGGCATTCTCCACGCCATATGTTTCTGCGGCTCGGGGCCTCGTCGACGACATTATCGAGCCAGCCGAAACTCGGCTCTACATCGCTCGGGCACTGGAAGTCCTGCAAAACAAACGCGACCAGCGTCCGCCGAAGAAGCACGGCCTGATCCCGCTCTGATCGAGCCTGACCCGACAAGGAAGGAAACGACATGAGCGAGATCACCGGCGAACACATCGCCGAGCTGGTCGAGGCCGTCAAGACCCTCTCCGCCCGTGTGGAAACACTCGAGAACCGTCTCGAGCAGTTCCATCCGACCGGTAAGGTTCCCGATGACGTTCTTCTCGCCATCAGCGCAGCCTGCGCGGCATACCTGGGTCACCGGGCCAAGGTGAAGCAGGTCCACCTGCGTCGCCACACGACGTGGGCCAAGCAGGGGCGTTCCGACGTCCAGCATTCGCATCGCATTACGCACGCCCCGCGCATGTTCCGGTAGGAGAGGGAAGACATGAAACTCAAAGTCACCGTCAACGGCATCGAATACGACGTTGACGTCGACGTCGAAGAGGAGCCCACTCCTACTCTCGGCTCGATTATGGTCGGTAGCACCTCGGCTTACGGTGTGACCCCCACAGCGGCCAAGGCTCCAGCCTCCACGTCTAACGGCTTGACCGCGCCGATTTCCGGGACCGTTGTGAAGATCCTGGTGGATGAAGGCGCCGAGGTGAAGGCCGGGGATACGGTCATGATCCTGGAAGCCATGAAGATGGAAACGGAGATCACGGCACCGGCCGATGGCACAGTTGCCACGATCGATGTCTCCGTCGGCGAAGCTGTCCAGGGTGGACAGGTCCTCCTCGAATGGGCGTGAGCCACATCCGGTAGGAGCGCTGGGACGGCGCCTGATCGCGACGTCTGTCCTAGAACCCTGAAAGGGTGGGCTCTGAGATATTTCTCAGAGCCCACCCTTTGTCATGATGTGGGGAGAGATAGCAGTTGGGTGTCCGAGCTGACCGTGATCGTTCAGCCCTGACGACACACTGCTCAGACCTCGGCTCGCTCCAAGGACCGCTTCCACCGGATGCCTGCCTCCAAGAAGGCATCGATGTCACCATCGAACACCCCAGAGGTGTTGCCTACCTCGTGCTCGGTGCGCAGGTCCTTCACCATCTGATACGGGTGCAGGACGTAGCTGCGCATCTGATCTCCCCAGCTGGCCTTCACGTCGCCAGCAAGAGCTTTCTTGGCTGCAGCTTCCTCTTCTTGACGTTTCAGGAGAAGCCGAGACTGCAACACCCGCAATGCTGCCGCACGGTTCTGGATCTGCGACTTCTCGTTCTGCATCGAAACGACGATGCCGGTGGGAAGGTGCGTCATCCGCACCGCCGAGTCCGTCGTGTTGACCGATTGGCCACCCGGACCAGAAGACCGGAACACATCAACCTTGATCTCATTTTCTGGGATGTCGATGTGATCGGTTGACTCAATCAGTGGGATCACTTCGACCGCCGCAAAACTCGTCTGTCGACGCCCCTGGTTGTCAAACGGACTGATGCGCACTAGCCGGTGGGTGCCAGCCTCCACTGCCAGTGTGCCGTACGCATAGGGCACCTTCACCTCGAAGGTCGCCGACTTCAAACCGGCTTCTTCGGCGTACGACGTGTCTAACACTGTGGTGGGATAGTTGTGACGCTCCGCCCAACGCAGATACATACGCAACAACATCTCTGCGAAATCGGCAGCGTCCACACCGCCAGCGCCAGAACGGATTGTCACGACCGCCTCACGCTCGTCGTACTCGCCTGACAGCAGGGTGCGCACTTCCAGCTCCCCGACAGCTTTGCGTAACGAGACTAATTCCGCCTCAGCTTCAGCGAGCGTTTCTGAGTCATCGGCTTCGGTGCCCATCTCGACGAGGACCTCCAGGTCCTCGATCCGGGAGTCCATGCCCTGGACCCGTTCCAGCTCAGCATTAGCACGGGACAAGCGGCTGGTGACAGCTTGAGCGTTTTCTTGATCGTCCCACAGGTCTGGTGCGCTGGCCTGACTCTCCAATTCCACGATCTGCGTCTTGAGACGCTCGACGTCCGTCACCTGACGGACAGACTCCATAGTTGAACGGAGTGCTTTGATCTCTGCTGCGAAGTCGGTGGCCACGAGGTCCGAGTCTACGGCAGGGCGACACCTCGGCTGGGCATGAGGCCAGCGACGGACCCGGACACTCAACTCACAGCAACGGTTGTAACCAGGCGATGATGTGTTCACCGACTCGGGAGAGCATCCCCCGGTCTTGCCACTCTTCCAGCAACAACTGTCGACAGTTCGTGAGGTCACGATCAAAGGCTTCCTCCATGAATGTCGCTTGGTCATCACTGAAGATCTCCAGGTTGACCTCATAGTTACCGATCAGGGATAACCGATCAATATTGGCTGTGCCCACGGTTGACCAGCGACCGTCCACAGTGGCGGTTTTGGCGTGAACCATCGCATCCTGGAACAACCAGATCGTCACCCCACCCTCTAATAACGCTGTGTAATACCACCGGGACGCCCAGTCTGCGACGATGTGGTTGCTGTGCTCCGGCACGATGATGCGTACGTCGACGCCGCGCTTAGCCGCGGCCAACAGGGTCGCCAAGATCTCCCGGTCGGGAAGGAAATAGGCCTGTGTGATGTAGACACGTGCGGTGGCGCGGTCTATGGCATCTAGATAAAGGCCCCGGACCGGGAAGAGCATTCGGTGCGGGGCGTTACGAGAGGCTCGGATGCGCGACTCCCAGGCTAGCGACCCACGGTCTCGCAGCTCGGGGTGGTAGGAGCGGCGATGATCGTTCCAGAAGTCAACGAAAGCATTTTCGACTTCCCAGACCGCTGGGCCGACGACTCGCAGGTGGGTGTCCCGCCACGTTGTCGCATAGGCGGCGCCAATGTTGTAACCGCCGACGAATCCAACGTGGTGATCGACGACCAAGAGTTTGCGGTGATCACGACCGTAGTAGCGAATGTTTAACGTCAGCATCCCCGGACGAACCGCCGGGAACCGAAGCACATGCAGATTCCCTGGGAACCGGTAGAACCGAGGATCTACCACCATGTTTGCAAAGCCGTCATAGACGACATATACCTGCACTCCACGATCGGCGGCATCAATCAGGGCTGCTTTGAATCGGTTACCTACCTCATCATTCTTCCAAATGAATGTCTCGAAGTAGATGACCTCGTGGGCCGATTCGATCGCGGCAAGCATGTCGGCATACAAATACTCACCATAGGTGTACGTGGTAACGATTGACCCAGCGACTTCGGTGGTCATCGGTGGGCTGTGCGGGAACTCCCCCGACGGCGGTTGGCGTTGCTTGCGGATCTGATCGACGGCGATCACCGTCACCGCTGCGCCGATCTGGGTGGCAGTGGTCACTCCCAGGGCCCACAGGCCCAGCTTCATCGCGGTACGACGACTCCAAGGTGTTGGGCGGGGCATCCGTTGAGCCTACCCAGGCCCCCTGTCGAAGACCGGGAAGACACCAGGTCGGATGTCACACTATTCGGTAATCATCCTTGGGTCGTGGGGCCGCATCCGTGACGGATGGTCGCCCCCTCCTCATGTCCTTCACATTCAGCTAGGACAGTGCCCCACAGCTATCTCAGTGGGATTGTCCCGTCGCCTCGTCCTCACCGCGGGAGCGGACCTCTTCGTATCGCACCCGAACCGTGGTGATCGTGGTCATGATCGACATGCGTAGGGTTTCTGGCGCCTGCTCACACCCGCAGGAACGACGTACCAGAGCCTTGAGTAGGACATCCCGCTCATACGCACCCATGCAATCTACGCAGTCATCGAGATGGCGCCTGATCCGCGTACAGTCCATTCCGGTCATCTCCCCGTCGAGATATTCGAAGACCCGCAACAGCACCTCCGAACAGTCAGTCTCCGACGATCGACCGGCCCCGGAAGGGTCCGGTGCGGTACGGCCGCTCACTGCCCTTCCCCTAAGAAGCCCCGTTCACGGGCGTAGTCAGTTAAGAGTTCACGCAGTTGGCGGCGACCACGGTGCAGCCGGGACATCACCGTCCCGATCGGGGTCTGCATAATCTCGGCGATCTCCTTGTAGGAGAACCCCTCCACATCGGCGAGATAGACCGCCAACCGGAAATCTTCACCAATTGTGGCCAAAGCCCGTTTGACGTCCGCATCAGGAAGATGATCCAACGCTTCCATCTCCGCTGAACGCAGACCACGAGATGTGTGCGATTCGGCCCGCGCCAACTGGTAATCCTCAACCTGGGCGGCATCGGACTCCAGCGGCTGGCGCTGTTTCTTGCGGTAAGAGTTGATGTAGGTGTTGGTCAAGATGCGGTAGAGCCACGCCTTGAGATTGGTGCCTGGCTTGTATTGATGGAACGCCGCGAAGGCTTTCGTGAAGGTCTCTTGGACAAGATCCTCAGCGTCGGTGGGATTGCGAGTAGTCCGTAACGCGGCGGAATACAGCTGGTCGAGATAAGGCATCGCCTCAGCCTCGAACCGAGCTGCGCGTTCCTGTGGCGTCTCCTCAGAGAGCTCCGCCGGATTCGCTCCCCGCTCGGGGGCCTTGGTCGCCGCGCCGCTGGTGTCACGCACCGACGACCCAGGCGTGTCCCCCAGGTGTGTGGTCTCATTCATCGCTGTCAAGCGTACCGGCGGTGCCGCCGGGCCGCTCCCGGAGCCGGGCGTGGGCACCTGGCACTCGGGTAGGCCGGTGTGTGTCAGAAACACGCACTTCTCCTCGGGTCCACGTGAAGACTTGGGTCACCGATCACAACGCGGACGCTGCAGCGCACATTCCCAGGCCGACATGTCCGCGACCTGCACCACGTCGCGGGACCTCTCGGGCGCGCAAGTCACCCCAACGGTTCTCCGGTGAACGGATCGACAGCACCACGCAGCCGTTCCGAGGGCACCCGGCGTAACAACTCGGGGCCGTTTGCCGCTGGCGACCCCACGACCCGGTCGACCGGATGTGCGTCAAATCGACCTGGAGTGTGCGGCGCGAGCAACGAGGCGACCCGGCGAGGATCACGATGATCGCAGGCCAACCAGGCATCCCAATCGGCACGTTCAAGGACCACAGGCTGTCGATGGTGGACCCGATCCAAGCCCGGCTCTGCCTGGGTGGTGATGATGGTGAACGAAGCTAACCACGCCAGCGGATCCTGCGGGTCGATCGCTGCCGGATCTCGCCAAAACTCATACAACCCTGCAAAGGCCAGCAGATCTGCGTCTCGACGACGGACATAGAAGGGCTGACGCAGAGGACGCCCCTGTCCGTCGACAGCGGTGGCACTGACCTGCCACTCGTACCAGCCATCCGCAGGCACCAAAAGGCGACGCCGAAGCGCGGACTGGCGAAAGGCTGGCTTGTTGAGGACCGTTTCGGCTCGGGCGTTAATCATCCGCCCCCCGATCCGCGGATCTTTGGCCCACCCTGGCACCAATCCCCAACTCATCAGGCGCAGCTGGCGCACCGGAGTGCTGTTCTCGTCGGCAGGGGGGCCGACAGGCAACGGCCGCGACACCCGTTCCAAGACCACCGGGACATTCTTTGCCGGGCCCACGTTGTGATCCGCACTGCCCGCAGCAGGTCGCTGCGGCGTGCGGAGCACTGACCGCACCGGCTCGGCGCTCCGGTCAGCGGCCACATCCAATTGCGTGACCAGCTCTGCCGTCGCCCGGGTGAGCGCATATCGTCCGCACATCCCCCCAGCGTACGAAGCTTCCCAGCGGACCGGTGCCCCGTGCGACACTGAGGCGCGCCGTGATGAGAGGTGGGACGGCCCCCTCCAGAGGCTTGCAGCTCGGCACGGGCCCGATAACGTAGGGAACAGGCCGGACACCCAGGGCACATCTCGTGACCGTCGTCTCCACGACGCCACACACCGCCCGTTCCGGTTCCATCTCGATTAGCTCACAGGAGACTCATCATGGTGTTTCTCCGACCTGCCCCCATGGCGGTCTTGGTCACCTCCGGCGGTGACTCAGCGACGTGCTTCTCGGCGCGTCAAGGGTTCCGGCGGTACGACGCCGTATCGCCGCGACATGGTGGGGACGGCGGACGTTACGGCGACGATGACCCCCTGAAACCCGAGGAACACCGGTGAACGATCCCTCTGACAGACCCTCGCCCCGCGGTGGCACCCCAGCTGTCCCGCCGACCACTGCGGGCGTCCCCGCCGCCGATTCGCCCCCTTGGGCAGCGCCGTACGCGGACCGGCCCATCCATGCGTGCGTCTCTCTCCCCGGCAGCAAATCCCTCACCAACCGATACCTCATCTTGGCCGCCCTGGCCGCGAGCGAGTCGCGGATCCGTCGCCCGTTGCGTTCCCGGGACACCCTGTTAATGGCAGCCGGGCTACGTGCCCTAGGGTGCGTCATCGAAGACCTCCCTGGTGATGACCCGCTTCACGCTGACTGGCTGGTCACCCCCGGTGCCCTCACCGGAAACACCGCCGTCGACTGTGGCCTGGCCGGCACCATCATGCGCTTCCTCCCCCCGGTGGCAGCGCTAGCCGAGGGGCCGGTGCATATCGACGGGGACGAACAGGCTCGAGGACGGCCGATGGGGGCAGGACTGCAGGCGCTGCGGGACCTGGGAGTGCCGGTCGATGGCGAGGAGTTGCCGTTCACGGTGCACGGCGCAGGCTCCGTCCACGGCGGACGAGTCGCTCTCGATGCCTCAGCAAGTTCACAATTCGTTTCCGGTCTACTGCTGGCCGGGGCGCGTTTTGACACCGGATTGACCGTCGTGCACGACGGTCCGGCGATCCCCTCGACGCCGCACGTGACCATGACAGTAGAGGTGCTGCGCGACGCCGGAGTGGACGTCGACGACTCGGTAGCACACCGGTGGCGCGTCGAACCCACTGACATTCACGCCCTAGACGTGCAGGTCGAACCGGACCTGTCGAACGCCGCAGCCTTCCTCGCCGCGGGGATGGTCACCGGCGGCGTGATCGACGTACCCGGCTGGCCGCAATACACCACCCAAGCCGGTGACGCTGTCCGAGAGATCTTCACCGCAATGGGCGCCGACATCACCCTCGGCCGGGAATCATTGGTGCTCACCGGACCGGAACGACCCCGCGGAGTCGACATCGACCTGCACGATGTGGGTGAGCTGACCCCAGTGATCGCCGCCGTCGCCGCCGTCGCGACCAGCCCATCTAGATTGCGTGGCATCGCCCACCTGCGTGGTCACGAAACCGACCGGTTAGCCGCGCTAGCCACCGAGATCGGACGCTTGGGCGGTCAGGTCGAGGTGACCGAGGACGGGCTGACGATCACCCCGCGGCCAATGCGAGGAGCCGTGCTGCACACCTACGCCGACCATCGGATGGCGATGGCTGGGGCAGTCCTGGGGCTGGCCGTCCCCGGGGTGCTGCTGGACGATGTAGCTACCACGGCGAAGACCATGCCCGATTTCCCGCAACGCTGGGCAGCGATGAGCGTGGCAGCCACCGCAGTGCAGGGCTACTGATGGCTCGGGGCGCAGAACGCTACGAACATTTCGAGGATCAGGTCCGCACCCGACCGTCCCGCCGCGGGTCACGGCCACGCACGAAGGACCGACCCCGCCACGACAACGCGATACCAGGCGTGGTGGTAGGTATTGATCGAGGCCGATACGCGACCTTGGTGGAGGGGCGCGCAGTGATCGCGATGAAAGCCCGCGAGCTGGGCCGCAAGTCCGTGGTCGTTGGCGACGAGGTCGGCTTGGTCGGCGACGTCACCGGCTCGCCGGACGCTCTGGCCCGGATCGTGCGGATCCACCCCCGCCGCAGCGTGCTGCGCCGTACTGCCGACGATACGGACCCCTTCGAACGGGTGATTGTGGCGAATGCCGACCAGTTGGCGATCGTCACTGCGTTGGCGGATCCACAGCCCCGACCACGGATGGTTGACCGGTGTCTGGTCGCGGCGTACGACGCTGGTCTCGATCCGCTGCTGGTGTTGACCAAAGCCGACCTCGCAGACCCCACCGAGTTCCGCGACCTCTATGCCGCTTTGGATGTCCCTGCGGTGGCCTGCAGCGTCGTCGAAGATGCCGACACCCCGGGGGTGCCCGGAGAAGCGATTCAAGGCCTAGAACACCTGCACGAACGATTAGACGGTCGGGTGACCGTCCTCGTGGGACATTCCGGCGTCGGTAAATCCACCCTGGTCAACGCACTAGTCCCGACCGCCGGGCGTAGCACTGGCCGAGTCAACGATGTCACCGGTCGAGGTCGGCACACCTCAACCTCGGCGGTGGCCTTGGCTCTGCCGGAGAGCGGCTGGGTGATCGACACCCCAGGAGTGCGCTCATTTGGGTTGGCACACATCCCGGTCACCTCGATCGTGGACTTCTTCGACGACCTTTCCCCTGGCACGCACGACTGTCCACGCGGCTGTAGCCACGATGAAGCTGAGTGTGCGCTCGACGAGTTCGTCGCTGATGGGTCAGCCGGATCGGCCGGTGCGCTACGACTGGACTCGTTACGCCGGTTGCTGCGTGCCCGCGCTGGCGATGATCGAGCGGACCGGGACTGAATGACGATACCGACACCGCCACCGGGTCTGACAGCGCTCGGCTGATCTTTGCCGACTCACATGTCAATGACACCTCTGAGCTAGGGTCACAGCACCCAAGGTGAGGAGACCAAGGTGTCGGGGACAAGCGTGCAAGCACGCATAGTGCGCGCATGGCGGGACATGGAGTTGTTCTCGCCGCAAACGGTGGAAAAGGCCAAACCTGGCGACGCGACGACGCCGTCAATCGACTGGAAATGCGGAGATCTGCTCCCGTGGGAACAGGGCAGCTATTTAGAGAGGCGCCCGGCGCATCCCGGGCGGGTGTGGCGGCACACGGTTTATCTCTGGATTTATGACCTGATCACGTTGTATGAGTGCCTGGATCACATCTATCAGGAGGATGACGAAGTCTTCGACGAACGCCCACCGGGACAGTCCTCTGCGGCCGCGTTTATTGTCGACGAGCAGGGCCGCATCGACTTCTCCTCAGTGACGCTGTCCAGCGCGGCCTGGGGGCTCGGCCGGGCACTCGGCTCAGCGAAGCGGTCTGACCGCTGGTTTCCAGACTTTGCCTCCGCCGATCAGCAGTTCCGCGAACTTGTCACCACTGAACTCGGTCGCAAATCCGATGGACAGCCTCAGATCCTCACCCAAGACCTCATGCTGCTCTTGGGAGGCCTCGTGCGAAGGGCCACCGGCCTGCCGAAGAAGAGCGCCCAAACCCCACAAAGCCGCTGGGGCTCCGACGCGGAGGGCGCCGACCCGCTCCCTATGACCTGTGTCGCACGCATCCGCAGCGTCCTAGTCAAACCCGAGACCGAGATTTCCACCGATTTCCTCAACAGCTTCATCCTCGATGATCTCGGACTCGCTGCGGAGTCGGTAGAACGCGGCACAGAGTCCGCCACACTGGCCGCATACCTCGCTGGCGCCGTCGGCCCCGCGCCAGGCCACCGGCATGACACCGTCGCCGCCCCCACGGAAATGCTGAAACATCTCACGCCGGAGAGCCTGCCCTACGGGCGCTGGCCCAGCTCGCCGAAGCATGCTCTCGCCACGAGCCAGCAGCTTGCCGTCAATCTCTCCCTCGGCGACCTGCGCGGCGACGGCCTCGCGCTACGAACCGTCAACGGGCCTCCCGGCACTGGAAAGACAACGCTGCTGCGCGACGTCCTCGCAGGGCTCATCACCGAACGAGCCCGGGTCCTGGCAGGCCTCCGTCGCCCAGAGGACGCTTTCAGCGGAATACAGCATCGCTGGGAGGCTGGGTACCGGCGCATCATTCACGGCCTCATTCCACAGCTCACCGGCTTCGAAGTCGTCGTCTGCTCCGCCAACAACGCTGCTGTGCAGAACATCTCCGATGAATTGCCACGCGCCGACAGCGTCAATCCACCATGGTCCGACGCCGATTACCTGAGCAACGTCGCGACCCATGTCCGCCGCAGCCTCACCAATGACGACACCACCAACGCGTGGGGTCTCATCGCCGCCAGACTCGGCAACAAGGCCAACCGTCGAGCCTTCACCTACGCAGCCTGGACGCACAAGAAGGATTGGCAGAGCGCGCCGTACGGGTTGCGCCACCTCCTTGAGGAAGCCAAGATCACAGCTCGTCGCCCATGGGCTGATGCCGTGCGCGACTTCCGCGACGCCTTAGCCACCGTCGAGGTTCTGCGCGCCCACGCTCAAACGGCACAAGCCGCGCTCACCAGGTACGCCGTCATCGACAACGAGATCACTGCCGCGTCCGCGCAGCTGGCGGCGCTACGCACCGCAGAATCTCGCGCCGACGCCGAAGCCCAACGAACCGAGGGAGAGCTGACAGCGGCGGCACTAGCCCACGACACCGCGCTGGCCACCCTTGACGAGCACACTCGTCAACGCCCGAGCTGGTGGGCCAACCTGTTCAGCGGGGGCGCCGCCCGTCGCGACTGGGCAAGGGCCGAATCCCCGTTGCGGATCACAGTGAAGGCCACCAGTGCCAGACGCGACCGCGCCGAATCCATGCGTGAGGAGGCCACCACCCTCCTCACAGCCCTGCGCGTAGACCTCGCGGCATCCCACGCTGCCCACATCCGGCTCCTCGCCGAACGCGACCACCTCGTCCGCACCTGCACCAATGACAAAAAACGCTGGGGCGATTCCTACCCCGATGACGAATGGTTTCGTGACGACACCCGCCGCGAAACGACCGCTCCATGGTGTAGCCCAGAGTTTAATGAGGCAAGGTCCACGGCGTTCCTCGCGGCGCTCACGTTGCACGTGGAGTGGTTCCGTCACTGTCCGGAAAAGCTCATCCAATCCCTTCGGGGCACCATGGACGTCGTCGGTGGCCAAGCACCGAACAACCTGCCAGAAGACACGGCGCTCGCCGCATGGCAAACATTTTTCCTCTTCGTGCCGCTCGTATCGACAACCTTCGCTTCGCTCGGACGCATGTTTTCCCACCTCGGCCCAGAATCACTCGGTTGGGTCTTCATCGATGAAGCCGGTCAAGCCACTCCGCAGGCAGCCGTTGGAGCCCTGTGGCGTGCCCACCACGCCCTCATCGTCGGCGACCCACTACAACTCACGCCAGTGGTCACACTCCCCCCGAAGGCTGAGGCCAACATGGTGCTTGAGCACGGGGTGCCCCAGTCCGTCCGTCCCTCAAAGACTTCGGCTCAAGCCCTCGCTGACGCCTCGAACCCGTGGGGAACGCTGATGCACCAAGGCGACGACGCACTGTGGGTGGGTACGCCGCTGCGCATCCATCGCCGCTGCGACGACCCGATGTTCACAATCTCCAATGAGGTCGCCTATGGCAACACGATGATCCACGGCATCCCCGTCGATCAACGTCAGGCGTCATCACTGCGGCCAAGCGCGTGGCTTCATGTGCCTGCCCAGTCAGGCAACGGTCACGCGTTGCGGGCCGACCACCGGATCGCTAGATGCATCATCCGTGATCTTCTCAGCGGTGCAGCGTCCGATGAGGGCAAACCCCTCGACGCCGACGAGATCATCGCGATCTCTCCCTTCCGTGCCATGGCGAATGAACTCGCCCGCTTCCCTGACAACATTGGCGCCCCCTCGCTACGTTCCGGCACAGTGCACAAGGCCCAAGGCCAGGAAGCGATTGCCGTTGTTTTCGTCCTCGGCGGTGACCCCCACAAGCCTGGCGCACGCGCCTGGGCAGCAGCTACCCCCAACCTCGTCAATGTTGCCGCCAGCCGAGCCAAGAAGCGCCTGTATGTGATCGGCGACTACGACGCATGGGCTGGATTGCAGCACTTCAGTACCGTCGCCAAGTACCTCCCTCGTTGCGACGTCAGCGTCGACCGCCCGTGGGGGTAAACCCCGACGATGGGGCAACCCCTGAGGTACAACACGGCTGACGAAGGATCTTGGAATAGCCGAGCAGGATGGTGCCTCATCGGCAACGCTAGCCTTCGAAGATGAGCAAGAGCGATAAGCACACCTCGCCTAGCCACAGCAGCAGCGGCGGCGATGCCCACGGAGACAAGAAACCGAAACTCGACAAGAAGCTGTACGAGGCCGAACTCCTCCACCTGCAAGAACAGCTTGTCGAGATGCAGGAGTGGGTGCGGGCGACGGGCTCTCGGCTCGTTGTCATCTTTGAGGGGCGCGACGCTGCGGGCAAGGGTGGAGCGATCAAGCGGGTCACCGAATACCTCAACCCACGGGTCGCACAGGTGGTGGCTCTTCCGGCACCGACGGAGCGGCAACGCACCCAGTGGTATTTCCAACGGTACGTCGAGCAGTTACCTGCCGCTGGGGAAATCCGTCTCTTCGACCGGTCGTGGTACAACCGGGCTGGGGTGGAGCGAGTGATGGGGTTTTGCACGACCGAAGAGCATCGGCGTTTCTTACGGCAGTGCCCGATCTTCGAGCGAATGCTCCTAGAGGACGGGATCATGCTGCGTAAATATTGGTTTTCGGTGTCTGACGCTGAGCAGGAACGACGATTCCGTTCCCGCCTCACCGATCCGATGCGCCGTTGGAAACTTTCTCCGACCGATGTGGAGTCGTTAACGCGGTGGGAGGACTACTCCCGGGCGAAAGACGACATGTTCGTGCATACCGACATCCCGGAGGCACGATGGCGGGTGGTGGAATCCGATGATAAGAAACGGGCGCGGATCAACATGATCGCTGATCTCTTGGACTCGGTTCCTTACCAGCCTGTGGACCGTCCTGAATTGGTGATGCCACACCGTCCCGCTTCGTCGGGATACCGACGTACCGACCGGTCATTGCAGTGGGAAGTCCCGGATCGGACAGCGCGCCTGGTGAAGGGCGCCGCCCGATCCGGCACGACCCGCGGGAAACATCGGGGTCTTTCGGCGGACTGAGGATGATGCCGCCAGCGAGTGTCACTCCGTCCGGGGAACAGCGACGGGACCTCGGACAGCAGCCATCGCCGCGACAAGACTGGTCAACGCTGCCCCACCGATCAGAGCGGCTCCGCCCAGCAGCAGGGTGTCAGTCCACGGCAGCGTCATCTGAGCGAAAGAACTGTCCACCGCGTGACCCCAGGCGACGATCGTCCCACCGACGTACCGTCCAGTGAGGCAGGCTAGGAGGATGCCCAGCAGCAACGGTGATCCGATTTCGACGAGATGGGCGCGACGTCGCAGCCGAGCTGGCACCCCTAGTCGAGAGAGAGCACGTTCGGCTCCACGGCGTTCCCGCATGTGGTCTCCGGTGGCGATGGCAAGGACGAGCAGGCCGACGGCCAGGACTGTGAGCAGCACCGCAGCCAACGCCGCCCGCATCCGGTGGGTGTCGTCATAGGTCGTCAAGTCGATGGCGTCATCACTGATTCCTGCTCGCCTGGTGTCCTCAAGGAGTGAGCGGCCGGGCACGCCAAGAACAGCGAACTGACGCGGCGAAGTGTCCTGCACGACCCGGTCCATCCCGGGTGAGCCAGGCGGGATGAGGTAGTCCGCGTGAATCGGAGCGCCGAGTCCGCTCATATCCGGCAATGTCAATGTTTCTGCCGGTATGGACACCACCGCATGGGGGGTCGTCGGATCCGCTGGGGAGGCTCCGTCCGGGGTCAGCGTCAGCGTCCCTTCAGCCCGCGGTGGCTGTGATTTGGCTGTCGACGTGACCAATCGGTAGGCGTGTCCTTCGTGGCAGCGCGGGTCTTCAGGAACGAGATGGCGCAGATCAGTGCAGGTCATCACGAGGGCCCGCCCCGCGCAGCCGTCATTTTTTGAGTCGCCAGACCTACATGACGCGATGGCGCGACCCAGGGGGATCACAGCGGTGACATCCGTCCGGGAACGCCATTCGTGGATGACAGCATCAGCCCGGTCTGGTTCGACATGCACCGTGAGTCGCTGACCCTGGTGCAGGTCATGATCGACCCGGCGATATTCCGGAGTGGCTTCGAAACCAGCGATCAAAGCCCTGACCACGAGGCCCAAGAAGAGTGCCAGCATCAGCCCGGCGATGATGCGCGCAGTGGTGGCCGGTCGAGCCTGCAGCCGACGGCCGCTGAGGACCAGCGCCACTGATCGCTGTTGACGCACCAGCAGGTCCGCCCCTAGCCGCACCAGCCACGGCATGACTGCCACCAATCCCACGCTGCATCCCAGGATCGCGACAAGGAGGTACACCGCGATCACATCGGCGGCATCCCCCGGTGCCTTCGCGCCCATCGCGGTGACCGCTGCGACACGCTGACGTGCTACAACGCAGGCCACCAAGCCCACTAGCAGCGGGAGCGGACGCCACCAGCCGCCGCGAGCAGCCTGGGATCGACGCACCACATTCATTGCTGCATACGCTGAGCCAGATCGCCAGGGAACACCTGCCGCTATGGCAGTGCCAATCACCAGCACTGCGACCAGGGCATGATCCAACGCAGTCGCAGGCTGCCAGGCAATGTGAGGGATCCCCAGCGCCGACACCGCCTTGTGCACCCCAGGACGCATCGCCGGAAACACGACCATGGCACTTGCCACCCCGAAAAAGACATGGACACCGATCTCCCCCACTGCGACTCCCCGAGTCCGGGCGGGGTCGAGCCCCAGGACTCGCAGAACGGCCAGACGGCGTTCGCGCAGGCCCCAAGAGAGACGGGTGACCACGGTCATGGCTGTCACGATCGGCACGGTGAGGGCACTGACTGCTGCAGCTAGGGCCACACCCATCGTGCGAGTATCCGCAACCACCGGTGCCATCCAGATCACGGTGCGAGCGATGTCCGCCACCGTCAACAAAAACAGCGAACCCAGCGCGGCAGTGAGGGCGATCGCAGCGGTACGCCGACGGGCCGACCAGTCAGTGCGCCACGCCAGTTGCATCCCCCACCTGATCGCCGACCCCATCACCCCTCCCCCACGGCCGCGGGGACCCGGCCAGCGATCCTGCCGTCGCGGACCACGATATGTCGCTCCATATGGGATGCGACCAAGTGATCATGAGTAACCACGACCAACGCCGCTTGAGCCTCACGGGCAATCCGGCAGAGCAGATCCATGACGTCCTGGGAGGTGACCGAATCCAGGGCACCGGTCGGTTCGTCAGCAAGAATCACCAAGGGCTCGTTGATCAGAGCCCGCGCTATCGCCACTCGCTGGGCCTGCCCACCAGAGACAGCGCCGACCCGCCGAGAGGCGACATCAGCGATATCAAGCTGGTCGAGCAGGTCAAGGGATCGCCGGAGCGCATCGCGATGACCCACGCCCAGGAGCCGAGCCGGGAGTGCCACGTTTTCCACGACGGTCAGCTCAGCGATGAGGTCACCGAACTGGAAGACCACGCCGATCTCGGCGAGTCGGCGCCGAGATCGGTCCCGTTCCCCCAACCTGGACAGGTCTCGACCGTCCAGGATGACCTGCCCTCGGTCTGGCACGACGATCCCAGCAAGACAGTGCAGCAGGGTGCTTTTTCCCGAACCGGATGGTCCCATCACAGCGACGTTCTCACCCCGATCAATCTGCAGTCCGATGCCGGTCAACGCCGGGGTGTCGCCGTATCGGACATGAAGATCAGTGGCGTTGAGCAGGGCGGGCGTCATGACCTGGACCTGCTCTCCAAGTCGGCACGTACCTCACCGAGGCGTCTGCCAGCCTCGTCGATCCAGCGCAAGTCGGCGTCCAGATGGATCAGTTCGTAGCTGAGAGAAAGGTCGGTGGCTGGGTCGGCGGTACGACGAGCTGCGGTCAGTGTCCGCATCCGGGTGAGATGGTCTGCGCGTTGCCGGTCTAGGACCTGGCCAGCGTCCCGGCCAGACAGGAGCGCCACCGAAATCCGGGCAAAAAGTGCACTGGTGGTGAAGAGTCCTGGTGGTGGCGGAGTTTGCACCCAGGTGTCGAGGACAGCAACGCCATCCGGGGTGATGTGGTAGCGCTTCCGATCAGGGCCTTGACCGGATTCGACGTCGATGACTTCGGCCCAGCCCTGCTTTTCAAACCGAGACAGGCTCGCATAAACCTGCCCGAAGGCCAGCGGTCGCCCCCGGCCGAAGAGGTCGTCATACCGATGTTTGAGGGTGTAGCCATGGGCTGGGGCCGTTTCCAACAGACCCAGCAAGGCATGTGAGGTGGACATGAACCACGACTATACGCCGAGTGTGTACACCATGTGTATAGAACGATGATGAAATTAGTGCGGTCAGTCAGCGCACATAGTGCACATCACTCCAGACGGCCTGCGCACCCGAATGCCCCACCTGAAAAGTCAGGACAAGCGCGCCCAGAGCCACCACCGCACTCACGGTCAGTACCGCGAGGGCCAACTGTCGTGGCGGTCCCACGGCACGATCCACATCTCCCATGTCTCCTTGGGATTGCCGACCCTGCCAGAACGCCCAGAGAGCCGGCACCGCCGCACACAGCAACACCAGGGCCGCCGCCACCGGCAAGAGGTCACCCCATTCAGCATGCTCATGGATCTGCGGGGAACGAGCTAACCGGTGCTCCAGCTTCTCCCCGCTTTCTTTAGCCAGAAAGACCGCCACCGCCACCACTGCCACGACCACCATCAGTGGTATCGCTGCGCGACGCCACCACGCTGGCCGCGATGCCAGCACCACAGTGGCGATCGCCGCCATCGGGAAGAGCACCACCGCACCATGCACCAGCAACGGATGTGCGGGAAGCCCCAGAATGTGATCTAGCATGCCTCCAGCATCCTGCTCACCGCGACACATCACACCTCCCGGAGTGGGATGCCAGAATTTCTGCGCCAAAATGGCCCGATCCTCCGCGGAGCGGCATCCCCAGTCCTCCCGGCACGAAGCGCTACCTTGGTCGACATGCCGACGTACGACGACGACCTCCGCCTTGCCCACGTCCTCGCCGACGCGGCCGAACGGATCACCATGGAACGGTTCAAGGCCGTCGATCTTCGTGTCGACACCAAGCCCGATCTCACCCCGGTCAGTGACGCCGATCGGGCCGCTGAAGAGCTGATCCGTGCCCAACTCGGGCGAACCCGACCTCGGGACGGCGTGGTCGGCGAAGAATTCGGCGAGACCGGACATTCCGCCCGCCGGTGGATCATTGACCCCATCGACGGCACGAAAAATTTTGTCCGTGGTGTCCCCGTCTGGGCCACCCTGATCGCACTCGTCGACGGCGACGACCCAGTTGTCGGTCTCGTTGCGGCTCCTGCACTGAATCGTCGCTGGTGGGCGGCCAAAGGCACCGGTGCCCGCACTGGGCGCAGCTTGATGAGCTCCAGCCCACTGGCAGTTAGCACCGTCCGGCGGGTCGAAGACGCCTCCCTGTCCTATTCCAGCCTGGCTGGATGGCGGACCGACCACCGGGACGCGGGATTCATGCAGCTAGTGGACGATTGTTGGCGCACCCGGGCCTTCGGTGATTTCTGGTCCTACATGCTTGTCGCCGAGGGCGCTTGCGATATCGCCTGCGAGCCAGAACTCGCCCTCTATGACATGGCTGCGCTCAGCCCGATCGTGACCGAAGCCGGGGGCACCTTCACCTCCTTGGAGGGACGCCCCGGCCCATGGGGCCCGGGGGCCGTCGCCACCAACGGGATGCTCCACGACGAAGTCCTCGCCCGGCTCGCGCCACCGGCCTGCTGACAATCGGCCAGGCCCGGCCGGGTCGGGATGGGTCACCGCAGCGTCAGCTGTCGATGACAGTCACCGAGCCCCGGCCGAGCGCAGCCAACGGCCCAGCGAGTGCCTCGGCATCACCGACGATCACGCTGGTCCAGGTGCCGTCGACATAGGTTTGGTAAGCGTGGCGCAACCGCTCTGGGGTCAGCTCCCGAGTGTCCCGCAACACCTGAGTGGTGTGCTCGGTCGTCAGCCCCTCCAAAGCACGGGCCGATGCTTCATCAGCCACCGCATCGGCGGTAGCAAACCGGCCCGGTGCGGTGTGGCACAAGTAATCGACGCCGCTGACGACTTCCGCCGTCGTAAATCCCTCACGGGCCTCTTCGAGAATTCCCAGAAGCAGGTCCACCGACTCCGCTGTCACTTCAGTGCGCACCGAACCGCTGGCGATAAACAACCCTTCGCCTCGACGCGGCCGGAAACCGCAGCGGATGCCGTAGGTATACCCCTTATCCTCCCGCAGCACTGCATCAATTCTGGCTTGCGGTCCTCCCCCGATAAGGTGCCCCAACACTGGGTACGGCGCCCATCCCCCAGCGACAGTTCGGTCCGGTCCAGCGCATCCGACGTACAACTCGCTTTGCACGCTTCCCGGGCGATCCACCAACACCACCCGACTCCCCCCAAGACGCGTGGGCGTGGACGGAGCCGCCGCTACCCGAGAGGGCGTCGACCACCCCGACAAGGCGTCGTCGATCAGCCCCGCCACGTCCACCCCAGTGAGATCACCAGCGACCACCACCGTGGCATTACCAGGACAGACCACGGCCTGATGGTAGGCGGCGATGTCTTCTCGAGTGAGCTGATGCACCGATTCAGCCGTCCCACCAGTCGGCAATGACAACCGGTCTGAGCGGTGGTAGTAGGCATCGGCAAAGGCGATTGCGGCACGCTGGCCCGGATGAGCTCGGTCCTGTTCGATATCCGCTAGCCGAGAACGAATATGCCTCCTGACCTGCTGCTCAGGAAAGACCGGGTGGATGAGGACCTCCGTAAGCAGTTCCAGCGCGCCAGCCAGGTTGCCGCGTGCCACGTCGAGATCAAGGACCAGGCCACGCTCCCCTACTCCCGCTCCCAAGGCGACCCCACGGCGCTCCAACATCTCAGCCGTCTGCTCGGCGTCGTAACGACGGCTGCCCTCATCGAGCGTGCGAGCCATCAACGTGCCGACTCCCTCACGTCCTCGCGGTTCAGCTGCCAATGGCGCTTCGACCGCAACCCGTAACGAGAGCACGTGTTGACCGGGAACGCTGTAGGTCACCAGACGTGCCCCACAACTCAACTCCTGGATGTGCGGCACGGGAAATGCCCACGGAGGTGCTTGCCCCACCACCGGACGGGGCGCCGCCGGGGCCTTGACGTCATTCTTCTTCCCGGTCATGCCGCCTCCTCCGGGGTGATCGCCACCACGGCCCGTGCTGACGCACGCAACCAGGTGGCTGCCTCCTGCTGGACCTGGTCTGCGGTGATGGACCCCAACCGGTCCAGATAGGTATTGATCCCCTGCGGATCGTCGTACAAACACGTGGCGTGCCCGATCGCATCGGCCCGCTCCTCCAGACTGGCCAATGCAGTCAACCAGCCTCGTTCGGTTTGGGCCCGCACCGCTTCCATATCGATCGCGGTCGGACCAGCGTGGGCGAACTCCTCAATCAGTTCACAGGCACGCTCCTCCAGGTGAGACAACGCGACCCCATCCGCAGCCTGCAACACCAGATATCCCAAGGACACTCCGTCACACAGTCCCAAAGCGCCCGCAGAGACCGAATCAGCGAGTTCTTCAGTGCGCACCAGCGCGCGTTCCAGCCGGGAGGTCGTCAAACCACCCAGACAATCCATCGCGCATGATGCCGCGAGAAAATTCTCGGTGTTGTCCTCTGGCAAGCGGAAACCCATGTACAGACGCCCCATCGGGACCGCCTCGGTCCGCTCGACACGCTGCGGTGTGGACAACGGAGGCAACGGCTGCGAGCGCAGGGTGGGGACGGCTGGTCCAGCGGGGATCGATCCGAAGTAGGTCTCCGCAGCATGGATGGCTTCCGGGACGGTGACATCACCGACGATGGTCAGCACGGTATTGGACGGGGTATACCACCGACGGAAGAAGTCGTGGACGTCAGTCAGGGTTGCCGCATCCAGGTCCATCATTGAGCCGATAGTCGCGTGATGATACGGGTGTCCGTGGGGGAAAACCGCCGAGTAAAGGTCGATCATGGCGTTCCCGTACGGCGCATTGTCGTATCGCTGACGTTTTTCTTCTTTGACCACGTCACGCTGGTTGTCCAGGTTGTCTTGGGTCACGGCGTCGAGGAGCCATCCGTGCCGGTCGGCTTCCATCCACAGGGCCAGTTCGAAGGCACCTCTGGGGACAGTGTCGAAATAGTTGGTCCGGTCAAACCAGGTGGTGGCGTTGAGTCGGCCGCCGTGTGCCATCAGCGCCGCGAAATGTTCGCCGCTGGCCACCTGTCGGGAGCCTTGAAACATGAGGTGTTCGAACAGGTGCGCGAAACCGGTCTTGCCGGCTGGTTCGTGGCGGGATCCGACGCCAACCCACAGGTTGATCGCGACGACCGGGACGCTGTGATCCTCGTTGACGACGACCCGTAGGCCGTTGGCCAGGGTGCGATCCACGATGTCGTAGGCAAGCGGCATTGGTCCAGCCTAACCGGAGGTGACGGCCCAACCTGCCTGGCGGGTGGTCTGGCTCATCGTCCAGGAAGAACTGACACACTGGTCGCCATGAAGACGATCGTCCATACCTTGTGCGTCGCCATGGCCACCGCGGTCGCGGCGTGGCTCCTCCCCGGCATCCATATCAGCGGCGCCGGGACGGGTTCGAAGATCGTCACCTTGATTGTTGTTGCCGTGATCATCGGTGTGGTCAATGCGATAGTGCGGCCGATCGCGAAGTTCCTCGGCGGCTGCCTGATTGTGTTGTCATTGGGGCTGTTCCTGCTGGTGATCAACGCGGCCATGCTGCTGCTCAGTTCGTGGATCGCCACCAACATGGGGGTCGGTTTCCGGGTTGACGGCTTCGTGACCGCTCTGATCGGGTCAATCGTGATTAGCGTGGTCAGCGGGATCCTGTCCTCGGTGCTGACCCCGCGAAGCTGATCGACGGCGTCGCCGTCGCGAGGGCATGACGGCGACGGTCCCGGTGGGCGGTGTGGGCTAACCGGATGGCGGCGTAACAGCCCAGCACGAAGTACGTCGAGGTCACCAGGGCCGTCGGCAGGGCTGGCCAGGAACGGGTGTGCTCGTCAAACAGAAGCGGCTCGGGGACCAAGAGGACCGCGAGGATCGCTGCTTCGGTGACGCGGCCGCGACGCCAGGTCCATGCGACGAAAACGACCAGCCAGATCCAATGATGGCTCCACGACACCGGGGAAAAGAACAACGCGAACAATCCGACAGCTAGAGGTGCCTGCCAACGGTCAGCGGACCGTCCGCTGACCGTTGCGGTGCCGAGTGTCAGGAGGGTCAGCGGCACCAATAGCACCCACACGAGAAGACGTGACGGCGCGTCAGTGCTGGTGAGCCGGGCAACAAAACCGGTGACGCTCTGGTTGTCGACGTAAGAGAGATTGCCTACCCGTGAGGGATCCCACAGCAGCTGCAGCCAGTATTCGGTGACCAGGTCCGGGGCGAGCACGTATGTCGCTGCCCCCACGGCGAGGAAGGACACCAAGGAGAGCACCACCGCGGCCCATCGCCCCCGGACGAGGTGGACGAGTCCCATCGCGGCGGGAGTCACTTTGATGGACGCCGCCAATCCGGTGCCCAGTCCGGCTGCACGTCCGGTGAGGAGCATGTCGGCCAGCAGCAGCGCGAAGAGCACCAGGTTGAACTGGCCGAGATAGACGGATCGGATGAATGGCGCCGATCCGGCGAGAACGACCGCTAACGCTGCGGCTTGGAAGTGGCTTGAGGTCCAGGAGCGCCCCGGGCGGCTCCATCCGGTGCGGGGTCGCAGCAGCAGACCCAACAGGAAGCAGGTGAGTATGGCGTTGACCGCGAGGGATAGGGCGACGGCGATGTGGTCGGGGACCACGCTGAGCGGGACAAAAGCCAATCCCAGCGCTGGCGGGTAGGTGTAGGGCAGGCCAACGGAACGGCGGTAGGGGTCGATACCTGCGGCGATATCGTCACCAGCATGTTTGTAAACCAGAAAGTCTTGGCTTTGCGCGACCTGATATTCGCTGAAGCCATGCAGGGCCGTCCAGGTCATGGCGGCCGCAGCGATGAGGATCCACAGCACCTGCGTGGCTCGCGCGCGGCCAACCGAGGGCACGACGTCGGGTGCACTCGGCGCGGTGGGGCTGCTCATCAGTGGCCTTCCTGCTGGTCGGGGAGCGGCTCGCCACGAATGAGTCGCCCGCTGGTGCCCTGCCCCAATCTGTTTTTGGCAAGTCGACCCACCATCTGTTGATTGGTGGTGGCACGTTCGGCACGGCCGCTGCCAACAAACGTGATGAACCATCGCAGCAAGGTGGACACCTGCTGTTTGAAACCGGTGATGTAGAGCAGGTGGAGCAGCAACCAGGCCACCCAGGCGGGGAAACCAGACAGCCGAAGCCTACCTACCGACACGACTGCTTTGTATTTGCTGATGGTCGCCATGGACCCTTTGTCGACGTACCGGAAGGTCTGCTCGGGCAGGTCGTCAGGTGTACCCCCACGGCGTACGGCGGCGGCAATTCGCTCGGCGGCGAATCGTGCCGACTGGATTGCGCCCTGGGCGACACCAGGCACCCCCGGCACGGACATGAGGTCTCCGACCACAAAGATCTCCGGGTGCCCAGGCAGGGTTAAGTCAGGCCGTACGACGACGCGTCCACTGCGGTCCACCTCGGCCCCGACGTGCTCAGCGACGAGGCGGCCCAACGGGTTGCCTTGCACCCCGGCGGCCCACACCTTGCAAACGCTTTCGATGCGTTCTCGATTGCCGTCTCGATCCTGGATGACCACTCCGGTCGCGTCGACGTCAGTGACCATCACGCTGAGGCGCACCTCGACGCCGAGCTGATGCAGCTCCCGTTGGGTGACGGCGCCAAGCCGATCTCCAAAAGCTGGCAGCACCTGGGACGCGCCATCGACCAGGAGGACCCGAGCTCGGGCAGGGTCGATCCGCCGGAAATTGCCGGTGAGGGTGGTGCTGGCGAGTTCTCTGATCTGCCCGGCCATTTCCACGCCGGTGGGTCCGGCACCGACGACGACGAAGGTCAGCAAACGTTCTCGTAGGGCAGGGTCCTCCTCCAGCTCAGCTTGTTCGAAAGCCCCGAAAATGCGGCTGCGCAGCTCCAGAGCGTCGTCGAGGGTTTTCATGCCCGGCGCGTACGTCGCGAAATGGTCGTTGCCGAAGTAGCTCTGCCCTGCTCCAGCCGCCAGCACGAGATGGTCGTACGACGTACGAGTCTCTTTGTCGTGGAACCGGGAGGTCACGGTGTGGGCATCCACGTCGATCTCCGTGACCAGCCCTTGCAAGACACTGGCGTTGCGTTGACGCCGCAGAATGCCGCGGGTGGCGGGGGCGATCTGCCCTTCGGACAAGATTCCGGTCGCGACTTGGTACAACAACGGTTGAAACAGGTGGGCGTTGGTGTCGGCGATCAGGGTGATGTCGACGTCGACGGAGCGCAACGCTTTGGTGGCAAACAGGCCTCCGAAGCCGGACCCCACAACGACCACCCGAGCACGGGTGGTGGGCGAGCTCGAGGTCATGCCGGTATCTCCTGACGAGTGGCGAGTGGCGAGGGATGACTCCCTGATTCTCCTATGCCGCAGAGATAGGGCGCCAGGAGATGACCAGCCAACCGGTCAGTGTGAGGGCAGATGAGGGCGGGCAGCGGCGTCCGGGCAAACCCCGGGTAGTCGTACGGGCTCGGTCAGAGGCCTCGTGGTGCGAGGAAACCCCGAAGAGCTCATCGAGCATTGCGAGGTAAAACAAAACGGCGCAGTGGAAGTAAACTTCCACTGCGCCGTTCCTGCTACATAGTAGCGGGGGCAGGATTTGAACCTGCGACCTCCGGGTTATGAGCCCGGCGAGCTACCGAGCTGCTCCACCCCGCGTCGGTATGTCTGAAGCTTAGCAAGGGATCAGGCGAACGTCCAAATCGGCGCCGTAGCCCCTTGGCGCAGTGGCCGGGTCCTCCCCCTGAAAGCCCCAGGAGAAGGACCCGGCCACTGCCACCGGTCAGTTCTTCGACTGCGCTGACGGTGACGCTGAAGGCGTCGCTGTCGGCGCGAGCGTGCCACCAGAGGAGCCGACCTGTCCAGACAGCTGCGCTGCTTTCTCGATCGCGGTCTGCAACTGCTTCTGCGCTTCGCCGTACGCGGTGAAGTCACCCTTCTTCAGAGCCTCCTGGCCAGCCTGATACGCCTTCTGCGCCTCAGCGACCACAGCCTTGAGCTCCGCAGCAGGTCCACCCGCACCGCCGTCCTTGCCTGGCTCCTTGTCTTTGTCCTTCACCGGCGGCTGATCAGTGGAGGCGCCTGAGGATCCACCAAAGAGCTGGTTCAACGCCGACTCCAAGGTGGCGCCCCAGGCCAACTTCTCACCGAAGGCCACCACCACTGCCTGGTTCAACGGATACGACGTCCCGGCTTTACCCCGGACGTAGATCGGCTGGACGTAGAGCAGACCACCAGCGACCGGCAAGGTGAGCAGGTTGCCCTTGTCCACCTTTGACCCGGATTGACTGTTGATGTTGATGAACTGACTCAACGACAACGAGAAGTCGGTGGAGTTTTGGTTGCTGGAGTCGATTTGGTTCTGCACCTGTGCCGGACCCATGACGTTGGTCGCGGCCGGCAGTTCCAGCAGCCGTAGCGTCCCGTACCCGGGGTTGCGTTTACCAGCCTGCGATCCCGGATCGGAGTTGACCCCGAGGAAACCACTCAAGAACGGGCGGTTTTCACCGGCTGGAGTAAACGACGTCGTCAATGAGAATCCCGGGGTGTCCTGACCTGGCATCTTCACCGACAGGTAGTACGGCGGCTGTCCAGACTTCACGTCACTGGCGGTGGGATCCTGCGGGACCTTCCAGTTGTCACCACCACTGTAGAAAGTGTTCGGGTCAGTGACGTGGTACTTCGTCAAGACATCACGCTGCACCTTGAACAGATCCTCCGGATAGCGCAGGTGGCTCATCAGCGCGCCGGAGATATCACTCATCGGCCGGACCGACTGGGAGAACGCCGACGACCAGGCCTTGAGGATCGGATCTTTGTCATCCCAGGAGTACAGCTTCACTGAACCGTCGTACGCATCCACTGTCGCTTTGACCGAGTTGCGGATGTAGTTGACCTGGCCCGCTTTGATCTGCTGCACCGACTTCTTGGTCTCAGTGACGGCATCAGAGGTCGCCGAGTCGATCGACTTCAGCTGGCTGTACGGGTAGTTGGAGGTCGTGGTGTAGCCATCAACGATCCACTGCACCCGTCCGTCGACGACGGCCGGGTAGGGGTTGCCATCCAAGGTCAACCACGGAGCGACGCGTTGCACCCGCTCGGTGGGCTGGCGGTGATCCAACATCACCGAATAGTCGCCGACCTGCCCGGACAGCAGGATGTTGTACTCGCGGTTGACGATCGCGTAGGCGAACCGCTTGGCGACATTGTCCATCTTGACGCCGCCCTGGCCACGGAACGTGGTGCGCGACTCCCCTTGGTCAGTCTGGTAATCCAGTTCCCGAGGAGCCTCACCGGTGGGAGCGCCCACGATCGAGTAATCAGTCGTCTTCTCGCCGAAGTAGATTCGCGGCTCAAAGTCGCCGAGTTTGCCCTGCATGGGGATGTCCTTGGCAAAGAAGACTGGCTCGCCACGGCTGTCCCGTTGGGTGCCATAGGCCGCCACCACGCCGTATCCGTGGGTGTACACGGCATGGTCGTTGAACCAACTCCGCGAGGGAGCGTTAGCCAAGTCGAGCTCTCGAGCCGCAATGACAGTGTCTTGCACTTTGCCGTCAATGACATACCGGTCGACATCCAGCGCATCGGCGAACTCGTAGTACCGCCGTAATCCCTGCAACTGCTGGAACGTGGGGCTGACCAGCATCGGGTCGACCACCCGGATCCCTGGGATGGTCGCGGCGTCCCCGGAGAGCCCGCCTCGGTCAGTGCTCTTCTTCGCGTCGTACTGGGTTTTGGTGATCGAGTCGATCCCGTACGCCGCCCGAGTGGCCTCAATGTTGTGCGCCAGGTACGGCGCTTCGAGGGATTGCTCGCTGGGACGCACTTTGAAGCTCTGAATCGCCGCCGGGTAGAGATTGCCCACCACCAGCGAGACCACCAGCAGGCCAATAACTCCGAAGACCGGGACCCGCCAGGAGCGCATCCAGATCGCCGCGATGAAGGACAGCGCTACCAGCACCGCTGCACCGGCGAGAATCCCCTTGGTCCACAGGACCGCGTTGGCCTGGGCATACTGCAGACCGGTGATCCGACCTGCGTCCTCCACCGCCAGCTGGTAGCGGTCCAGCCAATACCCGATGGCGCGCACCAGCACGAACAGCCCAGCGAGGACTGCCAGGTGCACCCGAGCGGCAGGGACGGTATGCACTCCGCCGCCGCCCACGGAAATACCACCGTAGACATAGTGGGTGACCACCGCCGCCAGGATCGCCAGCACCAACGTCATGGTGAAGAAGGACTCCAAGAAGGCATACCAGGGCAGATCGAAGACGAAGAAGCCCACGTCTTTGCCGAAGGTCGGGTCAGTGCGACCGAAGGATGTCCCATTCATGAAAAGCAGCAACGTTTGCCACTGGCTAGCTGCAGCGAGCCCCGCAAAAAAACCCAAGACCGAAGGCACCACGACCAGCGCGACCCGCCGGACTGGATCGAGCATCGTCCGATAACGATCAAGGGCCTGCTGGGCCTGGGTGGTGGGAGCGTAGATCGGCCGCCGCCGATACCCGATGGCGATGCTGGAGGCAATGACCACGCCTGTAAGTAGCGCACCCACCACAAACAGCAGCGCCTGCACCCCGATTTGAATCCAGAACACCGAGGTATAACCGACGCTGTCGAACCAGAGCACCTCGGTCCAGACAAAAGCACCAAGAGTTGCCAGAACACAGACAGCAACCACCACGGCCACGGTGATCGCCAAGGGCGATCGGCCTCGCTTCGGGGCGGGACGACCGGCTCCAAAGCCGCCGAAAGAGCCGGGTCCGCCGCCACCGGGAGCGCCACCGCCACCGCCGGGGGTGCCGCCGAACCGATCCGACCAGTTGCCCCAGCTGAAGGGCGCACCACCAGGGCGCCCTCCCGACGGGCCACCTGGTCCCTTCGGGCCCGAGCCACCGCCATCGGGAGGAAGCGTGGATGCCTGAGGTGACATCCCCTCTGCTCGTCCGGTCAAGACCGACGTGCTGTCGTCATCTCGTCGTGTCACACCATGCTCCTGCTCGCAGCCAACGTCGATCGTCCACGGTCGCCCTCCGTCACGGCAGTTGCCGACGCAGCGCCGGCCATCCTGTCCAACCGTCATCTCTTGTCGCCTCCAAACTACCCAGTGGACAGCGAGTTTCCCATCACCAGATGTGGGTTGCTGCCGACATCCGGCACGATGGTCCCGTGACCGGAACACCACGCCCCCTCTACCCGCCCCTGTGGGAATGCGCTATCGAGACCGAGAAGTACGTCGCCGCTGCTGGCTGGGACCAGCCGGTGAGACTCTTTGCCTTGGTGCGTACGGCAGCGTTGATCCACGCTGAACCGCATCTCGCCAGCCAATTGGCCGCTCCGGAAGACCCGGATGCGTTGTCTGCGATCGAGCAGGAGGATGTCCCGGTCGTCGATCCCCTTGAGGATCTGTTGGGGTCACTTGCCTGGCCTGCTGAGGTGGATGGGGTGGCATTGGCGGTTGAACGGATCGTCGTTCCGCCCCAGGCGCAGGAGGGCCTCCCTGACGACCCGGCAGCCGCCGCACGGATCTTGGCTGATCACCCTGACCGCGTTGACGTCCGACTGTTGGTAGCCGTCACCAGGGACGGGGAGTCGACATGCTTATTGCGTCAGCGCCCTTATGACAGTGACGACCAGGTCGCGGCCGGTCAGGATATTGCTCCGGATTTGGTGGCTGCCTTGGCGGCGACGCTGCAGGACTGATTCGATGTCACCCGTGCTGATCAGGTCGAATCTGGTCTGATCAGCACTCTGGGAGGGTGGCTGCCCCGCAGAGGAAGTGGTCACCGAGGGAGCGCCGCTCAGCTGTGGCTGCCTCCATGTCATTGCGTGCTGCCCTGGATCGGGGAGCGGTCCTGGCAGGTGAGATGCCCTTCTGGGCAACACTGAGGACTTCCTGTGGAAAAAACTTTATTTTCCTGTGAAGTTAGGTGCCACTTACCGGATATTGCGGCGTATTATAGCCCACATCTTGGGTTACTGACAAGTCCTCAGTGGCCTGCGCCATGTTAACTCTTGCCTGGTTAACACCTGCCTCACCAAGGAGTACGCGTGACAGTCCCGGAGCTCATGACCCAGGTGCTCACTGACACCACCGCCACTGGACCCGACGCTCTCGTCGCACGCAGTGTTTACCTGGTCCAGCACGGGACCCGGCTCGCTGGCAGCCCCCAAATCTTTCGCAACTGCTACGTGATGGTGCGTTGCGAGACCGCTTTCGGTGTATGCGCCGTCGATATCGGAGAGGTCGACAACAACGTCATCGATCTCTCCGGATCCACTATCGCTGAGTTACTGCGCCACCCCTTGCTTCCAATTCGGGTCGCCGCGCTTGATGCCTACCTGGGAGCCACCGCCCCCCACCGGGAGGACCCCCGGGCTCGGCGGGTCGAGCTGCCCACCGGCACCCCCGATGAGCGTGCCATCGCCCGGGACACCGCCATCGCCGACCTGCTGCACATCCAGCCAGGACACCGCGTCGCACTCATCGGCGTCGTCAACCCGCTGGTCGCAGCCATCCGCGACCGTGGGGGTGAATGTCTCCCCTGCGATCTCAACCTCACTCAGACCCACTGGGGCGACCCAGTCGAAAAAGACATGCACCGGGTCATCGAGCACGCTGACATGGTCCTGGCCACCGGCATGACCATCGGTAACGGCACCTTCGACGAGATCATGCAAGCCTGCCGCCGTCGAGACATCCCCCTGACCATCTATGCCCAGACCGCGGCCGCCGTCGCCCGCGCCTTCCTCGGCCGTGGCGTGACCTCCCTGTCTGCCGAGCATGTCCCGCTCTCCCAGATGTCTGCCGACGCCAGCCCGATCTACCTCTACGAGGCGGCCGAATGACGTCCGCCCACGCGGCGGGACTTAACAGCGAGGTCCCCGCCGACAGACAGATGATCCGGCAGCTGTGGCCGCTGCTGATCGCCGCAGCCCTCGGCCTGATCCCGTTCACTGTGATGAGCACCTTCCTGGTGCCCATTGCTACCGACGCGGAATCCTCAGTCGTGGTCATCGGTGGTTTCCGTGGCTTAGGCGGCGTCGCCGCTCTCATCGTGGGGGCAGCAGCTGCTCCGTTGGTAGACCGAATGACTCGAGGACACGTCGCTTCCCTCGCCCTGGTCATTTTGTCCATCGGCTGCCTGGTGAGCCTGATTTCCACCGCCGCTGGCTGGGTGATCTTCTGCCTGCTGATCGGGGCTGGCACCTCACTACTCAGCCCCGCCCTGTCAGCCATGGCCGCCGACCGCTACGACAATGACGCCGCCTCCGGCCGAGCCGCCACCATCATCTCCGCCACCACCACCCTCACCGCCGTCCTAGCCGCGCCCTTACTCGCCGCTCCCGCCCTGTTGTGGGGATGGCAAGGAGACATGGTCGCCGCCTCGGCATGCTGCGTGGTCCTTGCCGTGATGATGGTCCGGCTGCGCGACGAACGCCCGTCAGCCGTCAACGCCACGCGACCCGGGTACGGCGAAGCCTTCCGCACGGCCGCCCGAGTCCCTGGCGGGATCCTGTTGATCAGCATCTCAGCGCTGCGCACCACCTGTTTCATGGGGCAGCTCGCCTACGTCGCGGCATACTACGCTCAAGCCCACTCCCTCGACCCAGGAGTCTTTTCCCTGGTATGGACCCTCTCCGGGGCCTCCTTCTTCTGCGGCAACTGGTGGGCCGGACGCGCACTCTCCCGCGAAGACGGTCCAGGACGGGCCGGACGGCTCGCCGCATTCGGCGCACTCCTGGCTGGAGCCGCCCACGCCCTCCTCTTCTGTGCCCCATGGCTCCCGGCAGCCCTCATCGGCACCTCCCTGACCGCAGTCGGACATGCCATCGTCGCCGCCGCCGTGGTGACCCTGCTAGTACGCCGCGCTGGCCCGGTCCGAGGCACCGTGATGAGTCTGAACGGTTCGGCACAGAGCCTCGGCGTTTTCATCGGGGCCGCCCTGGTAGGAGCGTGCCTCGCCGGAGGCAACTGGACAGTCGTCGGCGTGACCCTCGCCGCAGCCATGGTGATCTGCGCCGCCCTGGCGCTCGCCCCGTGGCAACGCGCTGCAGGCGGCGAACCGCGATGACCACAGTGAGCAGGCGGCGATGCCCCAGCCGAACCCGTATCGGGTGGGGCATCGCCCATGCTCACCATGGCGAAATCCTCCAAGGAATCTTCACCGGCCCCGACGGCGAACCCTGCCAGGGTTTGGTCACGGTGCCACTGCGCTGCGCCGGCTCAGAAGCCTTCTTCTACCCTGAAGCCGACACCGACGGGCCCATCAGAGTCAGAGTCGAACCTTCCGACAGGGTGTACGCCGCCCAAGCAGCCACCGCACTGATCACCCGCCTGCACCACATTCACGGGCTTCCTCGCTATCACGGCAGGCTCGTCATACAAGGCCGGTTGCCCATCGGCGCCGGCATGGGATCGTCCTCCTCCGACGTCCTGGCGGCATTACGAGCCGTCGGCAACGCCATGCGGGCCTGCCCTTGCCCGGACGAACTCTCCCGCCTGGCGGTATCCATTGAAGGCGCCTGCGATCCCCTGGCGCACCTGCCCCGGACCGTCTTATTCGCCCAACGCCTTGGCGAGGTCCTTGAGGACTTTGGCGCATTGCTGCCTCCCATGACCGTGCTGTCTTGCCGCACCGGCGGAGGCGCCCCCGTCGAAACGTTAGCTTGCCCCCCACCCACACCCGCCCTGATTCCCGAGTACGACCGGTTGCGTCACACCCTGCGCCAGGCCGTCGTCGACGGCGATATCCACACCATCGGAGCAGTCGCCACCGCCAGCGCCGAACTCAACCAAGAACGCCTACCTCGGCCAGAACTCACCCAGCTGCGCGCCATCGCCGCAGGTCATGGCGCCGTCGGTGTCCAAGTCGCCCACAGCGGATCTGTCGCCGGGCTGCTCTTCCCTGGCTCCTTGAGCATCGAAGACCCTCAGATCACTGATAGCGCAGCCTCACTTGAGCATCACGGCATACCAGTCCTCGGTATCCACCCACTCCTCGACGGAGGTTGACATGCCCGTCCTATCCCCCACTCTCGACATCCTGGACCATCCCGGACAGGCCGTCGGCCGTCCTGATCTCATCGCTCTCGACCCCGACCTGTTCACCCTGCGCTTCGAAACCATGAAAGTGCTCTCAGCCCGCGGCGCTCTACGGCACTTGCTGGACGAAGGCACGCTCCACCCCGGTGACACCGTCGTCGACTCCTCCTCAGGGATCTACGCCCAAGCCTTGGCTCTGGCCTGCCACGAACTAGGCCTGCACTGCCGGATCATCGGATCGACGACCGTCGACGCCACCACACGCGCCCAACTGGAACTCCTCGGTGCCGACCTGGAGCAAATGCCTGCCACCGATTCGCTCCTGCTGGACCAAGATCGGCGAGTCTCCCGGGTCCGGGAAATGATTGCTGCTGAACCCGATGTGCACTGGATGCGCCAATATCACGACCCCGTTCACGACGAGGGCTATCTCCCGGTCGGGCAGGCAGCCGCGCACGCGCTCGCCGACCGCGGCTATGACGGGGTAGATCTGGTCGCTTCTGTCGGCTCCGGGGTATCCAGCTTTGCGGTCGCAGCCGGAATGTCAGAGGTCTTGCCGGTGCGCCTGACCGGCGTGCAGCCGTTTGGCAGCGTCACCTTCGGCGCAGATCATGTGGACGACCCGGACATGATCATCGCGGGCATCGGGTCGTCCATTCCGTTCGCCAACGTCCGACATCACGCGTACGCCGCGATCCATTGGCTGTCGCACGAAGTGGCCTGCGCCGCTACGACCGAATTAATGCGGCGGCACGGCTTGTTCGCCGGATTGTCCACAGGAGCTGCCTGGCTTGCGGCCTGCCACGAACGCGATCGACGTACGACGGGAGAGGATGTCTCGACAACTGCCAGCCAGCAGGGCACTGACCAGGTCCCGGGGGAGCATCCCGCGACCTTGTTCATCGCGCCCGACACCGGCCATCGATATGTCGCCGCGGTGCATGCGCGACATGACAGCCACGCTGCTCTCAGTGCGTTCTCTCCTCGCGAGGTGGCCTCGACACAAGAACTGGCTCGTCCCTGGTGCCGGATGGCCTGGGCGGGGCGGGCAGCTCCCCCACAGGCGGTGGCATCCGACGACGTCCTCGAGCGGACACCAGGCACCGGACAAGATCAGAGCGAGCTGGTGGGCGGCATGACACGGTGACCGAGCTGAGGCTCCTCAGTGGAATCAGCCTCTTCTTCCCAGGCTTCGCGGTGACTCATGCCATGCACAACTTCGCCTTTGTGTGCGCTGATCTGCCCGACTGAGCGCGCCACGATTCCGTCAGGCATCCGCCTGTCACGATGATGGCGACAGGCGGACCTTCAGCAGCTCAGCCGCAGGTCGCGAGCTTGTCCCCGCGGCCTGCCGCGATCTCTTCGACAGCATGACGTGCCTCGTCGAATGTCCCGACTTTCACCACATGCAGACCATCGGGAATCCTCCCGATCACCTGCTGACAGTTGCCTTGCGGAGCGAGGAACCATTCCGCACCAGTGCTTTCCCTGGCTCCCACCATTTTGTGGGGAATGCCACCGATGGGGCCGACGGTGCCGTCCACGGCGAGAGTTCCGGTCCCGGCGATCTTCCGACCGCCCGTCAGCGCTCCAGGGGTGAGCTTGTCGTAGATCCCTAATGCCAACATCAGCCCGGCAGAAGGCCCCCCGATATCTCCGGCGTTAATGGTCACCTCAACCGGGAAGGTGAATGTGGTGGCCAGAGTCACCCCCATCATCCGACGCCCCTCCTGGACGACGGTACCGACTGTGACCGGGGTAGCCCGCCCGTTCCGTTCGACTTCGAGGCGCAGCTGGTGGCCCTCAGCGGCTTTGGTGACAGCATCGCGCACTGCTGAGGTGTCGGTGACTGCGGTGCCATCGATGGAGGTGATCACATCGTCGACTTTCAGGGCTCCTTCAGCCGGTCCCCCCTGAGCGACTGCCGCGACTCGCACTCGTTCTGGCACGTTCTTTCCCACCGCCCGAAGAGCGACCACTCTGGCCTCGTCCTGAGCTCCAGACATTTGCGCACGGCCCTGCTGTCGGACCTGCTCCTGGGTCGTATTCGGTCGATACACCTTGTCAGTGGGAGTGATATCCGCTCCCTGGAGCACCGCCCACACGTAATCCCAGAGGTTGAGTTCCCTACCGGGAGTGCCGTAGAGAGCCACCGTCGTGAAATCGAGAGCACCTTCGGTGGGATACGTCGGAGCGCCATGAACTTCGATGATCGGTCGATCTTTCCCCGACTGCCGATCCTTCATCTGGCCGAGAGTGTCGTAGACCGGACCAGCACGCATCACAATGTAGGGCGGGTGAACGAAGAGCCCTGAGACAGCCACCGCCAAGCTGAGCAGCAGCGTCAGCGGGATCATCCAGCGTCGACGCCGCCACCACAGCGCACGACGCTCATCGACAATCTCCTCGGAGGCAGTCTCGTCGACTGGCTGAGGGGCAGGCGCGTCTGACGTAGTCACCCGACCCCCACCCATTCGTCGTCGCCCTCAACGAACATTTGGTGCTTCCAGATGGGCACTTCCGCTTTGAGCCGGTCGACCAGAGTCTGACAGGCGTCGAAGGCTTGCCCCCGATGCTCGGCGGAGACCGCCGCGACAACGGCGACATCTCCGATAGCCAGTTCGCCGGTGGCATGATGCACGGCCACAGCTACCAGCCCCGGCCGAGCGGCAATCTCACCTGCCAGAGCATGAAGTCGGTCAACGGCAGACGGATGAGCGGAGTAGTCCAACCGGGTCACCTGGCGACCATGGTCATGGTCCCGCACGAGTCCGAGAAAGGTTGCGACACAGCCTGCCCGGGGATCCTGCACGGCTGAGACGAGCGTGTCCAGGCAGGCGCCGGGCCCTACCTCGACATGGACGACCCGAGCAGACGGAGGGGTGCTGGTCACCTGATGAGGTCCTTCCTGACGGGCTCGACGGGAACGTCGTGGCACCTTACGTGGTTATCTAGTCGCCAGACATCTTCTCAGGTGCGTCAGGAGACCATCGTGTCCGATAATCCCCGCCGCGACGGCGATGACGAGGCTGATTTTGCTCGCCTTTTCCAGCAGTTCCTCGGTAGCGACGCCAATCCGGCGATGGCCGATGCGATGCGCGCCATGGGGATCGATCACGGTGATCCAGCCATGATGGGTGCCCTCGCTGCCCAGTTCAAGGCCTTGTTTGAGGCGGCCCCGACCGACGGCATCAATCGTGAGCTGTGCGAGGACGTGGCCCGCAAGACCGTGTCCGCAGCCGGCGACACGGTCGTTGGCGACTCCACCCAGCGCGAGGTGCGCGAGGCGGTGCATGTCGCCGGACTGTGGCTGGATGGGGTCACCGCCTTTGAGCTCCCCGGGGCTCGCGCCCTGGCCTGGAGTCGCGCGGAATGGGTGACTCACACCATGGCGACCTGGGCGAAGATCGTCGCGCCAGTGGCTCAAGGGGTGACCGGGGCGATCGGTTCGGCATTGCGCGGCCAGATGGAAGGTCTTACCGGACGGGATGTCCCCGCATTGCCGGGGATGCCACCTGGCATGGACTTGTCCGGGATGATGGCGCAGTTCGAGCCAATGTTGGCGCGGCTGAGCAGTTCAATGTTCGGCGCCCAGATCGGTCAGGCAGTTGGCACCTTGGCCGGCGACGTTCTGTCCGGTACGGAAGTGGGGCTGCCACTGGTGGAGCAACCAGTGGTGGCTCTGCTCCCCGGTAATGTCACGGAATTCGCCGAAGGTCTCGAGCTGGAAACAGCACCGGTCCTGCTGTATTTGGCGGTGCGCGAATCTGCACGGACCAGATTGTTTGCCGGGGTGCCCTGGTTGGGACCACAGGTGCTGGCGGCAGTGCAGGCCTACGCCCGAGACATCACCATCGACACCGAAGGCATCGAGTCGACGCTGTCGCAGATCGACACCAGCGACCCGCAGGAAATGCAGAGTGCCTTGAGCTCGTCGCTGTTCTCCCCGCAACCCAGCGAGGCGCAAAAAGCTGCGCTGGCACGGCTGGAAACCCTCCTCGCCTTGGTCGAGGGGTGGGTCGATGTAGTAGCAGGTCGCGCCGCTCACGGTCGGCTTCCTCAGGTCGACGCCCTGGCTGAGGCGGTCCGTCGCCGCCGAGCCACCGGAGGACCTGCCGAGGCAATCTTCGGGGAGCTGGTGGGCTTGCAGTTGCGTCCCCGCCGATTGCGGGATGCGGCCAACCTTTTCACCGCGTTGGAAAGCTCTGGTGGCGCTGCGGCTCGGGACGCTGCCTGGGCTCACCCGGATGTGGCACCGACGGCAGCGGATCTCGACGATGTCCTGGGATATGTCGAACGGAGCTGTGGCGGCAGCGAGGACGACGGTCTGGGCGGTCTCGGCGAAGAGCTGGATGCGGCATTGGAGCGGATCCTCTCCGGCGAGGACGGCCCTGATGCTCCGAAGGATCCTCAGCCGGGTGATCGCTGAGTGCCAAGCAGGTCATTGACGCTGCACGCTGACGCGGTGCAGCTGCTGGCGAGATGGACCGCCCCGAATGCGCAGCAAGAGGCGCTACGACGGTCATTCGCTGCAGCATTGGCCGCGTCGAACGCTGCGATCCATCGCGATGGTCCCGCGGAACACTTGACCGTGGGGGTGTTGGTCCTCGACGACACAGGCGAGCATGTCCTGCTGACTCATCACCGGAAAGCGGATGCTTGGTTCCAGTTTGGCGGTCATCTCGAACCGAGCGACTGCACAGTCCGGGCTGCAGCTGCCCGCGAGTTAGCTGAGGAGTCGGGAATATCAGGCCTAGCGGTGTCGGCAGAGCCATGTCAGCTGTCTCGCCACGACCTTCCTGAGGTGTTTGGCCACTGTCGAGCACACCTCGATGTGCGGTACTGGGCACAAGCCCCAGCCGGTGCCATCCCCACGGTCAGCGACGAATCGCTCGACGTCCGCTGGTTTCCCGTCACCGCCCTCCCGCCAGGAGCAGCAGCTGATGTGGGGCCACTGATCACGGCAGCTCAGGCCGCGCAACGGCGCGGGGACGGCATAGCAGGGACACGGGGGTGACAGCTAGACGCAGTCGCCGGATCCCCGCTCAGTGGCTTCCCCGCCAGCACGGCGCGTGGGCGATGCTGGCGGTCCCCGCTGCCGTGGGATCACTGCGCGGGGGAGCCTCAGGAATCCATCTCCTCCTGGTCACCTGGCTGTTTGCCGGTTACTTCCTGTTCAACGCAGCCGGATTAGCAGCCCGAGTGCGGGGTCGGGGCCGGGATATCTCGGCGTACCTCCCGGCGCTGTCGACGTACGGAACGATCGCAGCGATCCTGGGGGCAGCGGTGGTGTGGTACCGACCGTGGCTGCTGCTGTGGCTTCCGGTGTATCTGCCGTTAGCGGCGATCAGTCTGCTCCATTCATGGCGTCGGCAGGACCGCGCCTTGACGAATGATGCGGTCACCATTGCTGCAGCGTGCCTGTTTGCTGGAGTGGCTTTTCAGGCTGGTGACCAGGGTGCGCCGTGGCTGCAGCAGGCAGCAGGGCGGGACTGGTCGTCGATGGTTGCGGTGATAGCGGCGCTATTGGGGTATTTCTTCGGGACGGCGCTCTACGTGAAAACCATGATCAGAGAGCGGCTTAACCGGAGTTACCGTCGTTGGTCGATCGGATACCACCTCGCATGGACCGCATGCTGGCCGGTGGCGCTGTGGCTCGGTGCCCCTGTCCCTGTCGGGACGGCGGTTCAGCTGACGGTCTTCTGTGCAGTGTTGACGGCGCGCGCAGCGGTATTAGCGGGGCGTCGGGTCAGGCCAGCAGTGGTGGGAGTCGGAGAGATCGTGGCCTCTGTGGTGTTGTTGATGATCACGGTGTGGTGGTGACCGGGACGCCAGCTGCGGCTTGGGCGGCGGCATACCCCTCGAGGTAGCCACGAGCGCGTTCCAGAGTGGGAAGGTCCGCTAACAGCGCCCAAAAGGCTGGGCCATGGCCGGCGTGAATCAGATGCGCCAGTTCGTGGAGCAGCACGTAGTCCTGGACGTACTGCGGCATGGCCGCTAGCGCCCGGTTGAGTCGGATCGTGCCGTCTGCGGGAGTGCATGACCCCCACCGCGTGTGGTGGTTGTCGACCCATCGGACTGAAGCAGGAACGGCACGCCCGTCCAAGTGGCGGCGGGACAGGCGATGGGCGCGATCGAGCAAGTCGTCATCACTGCTGCTGGCCCGACGTTGCTCCATTTTCACCCGCATTCGCTGGACCCATTCGTGCTCCTCGGCGGGCGTGAATGTCGCGGGGATGAAGACTACGAGGGTGCCCCGTTCGAGGCGTGCCGTGACCGTACGGCGGCGACGCGTTGATCGGCGTACGTCGACCGGCAACGCCGGTGGTGGCACGTCGTCCGGTGGCTCCAGCGGTGCCCACATCATGGCGGGAGCCTATCGAGCAGTCGAGGCGCGAACGAGCGCAGACCACGGATCGGCTTGCGGGGTGGGTGTTCTGGCGATGGCTGTGGACAACTGTCAGTGGGCCAACCGGCTGACCGCGCAGACTGGATGGCCGGCGACACCCTAGGCGGGGTTTGCCCGCCACTGCCTACCGCGTGTGGCGACAGTTTTGACGAGGGGGACGACTATGTCGACCGAGATCGTGCGACGGGCCCAACGGACTCACCGCGCTGAGGTGGGGAGATACGCCAGCACGGTGGTGATCCAGGGCCACGATGAGCTGACTGCCTTGGTGGCCGCGATGTTGCGTCAGGATGGGCGCTGTCAAGTGCGATCAGGCCCGAGCATGGCTAATGCCCTCGCCTGGGAATCACCCCGGATCGGCGGCCCGGACACGCAGTTAGCGATCGTGGTGGCGCCGTTGCGGGTGGCGCCAGAGCAGGTGGACCTGTGGCGACGCTTGGGGATCCCGCATCTTCCAGTGGTGTACGACGCAGCAAAGGTCGTGGTGGGCCCGCTGGTGTTGGCGGCCACGGCCTGCCTGGGGTGTGTGGACCTTCACCGGGCCGACCAGGATCCGAGCTGGTCCTGGCAGGGCGGCCGGGCCAACCGGGGAGCGACGTCCCAGGGCCAGACGATCCCTCTGGATGGTTCCCTCGCTGCAGTGGGTGCCGGGCTGGTGGGGATGGTGAGTCGGGCCCTACTGGACCGCGGCAGGGTTTTACCGGGGGTCAGCCTGGAGGTGACCTGGCCGGATCCGCACATTGTGCGTCGTCGGTGGACTGTGCACCCTGCCTGTCGTTGTGTGGCCGCGGTAGGCACAATGGGCACGTGAGTGATCTGCCGCGTCGGGCGTTGTCCCGTTCGGTCCGTCTGGCTGGTCTGCCCGTAGGGATGGCCGGTCGGGCCGCTCTGGGTGCCGGTCGCAGGTTAGCTGGCCAACCTGCGGAGCAGGTGCTGATGGAGTGGCAGGCCCGTACGGCGGAGCAGCTGTTCACGGTGCTGGGTGAGCTCAAAGGCGGCGCCATGAAGGTGGGACAGGCGTTGTCGGTGTTGGAGCCAGCTCTCCCCGCGGACTTGGTCGGTCCTTATCGGGCGACGTTGACACGGCTGCAGGAAGCTGCCCCACCGATGCCTACGTCGACAGTGCATCGATTGCTGGCCCGGGATTTGGGCGCTGACTGGCGGGCTTCCTTCCGGGATTTTGATGATCGGCCCGCTGCGGCGGCCTCGATCGGCCAAGTGCATCGGGCGACGTGGAGCGATGGCACGCCGGTGGCGGTGAAGGTGCAGTATCCCGGCGCTGGGGAGGCTTTGCTGGGCGATTTCCGCCGGTTGGGCCGGTTGGCGCGGATGACGACCTGGTGGGTTCCGGGCTTAGATCTCGTTCCCTTGCTGGCCGAGTTCGAGGCACGGTTAGCTGACGAACTGGATTATGGCTTGGAAGCTCAGCGGCAACGGAGGTTTGCCGCTGCGTTTGAGGATGACGAGGCCGTGTGTGTGCCTGCTGTGATCGCTCAGCAGGGGCAGGTCCTGGTCTCGCAGTGGGTGGATGGGCGGCCACTGGCTCAGGTGGTGGCTTCCGGGTCCGCGGCCGACCGAGATCATGCTGCCGACCGGTATTTGGAGTTTTTGTTTGCTGGGCCACAGTTGGCTCGGCTGTTGCATGCTGATCCTCATCCGGGGAATTTCCGTGTCCTTCCGGACGGCCGTCTGGGGGTGTTGGATTTCGGGGCGGTCGGTGACCTTCCTGGGGGGATGCCGTTGGCGATGGGTCAGGCGTTGCGCTATGCAGTGGAGGGTGACGCCCAAGGGGTGTTGACGGTACTTCGCGATGAGGGTTTTGTCCGCCCGGGCGCGACGGTCGACGCCAACTTATTGCTGGGTTTTTTGACGCCGTTCACTGATCCCCTCCGCGCTGACTGGTTCACGTTTGACCGGGACTGGTTGGGACAGCAGGCGGCTCGGCTGCGTGATCCTCGCCAGGAGGACTTCGGTTTGGGGCTTCAGCTGAACCTCCCGCCGGAGTATTTGTTGATCCACCGGGTGTGGGCGGGCGGCTTGGGGGTGCTGTGTCAGATTGGCGGGACGGTGCGTGCCGCGGAGATCGCCTACAGCTGGTTGCCCTCGCTGGATCCGTTGTGGGAGGAGCGGGTTGCTGCTGATGCCGCTGCGGGTGCTGGATTGGGTGACGATGCGGAATGGGGCGATGACATGCGGACATGAGTGTGGCGGTCACCCCACACGGCACACGGGGTGACCGCCACACTCAACGGCGTTTTCAGGTACGTCGTCAGCGAAGACCGAGTACGTCGCGCCTGATCGCAGCACTGTAGGCGTGATCGACGGCTTCGTCGTCAACGCCACTGCGCTTCTTGGCCATGTCGTTACGAGCTACGGCCAGCCGGAGCCGGTCGAGAGTGAGCAGCGCTCGATTCTGATTCATAAGGGTCCCCTCCCTGGGCACATTTCTGGATGTCCCAACGCACGTCATAGTGCGCGCCGCAGCAAGCTTATCAGAAGAGTAAATTTCTTACCAATATCGTCCGCTGCACTCTTGACTAACACCACCTCCGTACGAATAATTCCGCCCCACAAGGAGATCCAGGTCAGGCTGCGACTGATTCCTTCCGTGGCCGCCCGCGCGGACGCTTCCGCTCGACGATCGCACCCGAGAGGAACAGCTGCCCGCCCCAGACGCCCCAGGGTTCCGCGCGGGACATCGCGCCCTCAAGGCACTCCCGCCGCAAAGGGCACTGCCCGCACAACGACTTGGCGATCTCGACGTCGTCGGGGCTCTCGGCAAACCACAACCGCCCCCCGTCGACCTGACAGGGCAGCAACAACTCGGAATAACTGTGGACAACAGATGAGGTTGACATACGAGTGGGTACTCCTGGAACGATTCTGCGTCCCGCGCCCCGGACCGTACGGACCGACAAAAAAACCGCGGGACCCTCTGGTCACCGCGGCTGGAGAAGCAGATCCACGATCAGATCATGTGGCTTCCCCCGACGTCAGGACCGGAGCAAAGGAAGGAACTGGACGGGAAGTGATGGACCGATACGCTGCGCCGCGGCCACCAGCCGACTCGACAACTCCAGACGGATCCACCAGTGCCGGCAGGCAGACTCCTGCCGCAAGGCCCACTGCAGGCACACCAGAGCGGGTGATATCGACGGTCAACACGGCTGATGTACTCGAAAAAATGGTGGTCATCGACGTCACTCCTCTCCCACAGATCATTCCCAGGCCGTTCCCGACCCAGATGGCTCCACCAGGTTAGGGGGCCACCCGCCACCCTGGCAATCTTTTTTTGACCAGCAGTTTCACCCGTTTGAGGTCATGGACGAACGACCTGACTTTGCCCGTGCGGATCCGCCCCCGTCATCAACGCCAACACCTGCTCCCCATACTTCGCCAACTTTCGAGCACCCACCCCAGAAATCCTCGCCAATTGCGCTGCGTCCTGCGGCTCCGCCTCCGCGATAGCCATCAACGTCGCATCAGTGAACACGACATACGCCGGGACGCTCTCTCGTCGGGCCACCTCCGCACGCCAGGACCGCATCCGCTCAAAGGTCGCCTCGTCGTACGTCGGAGGACACTGCTCACAGCGACTCAGCTTGCGCTCCGCTGCTGTCGCCAATACCGCCCCGCACCCTCGGCAGCGGCGCACTCGCGCCGATCGAGCGGGTGCCTTTGCCACTTCTGGGCCCTTCGCCACGTCCCACTGCGACATCCCCACCATTGCGGCAGCACCCTCTAAGAAACGCGACGGCCGACGCGAGGCCCGCCCCCCAGGTTGCCGGGCAGCAGCCCACGACAACCACAGATCACGCCGCGCCCGAGTCACCCCCACATAAAACAACCGCCGCTCCTCTTCCACCGCAGCGGTCCCCTGCGCCATGGAGATCGGCAGATACCCGTCGCTGCACCCCGCGAGGAAAACGACCTCCCACTCCAATCCCTTCGCCGCATGCAATGACGCCAGCGTCACTCCCTGCACGGTCGGCGCATGCTGCGCTTCAGCGCGCATCGACAACTCCGTCACCAGCTCCGCCAGCCGCGCCTGCGGCGCAGCGGCCGCCACGTCATCAGCGACATGCGCTAAGGCCGTCAACGACTCCCACCGCTCCCGCACAGCCCCTGACGATGACGGCGGTGTCTGCGACCACCCCAGACCTGCCAACACATCCCGTGTCAGCTCCGGCAGCGGCACCGACCCATCGTCCGAACGGGCTGCCCCCCGCAACAACACCATCGCCCGGCGTACCTCGTCCCGTCGGAAAAACCGCTCACCGCCCTTCACGACATACGACACTCCGGCAGCGGCCAACGCCTGCTCCAACACCCCAGACTGGCCATTCGTGCGATACAGGATCGCGATATCCGCCGCAGCGACCCCCTGAGCCATGAGCCGACCAATCTGGTCGGCAATTCCGCGCGCCTCCGCCTCCTCATCGGCGTACGTCGTCAATGTCGGCACCCGCCCGGCCCGCCCCTGAGCCTGCAAGGTCACCGGCAGAAACTCCCGCCCCTGCTGCTGCGCCCCCGTCAACACCAGGTTCGCCAAACTCACGATCTGCGGACTCGACCGATAGTTCCGCACCAACCGCACCACCGTCGCCTGCGGATGACGTCGAGGGAAATCCACCAAAAACCGCGGCGTCGCCCCGGTGAAGGTATAAATCGTCTGGCTCGGATCACCCACCACACAGACGTCTCGGCGCTCCCCCAGCCACAGCTCCAACAAACGTTGCTGCACCGCGTTGACATCCTGATACTCATCCACCACAAAATGGCGATACTGCCCCCGCACCTCCCGGGCAATATCCTCCCGATCGGCCAGGATCGCGCAGGTCAGCAACAGCACATCCTCAAAATCCATCGCCCCCCGGCCTGACAACACCTCCTGATAGGCATCCAACAACCGAGCCATCGCCGTCACATCCACCCCTGGCGGTTCCCGGTGTGCCGCCCGAGCCGCCGCCGGATACGTCTCCGGTGACAACCCACTCACCTTCGCCCACTCAATCTCCGCCGCCAGATCGCGCACCGCCGCTCGATCCAACCGCAACCCCAATCGCCCCCCCGCCTCCGCGACAGCCCCCGCCTTCTGCGACAACAGCCCTGGCGGCGCACCGCCCACCGCCCGCGGCCAAAAATAGGTCAGCTGCCGCAGAGCTGCCGCGTGGAAAGTGCGCGCCTGCACCCCTGCCACTCCCAGGTCCCGCAACCGAGTCCGCATCTCCCCCGCAGCCCGAGCAGTGAAGGTCACCGCCAACACTCGCTGCGGCTGAAACAGTCCGCTATGCACCCCGTACGCAATGCGATGCGTGATCGCTCTGGTCTTCCCAGTGCCAGCTCCCGCCAGCACACACAACGGGCCGATCGGTGCAGTCACCACCTCCCGCTGCTCCGGATCCAGACCTTCCAGCACCGACTCCGTGCTCACGACCCTCCTCACGCACCACCTACCAACCACGACCAGACGTCGCCTTCGCATCCTCCCAGACCCCACCATCACCACCCTCGGCAGTGGCTCATCTCCCCGCCGTATCGGCCCACCAGACATCGGGACGCGCGGCACACCCGCAGGTACGACACCCATCGCCTCCACCGACGTACCGTGTCCTTCGTGACCACCGACGCGCTTCTGCTCGCCGCTCTGGCCAGCGCCGCTGTGCCAGGTCTGCGGCCAGTGCGGGCCGAGGCCACGGTCCCCGTGCCCGGTGAGAGCCACCAGGTGGGCTACATCGAAGACGTCGAACGTCGTCGCTGGATCGTGCGCCTCCCTCGAGATGCTGTCGCCTCAGCCCGCCAAGACAGCACCACCCGGCTTCTCGCGCTGCTCTCCCGGCGGCTCCCCTTCGCCGTACCAGCCCCTAAAGGGTTCGCATCCCTGCCCGACGGGCGACACGCGATGGTCTATCCCCAAATCACTGGGCATCCGCTTCGCCTCGCTGAGATCCCCACCGGACCCGGCCTCGCCGCCGAGCTAGGTCGGGCCCTCGCTGCACTCCACAACCTGGATCACCGCCTCTACGAAGAGGCCGGGATGCCGATCTACGACGCCGAGCAGAGCCGCCACCGACACCTCGTGCACCTGGACCGGGCCGCTGCCACCGGTCGTGTCCCCGTAGGACTCCTCACCCGATGGGAACGCCTCCTCGACGACATCAGCCTGTGGCGGTTTGCACCAACCCCCATCCACGGCCGGTTCGACGGCGCCCACCTGCTCGCCACGTTTTCCAGCGAGGACGACGCCTGCAGCGGACGGATCCGAGCGGTCCTAGGGTGGGAGGACGCTCGAGTCGGTGACCCCGCCGAAGACATTGCCGAACTCGCTGCCACCGCCCCTGACCCGACGGTCTCCACCGTCCTCCAGGCCTACGCGATGAGTCGATTGGTCCACCCCGACCCCCACCTGGAACGCCGAGCCCGCCTCGCTGCGGAGCTACGCCACATCACCGCCTTGCTCACCGCGCTCACCGGACGCGATCAGCACGCCATCGACCACGCCGTCCACGCGCTTAAAGACCTCGACAACCAGGTCGGCCATGACACCGTTTTGCAGGCACGCCCCGGTGTCACCTTCGACCATCAACCCGTCGACCCGACCCCCGATTCCGAGCCTGCTCCCCGTCCCGAGAGCAGCGCACCTCCGCCCACCCCGGTCAGCGAACCCGAGCAGGCTGCCGCTGAACCAGACGACACTGGCACCGTCGAAACCCTCTACACAGCGGCCCCAAAAACCGACCCATCACCTCTGCCCACCCCAACCAATGACACCTTCGCTGAGGACACTGCCAGCACCGACGACGACAAGCCGCACATCGCGGCCAGTGACGCCATCACCGAGCCTCTTCCCGTCGTCGCCGGATCGGGAGCCCACTGACCTACGACGGCCCCGCCATCCCCACCCCTTCCACGGCCTTCACCAGCTCAGCCTCGTCTGGCAACTCCGGAAATACGGTTTCCCCTGTCGCCACGTAATAAAAAGCTCCCCGCACCGCTGTCACAGGTATCTCCCGCAGCCGCGCATACGCCAACCGATACACCCCTAACTGCACCGCAGCCACCCGCGCTGCCCGTCCCGTCGGTGGCCGCCCAGTCTTCCAATCCACCACCACCACCGGCGTGACCTGCCCCGCATCCCGTCCCCCTTGACGACGGTGATCCTCAAATACCGCATCAATACGACCCCGCACCGCCAATCCCCCAATGAAGGTCTCTACCGCCAGCTCAATTTCCAACGGCACCAGGTGCGCCCACTCACTGGCTAGGAAGCGGGCTTTCGCCGCCGAGAGATCAACCAATTCCTCCGAATCCGCCCCACCGGGGAGATCATCCACATCCCAGATCGTGGCCCGCTGATAATGCTCCTCCACCCAAGCGTGAAACGCCGTCCCCGCCCGCGCCCTCGTCGCTGGCGCCGCAGGCATCGGCCGTCGCAGCCGCTCCGCAAACCGCTTCTCATCGTCGTACAACCCGATCAGCGACGACGCCGACAGGTGCGCTGGCAGGTCGACGATCACCCGGCGATCCCGATCCCGACGTAACCGCACCTCCTCCACCAACGCCACGATCTGCAGGTCCACATCACTGCCCGCTGCCGCTCCTCGACGGATCTCTTGCTCGATCTCCGCCGACCGCATCCTGGGATCTTGAGGCAATCGAGCCCATTCGTCACGCACCAACTCCGCCGCCGGACGCACCAGAGACCGCCGAGACGCCATCGGATCCGCTGGCCACGACATCCCGCTGACTGCTCCCGTGCCTGGATGCACCGCCCGGCCATCAGGTCCGGGCGATGGCATCGACGTCCACTGCGTCACAGCTACCGACTCAGCCAGCGCCGGGTCATCCACGATTTCTGCCAAGAACCGCGACGTCACTCGCGGTGTCGTCGCCTCCGACCAGACTGGCGCACTCACCAACGCCAGATGCCTGGCTCGCGTCACCGCGACATACGCCAGCCGCCGCTCTTCCGCCACCACTCGCCGTCCGCCGTCGTCGGCGAACCTCGCCAGTGCGGCATCTAACCCCGCCAGATCCACTGCGGTCTGCCACGACAACACCGGCAAACCTCGCCGATCGCCACGCAGGTCATACGGCAACCGCTCCAACCCCACACACCACCCCTTGTCTCGGATCGGGGACACCACCCACCGCTCATCACGGTACGTCGACACCGTCGCTGACGAACTGGGAAAAGCCCCCTCCACCAGCCCAGGAATGGCGACGACATCCCACTCCAAACCCTTCGCTGCGTGGATCGTCAACACCTGGACCGCTGTGTCAGACACTTCCGCAGCCGGCGCTTCCAACCCGCGCTCCCGCACTGCTGCCACGTCGAGCCACGCCAAGAAGCCACCTAGCGTCGCCCGATCCACCGTCTGTTGAAAGGACGCCGCCGTCTCGGCGAACGCATCCAGATACACCCGGGCCCCCTCCGGCGGCACCTCCGGCCGGGACAGCAACTCCACGTCCACACCCAATGCCCGCTCTGCCTCCACGACCAGATCGGCCACACCGGCACCCGATAACGCCCGCAACCGCGACACCACCCCCGCCAGCTCCCGCAGCCGAGTCCTGGCCGTCAGGCCTATCCGTTCGCCTTCCGGTCCGGTCCAATCTGACGGCGGCAACGCCGCCAAAGCCTCGACGATCCCCGCAGGATCCGGCCCCGCCTGCACCCTCGATGTCCCCGACGCGTCGTGTTCCCGACGGCGCAGCTGCCGTGACCATGCCGCCAGTCCGTCCAAATCTGCGGCACCGATCCGATACGCCGGGCCAGTCAGCAAGCGCATTAACCGGTCTCCCCGACCCGGGTCGGCCACCACCGACAGCAAAGCCACCACATCGGCGACGTCCGGCATTGACAGCAAGCCCCCCAAACCCACGACCTCCACTGGCAGCCGCTGCGCCTGCAACGCTTCCACCATCGGAGCGAACTGCGCCCGACGACGACACAGCACCGCTGCGCTGATGCCACGAACTCGGCCTTGCTCGTCGTACCACTCTCCGGCGATCCGAGCCGCGACCTGAGCAGCTTCGACCTGGCTGCTCTCCCAACGAGCGGCTTCGACCCGGCCCACTGCGGCCCCCGGCCGGGCCCCGAGACGACGGCTCGGGATTGTCGACTCCTGGGTCAACGGCGCAGCCAACGCATCTGCCACCTCCAAGACCGCTTCATCATTGCGCCAGCTCACTGACAGATGCCGGACCGGGGCTGGCCCCTGCGCCTGGGCAAATAGCGTCGGAAAACGACTCAACGTTGTCGCGCTGGCTCCCCGCCACCCATAAATCGATTGGTGCGGATCACCCACCGCCATGACCGGCACTGCGGGGCGCGCCCCCGGATGTGGCATCGCGAAGAGGGACCGCAACAACGACATCTGCGCTTCGCTGGTGTCTTGGAACTCGTCGAGTAGGACCACCCGATGGCGTTCACGAACGTCCCGGGCAACATCAGGGAAGTCAGCGGCAAGGCGAGCCGCCAGCGCGACCTGATCCGCGAAGTCCATGGCGTCGTGGTCCCGTTTGGCGCGAGCATAAGCGGCGACGACAGGCAAGAGTTGCCGACGAGCCGAGATCAATGATCTGAGTTCCCGGACCCTGGCTGGAGCACTACGGGCCCGAGTGGCCCCGGCTGGCAACGAATCCAGGTGGGCTGCTAGATCGTGGTAATACTCATCGAGACGCCCCAGGTCACACAGATGCTCTGCCATTTCCCCAGCGAGCGCCACAACGGCGGTAGTGACCGTCGACTCGGCTGATCCGATGGCATCCATGGGGCCGTCGTAACTGGTCACGACATCGTGGGCGAGCTGCCAGGCGGCGGCTTCGGTGAGGAGGCGCGTGTCGGGTTCAATTCCTAACCGGAGTCCGTGTTCCTCGACGATGCGGCCCGCAAAAGCATGGTAGGTGGACACGGTCAGCGCGCTCTGGTCGTCACCATGGACGTCGAGCGGCCCGTCGGGGTCGGGGCGGATTCCGGCGTCGGCGAGGTCTTGCAGGCGGGAGCTGATTCGGTGAGACAGTTCTCCTGCTGCTTTGCGGGTGAAGGTGAGTCCGAGTACATCAGTGGCGAGTGCATGGCCGTTCGCGATGAGCCAAACGACGCGGGAGGCCATCGTTTCCGTCTTGCCTGAGCCAGCACCGGCCACGACGAGCATGTTTTCCAGGGGTGCTTCGATGATCTCTCGTTGCTCTGTGGTGGGGGCGGGTCGTCCGAGGATGGCGGCGATATCGTCGGCGGAGTAGGCGTGGCTGACTGTCATCAGAGGTGCTCTCCTTCACCGGTGAGGGGGCAACTGGAGCGGTGGCTGCATGAGCGGCACCAGTCGCCGCGGTGTGCGGTGAACGTCGACCCTGCCATGGTCTCGGCAGCGTCGGTGACCAACGCGGACACCCAGGTGGGGTCGTCGGATTCGTGGAGTGGGCCTTGGGTTTGCAGCGCAGCATCTGCGCTCTGGCCTCCCAGATGGAGGAGCGCGGCCCCAGCGGATCGACAGGGTTGGGGGCCGGTGGTGTCCGGCTCCGATGTGGTGGGGAGTGCGTCGTCGAACGCGCCGGATTCGATCATCTGCTGATAGGCGCCGAGTTGGGGAAGTCTGGGGAGTTCATCACGGCGTCGTTTGCTTTGTCCGGTCTTGAGGTCGACCACGCGGAAGCGACCGTCGGGGTCTTGTTCGAGTCGGTCGATCCGACCGTCGAGGATCGCTCTGCCGATCTGGGCGGTCCCGGGGACTTCTCGTCCGATGACGGTCCATCCTTCAGCGGCCGCACGAGTTTCATAGTCGGCGAGTCGACGCAGCATTTCGTGGGCTTCACGCAGTCGGCGTCGGGACAGCCATCCGTCTGGCAACCCGAGGGCGGGCCATCGGCGGACGAGTTCGGCTTGCATGGTGGCGCTGTCGGATCCGCCATGCTCGGCGGCAATCTCATGGACCAGTGATCCGACGGCGTCGGCGCCCCCGGAGCGAAGCGGCTCGCCTCCGCTGGTGGAGAGCAACCAGCGGAGCTGACACTGTCCGAATGTTTCCAGGCGGGACGGGGACAGCCGCACCTCTTGGTCGGGGGTACGTCGAGGCCGGGTGTCGCTGAGTTCGATTAGTGGCCACCAACGGTCGGGGTCGGTGCCAGGAAAGCCTTCGGCATGGAGCAACGCCAGCCGCCGTGCCAGGGCACGGGCGTGGTCAGGGTCGGTGTGGGTGGCGGTGAGCTCGGTGAGTTGTCGTCGTAGGGCGGCGACAAGTCCAGCGGGAGTGGTGGTTTCTGGGCTGTCATGGACCTCTCGGTCACTGGCGGGAACGGTACGCAGGTCGTGGACCAGGTCGAAGTAGGCAGATGGTTGGTCATCGTCGTCACTCACGGCGGTGACGAGCAGTCGGTCACGAGCTCTGCTGACGGCGACGTGAAACAGCCGGGTTTCGTCATGTCGGACGGCCGCGAGCGCTTCGCGGGCTCCGTGTCGTCGTCCGGTGATCGCGGCGACGAGATCCTGGGATCCCAGGATGGAGCCACGGCAGCGCAGGTCGGGCCAGACTCCTTCTTGCACTCCACAGACGGCGACGACGTCCCATTCGCGGCCGGCGGCGCCAGCTGCGGTGGTGAGGGTGACGGCATCGCTGATCGGTGCTCGGTCGACGATCATGTCGGCGGCGAGGTCTTGGCTGCGCAGGTGGTCGAGGAATCCGTCTGGTCCGCGTCCGGGGAGCCGTTCGACGTACGTCGCTGCGGCGTCGAAGAGGGCGACGGCGGCGTCGAGGTGACGGTCGGCGTGGTCGGCGCCGGGTCCTGCGGTGAGTGCTGCTTGTCGCCAGGGTTCGGCGACGTCCAGGGCAGCCCAGATTTCCCAGAGGACACTTTCCGCGGTGACGCCGGTGGCCCATCGGCCGTGGTCGTCAGTGCGGGCGGCAGCGATACCGGCGGTGAGGGCGGCGGCAATACGTCGGACGGGGTGACCAGGGGGTAGGACGTCTTCGGGGAGGTCTGGTCGGAGGAGCGCAGCGACGAGAATGTGGTCTCCGGGGCGGGGTGACTGGTCGGTGGCGGCGCGGTGGGCAGTGTCGTGGCGGTGCAGGGCGCGCCGGAGTCGTCGCAGAGAGATAGCGTCCATCCCGCCGAGGGGTGAGATCAGCAATGCGACGGCGTCTTGGGGGGTCATCGGATCGGTGGCGCCCGCGGCGGCGCGGAGGACGAGGTCGAAGAGGTGCAGTAGGGCGGCGACGACTGGTTCGTCACGGAGGGCAGTTTGGGCGCCGGGAACGAGGACAGGGATGTGTGCGGCGGTGAGGATTCGTCGCAGGGTGGCAATGCGGGGGGTGCCTCGAACCAAGACGGCCATCTGTGACCAGGGGATGTGATCGAGGAGGTGGGCGCGGCGGAGGTGGTCCGCGACGAGTCGAGCTTCGGCGGCGGTGGAGCGGGCAAGGAGGGTGTGCACCTGGCCGGTGGCGCGGGCGGGGTCGGTGTCGGCACTGCGATGAGCGGCGCTGCCGACCACGCCAATCCGGGTGGCGACGCGCCGAGTCACCGCGGCGGTCGAGGAGCTCTGGCGCCATCGTCTGGGGAGGACGTATCGCGGTCCGTCTCCAACGAGTTGGTCCATGAGTTCGGGGTCACCGCCGCGAAAACCTTGGGTGGTGGCGTCGGGGTCGCCGAGGACGAGGAGGTGAGTGCCAGCGGCGGCGAAGGCGCGCAGCAGGCGCGCTCCGGGTGGGGTGAGGTCGTGGGCGTCATCAACGATGACGGTGCGCAGGTGAGGTAAGGCTTCGTGGACCAGGTTGGGGTCGACTTCGACGGTTTCTGCGGCGACGACGAGCAGTGTGGCCGGGTCGAGGCCGCCTGGTCGGGACAGCAGGGTCACTTCGTCGTATTCCTGGGCGACGCGGGCCGCTGCGATCCATTCGGGGCGGCTGGTGCGTTCTCCCCAGTCTTGGAGGTCGTGTGGTGTCAGGCCGTGTTCGGCGGCCCGCATGAGGAGGTCGCGGAGTTCGCCGCGGAAACCTCGGGTGTCCAGGGCGGCGGCGAGATGGTCGGGCCAGCCGGGGTCGCGCCCCATTCCGGTGGCGTGTCCGATGAGGAGTTCTCGCAGGACGACGTCCTGTTCAGGACCGCTGAGCAGCCGAGGTGGGATGTCACCGGTTAACGCCGCTTGGCGGGCGAGGATACCGAAAGCCAACGAGGAAGGTGTCCGAGCAAGAGGGGTGCTGGCGGTGCGGCCGAGGCTGGTGGCGATCCGATGTCGCAGGGCTCCGGCGGCGACCCGGGAGGACGCTAACACCAGGCAGGAGTCAGCAGGGGCTCCTGCGGCGACTCGACTGGTCACTGCCGCGACCGCGGTGGTGGTCTTGCCCGTGCCGGGTGCGCCGATGACGAGAGCATGTGATCCTCGGTGTGCTGCTGCCGCTGTCTGCACCTCATCCAAGGCGGGGGAGGCAGGGGCCTGCTCCTCGTCGGTGGGGCGGCGGAGAACGACCATGGGCTGATTCCATCACTGTCGCCCGACAGCGATCGAGCCGTTGGGGTGGACGTTGTCGACCAGTATCAGTACAACGGCAGATGAGAATCCACATCGTCACGCCAGGCCCCTAGGCCCCCTGCAAGATTCATAGCCGAGGTGTAGCCAGCGGCCCGGAGCGCGGCCACCGCTTTGGCCGATCTGACCCCAGACCGGCAATAGACCACCACCGTCGCGTCGAGCGGGACCTCCGGCAGGGTCGGGTCGGCAAGCACCTGCCCTAGCGGTCGCCACAGAGCACGCCGGGCCGGCAAAGTCACCACTTCTCGTTCCGTAGATTCCCGTACGTCGAGAAGCACCACATCGGTGGAGTCCACGAGGCGAGCCGCAGTGCGGGCGTCCACATGCGGGAGATCGGTTGGCTCTGCTGTCGCTGACAGTGTCGACACGGTCCCCGCATCCCCATCTGCCACCACGCCACAGGTCAGCGGGTCATCTCGAAGCACCACGGTGGCGTTGGGGCCACAGGATGGACAGTCTGGACGGGACGAAAGCCGCACCTGCCCCACCGTCGCCGCTAATGCGTCGTACACCATCATCCGACCCACCAGAGGTTCCCCGATGCCGAGCAGGATCTTGACGACCTCAGTGGCCTGCCAAGTCCCAATCACACCAGGCAGGACCCCCAACACCCCACCTTGCTCGCAGGACGGCACCAGGCCTGGAGCCGGAGGTCGGGGGAAGACACACCGGTAACACGGCCCCTTCCCCGGCCACCACACACTGACCTGTCCATCAAAGCGAGAGACCGCACCCCACACCAGCGGGCGCCCCACCACAACGCACGCATCGGACAACAGATATCGAGTCGGGAAATTATCGGTGGCGTCAACAACGACGTCATACGCCGCCACCACCTGCGCAGCGCGTTCTGCGGTCAGTCGCCACGGATGCGCGACCACCTGCACTTCCGGATTGATCTGCGCGATCCGATCCGCAGCGGACTCGACCTTGGCTCTGCCCACATCGGCGGTGCTGTGCACGACCTGACGTTGCAGATTCGACCGGTCGACGACATCATCATCGACCACACCGACGGTGCCCACCCCAGCCGCCGCCAGATAGGTCAATACCGGACTACCCAGGCCACCCGCCCCCACCACCAACACCCGGGCAGCGCGCAACCGCATCTGACCGGCCACCCCCACATCGGGCAACAACAAGTGACGGGCATAACGGCTGCGCTCAGCGGCACTGAGCTGCCCTGACTCTGGGTTTCCGTCCCCCACCGCGACGTGCCCACCGACACCATGCTGCTCCATGCCGGGAGGCTACCTGGCTAGGATGGACGACACCGCGTCGGGCATGCCCTGGCTCACCCGAACGCGCCCGCCGCGTAGTCGCGGCACACACACCTGGACTCCAGGGACATCGTCGGGGAGGGAACTGACGTGAACACCTATGTGGACCACCCGGGACCGGGTCGAGGCACCCGATTGTCCCGGCCTGCCCGCAGAGCAATGCTGCTTCAAGCCGCGCAGGAGGTTTTCGTCTCCGCCGGATATCACGCTGCGGCAATGGATGAAATCGCCGAACGGGCCGGGGTGAGCAAACCTGTCCTCTACCAGCATTTCCCCGGCAAGATGGAGTTATACCTGGCCTTGCTAGATGATGCCAACGAGCAGCTCATGGCCACCGTGCTCAGCGCGCTGCAAAGCGCTTCCACCAACGTCGACCGGGTTGCCGCAACCATGGACGCGTACTTCGGTTTTGTCGCCCGCGAACGTACGCCGTACCGGCTGGTCTTCGAATCAGACCTGGTCAATGACCCCGCCGTACGAGACCGTCTCGAAACGGTAGAGAACGCGATCGCGGAGGCCATCGCCCCGCTGATGCAGGAACAAACCAGTTACACCCCGGACGAAGCCTTGCTGCTGGCGATGGGAGTGGTGGGCATGGCCCAACAGTCAGCCCGGTTCTGGCAATCCCGTCGTACGGAAATCCCTCAGGATGCCGCAGCACGACTCATCGCCTCCCTAGCTTTTAAAGGCATCAAACGGTTGCCGCGGGACCACGAAGAGATAGCCCAAGTCTTCGCTGCGGACTGACCTCCAGCGACCACCCCCGCAGCGATCCCGCTAGTGCAGATGACCACGGACGAGCCAAGGCCAGGACGAATGTGCCAGCACTGTCGGGGGATACTGGGCTCGACCACTGTGGCTCCATCCCGGACCGGGTTGGAGCGCGACGAAAGGAACGAACGACGTGGAGATCCGCATCGGCGTCCAGCACTGCAGCCGCGAGCTCAGCTTCGAGTCCGAGCAGAGCCCTCAGGAGATCGAGGCGGCGCTCGCCGATGCCACGGCGACAGGTGCTGTGTTGCGCCTCGTCGACGCTAAGGGGTCGATCGTGTGTGTGCCCAGCTCTTCGATCGGATACGTCGAGATCGGCGCGCCCCGTCGGGGCGGTGTGGGTTTCGGCATGCTCTGAGCGGCCTGTCCCCTGGTGGCGTCACCGACCGCCGGGGTGGTATCTGGGACATCCTCTCGAATACCACCCCGGCGTCGTGGCAATCCCAGCGGAGCAGACCAGTCTGCCCCGCTGGGATGAAGGTACCGCTGATCCCATCTGATGACCGTTCGCACGAACGGATCTGCCACTCAGCCCGTGACGGGGTGAGAGAGGTGTGGCATCGGTCGCGGGGGGTATGGCACATCCTGTGGTGCGGCGATTCCGTGCCGCAGTGTCAATGAAGGAGATTGTGACAGTGCTCAACCTCATCAGCGCCATCGTCGCCGGCGCTATCATCGGCGGGCTTGCACGGCTGGTCATGCCTGGACGGCAAAACATCTCGTTGCTCATGACCATCATCCTGGGCATCCTCGGATCGGCGGTGGGATCGTGGGTGTTGACCTCGGTGCTGCGCGTCGGGGACCCGGGCAGTTTCAGCCTGATCGGCCTGATCACCGGTGTGGCCTGCGCCGCGGGACTCATCACGCTGTACCTGAACATCACCCGTCGTCGCGGCTGACGTCGACCCATGAGCAGTGAAGGACGACGGGTCCTGACGCAACAGGATTCGGGGCCCGTCGTCCTGCCGGGGTAGCATCGAAGATGACATTCGGTGCCCGATCGGCTTGACGAACCGTCCATGTGGGACGCAGCGCAGACTTTCTGAAGACCTCCGATCGGCCCAGCACGCCCGTGCCGACTGCCCGGCGTACGACGTCTCTTCCCGTGCGACGCGGAGACGCCCCGGCAGCCCTTTGACGGGCCCGATCGAGAGACGACATGAGCACAGAACTCACTGATGACCTGGCACACGACCTTCCCACCATCGACGGTGGCGACAATCCGACGGTAGCCCCGGACACCAGCTTCGCCAGTTTTGGCGTGCACGCCGACATCGTGACGGCTTTGGCTGATCACGGCATCGTCACCCCGTTCCCCATTCAAGCTATGACCCTCCCGGTGGCCTTAGGTGGCCACGACATCATCGGTCAAGCCAAGACAGGCACCGGCAAGACCTTGGGGTTTGGCGTTCCTCTCTTGGACAAGATCGTCGCGCCGATTGACCCCGGATACGCCGACCTGGACTATCCCGGCCGCCCACAGGCCTTGGTCGTCGTCCCCACGCGTGAGCTGGCAGTCCAAGTGGGCACGGACCTTGGCAAAGCGGCTGCCAAACGGGGCATCCGCGTCGAATGCATTTACGGCGGTCGGGCTTTCGAGCCGCAGATTGCCGCATTGACTCGCGGTGTCGACGTGGTCGTGGGGACGCCCGGCCGTCTCATCGACCTGACCCAGCAACGCCACCTCAACCTGCATTCAGTGCGCACCGTGGTCCTCGACGAGGCTGACGAGATGCTTGACCTCGGTTTCTTGCCTGATGTGGAGCGCCTCCTCGGTCAAACTCCCACGTCCCGCCAAACGATGCTTTTCTCAGCGACCATGCCAGGCGCTGTGGTGTCCTTGGCCCGGCGATACATGACTCAACCGACGCACATTCGGGCGATGGCTGCCGGGGACGAAGGAAGCACCGTCTCAGCGATCGAGCAGTTCATTTACCGAGCCCATGCGATGGACAAAGTCGAGATGGTCAGTCGGATCTTGCAGGCTCAGGGCCGCGGCTTGACGATCATCTTCACCCGCACCAAACGCACCGCGGCGAAAGTGGCTGAGGAACTCACCGACCGCGGGTTCGCAACGGCAGCGCTCCACGGAGATCTAGGTCAGGGCGCCCGCGAGCAGGCGATGCGCGCCTTCCGTAATGGCAAAGTCGATGTCTTGGTCGCCACAGATGTCGCTGCGCGCGGAATCGACGTGGACAACGTCACCCATGTCATCAATTTCCAGTGCCCTGAAGACGAAAAGACGTATCTGCACCGCACCGGCCGGACAGGTCGGGCCGGTCAGACCGGGGTGGCTGTCACCCTCGTTGACTGGGACGATCTGCCCCGATGGACTCTCATCAATAAGGCCCTTGACCTGGGCATCACCGAACCGATAGAGACGTACTCCAGCAGTGAGCACCTCTACGCTGACTTGGACATCGCCCCGTCAGTCACCGGTCGGTTGCCCCGCACAGCGCGGGTGCGTGCCGGATTGCGCGCCGAACGCATCGAAGACCTCGGGGAGACCGGGGCGTCAGCGGGCAAAGGCCGCAGCCAACGGAGCGGACGACGTCAGAGCAGCTCCCACGATGGCAAAGCTGCTGACACCTCAGCTGATCGTCGCAAGGGCAGCACCAACGACACTGAAGGAGAGCGGCGCCCACGGCGGCGTCGACGTACCCGCGGTGGAGTCACGGTCAGTGACGCAGCCGCCGCGGACACCGCGGGTTCGCAGAGCTGACCGTCACGGGGAGGAGGGTGTGAGCTGGCCCGTCGCTGGCTGATCGTCCTCCTCCCCCACCAGCCCGGCCCAGTCGCTTTTTGCTGGAAGGTACGCCGCCCCTTCCGGGCAGTGTTGTTGCATATCGCACCACGCACACAGTGGGGACAACCGAGGCGTCAAGAGTGATGCTTCCCGGCCTTCTTCTTCGAATGCCGTGGCAGCTCGCCGGAGATCCTCAGTGATCGAATCTGCTTCGTCGATCTTGCGTTGCAACGATGCGTCGGTGTGTTCGTGGACAGCGATGGTGCCGGTGGGGATGTGGTGAAGTTCGACCCGGGTGCACGGCCGCCGAAATACGCGAGCCGCCCCGACCGCATATAGAGCTAACGCTGAGGACAGTCTGGCGTCGTCATCTGTGGGAGGCTGTCGCCCTGTCTTATAGTCCACGACGACTAGTTCGCCGTCGCGGTCGTCCAGCCGGTCGATGCGGCCACTGAACGCCAGCGACTGAGTCGTGAAGGACACCGTGCGTTCCACTCCAGCAGGGCGAGAGTCTCGCATCGATCCAATGCTGCGCAAATAGGCCGAGACCTGCCACGCCACTCGAGCCCGCCACCGCATGGACTGCTCAGCGTCACGAAACCCGGTGTCATGCCACGCCTGGGACACCAGATCAGTCACCAGCTGGGGAGTCCGGGAGGACGGTTCCACGTCCCAGAAGTCACGCAAAACGTCATGGGTGATCGTGCCTACCGTCGTGTGCGCCCGTTGTGGTCGCGCTTTCGGTCGTGGCCGGTCCAGGTAGCGGAACCGGTATTGGCGTGGGCAATCCAACCACGTGTTCATCCGGCTGGGACTAGCCGATACCAACCGTCGAGGCATCCCCGCCAACAGGGATTGATCTGGTGTCATCAGTTGGCTCCGTGGACAAAACCAACGACACCGTCGGCCATCATCTGGACAGCAATCGCGGCGCACAGCAGCCCGGCGATCCGGCTGACCAAGGTAGTTCCGCCTTCGCCGAGCAGCCGGTGGATCGCCCCGGCATACCGCATGGACAAATACACCACCAGCATGGACGCCGCCAACGCCGCAATGATCGACACCTGCTGCCCCATCGTCCCGGCACGCTGCATCGCCACCATGATCGTCACGATCACGCCGGGACCAGCAAACAGCGGCACCGCTAATGGCACCAACGCGATATGGGTCCGTCCCACTTCGGCCTTGTCATCTTCTTTCCCCAGCAGCAGTTCCAGGCCGATGAGCAACAGCAGCAGCCCCCCAGAGACCTGCAATGCAGGCACGGAAATTTTCAGATATTCCAGGATCTGTCGACCCAGCAAAGCAAAGGTCAGCAGCACGCCAAAGGCCACCGTGGTCGCCCGAGCAGCCACTGCCAACCGTTCTTGCCGTTTGAAGGACTTCGTCAGTCCCAAAAACACTGGCAACGCCCCCGGCGGATCCAGAATCACCAATAAACTCACAAAAACCGATCCAAAAAAACTGACATCAAAAGCCACGGCCGTCACTGCCCTCCCCCGTTCATGGCTGAAGCACCGGGATCGCAGTGGGCCGGGAAATCAGCTGCTCGTACGCCGTGCGATCAGTGACACACTGCGCCAGCCTGTGCGGTTTGCCCGTGCCGTGATAGTCACTGGACCCCGTCGCGACCAGCCCACACACCCGGGCGATATCTTCAGCATGAGCCACCTGGTCAGGTGTGTGATCAGGGTGGTGAGTCTCCAGTCCGACCAGGCCATGTTCGACCATTTCTTCGATGACGTCGTCGGCAACCACCCGACCCCGCACCGCAGCACATGGATGAGCCAACACTGGTATCCCTCCCGCCTCGATGATCAACTGCAACGCCTCCACCGTGGTCAATGCGTGATGGGGGACGACGTACGGCGACCCGTCGTACAAGAACCGGCGGAAAGCCTCCGCTCGATCCTGAACCACCCGAAGAGTGACCAATGTGTCAGCAATATGGGGACGACCAATGGTGGCCCCCGCCGGAACATGCGATGCCACATCATCCATGGTGATCGGCAAATCCGCAGCAAGCGCCTCGACGATACGCCTCGCACGATCGTGTCGACTACGACGCATCTTGGCGAGGCGATCCTGCAACGGCTGATACGTCGGGTCGTGCAGATAGCCCAGGATATGCACCGAGATATCGGATGTTGATGCCGTTGGTCGTGCGGGGGTAGCGCCAGGCGAGGGTGTGCTCTGAGCCGCTCGGGAGCCGTCGACCCGGCAGGTCACTTCAATTCCTCTGACCACGGTGACACCGCGATGCATCGCTGCCTCTTCGGCCGCAGCCCAGCCGTCAGTGGTGTCATGGTCAGTGAGTGCCACCACGTCCACGCCTGCTGCGGCGGCGGCGGCGATCAACTGCGCCGGACTGTCAGTGCCATCGCTGGCGGTGGAATGAGTATGAAGGTCGATGAGCACAATCCTCAGCCTAGGTGATCTGCTGTTTCGCAGGTGTCGAATGAGGCGGTCGTGCCGACGGCTGAGGTCCTCTCCGACTCGACGGGCACTCCCCTAGTCGGTGGGGACGTGCCGTCCTGGTGGGTGGCATGGCACCCACCGGTCCGTTGTCCCCCACGCGGTCGATACTCGTCCGCCACGTGTCCGCTCCAGGGAGGAGGCAGTCCCGCAATGCATAGTCACGTCGCCAGCATCCCGCGTGGATAAAGAACGCCCACCATAGTCAGCTGGATCGCGGTCCGGTGCGGCGGCGCGGTATTAATACGGTGTAGTCGAGGTCAAGCGTGACGTCTGGTAAGTATTTCCCGTGATCGTCCTGGTAAGGGTAGTCATGACAGGGACGGTCCTTGGTGGCGACAGTTCGAAGCCGCAACGCTCCGATGTCGTCGCGCCCTGGGAGTGCCATGCGGTCGAGAACGTGCGTCCACGCGTAGACAGTGTGCCCGGCGAACGTCGGTGCTGTATGAGTACCACCGTTAATGGCAGCCACCGACAAAGCATTCCCCAACCCGTTAAAGCTGAGTGCGCGTGCCACGCTCATGATGTTGCCTCCGTAAACGATCCGTCGCCCGTGACGCCCTTGGCCTTCGGCATGCTGGTTGAAGTGGACTTTGGCAGTGTTCTGGTAGAGGCGGGTAGCCATCATGTGTTCGGCCTCCTCGATAGTGGTGCCGTCGACGTGATCGATGCGTTCCCCGATGTCGTAGTCATCCCACAGGTACGGCGACCCGGCGAGAAGGATGTCGTACGCATCAGGGCGGATCTGCCAGGGAACGTGGAGTACGTCGATAGGCACAACCTTGGGAAGGTCAGGAATGACAGGGTCAGGTGTGAGTGAAGCGGGGTGGCGTTTGTTCACCATGACCCAACGGTGGTAGTCGAGGACTAGCTCGCCGTGTTGGTTCTCGCCGAGGGTGTGGACGTAGACGACCCCGGTGCGTTGGGAGGAGTTCTCTTTCAGTCCTTCGATGACGGAGTGTGCGCTGAGAGTGTCACCGGGGTAGACCGGTACGCCGAAAACTCCCCTGGCATAGCCTAGATTGGCGACGGCGTTGAGGGAGATATCTGGGACAGTCTTACCGAAAACGATGTGAAAGACGAGCAGCGAATCCAATGGCATACGGTCTTGGCCGCAGGAAGCCGCGAAAGTGGCAGCGCTGGTGACAGCAAACCGGGAGCCGTAGAGCGCCTGGTAGAGCGCGACATCACCGTCGGTGACGGTACGCGGAGTGGAGTGACGGATACGTTGGCCGACTTCGAAGTCTTCAAAATAGTTGCCGCTCAGTGCTTTTGGACTCATGGAGTGATTCTCCGGGAGCAGGGACCCTTGCGGTGGTGGAGCCATAGTGGCGATACTCACGTGCGAGGCAGGACTCAGTATCAGTGTGGAGGAGATCTGGACCTGTTTATTGCCAAGTTGGAGACCTGGCCTGGATGCTCTGCTAATCTACGGCTGTTCATAGCATTGATTATTTTACAGCCGAAGCAACAAGGGAAGATATGACCGGATTTGAAGCAGATGTGCAAAGTCTACAAAAAGCCGTTAAAGCAACCAGAGACGCGGCCGATCAAGGGGGATCGGTGACATTAAAATCATCGATATCGCACGTTAATGAGGGGATGGATTCATCCGCGTCTGCTGATGTCGCTAGGAAATTAGGGGAAAGGTGGGAAAAGAATCTTGCCGACTGGAAAAGGTTGATGCTGGACTATGCGAACGCATTGGATGAATCAGCAAAATCATATCAAGATACTGATCTTGCAGCCAAGCGAGACCTATCTCGCCAGGGGGGCAGATGAGCCTCACATGGCAACAAATTAAGCGGTGGGATGCACGCAAAATCGGAGAAGCAGAAAAAGCATTAAAGTCGAATCTCGACGCGATTTTGTCCTGCGCCGACGAGCTGGACACTATGAAAAAAACCACGGCGTGGTCTGGAAAGGCAGCGCAGGCAGCGTCGGATCGGTGCAAGAAGCTTATTGATGACATGGAGAAGATAGCTTCTGAAGTAAGTGCCACAAGGAGAGCACTTTTTGATGCTGAGACCGGCCTAGATGGTATCCGGCACGCGATCCAAGAGGCAGAATCATTCGCCCACTCTAAAACGCTGATAATTTCTGATAACGGGACGGTCTCATCTCATCCTGACAACAAAAAGTACCCCACACGGCATGCTGCAGAGCTAGCTGCCGCAGAACGCCAGCGCGAGATAGACGATTGTGCAGCTTTCATTAAAGCAGCATTGCGCAAAGCAGCAGACGTAGATTCTGACGTGTCTCTTTTGTTGTCTAAAATTGTGAGTAACGGACTCGGCGATGGTGGCGCGACCTCTTTGGTTGCTGCAGCTGATTATGGGTCCAAAGAAGGTAAAGGTAGCGTTGTTGAACCTCCACCTGGAAATAGCACTCCCTCGGAAAATGCTGCCTGGTGGCAGTCTCTTTCTAAGCCAGAGCAAGACAAAGTTATTAAAGACCATCCGGAGTGGATTGGAAATCGCAATGGCGTATCATTCTCTGCAAGGGACCAGGCGAACAGAAATCTTCTCCCCCGCTACAGAGAACAGCTGAAGAAAGAACTGGAATCGATAAATAATGATTGGGATAAGAAAAGCGACGACCCCGATGAACTCAGAAAGCATGTTGCCAGGCGGGATTTAGTGAAGGACAAGTTGGCGTCCTTGGATACGGTTCAGCGTCTTTCCGAAAAAGAAGACCGCCATATTATCGGACTCGACATCACACGAGATCGAACTGAAGCCATCGTGTCACAAGGGGATTTAGACACCGCTGAGAAGGTTGGAGTTTTCACTCCCGGTTTTACTTCAACTGTTCAAGGAATGGAGGGTAACGACGGTGATATGGAAAGATTGAGGTCTAAAACAGTCGACAATCTCATAGATTCTCACAAATTTGCAAACAAGGCTGATGCGATGAAATCCGTCGCATCAGTGACCTGGCTCGGCTATCAGGCGCCTCAGTATTCAACAATCGCTACTTCTAACTCAGTCTTCCATGATGCCGCCGCTGTAGACGGCGGGCGCAGGCTCGCTGATTTTTTCAGAGGAATTAATTCTTCTCGGTCAGTTGACCCAGACATCACTGCGCTTGGACATTCGTACGGATCGACTACAACAAGTTTTGCTTTATTGGAGAATACCGGAGTCGACCGTGTGGGATATTTTGGATCACCTGGGCTTGCCTCTGACGATGAAAAATCTTATAAGATTCCTGTCAATTCAAGCTTCTACGAGAAAGCTAAAAAAGACCTCGTTGCAGAAACAGAATGGTTTGGCACCGCCCCCCATCACCTTAAATGGATAAATCAGCTAAATACTGGCGAAGTGCGAGTAGTGGTCGATGGCTCCGAGCGCACTTTGACACAAGTGAACGGTCATTCCTCATATCTTAATCAGGATTCGACGAGCATGGATAACCTATCTAAAGTCGTGACGGGAGATCTAGAAAAGCTTCACAAAGTGGGGGACCCGCACCAAGTCAATAAACCTCCGCATATTAAAGTTAATAATCATCCTCGAGTGCGGGGTGGGTTTCAATGATTTTCAATGAGCGACAAAGTAGATTTGCATCTTGGCCCCCAAGTAGATTTCTACTATTTTTTATTGTTTTCGCAATAACTTTACTGTCAGGCTGTGGCCTGCATCATAACCCTGAGAAAGAAATATCTAATCGATACGATGCCTACTCCCTAGATGACCTAACGGATCGCCCTAGCTTCCAGCAAGCACAAGTGGATTACCATAGACTTCTATCCGATATAATGGCTGCGGCACAAGAGGCATCTCCGGATGTCAAATGGGACCCAGAAATAACAAAAATCGGAGAGTCTGCATGCCTACTCCACCTAGATCCACCCCGCGAGACTGGCTCTGGCACTTATCTCATTTCGACAAAAGATTTTATTGGTAAAAACTGGGAAAAGTTATACCTACCCATGACAAAAGTTGCACTTAAAAATGGGTTTAGGCTTACAGGAGGACGCACGACTGACCCTGAAGATAGGGCATTACACTTTAGAGGACCACGCAATGAATATCTTTCAATCTCCGCGAAATTGGCTATGAGCGTGATGCTCTCTGGGTCTTGTTACTTATATCTTCCTGGAACTTCATCTAGGAATTCAGGAACTACAACATCTCCTCATTCACCGCCCAATAGTGTTTCTTCCTGAAAATCATAAATGCACTACGTTTTTTTATAGCTGTGTACCACAGGTGTCACCAGCGTGTGGGCTTCGATCCGGGGTGAAGATGGGGCCTGTTATGGGCGCAGGTGACACTGTCACCCGTTGTAGCAGCGGACCAAGGATTGCCAAACGATGCATATACAAACTGGCGCCCCGCTAAGACCTCGCCCCTATCCCCACCACAACCGTTAGTCGGCTCAGCCAGGGACTACACCCTCATTTGCCAAGAGCGGCACGAATCATAGACGCAGTTTTGGCGTCTTCCGAACGTGAAGGATCATGCTCCTGTACGGAAAGTGATTCTCGAGATATCAGGAGTCAGGTCAAGGCAGCTGTGGTCAGGTGTCAATCTCGACAAGTAAACCCTCGTCGATATACCAACGAATTGGTCGCTCCAACACGACCATCGCCCCACCACCAGGCTGCTCAAACGCTGGCGCCGCCACACCCTCCTGACCAGACAACTCACCCGCAACCCGATACACGTGATACTCCCCCTGCACCGTCCACGGCGGCTGAGCCCGCTGCGTCAACGGCGTCATCGCCGCATACACATGATGACCCCGCTCCGACCCCACCACATCCACCACATCACCAGCAACCAAACCACACGGCAACGGCCCCCCACCCGCTGCACCCACCCGACCAAAAACACCCTCCGCCGTCAACCGACCACCCCGCTCCAAATCCTCCCGCGACATCCATAAATGACGCTGACCCGACGGACGCAACAACTCACCCAACAACTCCCCCAATTCCAAACCGACCGTATACCGATACGCCGCGAACTGACCACGGCTCACTGCCCCCACCGACCACTGACCAACGCCCGACACCAAAACCATCCACACCTCCTCCGGCGGCATCGGCTCACCCGGCAACGCCTTAGCCACCGGAACAACAGACTCCAACCCACACTCCCGCAACACAGCCAACGCAGACTCAGCACCCTCCCCCGACAACCGACGATGCTGACCCAAACGAGCCTCCTCCCACCCAGGATCATCTTCACGGCGCGGTGCACGACGGGATGCCTGCTCGCAGTACAGCACTCGTTCAACGAATGGGATCAGCTCGGCGACTGCTGACACCTCATCTGGATGCCGCTTAAAGTTAAATTTTATCCCACGTTCCCAGGCATAGGTAAACCACCCGTGTTGATCAGATCCAATGATGTAGGTGCCATCATCCCGAACTGAGGCGATGTCTTCGACACGTACCACCGCCTTATCTTCTAAAGATGCCTGCATCTCCATCAACTCATCAAGAGTCATTTGATCTCCTCCAGATATCCGTTCTTGACATACCAGTCAATGTCATGATCCTTGAAATAATACTGTTTCCCCTGGCCTGGCTGATCAAACCATGGCGCCACCGTCCCTTCCTGCACGCCATCAAGTGGCTTTAACACTTTATATCGATGCGGCTGATATTCAACGCTACTTGGGGGAATCGATCTAGCCCTGAACTGCTCGCCATCCGGCGCGGCATAGGACCCTTTACTCTCTCCGAAGCGATGAATAATCTCCCCCGGCTTCGCCTGGGCCGGTATGGGGTCACCCAAAAAACCATTATTCGGCGGATATTTCCACCATTTTGTTTCCGGATCCCAATACTTCGCATAGAACTGTTCCTTGGTCATGCCGCCGTAGGGCTTATAGAACCGATAGAGTTCGACGTTCGGCCCCTCTGTCGGGATATGCGGCTCTTTAAGGATATGTTCAGGGATCGTCGGCAGGATACGCTCCCACGCAGCCTTAGCGGCAGCTTCCGCCGCATCAACCCCCAGCAACCTGGCGGCAGCCTCGCGACCGGCGTCCGCAGAGAGAACACCAACCTTGGCGTTCATGGTCATGACCGCCTTCACCAGGCGGACGTCGGCGAGCCGAGACATGACCTTGCTGATGCCGGTGATCTTCCCGGCCGCTGCAGTGACTTTTCCAGCGACGGCGTTGACAGCCTGCACGAAGCGCGCGATGCGCGTGATCATTCCGGCGAGAGCTGCTGCGCCACGTGATGTCTCGGCAGCTTGGGCGATGGCTTCCGAGACGCCTACGGTGAAGGGGACGAGCACCGCGCCGACCAGTTCAATGATGACGGTGTCGCGGACGAAATCTTTTGCGAGGTCCCACAGGTCGTCGTGAGCTTTATCGATCTGATCGGCGTAAGCATGGCAGGAATCGCCGATCTCACGACAAACTGACGCGAGTTCTCCAGCGGCATCAGCTGCCTTGGCCATCAAGCCTTGTGCGGTCGGCACCTCAGGGCTTCTGATCGCGTTGAGCTGTTCGGATGCAGCCCGAGGAGCACCCGCGCGTATCGAGACCGCATTGCTGGCTTGTCGCCACGCGTTACCGGCAGTCCGTAGCCGACCTGTATCGCCGTTAGGCCAGATCACGCCCTGAAGATGGGAAACCAGCTGACCGAACCATTCCGGCGCATCCTCGGGCGCACCGGCAGCCCCGGGGGGTCGCACCGTGCCGTGCCCCGCCTGTGGGTCTGCGGGGAAGGGCGTCTCCTTCGGGGGTGCCTTCATGGCTGAGGCCGCCTCGGCGGCGCGGTGGTTTGCTAGGGAGGCTGTGAGGAGCACCCCGAGGGAATTCATTCCGGCGGCTCTGTCTTCGATCGCTTGGACGGCTGCGCCTGCGGCAATGTCATACTCGTGAGCCCACTTCAGGCCGCCGGTGTCTGAGCCGGCCATCCCACCGGTGCCGCTGAGGATCTTCGAGAGCGTCTCTCGCGTCGCGTGGAGGTCGGAAGCAGCGTACTTGAGCTGGTCAGAGGGGGATGTAAACCCAGGTTCATTGACATCGATCCGCATCAGATCGACTCCCACATCTGCACATTGGCGGCCGCGCCGGCCGAATAGTTGGTATGGGCGGTCCTGGCGGCTTCGCGCATACGAAGCAGGCCATGACGCATGGTTGCCGCTGATGTGATCCACCGTTGGTGAGCCTCTGCCTGAGCGGAGGCCGCCTCTCCGGTCCAGACGTGTTGCAGCCGCGCCACCGCGGCGTCCAGCTCCGCCAGCTCCTTTTCGATCGCAGTTTCAGCCCGCTCGAGGTCCGCAACAGTTGCGTCGAGGCGCGACAAGTCCACTGAAAACATGGATTCCCCCTATTCCATGTTCAGCCCGGACGATCCGGGCACCTGAGGTCCAGCTGCGGCGGCACGGAGATGACGTTCTTCGGCCATGTCACGCGCGTGATAGTCGGCAGCACTTTGATCGATCGCTTCACTCAGCTGATTTAAAGAAGTGAGAAGATCGTCGGCGCCCGAGGTCCATTCTTGCCATCCCGCGACGAAGTCCTGAGACGCTTGGCCGCTCCAGCCCGTGTCGGTTAGCTCAGCGACTGATGCTGACGCGCGGGATTTCGCTGCCCGCAACGCCTCCTCGACATCAAGCATTTCTTTTCTGGCACGGGCGAAACCTTCGAATTGTGCACTAAAGCCGCTCACGTATCCCCCCGTGGCTCATGATTTCCCCCTGGGCAACAGTGCCCTCATATGACTGGGCTGCCGAAGCAACCACAGTCATATGAGCCTGGCTAACGAGCCATGTACCTCCCCAGGGGTACCCCCTGTTGCTCCGCTGCCGGAGACCGTACGCCGCTGATCGCATCGACCGCAATCACGGCTGTGCACATCACTGACCCCGATCTGTCTCACGCAGGCAGTCGCTGCGCCACGGAGCGTGCAGTGAGGTCACACCAGCGGTTTGAGGCATCACGCATGTGGGATCTCGTCGGTTGCCCACGGGGAGCTTCCGTTGCTTCCCAATGATCAACCCCGTCCGGGTCGGCACCGTCCTGGACGAGATGCCCTATCCGGCGTACTGGACTATTGCCGAGGTGGAATCGCTGCTGGCGCCCTTCTATCCGACATGGGACAGTGCCCAGTTTGCCTGACTCACCTCGTGGGCAGCCCACCCCGGCTCCTTGAAAGTGCACGCATTGAGTCACGGGCAAGGAATGCGTTTGCAGCTAGCAGTGGCCTTGAGTCACCACCCAGATTTGCTCATTCTTGATGAACCCACCAATGGCATCGATCCGCCAGGTCGACGCATGCTGCTGAATGAGATCGCCGACTTCATGGTCAACCCGCAGCATTCTGTGGTGTTCTCCACGCAGCTGGCTAGTGATGAGGAGCGCATCGCTGATCGATTGATCGTGCTCTGTGACGGGCGGATCACCGTCGACACCCTCCTCCCCGACATCATCGATTCTTTTCGCGCCGTCCGCGGTGGGTACGACGATCTTCCTGCCGGAGCCGGAGGTTGCACGGTGGTCTTAGTCGCCTGGGATGTCGCGCATGACCTCATGCCCGTGCACACCGCAATCGCGATCGTCACCGGCTGCATGGGGGTGGTTGTGATCGTGCAAAGCCTGCTGATGGTGCTGCTGACCGGGCTCGTCCACCAGCACCACGTGTTGGCCGGAGTGATCGGTGTGGTGATGGGCACGATGTTCAACCCAGTGATCCGTTTCCTGCAGAGTCTCGGATTGTCAGTGCCGCTTGTTCAGGCGGAGGGGGTTGCGCCTGCGACGTATGGAGCTGATTCGACTGTTGGGATGTCGTTGGCGGCGGTCACCCTGATCACAGCAGTGGCGCTTCTCATCGCGTCGTACTTCCTGGGCGTCAAGCTCTACGAACGTCAGGACCATTGACACTTGCCGGGAGTGACTCCGTGGCCACCGCGTGACAGGAGCGGGTCGGGCGCCCCGATAGGCTTGGCCCCATGGCTGACTTCGATGTGGTGGTCCTGGGCGCCGGCCCGGGTGGATATGTGGCGGCAATCCGGGCAGCACAGCTCGGCAAGAAGGTCGCCGTAGTAGAGAAGAAGTACTGGGGCGGTGTGTGCCTCAACGTGGGCTGCATCCCGAGCAAGGCGTTGTTGAAGAACGCCGAGCTGGCGCACACGCTGACCCACGAAAAGGCCAAGTACGGCATTGAGGGCGATGCCACCATGTCGTTTGGCCCGACCCACAAGCGGTCCCGCCAGGTCAGCGCGGGCATCGTCAAGGGCGTGCACTTCTTGATGAAGAAAAACAAGATCACTGAAATCGACGGCTGGGGCACGATCACGTCCCCTACGTCGATGGACGTGGAGTCGGACTCCGGTGAGAAGAAGAGCATCTCCTTCGACAAGTTGATCATCGCTGCTGGTGCGACGGTGAAGACGATGGGGATCCAGCTGTCCCAGAACGTCGTCACCTACGAAGAGCAGATCCTCGACGAGAACCTGCCGACGTCCATCATCATCGGTGGCTCCGGCGCGATCGGCGTCGAATTCGCCTACGTCATGGCCAACTTCGGCGTCGATGTGACGATCGTGGAGTTCCTCGACCGGATGGTGCCCACCGAAGACGCCGACGTCTCCAAGGAACTGGCTAAGCACTACAAGAAGCTTGGCGTGAAAGTCATGACCGGCACCAAGGTCGAGTCGGTCGAAGACACCGGCTCCGGGGTGCGAGTCACTGTCTCCCCCGCAGCTGGTGGCGACTCAACGGTGCTCGAGGCGGAGCGGATGCTGACGGCGTTCGGCTTCCAGCCCCGCACGGAGGGCTACGGCTTGGAGAATCTCGGCGTACAGCTCACTGAGCGCGGTGCGATTGCTGTGGACGACTTCTGCCGCACCAACGTTGACGGCGTCTATGCCATCGGTGACTGCACCGGCAAGATGATGCTCGCCCATGTGGCAGAAGCCATGGGCATCGTCGCAGCGGAGACCATCGCAGGCGCCGAGACCATGCCGGTGGACTATGTCAACATCCCCCGGGCGACTTACTGCCACCCGCAGATAGCTTCCATGGGCTTGACCGAAGCCCAGGCGAAGGACGCCGGCCACGAGGTGAAGACGGCGAGCTTCCCGTTCACCGCTAACGGCAAAGCACAGGGCCTCGGCGAGGGTGTCGGTTTCGTCAAAGTCGTCGCCGACGCCAAGTACCACGAGATCCTCGGTGTCCACATGATCGGCCCGGACGTCACTGAACTGTTGCCCGCCGCGAGCGTTGCCAAGCAGTGGGATCTCACCGCAGATGAGGTCAGCCGCACCGTATTCGCCCACCCCACCTTGGGTGAAGCCCTCAAGGAAGCCATGCATGGCATCGCTGGGCACATGATCAACTTCTGATCTCAGCGCTACCTAAGACTAGATCCGGTCTGCACACCTGGCTTTGCGTGCAGACCGGATCTAGTCTCTGCTACAGCAGATCAGTTCAAAATCCGAGGCAGCCCTCTCGTGACCGGACAGGTTGCACAGACACGGTCAGTGAGTTCTCCCGTGCGATCGGCGAAACCGCGTCGCAAGCGGACCATCTGCAACGAGTTCCATAATTCATCAAAGTCATCCTGAAGAATGTTGCCAATTCCTGCAGAATCAGAATCCTCCTGGAAATCGCAACTATACAGGGTGCCGTCGATGTCAAAGTCAGCAATGGCGTAGAGATCAAAGCATCCATAATAGGACCGCGGCAGCCCTTGCAAGCTCGCACGATCAGCCAATTCTTCCGTAAAGGACAAGAAGCAATTGACATGATCCGCCCCATGCTTCCTTGCATATGCGACAACAGCTTCTTTCTCATGCGCATTAAAGTCAAACTCTATGAACTGGACCTCCACCTTGGTATGAGTGCGTGAAGGATAGCGTCGCCGATACTCCACGATGCGCTCAAAGTTAGACATCACCCACTCAACATTTCCCCCCTGACGATATTGACCATATACGTCTTGACTCACGCCATCGAGCGCTACAACCAGGTAATCCAGCCCAGAGTCATGCATCTGCGCAATCGTCTCGTCATTCATCTTAAATGACAGATTAGAACTGATAACGGTGCGGATATTTCGAGAATGAGCGTAAGCCACCATGTCCCAGATTCTTTTATTCATCAACGGCTCACCCTCATCGTAGAGGATGACTTGAAGCAATGACTTTTCGAGACAGTCAATGATCTGACGGAAGGTCTCCATCGCCATCATCCCTTTGGGGCGGATATACTCCCTAATTCCCTCCTTGTCGGCATGAATAAGACAAGCTGGGCAAGATAAATTACAAAGGGAGCATGGATTGATGCGCGCAAAGATGGGGCGAGACTTGACTGTCTCTTCGCGCCCTTTCATGTCACTGATCAAGCGCGCTAGATTGGCCGCCCGAACAGGGTTGAGATGCTGTGCAGCGGACAGATGGCGGGCGACGCGGCGACGCAGAGTTTTATACTCACTGACGGTAGCTGACATCACAAAGCCTCCTTGAACACAGGATCACCCCAGAACATCCCCATCCGTGCCCCCGGGAGACGCCCCACCAGATTCTTATTGCAGAATTCAGCTGGTGTTTGACTTCTATTCGATGAACAGACATGTCTCACGACTCAGCCCTGGCTCTTGCCGATAGCTGTGAGATCGACTACGGATCAGCTGATGCTGGTGCCACTCAGTGCTGTCCCCAGCTCAGATGTGGACAGTCACATCGTGTTTGCTCACCCCACCCTAGGTGAGGCCTTCAAAGAAGCCATGCATGGCATCGCTGGGCACATGATCAACTTCTGATCGATCCGGGTACGACGGACGCGCCGTACCTCACACCACAGCCGGGTCGTCTCCCTGGGAGGCGACCCGGCTGTGATACGTCGTACCAGCTGGGGATCAGCCGGTGTTTTGCAATCCAGCAGCAGCACCGTTCATGGTGAGCAGCAGTACCGTGCGCCACGCCTGTTTGGTCGCGTCATCCAGATCAGCCAGAGCCTCCGGGGTGTGCAGCAACCGCAAGACTCGGATCTGCACATGCGACAAGGCGTTGATATATGGACGCCGCAGCTCGATGGCGTCATGCAAGTGCGGCTTGTGACCGAGCAGTTCGTCCTGGCCGAGTACCTGCAGCACCCACATGCGGGTCAGATCCAGTTCGGCGAGGATCACCTCGACAAGATCGGGATGTCCGCCCAACTCCAGGAAGGCTTGCGCCAACGCCCGATCGGACTTGGCAAGGCTCATTTCTGCCACATCAATGAGCGAGGCAAACAGCGGCCAGTCACGGTAGGCATCCCGCAGCACCGTCAGGTCACCGACAGCAGCTAGGCCCGACCCCAAGCCATACCATCCGGGGATGTTGACGCGGGCCTGAGCCCACGCGAACACCCAGGGAATGGCGCGCAGATCGTCCAAAGATCGGCCGCTCTCCACACCACTACGACGCGAGGGACGCGACCCCAGCCGCAACTCCCCCAATTCGTCTAACGGGCTGGCCTGGGCCAGGAGATCAGCGATGCCCGGTGACTCCACCAACTGTCGGTACGCCCGCATGGACGCATCGTCGATCGTCGCCGCCAGATCTGCGTAAGCCACCGCCATGTCGTCCCGGCGCTGGGCCCGCCCTGGCGCGTCGGTGAGTAACACGGCGCTGGTCAGGCGCTCTAGGTGGCGTTGAGCGATGGTGACATCGGCGTACCGAGCGGCAATCACCTCACCCTGCTCGGTGACCTTGAAGCGTCCGTCGACTGAGCCGGTGGGTTGCGCCAGGATTGCCCGGTGCAGCGGGCCGCCGCCTCGACCCAACGAGCCACCGCGACCGTGGAAAAGTGTCAGCTTGACCTGTTGCTGCTCTGCCCAGGACACCAGCGCTGATTGAGCGCGGTCGAGGGTCAGCGTGGCGCTGGCTGGCCCAACGTCCTTCGCTGAGTCCGAATACCCCAACATCACTTCGACATGTCGGGCGGTGCTGTCCAACCAGGTGCGGGTGCTCGCCAACGCCACCCAGTCCTGCAAGGTGCCCTCAGCATGGCGCAGGTCCTCACCCGTTTCGAAGAGAGGTACGACGTCCAGGCGTAGTGGGCGATCGCCCACGGCCAGCCGTGCGAGTGCTCGCACCGCTACCAGATGGGCGGCGCTTTGGCTGAAGCTAACGACATATCGGCCGCAGCATCGCGGACCCCATCGTTCTTGCAGCCAGGCCATCACCCGCACGGTGTCCAGCACCTCCACGGTGCGTTCGGACAAGTCAGCGTGCCGACGTCCCGTCGCCCCCTTCGGCCAGCCTTCAGTGGCCAACCGGTCCAGGAAGTCCGCATCATGGGCGGCCGCAGCTGGGTCGTCCACGTCAGGAAGTCCGGTGAGCAACTCCACCAAAGCGGCTTCGTGCACTGCGCTGTGTTGACGTACTTCCAGCTCAGCCAAGTGAAAACCGAATGTCTCGACCAGCCAGATGAGTTGTTGCAACTCACCAGTGGCAGCGCGGGTGTCACCCGCAGTGTCCAGACTCTGCTGGACGAGGCGAAGATCGGTGAGCATCTCTTCGGGATCTCGGTACGCCATTCCGGCTTTCTCAGCACGCGTCAATTCCAGGCGCGCCACCACGACCAGCATCTTCTGCCGGTGGGGCTCCCCAGGGGAGTCTTTGACGACCTGAGTCATCACCTCGGGTAGCCGCACCGCATCGTTGGCCAACGACTCGACCAGTGCGTCTGACGGTGGCGTGCTCATCTCGTCCATCGTCAGGTTTCGGGCGATTCGGTCGGCATGTCCTGCGAGGGCCGCCAACGCGTGTCGTGCCTGCGCGGCCATGGTGCGTTGGGTGACATCGGCCGTGACATACGGGTTGCCGTCGCGGTCACCGCCGACCCAGCTGCCAAAACGCACGAAGGCCGGGGGCATGTGCGTCGTTCCCAATCCAGCGTGGACCGACCGATAGAGCCGGGGCACGGCTCGGAACAACGTCTGGTCGAAGACGGTGAGGATCGTCTTGACCTCGTCCTCCGGTTCGGGGCGGGTCCGCCGTAACGTGGAGGTGCGTTGCAGGATGTCGATGTCCTCCAACATCCGTCGCTGCGCGAACTCTCGTTCGAGACCAGCCGACCACGGGTCGTCGTATCGGTCGAGTTGCTCGGAGATCCGCGCCAACGCAGTGGACACTGCTCGACGACGCGCCTCGGTGGGATGCGCGGTCAACACCGGATGGATCCGCAGGTCCGCGACGCGCTGGACGGCGTCGTCACCGATCTCGGCGAGCGCTGCCCCCACGCCGCCTTCCTCGACACCTCGGCCGAAGTCGGCGACTTCAGCCCGCAGGGAACGGGCCCGGAGCCGTTCGTCGGCGAGGTTGGTCAGGTGCAGGTGGACGGTGACGGCTCGTGCGAGTGATGTCGCCTGTTCGTGGTCGAGGGCTTCGACGATCTCGCGAGCGCGGGTGAATGCCGCACCGTCAGAGGTGTCGGAGGCTGCCTGGACCAGGGTGTTCATCAGTTCCACCAGGTCGTCACGCCCGGCTTCATGCAGGACCGTCGCGTGGAGCGAGGTGAGCAGCTCCAGATCCTTGTGGATTCCGGGGATCTCCGGTGCTGTCGGGACGAGACTCATGGCGCCCATGCTAGGAACGAAACGGGTCGTCACCCAATCGGCCTGGGGAACGGGAGCGTCTGTGTGGTGGGTACGGCGTCTCGGTCATCGTCCAGGTGTGGTTGTCGGGCCGTGAGGAATGAGGTGCGCGGCGGCCTTCAGGTAGCTGTGCTTTGACGTCCAGTAAGCACTGTTCCGGCCGTGTTAATGTTCGCGGCTGTCGTCGTGGCCTGCAGGTTCAGGGTCATGGCCTGTCGATCATCGATCTGGGGAGAGCAGATGTCTTTGTGGGAGCCACCGGCAACGTCGTTCGTGCATGCGATGGGGTCGGCGCGTCGGCCGACCGGTCCGATCGTGGGGGTGGTGGTCGCGGCGGTGGTCGCTGTGGCCGGGGCGATGGTCACGACCTTGCCCACCGGGAGCGACCTTGCTGACAAGGCGTTGATGGCGGTGGGGTTCTTGATGTCGTTGGTGCTGTTAGGGGTGTGGGTTCGATTCCGCGAAGGACGTGACCTTCGATCGCTGGGTCTGGCCCGCTCCCATGCCAGACATCACGCGCGGCGGGGTGCGCTCATAGGTATCGCCATGATGAGTGTGATCGTGATGGGGATCGTCGTCACTGGTCAGGCGACTCTGGGAGAGATCTCCCCCGCAGCGATCCTTCCGGTGGCGTTGTTCCTCCCCGCCTACTTAGTCCAGGGCGGCACCGAGGAAATCATCACCCGAGGGTTCCTGATGCAGGTGTTGGACCATCGGTGGGGGCTGAAAGCAGCCATTGTGGGCCAGGCGGTGTTCTTCACCGCGCTGCACGGCACCGCTGACGGGATCGGCCCGGTCGGCGTGATCAACCTGGTCCTGATCGCGGTGTTCTTCGCAGTGTGGGCGTTGTGGGAAAACGGGCTGTGGGGAGTGTGCGCTTTCCACGCCACATGGAACTGGTGCCAGAGCCACCTGTGGGGTGAGACGACCTCGGGGATCGAAGCGAAAACTTTCTTGATTCAGCTGACCTCCGATCCGAGCTCCAACACTCTGATCACCGGCGGTCAATTTGGCCCTGAAGGTAGCCTCTTCGTCACTGTGATCATGACAGCGAGCATCTGGTATCTGGTGCGGGCGATGCGCCAGAACCGCGCCGCAGTCACTCCGCCCGGCTCCGACTGCTAAGAGCCCGACCCAACGCTGCGGTCTGCGCCCGGGACCGACCGGCCTCCCCCACCGGTCGGCCCACGTAGGTCCCTAAGCTCACTCCGGCAGCTAATGCCAAGCCGATGGATGCTGCTGTCGCTAAGGTCCCCAAACCTGAGTCGGCCCCTATTCCGGCGTAGTCGTACAGGCCGCGGTACACCATGCCACCGGGAAGCAGTGTGACGATCCCCGCCGTGGTGATCGCCAGCGCTGGCACTCGACAGATCCGGCCCAAAGCTTGCGCCACCAAACCCACGGAGAACGCCCCCAGCGCGCTCGCTGGGACCACGGAGAGTGACGCGAAGGTTGCGACGACGTACGTCGCCCAGCCGATCGCGCCGCTGGCCATGGACACCAGCACGGTGCGCGGACCGGCGTAGGTGGAGATTCCGAAGGCGGCGGAGACCAGCGCGGCCAACATGATTTGGACGGCGACGGACGGCGTGAACGCCGTACTGGGTGCGATGTAACCGGGTGCTCCCCACCGGGCACCTGCGCCGAGGACCACGAGGATCCCGACGACCACACCCAAGGTGAGCAGGAGCACTTCGAAGGCTCGCCCAGTGGCGGTGACGTAGTAGCCGTCGATGGCGTCCTGGGCGGCGCCGACGAGTTGCAGACCGGCGAGGAGCACCACGATCGCGGCGGTGACGACGATGGACGGGGATACTTCAGCGAAACCGGGAACGTGATGGGCGCGGGCATACATCAAAGCCACGGCCACCGCCGTGGGGATCGCTCCGCCGACGATCTGACCGAAGAATGCTGCTAGGCGCCGTTGGAAGACCCACAGCAAGGAGCGGTCGATGACGGTGGCGGTGACAACGGTGATGCAGATCTCCAGCAGAGTCCCGTTAAGTAGTGCAGCGACGAAACCTGCGAGGACCGCATTGGCGGCGGTCACCACGGCCCGGCGGTAGGGGTGGGGGCGTTGCATGATCGCAGTGAACCGACGGCGGGCTTCCTCAACGGGCACCGGATCCACGGCCAGTTCGGCGACGAGGTCTTGGATGCGTCCGAGACGGTCGAAGTCACTGGTGCGGCTGGAAACGACCCGCATGATGGTCACCGGGTCGTCGGTGGCGCCGCGGTGGTGGGACACCGTGATGGAGGTGTAGGTGACGTCGACGTGCACTGAACGCAATCCGTAGGCCCGGACCAGTTGCAACGCGGTGGCGGTGACATCTGCGGCGGATGACCCTGTGGTCAGCAAGGCTTCGGCGATCCGCATGGTCAGGTCGATGACGGCGCGAGCGCGGGCTTCTTCCACACCGTCGGAGACGGCTTGCAGTCGCATCCCCCAGGTGGGTGGTGACCCTTCGACAGCATGCCTGATCCGGGAACGCAACCCGGGGAGTCTGGTGCCGGTAGCGCGGGGCGCTTTCGGGGGCATCAGAGGTGGTGCGTCGGTGGTTTTTTGGCTGTCGTGTTCGCGGTGTCCCCCCGTCATCCCCCCAGCCTCAGGCAGGGCACCCCTTGAAGGCAAACTCGCTGCTCGACAAGCTATTTCCAGCGCGTCCAGGGAATCCTGAGGACTACCTGCCGGGGTGCGTGAAAGAGTGGCCGAATGAGCGAGAAGCAGACGAAGGCCGAACACCGGGGGATCCCGGTCACCGAAGAGTTCCGTCGCTACATCGCGTCGGGTTGGGCACCCCGGAAGGAGGACACCACCCCGCGCGCGTCGGTCGCTGATTACACCGAGCGTCGCAGGCAGGCCTTATCCGAGGCCTTTCCTGGTGAACGGCTGGTGGTCCCGGCTGGAGGGCTGAAGGTGCGCAGCAACGACTGTGATTACCTGTTCCGTCCGCACAGCGCCTTCGCCCACTTGACCGGGCTGGGCGCCGACCGTGAGCCAGATGCCGTGCTGGTGCTGGAACCCGCGGAGGGTGGCGGGCACGAGTCGGTGTTGTATTTCCGGCCAGCATCGGGGCGAGACACCGATGAGTTCTTCGCCGACAGTAGATACGGCGAATTCTGGGTCGGTCCCCGGCCGACGTTGGCTTCCACCCAGGTCGAGTTGGGAATCACCACTCGCGATCTGTCGCAATTCGAGACTGAGGTCGGTAAAGACGTCGGGACCGTGCAGGTGCGGGTGGTCCGGGACGCCGATGTCGTCGTCACGGCCCAGGTGGACACGGTGCGCGCGACCGTATGTCAGGACGAAGGCGTCGCTGAGCAGGCCCACCAAGAGGCGGTCACTGCGGATCAGGAATTGGCTCGTTTCCTCTCAACCTTGCGGCTGTGCAAGGACGACTGGGAAGCCGAGCAGATGCGCCAGGCGTGCGCGGCGACAGCGCGAGCCTTCGAAGCCGTAGTGGCGGAATTCCCGGAGGCTGTCCGACGCGGCCGGGGTGAGCGGTGGATCGAGGGGACCTTCAACCGGACCGCCCGCCATGAAGGCAACGGGGTCGGTTATGAGTCGATCTGCGCGGCAGCTGATCACGCAAACACCCTGCATTGGGTGCGCAACACTGGCGATGTCCGCCCGGGCGATCTGGTCCTGTTGGACGCTGGCATCGAGATGGATTCGCTGTTTACCGCGGACATCACCCGGACGTTGCCGGTGGACGGACGGTTCACTGCGGCGCAACGACAGGTGTACGACGCCGTATTCGCCGCGCAGTCAGCAGGGATTGCCGCGGTGCGTCCGGGAGCGAAATTCAAAGATGTGCACGCCGCAGCGATCCGGGTGATCGCCGAGCACCTCTATGCCTGGGGCATGCTCCCTGATGGTGTTGACGTGGAGCACGCTTTGGATCCGCAGCGTGGCGCGTGGCATCGGCGCTGGATGGTCCATGGCACCAGCCACCACCTCGGCTTAGATGTGCACGATTGTGCGTTGGCGCTGCGCGAGGACTACATGGACGCTGACCTGCGTCCCGGAATGGTCCTGACGGTGGAGCCGGGGCTCTACTTCAAAGAGGACGACTTGTTGGTGCCGGAGGATTGGCGAGGCATCGGGGTACGTATCGAAGATGACGTCATGGTCACCGAGGATGGGTGCGAATTGTTGAGCCATCACCTGCCGCGTTCGGCTGAGGACGTGGAAGCGTGGATGGCGACGGTGCTGCCGCACAGCTAATTGGCGAGCGCCACCACCAAGACTGGTCCCCGACTTCTCATGGGAGGTCGGGGACCAGTCTGGTCAGGGAGGGCGCTGGGGCGCTTGTCACGCCCACATCCCTGCCTGGCTCATGGAGTCGGCGGTGGTCCTTGGTGCAGTTTTTGGGTCGCGGGGGTGCGCTCCCCGTCAGGGTTTTGCGGGGATGCTCCGGCGCCGGGAGTCGCGGGGTTCGTCGGCGTGGGCGTTTTCTCGGTGGGCTGCTGTTGTTCTGCAGCTCGGGCCGCCCGGGCCGCGTCGAGCGCTTCGCCGTACGTCCGGTAACGGGGAGCTGGAGTCTCCGCTGGAGCCTGGTGAGGATGTGCCGGGTCGACGGGCAGCAGCGTGGTGGGACCAGCCGCTGGCGGGGTCGGCGCTCCTGAGTGGACCGGCCCCTGGGTGTCGCCAGGAGCCTGCTGGCCGTAGGGGCCGGGTTGGTGCTGCGGGGGCGGCGGCGCACTGGGCGCGACCGGCCTGGCGTCTGCGGAGATGCCGGTGCGCATCTCGTCGAGAAGCCGCCGCGCCGGGTGGAACAGGGTGTGTTCGACGAGGACTTCGTAGCGGGTGGCCACGACCTGTGTGACTGAGGTGAAGTCGCGGGCGCCACCGGTGAGTCGATAGGCCAGTGCCGCCCAGATCGCCCCAAAAAGTGCCCCGATGAGGATGCCGGTGACGAGGGTGCCCGGGCCTCCGCCTTCAGCGAAGCCCCACATCATCACCCCGACGAGGATGCCCATGCCGGATCCAGAGAAGGCTCCGGAGACGAGGACTTTACCGCCGGTGAGTCGTCCGGTGACTCGTTCGACCTGTTTGAGGTCGGTACCGACGATCATGACGTTTTCCACCGGGAATTCGCGATCAGAAAGGTAGTCGACGGTGCGCTGTGCCTGTTCGTACTCCTCAAAGACCTGCAGGCTCATCGGGTGCTGCAGTTGTAGGCGACTCATGGGGATCCTCGGCTGCCCACCGGGTTGGGTCATGTCGGCTCACTTCCTGGACTGGTACGCCGGGTGCGCGGTGTGACCCGCAGGAGCACCTCACGCTAGCTGATGACGGCAACGCCGTCGCGGGGCCGGGGATTCCTGGGGACCAGACCCCTGAGATAGCTGCACGGCGCGGATCGGGTCGATCGCGTTGGTGGCGGTCAGGTTTCATCCTCCTGCATCGCAAAGAGGTACGACGCCGCGGGGCGTCGTACCTCTGGTGCGGGCCTAGCGGGAAGGTCAGTTCCCCGAGACGAAAGTCGTCTGCCCGCTCTCCCGGCTCACGGTGAGGGTGTTGCCGCTGACGGTGGCAGTGACAGTACCTTCACGTAGCGCGGCGAACATGCGCTGTTCGGTCTGGCCTTCTTTGCCTTCGCAACCCACCCGCGTGGTGCGCACCTGGTCGAGGGTGAGTTGGTCACCGTCAATGACGGCGTGGGCACTGATGGAGTTGCACGGCCCGGAGCCGGTGAGCTGGTCACCGTCGACCTGGAAGTAGGCGGGCTGGGCGGATGCGTTCTGGAGTTTCCATTGCTTTCCGGTGATACCAGAGTCAGCGGCGAGCGCTCCGGGAGCGGTGAGCATGGCGAGGGCGGTGACAGCGGACAGAGTTCCGGCAAGAATACGCCCTGCGGGACGAACATGAAGGTGCACGATTTCCCCTAACAATTCGTTGAATCATGAACGACATGCTGCGCCGACGACAGATGTCCTCCTGACCCCCTGCGGGCCCCCTCGGTCATCAATGCGCCGACAGTTAAAACTTTTATCACAGCTGTATCGTCGACAACATCGAACGAAGACACGAAAGTAAATAAAAGTTCACCGATGCCGCCGAAGGAGCCGATCGCCAGGCACCCCAACACCGCCCAAATGCCCCAAATGGGGTGTTTAACCAGGACATAGGATCGGCCCGGACCTCACAGCCCGGGCCGACACCCCTCCCGGAGTAGTCCAGTGGCGCGTTACCTCATCATCATCGCAGCGCGTAGTCTTTTAACAGACTCCGCCCGATGATCATCTTCTGGATCTCCGCAGTGCCCTCGCCAATCAAGAGCATCGGGGCTTCCCGATAGAGACGCTCGATCTCATATTCCTTGGAATATCCATAGCCGCCATGAATGCGGAACGACTGCTCGACCACATCTGCGCAATATTCGGCGGCGAGATATTTTGCCATGCCCGCTTCAACGTCATTTCGCTTGCCGGAGTCTTTCAGCTTCGCGGCCATCACCATCATCTGGTGAGCTGCCTCCACCTTGGTCGCCATGTCGGCCAGTCGGAAGAGCACAGCCTGATGGTCCACCAACTTTTTGCCGAAGGTCTCCCGCTGCTGGGCGTAGGCGACCCCGAGTTCAAAAGCGCGGCGGGCGACCCCGCACGCGCGGGCGGCAACATTAACCCGCCCCACCTCGACCCCATCCATCATCTGATAGAAACCTCGGCCCGGCTCACCACCAAGGATCTGCGCATCAGAGGTGTGATGACCATCCAGGATCAGCTCGGTGGTATCGACACCCTTGTAGCCCATCTTCTCGATCTTGCCCGGCACCGTGATGCCATTCTCTTGGGCGCCGAAACCTGGGTTTTTGTCGATGAGGAAGGTCGTCATGTTCTGGTAGACCGAGTCCGCGCCGGTGTCGGTCTTCACTAACACCGCAGTCAAATTGGACGAGCCACCGTTGGTGAGCCACATTTTTTGAGCGTTGACCGCCCAACCCTCGCCATCCCGCACGGCGCGGGAGGTGATAGCTGACACGTCTGAGCCACAGCCCGGCTCAGACATGGAAAACGACCCCCGGATCTCGCCGGTCGCCATCTTCGGCAAATAGTGGTCTTTCTGTTGCTGGGTGCCATGCTGCAGCAGCATGTAAGCCACGATGAAATGGGTGTTGATGATGCCCGACACACTCATCCATCCCCGAGCGATCTCCTCCACGGTCAGCGCATAGGTCAGCAAGGATTCGCCCAATCCGCCGTACTCCTCGGGGATCATCAACCCGAAGATGCCCATCTCTTTCATCTGATCGACGATGGCTTGCGGGTATTCATCCCGATGCTCCAGCTCAGTGGCAACCGGAAGGATCTGATCGTCAACGAACTCGCGGACCAGCTTGATCAGCTCGGTCTGCTCTTCGGTCAGGCCATCAGTGCGCTGCAATCGGGACATGTCCACCCCTTGCTCGGGCCGGCCGGGCGCCGAGGCCGGCAGCGGCGAAAGGTCCGTACGACGACCACGCCCAGCCGATCATGTCGACCCTGACAGGACGCCGTACCGCATTCCAGGCGCCACTATGCCGTGATGACGCCTGCGCACAGGCGGTCGGAAGAGGTGACCCCCGCCACGTCTAAGCACGAGAGCTGAGGACGACTTACTCGGCGTACTGCGCCCGGATGAACGTGACCTCTCGGGCTGCCGCCATGACCCGCGCACCGAGACTGATGGTGACGCAGAGCACCAGACCAACCAGGACTGCCAGGGACACCCAGGGGGTCACCAGCACCCCCAACTTCACCCATATGATCACGGCCTGCGTCCCGACCGGCACTGCCCAGACCAGGAAGGACCAGGCCAGGATCGAGACGGCGTATCCCGTGGTCTCGGCGATGGCTTGGGCGCGCAATTCGCTCGGTCGGCCACCGATCACCGAGCAGGTGAGGTAGATGTCGCGGCGTTCTTTGCCGGACATGATGGCAGCAGCGATTCCACCGCAGATGCCGAGGATGACGATGGGCGCCAGGAGGACGATGATGGTGCCGTAGTTGATCTCGCGGGCGAGGTCAACGTGGGCGAGGTCACCGACGGCGATCGCCCAGCGAGCAAGGCCTTGTGAGTTCGTTTCGACCAACCCGACGAAGGAGACGGTCCAGGCGATAAAGACCAAAGAGGGGCCTATCACGGAGGGATATGTAGTCATTACCGCGGTGGAGGTGCGGGTCCCGGTCATCCAGGTGAGGTTGCGCCGGACGACAGTGTGCAGGCTCAGCGTCGCAGTCCAGGTGCGGGAAGATCGTCGCGCCGTGGTGGCACCGAGCCAGGAGTTGCCCCCAAACAGGTCGTACGGGGTGATACGGGCCGCGCCCCCCAGACCCCCGCAAGGAACGCCATGACAAACGCAGTCACAGCGCCGCGAATGATGCTGGATGCTGGCGATCCGAGAACGCCAGTGCCGCTTGAAGAATTTCAGACCGATGCTGAGGGACATCCAGTTCACTTCCCCATCGCCTGGCCGTGACGGGCAGCTTCGATGACCTGAAGCAGATCAGCCGGGGTCAGGCCCTGGTAGGAGCCGCGGATGCGACCCTCAGCGATGCAGATGATGTCGTCGGCGCGAGCAGCCAGTTCCAGGTCGTGGGTGGCCATCACCACGGCGCATCCGTTGTTGGTGACCGCGCTGAGCAGGTCGAGGAGCTCAGGGAGGCGATGACGTCCGTGGCGCAGTCGGCGGGCGTAATGCGCTGGGAGCAGGATGTTTTCGGACACGGTGAGGAAGGGCAGCAACATCGGCTCCTGGAAGACAGGAGCCGATGCGTGATCCGAGATCGTCACGCAGGGTAGGTCGCAGCTGACCGGAGACAGCACGCACCAGGATGTCGCCTCGGTCAGGTTGGAACAGCCCGGCGAGACAGTGCACCAGGGTCGACTTGCCGATGCCGGAATGACCGACGAGGGCCGCGAGGTGACTGGCAGCGACGGTAAGGTGCGCATCGTCGAGGGCGGCGACGATGCGCCCGTCGTGGTCGATGGGGTAGGTCAGGGTGAGCCCGGTGGCTTCCAGGGTGGCTGGTTGCTGCGGTGTCACGGTTCTTCCGGGGACTGTCCCCGGTCGGTGCCAGTGGCGGCCCCTCTGACGGATCCGAGGAACATCTGATCATGTTCCCGGACAGTAACATCGGGGATCCCATGGGGGCGGTGGTTACCAGATCTGGCGCAATAACCCGATGGCTTGGTCGAGGTCGAGGCCGTGCCGTTGCGCTGCTCGAGCGAGCAGGATCGCAGCGGCATGGGTTTCTTCCCCCGGAGCCGGTCGCGGGTCAGCAGCCGCGGTCGGATCATGGCGTCGGGCGAGGACCACGGTGCCGAGTCGGCCTCGGGTGGCGACATGCCCTTCCGCTTCGAGCTGTTTGTAGGCCTTAGCGACGGTGTTGACAGCGAGTCCGAGATCACCGGCGAGTTGCCGCACTGTCGGCAGTTTCGCCCCGACCGCGAGAGTTCCAGCGGTAATGCCGTCGACCACCTGATCCCGGATCTGAGCGTACGGAGCGACGGTGGAGGCCGGATCGAGAGCGATGATCATGTCGTGAGTTCCTGTCCTGCGTGCTGGCGGAACCACCGCAAGGTCCGTCCTTGATGTTCCCGCAGTATCCCCACTATCAAGAACAACGTCGCAATCACACCCTCAGCCCCAGCGAGCCATGGCAGGTAACTGGGAAGCTCAGCGGGGGCGATCAGCACGGCCAACACCAGGGGAAAGATGGTGACGATGACAGTCACCGCGGCGGTGAGCACGGTCAGTTCGTGCAGCAGGAGTGCCCGCTGCAGCTCGGTCCACAACAACGATCCGGGACTATCCGCCGGCATCGGGCATTCCAAGACGTGGGCTACCAGTGCGTGCAGAATCCACCACAGCCCCAACGCCGCGACGGCGGGCACCACCACCAGCATCAAGACCCGCTGCTGACCGAGTAAGGCCAAGGTCACTCCCACGAGGATCTGGATCGCAGGCATGGCAGCGACGTCCCTGGCCACGGTCCGATTCCACGGTGGGGTGTACCCGGCGAGGTCTCGTGATCGTGACATCGCCACTCGCCGTAACTGCATCGCCGGAATGGCCCGCACGTGCGCCCACGTTTCAGACGCACCGACACAGAGCACGATCGACACACTTCCGAGGGCCGTCACGAGAAGATTCGCCCCTCGCATCGGACCGTCCGTCACGGAGGTCACCATGATGAAAAACACGGCAGCGCCAACGCTTTGACCAAAGATGCGTCCCTGAGCGCGAGCGCGCTGGCGCTGCCACACGATCTCAGCGTCGTCCAACGGCAAGGCCACGCCGTCGGCGACGAGACGATCAACATCGCGGCGCACGTAGTCCTGGCGATGGCTCAGGCTGACAGCCGCGGAGATCAGAGCGATGATCGCCCCGACCACCCCAGTGAAGACGACATGGCTCACCGAGACCTGCCCCACCATCATTGTCATAGGACAAAACGTAGGACAAAAAGGGGGGCGGTGGCGGAATCGCTGTCAGGCATTCGTCTAGGGCGTCGCCGCCAAGTCAGCGATCGCCGCCGCCGTGGCCAACACGCGACGAGCCGTGTCCACGTGCAGATTCTCAATCATCCGGCCCTGATACGTCACCACCCCGCTCCCCTTCCCCGCGTCCCAAGCCGCCACGATGCCCTCCGCATCGGCTACCGCTGACGCGCTCGGCGCAAACGCCTCGTTGGCCGGATCAACCTGCCCGGGGTGGATGACTGTCTTCCCGTCAAAGCCCCATTCACGGCCCTGCACACACTCAGCAGTGAACCCTTCAACGTCTCGGACATCGTTAAACACCCCGTCCAAGATCACCGTGCCGGTGGCCCGAGCCGCGAGGAGACACCACTGCAAGCCCGTGCGCAACGGCTCCCGACCTGGCACATGCTCAGCGCGCAACTCCTTCGCCAGGTCATTCGTCCCCATCACCAGCACCGTCAACCGCGGCGACGCCGCAGCGATCTCTTCGCAGCGCATGATCGCCGCTGGGGTCTCCACCATCGCCCACAACATGGTGTGCGCTGGCGCGCCGTACTCCTCCATCGCCGCGACCAGCGCCCGCACCTGCGAGGCATCCGCGACCTTCGGTACGGCGATCGCATCCGGGCCAGCTGCACATGCCGCACGCAGATCGTCGTCATGCCAGGAGGTGTCTTGACCGTTGACCCGAATCACTAATTCACGACGACCATAATTCCCGGACTGCACTGCCGCGCAGGCAGCGTCGCGAGCAGCGGGTTTGGCGTCAGGGGCGACCGCATCCTCTAGGTCAAAGATGATCCCGTCACATGGAATCGACATGGCCTTCTCCAACGCCCGCGGATGCGAACTGGGCATGTACAGCACGGAACGGCGGGGGCGGTATGTCATGTCGGTCATCTGATTTTCCTCACTGACCAGGAGATTTACGGGCAGGCTGTCTGTCGGGCCGCAGCGTAACGCTCAGCTAGGTCCGGATCGACCCGGGCCAGCTGCTCAGCCAGGTCAACCACGACCTGACACTGCTTGCATGACGCGTCGTCCTCCATCTTGCCGTCCACCATCACCGCGCCGGTGCCATCCCCCATCGCGGCAACCACTCGGTAGGCGTGTTCGACCTCCGCCGGATCGGGACTGAAGACCCTCCGAGCGATATCGATCTGGACCGGATGCAAGGTCCACGCCCCCACGCACCCCAATAAGAACGCATTACGGAATTGGTCCTCACAACCGACGACATCGGTGATGTCTCCGAACGGCCCGTAATAGGCACCGATCCCGTGCATCGCGCAGGCATCAACCATCCGCGCCAGCGTGTAATGCCACAGATCCTGCTGGTACGTCGTCCGCGGGTGCTGCTCACCGTGGACGTCGTACCGACCGTCGGCCCCCCGGACCGCATCGGAACGCACCAGATAACCCGGATGTCCCCCGCCGACTCGCGTGGTTTTCATCCGCCGGTCAGCGGCGAGGTCTGCCGGCCCTAACGAGAGCCCCTGCATCCGCGGTGAGGCCGCGCAGATGGCTTCGACGTTCGCGACGCCACGAGCGGTCTCCAAAATGGCATGCACCAGGATTGGCCTGGCCAATCTGGCCTTCGCTTCAAGTTGAGCCAGCAGGCGATCGACGTAATGAATGTCTTCAGGGCCCTGCACTTTAGGGATCATCACCACATCAAGCCGGTCGCCGATCTCAGCCATCACCGTGGTGATGTCATCAAGGAACCACGGACTGTCCAGAGCATTGAGTCGGGTCCACAACTGAGTGCTGCCGAAGTTGGTGTCTCGAGCGATGCGGACCAGTCCGTCCCGGGCCGCGACCTTGTTGTCGGCCTTGACGGCGTCCTCCAGATTGCCCAGGAGGACATCGACGCCACCCACCATCGCGGGGATTTTCGCCGCCATCTTCGAGTTCGACGGGTCGAAGAAATGGATCGCGCGGCTAGGTCGAGTCGGCACCTCCCTCAACGGAACCGGTGCCCCCACCGCCAGCGGACTGAAAAAGTCTCGGGCGCTACGCATGTCGGTGACCTCCTGCCATCGCCGCTCCATGGGCACGCTACCAAGCCTGGACAGCGCACACGCGCCGTCGACACCCCTCATCCACCTCAGGGCTTCACCACCCGCACCGAGGAGTCCCGCCACCGGTGACCAAGATTGCCCACTCACCCCGCTGACCGGAGCGGACGCCACGAAACGGTAGCCTCATGACGTGACGACCAGAGTCTTCGTGAGCCGACTCGCCAGTTTGAGCGTGTTCGACCCCCTTGGTGATCAGGTGGGGCGAGTCCGCGATGTCGTCGTGACCGTGACCACCACCAGGCGTCGACCACGGGTGATCGGCATGACCGTCGAAGTGCCCGGACGACGGCGGGTATTTGTGCCGATGACCAGAGTCACCAGCGTCGAAGGCGGCCAGGTCGTCACGACCGGCCTGGTCAATATGCGCCGCTTCGAGCAACGTCCCAACGAGACCCTGCTGCTGGCAGAAGTCTTCGAACGATCTGTCATCGTGCGCGATCCGGACGGGGACTACCGCGCCACCATCGAAGACATCGCCATCGAGCGCGAAGGCGCCCGAGACTGGGCCGTCGCACGAGCGTTTGTCCGCAAAGAAGAGACCGTCACCAGCCGATTCGGGTTACGTCGACGCCGCGGTGAAGCATTCACCGTCGCCATCGAAGAAGTCAAAGGACTTCTCACCGTCGACACGGAACAAGGCGCAGACAGACTGCTCGAAAATTACGACGACCTCAAAGCCGCTGATTTGGCAGAGATCATCCACGATCTCCCCGTGGCCCGCCGCGCCCAAGTCGCAGCCGCCCTCGACGACGAAAAACTCGCTGACGTCCTCGAGGAACTCCCCGAAGATCACCAAGTAGAGATCCTGGCAACGCTGGCCTCACACCGAGCGGCAGATGTGCTGGAAGCGATGCAACCAGACGACGCCGCTGACCTCCTCTCCGAGCTCACCCCCGAAGCGCAAGAACGCTACCTGCAACTGATGGAGCCAGAAGAGGCCGAAGACATCCGGCGCCTCCTCACCTACGACGAGGACACCGCCGGCGGCCTCATGACCACCGAACCAGTCATCCTGCCTCCGGAAGCCACCATCGCCGAAGCCCTGGCCGTCGTCCGACGCGCAGAGATCTCTCCAGCGACCGCAGCGACTGTCTTTGTTTGCCGCTCCCCACTGGAAACACCGACCGGACGATATCTCGGGATGGTCCACATCCAACGCCTGCTCCGAGAACCCCCCCATGCCGCTGTCGGTTCGATCCTGGACAAGAGCGTCGACCCGGTCCGTCCCGACGCCTCTATCGGCACCATCACCCGAGAAATGGCGACATACAACAACGTCTCCGTGCCGGTCGTCGACGACGATGGGCATCTGCTCGGCGCGGTGACCGTGGACGACCTACTCGACCACCTGCTGCCGGACGACTGGCGCGAGGACCGTCACGAGGTGACCGATGGCTGACCCACGCCGCGACCCCTACCGCCTAGACCTACCCAGCGAATCCACCCGACGCACCTTCCGCCTCGGACTACCCCGACTCAACGGGGACCAGTTTGGCGTATTCGCCGAACGCTTTGCCCGCTATATGGGCACCGCGAAGTTCTTGCTGTGGATGACCGTGTTTGTGGTCATCTGGGTCACTGTCAATCTCGTCGGAATATTCGGTCTCCAATTCGACCCCTACCCCTTTATCCTCCTTAATCTCTTCTTTTCAACCCAAGCCTCGTACGCCGCTCCCTTGATCCTGCTCGCACAAAACCGTCAAGACGATCGAGACCGCGTCGCGCTGGAACAAGACCGCGCCCGCGACGAACGCAATCTTGCCGACACCGAATATCTGACCAGAGAAGTCGCCGCACTACGCATCGCGATGCGCGATATGGCGACCCGCGACTATCTCCGCTCCGAACTACGCGGCCTTCTCGAAGAACTGGCCACAGCCACCACACAGCCCTGCCAACAGTGCGAAAAGTCCCGATCAGAACCCATCCCGGTCACCCCCCGGAAAACCAAGAAACACAAACGCGCCCACCAGCGGCCCCGTCACCATGACGACCACAACATCATCCTGCCCGCCCCCGCCACCGGGCGTACCCCCAGTGCCGACCCACTGGCCGACCAAGCCCGCGCCGTCTTGGCCGGGGAGCGGCCTGACGACCACGTTGACGAGCGATGGTCCGGCAAGCCCCCGACAGGCCGTTAAGGTGACGAACATGGCTGTTGCCCCCACCAACGATGTCCTCCTCGCCGCGCTGGCCGAGGTTGAGGACCCCGAGATCCACCGCCCCATCACCGAGCTAGGAATGGTCGCCGACCTGTCGGTCACCGAATCCGGGGCCGTGACCGTCGAGATCCTGCTCACTGTCGCCGGTTGCCCGATGCGCGAGAAGATCACCACCGATGTCACCGCCGCCCTGACCGCCGTGGACGGTGTCACCGAGGTCACTGTGACGATGAACGTGATGAACGAAGAACAACGGGCCGAGTTACGCACCCGCCTGCGCGGCGGCACCCCGGAACGAGAGATCCCGTTCGCTCGGCCTGAATCCCTCACCCGGGTCTATGCCATCGCCTCCGGCAAGGGCGGGGTAGGCAAGTCCTCCATCACCGCAAACCTGGCCGCGGCGCTCGCTGCTGACGGTTTGAAGGTCGGCGTTGTGGACGCCGATATCTATGGCTTCTCCATCCCCCGCATGTTGGGGGTCGACCATCCCCCCACACAGGTCGAAGACATGATCATGCCGCCGATGGCCTCCGGGGTGAAAGTCATTTCGGTCGGCATGTTTGTCCCAGACAATGCGCCCGTTGTCTGGCGTGGCCCGATGCTGCACCGCGCCCTCCAGCAGTTCCTTGCCGATGTCTACTGGGGCGACCTGGACATCCTGCTGCTGGACCTGCCCCCAGGCACCGGAGATGTCGCCATCTCGATCTCTCAGTTGATCCCCGGCTCGGAGATTGTCGTGGTCACCACCCCGCAACAAGCCGCTGCCGAGGTCGCCGAACGCGCCGGGTCAATCTCGGTGCAAACCCACCAACGACTCGTCGGTGTCATCGAAAACATGTCCTGGCTGGAGTTGCCTGATGGCACCCGACAGGAACTGTTTGGCAGCGGCGGTGGCCAAGCCGTCGCGGAGTCGCTGTCCACACTGATCGGGGCGCCAGTGCCATTGCTGGGCCAGATCCCCCTGGACCAGTCGCTGCGTGAAGGATCCGACGCTGGACGCCCGGTGGCTCTGCACGCTGCGGACTCCCCCGCTGGGATGGCGTTGCGCGACATCGCCCGCCAACTCGCCACTCGATCGCGCGGCCTTGCTGGCAAACGTCTCGGAGTCAATTTCTCCTGAGGTTTCACCCGTGATGGCCCCGCTCCACAGGGAGCGGGGCCATCACCATGATCAGCAGGGTCGTTCTCAGGTCGCGTCGACGTCGTACGGCGTGGGCCGAGTCGGGTCATGAGCGACATTCCCCTGACGGTGAGCCTTCGAATCACCAGTCATCGCACTCCCGGCCGAGGAGTCTGGCGATGACGTCGGTGATTTGTCCTCCAGGAGCACCTCCCGCACGATCCGACGCGGATCGTATTGACGCGGGTCATACGCCTTCCAGTCCACATTGTCGAACTCCGGCCCCATCTGCTGGCGCAATTGGGTGCGCGCGCCATCAGCCATCTGACGCAGGTCACGCACCCAAGCCCGGAGACGAGCGACGTACGACGGCAGCTTGTCCGGACCGATCAAGACGAACGCGATCACCATGATGATCACGAACTCCCAGCCATTGATATCGATCACGCCGTGCCCCTCGTCGTACAGGAACCGCTCCGTGGTGGCGGCGTTGTCATCCTGCCACGAGAGTCACCCAGGACCGTGGCCGAGCCACCTTTCCTCAGGCCAGCTGCGGTGAGGCAGACAGCCCAGGCAGACGAGTCGCCCGAGAGCGTTCCGACCGCGGAGCACGATGCGCCAATGCGGTGCGCAGCTGAGCTCGACCTCGATGGATTCGGGAACGCACCGTCCCCAATTTGATCCCCAAGGTGGCGGCAACCTCCTCGTAGGTCAATCCTTCGATATCGCACAACACCACGGCGGCCCGGAACTCGGGGGCCAACGCATCCAGAGCGCGCTGAACATCGTCATCGAAGGTGCAGTCGTCGTAGGCCTGCTCTGGCCCGGGAGCCCGACTGGGCAGGCGTGCCGCTGACTCCTCAGCAAGCGCATCGAAACGGATACGTTGCTTACGCCGCATCCGATCCAAGAAAAGATTGGTGGTGATGCGGTGTAGCCATCCTTCGAAGGTCCCGGGTTGATACCGGTCGAGAGAACGGAAGACCCGCACAAAAACATCATGGGTCAGATCTTCGGCATCGTGTGGATTGCCGGTGAGGCGGTAAGCCAGGCGGTAAACACGGGCGGAATGGTCCCGCACCACCTCTTCCCATGTCGGCGCGACCCAGGAGTCGGCGACATCTGCGGGGGACGAGAAAGTGGAGTTCACGTGAAAATCCTTGATGTCTGAGACGGCTACCGAGTCGACCGTTAATGGTGAGAGTCGCACTCGGACGACTCCATCGTGCAAGAAAACCCTGGGAGTCCCCTGAATCGGGGATTCGTCTTTGCCTAGGATGCCGCCACCTGGCAACGACTGTGACATCTTCTATCGCGACGATCAGCGGGACGCTTCTTTCCTTTCGATACGGCGACGTAACGCGATCTGGCGGCCCGCCGACCAGGTCCAATCACCTGGTCGGCAAGTAGGCTTCCACCATGAGCGCGCAGAAGGCGGCCTCCTGGGCCTACGCCGAGGACTTCGTGGGCGAAACACTGGCCCTGGAGAATGCGCGAGCCCGCGGTGAGCAGCTCGGCGCCACCCCCATCCTCCCCGGCACTGGAGCCACACTGCGATTGCTGGCCGCGGCGACCCGAGCCCGCGCCGTCGTCGAGATTGGCTCTGGGGCTGGCATTTCCGGGCTGTGGATTTTGGAGGGCATGCCCGCCGACGGCATCTTGACCACCATCGAAGTGGAGCCAGAGCATGGCCGCATGGCAAAACAGGCCTTTCAGGAGGCCGGGGTGCCCCCGCAACGCACTCGAGTGATCACTGGGGATGCCCTCGACGTCCTCCCTCGATTGACCGATCAGGCCTACGACATGGTGCACGTTGACGCCGCGAAACCGGACTATCCGGCCTATGTCGAACAAGCGATCAGGATTCTGCGACGCGGTGGCGTCCTGGCTATCAACAACATGCTGTGGCATGACCGTGTTGCAGATCCCGCGGTCCGGGACGAAACCACCACCATCGTGCGCGACCTGGGCAAACAGTTGCGTGACGATGAGCGAATTATCCCCACACTGCTTCCAGTGGGAGACGGCCTTTTTGCTGCGGTGAAGCGCTAACTCACGGCAGCTCAGCACAGGTTGGAGCCTGCAGCCCGACGGAGCAATCACGGGAAAACAACAGCAGGGGCCCCGCGATATGCGGAACCCCTCCTGGAAAAACAATCGTGCCCCGCCCCTCGGCTACGCCAGATCGCTGAGGGAGCAGGATGGTCAACGCCGTGGCTCAGAGCGGAACGCTCTCGCAACCCTGGATGGCGCGCCCGAGGTCAGCAGCCTCATCAGGGGTCATCTCGACGACCAGCCGGCCACCGCCCTCAATAGGCATACGCACGATGATCGCGCGCCCCTCTTTGGTGACTTCCAGCGGCCCGTCGCCGGTGCGCGGCTTCATCGCGGCCATCTTTGCCCCTTTCTCAGGTTCTGGTGCACTGCAGGCTCATCGACATCCTCAGACGCCGTACGCTGCCGTCATGGTCGTCCACCAGACGCCCATCGTCGCAATCGTTCGCCCGACAAGGACCATTATCCCTTGCTGCTCTGGCCATGCGAAATCGGGGGCGGAATTCAGCTGACAAGTCCGTCGATTCACCAGCCCTCAGGATCGGGGAAGGAACAGCCCATGAACACCGTGCCTCTCACGGATGCACCGGTACGAATCATCCAGGACCACGGCGTGTCCACGGTGCAAATCCACCGACCAACCGCCATGAACGCCCTGGATATGGCCACCAAACATGCCTTACTGACCGCGTTAACTGATGTCGCCCAGGACGACAACGTCCGTTGCGTGGTCCTCACTGGCGCTGGCCGTGCTTTCTGCGTGGGGCAAGACCTCCACGAACACGTCGCTGCCCTCACCGCCGATCATGAAGCCCTCGGCACCACAGTCACCGAGCACTACAACCCGATCGTCAGCTTGCTCGCCACGATGGACAAACCAGTCATCGCCGCGATCAACGGTGTCGCCGCCGGCGCTGGGATGGCCTTCGCCTTCGCGGCAGACCTGCGCGTGATGGCGGCGAGTGCTGGCATGAATCCGGCATTTGCTGGCATCGCCCTGTCCTGTGATTCAGGGACGTCGTATTGGCTGCCTCGATTGGTGGGCCCAGCCAGGGCTAAAGCTCTGCTGTTGCGGCCGCGCACTATCCCGGCTGACGAGTGCCTCCGCCTGGGGCTGATCGACCAGCTTGTCCCCGACGATGAGCTGGAATCTACGGTGGCTCAGCTGGCCAGCGATCTGGCAGCCGGCCCGACGCTCGCGTACGGCGCGCTACGGCGTTCGGTGGCGTATGGTGCCGGTCACGATTTGGAGCAGACCTTGGAGTTTGAGGCACAGATGATGGCCCGGACCGGCGCGAGCGCTGATCATCGCGTTGCGGTGGAAGCTTTCTTGACGAAACAGGCCCCACAATTCAACGGTCGCTGACCTGTGTCCGCCACGTTCTGAGCGATGACAGCGGCGTTCCACCCCGAGGGGTGAAACGCCGCTGTCGTTGTCATGGTCCTGCGATCACGGCGGAAAGTCGCTGGGGGGGACAAAACGCCACAGCTCGTATAACCACCACCATTGGGTGGCCAGGCCGAAGAGCACCCACCCGGCGGTGACCCCCCACCGGGAGAGCATCGCCATGGACGACCGCATCACGTCCTCGTTGCGCCGCCAGGCTGCGTCGACGGCGATCGCTGCCCACGGAAAGCAAGGAAGAAGGTATCTGAACAAACTCGTCCCTGGATCGAGGACCACCGCCAGGTACAACGGATATGCCAGGATCCAGGCACGCAACACCGGAGATAGCTGGGCCGCCCAGGGCCCCACAGCGACCCCGATGATCAGCACGACGGCCGCCACCAGAGCCCACGGTCCAGCCGGGCCGAAGAGGTAGTCCGCAATTCCCACCCAGGGTTTCAGCGGCACAATGTCTTGGCCGTACCGCCAGGTTCCCATGGTGTCGGTGTAGGCGGTGCGTACCCCGGTCCCCCACCAGGCGATGACTGGCCAGGTCAATCCCGCCAATCCGCATCCGACCACAGCGGCTGCCATCCCGCCGTACTCGCTACGGGAGATCGGTTGGGCTTCGCGGCGGCGCCAGCGGACGAAGACCGCAACGAGCGCGACGATCCCTAAAGGTACGGCGATGGGGCGGGCCAAGCCGGTCAGGACGGCGATCCCTGCAGCAGGCCACCATCGTTGCCGTTCTAGGAAATATAGAACTGCTGCTAGCAGCAGGATCGCCAGGCTTTCGGTGTAGGCCACTTGGAGCACCGGCGACGGCGCGCAGGTAGACCAGACGGCGGTCGCTGCGATCGCTCCCCCTGTGCCGATGTGAGCGCGCAATATTACGGCGATGAGCAGGGCGGCAGCGCCGCCGAGGACCAGCGCCAGCATGGCCCCAGTGATCGCGAAGGGTGCCCCGGTGATCGCCATGAAGGCGCGGGTGAGGAAGGGGAATAGGGGATAGAACGCCCAGGCGTTTTGTTGCAACTGGCCGAGTTCGTCACGAGGCAACACTGGTGGGTAGCCCTGGGTGGCGATCTCTTTGTACCAGCCAGCATCCCAGAGCCCGACGATGGTGTCATAGCGCACGTCGGGCCCGGTCCAGCTCACGGGGACTTGGTAGTGGGTGAGCTCGACGAGCAGTAAAGCGCTAAATCCTCGGGCCAGGAGGTACACGGCCAGGATCACCATCGCGAAGCGATGTGATTCCTGCAGCCTCACCCGCCACCAGGCGGGCGCCATCACGACGGAGAGCCTGGCGTCGACTCTGGCGTTGCTGGGGTAGATAAGGGATCATCTGGTCGGTCGGGGACTGGCTCTGGTGCGGTGTGCCAGGCTTGGCCTTGACCTTCGAGGTGGGCGGTGAGCACCGCGATCCGTTCGTCACGGGCGTCGAGCTGCTCAGCGATCCGGTCGAGCACGGCATCGACCTGATCCATCCGATAGCCGCGCGCGGCTCGGTCGAAGCGCAGCGCTGCGACATCAGCGCGGGTGATCTCGTCACCGGTCAATAGCTCATGGCCAGTGGTGTGCACCGGTGGTGGCATCGCCACGCTCATGTCGGTGCCGACCCGCCCACTGGCGAGCGCCGCGACCGCACCGGCCAACAGGACGACAAGAACACACAGAAGGACCATCACGGTTCTGATGGTGCCATGCCGAGATGGATCTCTTCTCGCCGGTTCCTGAGTCTTCGGGCCGGGACAGGGGTGATGCCCCGGTCCCGGCCGCGGTTAGCTGAGTGGAGTGACGTGCGGGACATCTCTCAAGACCTGGGCGACCTCGCCAAGCAGTGCGGCATCGACGTGGGTGGCGCGTCGGACCAGTGCCACCTGCCGATGGGGGGTGGGCGCGGCTAGCTCTTTGAGCACCACTCCAGGGTGAGCGGGGACAGGAGCGCTGACTGAGAGCCGTGGCAGCAAGGTCAGCCCAGCTCCGGTGGCCACCATGTGGCGCAGCGTTTCCAAGCTGGTGGCACGGAAACCGCCGCGTTCCCGACCGCCGCCGCGGGCGCAGACGTCAAGGGCCTGTTCACGCAGGCAGTGGCCATCTTCGAGAAGGAGCAGTTCTTGCCCAGAGAGGACGTCGACGGGGAGTGGCTCCTCGGCGTGGGCGAGACGATGGTCTGGCGGGATGGCCAGGAGGAAGTCTTCTTGGAAGACGGGCTCACAGATGAGCCCGTCTTCCCCGACGGGTGTGGCGAGGACGGCTGCGTCGAGAGCGCCGCTGCGCAGTTGGTCGATCAGCGCGGGGCTTTTTTCCTCAACGAGAAGAAGTTCAAGGCGGGGGAAGCGGGCACGCAACCGGTCCATGACATGTGGCAGCAGATACGGCGCGAGTGTGGGGAATAGTCCCAACCGCAAGACACCCGCTTCGGGGTCGGCGACGGCTTTGGCGATCCGGCGGATCTGGTCAGCGTCGTCAAGAAGATGGCGGGCCCGGACGACCACTTCGGCGCCAGCGGGGGTGAGTAGCACTGATCGAGATCCGCGTTCGACCAGGGGGACGCCCAGCTCGGTTTCGAGTTTTTTGATCTGGGTGGACAGGGTGGGCTGGCTGACGTAGCAGGCGGCGGCGGCTCGCCCAAAGTGGCGATGGTCGGCCAGGGCGACGAGGTATTCAAGGTCGCGCAGGTTCATGGGTGGTCTCTTCCGTGGGATGTCCACCCGGGGGTCGATGTTCCCGTGCCGTGGTCATCGACCCCCGGGTGTGTGACGGCGGCCTCAGACCGTCGTGGTCGATCCGCTGGTGCGGATGAGGTGGTCGAAAGCAGAGAGGGCAGCGGTCGCCCCGGAGCCTTCAGCCACGATGATCTGCTTGTACGGGATGGTGGTGCAATCGCCGGCACCAAAGATGCCGGGGATGTTGGTGGCGCCACGGGCATCGATGACGATCTCGCCCCGCTCGGAGAGTTCGACGCTGCCCTTGAGGAACTCGGTGTTGGGCAGGAGACCGATCTGCACGAAGATCCCTTGCAGGTCGAGCTGTTTGATCTCGCCGCTGGTGCGGTCCTCGTAGGTGATTCCGGTGACTGCGGTGCCATCGCCGAGGACTTCGGTGGTGCGGGCGTTCATGATGATGTCGACGTTAGGCAGGCTCTTGAGCTTGTCGACGAGGACCTCATCGGCGCGCAGGACGTCGAGGAATTCGATGACCGTGACGTGGCCGACGACACCGGCGAGGTCGATCGCCGCTTCGATGCCGGAGTTGCCGCCGCCAATGACAGCGATTTTCTTGCCCTTGAAGAGGGGGCCGTCGCAGTGCGGGCAGAAGGTGACACCCTTGTTGCGGTATTCCTCTTCGCCGGGCACGCCCATGTGCCGCCAGCGAGCACCGGTCGCGAGCACCACGGATTTAGCTTGCAACGACCCGGTGCCGAATTCGACGGTGTGGAGACCGCCCGGCGCGCTGGCAGGCACCAGTTTGGTGGCGGCCAGACCTTTCATGAGGTCAACATCGTACTGACGGACGTGCTCTTCCAAGTTGGCGGCGAGCGTGGGCCCTTCAGTGTGCGGCACCGAGACGAAGTTTTCGATGGCCATCGTGTCGAGCACCTGACCGCCGAAGCGTTCGGCGACGAGTCCGGTGCGGATGCCCTTACGTGCGGTGTAGATCGACGCGGCAGCCCCAGCCGGGCCTCCTCCGACGACGAGCACCTCATAAGGTTCTTTTTCGGTGAGTTTTGCCGCAGCGCGCTCGCTGGCGCCGGAGTCGAGTTTGGCGACGATCTGGGCGGCGTCCATGCGGCCTTGCCCAAAGACCTCACCGTTGAGATAGACCGTGGGAACGGCGAGGATATTCTTCGCGTTCACCTCATCCTGGAAGAGCGATCCTTCGACGGCAGTGTGCGTGATGCGGGGGTTGAGCACAGCCATCGTGTTGAGGGCTTGGACGACGGCCGGACAGTTTTGGCATTCCAGCGACATGTACGTCGTGAATTCGTAGTCGCCATCCAGTGCGGTGATCGCGGCGACAGTGTCTTCGTCCTCTTTGATGGTGTGGCCACCGACATGCAGCAGCGCCAGCACGAGCGAGGTGAACTCGTGCCCCAGGGGGAGTCCCGCGAAGGTGACCTTGATGTCAGTGCCGGCTCGCACAATGTCGAAGGCGGGCTGGCGGGGGTTGCTACCGTCAAACCTGGCGGTGACCTTGTCTGATAGAGCAGCGATCTCGGTGAGCATGGCCTGCATGTCTGCGGCCTTGGGGCCATCGCCGAGGGTGGCAACGAGCTCGATGGGCTCTTTCACCATCTCCAGGTAGGTCTTCAGCTGGTCCAGCAGATCCTTGTCGAGCATGGCTCTCCTCGAGTGACAGGCGGTACGCGCCCGCGGTCGGGGGCGCGAGGTGGTGGCGCATCAGCGTCGCGCGTGGTGATGCGTGACGGGTCCGTGACAGTAGGCCGTACGAGGCCGGAGTGGTCCACGGTTCGTCGTACGTCGGCATCGTCCGGGCCAGGACCGGGCGGCAGCGGCGTGCGGCGGCACCACAGTGGAGACATCTCCGCGCAGTGAGGGTGACTGAGTAGCACGTAGAGCAGTGCTGCTGTGGTGTTTTTCCGTGGTGGGCGGCCTCCAGTGA
>NZ_JAHPZL010000009.1 GCF_019331795.1 Austwickia sp. TVS 96-490-7B
GCTAAAATAAAAAAAGTTACTAGTCAAAACACTAGCAACTTACAATAAATAATTTAATTGTGAAAATGTCAGTTTGCTGATCGCATTCGCGAAAGCTCACTGACATTAAAATTTAACATCAGATAACCAAAAATCAATCTGCTTTTGCAATTGTTTTTCGTTCGCTTTTAAAGTCAATTTCATCAAATCCGTTAAATCAATTGGCGATATTTCTTTAATTAATTTTTTATATTTATTCTTAGTACGTCTTTCTAGTTTTCCCCATTCTTCTTCGTCATTCAACAACATAAAAATCATTGCTCTATCAGAAGTACGTTTGATAGTTTTCCAATCTGGTTGTAATATATGTAAATCATTAAAACAATCGTTCCAATAATCAACCATATCTCTTT